>NZ_JBICUA010000001.1:790208-1166528 GCF_043197915.1 Actinomadura geliboluensis | reverse complement strand
GCGTCAACGTCCTGCACGCCATCCTGCGCACCCGACACCCCTACAGCACCGACTACACGCCCGCAGCGGCTTGACAAAGTCATTAGGCAGCCAGGCCGTGCTCGTCGACACCTGGAATCCGGCCCCGAGCTGGGTGAAGGTCTCGCCTTTGCGCAGGTGGGCCAGTACCAGCAGGGCCTGCCGACCGGGGTTGAGCAGCCGCCGGGGTGACCCGATCGCCTTGCGGTGCCGCCGGATCACGGCGGCCAGGTAGTTCAGCGTTGAACGCGACAAATCGACGGCAGCACGGTAGAACAGCACGCAGGGCCCCTGGTTCGGACGTCGAGATTGTGGTGATCAAGTCGTCTACCAGGGGCTTCTTCGCTTCACTGGCCGGACGCCAACGTCGCGATCATGCTGTGATCGGCATCTGTCCAGCCGGATGAAAAAGGGTCAGTCACGCGGCTGGAGGCTCGCCCAGGTCTGGCCGGGCCTGCTTGTCTGGATTACCCCCTCGGGCACCTGGCATATCACCCGCCCCATCCGAGAATGACTCGCACGGCCTCGCAGCCGTCGGAGGAGCGGGCCCTCCCTTGATCACCAAGCTGAGCAACCCGTCAACACTCCGCCCCTGGCACCGCACTCGCACCTGCCCACCGACCTAGGCACGGGGCCGTGGTCGGTCGAGTTGGCGTGTTGCGGATGGAGGCTGTGACCGGTGTTGATCGAATCGAGTTTGTGGCGCAGGCATGTCGTGTGGGGCGAGTGCGATGTCGGCGTCTGGTGGGCTGTTCGTTTTGACCTCAAGCGCGCTTGAGGGGTGAGAGTGAGCTTCATGAGTGCAACAGGCAGTGTCACGCAGTCGCGGCAGGACGAGATCGAGGCGATCAAGGTGGTTGTCGCCGCGGTTGAACACTCGCAGAACAATGAGCTTCCCGATGAGTTCGTCGGTTTGTTCCGGGAGGACGCGATTTGGACGACAGGGCATGGGAAGCGGCTGTTCGGGCGTGATGCGATCGCGGACTTCACGCGGCGGGTGCTTCCCGGTGCGATGCAGGACACGAAGGTCACGTTCGAGGTGGAGCACGTGTTGTTCATCCGTCCGGACGTTGCCGCCGTCAAGGTGCGCCAGGTGTACGAGTCGGCCGACGGGCGGGAGGTGGGGACTCCGCTGTTCGTCATGGCGAAGGAGGACGGGCGGTGGCAGCTGACCGCGTGCCAGAACACCAGTGTGCTGGACGAATGACCGAACGCGGTCTTGCGCTGCGGGGGAGGGTGGGCAGACTTGTCCTGTGATTAGGACGCTCTGCCCCAAGGACTACAACGAGGTGCTGCACGTCGGGCACTTCTTCCGCAAGGGTGACCCGGTGCTCATGGATCTCACCGAGTTGACCGACGACGTGGCCCGGCAGTTGGTGGACTTCTGCGCTGGGCTCATCTGCGGGCGTGGCGGCGAGATGGAGCGGCTGGGGAAGAGGCTCTTCCTTCTTCAGCCCCCGGCCAGGCCCCGCATCGCCGCCGCGCACATCCCGGATCTGGCTCACGTCGCCGACTGATTCCGGGTCACTCGGGTGACGGGCGGCGGCTCTCGGGAGGGCGATGGCGGGGACGAGTGCTGCGGCCCGTGATGCCCATCGCCCACCAGAACGCGTCCTGGAAGGCACTGGTGGCGCCTTGGGGCAGCAGGGGTTGGAGGACGACGGCGACGATCGCGGTGCCGCACGAGCCGCCGACCTGCTGGACGATCCGGGTGTTCATGATGGCGTCCGGGATGCCGGATGGCTGGACGTCCTTGTAGGCGACGGACATGGGGGGATCAGCACCGCGCCGATTCCCAGGCCGTGGAGGAAGAGCGCGGTTCCCAGCCACCCCAGGTTCGTGGCCGGTCCAGCGAGGGGCGAAGGGGCGGTGGCGAGGGCGGCTAGGAGGAAACCGGCGATCGTTACCGCGCGTGCGCCGAAACGGTCGACCAGGGTGCCGATCACGAAGCGGGAGACGAGTGCGCCGCCCCTCTGCGGGATGAGCAGCAGCCTGGCCTGCAGGACACTTTCGTCGCGCAGGTGCTGGTAGTAGAGCGGCAGCAGAAACATCCCGGCGCTAGCGGCGAAGAGGGCGGCGGAGGCGCTGCCCAGCGATCGTAGGCGCAGCAGGCGGATGTCGACGATTGGGGCCGCGCTCGCACGGGCGTGCCGCCCAGCCGATGAAGGCTGCGAGCAGCGCAGCGCCCGTGAGCGGTGGCAGGCGTGGGTGATCCCGCCGTCCTCGGATAGTCGTGAGAGGCCGAGCAGCACACCGGTCACCACGGTGCCGCCACCAAGACCGCCAGCACCTACGCCGAACGCATCGACCACGACATCGACCAGCGCACCCCTGACTTCCTGTCCGTCTACGGCGCACTCCTCCTCCTCCGCGGTGCGGTCGCCGCTGCGCCAGTGACGGCGTGAGGAGCAACAGGGCCGATCTAGTCCAGGCGCGTTCGGACGGCGCCGGGTTCGGGACGGTCGGTGGGGAGCAACCGCCGTGCGAGCAGGAGGCCGGGGGCGATCAGCGGCACGTCGACCAGGAAAAGCCAGCGCTAGCTCAGCCAGTTAAGGATCACGCCGCCGATCACCGGGCCGAGGATCGGGCCAGCGCGATCGGCAGGCTGACGGCCGCCATCAGCCGGCGGCTGATGCGCTCGCCCGCGGCGCGCACCGCCAGCGTCTGCATCAGCGGGAAGATCGGCCCGGCGCCGAACCCCTGCAGCGCCCGGAAGCCGATCAGCGAGGTGTCGGTCCAGGATGTCGCGCACAGCGCCGAGGCCAGCACGAACAGCATCAACGCGGCCGTCCAGACCCGCTTGCCGCCCCAGCGATGCTCTGCCCAACCGGTCGTCGGGATCGCGACGGCCAATAAGGAAGCCGGTGGTGACCCACTGGATCGTGCTGGCCGTCGAGTGCAGGTCCACGGCCAGCGTGCGGATCGCCAGCGTCGGCTACGCGAAGTTGACCATGGAGTCCGTCGCCGCGCGCGGCATCGCCGTGCTGTACCGCCGCTGGCCCAACGAGGACCGGCTCGTGCTCGCCGCACTTGAGCACTACCGGAACGGCCATCCGGTCGACGTCCCCGTCACCGGCGACCTGTGCGGCGGCCTCCTCGCCGCGCTGACCGGCATGGGTGAGGCGCGCGCCGGATTCTTCGCCATCATCGCGGCTGCCGCGTTCTCGGGGGCTGCTGGCCGGCACCGGGCTCACCCCCGCCCAGGTGCGCGACGTGATCCTGAGCGACCGGCGGCCTGCGCGCATCCAGGCCATCTACCAGCGTGCCCATGACCGCGGTGAGATCGACTTGGGACGGATCCCGCCGACCGTGCTCGCCATGCCGTTCGACCTGTTCATGGACCTCGAAGCCGTGAAGGCCGCGCGCATCGAGTCGATCGTCGACGCCCCTGTTCCTGCCGCTCGCCCGGCGCTACGGGGAGGTCGCGGGCGGGGGGCGGTTAAAACATGGTGCGGGGGAGCGGGGGCGGTGGCCATGATGTGGATCATGGAGTTCGTCGCGGATCCCGAACGGATGGGAGAGAGCACGCTGCCCGGTGGGCGGGTGCTCGGCTGGGCCGAGTGGGGGCCGGAGGACGGCGTGCCCGTGCTGCTGTGCCCCGGTGCCGCCACGAGCAGGTGGCTGGGGTTCGGGCCGGGGGTCGTTCACTCGCTGGGGGTGCGGCTCGTCTCGGTGGACCGGCCCGGGCTCGGGGTGTCGTCGCCGTCGCCCGGTCGGACGTTCGCCGACTTCGCGGCGGACATGCGTGACTTCGCCGCGCTGCGGGGGCTGGAGCGTCCCGCCGTGGTGGGCAACTCGCAGGGGGCGCCGTTCGCGCTGGCGTGCGCGGTCGACGGGATCGCGGCGGCGGTGGCCGTCGTCTCCGGGGCGGACGAGGTGGCCGCGCCGCCGTTCGCCGGGGCGCTGCCGGAGGAGTTGCGGGGCCTCGTCGACTGGGTGGCCGCCGATCCCCTCGGCGCCGAGGAGATGTTCCGCGGGTTCGGCGCCGAGGCGATGCTGGCGATGGTCATGGGCGGCAGCCCCGAACCCGACCTGCGGGTGTACCGGGACCCGGCGTTCGCCGCGGCCTACCGCCGGGCCCTGGACGAGGCGTTCGCGCAGGGCTCCGGCGGCTACGCGCGCGACACCGTGCTCGCGATGGGGCGCTGGCCCTTCGACCTCGGCCGCGTCCGGGTGCCCGTCGACCTCTGGTACGGGGAACTGGACACCAGCCATTCGCCCGACAACGGCGCCACCCTCGCGACGCGGATTCCGCACGCTCGGCGCCATGTGGTGCCGGGGATCGGGGGTGCCGTCCTGTGGACGGACGCCGAGCGCATCCTCCGCCGTCTCGTCGACCGGGCCGCGTCAGGCGTCGCGGCGGCGCAGGACGGTGATCCCGCCCCATAGCGCCGCCGCCGTCCACGCGGCGATGATCAGCACCGCGACCGCAGCCGGGTAGGGGCCGTCGCCGTTCAGCAGGTGCCGGCCGGCGGTGCTCGGCAGCCCGTCGGCGATGTCCTTCAGCAGCTCCGACCGCGCGTTCACCAGCGTGACGGGCAGCACGAGGACGAACAGGAACGCGGTCGTGATCGTCGCCGCGGTGCTGCGCAGCATGGCCGCGACGCCCAGGATGAACGCGCTCATCACCGCCAGGTACACGCCCGTCAGCAGCGCGTCGCGCACGGCGTCGCCGGCGTCCAGGCGCCCCCACTTCCCGAGCATCGGGTACGCGACGGCCGTGCCGGTCAGCGCGAGGAGCACGCCGACGGGGAACACGACCGCCATCGCGACGGCCGCCTTCGCCGACAGCATCCGGGTGCGCGGCGGCACCCACTGGAGCGTCGCCCGGATGCTGCCCGTCGCGTACTCGCCGGTGATCATCAGGATGGCGAGGGCGAGGACGACGAACTGCACCATGTCCACCGAACCGGTGGCGATCCCGCTCACCGACACCACGCCGGGAGGCTCCTCGCCCGCGGGCGGGCGGGTGTTGTTCGAGACCGTGCTCGTCGCCAGGATCATCGACATCAGGGCCATCAGCTGCACCGCGCCGGCCAGGCCCCACCAGGTGGACCGGAGCGACCACAGCTTCGTCCACTCCGCCGCCAGCGCCCCCGGCATGCCGCCGCGCCTCATCGTCTCACCCCGTACTCCACGCTCGCCCCGGTCAGTTCCATGTACGCCTCTTCGAGGGACGCCTCGACGGTGCGCAGCTCCAGCACCGGCACCCCCGCCTCGAAGGCGATGAGCCCGACCCGGTCCACCGGTACGCCCTTCACTTCGAGTTCGTCCTCGTCCACCCGCTGGACCGCGGCCCGGACGGCGGTGAGCCGCGCCGCCAGTTCGGCGGCGCCCGGCGTGCGCACCCGGACGGCGTTGCCGGGGCCGCGCGCGATGACCTCGCCCATGGGGGCGTCCGCCAGCAGCCGGCCCCGGCCGATCACCACCAGGCGGTCGGCGGTGAGCTGCATCTCGCTCATCAGGTGGGACGACACGAACACCGTGCGGCCCTCCGCCGCGAGGCCGCGCATCAGCCCCCGCACCCACAGCACCCCGTCCGGGTCGAGGCCGTTCACGGGCTCGTCGAACATCAGCACCGGCGGGTCGCCGAGCAGCGCGCCCGCGATGCCGAGCCGCTGCCGCATGCCGAGCGAATAGGAGCCGACCCGCTTGCCCGCGACGGCCTCCAGCCCGACCAGGCCGAGGACCTCGTCCACCCGCGACCGGTCGATGCCGTTGCTGCGGGCCATCGCGAGCAGGTGCGCCCGCGCGGCCCGGCCCGGATGGACGAAGCCCGCGTCCAGCAGCGCCCCGACCTGGCGCAGCGGGCGCGGCAGGCCCGCGTACCGCCGCCCGCCGACCAGCGCCTCGCCCGCGCTGGGCCGGTCCAGCCCGACGATCATCCGCATCGTCGTCGATTTGCCCGCGCCGTTCGGGCCGAGGAACCCGGTGACCTTCCCGGCCGCCACCTCGAGTGTCAGCCCGTCCACCGCCGTCTTGTCCCCGTACCGCTTCGTCAGGCCCCGCAACGTGATCACAAGGTCTCCCGCCGGATCGTCGGTCATTCCGGGTTCGAACCTAGGAATCGGCAGGTCGTCGCCGCACCGCCCGAACGCCATCGGCCGCCCCTGTCTTTCGGCAGGGGGGCCGCTCAGTGGGGGAGGCGGCCGGTGAGGCGGGTGGTCAGGGTCTCGGCCGTCCTGCGGACGGGCGCGGCGAGCCGCGGCCAGGTCTCCACCGGGTGCGCGTCGCGGCGGAACGTGACGGTGATCGCGGCGGTGGGGTGACCGGTGTGGTCGAAGGCGCAGGCCGCGATGCTGGCGAAGCCCTCGGTGATGTGGCCGTCCTCGACGGACCAGCCGCGGCGGGCGTCCTCGGCGAGGGTGCGGCGCAGTTCGCGCAGGGACGCGGGGCCCTTGCCCGTCCGGTCGACGAAGCGGCCGGGGAACAGCGCCCGCACCTGGGCGGACGGCAGGTGCGCGAGCAGCGACAGGCCGCTCGCGGTCAGGTGGGCGGGCATCCGGACGCCCACGTCGGTGACGACGGTGGCGTGCCGGGGCGGCTGCTCCTTCAGCAGGTAGAGCGTCTCCGCGCCGTGCAGGACGCCCAGCTGCGCGATCTCGCCGACCTGGTCGACGAGGCGGCGCAGCAGCGGGCGGGCCAGGCGCTCCAGCGGCTCGTGCCGCAGGTAGGCGGAGCCGATCTCGAACGCCGCGACACCGAGCCCCCAGCGGCGCTCCTCCGGGACGTAGGCGACGAAGCCGTCCTCCGCCATCGCCGTGAGCAGGTGGTACGTGCTGGAGCGGGGGACGTCCAGGGCGCGGGCGATGGACGACGCGGGCAGCGGCCCCGGCGCGGCGGCCAGCAGGCGCAGCACCGCCAGGGCGCGGCGGGCGGCGGGGACCTGCGACATGGCCGCATTGTCTCGTATCCGAGACAGAAGACGCCGTCCGGGGGTGGGGCGGGCGCCGCCGGGCGGGTCCAATGGTGGGTATGGGTGTTCCTATGGTTGAGGTCGGGCCGGAGGCGCTGACGTTCGCGCAGGTCGCCGCCGTCGCGCGGGACGGCGCCCAGGTCGCGCTGACCGACGAGGCGCTGAAGCTGATCGGCGAGGCGCGGGCGCACATCGAGGAGCTGTCCGCGCGCCCGACACCGGTGTACGGGGTGTCGACGGGGTTCGGGGCGCTCGCGACGCGGCACATCGCTCCGGAGCTGCGCGACCAGCTGCAGCTGAACATCGTCCGGTCGCACGCGGCCGGGTCGGGGCCGGAGGTCGAGCGGGAGGTCGTCCGGGCGCTGATGCTGCTCCGGCTGCGGACGCTCGCGACCGGCCGCACCGGCGTGCAGCCGACCACGGCGCGGACGCTCGCCGCGCTGCTGAACGCCGGCATCACCCCGCAGGTCTTCGAGTACGGGAGCCTCGGCTGCTCCGGCGACCTCGCGCCGCTCGCGCACGTCGCGCTCGCGCTGATCGGCGAGGGCTCGGTCCGGGACGCGGGCGGCGCGCTGAAGCCGGCGGCGGAGGCGCTCGCCGCGGCCGGCATCGCGCCCGTCAAGCTCGCCGCGAAGGAAGGGCTCGCCCTGCTGAACGGCACGGACGGCATGCTCGGCATGCTCGCCCTCGCCATCGGCGACCTGCACCGGCTCCTCACCGCGGCCGACGTCGCCGCCGCGATGACCGTCGAGGCCCTGCTCGGCACCGACCGGGTCTTCGCCGCCGACCTGCAGGCGCTCCGGCCGCATCCCGGGCAGGCCGCGTCCGCCGCCAACCTGCGGCTGCTGCTCGCCGCGTCCGAGATCATGGACTCGCACCGCGGCCCCGACTGCACCCGCGTCCAGGACGCCTACTCGCTGCGCTGCGCGCCGCAGGTGAACGGCGCCGCCCGCGACACCCTCCAGCACGCCGAGCTGGTGGCGGGACGGGAACTGGCGTCCGCGATCGACAACCCGGTGGTGCTGCCGGACGGGCGGGTCGAGTCCAACGGCAACTTCCACGGCGCCCCGATCGCGTACGTGCTCGACTTCCTCGCCGTGCCGGTCGCCGACGTCGCGTCCATGTCGGAGCGGCGCACCGACCGGATGCTCGACAAGAGCCGCTCGTACGGGCTGCCCGCCTTCCTCGCCGACGACCCCGGCGTCGACTCCGGGCACATGATCGCCCAGTACACGCAGGCCGGGATCGTGTCGGAGCTGAAGCGGCTCGCCGCCCCGGCGAGCGCCGACTCCATCCCGAGCTCGGCCATGCAGGAGGACCACGTCTCGATGGGCTGGAACGCGGCCCGCAAGCTGCGCAGGGCCGTGGACGGGCTGGCCCAGGTCGTCGCGATCGAGATCCTCACCGCCGCGCGGGCGCTGGACCTGCGCACCCCGCTGCGCCCCGGCCCCGCGACCGGCGCCGTCGTCGCCCGGCTGCGCGAGGCCGTCCCGCCGCCCGGCCCCGACCGCTACCTCGCCCCCGAGATCGCCGCCGCCACCGCGCTGGTGCGGGACGGCTCCCTCGTCGCCGCCGCCGAATCCGTCACCGGCCCCCTGTCATAAGCCGGAGCCGTCCTGAGCGGGGGCCGTCCTGAGCCGGCCCCGTCACCCGCCAGGACGCCCGGCACATGCCGTCACCGGCCCGCCGTCCCAAAGGAGCCCGACATGTCTGGACCCCGTCCCGTTCGCGCGCCGCGCGGCACCGCGCTCACCGCCGCCAAGGGCTGGCCGCAGGAGGCCGCCCTCCGCATGATCCAGAACAACCTCGACCCCGAGGTCGCCGAGCACCCCGACGAGCTGGTCGTCTACGGCGGGTCGGGCAAGGCCGCCCGCAACTGGGACGCCTTCGACGGCATCGTCCGGTCGCTGTCGGACCTCGAAGGGGACGAGACGCTGCTCGTCCAGTCCGGCAAGCCCGTCGGGATCTTCCGGACGCACGAGTGGGCGCCCCGCGTGCTGATCGCCAACTCCAACCTCGTCCCGCAGTGGGCGACGTGGGAGGAGTTCCGCCGGCTGGAGTCGCTCGGGCTGACGATGTTCGGCCAGATGACCGCCGGGTCGTGGATCTACATCGGGACGCAGGGCATCCTCCAGGGCACCTACGAGACGTTCGCGGCCGTCGCCGAGAAGCGGTTCGGCGGCACCCTCGCCGGGACGGTCACGCTGACCGCCGGGCTCGGCGGGATGGGCGGCGCGCAGCCCCTCGCCGTCACGATGAACGGCGGCGTCGCGATCTGCGTCGAGTGCGACCCGTCCCGCATCGAGCGGCGCGTCGCGCACCGGTACTGCGACGTGCGGGCCGACTCGCTGGACGACGCGCTGCGCCTCGCCGAGGAGGCGCGGGCCGCCCGGCGCCCGCTGTCGATCGCCGTGCTCGGCAACGCCGCCGACGTCGTCCCCGAGCTGCTGCGGCGCGGCGCCCCGATCGACATCGTCACCGACCAGACCAGCGCGCACGACCCGCTGATGTACCTGCCGCGCGGCGTCGCGTTCGAGGACATGGCCGACGAGCGCGACAAGGACCGCGACGGCTTCATCGCCGCGGCCCGCGCGTCGATGGCCGCGCACGTCGAGGCGATGGTCGGCTTCCAGGACGCGGGCGCCGAGGTGTTCGACTACGGCAACTCGATCCGCGGGGAGGCGCAGCTCGCCGGGTACGCGCGGGCGTTCGACTTCCCCGGCTTCGTCCCCGCCTACATCAGGCCGCTGTTCTGCGAGGGCAAGGGGCCGTTCCGCTGGGCGGCGCTGTCCGGCGACCCGAAGGACATCGCCCGCACCGACAAGGCGATCCTCGACCTGTTCCCCGACAACGAGCCGCTGACCCGCTGGATCCGGATGGCGGGGGAGAAGGTGCACTTCCAGGGCCTGCCGTCGCGGATCTGCTGGCTCGGCTACGGCGAGCGCGACAAGGCCGGCGAGGCGTTCAACGACCTGGTCGCGCGCGGCGAGATCAGCGCGCCGATCGTGCTCGGCCGCGACCACCTCGACTGCGGCTCCGTCGCCAGCCCGTACCGGGAGACCGAGGGCATGAAGGACGGCTCGGACGCGATCGCCGACTGGCCGCTGCTGAACGCCATGCTCAACACCGCGTCCGGTGCGACCTGGGTGTCCGTCCACCACGGCGGCGGCGTCGGGATCGGCCGGTCCATCCACGCGGGCCAGGTCTGCGTCGCGGACGGGACGGCCCTCGCCGGCGAGAAGCTCCGGCGCGTCCTCACCAACGACCCCGGCACCGGCGTCATGCGGCACGTCGACGCCGGGTACGAGCGGGCGGCCGAGGTCGCCGACGAGCGCGGCGTCAAGATCCCCATGAGAGGTTGAGCGGTAGCGGACCAGGAAGGGATGAGCGGGGAGCGCATGAGCTTCGAGGAGATGTGGGCGGAGCTGCTGCCGGTCGGGCGGGACGAGGCGACCGGCGGCTACCACCGGTTCGCGTGGACGCCGCCCGAACTGGAGTGCCGCGCCTGGTTCCTGGACGAGGCGCGCCGCCGCGGCCTCGACGTGGAGCACGACGCCAACGGCAACATGGTCGCCTGGTGGCTCCCGGCCGACGGTACCCGGCACGGGGCCGTCCTGACCGGCAGCCATCTCGACTCGGTGCCGGGCGGGGGAGCGTTCGATGGCCCGCTCGGCATCGTGTCCGCGTTCGCGGCCGTCGACGAGCTCCGGAGGCGCGGCTCCACGCCCGCGAAGCCCATCGGGATCGCGGCGTTCGCCGAGGAGGAGGGCGCCCGGTTCGGTGTGGCCTGCCTGGGGTCGCGCCTGCTCACCGGGGCGATCGACCCGGCGCGGGCGCGCGCGCTGACCGACGGTGACGGGCACACCTTCGCGGAGGTCATGCACAACGCCGGGTTCGACCCCGACGCCATCGGCCCGGACGAGGACCTCCTCGGACGCATCGGCTGCTACGTCGAACTCCACGTCGAGCAAGGCAGGGCCCTGGACGCACCGGTCGGGATCGCCGGCGCGATCGTCCCGCACGGCCGGTGGCGGTTCGACTTCACCGGCGAGGGCAACCACGCCGGGACGACCCTCCTGGCCGACCGCCGCGACCCGATGCTGCCGTTCGCGCGCATGGTCATCGCCGCCCGCGAGGCCGCCGAGCGCAACGGCACCGTCGCGACGGTCGGGAAGGTCGGCGTCGTGCCGGGCGGGGTGAACGCGATCGCCTCGTCCGTCACCGCCTGGCTCGACGCGCGCGGCCCCGAGGACGAGCGGGTCCGGCGCACCGTGCGGGAGATCGACGAGGCCGCCCGCGTCGCCGCCCGCCCGCACCGGGTCAGCGTCGACCTCGCCGAGGAGTCCTACACCGAGATCGTCGACTTCAACCGCGCCCTGCGCGACCGGGTCGGCGCGGCGCTCGGCGGCGGCGCGCCCGTCCTGCCGACCGGCGCGGGCCACGACGCCGGCGTGCTGTCCGCGCGGGTGCCGACCGCGATGCTGTTCGTCCGGAACCCGACCGGGGTCTCGCACGCGCCCGCCGAGTCCGCCGAGCCGGCGGACTGCCTGGCCGGTGTTGAGGCCCTTACCGCGGTACTGGACGACCTGGCGCGCGGGTAGGGGTCCCACCATGCAGTGGCATGCCCAGTTCGCCTGGCTCGGCGACGGCGTGGCGGCCGACGTGCTGATCGAGGCCGACGGAGAGCGGATCACGAGCGTCGCGGCGGGCGTCCGGTCCGCCCCGCACGCCCAGCGGCTCCCCGGCCTCACGCTCCCCGGCCTCGCCGACGCCCACTCCCACGCCTTCCACCGCGCCCTCCGCTCCCGCGTCCAGGCCCATTCCGGCACCTTCTGGACGTGGCGGGAGCAGATGTACCAGGTCGCCGACCGGCTCGACCCCGAGTCGTACCGCGCCCTCGCCACCGCCGTCTTCGCCGAGATGGCCCTCGCCGGGATCAGCTGCGTCGGCGAGTTCCACTACCTGCACCACCGGCCCGGCGGCGCCCCCTACGCCGACCCCAACGCGATGGGCCAGGCGCTCATCGCCGCCGCCGCCGACGCCGGCATCCGGATCACCCTCCTCGACGCCTGCTACCTCACCGGCGGCATCGGCCGCCCCCTGACCGGCCCGCAGCTGCGCTTCGGCGACGGCACCGCCGGCAACTGGGCGCGCCGCGTCGACAGCCTCTACGAGCAGACCGACAAGGCGGGCCGGCTGCACGCCCGCGTCGGCGCCGCGATCCACTCCGTCCGGGCGGTGCCCCGCGAGCAGCTCCGCGCGGTCGCGTCCTGGGCGAAGGAGCACGGGGCGCCGCTGCACGTCCACCTGTCCGAGCAGCCCGCCGAGAACGAGGCGTGCCTGGACGCCTACGGCATGACCCCGACCCGGCTGCTCGCCGAGGCCGGCGCCCTCGGCGCGCTCACCACCGCCGTCCACGCCACGCACCTCACCGACGAGGACATCGGCCTCCTCGGGACGACGATGACCGGCGTCTGCATGTGCCCGACCACCGAACGCGACCTCGCCGACGGCATCGGCCCCGCCCGCGCCCTGGCCGACGCCGGCTCCCCGATCTGCCTCGGCTCCGACCAGCACGCCGTCATCGACATGTTCGAGGAGGCCCGCGCCGTCGAGCTGGACGAGCGGCTCCGCACCCGCGCCCGCGGCCACTGGACCGCCGGCGAACTGCTCGCCGCCGCCACGTCCAACGGCCACTACGGGCTCGGCTGGCCCGAGGCGGGCCGCCTGGAACCGGGCGCGTACGCCGACCTGGTCACCGTCGACCTCGACTCCGTCCGCACCGCCGGCGCCGCCCCGGACTACGCCGCCGAGGCCGCCGTCTTCGCCGCCACCGCCGCCGACGTCCGGCACGTCGTCGTCTCCGGCCGCCCCATCGTCCACGACGGCCGCCACCTCCTCATCGACGACGTCCCCGCCGCCCTCGCCAGGGCCGTCACCGACGTCACCACGCCCACCTGACAAGGGCGCCTCGGGGGTCTGGTCGTGGCGCTGGTCAGGGGTGCTGATGCTGGCGGGCCGTGGGGGGTTGGGGTGTGGGAGGGGGCTGTGGGTCGTCGGCGGTGTGGTCCGGAGTGGTGGCGCTGGTCAGGGGTGCTGGCGCTGGCGGGCCGTGGGGGGTTGGGGTGTGGGAGGGGGCTGTGGGTCGTCGGCGGTGTGGTCCGGAGTGGTGGCGCTGGTCAGGGGTGCTGGCGTTGGCGGGACGTGGGGGGTTGGGGTGTGGGAGGGGGCTGTGGGTCGTCGGCGGTGTGGTCCGGAGTGGTGACATTGAGGAGACCTCAGGGATAGGGGGTCGTTGGTCGGGGCCATGCGATCATGCGGTGGACGATCTTGAAAGTCGCAGCCGCACGCGTGGGGGCCCCATGTTCCAGGGCAGAGCCGCCGAACGGGCCGAGGTGGAACGGCTGGTCGCCGGGGCGGGGGCCGGGACGGGCGGGGCCGCCGTCATCCGGGGCGAGGCCGGGATCGGCAAGACCGTGCTCCTCGACCACGCGGCGGACGCGGCGGACGGGGCGCTCGTGCTGCGCTGCGCCGGGTCCCCGCCGGAGGCCGAGCAGCCGTTCGCGTCGCTGGAGCTGATGCTGCGGCCGGTCCGCGACCTGGGCGGCCCGGAGGCCGAGCGGCTGCGCGCCCTGATCGAACCGCAGGCGGCGGCGGGCCGCGAGGACGTCTTCGCCGTGCGCCGCGCCGTCCTCGCGCTGCTGCACCGGCTCGCCGCGGACCGGCCCGTGGTCTGCCTCGTCGACGACGCCCAGTGGCTGGACGCCGCGTCGGCGGACGCGCTGGCGTACGCGGCGCGCCGCCTCGGCGCCGAGCCGGCCGCGCTGCTGGCCGCCGCCCGCGACGAGAGCACGTTCGGCTCGTCCGGCCTGGCGGAGATCAGGCTGCGGCGCCTCTGCCCGGAGGAGGCCGCGGCGTTCCTGCGCGGCACCGCGGCCGGCGCCGGCCTGGCGCCGCCCGCGCGGGACCGCGTCCTCGCCGAGGCCGAGGGGAACCCGCTGGCGCTGCGGCTGCTGGCGGCGTCGCTGTCCCCGGCGCAGCGCGCGGGATGCATCAACCCGTTCACCTTCCACGACGGCGCCTCCCCGGTCGGGGGGACGCTCCAGGCCGAGCTGTGCGCCCGGCTCGGCGCACTCCCGCCCGGCACCCGGGCGCTGCTGCTCCTGGCCGCCGCGGACGACACCCGCGACACGGCCCGCGTCACGGGCGCCGCGGCGAGCGTCGGCGCGACCGTCGCCGACTTCGCGCCCGCCGAGCGCGCCGGGCTGCTGGCGGCGACCCGCACGACGATCGCGTTCGCGCATCCGCTGGTCCGGGCCGTCGCCTACCACCGGGCGACGCCGTCCGAGCGGCGGGCCGCGCACCGGGCGCTCGCCGACAGCGCGGGCGCCGCGCACCCCGAGGCGCGCACGTGGCACCTGGCCGCCGCGTCCCTGGGGTACCAGGCGGACGTCGCGGCCGAGCTGGAGCGCGCCGGAGCGTGCTCGGGGGACCGGCGCGCCTACGTCTGCCACGCGCGGGCGGCGGAGCTGACCGCCGGGGAGCGGGCCCGCGCCCGACGGCTCGCCGCCGCGGCCCGCGCCGCCTGCGCGGCGGGCCTGTTCGACGGGGCCCGGGACCTCGTCGCGCGCGCCCGCCGGCTCGCCGCCGACCCGCTGACGCGCGCCGAGCTGGCGCGGGCCGGCGCGGCGGCGGAGGCCGAGTGCGGGTCGCCGCGCCGGGCCGCGCGGACGCTGGTCGCCGGTGCCGCGCCGCTCGCCGGGCTCGATCCCGCCGGTGCCGCGCTGCTGCTCGCCGACGCCGCCCGGTGCGGCTGGCACGCGGGCGACGCCCGGCTCGTCCGGGAGGCGCTGGACGCGCTCGGCGCCCTTCCGCTGCCGCCGGGCTCCGCGCTGGCCCGGCTGCCGGCCGCGATCGGCGCGGCGATGGACGCGGCGGGCGCCGCCGGGCGGCTCGCCGACCTGCGGCGCTCGTTACCGGACGAGCTGGGCCGCCGCCTCACCGCGTCCACCATCGCGTTCGCGGACGGCGCCCCCGGCGCGCACGAGGCGGCCGCGCGGTTCGCGCGGGACTGCCGCACCGAGGCCGGGCGGCTGCCCTACGCGCTCCAGGTCCTCGCCCACGCGCTGATCGGGCGGGGCCTGCACGGCGAGGCGCGGGAGGCGGCCGAGGAGGGGCTGCGGCTGGCGGGCGACGCCGGCGCGCGGACGCGGACGGCCCAGCTGAGCTGCCTGCTCGGCTGGCTCGCCGCGGCGGCGGGCGACGAGAAGCGCTGCGCGGACCTGGTCGCCGCCGGCCTGGAGCAGGCCCGCGCCGAGGACGTCGCGCCGGCCGTCTCCCTCGGGACGTGGGCGCTCGCGCTGCTCGACCTCGGCGCCGGGCGGCACGCCGAGGCGCTGGCCCGGCTGGAGGAGCTCCCGGAGGAGGTGCCGGCGGCGGGCCCGGCCGCGAGCGCCGCCCGCCAGGCGGCCGACCGCGTCGAGGCGGCGGTGCGCGCCGGGCGGCCGGACCGGGCGGCGCGCCCACTCGCCCTGCTCGACCGCCGGGCGGCCCGGGACGCGTCCCCGGACGTGCGGGCGCTGGCCGAGCGGTGCCGCGCCCAGCTCGCCGCCGGCGCGGCGGCGGAACGGCATTTCGTGGACGCGCTGGAACTGCTCGGGAACGGCAACGCCTATGAGCGGGCCCGCACCGGGCTGCTGTACGGTGAATGGCTGCGCAGGGAGCGCCGCAGAGCAGATGCGCGAACGCATTTGAGCAACGCGCTCGAATTGTTTGAGAAATCCGGCTCCGCTGCCTGGGCGGAGCGGGCGAGGGCGGAGCTCGGAGCCTGCGGAACACGACCGGCGGACGCTCCGGGAACGGTGCTCGGCGGCCTCACCCACCAGGAGCTGCAGATCGTGCGGCTCGCCGCGGCCGGCGCCAGCAACCGGGAGATAGCCGACCGGCTGTTCCTCAGCCCGCGGACCGTCGGGAACCACCTCTACCGGGCGTATCCCAAGCTCGGCGTGCGGACCCGGGGCGAGCTCGGGCGCCTGGACCTGAGCGCCCCCGCCGCGCCGCGCGAGCGGCCGGCCGCCGAATGAGCAGTCCCGCCGCGCCGGTTGAGCAATCGACTCAATTCATGCCCGGCCGCGCACGTCATTGACTCCTTGATCAAGGCGGGTTAAAAAGATCGTATCGATCGCTCCCAGTTCCCCGCTCCTTTAACGAGGTCGTCCTCAGCATGGCTGTAAACGATTCCGTCCTCGTCGTCGTCAATTCGTCCGCGGCCGCCGTATTGTTCGTGGCGGGCGTCTCGAAAATGGTTTCTCCGGCGCCGCTCGGCCGGGCCCTGAACGCGCTCGTCCGGTCCTCGGGCGACGGGTTCGCGAGCGGCCACGTGCGGGCGTTCGCGGCGGTGGAGATCCTCGCCGCGCTCGCGCTGACCGGCACCGCGACCCGCCCGGCCGGCGCCTGGGCGGTGGGTGTGCTCGGCGCGAGCTTCGCCGTGGCCGGCGTCCTCGGCGCCGTCCGCGGCGGCGGCGCCGTCTGCGGCTGCCTCGGCGCGACGGGCGGCCGGCCGCTCGGCTGGTTCAACGTGCTCGCCGGGGCGCTGCTCATGGCCGTCCCGGCGGTGAACCTGGCGGCCGCGGCGCCCGGCTCCGCCGCCGCGTACTTCTTCCAGTCCGGCACCGGGCTGGCGTTCGGCGCGCTGCTGGTGTGCGGGTGGGCGCACCGCGGCCTCATCAAGGACCTCACCCGGCCCCTCCCTGCCTCGCGATAGACGGAGGAACACCCCCATGATGGAAGTCTTCTTCGGCGCCGTGCTGCTCGTCCTCGTCGCCGCCGTCGTGCTGCTGTTCGCGATGCTCGGCGAGCTGAGCTCGCGGCTGCCGACCGAGCGGGAGACCGCCGCCGACCGCGACCCCGCGATCTGGCCGCTGGACGACGCGCGGCTCGGCACCGAACCCGGCCGCTGGCCGGCCGAGCTCGCCGGCCTCACCGGCCCCGGCACCGACATCGACGCCGCCCGGACCGTGCTCGTCCTCAGCACCGCCTGCTCCACCTGCAAGGACGTCGCCCAGCAGCTGTCGGACGAGCTGGACAGGGGCGCCGAGGGCGACATGGCCGTGGTCGTGTCCACGGCGGAGCGTGCGCGCGGCGACCGCTTCGTCCAGCAGTACGGGCTGCACCGCCTCGCGCACTACGTCGACGAGGGCGGCAGCTGGGTCGCCGACGAGTTCAACGTCCGGATGAGCCCGACCGCACTGGTCATCCGCGGCGGGCGGCTGGAGTCGGCCCTCGTCTTCCAGGACGTCCAGGCCCTCAGGACGAGGGTCAACGAACCGAAGGGAGTGTCATGACCACCACGACGGAGCACCGCCCGCGCGGCGACGCGGGAGGCCGCGCCGGTGGCCGGGCGGGGCGGGCGACCGGCCGGTGGGCCCGGCGCGGGTTCCTCGGCGCGCTCGGCGCGGGCGGGCTGACCGCCGCCTCGGCGGTGTTCGGCCGGTCCGAGCCCGCGTACGCGATCTGCAAGCAGAACTGCTGCAACCTCGCGGTCTGCCCCAACGTGTCCATGACCACCTGCCGCAACAACATGGACTACCTGTGGGGCTGCGCCATGAGCGCCTACCTGCACTGCTCCTGCTGCGAGGCCTACTACAGCGGCAAGCAGCACTCGGCCTTCGAGTGCCGCTACAGCTGACGGGCCGCGCGTGGTCACCTGGGTGGTGCTCGGCGGGATCGGCGCGGTCCTGCACATCCTGAGCCCTTGAGGCCGGTCCATGGCCGGAGTCTCCGGCCCGCTGATGCGCCGCCGTCCGGCGGACGGCGCGCGCTTCCTGACCGGCCTCACCGCGGGCGGCGTCCTCGCGGGGCTGCTCGTCGCGCTGCTGCTGTACGTGGTGGGGCGCGGGGTGCACGAGGTCCTGCCGGAGGACGCGCGGGTGCTCGCCCTCGCCGCGGTGGCCCTCGGGTTCGGGCTCGCCGACCTGGCGGGCCGGACGCCGCACGTGTGGCGGCAGGTCCCGCAGCAGCTCGTGCACCGGCTGCCGCCGGGGTCGCGCGGCGTGGCCTGGGGCTTCGACCTCGGCCTGCTCGTGACGACGCAGAAGGCGGTGTCGCTGGTGTGGGTCGCGGTCGCCGCGGTGGTGCTGCTGGACCCGTGGACGGCCGCGCCGGTCATGGTCGGCATGGCGCTGCTGTCCAACCTCAGCGTCGCGGTGGGGAGCCTGCGCTTCACGCCCGCGATGGTCGACATGGGAACGAGAAGGCAACGGCTATGGCTGAGATCGATTCGCGCCCTGTCCGGGACGGCCCTGGTGTCGCTGGCGGCGCTGACGGCGCTGCAGACGCTGTGATCCCGGGCGGCGTCCCAGGTGCTGTGCCGGACGGCGCCACAGGCGCTGTGCGGGACGGTGCCGCGGGCGAGGTGAAGGACGGCGTCATCGTGGTGACGCGGTTCGAGTGCCCGAGCCTGTGGGCGCTGCTCCTCGTGCTCGTCATGCACAAGCGGCTGGCGCGGGACGTGCGGCGGGACGCGACCGGGTTCCTCGGGTCGTCGCTGATGGTCGCCTGGCGCGCCCGGACGCTGCTCAACGTGTCGCTCTGGGAGGACATGGAGGGCGTCCACTCGATGGGGCGCGTGCGCAGGCACGTGGACGCGACGCGGATGCCGTCGAGGCTGGGCGTCGCGACGTCCGGCGGGATCTTCGCCTACGCCGGCGACTGGAAGCGGGTGATGTTCGGGATCGACTGCGAGGGCGTCTCGCCCGTCCGCCCCCTCTGACCAACCACACATACGAGAAAGGACGGTCACATGAGCTCGGACTACTACCTGCCGACCGACCACGGGTACGCGGTCGTGCAGGACATGGAGGACGGAACGAAGAAGGTGATGGTGTGCGACTCCGTCGTCGGCGGTGAGGCGCAGAACGTCTACGCCATCCACTTCAAGTGCACGTCGCTGCGCGTCGGGCCCGGCGTGCGGATGGAGCACGGCGCCGGCGGCAGCCACACCCGGCAGGTCGTCGAGGTCTTCTCCGAGCGGCAGGGAGTCGTCGACCTGCGCGCGCCCGCGCGCGGCACCGCCCCCCTCCTGGAGGCCGACGCGCGCCGCCGCTGACGGCCCGCGCGGTGCCGGCGCCCGACAGCGCCGGCACCGCGTGAGACGCAGCGGCACTGTGTTGACGTAACGGCACCGGGTGAGACGCGACCGCACCGGGTGGGACGTCCTGGCACCGCGTGAGATGCTGCCCTGGTGAGCACGGTCATCACGAACATCGGGGAACTCGTCACCAACGACCCGGCCGCCGGCGGCGGTCTCGGCATCCTCCGCGACGCCGCCCTGGTCATGGACGGCGGCACCGTCGCCTGGACGGGCCCGGCCGCCGAGGCGCCCGCCGCCGACGAGGCGTTCGACGCAGCCGGGCGGGCCGTCCTCCCCGGCTTCGTGGACTCCCACGCCCACCTCGTCTTCGCGGGCGAGCGCGCCGAGGAGTTCGCCGCCCGGATGAGCGGCCGGAAGTACGCGGCGGGCGGCATCCGCACCACCGTCGAGCGCACCCGCGCCGCGTCCGACGACGACCTCCGCGCCAACCTGCGCCGCCTCATCGGGGAGATGGCGGGCCAGGGGACGACGACCGTCGAGTGCAAGTCCGGCTACGGCCTCACGGTCGAGCAGGAGGAGCGCGCCGTCCGCATCGCCGCCGAACTCGCGGACGAGGTCACCTACCTCGGCGCCCATGTCGTCCCCGCCGAGTACAAGGACGACGCCGCCGCCTACGCGCACCTGGCCGCGACCGACATGCTCGCCGCCTGCGCCCCGCACGCCCGCTGGGTGGACGTCTTCTGCGAGGAGGGCGCGTTCGACGCCGACCAGACCCGCGAGATCCTGCAGGCGGGCATGAAGGCGGGCCTCAGCCCCCGCCTGCACGCGAACCAGCTCACCCAGGGCCCCGCCGTGCGGCTCGCCGTCGAACTGGACGCCGCGTCCGCCGACCACTGCACGTTCCTCAGCGACGCCGACGTGGACGCCCTCGCCTCGTCCCAGACGGTCGCGACCCTCCTGCCCGGCGTCGAGTTCTCCACCCGCCAGCCCTACCCCGACGCCCGCCGCCTCCTGGGTGCCGGCGCGACCGTCGCCCTCGCCAGCGACTGCAACCCCGGCTCCTGCTACAGCTCGAGCATGGCGTTCTGCATCGCGGTCGCCGTCCGCGACATGCACATGACTCCGGCCGAGGCCGTCTGGTCCGCGACCGCCGGCGGCGCCCGGGCCCTCCGCCGCACCGACGTCGGCCACCTCGCTCCGGGCGCGCGCGCAGACGTGCACGTCCTGGACGCCGCGTCCCACATCCACCTCGCCTACCGCCCCGGCGTCCCGCAGACCCACGCCGTGTGGAAGGCGGGCCGCCGGGTCCGCTGACCCCGGCCGACTCGGCCCGGCTAGGCGGGCAGGTAGCGGCGGTTGACGCGGATCAGCGGCGAGCGGTCGCGGGTCACGTAGTCGGTGGCGAGGGCCTCGGCGACGAAGAGCGTGTGGTCGCCCGCCTCGATGGCCTGGCGGGTCTCGCATTCCAGCGCGGAGACGCCCGTGTCGGGGATCAGGGCGTCCGAATGCGGGCCTCGGTGGTGCGGCTCGGCGGCCAGCAGGATGCGGGCGCTCGGACGGCCCTCGGCCGCGAACCGCCCGGCCAGGGCCCGCTGCGCGGACGCCAGTACCGTCGCCGCCCAGCGGGGCCGCCGGTTCAGGACCTCCGACAGGTACGACGACGTCGCCACGCTCGCCACCACCAGCGGCGGGTCCAGGGAGACCGACATGAACGAGGTCACCGTGGTGCCGAGGTCGTCGCGGCCGTCGCGGACCGTCAGCACGGCCACTCCCGTGGCGAAGCCCGCGACGGCCTCGACGAAGTCGGCGCTCAGCGGATCTCCCAAGTGCCCGGCAGGGTCAGCGGGCCCGCGGCGGGCAGCCCGAGGCGCGCGGCGAGGCCGCCGAGCGACCCCCACCCGTCGAAGCGCGCGGACGCGGCCGTGCGGTCCTCGCTGGACTCCGGCGGGCGCAGCCGCTCCAGCGGCGAGGTGTGCGGGTACGTCCGGACCGGCGCGTCGGACGCCAGCCCGGCCTTCTTGCGGGCCAGGTCGAGCGCGGCATCGATGCCGCCGAGCTCGTCGACGAGGCCGCGCTCCTTCGCGTCCGCACCCGTCCAGACCCGGCCCCGGGCCAGCTCGTGGACGCGCTCGCGGGACAGCTCCCGGCCCTCGGCGACCTTCGCCGTGAAGTCGTCGTAGATCCGGTCGAGGGAGGCGTTGACCCGCTCCCACTCGGAGTCGCTGAAGTCCTTGGTGGCGCTGAGCATCCGGGCGTGGGCGCCGTCGGCGACGGCGCCGAGGCCGATGCCGACGCGGTCCAGCAGGCCGTTCACCACGGCCTTGCCGACGACGACGCCGATCGAGCCGGTGAGCGTGCCGGGCTGCGCGACGATCGTGTCCGCCGCCATCGACACGTAGTAGCCGCCGGACGCCGCGACGTTGCCCATCGACACGACCACGGGCTTGCCGGCGCGGCGCGCGAGGACGACCTCGCGCCAGATCGCGTCGGACGCGACGGCGGAGCCGCCGGGGCTGTTCACCCGGAACACGATGGCCTTGACCCGCTCGTCCTTCACCGCGGCGCGGAACGCGGCGCCGATCGTGTCCGAGCCCATCGCGGGCCCCGAGTTCGGCAGCGGCCCGCCGCGCCCGCTGCGGCCGAGCCGGATCGGGCCCTGCCCGTTGATCAGCGCGACGACGTCCTGCTTGCCCGGCTGGGGGAGCCGGCTCGCGAGGCCGTGCGCGCGGTTGTACCGCGACACGTAGCGCAGCTGCGCCTCCTCGCCGAACCGCTCCCGCAGGTCGGCGTAGACCTCGTCGCGGTAGGCGAGCCGGTCGACGAGGTTCTCCTCCAGCGCCTCGTCGGCGAGGAAGGGGCCGCGGTCGACGAGCGCCCGCACCGTCTCCTCCGGCAGCCCGCGGGCGGCGGCGACCCCGGCGGTGATCTGCTCCCCGAGCGAGGCGACGAGCCGCCGCGACGACTCCTCGTGCTCCGGCGTGTACGCCTTCTCCATGAACGTGTTCGCCATGGTCTTGTACTCGTATCGCTTGGCGAACCGCGGCTCGATGCCCGCCTTCTCCAGCGCGCCCGCGAAGAACGGCTCCTCCAGCGCGACGCCGGTCAGCCCCACCTCGCCGGTCGGCTGCAGGTAAACCTTGTCGAACGCGGTGGCCAGGTAGTACGGCACGGTGCCGCGCCCGCCCTCACCGTAGGTCTCGGCCCACGCGACGGTGAACTTGCCCGCGTCCCGCAGCGCCTGGACGGCCTCGCGCAGCTCCTGGACGAGCGCCAGCCCGACGCCGCCGGACACCTTCACCACGAGGGCGCGTACCCGGCTGTCGGAGCGGGCGCGGCGCAGCCCGTCCAGGACGTCCCGCAGGTTCGTCCGGCGCATGGACAGGATCGCCGAGATCGGGTCGGCCGGCGCGGTCTCCACGAGCCCGTCGGTGAGATCGAGTTCGAGGATCAGCGGCGCCGTCCGCCGCTCGCGGGCCTGCTTGATCACGTTGACGACTGTGCCGGGATCCACCATGCGCCCCAGCCTATGCGCTCACCCGGCGCCGTTCCTGCACCCCGAGTGAGCTCAGCGGGCGAACGCCTTGTTGGGGATGACGCTGGCGGACGCCTGGGCGACGGGGCGGCCGGCGGTGTCGGTGATCAGCGCGTTGGAGACCATGCGGGTGCCGCCGGGGTGCAGGCAGCTCCCGGTCACCGTGTAGGTCTGGCCGGACTGGACGGCGCGCAGGTAGTCGACGTTCAGGTTGAGCGTGAGCATCGGCATGAAGTGCTCGCACGTGCTGCTCGCCGCCAGGCAGACCGCGTTGTCGAGGATCATCGCGATGTAGCCGCCGTGGACGGTGCCGCCGGGGTTGCAGAGCTTGTCCGCGGGCGACCACGCGATCTCCACGCGGCCCGGCTCGGCGGCCCGCACGTCCTGCCCGATGTAGTCGCTGATGTCGGAGATCTCCGGGACGCGCCGGTCCACCATCGCCTGGATGAAGCCGGCGCCGGACAGCGTGTTCCACAGTTCGGCGGCCTCCTGAAGGGCCGCCGCGCTCGCGTCGACGCTCAACTCACTCTCCCTGCTCAGCGGTGATCTTCAGAATGGTATTCGGTGCCCGGCGGGGCGGCACTATGCCGTTCGTCACGAGCGTCCGGCGCTATCGTCGGACGCATGGGAGACGGCGACGGCTGGGCCGGCTGCGGGCAGGGCCACACGCACTGGGGACGGTTCGGTGCCGCGGGCCTGCTGGCCTACCACCGCGACGCCGACGGCCAGGTGTGGATCCTGCTCCAGCAGCGCGCCTGGTGGGGGATCGGCGGCGGGACGTGGGGCATGTTCGGCGGCGCGCTGCACAGCCACGAGGACGCCGTCACGGGCGCGCTGCGGGAGACCTCCGAGGAGTGCACGCTCGACGTCGGCGCGGTGAACGTGCACGGCACCAGTGTCGAGGACCACGGCGGCTGGTCGTTCACGTCCGTGATGGGGTCGCTGACCGAGCTCGTCCCCGTGGACGCGGCGTCGAGGGAGACGCGCAGGGCCGAGTGGGTGCGGGAGGAGGAGGTCACCGACCGCAAGCTGTTCGCGCCGTTCGCCCGGTCGTGGCCCCGCCTGCGGGACGCGATGAAGGGCCTCGTCCTCGTCGTGGACGCGGCGAACGTCGTGGGCGCCCGCGCCGACGGCTGGTGGAAGGACCGCGCGGGGGCGAACGCCCGGCTCCGCGACGACCTGAAGGCGCTGACCGGCGGCGTGCGGGGCCTGCCCGGCGGGGTCGTGCCGTTCGACCGCTGCTTCCCGGAGGTCGTCCTGGTCGTGGAGGGCGCGGCGCGGCCGGTCGCGGACGAGCCCGCCGACGGGGTGCACGTCGTGGCGGCGCCCGGCAGCGGCGACGACCGGATCGTGGAACTCGTCCGGGAGGCCCGGCCCGACACCGCGCACCTGGTGGTCACGGCCGACCGGGAGTTGCGCGCCCGCTGCGAGGCCGCCGGCGCCGCCGTCACCGGGCCGCGCTGGCTCCTGGAACGCCTGTAGCCCCGGGCTAGAGCTCGACCTGGTGGCCTGCGCCGCGGAGCGCCTCCGTCGCGTCCTTCAGGCGGTGCTCGGGGACGAGGACGAGGTCGGCGTGGTAGGTGGATACCACGAAGACCGGCACCCCCGCGTCGGCGAGCGGCTGCACGAGCGCGGCCAGCGTGCCGGGCACGTCCAGGCCGTCCGGCTCGCCGTAGAACCCGACCCAGCGTTCCGCCTCGGTGAACGGCGACGCCTCCCGCACGACGGTGAGGCCCTCAGGGGCGCGGATCAGCGCGACCCAGTCGTCGTCCTCGGGGAACGTCGATTGCGGCAGATGCTCGACCAGAAACTGGCCCGGAACGATGTGCAGGCGCTGCATGCGCCCACCCTATGACCGAGCGGGTCTGCGCGCGCGCCCCTATTCGGGCACGAGCCAGACCGCGCCCAGCGGCGGGACGCGCAGCACCGCGGACGCCGGCAGGCCGTGGCACGGCTCGCCAGACGCCTCGACATGGCCCAGGTTGCCGACGCCGCTGCCGCCGTAGTCGTAGGAGTCGGTGTTGACGACCTCGCGCCAGCGGCCCGCGCGGGGCAGGCCGAGCCGGTAGTCCTCGTGCGGGTTCCCGGCGAAGTTCACGACGCACGCCAGGACCGGAGGCTCGCCGTCGGCGCGGGGCGTCCCGTAGCGCAGGTAGGAGAGGGTGTTGCCGCCCGCGTCGTTGCCGTCGATCCAGCGGAACCCCTCGTGGTCGCTGTCGCGCGTCCACAGCGCGGGCTCGGCGCGGTAGGCGCGGTTCAGGTCGCGGACGAGCTTCTGCAGCCCGAGGTGGTTGGCGCCCTCGGCGGCGTTCTCCAGCAGCCACCAGTCGAGCGGGCGCTCCTCCGCCCATTCGGCGCCCTGCCCGAACTCCTGGCCCATGAACAGCAGCTGCTTGCCGGGATGCGACCACATGTAGGCGAGCAGGGCGCGCAGCCCGGCGAACTGCTGCCACGCGTCGCCCGGCATCTTGCTCAGCAGCGAGCCCTTGCCGTGGACGACCTCGTCGTGCGACAGCGGCAGGACGTAGTTCTCCGAGAACGCGTACACCAGCGAGAAGGTGATCTCGTTGTGGTGGTAGTGCCGGAACACGGGCTCGTGGCGCAGGTATTCGAGCGTGTCGTGCATCCAGCCCATGTTCCACTTGAACCCGAACCCGAGCCCGCCGAGGTGGGTCGGGCGGGACACGCCGGGCCAGGCCGTGGACTCCTCGGCGATCGTCATGACGCCGGGGTTGCGCTTGTAGACCGTCGCGTTCATCTCCTGGAGGAAGGAGATGGCCTCCAGGTTCTCGCGGCCGCCGTAGATGTTCGGCGACCACTCGCCCTCATTGCGCGAGTAGTCGAGGTACAGCATCGAGGCGACGGCGTCCACGCGCAGGCCGTCGATGTGGAACTCCTCCAGCCAGAACGACGCGTTCGCCACCAGGAAGTTGCGGACCTCGGCGCGGCCGTAGTTGAACACGAGCGTCCCCCAGTCGGGGTGCTCGCCGCGCGCCGGGTCGTCGTGCTCGTACAGCGCGGTGCCGTCGAACCGGGCCATCGCCCATTCGTCCTTGGGGAAGTGGGCCGGCACCCAGTCCATGATGACGCCGATACCGGCCTGGTGGAGCCGGTCGACGAGATGCCGGAAGTCGTCCGGGTTCCCGAACCGCGACGTGGGCGCGTAGTAGGACGTCACCTGGTAGCCCCAGGACGGGCCGTAGGGGTGCTCTGCGACCGGCAACAGTTCGACATGGGTGAACCCCATGTCGCGCACGTACTCGGTGAGCTCGTCGGCCAGTTCCTTGTAACCGAGCCCAGGGCGCCACGACCCGAGGTGCACCTCGTACACGCTCATCGGTTCGTGCAGCCAGTCGTGGTCCTTGCGGGCGTCCATCCACGCGCCGTCGCCCCACGTGTAGGACGAGGTGAACACGCGCGACGCCGTCGCCGGGGGGCGCTCCGTCCACTGCGCCATGGGGTCGGCCTTGGTGCGCCACACGCCGTCCGCGCCGAGGATCTCGTACTTGTAGCAGGTGCCGTCGCCGACGCCCGGGACGAACAGCTCCCACACGCCGGTGGAGCCGAGCGACCGCATCGGGTGGCCGCGGCCGTCCCAATGGTTGAAGTCGCCGACCACGCGCACGCCGCGCGCCGTCGGCGCCCACACCGCGAAACCCGTCCCGTGCACGGTGCCGAGCGCGGACGCGTAGGAGCGGGGCTGCGCGCCGAGCGCCCGCCACAGCTCCTCGTGCCGCCCCTCGCCGATCAGGTGCAGGTCGAGTTCGCCGAGCGTCGGCAGGTGCCGGTAGGGGTCGTCCTGGATCGTCTCGACGCCGTCCCCGTAGGTGACGGCGAGCCGGTAGTCGGGGACGGCCAGCGGCGCCGCGCGCTCGTCCTCGCCCGCGAGCGAGGCCCCCTTCGGCAGGGTGCCCTTGAACAGCCCCTGGTGGAAGTGGCGGAGCGGATGCCGGTCGCCGTTCGGCAGGACGACCTCGACCTTCTCCGCCAGCGGGCGCAGCGCCCGCACGGTCACGCCGTCCCTGCCCGGATGCGCCCCGAGGACGCCGTGCGGATCGTGGTGGTCGCCGCCGACGAGCCGGTCGATCTCCGCGCGCGTCACCCGTGCCATGACCTCATGGCCTCCCGTCACTGAGCCTTTACTTCTGTAGGAGTGCCCCGAGAAGCGGTGGTCTCACATGACCGGAGGACCTGTTTCCGCGAGCTTGACGTTCAAGATCGGCGAGCGCGCCGCGACCTGTGCGGGCGTGCTTGCGGCCGCACGGGCGGCTCGACTCTTCGTCGTGGGGTCGCGCCGAATGCTGCCGCCCGTGCGGCCACGTTCCATGGGGCGGCTCCCCGCCCGCCGCCCGCTACCGGGTCACGTCCACCTCGCCCCAGGGGTGACAACGACCCCACCGCCCGAGGATCCACTCCTGTGTCACCTCAGCGACACAGGTACCTTGCGCACCGGAGCGCCCGGGCCCGGTCCGCCCCCGCTCGCGGACCGGGCCGCGCTGTTCCCCATGGCCTCCGGTCACCGGTCCCCGTGCCCTCCGTGCGTCTGGTCGACGAGCAGCCGGCGGAGCCCCTCCGAGTCGTCCGCCGCCACGGTCATCGCACATCCCGCCTGGAGTTCGGCGTCGGTGAGGTCGCCGATGCGGGTCGCGTACCAGCGCCCCGCGTCGCTGCGCCACACCTGCCAGCCCGGGAACTCCTCCTCGATGGCCGCCTTCAACTCGTCGAAGTCGCCCATCAAGGTCGTCCCTTCCCCGAGGTCGTTCTTCTGTATACAAAAGTCTTACTCGGGCCAAGAGGTGTCAAGCTGTCCGTAAGCGGACCGTGCCCTCCGGGATAGCGCGTGGAAGGTATGGATGGCGGAGAGGGACGGGCCGGGATCGAACGCCGAGTCGAACATCGTTCGAACGCCGCGCCGGGCGCGTGCGGCGCAGAGTAGGGAGGTGACGCCGGTGCCGGACCGCCCCGCCTACCTGCGCATCGCCGACACGCTGCGGGAGGGGATCCGGGACGGCAGCCTCCCGCCGGGGACGCGGCTGCCGACCATCGCCGAACTGTGCGAGACCCACGGCGTCTCCGAGATCGTCGTCCGGCAGGCCGTCGCGCTGCTGCGCGGCGAGGGACTCGTCGAGACCCGCCGCGGCGGCGGCACGCTCGTCAAGGTCGTGCCCCCGGCGCGCCGCGTCGCGATGGACCGGTACCGCGCGGTGACCCGGCCCCTCGCCGTCCCGGAGACCACCTTCACCCGCGACCAGAAGATCGACTGGGCGGACTACCGGCTCGACAAGGAGTTCACCCGGGTGCGGGCGGACGGCGAGCTGGGCGCGCTGTTCGAGCTGCCGGCCGGCACCGAGCTGCTGCGCCGCCGGTTCGTCTTCTTCGCGCGCGGGGAGCCGCAGCAGATCTCCGTCAACTACCTGCCGTGGGACCTCGTCGGCGACACCCCCGTCGCCGACCCGGCCCGCGAGCCGTGGCCCGGCGGGACGCTCGCGCAGCTCGCCTACCTCGGGCACCCGCCCGTCCGGGTGGAGGAGGCGGTCCGCTCCCGGATGCCGACCCCGGAGGAGGCCGAGACCCTCCGCATGACGGGCGGCGTCCCCGTCCTCGGCATCACCCGGCGGCTGCTGGCGCACGCCGGAGTGATGGAGGTCTGCCGCGAGATCGTCCTGCCCGCCGACCGCGTCGTCCTCGACTACGCGATCGACCTGTGACCCCGGTCCACGGCTCCGCGGCCCGGGGTCAGCCCGCCAGCCGGGCCAGGGAGCGGAGCGGGACGGGGAGCCAGGACGGCCGGTTGCTCGCCTCGTAGCGGACCTCGTAGACCGCCTTGTCGAACTCGAACGCCCGCACCAGCGCCTCGTGCGCGGCCGGGTCGGGGCCGCCCGCGGCGGCGTAGCCGGCGCAGAACGCCGCGCGGTTGCGCTCGGCCCAGGCGCGGGCGCGCAGTTCGAGAGCCTCCGCGGTGCCGTCCGGCAGGCCGCCGCCGCGCGCGAGCAGGAACCGCGCCGCGTACTCGAAGGAGCGCAGCATCCCGGCGACGTCGCGCAGCGGGTGCGCGAAGGCGCGGCGCTCGCCCGGGGCGCGGGCCGGCTCGCCCTCGAAGTCCAGCAGCACCCAGCCCGCGTCGGTGCGCAGCACCTGCCCGAGGTGGTAGTCGCCGTGGACCCGCTGGAACTCCATCTCGGACGCGTCCGCCGCGACCCGGTCGAACACCTCGCGGATCGCGTGCGCGTGCGGGCGCAGCTCCGGGACGGCGGCGGTGACCTGGTCGAGCTGCTGGTTCATCCCGAAGACGATGCCGCGCAGCGCCTCGGGCGGCGTGCGCACCACGCCGAACGCGGCGGCGAGGTCGCGGTGCACCTCGGCGGTGGCGGCGCCGAGCCGCTCCGCCTCCGCGGCGAAGTCGCCGCCGGCGTCGCCCGCGTCCCCGGCCGTGACCTCGCCCGACGGGCCCGGCGGGGTCGGCTGGGCGAACCAGTCGCGGACGCTGGTGAGGGCGAGCTGCCAGCCGTCCGTCGCGGTGCGCAGGAACTCCGACAGCAGCGCGAGCGTGACCGGCTCCGCGGCGGGCTCGGCGGGGTCGCCGGGGTCGAGCTCGATCCAGCCGTGGACGGCGGCGATGTGCTCGCAGCCCTGGCGGGTCAGGGCGAGGTTGACCTCCAGGTCGGGGTTGACGCCGGGGGACAGCCGCCGGAACAGCTTGCAGATGTAGGCGTCGCCGAAGATCAGTGAGGTGTTGCTCTGCTCCGCCGAGGTCGGCAGCCCCTCCAGGCCAGTGCGGATGCCGGTGCCGGGCGCGCGGCGGAACCGCAGCGGGCCGACGGCCGCCTCGCTCGCCATGAGGTCGAGCAGGACACGGGTCAGGTCGGGGTCGTGGGCGGCGTCGTACACGTGCCCGGTGATCGGCGGGTGCCCGGCGGCCCGTCCGATCTCCACGTGCTGGAGCCGGTCGGGGAGTTCGCGGCGGACGCCGAGGAGCAGCTGGTAGTGGTCGGTGGTGCCGTTCTGGCGGACGTCGAGGACGAGGTGGTGCAGGGCGGGGTCGCCCGTGCGCAGTTCGGTGGCGGTGCCGAGGGACAGCTCGTCGATGGGTTCGTCCTTGCCGCCGAACCACCGCTGCCGGGGCAGCCAGTCGGACAGGAGCCGGACGAGGGAATGGTCTGGCGGCGGCACGGCTACATCACTCCTTCTCCCGGGTCGCGCTCGGCGGGCGGCGGCGGGAGCAGGAACCAGTAGAAGCCGTGCCCGGGGAGCGTCAGCAGGTAGGGCAGTTCGCCGATGGCGGGGAACTGGACGCCGCCCATGCACTCGATGGGCGCGGTGCCCCGGAACCGCCGCAGGTCGAGTTCGACCGGCTGCGGGAAGCGGGACAGGTTGTTCACGCAGAGGACGGTGTCCATGCCGCCCCACTGGTTGCCGTCCGACCCGTCGATCTCGCGGGTGAAGGCGAGGACGGAGGGGTTGGAGGCGGAGAGTTCGACGTAGGAGCCGACGCCGAAGACGGGGTGGCGCTGCCGGATCTCGATCATTTTGCGGGTCCAGTGCAGCAGGGAGCCGGGGTTGTTGGCCTGGGCTTCGACGTTGACGGCCTGGTAGCCGTAGATGGGGTCCATGATGACGGGGAGGTAGAGGCGGGCGGGGTCGCAGTGGGAGAAGCCGGCGTTGCGGTCGGGGGTCCATTGCATGGGGGTGCGGACGGCGTCGCGGTCGCCGAGCCAGATGTTGTCGCCCATGCCGATCTCGTCGCCGTAGTACAGGACGGGGGAGCCGGGGAGGGAGAGCAGGAGGGCGGTGAAGAGTTCGAGTTGGTTGCGGTCGTTGTCCAGGAGGGGGGCCAGGCGGCGGCGGATGCCGATGTTGGCTTTCATGCGGGGGTCTTTGGCGTATTCGGTGTACATGTAGTCGCGTTCTTCGTCGGTGACCATCTCCAGGGTGAGTTCGTCGTGGTTGCGCAGGAAGATGCCCCATTGGCAGGATTCGGGGATTTTGGGGGTCTGGGCCATGATCTCGGAGATGGGGTAGCGCTGTTCGCGGCGGACGGCCATGAAGATGCGGGGCATGACGGGGAAGTGGAAGGCCATGTGGCATTCGTCGCCGCCGGCGGCGGGGTCGCCGAAGTACTCCACGACGTCGGCGGGCCATTGGTTGGCTTCGGCGAGCAGGACGCGGTCGGGGTAGAGGCGGTCGACTTCGGCGCGGACGCGTTTGAGGTAGGCGTGGGTTTCGGGGAGGTTCTCGCAGTTGGTGCCCTCGCGGGCGTACAGGTAGGGGACGGCGTCCAGGCGGAAGCCGTCGATGCCCAGGTCGAGCCAGAAGCGCAGGTTCTCCAGCATGGCGTCCTGGACGTCGGGGTTGTCGTAGTTGAGGTCGGGCTGGTGGGAGAAGAAGCGGTGCCAGTAGTACTGGCCGCGGACGGGGTCGTAGGTCCAGTTGGAGGATTCGGTGTCGACGAAGATGATGCGGGCGTCGGGGTAGCCGGTGTCGTCGTCGGCCCACATGTAGAAGTCGCCGAAGGGGCCGTCGGGGTCGGTGCGGGACGCCTGGAACCAGGGGTGCTGGTCGGAGGTGTGGTTCATCACCAGGTCCGCGATCACCCGGATACCGCGCGCGTGCGCTTCTTCCACCAGTTCCACGAAATCGCCCAACTCCCCGAAGTCGGGCAGGATCCGTGTGTACTCGGCGATGTCGTAGCCGCCGTCCTTGAGCGGTGACTGGTAGATGGGCAGCAGCCACAGGCAGTCGATGCCGAGCCATTGCAGGTGGTCGAGTTTGGAGATCAGGCCGCGCAGATCGCCGTAGCCGTCATTGTTGGAATCGGCGAATCCCCGCACCGACACCTCATAGAACACCGCCGTCTTGAACCAGTGCGGATCGCGCGGCGTCTCCGGGCTGAACGCGTCCGGGACCGGTTCGGAGGAGGCGGCGATGGTCTCAAGGGGGACTTCGGGGACGGGTTCGACTCGCGGCAGAGCGCCCGGTGCCGGGTCCGGCCCGGCGCCCGGCAGCGCCCGTGCCGGGGGTTCTGGCTCGTGGGGTCCGCTCAACTCTCGCTGCTCCCGAACGTCAGGACGTGGGCGGGACGGGTCTGGGGGTCCAGGTGGACGTAGTTGGACTTGGTCCAGGTGTAGGTGGCGCCGTCGAGTTGGTCGGTGACGGTGTGGGGGTGGTGGGGGTCGTCGGGGAGGCCGAGGGCGGGCAGGTCGAGGTGGACGGTGGCTTCGCGGGGTTGGTGGGGGTTGAGGTTGACGATGGTGAGGATGACGTCGTCGAGGTGGCGTTTGGAGAAGGCGAGGAGTTCGGGTTGGTCGATGTGGTGGAAGTGGAGGTTGCGGAGTTGCTGGAGGGCGGGGTGGGTGTTGCGCAGGGTGTTGAGGCGGGTGATGAGGGGGGCGATGGTGGTGGCGGTGCGGTCGGCGGCTTCCCAGTCGCGGGGGCGGTACTGGTATTTCTCCGAGTCGCGGTATTCCTCGCTGCCGGGGCGGACGGGGGTGTTCTCGCAGAGTTCGTAGCCGGCGTAGATGCCCCAGGTGGGGGACAGGAGGGCGGCGAGGACGGCGCGGATTTCGAAGGCGGGGCGGCCGCCGTGCTGGAGGTATTCGTTGAGGATGTCGGGGGTGTTGGTGAACAGGTTGGGGCGCATGTAGGCGGCGGCGGGGCCGGTGAGTTCGGTGAGGTAGGCGGTGAGTTCGTCGGCGGCGTTGCGCCAGGTGAAGTAGGTGTAGGACTGGTGGAATCCGATTTTGGCGAGGGTGTGCATCATGGCGGGGCGGGTGAAGGCTTCGGCGAGGAACAGCACGTCGGGGTCGGTGGTGTGGATGTCGGCCAGGAGCCGTTCCCAGAAGGCGGCGGGTTTGGTGTGGGGGTTGTCGACGCGGAAGATGCGGACGCCGTGGTCCATCCAGTGGTGCAGGACGCGTTTGACTTCGGTGTAGAGGCCGTCGGGGTCGGTGTCGAAGTCCAGGGGGTAGATGTCCTGGTATTTCTTGGGCGGGTTCTCGGCGTGGGCGATGGTGCCGTCGGCGCGGTGGGTGAACCATTCGGGGTGTTCGCGGACCCAGGGGTGGTCGGGGGAGCACTGCAGCGCCAGGTCGAGGGCGATTTCCAGTCCGTGGTCGCCGGCGTAGGCGACGAAGGCGTCGAAGTCGGCCAGGGTTCCCAGGTCGGGGTGGACGGCATCGTGGCCGCCGTCGGGTGATCCGATCGCCCAGGGGGAGCCGGGGTCGTAGGGGCCGGCGTCCAGGGTGTTGTTGGGGCCTTTGCGGAATGTCGTCCCGATCGGGTGGATGGGTGGCAGGTAGACGACGTCGAAGCCCATGTCGGCGATCGCGGGGAGCCGTTTCATCGCGGTGCGGAAGGTCCCCGAAGTGGGGCCGCGGCGTCCCATCGGGTCGAAGGTGGCTCCTTCGGAGCGGGGGAAGAACTCGTACCAGGCGCCGTAGAGGGCGCGTTGGCGGTGCACGACCAGGGGGTACCAGTCCGACACCGTCAACAGATCCCGCAGCGGATGCTGCTCCACCGCGGCGGCGACGTCCGGGTCGGCGGCCGCCTCCATCCGGTCGGTGACCGGGATGGTCTCGTCTCCGAGGCACTTCGCCAGCCGGTCCAGGGTCGGGCGGTCCTTGCTCGGGACGGCCTCGGCCGCGCGCTCGAACAACTGGGCGCCCTCGGTGAGCATGAGCTCGACGTCCTGGCCGCGGGGCACCTTGATCTGCGCGTCGTGCCACCAGTGCGCGATCGGGTCGCCCCACGCCTCCACCCGGAACGACCACGACCCCAGCTCCGTCGGCGTCACCAGCGCCGACCACCGGTCCAGCCCCGCACCGACCTCGGCCATCCGCTCACCGGGCAGCTCCTCGCCGTCCGGCGTGCGCAGCACCACCGCCGCGCCCAGCCGCTCGTGCCCCTCCCGGAACACCGTCGCCGACACCTCGACCGTCTCGCCCACCACGGCCTTCGCCGGCCACCGGCCGCACCCCACCACCGGCGACACGTCCAGAATCGGAATGCGACCAAGCCTCGGAATTCCGGCCATATGGGATGTTCCGGACTCCACGTGCATGTCTCCCCCCTACCCGAGCGGGACTTCCGAAACGTCCCATGCCCGCGACGCCGGACCTACCGCCGAGTAGTTTGGGATAACTTTAAGTGCCTCTCCAGTCCCGCTAAGTGACCGTCGGAACGGCCGGAAGTCCCAGCGCAGCCGGGGGTTTTCGCGGCTCGGACGGGTATGGGGCGACCGATGCGCGCGGCGGCGGCCCGCACCTCGCCGTCGCGCCGAGCCGATTCCAGCGCTTAGCGTGGTGTTGTGTGAAGGCAATCCGACGTTTCACGGTCCGCACCGTCCTTCCCGAGCCGCTCCGGCAGCTCGAGGAACTGGTCCTCAACCTGCGCTGGTCCTGGCACCACGAGACGCTCGACCTGTTCCGCGCCGTGGACCCCGCGCTCTGGAAGGCCGTCCACCACGACCCGGTCCGCCTGCTCGGCGAGGTCGCCCCGGAGCGGCTGGAGCGCCTCGCCGAAGACCGGCGGTTCCTGCGCCGCCTCCAGGACACCGCCGAGGACCTGCGCGAGTACCTGACCGCGCCCCGCTGGTACCAGGCCCGCGGCGACGCCGGGCCCGCCTGCATCGCCTACTTCTCGCCCGAGTACGGCATCACCGCCGCGCTGCCGCAGTACTCCGGCGGCCTCGGCATCCTCGCCGGCGACCACCTGAAGACGGCGAGCGACCTCGGCGTCCCCATCCTCGGGGTCGGGCTGCTGTACCGGCACGGCTACTTCTCCCAGTCGCTGTCCCCGGACGGCTGGCAGCTGGAGCGCTACCCGCCGATCGACCCCAACGGGCTCCCGCTGACCCTCCTCCGCGAGCGCGACGGGACGCCGGTGCACGTGACCATCGGCCTCCCCAAGGGCCACGCCCTGCGCGCCCAGGTCTGGGTCGCCCGCGTCGGACGCGTCCCGCAACTGCTCCTGGACTCCGACGTCGAGGACAACGACCAGGCGGCCCGCGACGTCACCGACCGGCTGTACGGCGGCGGCGGCGACCACCGGCTGCTGCAGGAGATGCTGCTCGGCATCGGCGGCGTCCGCGCGATCCGCGCGTACTGCCGCATCACCGGCCACCCCGCGCCCGAGGTGTTCCACACCAACGAGGGCCACGCCGGGTTCCTCGGCCTGGAGCGCATCCGCGAGCTGGCGTCGGAGGAGGGGCTGACGTTCGACGAGGCCCTGGAGGCGACGCGCGCGGGCACCGTCTTCACCACGCACACGCCCGTCCCCGCCGGGATCGACCGGTTCCCCCGCGAGCTGATCAGCCGCTACTTCGGCGGCACGAGCGAGGAGCGGCAGGTCCCCGTCGACCGGATCCTCGCCCTCGGCAGCGAGGACTACCCCGGCGGCGACCGCACCGTGTTCAACATGGCCGTGATGGGCATGCGGCTCGCGCAGCGCGTCAACGGCGTCAGCGAGCTGCACGGCCGCGTCAGCCGGGAGATGTTCGGCGGCCTGTGGGGCGGGTTCGACCTCGCCGAGGTCCCGGTCGGGTCCATCACCAACGGGGTGCACGCCGGAACGTGGGTGGCGCGCGAGGTGCTGGAGTTCACCGCCCGCGAACTGCCGTCGGTGATGGAGAGCGGCCGCGGCTGGGAGGGCGTCCGCGCCGTCTCCGAGCCGGAGATCTGGCGGATGCGCGCCCTGCTGCGCCGCCGGCTCGTGCTGGACGCGCGGCGCCGGCTCCGCGAGTCCTGGCGGCAGCGCGGCGCCAGCGAGGCCGAGGTCTCCTGGATCGACGACGCGCTCGACCCCGACGTCCTGACGATCGGGTTCGCGCGCCGCGTCCCGTCCTACAAGCGGCTCACGCTGATGATGACCGACCCGGACCGGCTCCGCTCGATCCTGCTGGACCCGGAGCGCCCCGTGCAGATCGTCATCGCCGGGAAGGCGCACCCGGCCGACGAGGGCGGCAAGCGCCTCATCCAGCAGATCGTGCGGTTCGCCGACTCCGAGGACGTCCGGCACCGCATCGTGTTCCTGCCCGACTACGACATCGCGCTCGGGCAGCTCATGGTGCAGGGCTGCGACGTGTGGATGAACAACCCGCTGCGCCCGCTGGAGGCGAGCGGCACTTCCGGGATGAAGGCGGCGCTGAACGGCGGGCTGAACCTGTCGATCCTGGACGGCTGGTGGGACGAGTGGTACGACGGGCAGAACGGCTGGGCGATCCCGTCCGCCGACGGCCTGTCCGCCCCCGACCGGCGCGACGAGCTGGAGGCCGCCGCGCTGTACGAGCTGATCGAGGACCACGTCGCCGTCACGTTCTACGACCGGGACGGCGCCGGGCTGCCGCGCCGCTGGCTGGAGATGGTCAAGCACACCATCGCCACGCTGGGCCCGAAGGTCCTCGCGACCCGGATGCTGCGCGAGTACGTCGAGGACCTCTACGCCCCGGCCGCCGCGTCCGAGCGGGCGATGGTCGCCGGCGACCACGCGGGGGCGCGGGAGCTCGCCGCGTGGAAGCAGCGGGTCCGCAAGGCGTGGCCGGGCGTCGCCGTCGAGCACGTCGAGTCCAACGGGGCGGAGAGCCCGCAGGTCGGCGCGCGGCTCGCGGTGCGGGTCGTGGTGGACCTCGGCGGCCTCGACCCGGACGACGTCGCCGTGGAGGTCGCCTACGGCCGGGTCGACGACGCCGACACGCTCGTCGAGCCGTCCTACCTGGAGCTGGCGGAGGCCGGTCCGGCGGAGAGCGGGCGGCGCCGCTACGCCGGCGAGGTCCCGCTCGGGCGCAGCGGCGCGTTCGGCTACAGCGTCCGGGTGGTGCCGAGCCACCCGCTGCTGTCGGGACGGGCGGAACTGGGCCTCGTCGCCCTCCCGCCCGCCCCGCAGGGCATGACGAACGGAGACCTGCGCTAGGCGCCGGCGCTGTCTCCCACCGCCGTGGAGCACGCCCGCCCTGGAGGACGCTCCCCCCGGCGGGGACGATGGGAGATCTGCGCTAGGCGCCGTCTTCGTCCGGGTACTCGTCCTCGTCGTCGTCCGGTGGGTCGGCCGTCTGCCAGGTGGCGACGACGAGGGGGAGGAGCACGTGCGTCGCCAGCATGGCGAACAGGATCAGGAACAGCGCCGCGCCGGGGATCTGCGACTCGCGCCCCTCGGTGTCGACGGCGCTCGTGATGATCAGCACGGCGGCCAGCACGAACGTGGTCGCGCGGTGCGCGGTCGCGTACGCGCGGAGCCGCGCGAGGAGCTGCCGCTCGTCGAGCTCGTGCTCGCGCTTGGACGTGAGGCCCCGGGTCACCGCCATCAGCTGGCCCGCGAGCGGGAACCCGACCACGATCAGGATCCCGAGGATCACGAAGTTCGCGATCATGGCGGTGTCGCTCGGCGCCAGCACCCACGACACGGCGGCGTCCACCCAGAACAGGCCGAGCGTGACCGCGCCCGCCCCCGCCAGGATCCGGCGGGGCCGCTGCCGCGCGTAGCGGGCGGGCAGCCGGCTCTCCAGCTGCTCGTTGAGGGCCGCGAGACGGGCCGCGCGCTTGTGCCGGGACCGCTCGAGCCACCCGGTGGAGTGCTTGGTCATGACGTGCCTCCGATTCGGGGGAAGGGTTTCAGGGAGAAGACGACCTCGACCGGCACCTCGAAGTACTCGGCGATGCGCAGGGCCAGGTGCAGGCTGGGGCTGTACTCGCCCCGCTCCAGGTAGCCGACCGTCTGGTAGTGGACGCCCAGCGCGGCGGCCAGGTCGCGGCGCGAGACGCCGCGCTCGGCCCTCAGCACCGGGATGCGGTTGTAGACGGTCTCCTTGTCGGCGGACACCGCGCCAGTCTTCCGGATCACGGCCGGCACCTCCGCACCGCGGCCGGTACCGGCGCCCGCCGGGTCACAGCGCGCCCTGGGCGGCGCGGCGCTCGCGGCGCTCGGCAAGCCGGGCGCCGGACTCGCGCCGGGTCGCGCGCAGCAGCACCCACGGCGCCAGCAGCAGCCCCGCGGCGGCCCACGCCCCGAGGACGGCGGCGGTCTCCGGCAGCCGCCACGTCCCGCCGATCTCGGCGGCCGCCATCGCGTCCGGCAGGAACACCGCCCGCAGCCCGAGCCCCTGCCAGTACAGCGGGAAGAACTGCGCGACGGTCTGCACGGCCTCCGGCAGCCGCGCCACCGGGAACATCACCCCGGAGACGACCATGAGCGCCATCACCGGCAGCGACAGGATGCTCGCGGCGTTGCGCGGGCCGGGGAGCAGCGCCCCGAGGGCCGCGCCGACCGGGACGACCGACAGCGTGCCGAGCGCGAGCACCCACGCCAGGGTCAGCCAGTCGGCGGGCGAGCCCGGCAGCCGGAGCCCGGCCACCGCCGCGCCCGCGACCAGCATCAGCAGCACGTACCCGGCGATCTGCAGCAGCACCGACACCGCGCGCCCGACCAGGTAGGCCGAGGGCCCGCCGGGCACCGTGCGCAGCCGCAGCAGCGTCCCCTCCTCGCGGTCGGCCGCGATGCCCATCGGCAGGTTCAGCAGCGCCGCGGAGAACACCGAGAACGCGATGAACCCCGCGGTCATCAGGACGGCCTGGGACTCCCCGGTGCCCTCCACGACGGTGTCGCCCTGCCAGCGGACCAGCAGCACGTACACCCCGACCGTGCCGATCAGCGTGGACGCCAGTTCCTTGCGGCTGCTCAGGAACTGGACGTGCTCCGTCCATCCGCGGCGCAGCCCGATCCTCATCGCCCGCATGCTCGGCGCGCTCATCACGCGGCCTCCTTCCGTGACACGAGATCGAGATAGCTCTGCTCCAGCGTCGGGCGCCGGACCTCCAGGCCCGGGACGGGCCCGCCGAACCGCCGGTGCAGGTCGAACGCCAGCCGGGACGGGTCGGACGTCCGCTCGGTGCGGCGCGCGCCGTCCTCCAGCCAGCGCACCTCCGACGCCGCCTGCACCACCGACGCCAGCCCGGACGGGGTGCCGCAGACGCGCACGGCGCCGTCGACGAGGATCGCGATCCGGTCGGCGAGCCGCTCCGCCTCGGCGAGGTCGTGCGTCGTGAGCAGCACGGTCATGCCCTCCTCCCGCGCGAGCCGCTCGACCAGCCCGTGGAACCCGCGGCGCGCCTCCGGGTCGAAGCCGGCGGTCGGTTCGTCCAGGAACAGCAGCTCGGGGCGGCCCACGATGCCGAGCGCGATGTCGAGCCGCCGCCGCTGGCCGCCCGACAGCCGCCCGACCAGCTGCCCGGCCTGCGCGGTGAGGCCCAGGGCGGCCAGCAGCTCGTCCGGGTCGCGCGGCCGCGGGTAGAACGCGGCGATGTGCGCGAGCAGCGCCCGCACGCGCCAGCGCGGGTGGTCCTGCCAGTCCTGCAGGACGATGCCGAGCCGCGCCCGCCAGGCGTCCCCGCCCGTCCCGGGATCGGCGCCGAGCACCGCGACCTCGCCGGACGAGCGGCGCCGGAACCCCTCCAGGATCTCGATCGTGGTCGTCTTCCCGGCGCCGTTCGGCCCGAGCAGGGCCACCACCTCGCCGGCCGCGACGTCGAGGTCGACGCCGCGCAGCACCTCGGCGCGGCCGTAGCGCATCCGCAGGTTCCGCGCCCGGACCACCGGCTCGCTCATCTGACGCGCACCCCCATACAGGAACTTGGATCATCGACCCGACTTCTACTTCCGTTGATAGTAGAAGTACTACATCCCATCGCAGTCTCGCAAGCGGACGGACCCTGGCAGGATGGACATGTGCGACTGGCGAAACCACGCGAGCGCCCCGTCCCGTGGACTCCGGGCACGCGCTCGGCGAACGCGCTCCTGGCCGGCGGCTCGTTCGCGCTCATGGCCGCGCTGACGCTCGTGTCGATCCGCACGGGCGCGTCCACGCGGATGCCCTTCTACGGCTGGGCGCTGATGGCGGTCGCCTGCGCGGCGCTGTACTTCCGCCTGAGCCACCCGGTCACGGTCGCCGTCGTCACCTTCTTCGCCTGCGGCGCCTACTACCCGCTGGTGGAACCGGACGGCCCGCTCGTGCTCACCTTCGTGCTCGCGCTCTACACGGCGGCGGCCGAAGGGCACCTCGCGGCGGCCTCCGTGCTCGCGGCGGTCTCGATCGCGGGCTCGGTTGCCGCCGACCGGCAGGACGGCATCAACCACCTCGCCGACGCGGCGTCCTTCCTGCTCGCCGGCTGGTTCGTCGCCGTCGTCGCGATCGGCGGCGTCGTCCGCAACCGCCGCGCCTACCTGCGCGAAGCCGAGGAGCGGGCCCGGGTCGCCGAGCGCGGCCGGGAGGCCGAGGCCCGCCGCCGCGCCGTCGAGGAGCGGCTGCGCATCGCCCGCGAACTGCACGACGTCCTCGGCCACAACATCTCGCTGATCAACGTGCAGGCCGCCGCCGCGCTGCACGGCCTGCGCCGCGAACCCGAGCGCGCCGAGACGGCCCTCACCGCGATCAAGAAGGCGAGCAAGGACACGCTCCGCGAGATGCGCGCCACCCTCGGCGTCCTGCGGCAGGTCGACGAGGCCGCGCCGGTCGCACCCGCCCCCGGCCTCGCCCGGCTGGACGAGCTGACCGCCGGCATCGCCGCCGCCGGCCTGACGATCCGCACCGAGACCGAGGGCGAACCGCGCACCCTGCCCGCCGAGGCCGACCTCGCCGCGTACCGGATCGTCCAGGAGGCCCTCACGAACGTGACCCGGCACAGCGCCGCGTCCACCGCCGTCGTCCGCGTCGCCTACGCCGACGGGCACGTGACGGTGACCGTGGAGGACGACGGGAAGCAGCCGCCGGGCGCACCGTCCGAGGACGGCAGCGGCATCCGCGGGATGCGCGACCGCGCCGAGTCCCTCGGCGGCACCCTGGAGGCCGGCCCCGGCCCGGACGGCGGCTTCACCGTCCGCGCCCGGCTCCCGCTCTAGCCCGCGCCGATGAGTTTCCGGCGCAGCCGGAGTCACCACCGGCATGACCACTGAGCACACACTTCGCACTCCCGAAGCCGACCTCGTGTACGACGTCCACGGGCCGCTGCCGGCCGCCGGCGGGCGCCCGCCGCTGCTGACGATCGGCCAGCCGATGGACGCCACCGGCTTCCGCACGCTGGCATCGCACCTCCCCGACCGCACCGTGGTCGCCTACGACCCGCGCGGCCTCGGCCGGAGCACCCGCAAGGACGGCCGGGACGACCACGACCCCGTCACCCAGGCCGGCGACGTCCACGCCCTCATCGAGGCGCTCGGCGGGGGCCCGGTCGACATGTTCGCCAGCAGCGGCGGCGCGGTCACCGCGCTCGCCCTCGTGGCCGCACACCCCGCCGACGTCGGCGTCCTGGTCGCGCACGAGCCGCCCCTCCTCCCGCTGCTGCCGGACGCCGCGGCCGCCGCGCGCGCCCGCGCCGCCGTCCGGGACGCGTACGAGAGCAAGGGCTGGGGCGCCGGCATGGCGGCCTTCATCGCGATGACGTCGTGGAAGGGCGAGTTCACCGACGCGTACTTCGCCCAGCCCGCGCCGGACCCCGCGACGTTCGGGATGCCCGCCGAGGACGACGGCACCCGCGGCGACCCGCTGCTGTCCGACCGGTCCTGGGCCGTCAGCGACTACCGGCCCGACGCCGCAGCGCTCAAGGCCGCGTCCACACGGATCGTGATCGCGGTGGGCGAGGAGTCCGACGGCATCCTGACCGGACGCACCTCCCTCGCGGCGGCCGAACTGCTCGGCCAGGACGCGACGGTGTTCCCGAGCCACCACGGCGGCTTCCTCGGCGGCGAGTTCGGCCAGGCCGGCCAGCCCGAACGCTTCGCCGAAAAACTCCGCGAAGTCCTCGACACGCCCTGACGCCCAGATGCCCTGACCTGACGCCCTGACCCCCTGACGCCCTGACGACCAGGGCCGAGCGGTGCGGCGCGCATGTCCGTGACTCCCCGCCGGGCGGCGCAGTTGGTCAGAAGGCGCAGTTGGTCAGGGGGCGTGGCTTGTCAGTTGGGCTCGTCAGTCGGGGGTGTCGTCTTGGGTGGCGAGGGCCTCGTAGGCGGGGGCCAGGACGTCCGGGAGGGAGCGGCGGCGGATCTTTACCGGCGGGGGAGTGGCCACCTGCAGGACGAAGCCGGGCGGGACCGGCGGTGCGGGCGGGCGCTCGCGCAGGCGTGCCAGGCCGGACGGGGGAGTCCAGAAACCGGCGGCCGTGAGCGGCTCGTCCTCGACGTCGAGCGGGTCGGGTTCGGCCGCGGCGCCGCGTCGCAGGCCGGCGAGGAGCCGGTCGCGGCCCCGGCCGTTCCACAGCAGGATGAGGAACGGGTCGTCGTCGAACGCCTCCGCGAGCAGGTACAGGACGGCGGCGGCGTGCTTGCACGGGTCGCCCCAGTCGGGGCAGTCGCACATGAGGTGCAGGTCGGACGCCGAGCCGGGGAAGAGCGCGAGGCCGAGCTCGGCGAACACCCACTCGATCTCCGGCGGCATCTCCCCGGCCAGCAGCCGGGCCCGGAACACCGCGCGGGACGCCAGCTCCCGCTCGACGGCCCGCCAGTCCGCCTCGTCGATCGCGTCGATGCCGAGCGCCACCTCGTAGGGCTCGGGCGCCGAGCCGTGCACCTTCGCGGTGACCTCGTACGGCTCGACGCGCAGGTCGAACACGTTGCCCTTGCGGGCGTAGGTGCGGCCGCGCTGGAGCCGGCCCTTGTCGGCGAACGACTCGACGAGGTCGATGAAGCGCCGCGACCACCACTCGGTGCCGATCGAGCCGCGCTTGTTGCGCGCCCTGATCCCCTTGACGACCTCGATGCCGCGCGCGTCGTCCATCAGTCGCTCACCGCCTCGGGGGACAGCCGCAGCACGTCGCGGAGCTCGGCGACCGACAGCTCGGTGAGCCAGTCCTCGCCGGTGCCGACGATCGACTCGGCGAGGGCCTTCTTGCGCTCGATCATCTCGTCGACGCGCTCCTCCATCGTGCCGACGCAGATGAACTTGCGGACCTGGACGTTGCGCGTCTGCCCGATGCGGAACGCGCGGTCGGTGGCCTGGTCCTCGACGGCGGGGTTCCACCAGCGGTCGACGTGCACGACGTGGTTCGCGGCGGTGAGGGTCAGGCCCGTCCCGGCGGCCTTGAGGGACAGCAGGAACACCGCCGGCTCGGGATCGTGCTGGAAGTGCTGGACGAGGTCGTCGCGGGCCTGCTTGGACGTCCCGCCGTGCAGCCACAGGACGGGGCGTTCGAGGCGCGCGGCGAGGTAGGGCTGGAGCATCGAGCCGAACTCGGCGTACTGGGTGAAGACGAGGGCCTTCTCGCCCTGCTCCATGACCTCGGCGCAGATCTCCTCCAGGCGCTGCAGCTTGCCGGAGCGGCCGGGGAGGCGCGAGCCGTCCTTGAGGAGCTGCGCCGGATGGTTGCAGACCTGCTTGAGCTTCGCCATCGTCGCGAGGACGAGCCCTCGCCGCTGCTTCTCGTCGGCCTCGGCGATCTGCTGGAGCATGTCGTCGACGGTCGCCCGGTACAGGGACGCCTGCTCGGTGGTGAGGTTGCAGTAGACCTTGATCTCCTGCTTCTCCGGCAGGTCGGAGATGATCGACTTGTCGGTCTTGAGGCGGCGCAGGATGAACGGCTGGGTGGCCCGCTTCAGCGCGAGCGCCGCCTGCTCGTCGCCCTCCCGCTCGATCGGGATCGCGAACCGCCGCCGGAACTCCGCGCGCGGCCCGAGCAGCCCCGGGTTCGCGAACTCCATGATCGACCACAGCTCGGTCAGGTGGTTCTCGACCGGGGTGCCGGTGAGCGCGATCCGGGTGCGCGCCGGGATGCTCCGCACGGCCCGCGCCTGCCGCGTCGCGCTGTTCTTGAGCGCCTGCGCCTCGTCGCAGATCACCCGCTCCCAGTCGATCGCCGCGAGCGCCTCGGCGTCCCGCGCGGCCGTCCCGTAGGTGGTCAGCACCAGGTCGGCGCCCGCGACGGCCTCGGCCAGCTCGTCGCCGCGGTGCCGCCCCGTCCCGTGGTGGACGTGGACGCGCAGCTTGGGGGTGAACCGCGCCGCCTCCCGCTGCCAGTTCCCCACCAGCGACATCGGCCCGATCAAGAGCGTCGGACCCGGGCGGGCGTCCTCCCGCTCGGAGGCAAGAAGCGCCAACGTCTGAGCGGTGTTGTGACAGAGCACACCTTCAGCCACGTAGTTGTGATGCCCAGCGACCTCGAAGTCGTAGACGTAGCCCTCGTAGTCAATGTCCTCCACGGATACGACGGTCGCGTAGAAGACCTCACGGGTGGCGCGCGCGTGGAGGAGGTCGCGGATGGAGCGCAGGCCCTCCTTATCGAGGGTCTCATAGGCGGCGAGGGTCCGGGCCGACCACTTGCTCTTCGGCCGGGAGGCGTATGCGGCCGCCGCCTCTCCAGACAGAATATGGTCCATCGCCTCGACTGCTTGGAGAGCGGTCTCCCGTGACGGTTCCTGAGTTCCGGTGAAGTACGCGCACGCCACGCCGAAGTGCAGCATGGGGAGACCCGTGAGCTCACGAGCAGCGCGGAGGAGGTCGCTGCCGGGGACGCCTTCGGTGTTGGTGTTGGGAATCGTCTCGCAGATTCGGTCGAGCTTGGCCTGCTTGAGCGGGTCGGCGATGCCGACATGCGTTCGGAATCGGCGGAGGCTCGGTCCTCCGATGATGCCCACCTGATAGGGGCGCTTGATACGCGTGCCGTTGGTCGCGCACTTGTATTTGGTGCGCGCGCGCAGCCAGACACCGAACCGGCGCAGCATGATGGCGAGTTGCCGGATGATGAACACGGACGCCGAGGAGATCTCGATGACGCCTGACTCTTCGAGTACCGCCGACTCGGCGGCGAAATAGTGTCGCAAAAAGAGTGCGACCGTGTCATCGTCGGCGGCGACAATGGCGTCGGGAATCTTCTTGTGCTTGGATACCCGGCCCCACCGGTAGCCCAGTTCGGACTCCACGAACTCGCAGTACGCCTTGCTGCTGAAGCGGAGGTGCGAGCCATGGGTTTCGTCGGCGGGGACGAGCCTGGGATGGTTGACCCGGAGTTGGAACCGTTCACCTATGCGCAGGAGGCGGGTGCGCAGATCGGCCAGTACCCGGACGTCCTTCTGGCTGATGCTTGCGTCGTACCTAGTGGGCTCGCAGCCCTCGGAGATCTGCCAGGCGAGAAACACGGTCAGGTCCTCGTCCAGCGGGTCGCCGTTGTGGTGCAGCCGGGCGGGAACGCAGATCCGGTCGCCGGGGCGCAGATCTCGGGTCCAGCCGTCCACCCCATGTAGACGGTGGCGGCGGGTGATGGTGATTTCGCTGCCGTCGTTCAGTCGGACGCGGCGGAGAGGCTCGCAGATGTGTTGCCGGTACAGCCTGATTACTGGAGCCGTGACGATGCGCCCTGTCGTGTCGACGGAATTGACGATGATGGGCTTCGAGGGTATCGCCCAGGTGCCTTCACCATCATGTTCTGTGGTTACTGCATAATGGGCCCAAATGTCTTTGGCTTTACCGATGGCGCCATTGGCATAAATGAGATCATCTGGGCTCACGCATTTACCGAGCCCCATCGAGTCTGCGAGAATTCCACCGATTTTGAGATTGTTCATGAAGTGGAGCCAAGAAAGTCCTCGCTCCTGGAATGGGCGCAGCTCTCCGTTGAAATCCCGGGGCGTTGGGACGGGGGTGAGGCGGCGGTCGGCCTCGCCGGACAGCAGGTCGCCGAGGGGGCCGCCCGCGTCGACCTCGGTGAGCGGCAGCGCGTCGTCGCCCGCGTGGACGATCGCGCGGATCGCCTCGGCGGCGGTCATCCGGCCCCGGCGCGGGTGGCGCAGGAAGTCGAGGGCCGCTTCGAGCTGCCGCTCGTCCAGCTCCACCCACTGGCCGCGCAGGCGGACGAGCGGGGTCTTCAGGCGGGCCAGCTCCTCCAGCTCGGCCTCGTCGATGCTCTCGTCGCCGATGGCGAGGTCCCAGCGGAAGCCGACCATGGCCTTCAGGTCGAAGCCGGAGGGCGCCGCCGCCCCGGCGGTGGCCTCCGGGTCCTCGGTGCGGGTGGTCAGCTTCATGCCGAGCTTCGCCTTGCCCGCCCACTGGGGGAGCAGGACGCCGAAGCCGGCGGCGGCGAGCATCGGGGCCGCCTGGCGCAGGAAGCGGAACGCGCCCGCGGTGTCGAGGACGAGCTCGGCCGGTGCGGGGCCGTTCAGCGCGGGCGCCATGTCGGGGAACAGGCGCAGCGCCCGGCCGAGGCCGCCGAGGAGGGTCTCCTCCGCGTCCGGGATCGAGGTGGCCTCGCCGTCCCAGACCAGCGCGGCCGGGACGTAGAGGCTGGGGTCGTCGGTGCCCTGCAGCGCGAACTCGACCCGCCAGGAATCGGAGTCGGGCTTCTCGCGGTCGGCGGCCTCGCCGAACTCCTGCTTCTCCCCGAACTCCGCCGCGCCGGGCTCGGCGAGGCGGAAGCAGACGCGCAGCGGGCCGGACGGGCGGCGCGCGGCGGCGGCCCACGCGTCCAGCTCGGCGATCAGGTCGGCGGGGTCGTCGCGGGGTTCGCGGGCGACGGCGGCGGACGGCCCGGTCAGCGCCATCACCCAGCGCTCGGCGAGCGGCAGCCGGTCGGGCTCCTTGCGCCGCGACACCAGCAGCGGATGCGGCACCACGCCGCGGACGGCCGTGTCGACCAGCCCGGACAGCGCCTCCCGCAGCACCTCGGCGGCGGGGCGCCCGCCGTCGGCCGCGCGGCACGCGGCGGGCATGGCGCGCACGAGGTCGCGGAAGCGGGCCGGGTCGTCGATCACCGGGCGCCACCGCGCCACGAGGTCGCCGTCCTCGCGCAGCAGGGCGGGCAGCACGTGGCCGCGCCCGGCGAGGTGGACGGCCTCGTCGGCGAGCAGGCACAGGAACCGCAGGTCGGTGCCGGGGACGACGTCGCCGCTGTGCTCGGCCGCCTGGAGCAGCGCCATCGCGGGGAACGGTTCGAGGACCAGCGCGGGCACCCGCCACGGCCGCAGCTCCGGCTCGTCCCGCACCGGCTCGGGGCCGAGCTCGGCCGAGGGCAGCGGATGGTCGCCGTGCGTCGGCAGCGTCATCGCCAGCTCGACGCGGAACCCGGTGCGGACGAGCGGCTCGTACGACGTCCCGGTGAAATCGCAGGTCGCGAAGGGGTGGACGTCCGGTGACGGCTCGTACGGGCCGGTGCGCTCGGCCCACAGGCAGAGCGCACCGCCATGCCAGGTGGCGTGGGCGACGAGCATGGTCACCGAAGCTACCAGCAGCCTCTGACAGCACGACCCGTCACAACCGCCGCACCCGCCGCTGACTAGGCTCGGGGACGTTCACCGCCGGATGCACAGGAGGGTCGCCGTGGGCGAGTTCGTACGGGTCGAGGTCGAGGACGGGGTCGCGACGATCAGGCTGGACCGTCCCAAGATGAACGCCCTGAACGCCCAGATGCAGCGGGAGCTGATCGACGCGGCGCGCCGGGTGTCCGAGGACGCCGAGGTCGGCGCGGTCGTGCTGTACGGCGGGGAGAAGGTGTTCGCGGCCGGGGCGGACATCAAGGAGATGGCGCCCATGTCGTACGCGGAGATGTCGGGCGCGCCGTCCCGCCTCCTGCAGGACTTCACCAGGGAGCTGGCCGCGATCCCGAAGCCGGTCATCGCCGCGATCACCGGGTACGCGCTCGGCGGTGGGCTAGAGGTGGCGCTGACCGCCGACTTCCGGGTCGCGGGCGAGGGCGCGAAGGTGGGGCAGCCGGAGATCCAGCTCGGCATCATCCCCGGCGCGGGCGGCACGCAGCGGCTGTCCCGGCTGATCGGCCCGGCCAAGGCGAAGGACCTGATCTTCTCCGGACGGCACGTCAAGGCGGACGAGGCGCTCGCCCTCGGCCTCGTCGACCGGGTCGTCCCGGACGCCGACGTCTACACCGCGGCGAAGGAGTGGGCGGCGACGTTCGCCGGCGGCCCGGCGATCGCGCTGCGCGCCGCCAAGCAGGCCATCGACCGGGGCCTGGAGGTCGACCTCGACACCGGCCTGGAGATCGAGCGGACGCAGTTCGCCGCTCTGTTCGCCACCGACGACCAGGCGAACGGCATGAAGAGCTTCATGGAGGAAGGCCCGGGCAAGGCGAAGTTCACCGGCCGCTGAGCGCGCGCTCCTGCGCGTCCAGTACCTCGTCGGCGTAGCGCTCGGTCCACCGGCCCAGGGCGGACAAGGGCTCGATCAGCCCCCGCCCAGGGCCGGTCAGCTCGTACTCCACACGCGGTGGTGCCTCGGCGTAGCGGCGCCGCACCACCAGGCCGTTCTGCTCCAGGCGCCGCAGCGTCTCGGTCAGGACCTTCTGGCTGATGCCGCCGATGCGCTCCCGCAGCTCGCCCGGGCGGCGGGGGCCGTCGCGCAGCGACCAGAGCACCACGCCGGTCCAGGTCCCCGACAGCAGGTCGAGGCCGAGGCGCGTGCGGCAGTCGGCGATGAATTCGTCCATGGTCTCGTCGGCCATCCTGCCCCTCCCGATAGGCACCAGATGGTGCCGAACGGACCGCTTAGCGTCCCGTCCGACGGTAATCGAGCGGGAGGTCATCATGCGGATCGGAGTGCTGGGCGCCGGGGACATGGCGGACGCGCTGGCGACGCGGTGGGCGCGCAAGGGGCATGAGGTGCGGATCGGGGCGCGCACGCCCGCGAAGGCGGTGGCGCTGGCGGAGCGGATCGGGCACGGCGCGGCCGGCGGCACCCTGCGGGAGGCGGCGGAGCACGGCGGTGCGGTGCTGCTCGCCGTGTGGCACGAGGGCGTCCCCGACGTCCTGCGGGCGGCGGGCCCGCTGGACGGGCGGGTGCTGATCGACTGCACGAACCCGATGGAGCCGCCGTTCGAGCGGCTCAAGACGGCGGGCGGCCCCTCGGCGGCGCGGCGCGTCGCGGACGCCACCGGCGCGCGTGTCGTCAAGGCGTTCAATCTGTGCCACGAGAGCGTGTGGCGGATGGAGCCGCCGGAGTTCGGCGGGCGGCCGCTCGGCGTGCCGCTGTGCGGGGACGACGCGGAGGCGCTGGCCGCGGTCAGGACGCTCGTCGCCGATCTCGGCTGCGTCCCGATGGACGGGGGCGGCCTGGAGCGGGCCGGGCTGCTGGAGGCGGCGGCCGCGTTCGTGGTCGGGCTGTGGGTCGCGGGCGAGGACCCGTCCGCGATGCTGCCGCCGCCCGCGTTCGCCGGCGGCGACCCGCGGCGCACGTCGGTAAGTGAGGGTTAAACCGTTACTTCTGTTTTCGAGTGTGCTGCCGGGGTCATTGCGGTTCCGTCGATAGCATCTGCCGCCATGCGACACGCGTACCGAACCGCGCTCGTGACGGGCGCGTCCAGCGGCATCGGGGAGAGCTTCGCGCGGCTGCTGGCCGGCCGCGGCGCCGACCTGGTGATCGTGGCGCGCCGCGCCGAGCTGCTGGACGGGCTGGCCCGCGAGCTGGTCGAGCGGTACCGGGTCGCGGTGGAAGTGGTGGCCGCCGACCTCACCGACCCCGCGCAGCGCGCCGAGGTCGAGGGGCGGCTGCGCGCCGACCCGGTCGAGCTGCTGGTGAACAACGCGGGGTACGGCGCTTTTGGAGCGTTCGCGGAACTGCCGCTGGACGACCATCTGGCGCAGATCGAGCTGAACGTCACCGCGCTCGTCCGGCTCACGCACGCCGCGCTGCCGGGGATGGTCGAGCGCGGCCGGGGCGGGGTGCTGAACGTCGCCTCGATGTCGGGGTTCGCGCCGTCGCCCGGCAGCGCCACCTACGGGGCCACCAAGGCGTACGTGGCGTCGTTCTCCGAGAGCCTGCACGCGGAGGTGTCGGGCAAGGGCGTGCACGTGACCGCGCTGTGCCCCGGCTTCACCCGCACCGAGGACGACGTCCCCGCCAACCTGCTGTGGCTGCGCCGGGACGACGTGGCGCGCGCGGGCCTGGACGCGGTGGCCGCCGGGCGCGCGCTGTGCGTCCCCGGCATGCAGTACAAGGCGGCCATGCCGGCGCTGAAGCTCGTGCCAAGACCGCTGCTCAGGGCGGCCGTGAACCGCATGTGGCAGCAGGCCGCCGACACGCGCTGACGCCGCGCCGTTTTGCTCAGGTCTACAAAACTTCCCGTGGGTTGATTGTGGCGGTGCTGACTTGACGGGGGTCACGGCCAATGGCGACGATCGAACCTACGCTTGAGTAGGTTGTGTACGGCCTGCTGGGCGCACCGATCGAGCCGCGGACGCGGCACGCGTCCGGCAAGTCCACCTCGTCCCAGCGAAGGAACCGCATGTCCGTGACCCCCGCAGAGAAGTTCCAGACCGGCATCCTGCACGACCTCGAGCCGGTGGTCGAGAAGGAACTGAACCGGCACCTCTCGATGGCCAAGGAATGGTTCCCGCACCAGTACGTCCCGTGGGGCCAGGGCCGCGACTACGACGGGCCGCTGGACGGCGAGCCCTGGTCGCTGGAGCAGTCGAAGCTGAGCGTCGAGGCGCGCGAGTCGCTCATCGTCAACCTGCTCACCGAGGACAACCTCCCCGGCTACCACCGCGCCATCGCCACCGTCTACGGCCGCGAGGGCGCCTGGGGCACCTGGGTCAACCGCTGGACGGCCGAGGAGAACCGGCACGGCATCGTCCTGCGCGACTACCTCACCGTGACTCGCGCGGTCGACCCGGTCGCGCTGGAGCGCGCCCGCATGCACCACATGGAGGCCGGCTACGAGGCCGACCACGGCGACTCGTTCCTGCACGGCTCGGCGTACGTGTCGTTCCAGGAGCTGGCCACCCGCGTGTCGCACCGCAACACCGGCAAGGCGTCCGGCGACCCCATCTGCGAGCAGATGATGGCCCGTATCGCCGCGGACGAGAACCTCCACATGATCTTCTACCGGAACCTGATGGCCGCCGCGCTGGAGGCCGCCCCGAACGAGACGATGCGGGCGATCACCGACGTGGTGAAGGGCTTCCAGATGCCCGGCCACAGCATCGACGGCTTCCTCCGCAAGTCCGTGATCATCGCCAACGCCGGCATCTACGACCTGCGGCTGCACCACGACGACGTGCTCGTCCCCGTGCTGCGCAAGTGGGGCGTGTTCGACCGCACCGACCTGTCCGGCGACGGCGAGAAGGCCCGCGAGGAGCTGGGCGAGTTCCTGGAGCAGCTCGACGCCGCCGCCGTCAAGTTCGAGACCCGCCGCGAGGAGCGCCGCGCCCGCCAGGCCGCCCGCAAGGGCTGAGCCCCGCCCCCGGTTCCGATCGGGTTCCGACCGGGTCCCGCGGGAACGCGGCCCCCGTTCCCGGCGTCAAAGCATGCATGGGGACGCATCGGCGACTGGGCGGGTATCGGTTGCTGGGCGAGATCGGCCGGGGGAGCACGGCCGTGGTGTACCTCGCCATGGACTCCGAGGGCCGCGAGGTCGCGGTCAAGGAGCTGATACCCGAACTGACGGGGGTACAAGAGGCGATCGACCGGCTGGCACGGGAGATGCGGGCGCAGGCACGGGTGCGCAGCGCCCACGCCGCCCGCCTGCTGGACGGGGCGATCACCGCGGAGCGGCCGCACGTGGTCATGGAGTACGTGCCGGGCTGCCCGCTGAACGACCTGATCGCGGCGTACGGGCCGCTGCGCGGCGACCGGCTCGCCCGGTTCGCGCGCCGGCTGGCGCTCGCGCTCGGCGACGTCCACGACGCGGGCGTGCTGCACCGCGACGTGTCGCCGGGCAACGTCATCGTGCTGGGCGACCGGCCCACGCTGATCGACTTCGGGATCGCGCACGAGGCCGGCGCCGAGCAGCTCACCAAGCGCGGGATGGTCGTGGGGACGCCCGCCTACCTGGCCCCGGAGCTGATCGAGGGGGAGCGCGCCACCACCGCGTCGGACGTGTTCTCCTGGGCGGCGACCGTCGCGTACGCGGCGACGGGCCGCCCGCCGTTCGGGCGCGGCTCGCTGCACGGGGTGTGCTTCCGGATCCTGCGCGGCCAGGCCGACCTGGACGGCGTCCCCGCCCCGGTGGCCGGGCTGCTGCGGGCGGCGCTGCGGCGCGACCCGTCCCGGCGCCCGTCCGCGCGCTGGTTCGCGGGCGCGCTCGCGGGGGAACCCGCCGGAAAGTCCGGCAGAGAGCCCGCCGGGAGCCCCGACAGGGGGCCCGCCGGGCACCGCTCCCGGCGGGGCGGGCCGGTGACCGCCCGTGACGGGGTGGCCGCGTGACGTCGTCGGAAGCCGCCCGTCCGCGGCGTCGAGGGTAGGGTTTCGGAAACGATGAAGGGAGCCGTCACGTCCGGGGACCGAATCGGCCACTACAGCGTCCTGCAGACCCTCGGGGAAGGGGGCATGGGCGTCGTCTACCTCGGCGCCGACGCCGAGGGGCGCAACGTGGCCATCAAGGTGCTGCGGCCCGCGGTCGCGGGCGACGCCACGGCGCGCCGCCGGCTGGCCCGCGAGGTCGACTCGATGCGCAGGGTGCACAGCCCGCACGTCGCGGAGATCCTCGACGCCGACGTGACCGCCGACCAGCCCTACATCGTGACCCAGTACGTCCCCGGCCGGACGCTCGAAGAGGTCGTCGAGGACGCCGGGCCGATCTACGGGCCGGGGCTGCAGCGGCTCGGCGTCGGGCTGGCGGCGGCGCTGTCGGCGATCCACGGCGCCGGGATCGTGCACCGCGACATGAAGCCCGGCAACGTGATGCTCGTGGACGGCGAGCCCGTCGTCATCGACTTCGGCATCGCGCAGGCCGCCGACGCGACCCGGCTCACCGCGACCGGCATGGTCATCGGCACCCCCGGCTACCTCGCCCCGGAGATCATCGAGGGCGAGGACGCGGGCCCGCCGTCGGACGTGCACGCCTGGGCCGGGACCGTGGCCTACGCCGCCACCGGCCGGCCCCCCTTCGGCTCCGGCACCTTCGAGTCGATCTTCTACAAGATCATGCAGGGCACGCCCGACCTGGACGGCGTGCCGGACGCGCTGCTCCCGGTGCTGCGGTCGGCGATGGCGCGGCACCCGGCCGAGCGCCCCACCGCCGTGAAGCTGGTGCAGCTCACCCGGCGGGTCCACCTCGAAGCCACCATCACCGACCAGACCCGCGTCGACCGGCACTACCCGGCTCCGGCCGTGCCGCCGGTCGCGCCGGCGGACGGCACGTCCGTGGACGAGCCGGCGCCCGACCACTCCCGGATGTTCTCGATGCCGGTGACGGGGTCGCCGCCGGACACCTCCCAGGACGTCCCGGCCCCGCCGCCGCCCGCGACGACCCCGGGCGGGAACGCGCTGCCCGCGCCCGCGCCGGCGCCCGTCCCGGCGCAGCCGCGCGACTTCGTCGGCCAGCTGCCGCCCGCCGCGCCGCCGCCACCGCCGCCGGGCCCGCCGCCCGCCCAGTTCAAGGCGGGCGAGCAGTTCGGCGGGCGCGGCTACGCCCCGCCCGACCCGTACGGCCAGAGCGGCGCGTACCCGCCGTACGCGCCGCCGCCCAACCAGCCCCACCAGCCGCCGCCGAACCAGCCGCCGGGCGCGCTGCAGCGCGGCGGCCCGTACGACGCGCAGACGCAGGACGCGCAGCGCCGCGTCGCCGACCAGGCCCGCGCCGACCGCGAGCGCGCCGAGCGCGCCGACCGCGACCGCCGCAAGCCCTACGGCTGGTACCGGGTGCTCAGCTTCATCGTCCTGGTGGCGCTGCTCGCGTTCGCCAACATCGCGCCGCTGCTCGCCCTCGGCGTCACCATCGGCGGCGTGTTCGTGCTGCGGGCGGCCGACAAGGCCGCCAAGGGCATGGAGGGCCGGCAGACCAGGCGCGGGCCGCGCTCGGGCGACGCCGTCGCCGCCGCGTTCCGGACGCCGCTGCACCTGCCGGGCGCCCTGATGTCCACGGTGCTGTGGACGTCGCTCAGCCTGCTGGCCGGGCTCGTCATGCTCGGCGTGCTGATCTTCGCGCAGTCGGACATGACGGCGTCGAAGGCCATCGCGTACTCGTCCATGGCGGTGATCGGGCTGCTCTGCCTCGCGCCGGGCAGCGGCGCGCCCCGGCGGCAGCTCGCCCGGATCTGGGGCGCGCTCCTGCCGCGCGCCGAGGCCGCCCTCGCGGGCGCGCTCGTCCTCGGGATCTTCGCGGGGGTGCTGGCCGGGCTGTCGCAGCGGCAGCCGCCCGACACCACGCCGCTGGACGGCATGGGCCAGAGCCTGGAGGGCCTGCGGGCCGACGTCCGCGACCTCGTGTCCAACATCCCCGGCCTGTGACCTGCGGCCCGCCCCGGCGGGCTCCCGGGGACCTCAACAGACCTCGACGGTCCTCAACAGATCTCGACGGACCTCAACAGACATCAACAGACCTCGACAGACCTTGACGGGTCGGTATGGTGGCGACCCTTATGAGCGGTGAGACGAGGCGACTGGAGCACATCGGCCCGTACCGGCTGCTGTCCGGGACGGGCGGCGAGGCATCGCAAGGAGCCGCCGGGGCCGTGCACCGCGCGGCGGGGCCGGACGGCCGCGACGTCGCGATCCGGCTGCTCCCGCCCGGCGCCGCCGTCGACATCGGGCGGATGCGCGAGGTGCTCAGCCCCTACGTGGTGGACGTCCTGGACGGCGAGCCCGCCGGGCCGCGCCCCTATGTCGTGTCCCGGTTCGTCCCGGGGCGGCCGCTCGCGGAGGCGGTCGCCGAGCGCGGTCCCATGTCGGGGGACGCGCTGTGCCGCCTGGCCGCCGGGCTGGCCAAGGCCCTCGCCGCCATCCACGGGACGGGCCTCGTGCACGGCGCGCTGGAGCCGGGGACCGTGCTCGTCGTGGACGACGCGCCGGTCGTCGTCGACTTCGCGCTGACCTCCGCCACCGACCCCGCGGGCGATGTCCGCGCGTGGGCGGCGACGGTGGCGTTCGCCGCCACCGGGCGGCGCGACGCCCCGGCCGGTGCGCTGCCGGCCGCCCTGCGTCCGCTGGTCGAGGCCGCCGCGCACCCCGATCCGGGGATGCGCCCGGCGGCGGAGGAGCTGGCGGAGGCGGCCTCCCGGCTGGACCTGCCGGCCGTCCCGGCGGCCCGTCCGGCGCCCGACGAGGCGCCGCTGCCGCCCGCGCCCGCGCGGGTGCCCGAGGCGGCGCGGCGGGAGCCCGCGCGGGCGCACGAGCTGAAGGTGGCGCTGGGCTGGGCGCGGCTGCTCACCGCCATGGCCGTGGTGATCGCGGTCGCCGTCGTGGTCGTGGTGCCGGTCGCGGGGCTGGCGGCGTCGCTCGCCGCCGTGACGCTGCTGCGGCTCGCGGGCACGCCGGTGGGGACGTGGGCGAAGGGCTGGGCGGGCGCCTTCGGGCGGACGCTGCTGACCGTCCCGTACGCGGCGGCGGTCGCGGTCGCGGTCCCGGTCGTGCTGGTCGCGGCGGCGGCGTTCGGCGGGAAGATCGATTCGCTCACGGCCGGCGCGTTCGGCGCCGGCGCGGGGGCGGCGGTGCTGTGGACGGCGCCCGGCGTGCAGGGGCCGCGCCGGCAGCTGGAGCGGATGTTCCTGCCCGTCGCGCGGCGGCCCCGGACCATCGCCGGCGCCGTGCTGGGCCTCGGCGCCCTCGCCCTGGTCGCGGGGGTCGCGGCGCTGACGCTGACACCGAGCTTCGCTCCGCTGTACGGGGCGCAGCAGTCGCTGGAGAGCGCGCTGGACCGCCTGCAGCACGCCGTCAACCGGTGGTGAGACGTGAAGTGCGTCACGTCCGGTTCGGAATGGGATTCGGCCCCTGAAACCCCCGTTCGCGTGGGTAAGGTCTCACGAACTGGGATTTGCCAGCAGGCTACTCGCTAGTAACATGGCGGGTGCACGGCCGAATCAGGGACCCGGCTCCGAAGCAGGTTCGGGTATTTGGCAGGCTGTGACTTCGAAAGCGCACGTCCGCGTCGACCCGTCATGGGCGGCGCCCCTCTGCCGCTCACCCAGCGGCCAACTGAGTGCAGGGAGGTCGGCCACCGGCCATGAACATCGTCGTCCTGGTGAAGCAGGTTCCCGATACGGAGAGCCCGCGCAAGCTGAAGTCCGATGACAGCACGCTCGACCGCGCGGCGGCGGACGGGGTCATCAACGAACTCGATGAGTACGCGATCGAAGAGGCGCTGCGCATCAAGGAGGCCCACGGCGGCGAGGTGACCGTCCTGACCATGGGTCCCGACAAGGCCACCGACTCGATCCGCAAGTCCCTGGCCATGGGCGCGGACAAGGCCGTGCACCTCGTGGACGACGGCCTCGCCGGCTCCGACGCGCTGCAGACCTCGTACGCCCTCCAGCAGGCCCTCGGCCGCACCGGGTTCGACCTGGTGATCCTCGGCTCGGAGTCCACCGACGCGCGCACCGGCGTCCTCGCCGCGATGCTCGCCGAGCGGCTCGGCGTCGCGCAGGTCTCGCTCGCCAACAAGGTCGAGATCGACGGGACGTCGATCAAGGCGCAGCGGCAGACCGACTACGGCTTCGACCGGGTCGAGGCGAGCCTGCCCGCGGTCGTCAGCGTCGTCGAGAAGATCAACGAGCCGCGCTACCCCTCCTTCAAGGGGATCATGGCGGCCAAGAAGAAGCCGGTCGAGACGCTCGGCCTGGGCGACGCCGGCATCGACGCGGCCCAGGTGGGCCTGGCGAACGCCGCGACCGAGGTGGTCGACTTCGCCGAGGCGCCGCCGCGCGCCAAGGGCGAGATCGTCACCGACGAGGGCGACGGCGGCGTGAAGATCGCCGAGTTCCTCGCGTCGAAGAAGTTCGTCTGACCGGGGAAGGGGATTTAGAGACCAATGGCTGAGATTCTCGTCCTCGTCGACCATGTCGACGGTGAGGTCAAGAAGGTCGCGCTCGAACTGCTGACGCTGGCGAACCGGCTCGGCGAGGCCGCCGCGGTATGGGTCGGCCCGGGCTATGAGAACGCCAAGGACAAGCTCGGCGAGTACGGCGCCGGCAAGGTCTACGTGGCCGCCGACGAGGAGCTGACCTCCTACGTCGTCGCCCCGAAGGCCGCGCTGCTCGCCCAGCTCGTGGCCGACAAGTCGCCCGCCGCCGTGCTGGTCGCCGCGACCGGCGAGGGCAAGGAGGTCGCGGGCCGCCTCGCGGTCAAGACCGGCTCCGGCGTGCTCACCGACGTCGTGGACGTCACCGACGGCTTCGTCGCCGAGCACTCCATCTTCGGCGGCGGCATCATCGCGCACGCCAAGGTGAAGACCGGCACGCCGATCATCGCCGTGCGGCCGAACTCCGTCGCCCCCGAGGCGGCCCCGGCCACCCCGGCCGAGGAGCAGGTGTCGGTCACGCTGTCGGACGCCGACAAGGGCGCGAAGATCGTGGAGAAGGTCGTCCAGGAGAAGGGCGAGCGCCCGGACCTGACCGAGGCCGCGATCGTCGTCTCCGGCGGCCGCGGCGTCGGCGGCGCCGAGAACTTCAAGATCATCGAAGGGCTGGCCGACTCGCTCGGCGGCGCCGTCGGCGCGTCCCGCGCCGCGACGGACGCCGGCTGGTACCCGCACTCGTTCCAGGTCGGCCAGACCGGCAAGACCGTGTCGCCGCAGCTCTACATCGCGGTCGGCATCTCCGGCGCCATCCAGCACCGGGCCGGCATGCAGACCTCGAAGACCATCGTCGCCATCAACAAGGACCCCGAGGCGCCGATCTTCGAGCTCGTCGACTACGGCATCGTGGGCGACCTCTTCCAGGTCGCGCCGCAGCTCACCGAGGAGATCACCAAGCGCAAGTGATCCTCGCGCGAAGGCCCCGGCGGCACCCGCCGCCGGGGCCTCCGGCGTTTCAGGAGCGGGCGTTTCAGGATCGGGCGGGCGACGGGTACGGGACGGCCTTCAGCAGCGCGGGCTTGAGCATCTCGCTCACCTCGCCGTACGGGACGACCGTGTCCTGCAGCCCGCACGCCGACGCGTAGCCCAGGATCGCCCCGTAGAACGCCACGCGGACGCCCTTCGGCGTGAGGGCCATGGTCACGGAGCCGTCGCCGACGAACTTGGACGGATTGTCGGTGCCGCGCGGGACCACCGTGCCGCCCGGGGTGCTCTGGCCGCTCCAGCAGTACACGCCGTCGGGCAGATGCGCCTTGATCTTGTCGTCCAGCGGCTTGAGGCCCTGCTCGGTCGGGACGCGGAACAGGCCGGGCGCCGTGTAGGAGGCGCCCGTCTTGAGATCGACGGTGGCCGCCTGGGACTGGTCCCAGCCCGTCCCGCGGTCGCCCTGGAGGGTGACGGTGTACCAGACCGACAGCAGCCGGTCGTTGCGCAGCAGGATCTGCGGCTTCACGACATCGGTGTAGGCGCCGCGGCCGATGTCCTTCAGGCCGCTGACGGTCTTCGTCCAGCGCTGTTCGAGCGGTGCCCGCAGCGCCGCGTTGACCTTGCGCGTGACCGCGGGCTCGCCGCCCGTGACCCGCACGACCTGGCCCTGCACCTGGAGCGTTGCCCCGTTCCCGATGTTCCGCGGCGGTTCGCTGAGCGCGGCCAGGCGCGTCGCGATCGGCTTCGGCGCCTCGTCGGCCGTGGCCACGTAGACGGCCGCGCCGCCGCCCACCGCCACGGCGGCGGCCCCGCCCGCGACGGCCGCCGCGCCCTTCGCCCCGAGCGCGCCGAGCACCCCCTGGCCCGCCGCTCCGGCACCGCCGGCCCCGGCGCCCGCCGCGCTTCCCGCTCCGGCACCGCCCGCTGCGGCCCCGCCGGCCGCACCGGCCGCACCGGCCGCGCTCGCGCCGGCTCCGGCCGCGCCGCCCGAACCGAGCCCGAGCGCGGTGAGCGGGAAGAGCACCGACAGCGCGGCGGCGGTGCCCGCGAGCGCCCGGACGCCGTGCCCCTCCCAGCCGGCCCCGTACGCGCTGGCCGCGACCGCCTCCAGCTCGGCGACGAACGCCGCCGCCCCCATCGGGCGGTCCCACGGGTTCTTGGCCAGGCCGCGCTCGATCAGCGGGCGGAGCGGCTCGGGGACGTCCTCCACCGGGACCGGGGCGGTGAGGTGGCGGCCCATCAGCCCGACGTGGTCCTCGGCGGTGTAGGGCCGCCGCCCCGTCACGCACTCGAAGAAGACGCACGCCGCCGCGTACACGTCGGTCGCGGGGGAGGCGGGCTCGTCCCGCCACTGCTCGGGCGCCATGTAGACGGGCGTGCCGGACCGGCCGGCCGCGCCCGCGTCCACCGCGATGCCGAAGTCGATCAGCTTGCTGAGCCCGTCGCCGCGCACGATCACGTTCGCGGGCTTGTAGTCGCGGTGGACGATCCCGAGGTCGTGCGCGGCGGCGAGGCCCAGCAGCGAGCCCTTCAGCACCGCCAGGGCCGCCTCCGGCCGCAGCGGGCCCCGCTCCGCGAGCACCGCCTTGAGGGACGCCCCGTCCACCGCCTCCATGACGATGGCGGCGCCGTCCGGCCGCTCGACCAGCCCGAACAGCTGCGCGACGTACGGGTTCCGGAGCCGGCTCAGCAGCTCGGCCTCGCCGCGGAACCGCTCCCGGAACTCCGCGTCCCCGGCGAGCGACTCCCCGAGGTACTTGATCGCCGCGGGGCGTCCCGTCGCGTCGTGCCGCGCCAGGACGACCCGCCCTTGCGCGCCCTCGCCGAGCACGCGCAGCTCGCTGTACCCCGGAACCCGCCATCCCGCCATGGACCGCCCCCATCACCCGCGGGGATTCTCCCCGCAATGATTCCGCATTGGGTTATATCGGATTGCGAGCCCGGCCGCCGGGGGTCAGGCGGCGACGGGTTCGGGCCGGGTGTCGCTGGGGTCGGTGGGGCCGGTCTTGGCGGCCTGCTCGGGCACGGCGGCGGCCGTCACGTCGATGCCGGAGCGGAGCGGCACGAAGCGCGCTCCGGCGGCGATGAGCAGCGCGAGGACGACGACCGTGCCGACGCCGACGCGCAGCGAGGTGGCGTCCGAGAGGAAGCCGACCACGACCGGGCCGAGCAGCAGCCCGCCGTAGCCCATCGCGCCGACCTGGGCGACGGCCGCGGCGGGACGGTCCGGCGCCGCGGTCCCCGCCAGCGAGATCGTCGTGGGGACGACCGTGCAGACGACCAGCCCGGTCACGAAGAACCCGGCGATCGCGACGGCCGGGGTCGGCGCCAGCACGACGACGGTCATGCCGACGGCGGTGCCGAGGCCCGCGCCGGTCAGCAGCCGGCGGGTGCCGACGCGCATCCGGACGCGGTCGCCGACGAGCCGGCCCAGCAGCATCGCCAGCTCGAACACCGGGTACCCGACGGCCGCGACGGCCTCCGTGGCGCCGAGCTCCTCGTGCAGGAGCAGACCGCTCCAGTCGGCGATCGACCCCTCGGTCATGAACGCGATGAACCCGAGGACCCCGATCAGGTAGACGGCCGGGGGCAGACGGCGCGCCTTGCGGCCCGCCCCGGCCTCGGCCGGCGACGGCGGATCCGGCAGGTAGGTGCGGCCGAGCGCGAGGCTCGCGGGCAGCGCCACCAGCGCGGCGGTCAGCACGGTCGTGGTGAAGCCGAGCCCGGCGGCGGCGGTCGCGACGCCGAACACCCCGCCGCTCATCGCGCCCACGCACCATCCGGCGTGCATGCCGCTCATGATGGACCGGCGGTACGCCCGCTCGACGACGCTGCCCTGCGCGTTCATCGCGATGTCGGTGATCCCGAACGTCATGCCGAACAGCGCGACCGCCGCGAGCAGCACCCCGTAGGTAGGTGCGAGCGCGACCGCCACATAGGACAGCGCGGTCAGCGGCAGCGCCACGCGGAGCACCGTCCGGCTGCCCGCGCGCGCCATGACGCCGCGCAGCGCCTGCATGGCCGCGATGGCGCCGAGCCCCCAGACGAGGACGACGATGCCGATCTCGCCCTCGGTCGTCCCGAACTTGGCGGCCAGCGCGGGCATGCGCGCCACCCACACTCCGGTCAGCAGGCCGGCCAGCGCGAAGGTCAGGAACGATCCGGTGCGGGCACGGAACAGCATGGTTCACCTCTTTCTCGGCTCGGCGGGGCGGGCGGCCCCCGGTTGCGGCGCCGCTCGCGCGGCGTCGTCACGACGGAACTCCGGACCGCGAGGCGGCCCGGTGTCACACGGGCGTCCCCGCACGGCAGTGCCGTGCAGGGCCGCTCGCGGTGGTTCGGGGTGGGGTGGGGCGGGCGGGACGGGAGTCAGGGGGCCGGTGCCCCCGTCATCGCTCCAGAAGGTCCAGCAGCCGCCGTTTCAGTGCTTCGAGCTGCGCGGCGTCGTACAGCTCGGGATCATGGCTCACCACTTCCCAGAGGCCCTCGGCCGCGAGCCGGACGACCGTCGCGGCGCCCGGGTCCGGGTCCTCGGCGGGGTCGCGGCCGTGCCAGCGGCGCATCGCCGCGTTCAGCGGCTCGCCCTGCTCCGGGTCCGCCGCGGCGGCCGTGATGGCCGACCAGCGCCGGTAGGCGCGGGCCTCCCCGGTGAGGATCTCGAACGTGGCCTCGACGTAGGCGCGGGTGTAGGCGCTCGGCACGCCGTCCCCGTACGCGTCGACGTAGGCGGCGATCAGGTCGTCGAACTCCTCGATGACCCGCGCCACCATGGCCCGGACGAGCGCCTCCTTGGTGGGGAAGTGGTAGAGCAGCCCTCCCTTGCTGACGCCGGCGCGGTCGGCGACCGCGATGAGCGTCAGCGCCTGCGTGCCCTGCTCGGAGAGCACGGCCTCGGCGGCGTCCAGAAGGGCGTCTTTCGTCATGATCCTCCTACTGTACCGGCTGGACGGTACAGACGGTGAACCGGCCCTCCCCGGCGGCTATTCCCGCCCCCGCGCGCAACGGCACGGGCGACGGCGGGGAACAGGACCGGCGCGGATAATGTTGACCGCGTGGTGACCTACCTCGACCATGCGGCGACGACCCCGATGCTGCCCGAGGCCGTCGAGGCGATGACGGCGGAGTTGCGCGAGCTGGGGAACCCGTCCTCCCTGCACGCGGTGGGACGGCGCGCCCGCCGCGTCGTCGAGGAGTCCCGCGAGATCATCGCCGAGGCGTTCGACGCCCGGCCCAGCGAGGTCGTGTTCACCTCGGGCGGCACCGAGGCCGACAACCTCGCGGTCAAAGGCGTGTTCTGGGCCCGCCGCGCCGCCGACCCCGCCCGCACCCGCGTGCTGGCGGGCGCCGTGGAGCACCACGCCGTCATGGACGCGGTGCAGTGGCTCGCCGACCACGAGGGCGCGAAGGTCGAGTGGCTCCCGGTGGACGGGCTGGGCCGCGTCCGCCCCGAGACGCTCCGCGACGCGCTCGGCTCCGGCGACGACGTGGCGCTCACCACCGTGATGTGGGCCAACAACGAGGTCGGGACGGTCCAGCCGGTCGCCGAGCTCGCCGCCGCCGCCCGCGAACGCGGCGTCCCCCTGCACACCGACGCCGTCCAGGCCGCCGGGCAGCTGCCCGTCGGCTTCGCGGTGAGCGGTGCGCAGGCCCTGACCATTACCGGCCACAAGCTCGGCGGCCCGATCGGCGTCGGCGCGCTGCTGCTCGCCAAGCCCAAAGAACCCGTCTTCCTGGACCCGGTGCCCCTGCTGCACGGCGGCGGCCAGGAGCGCGACGTCCGGTCCGGGACGCTCGACACCCCGGCCATCGCCGGGTTCGCCGCCGCCGTCCAGGCCACCGTCGCCCGCCGGGAGGCCGAGGCGCGCCGGCTCACCGAGCTGCGCGACCGGCTGATCGACGCCGTCCGCGCCGCCGTGCCGGACGCCGTCCTGAACGGCGACCCCGTCGACCGCCTCCCCGGCAACGCCCACTTCTCCTTCCCCGGCTGCGAGGGCGACGCCCTGCTCATGCTGCTGGACGCGCGCGGCATCGCCTGCTCCACCGGGTCGGCGTGCTCGGCCGGCGTCTCCCAGCCCAGCCATGTCCTGCTCGCGATGGACGCGAGCACCGAGCGCGCCCGCGGTTCGCTGCGCTTCACGCTCGGCCACACCTCCACCGAGGCGGACGTGAAGGCCCTCGCCGACGCCATCGGCCCGGTGGTGGAACGCGCGCGCCGCGCCGGCCTCAGCTGACCGCCGGCCGGTCCGCCCCGGGTTTGACCTTCTCTTGAACGGGGACGGCGTTGCCCGTGACGACGGACGTGAGCGACGGCATCAAGCAGGCGGCGGGACACCCCTGGTTCCACCACCTGTCCCGGGCGGGTCTCGCCGCCCGCGGACTCCTCTACCTCCTCATCGGCTGGCTCGCCCTCCAGGTGGCGTTCGGCGGCGGCGGGAAGGAGGCCGACCGCAAGGGCGCGCTGGAGGCGGTCGCCGAGAAGCCGGGCGGCCCGGTCGTCCTCGGGCTGATGGCGGCCGGTTTCGCCGCGCTCGCCCTCTGGCAGCTCGCCGAGGTCCTGTACGGGCGTCCCGTAGAGGACGGTGACAAGCCCACCAAGCGGCTGGGCTCGGCGGGGCGCGCCGTCATGTACACGGCGGGCTGCGCGGGAACCCTGGCGTTCCTGTTCGGCCACCACGGCACGTCGAGCGACCGGCAGTCCCAGACCATCACGGCGCGGCTGATGGGCGAGCCCGGCGGCCGCTGGCTCGTCCTGGCGATCGCCGCCGGGTTCGTGGTCTGGGGCGTGATCGTGGTCGTCGGCGCCGTCCGCCGCGGCTTCCTGGACGAGTTGGAGACCGCCAAGATGGGCAGGGCGGCGCGGCGGTCCGTCCAGCCCCTCGGCATCGTCGGGAACGCCGCCCGCGGCCTGGTCGGCCTCGCCGCCGGCGCGTTCCTCGCCTACGCGGCCGCCACGTTCCAGCCGGACAAGGCCCGCGGCCTCGACGGCACGCTCCGCGAGTTCGCCGACACCCCCGCCGGCGCCTGGGGCCTCGCGGCCGTCGCCGCCGGCGTCCTCACCTTCGGCCTCTACTCGTTCTGCGAGGCCCGCTGGCGCAAGGTCGACGCCACGCGCCGGGGCTGGTAGGGCGCGCGGCTTCTCACGGCTGGTAGGGCGCGAGGGCCTTCCAGCCGGGGTCGGCGGTGGAGGCGACCTTGGCCTTGCCCTCCGGCCAGCCCGCGGCGAGCTGGTCGAGCTCGGAGATGACGCCCGAGTCGGGGTCGGCGTACAGGTGGAAGACCCGCAGGCCGTCGCCCGTCTCCCGGACGGCGAGGACCGCCCGGTCGCCGAGCTTCGCCAGCTTCTTCTCGAACGAGCGCAGCGCGCCCGCCGACGGCTCGACCGGCAGCCGGTCGGGGTTGCTGTTGGCGTACGGGACGGTGATCGCCACGTGCAGGTCGCAGAGCGGGTAGTCCTGCCGGTGCAGCGGGAACCGGGCGCCGAGGCGGGCCGGGTGCCCGCGCGGGGTGCGGCCCTCGCCGGTCAGCCAGGCGGGCTCGGCGAACGGCTCGGCGACCTGCTCGACGACGGCGGGCAGCATCGACGGCACCAGCGCGTCGATCGGCGCCTCCGTCGCGATCGCGACCTCGCCGATCCAGCGGGCCACGTCGTCCTCGCCGAGCGCCCAGTACAGGACGTTCAGCGCCACCTGGAGCTGCTGCTCCTCGGCGACGAACAGGAAGTCGGGGTGGTAGGCGGTGATGTGCACGCGGGCGCGGTCGGCGTCGGCGCGCATGCCCAGCCGGACGTACTCCAGGTCGAACTCGTGGTCGCCGAGGATGAGGTCCTGCGACAGCATCTCCGGGTCGGCCTGGCGCGCCGGGTGGAAGCTCCAGCCGCCGGCCGCGGCCCCGGAGGGCGCGGAGCGGGCCCAGCGCTCGGTGAGGCCGCGCAGCTCGGGGTCGCCGCCGCCGGTCACGGTCAGCGACGGACTCCGGTCGTCGGCGCCGCCGATCTCCCACTGCAGCCCCGGATGGATCTTGTGGACGCGGCGGGACAGCTCCTCGATCGTCTCGGCCGACAGCCCCTCGCCGGGCACGGCGGCCTCGGCCGCGTCGGGTTCGGGCCCGGCGGCCAGCGACGCCTCGATGGTGGGGCGGGCCTGCGCCCACCACTCCCAGAACTCGCTGATCGCGGGCGGTACGACGGTGGACGCCTCGCGCGGACGGCGGAAGATTCCCATAGCGGCCCCAATCGTACGCGGAAATGCGGACGGCGGACCGGGCCACGCCGCGTACCCTCGAAGGACTATGACTCTGCGCGTTCTCGCCGCCATGTCGGGCGGCGTCGACTCCGCCGTGGCCGCCGCCCGCGCCGCCGAGGCCGGGCACGACGTCACCGGGGTCCACATGGCCCTGTCCAGCAACCCGCAGTCCTACCGGACGGGGGCGCGCGGCTGCTGCACCCTGGAGGACTCCCGCGACGCCCGGCGCGCCGCCGACGTGATCGGCATCCCCTTCTACGTCTGGGACCTCGCCGAACGCTTCCACCAGGACGTCGTCGAGGACTTCGTCAGCGAGTACGCCGCCGGCCGCACCCCGAACCCGTGCCTGCGCTGCAACGAGAAGATCAAGTTCGCCGCGCTGCTCGACCGCGCCATGGCGCTCGGGTTCGACGCCGTCTGCACCGGCCACTACGCCCGCCTGGAGGGCGGCGTCCTGCGCCGCGCCGTCGACCCGGCCAAGGACCAGTCCTACGTGCTGGCCGTCTGCACCCCCGAGCAGCTCGCGCACGCGCTGTTCCCGCTCGGCGACACCTCCAAGGCCGACATCCGGCGCGAGGCGGAGCGGCGCGGCCTCCAGGTCGCCGACAAGCCGGACAGCCACGACATCTGCTTCATCGCCGACGGCGACACCCGCGGCTTCCTCGCCGAGCGGCTCGGCGCCGCCAGGGGCCCGATCGTCGACACCGACGGCAACGAGGTCGGCGAGCACGACGGCGCCTACGCCTACACGATCGGCCAGCGCAAGGGCCTGCGCCTCGGCACCCCGGCGCCGGACGGCCGGCCCCGCTACGTCCTCGACATCTCCCCGGTCACGAACACGGTGACCGTCGGGCCGCGCGAGCAGCTGGACGTCCGCGAGATCACCGGCGAGCGCGCCGTGTGGCTGGGCGACGTCCCGGAGGGCCCCTTCGCCTGCCAGGTCCAGCTCCGCGCGCACGGCGAGGTCTACGACTGCACCGCCGAGCCGCACGGCGACGAGCTGCGCATGACCCTCGCCACGCCGGCCCGCGGCGTCGCGACGGGCCAGGCCGCCGTCCTCTACGCCGGCGACCGCGTCCTCGCGTCCGCCACGATCGCCGACACCACCCGCGTCCCGGCCTGACCGCGCGCTGTTTGACCCCGCACTCTCCGACCCCCAAGCCCCGAACGCCGAGGTGACCTGGAGGGGCTGGGGGTGTGCGGGGTCCTTGCCGCTGTGACCGGTTGGCCTATCGTCTCCTGGACGGAACTTGGGAGGCGGCTGTGAAGTTCGGTGTTTCGACGTTCGTGACGGATGACGGGATCGGTCCGGCGGCGCTCGGGCGGGCGCTGGAGGAGCGCGGGCTCGGGTCGCTGTACCTGGCCGAGCACACGCACATCCCGGTGAAGCGGGAGTCGCCGTGGCCCGGCGGGGCGGAGCTGCCCCGGAAGTACTACCGGACGCTCGACCCCTTCGTGGCGCTGACCGCGGCGGCGGCGGTGACGGAGCGGCTGCGCGTCGGGACGGGCATCGCGCTGGTCGTCCAGCGCGACCCGATCGTGCTGGCGAAGGAGGTCGCGTCCCTCGACCTGGTCTCCGGCGGGCGGGCGGTGCTCGGCGTCGGCGCCGGCTGGAACCGGGAGGAGATGCGCAACCACGGCACCGACCCGAGGACGCGGATGCGGCTGCTCCGCGAGCGCGTGCTGGCCGTCAAGGAGCTGTGGACGAAGGAGCAGGCGGAGTTCCACGGCGAGTTCGTCGACTTCGACCCGGTGTTCTCCTACCCGAAGCCCGTCCAGGACCCGCACCCGCCCGTGATGATCGGCGGGTCCGGCGCGACGACGTTCGACCGGGTGGTCGAGTTCGGCGACGGCTGGATGCCGATCTACGGGCGCGGCACGGACACGCTGGCGGCGCAGATCTCCGAGCTGCGGGAGCGGGCCGGCCGCAGAGTGCCGGTCACCCTGTTCGGCGTGCCCGGGAAGAAGGAGGCCGTCGCCGAGCTGGCGGACGCCGGCGTCGACGAGGTGCTGTTCAACCTGAGGACCGAGCCCGAGGACGCGACGCTCCGCTACCTCGACCGGCTCGCGGACCTGGTCTGATCACTGCGCCGATAGGGTCGGGGACGTGACGACGAGCTACCCGTGGCAGGCGGGGACGGCGACCGGGGTGGGGTCGTATCCGGGGGACGACCCGGCGGAGGCCCTGCGGGTGGTCCTCGGCGAGCTTCCCGACCTGCCGCACCTGCCGGAGCTGCCCGCGCGCGGCCCCGGCGCCGACCTCACCGGCCGGACCGCCGGGCTGCTGATCGACATGCCGGTGCGGGTCGAGCCGTCCGGCTGGCGGTTCTCCGACCGGCCGGGCCGCGACACGCTGCGCTCCCGCGACCACCTGGCCCGCGACCTCGACGTGCTGGAGGAGGTCGCGGGCGGCCACGACGGGCCGTTCAAGATCCAGGTGTGCGGGCCGTGGACGCTGGCGTCCACGATCGAGCTGCGGCACGGCGACCGGGCGCTGAAGGACCCGGGCGCCGTCCGGGACCTGACCGCCTCGCTCGCCGAGGGCGTGGCCGCGCACGTCGCGGACGTCCGGCGGCGGCTGCCCGCGGCGGAGATCGTCCTGCAGCTGGACGAGCCGGGCCTGCCCGCCGCGCTGGCCGGGACGGTCCCGACGGCCAGCGGCTTCTCGCGGCTCCGCGCCGTCGAGGAGCCCGTCGCCGAGGACGCCCTCCGCACGGTGATCGACGCCGCCGGCGCCTACCCGGTGGTGCACTGCTGCGCCCGGAACGTCCCGTACGGGCTGCTGCGCGGCGCCGGCGCGAAGGCGATCTCGGTCGACCTGCGCCTCGTGCCGAAGCGCGACGACGACGCGGTGGGCGAGACCATCGACGCCGGGATCGGGCTGTTCCTCGGCGCCGTGCCCGGCACCGACGCCGCGCTGCCGTCCCTCCAGGCGACCGGCGAGCCGGTGAAGGGCCTGTGGCGGCGGCTCGGCTTCCCGCCCGCGCAGCTCGCCCGGCAGGTCGTGATCACCCCCGCCTGCGGCATGGCGGGCGCGTCGCCCCGCTATGTCCGCGACGCCCTCAAGCGCTGCCGCGACACCGCCCGGATGCTCTACGAAGCCGCGGACGAGTGACCGGAGGGGCCGTCCCACCAGCGGGTCGGCGGGCCGCCAAGAAGGCGGATGACCAGGGTGCGTCACGGGTCATAATGTCGGACGCGTTGGCGACAATGGGGGCATGACCATGAGCGATGGCGTTCCCGCGGAGGCACGGCAGCGGCACCTCGAGCTGAGCCGGGAGCTCGAGGAGGCCAACTACAGGTACTACGTCCTCGACCAGCCGACGCTCACCGACGCCGAGTACGACGCCCGCATGCGGGAGATCGGCGCGCTGGAGGAGCGGCATCCCGAACTGGTCACCCCCGACTCGCCGACGCAGAAGGTCGGCGCGCCGATCGTCACCGACTTCGCGACGGTCGGTCACCTGGAGCGGATGCAGAGCCTCGACAACGCGATGAGCGCCGACGAGCTGCTCGCGTGGGACGAGCGGGTCGTCAAGGAGGTCGGCACCGTCGCCGGCTACCTGTGCGAGCTGAAGATCGACGGCCTGGCGATCGCGCTGACCTACGAGGGCGGGCGGCTGACGCGCGGCGTCACCCGCGGCGACGGGCGCACCGGCGAGGACGTCACCAACAACATCCGCACGATCGCCGACATCCCGGACCGGCTGGCCGGCGACGGCTGGCCGGACGTGCTGGAGGTCCGCGGCGAGGTGTTCCTGCCGGTCGCCGGGTTCGAGCAGGTCAACGCCGCGCAGGTGGAGGCGGGCAAGGAGCCGTTCGCCAACCCGCGCAACGCGGCGGCGGGGTCGCTGCGGCAGAAGGACCCGCGGGTCACCGCGCACCGGCCGCTCGGCATGCTCGTCCACGGGTTCGGCGCCTGGCGGGGCGGGACGCAGCCGGAGAGCCAGTCCGGGGCGTACGAGCTGATGCGCGGCTGGGGGCTGCCGGTCAGCGACCGGTACAAGGTCGTCGGCGGGCTCGACGCCGTCCGCGAGTACATCGCCGAGTACGGCGAGAACCGGCACGACCCCGCCTACGAGATCGACGGCGTCGTGGTGAAGGTCGACGAGTTCTCCCTGCAGCGGCGGCTCGGGTCGACGAGCCGGGCGCCGCGCTGGGCCATCGCGTGGAAGTACCCGCCGGAGGAGGTCAACACCCGGCTCCTCGACATCAAGGTCGGCGTCGGGCGCACCGGGCGCATCACCCCGTTCGGCGTGATGGAGCCGGTGAAAGTCGCGGGCTCCACCGTCGACCGGGCCACGCTGCACAACGCGGGCGAGGTCAAGCGCAAGGGCGTGCTGATCGGCGACACCGTCGTGCTGCGCAAGGCCGGCGACGTCATCCCGGAGATCGTCGCGCCGGTGACCGCGCTGCGGGACGGCTCCGAGCGCGAGTTCGAGATGCCGTCGCACTGCCCCGAGTGCGGCACCGAGCTGGCGTACGAGAAGGAGGGCGACGCCGACATCCGGTGCCCCAACGCTCAGTACTGCCCGGGGCAGCTGCGCGAGCGGCTGTACTTCGTGGCGAGCCGCAACGCGCTCGACGTCGAGGCGCTCGGCTATGTCGCGGCGACCGCGCTGACGCAGCCGCTGGAGCCGTCCGACCCGCCGGTGAAGAACGAGGGCGACCTGTTCCACCTGACGGTCGAGCAGCTGCTGCCGATCCGGAGCCTGGTGCTCGACTCCAAGACCGGCACGGCCAAGACCGACCCGAAGACCGGCGAGCCGAAGGTCGTGTCGTTCTTCGCCAACAAGGAGGGCGAGCCGAAGAAGACGGTCGAGATCCTCTTCGAGGAGTTGGAGAAGGCCAAGCGGCAGCCGCTGTGGCGGGTGCTGGTGGCGCTGTCGATCCGGCACGTGGGGCCGTCGGCCGCGCGCGACCTCGCCCGCGAGATGCGCTCGATGGACGCGATCGCGGCCGCGACCGAGGAGGAGCTGGCGGCGGTCGACGGCGTCGGGCCGACGATCGCGGCGTCGATCAAGAACTGGTTCGCGGTCGACTGGCACCGGGAGATCGTCGACAAGTGGCGGGCCGCTGGCGTCCGGATGGAGGACGAGGGCGCCGCGGGCCCGCGCCCGCTGGAGGGCGTCACCGTGGTGATCACCGGTTCGCTCGCGGAGTACAGCCGCGACTCGGCGACCGAGGCGGTGCAGCGGCTCGGCGGCAAGGTGTCCGGCTCGGTGTCGAAGAAAACCGGCTTCGTGGTCGTCGGCGACAGTCCAGGGTCGAAATACGACAAAGCCGTCAAGCTGGGCGTACCGGTCCTGGCGGAGGACGGCTTCCGCGTGCTGCTCGCCGACGGGCCAGATGCGGCCAAAAACGTAACTTTGCGCGCCGACGAATAACGCCGCGTGGTCATGGGGGTCCGACCAGCATCGCGTTACTCAGGGGTACACTACGATCACCCAACGGTGAGCGGTGGGTGTGATACGGCATAACGGAACGTACGCAATCGGTTTCGCGAAGTTGACCAAAGGCCGTACCCTCCCACTCATCACGACCTACACCTGAATCTCCGGACGTAACACCCGGGAGGCGTCCCCCCGGGAGCGGGGACGCCCGGTGCCGGGGGCCGGCCCCCCGAACCTCCCCCCGAGGATGTGATGAAGGACCCGAACAATACGCGGAACACGGCACCGCGCCGCGGCTCCCCGTTGTGGATCTACTTCGTCGTGGTCGTCCTGCTCGGCATCACGGCCGGCGGGGCCGCGTTCTCCGGGCTGAGCGCGGCCGACCTGGACGCCCTCGTCGGCACGCCCGTCTTCTGGATCCTCGGCTGCTTCATCATCTTCGGCGAGATGCGCCCGATCATCACGCCGGGCTCCACGGAGAACAACGGCGCCACCACCTCCACCACGTTCTCGTTCGCGGCGCTGCTGTACGCCGGCCTGCCCATCGCCGCCGCGCTCCAGGCCGTCGCCGTCATCACCTGCGGCATCTTCCGCGGCCGCGCCCCGCACCGGATCGCCTTCAACGCCGCCCAGTACACCCTCAGCCTCGCCGCCGCGCAGCTCGTCCTCGCGCTGTCGGGCAACCTCGCGACCCCGTCCAGCCTGTGGGTGCCGCAGGGCTCCGACCTGCCCGCGATCGCCCTCGCCGGCGCCGTGTACTTCGTCTGCAACGACACCCTCGTCGGCTCCGCCGTCGCCCTGCACGAGCGGGTCTCGCTGGTGAAGGCGCTCCGCTTCGACCTCGGCTACCAGATCCTGGTCCACCTGGCCCTGCTCGGGCTGGCCCCGCTGATGGTCGTCGCCATGGACCGGTCCGCCCTGTTCGTGCCGCTGATCGTCCTGCCGTTCATCGCCGTCTACATGAACGCCTCGGTCTCCGTCCGGCGCGAGCACCAGGCCCTGCACGACGGGCTGACCGGGCTGCCCAACCGCAAACTGCTGATCGTCCGCACCGAGGAGGCGCTCGCCGAGGCGCGCGGCGCCAAGAGCCGCGGCGCCGAGCACCACGGCGCGCCCAAGCGCGGCGCCGAGCGGCACCGCCCCGGCCGGCTCGGCTCCCGGCGCCGCAGGCCCGCCGACCCGCCGGACCACCGCGCCGGGCTGTTCCTCCTCGACCTCGACCGCTTCAAGGAGGTCAACGACACCCTCGGCCACCCCACCGGCGACCGGCTCCTGCAACTCGTCGCGCACCGGCTCACCCACAGCGTCCGCCCCGGCGACCTCGTGGCGCGGCTCGGCGGCGACGAGTTCGCGGTGCTGCTGCCGACCGTCCGGGACGAGGCCGCCGCCCGCGAGGTCGCCGCCAGGCTGCGCGCCGCGCTCAGCGAGCCCGTCCGGCTGGACGGCATGTCGTTCGACCTTGAGGCCAGCGTCGGCATCGCGCTGTTCCCCGACCACGCCCCCGACTTCGAGCTGCTCCTGCAGCGCGCCGACGTCGCGATGTACAACGCCAAGGAGGCCCGCACCGGCGTCGAGACCTACTCGCCCGGCAAGGACCGCAACTCCCCGGCGCGGCTCAGCATGCTCGGCGACCTGCGCCGCGCCATCGACCGCTCCGAGCTGGAGCTGTTCTACCAGCCGAAGGTCTCGCTGCGGGACGGCCAGCTCGTCGGCATGGAGGCGCTGCTGCGCTGGCGCCACCCCGACCAGGGCGTCCTCGAACCCGAGGCGTTCCTGTCCGTCGCCGAGCAGACGTACCTGATGCGCTCGATCACCCACCATGTCGTGACCGCCGCGCTCGCGCAGACCGCCGCCTGGTGGCGGGAGGACCTCGCCGTCCAGGTCGCCGTGAACGTCTCCGGCCGCGACCTCCTCGACACCGGCCTCGCCGAGACGATCGAGGAGGGCCTGCTCGCCCGCGGCCTGCCCGCCGCCGCGCTCCAGCTGGAGATCACCGAGCGGATCCTGATGAACGAGCCCGCCTACGCCTCCGAGACCGTCGGCGCCCTCGCCGCCCTCGGCATCCCGCTCAGCCTGGACGACTTCGGCACCGGCTACTCCTCCCTCGTCCGGCTGAAGCGGCTCCCCGTCGAGGAGATCAAGATCGACGCCTCGTTCGTGCACCGGCTCGCCGACTCCACCGACGACGCCGTCATCGTCCGCTCCATCGTCGACCTCGTCCGCACCCTCGGCCTGCGCTCGGTCGCCGAGGGCGTCGAGGACCCGGCCACCGCCGAGACCCTCCGCGAGATGGGCTGCGACGCCGCCCAGGGCTGGCACTTCGGCCGCCCGATGGACGCCGCGGCCGCCACCGCCTGGCTCCGCCGCCACTCCCGCAAGGCCCCCGAACCCGCGGCTTGATCTCCCAGGGGGGCGACCCCCTGGAACCCCCGTCACGAGCCGGTCGATCCTCACGCCACGGTTCTGGTCCTTATGACCGTGCGGGTTCGTGGCGTGTCGCTGCGGTCGCCCGGCTCGGCGGGCAGGCCCGCTGCGCTCGCAGAACTCGCTCCGCGTGCCTGCCCGCGCTCCGGTGGCCGGGGCGCCGCGGTGGTCAGTAGCGGCGGCGGGGTTCGTAGTCGTCGGTGTAGTACTCCTCGCGGACGGCCGGCGGGGGGCGGCGGTCGACGGCGCGGCGGGCGGACACGATCCGGACGATGCCGATGACCAGGCCGATCAGGCCGCCGATCATCAGGATCACGCCGACCAGGCGGATGTCGATGCCGCTGAACTCGTAGTTGACCGCGTAGGCCAGGATCGCGCCGATGATGATCAGGGCGATGCTGCCGCCGATGGTCACGGCGGGCTCCTCTCGTCGTCCCGGGGGTGGACGAGGGGAGAGTTCCCCGTGTGCGGAGATGAAACGGCGCGCCGCGATCGTGCCTGCGTAAACCGGGCGGGCCCGCGGGTGCTCGGCCCATAGGATGGGCGGGAACCCACTTCATCGCAGGAACGGTTTCCATCATGTCCGCCATCACCCGTGACGAGGTGTCGCACCTCGCCCGGCTGTCCCGGCTGGCGCTCGGCGACGACGAGCTCGACCGTCTCGCCGCCCAGCTCGACCAGATCATCTCCGCGGTCGCGCGGGTGCAGGAGGTCGCGGCGGAGGACATCCCGCCCACCTCGCACGCGCTGCCGCTGACCAACGTCTACCGGGAGGACGAGGTACGCCCGTGCCTCACCCCCGAGCAGGCCCTCTCCGGTGCCCCGGCGGCCGAGGAGCAGCGTTTCCGCGTGCCGCGGATTCTGGACGAGGAGGCCTGAGCGGATGAGTGAACTGGTCAGGAAGGGTGCGGCGGAGCTCGGCGAGCTGCTCGCCGCCGGTGAGGTGTCGGCCGTCGAGGTGGCCGAGGCGCACCTCGACCGCATCGCCGCCGTGGACGCGCAGGTCAACGCGTTCCTGCACGTCGACCGCGAGACGACGCTGGCGCAGGCCCGGCAGGTGGACGAGCGGCGTGCGGCCGGGGCCGAGCTCGGCCCGCTGGCGGGCGTCCCGATCGCGCACAAGGACGTCTTCACCACCGCCGACATGCCCACCACCGCCGGGTCCAAGATCCTGGAGGGCTGGCGGCCGCCGTACGACGCGACCGTGACGGCGCGGCTGCGGCAGGCCGGCCTGGTGATCCTCGGCAAGACGAACATGGACGAGTTCGCGATGGGCTCGTCCACGGAGAACAGCGCCTACGGCGTGTCCCGCAACCCGTGGGACCTGGAGCGCGTCCCCGGCGGCTCGTCCGGCGGGTCGTCGGCGGCGGTCGCCGCGTACGAGGCGCCGCTGTCGACCGGCACCGACACGGGCGGCTCCATCCGGCAGCCCGCCGCCGTCACCGGCATCGTGGGCATGAAGCCGACCTACGGCGGCTCCTCCCGGTACGGCGTGATCGCGTTCGCGTCGTCGCTCGACACGCCTGGCCCGTTCGCCCGGAACGTGCTCGACGCGGCGCTGCTGCACGAGGCGTTCAGCGGCCACGACCCGATGGACTCCACCTCGGTGAGCGAGGCCGTCCCGCCGGTCGTGGAGGCCGCGCGCCGCGCCGACGTCAACGGGCTGCGGGTCGGCGTCGTCAAGGAGTTCGCCGGCGACGGCTACCAGCCGGGCGTGTCCGCCCGGTTCAACGAGGCGGTCGAGCTGCTGGAGTCGCTCGGCGCGAAGGTCGTCGAGGTGTCCTGCCCGCACTTCGCCTACGCGCTGCCCGCCTACTACCTCATCGCGCCGTCGGAGTGCTCGTCCAACCTGGCGCGGTTCGACGCCATGCGGTACGGCCTGCGCGTCGGCGACGACGGCACCCGCAGCGCCGAGGAGGTCATGGCGCTGACCCGCGCCGAGGGCTTCGGGCCCGAGGTCAAGCGGCGCATCATGCTCGGCACCTACGCGCTGTCGTCCGGCTACTACGACGCCTACTACGGCAAGGCGCAGCAGGTCCGCACGCTGATCAAGCGCGACTTCGAGGCGGCGTTCGAGCAGGTGGACGTGCTGGTCTCGCCGACCACGCCGACCACCGCGTTCCCGGTCGGCGAGCGCGCCGACGACCCGATCGCGATGTACCTGGCCGACCTGTGCACGATCCCGGCGAACCTCACCGGCAACGCCGCGATCTCGGTGCCGTGCGGCCTGGCGGACGGCCTGCCCGTCGGCCTGCAGATCATGGCCCCCGTCCTCGGCGACGACCGCGTGTACCGCGTCGGCGCCGCCGTCGAGCGGGCCCTGGAAGACCGCTGGGGCGGCCCGCTGCTGGCGCAGGCCCCGGAACTGGTGGAGGCGAAGTGACCACCCCGACGCTGATGGACTACGACGAGGCGCTGGCGAAGTACGAGCCGGTCCTCGGGATCGAGACGCACATCGAGCTCGGCACCGCGTCGAAGATGTTCTGCGGCTGCCCGACGGAGTTCGGCGCGGAGCCGAACACGCAGGTGTGCCCGGTGTGCCTCGGGCTGCCGGGGGCGCTGCCGGTGACCAACCACGCGGCGATCGAGGGCATCATCAAGATCGGCCTGGCGCTGAACTGCGACATCGTGGAGTGGTGCCGGTTCGCCCGGAAGAACTACTTCTATCCGGACATGCCGAAGAACTTCCAGATCTCGCAGTACGACGAGCCGCTGTGCGTGGACGGCCACCTGGAGGTCGAGGTCGACGGCGAGACGTACCGGATCGAGATCGAGCGCGTCCACATGGAGGAGGACACCGGCAAGTCGCTGCACGTCGGCGGCTCGACCGGGCGCATCCACGGCGCCGAGTACTCGCTGGTCGACTACAACCGGGCCGGCATCCCGCTGGTGGAGATCGTCACCAAGCCGATCCCGGCGACCGGCGACAAGGCGCCGCTGGTTGCGCGCGCGTACGCGACGGAGCTGCGCGAGCTGGTCCGGTCGCTCGGCGTGTCGGACGTCCGCATGGAGCAGGGCTCGATGCGCTGCGACGTGAACGTCTCGCTGATGCCGCGCGGCGCGTCCGAGTGGGGCACCCGCACCGAGACCAAGAACGTCAACTCGCTGCGGTCGGTGGAGCGGGCCGTCCGGTCGGAGATCGAGCGGCAGGCCGGCGTGCTGGACGCCGGCGGCCGCATCGTCCAGGAGACCCGCCACTTCCACGAGGACACCGGCCGCACCACGAGCGGGCGCAGCAAGGAGGAGGCGCAGGACTACCGCTACTTCCCCGAGCCCGACCTGGTGCCGATGGCGCCGTCCCGGGACTGGGTGGCGGAGCTGCGCGCGTCCCTGCCGGAGCTCCCGGCGGCGCGCCGGCGCCGCATCCAGGCCGAGTGGAACCTGTCGGACCTGGAGCTCCGCGACGTCGTCAACGCCGGCGCGGTCGACCTCATCGAGGCGACGGTCGCGCAGGGCACCGACGCCGGCGCGGCCCGCAAGTGGTGGATGAACGAGCTGTCGCGGCGCGCCACCGAGCAGGGCGTCGAGCTGGCCGACCTGCCGATCACGCCGGAGCAGGTCGCCCGCGTGCAGGCGATGATCACGGCCGGGGAGCTGAACGACAAGCTGGCCCGCAAGGTGTTCGAGGGCGTCCTCGCCGGCGAGGGCACGCCGGACGAGGTCGTGGCGAAGCGCGGCCTGAAGGTCGTCAGCGACGAGGGCGAGCTGTCCTCGGTCATCGACCAGGTGATCGCCGACAACGCCGACGTGGCCGACAAGATCCGCGCCGGGAAGGTCGCCGCCGCCGGCGCCCTCGTCGGCGCCGTGATGAAGGCCACCCGCGGCCAGGCCGACGCCGGCCGCGCCCGCGAACTCATCCTGGAGAAGCTCGGCGCGTCCTGATCACGCGTCCTGACACGCGGTGCCGTCCCGCGCCCCTCCGATGGGCGCGGGACGGTGGTCAGTCTGGGCGGACGCTGAGGATGCGGTCGTCGTTGGGGGCGGGGTCGCCGCGGCCGTCGCGGTTGCTGGTCGTGACCCAGAGGGTGCCGTCGGGGGCCTTGGTGACGGCGCGCAGGCGTCCGAACTCGTTCTGGAGGTGTGCGACGGGGCGGCCCACCTTGCCGTTGTTCAGGGGGACCTGCCAGAGGCGTTCGCCGCGCAGCGCGGCGGCCCACAGGGAGCCGTCCGCGTAGGCGAGACCGGACGGCGACGCCTCGTCGGTCGTCCAGGTCAGCAGCGGCTTCGTGAAGCCGTCGCCGTCCTCGTCGCCCTCGACCTCGGGCCAGCCGTAGTTCTTGCCCTTCTGGATCAGGTTGATCTCGTCGAAGCGGTTCTGGCCGAACTCGGTGGCGTAGAGGCGGCCCTTGCCGTCCCAGGCGAGGCCCTGGACGTTGCGGTGCCCGTACGTCCAGACGCGGTTGCCGAACGGGTTGCCGGGGGCGGGTTTCCCGTCGGGCGTCACGCGGAGGATCTTCCCGGCGAGGGAGTTCTTGTCCTGGGCGAGCGGGCCGTCGCCGGTCTCGCCGGTGGTGATGTAGAGCATCTTGTCGGGGCCGAACGCGAGCCGCCCGCCGTCGTGGTTGGGGCCCTTCGGGATGCCGGTGACGATCGGCTCGGGCGTACCGAGGCGCCCGTCATAGGTGGCGCGGGCGACACGGTTGTCCGCCGCGGCCGTGTAGTACAGGTAGACGAGATGGTCGGACGCGTACGACGGCGAAACGGCCACGCCCAGTAGCCCCGCCTCACTCTGCGCCTCCACGCCGGGCACCGTGCCGACGACCGTCTTCTGCCCGGACGGCGCGACCCGCACCACGCGGCCCGAGTCCCGCTCGGTCACGAGCGCGTCGCCGCCGGGCAGGAACGCCACCGCCCACGGCACCTCCAGATCCGCGGCGACGGTGCGCGGCTTGCCGGGCGCTCCGGGCGTCCCGGACGGCGCGCCGGACGAAACCGGCGGCGAAGTGCGTCCGCCGCCGTCGTCGCCCCCGCCGGACGAAGAGGACGAGCAGCCCGCGAGGAGCACCGCGGTCGAGACCAGGACGATCGTGTGCAGTCGCATGAACGCCTCCCGTAGGTAGTACGCATCCGGCGGTCCGGTCGTTCCCCGTCACCGAGCGTCATGTGGGGGCAAGCCGCCGATTCGGTGACGATCCCATTTCGGGCCTCCCAAACGGATCCGCGACGAGGTCGTTTGTCGCCGGGAGGACGCTCAGCCTCAATCGCTCCGTGACCTACCGAACGTACAGTGAGCGACACGGTGATCCCGTAGTGCAGCAACGTCGCTGATCTCCGGCAGGCGGCTCCGGCAGGCATGCTCCCCCCAGGCAGGCCGGTCGCCACCGGCCCGCGCCGACCCTGCGCGGGGCACGATCCGCGGCCTTCCGCCCGTTGTACGGGCGGCGAGGGTCGTGGACCCGACTCTTCCCCGACGTGCGGCGTCCACCGTCCGCGGGGGCCGACACGCCCCACCGGGGGCAGGAAGGGACCGGCGCGATGAGCGGCGACTACGCCAGGCGGATGCCGCCGCGTGCGCTGCCGGTCGCCATGGCCGCGGTCGTCGGCGTGCTGTACGCCACCGGTTCGCTGCTGGGCTGGGGCGGCCGGGCGTTCATCGCGTGGGCGGAGGCGGGCGCCGCGGGCGCCGCCGCGGTCTCGCTGCTGCTGTCGTCCCGCCGGCCGGACGGCGTCCCGGCGGAGCCGGGCGCGCCGGGCGGGCTCTGGCGCGCGTCGTGGCGGTGGTACGGGATCGCCGCCGCGTCCTGGTTCGTCGGCGCGCTCGGCGGGGCCCTGGCGGACGGCGCCGGCCGCACCGCGCTGTCCCTGTCGGTGCCCGACCTGTTCTACCTGTTCGCGCTGGTGGCGCTCGTCACGGGGCTCGTCGCGCCGATCCGGCTGCCGCGCGACGCGGGCACCTGGCTGCGCTATGCGGCCGACACCTATGTCTGCGCGTGCGCGCTGTTCGTGCTCGGCTGGGTCGCGCTGTTCGGCACCCTGTACCACCGGTCGGGGGAGGCGCCGCAGGAGTTCCTGCTGGAACTGCTGTACCCGCTGATCGACATCGTGTTCGTCTGCGGCGCGCTGCCGTTCGTCCTCGGCGCGGCCCGCGGGCACCGGCGGCTCGCCTGGATGGGGTACGGCGCGCTCACCGCCATCGCCGCCGCCGACATCGTGAGCACGTTCGTCCGGCTGGACGGCGGCGGGCCGTCCGACGACCCGTCCGACATCCTCCGCCTCGCCGGGCTGCTGCTCCTGCTGCTGGTGCCGTGGACGGGCCCGGTCGCCGAGCCGGACCTGCCGGTCGACGACATCCCGGCGGACGTCGAGGTGGACGGCGAGGAGCGCGGCCGCATGATCGGCCCCGGCATCGCGCCCGCCGCGGTCGCCGCGGCGGCGGCGCTGTTCATCGGGGGCCACTCGCTCACCGGCCAGAACGGCCTGGAGCCCGGCGTGTCGATCGCCGCGGGCTCGGCCGCGCTGGTGCTGATCGCGCGGCTCGCCGCGCTGCTGCACGAGAACGAGGCGCTGCGCCGGGCCGTGGACACCGGCGAGGAGCACTTCCGGGCGCTGTCGGAGAGCATCAACGACGCGGTGCTCATCTGCGACCTGGACGCGACCGTCCAGTACGCCAGCGCGGGTGCGCTGCGGACGTACCACTACACGTCCGAGGAGCTGCTCGGGCGCCCGCTGAGTGAGATCGTCCACCCGGAGGACCTGCCGCGCGTCCAGGCGGTGTTCACCGAGTTCCTGGGCGAGCAGCCCGGCAGCGGGCCCGACGACGCGTTGCGCGTGTCGTGCCGGGTGCGCGCGGCCGACGGCACCTGGCTGCCGACCGAGTCGACGATCTCGCGGTACAGCGGCTCGGCCGGGACGCCGGCGCGGCTGCTGGTGACGACGCGGGACCTGAGCGAGCAGGCGGCGCTGCAGCGGCAGGTCGCGCACCTGACGTTCCACGACGGGCTGACGGGCCTGCCGAACCGGTCCTACTTCGAGGAGCGGACGCGGGAGGTGCTGTCGCGGCAGCCGTCCGGCGGGAAGGCCGCCGTCGTGTTCGTCGACCTCGACGGGTTCACCGCGGTGAACGACTCGGAGGGGCACGCGGCCGGCGACCAGGTGCTCGCGCAGGCGGCGCGGCGGCTGCGCGCGAACGTCCTGTCGGACGACACGGTGGCGCGGTGGGGCGGCGACGAGTTCGCCGTGCTCGTGCAGCTCCCGCCGGACGACGGCGAGACCCGCGCCACGGTCGAGCTCGCCGGGCGGCTGCTGCGCGTCCTCTCGGTCGACCCCTACCAGGTGGGCGACAAGCACATCGTGCTGACGGCGAGTGTCGGCATCGCGTTCGCCGGGGACGAGGAGGAGCCCGGCGCCGGCCGCGGCGGCGCCGACGCGGGCCGCCGGGTCCGCCGCTCCGCCGCCGACCTGCTGCGCAACGGCGACCTCGCGATGGCCCGCGCGAAGGAGGCGGGCGGCGGGCGCGTCGAGGTGTACGCCCCGCACATGCACGCCGACGTCGTCCGGCGGCTGGAGCTCGGCAGCGACCTGCAGACGGCGCTCGCCGAGGAGCAGTTCGCGGTGGAGTTCCAGCCGGTGGTGGACCTCGGCACGTCCCGGGTGACCGGGGTTGAGGCGCTGCTGCGCTGGTGGCGGGGGAGCGAGGCGGTGCCGCCGGAGGAGTTCATCGGCCCGGCGGAGGAGTCCGGCCTGATGGTGCCGCTCGGCGAGTGGGTGCTGCGGGAGGCGTGCCGCGAGGTCGCCCGCTGGCGCGGCGACTCCTGGGACATCGGCCTGTCGGTGAACTTCACCGCCCGGCAGATCGCCGCGCCGCGGTTCACCGAGACGGTCGCGGCGGTGCTGGAGGAGACGGGGCTGGCGCCGAGCGCGCTCACCCTGGAGGTCCGCGAGGAGGTCCTCGTCGAGGACGCCGGGCAGAACGTGGCGCGGCTGTCGGAGCTGCGCGACCTCGGCGTCCGGCTGGCGATCGACGACTTCGGCACCGGGTACGCCTCGCTGGCCTACCTCGGGCAGCTCCCGGTGGACATCATCAAGATCGACCCGTCGTTCGTGGCGGGCCTCGGCGCGGACGAGACGCTGACGCTGCTCACCCGCACGATCGTCCGGCTCGGCAGCGACCTCGGGCTGACGGTGGTGGCCGAGGGCATCGAGCGGCCCGAGCAGCTGGAGCTGCTGCGGGAGATGGGCTGCCCGCGCGGCCAGGGCTTCCTCGTGGCGCGCCCGATGGCGGCGGGGCGGGTCGAGTCGCTGGTGCGGACGAACCTCGCCGGGCGCAACCGGCCGGGCGACGTCGCGCTGCCCCTGCCCGGCTGACCTCCGCCGCGTGAACCGCGCCACAGTTATCTCAAATCCTGAGATTTACTGTCCACGGATTTGACCGGGGGGCGGACATCGGCGAAAGTGGGCTCGTGCAGAGCACCTCCATCATCCTCGTAGTACTTGGCCGGCGCGCGGGCTGACCAAGCTTCTCGTCCTGCGCGCCTCCCCTCGACCGCTTCACGGCGGCGGGGGTTTTTTGTTGCCCGGCGAGCCAAGACTCACTCCCCAAGGAACCGCAGAATCATGACGACCGAACAGATGACGGGAGCCCAGGCGCTGGTCCGCGCCCTGGAGAACGTCGGCGTCGACACCGTGTTCGGCATTCCGGGTGGCGCGATCCTCCCGGCGTACGACCCGCTGTTCGACTCCAAGAAGCTGCGCCACGTCCTCGTCCGGCACGAGCAGGGCGCCGGACACGCCGCCCAGGGCTACGCGATGGTGACCGGCAAGGTGGGCGTCTGCATGGCCACCAGCGGCCCCGGCGCGACCAACCTCGTCACGGCGATCTCCGACGCCTACATGGACTCGGTGCCGATGGTGGCGATCACCGGCCAGGTCGCGTCCTCCCTCATCGGGACGGACGGCTTCCAGGAGGCCGACATCGCCGGCATCACGATGCCGATCACCAAGCACAACTTCCTGGTGACCAAGGCGTCCGACATCGCCCGGACGATCGCCGAGGCGTTCCACATCGCGGGCACCGGGCGGCCGGGGCCGGTCCTGGTCGACATCGCCAAGGACGCGCTCCAGGCCACCGTCGCCTTCGAGTGGCCGGTCGCGCTCCAGCTGCCCGGCTACCGGCCCGTCACCCGGCCGCACTCCAAGCAGGTCCGCGAGGCGGCCCGGCTCATCGTGAACGCCGAGCGCCCGGTGCTGTACGTCGGCGGCGGCGTGCTGAAGGCCGGCGCGTCCGCCGAGCTGAAGGTGCTCGCCGAGCTGACCGGCGCGCCCGTCGTCACCACGCTGATGGCCAAGGGCGCGCTGCCCGACAGCCACCCGCTGCACATGGGCATGCCCGGCATGCACGGCGCGGTCGGCGCGGTCGGCGCGCTGCAGCGGTCCGACCTGCTGGTCACCCTCGGCGCCCGGTTCGACGACCGGGTCACCGGCAAGCTGGACGGGTTCGCGCCGCACGCCAAGGTCGTGCACGCCGACATCGACCCGGCGGAGATCTCCAAGAACCGGCACGCCGACGTCCCGATCGTCGGGGACGCCCGCGAGGTCATCGCCGACCTGATCGTCGCCGTGCAGAACGAGCACGAGCAGGGCCACGAGGGCGACTACACCGACTGGTGGCGGCAGCTGAACGCCTGGCGGGAGACCTACCCGCTGGGCTACGACACGCCGGCCGACGGCTCGCTGTCCCCGCAGTACGTCATCGAGCGGATCGGGGAGATCGCCGGTCCGGACGCCTACTACGTCGCGGGCGTCGGCCAGCACCAGATGTGGGCCGCGCAGTTCATCAAGTACGAGCGGCCGGGCGCGTTCCTGAACTCCGGCGGCGCCGGGACGATGGGCTACGCCGTCCCGGCGGCGATGGGCGCCAAGGCGGGCGCGCCCGACACCACGGTGTGGGCGATCGACGGCGACGGCTGCTTCCAGATGACCAACCAGGAGCTCGCGACCTGCGCGATCGAGGGCATCCCGGTGAAGGTCGCGATCATCAACAACGGCAACCTCGGCATGGTCCGGCAGTGGCAGACGCTCTTCTACAACGAGCGCTACTCCAACACCGGCCTCAAGCCGCAGGCCGAGCACGCCGAGAAGCGGATCCCCGACTTCGTCAAGCTCGCCGAGGCGTACGGTTGTGTCGGCCTGCGCTGCGACAAGGCCGAGGACGTCGACGAGGTCATCGCCAAGGCCATGGAGATCAACGACGCGCCCGTCGTGATCGACTTCGTCGTGCACGAGGACGCCATGGTCTGGCCGATGGTCGCGGCCGGCACCACCAACGACGACATCAAGATCGCGCGGGACATGGCGCCCGAGTGGGAGAACGGAGACTGACCCCGATGAGCCTGCACACCCTCTCGGTGCTGGTGGAGAACAAGCCCGGCATCCTGGCCAGGGTCGCGGCGCTGTTCTCCCGGCGCGGCTTCAACATCGAGTCCCTCGCGGTCGGCGTCACCGAGCACCCGGACATCTCCCGGATGACGATCGTGGTCAACGTCGCCGACCTGCCGCTCGAGCAGGTCACCAAGCAGCTCAACAAGCTGATCAACGTGCTGAAGATCGTCGAGCTGGACTCCGGGGCGTCGGTCCAGCGCGAGCTGGTGCTGGTCAAGGTGCGGGCGGACGCGGAGACGCGCTCGCAGGTGCTGGAGACCGTCAACCTGTTCCGTGCCAAGGTGGTGGACGTCGCGCCGGACGCGGTCACGATCGAGGCGACCGGCAACCGCGACAAGCTGGACGCGTTCATCCGGGTCCTGGAGCCGTTCGGCATCAAGGAGCTGGTGCAGTCGGGCATGGTGGCCATCGGCCGCGGCGCCCGGTCCATCACCGACCGCTCGCTCCGGGCGATCGAGCGCAGCGCGTAGCCCGTGCGGGGCCCGCCCCCGCACGCCGGCAGACCAATACAGATACAACGAAAGGCGACAGCACTGTGGCTGAGATGTTCTACGACGACGCCGCCGACCTGAGCGTGATCCAGGGCCGGCACGTGGCGGTCATCGGCTACGGCAGCCAGGGGCACGCGCACGCGCTCTCCCTGCGCGACTCCGGCGTGGACGTCCGGGTCGGGCTCCGCGAGGGGTCGGCCAGCCGGGAGCTGGCGGAGGCCGAGGGCCTGCGCGTCGTGACCCCGGCGGAGGCGGCCGAGGAGGCCGACCTCATCATGCTGCTGGCCCCGGACCACCACCACCGGGAGATCTTCGAGAAGGACATCAAGCCGGCCCTCGTCGAGGGCGACGCGCTGTTCTTCGGCCACGGTTTCAGCATCCGCTACGGCCTCGTCCAGCCGCCGGAGGGCGTGGACGTGGCGATGGTCGCACCGAAGGGCCCGGGCCACCTCGTCCGCCGCCAGTTCGTCGCCGGGCGCGGTGTGCCGGTGATCGTGGCCGTGGAGAAGGACGCGTCCGGCAACGCCTGGCCGCTGGCCCTCTCCTACGCCAAGGCGATCGGCGGCCTGCGCGCGGGCGGCATCAAGACCACCTTCACCGAGGAGACCGAGACCGACCTGTTCGGCGAGCAGGCCGTGCTGTGCGGCGGCGCGTCCGAGCTGGTCAAGACCGGCTTCGAGGTGCTGACCGAGGCCGGCTACCAGCCGGAGGTCGCCTACTTCGAGGTGCTGCACGAGCTGAAGCTGATCGTCGACCTCATGTACGAGGGCGGCATCTCCAAGATGTACTGGTCGGTGTCCGACAACGCCGAGTACGGCGGCTACCGCAGCGGCCCGCGCGTGATCACGCCGGAGACCAAGGCCGCGATGAAGAAGATCCTCGGCGAGATCCAGTCCGGCCAGTACGCCAAGGAGCTGGTGGACGAGTTCGAGAGCGGCCAGAAGAAGTTCAAGGAGTACCGCGAGAAGATGGCCGAGCACCCGGTCGAGAAGACGGGCGCCGAGCTGCGCCCGATGATGAGCTGGCTCAACGACTGAGCACCGCGCCGGGGGCGCGGAGGCCGGCGGCCTCCGCGCCTTCGCCGTTCTCCGGGTCCGGCCCGCGTGCCGGGGAGGCTCAGAGGCCGAACCGGCGGAGCAGCCGGGCCCGCAGCGAGGGGCCGCCGCCGGTGCCGCTGACGAAGAGCGCCAGGTGGCCGCCCCTGGTGAAGTAGACGGCGACGTCCTTCGCGCCGGCCGCCCGCCGCTGCGGGCCGGTCCGCACGCCCTCGGCGCGGACGGAGCCGAAGCGGGCCTCGCGGGTGACGCCGAGCGCGGTCGCCGCGACGTGCACGTCCCAGCGGCCGGGCGCCACGGCGGCGGGGTCGGCGACGGCCTCGAAGCCGCGGGCGCCGTCCGGGCGGGGCCCGGCGGGGAAGCCGTGCTCGACGCCGGAGGTCCGCTCGCGCAGGATGAGGTCCACGGCGGTGTGGTTGGTCTCGACGCGCTGGAGCGCGGCGACGCCGCGGATGCGCACCTTGCGGCCCTGCCAGGCGACCGCGTCGAGCCGGTGCTCGACGCCGACCTCGGTGGTGATGTCGGCGTCCTGCCTCGGGACGCCGCGCAGGTAGGGGTACATCGCGTAGATCCGGCCGCCGACCACCACGGCGCCCGCCGGGCTGCCCTCCACCTCGTCCCGGATCAGCCGCTCCAGCTCGTCGCGCAGGCCGTGCTGGATGCAGAACGCCCGGAGCCGCACGGACGCCGGCATGGCGGCGCGGGCGGCCTCGCTCAGCCCCTCCTCGCCGAGCAGGTGGCGGGTGCCCTCCACGAGCCGCTCCCGCTGGACGCGGTCGAGGCTCAGGTAGCGGTGGTCGTACACGCGCAGCACGTCGCGCAGGACGCTGATGGTGCAGTCCGAGGTCACGGGTCTCTCCTGATCGGCCGGGGACATCGGTCACGTTAAGGCTCCGCGCCGTCGCTCACAGTGAAATCCCGGTGGTGTGTCCTCCCGGATGCATACTCGGTATTGCCTTGGGGATACGCGGTATGCATACTTGGTAGGCATGTCGATCCGTCACGGCCTGCTGGCCCTGCTGTCCCAGGGGCCCCGCTACGGCTACCAACTGCGCGCCGAGTTCGAGTCCTCCACCGGCGGCACCTGGCCGCTCAACATCGGCCAGGTCTACTCCACCCTCTCCCGGCTCGAACGCGACGAGCTCGTCACCCGCGTCGGCGCCGACGACGAGGGCCGGTTCGTCTACCGGATCACTCCGGCGGGCGAGGCCGACGTCCGGCGGTGGTTCGCCACCCCGCTCGTCCGGGCCGACCGGCCCCGCGACGAGCTCGCGATCAAGCTGGCGATGGCCGTCACCACCCCGGGCGTGGACGTCGCCGCCGTCGTCCAGGCGCAGCGCACCGCCACGCTGCGCGCCCTCCAGGACCTCACCCGGCTGAAGGCCGACGCGCCCGCCGTCCCCGCCGACCAGGGCGACCGCGCGTGGCGGCTGGTCCTGGAGTCCATGATCTTCCAGGCGGAGGCCGAGGTGCGCTGGCTGGACCACTGCGAGTCCTACGTCGCCCGCGCCGAGGCCCCCGCGGCCCCGGCCGCGCCGGCCGCCGCGCCCGCCGAGGCGCCGGAGAAGGCCGACGAGGAGGCGCGGCGATGAGCGTCCTGTCCCTGCGGGACGTCTCCCGCGACCACGGCAGCGGCCCGGCCCTCGTGCACGCCCTCGCGGGAGTGACGCTGGACGTCGCCGAGGGCGAGTTCGTCGCGGTGATGGGCCCGTCCGGCTCCGGCAAGTCGACCCTGCTGACGCTCGCCGGCGGGCTCGACACCCCGACGTCCGGGCAGGTCCTCGTGGCCGGCGCCGACCTCGGCGCGCTCGGCCGCGCCGCCCGCTCGGCGCTGCGCCGCCGCGCCGTCGGCTACGTCTTCCAGGACCTCAACCTCATCCCCAGCCTGACCGCCGCCGAGAACGCCATGCTGCCGCGTGAACTGGACGGCGTCCGCGCCCGCAAGGCCCGCCGGGAGGCGCTGGAGGCACTGGAGGAGGTCGGCGTCGGCGACCTCGCCGACCGCTACCCCGACGAGATGTCCGGCGGGCAGCAGCAGCGCGTCGCGATCGCCCGGGCGCTGGTCGGCGACCGGCGGCTCGTCCTCGCCGACGAGCCGACCGGCGCGCTCGACAGCCACACCGGCGAGGACGTCATGCGGGTGCTGCGGGGCCGCTGCGACGCGGGCGCGTCCTGCCTGATGGTGACGCACGAGTCGCGGCACGCCGCCTGGGCCGACCGGGTCGTGTTCCTGCGCGACGGCCGGCTCGTCGACGCCACCCCCGCCCGCACCGGCCCCGAGACCCTGCTGCAGGAGACGACGTGACCCGCTACGGATTCGCCTTCCGCCTCGCGCGGCAGGACGCGCTGCGGTCGAAGGGCCGCACCGCGCTGGTGCTGTGCATGATCGGCCTGCCGGTCGGCGCCGTCAGCGCCCTCGCGGTCCTGCGAGCGACGACCGCGGCGCGGGACGGCGCGGGCGGCGCGGGCGGCGCGTCCGCCGCCGAGGCCGGCGTGCTGGCGCTGATCGTCGCGATGGCCGTGCTGGAGGTCGTGCTGCTGGCCGGGCCGGCGTTCGCCGTGGACGTCCGGCGGCGCCGCCGCGACCTCGCGCTCGTCGCCGCGGCGGGCGGCGGCGGCCGGCATCTGCGCGCCGTCGTGCTGACGAGCGGGATCCTCCTCGGCGGCTCCGCGGCGCTCGGCGGGGCCGTGCTCGGCGTCGCCGGCGCGGCCGCCGTCAAGTGGATCGCCGAGGCCCGGGGCGCGGCCCCGCTCGGACCGTTCACCGTGCCGTGGCTCCTGCTCGCCGCGGCCGTGCTGCTCGGCGCGGGCAGCGGGCTGGCGGCCGCGCTGGTCCCGGCCGCGCAGGCCGCCCGGATGGACGTCGTCGCGGCCCTCGCCGAGCGCCGCGAGGCGCCCGCACCGGGCCGCCGCGGCTGGCCCGTCGCCGGGGCCGTGCTCGTCGCCGCGGGCGTGGCGCTGTGCCTGGAGGGCGTCCGGCGGTGGCGCGAGTTCGGCGCCGCGATCGGCGCGGCGGCGATCATCATCGGGCTCGTGCTCGCCTGCCCGTGGCTCATCGGCGCGGCCGGGCGGCTCGCGCACCGGCTGCCGCTGCCGCTCCGCCTCGCCGTCCGGGACGGCGCCCGCAACCGGGCCCGCACCGCGCCCGCGGTCGCCGCGATCATGGCGGCCGTCGCCGGGATCACCGCGCTGGCCATCGGGGGCGCCAGCGACCTCCGGCAGGAGCAGGTCGAGTACCAGGCGCGACTGCCCATGGGCTCGGCGCTGGTCCGGCCGCCGCTGGACCGGGCGGACCAGGTCGGGGCCGCCGTCCGGGGCGACCTGCCCGGCGTTCCAGTCCTGCCGCTGAAGGCCATGCCGGGGCAGGACGGGGTCTGCGCGTCCGAAGACTGGTCGCAGTGCCCCTCGGTGAGCTTCGCCGCCGAACTCGACGGGGACGCCTCCTTCACCCTCATGGACAACGTGGTCGGCGGCGCCCGCGAGGCCAGGCTCGTCCTCGGCCGCGACGATCCCGCCGTCACGGCCGCGCTGGCCGAGGGCAAGATCGTGCTGTTCCGGGTCAAGCCCTTGGCCGGAGGGACGACCACGGCCAAGGTGTCCTACTGGGCGGACGACAAGGAGCACACCGTCCGGACGATCGAGAACCTGCCGGCGGTCGCCGCTCCCGGCGACCCGCACGTGCGGGCCATCGTGCCCCCGGCGGCCGCCGCGAAGATCGGGCTGCCCGTCCGGACGGAGGCGTTCGGCGTCGACCGCGCCGACCACCGCGTCACCGAGGCCGAGCAGGCGCGCCTGGACAAGACCCTCGACTCCTTCACCCGCGACGACGGTTCCGTCTACGTCGAACGCGGCTTCACCGGGTCGTTCGGCAAGGTCACGCTGATGCTGGCGGGAGCGGCGGGCGTCCTCGCGCTGGGCGGGGCGCTGATCGCGACCGGCCTGGCGTCCGCCGACGCCCGGCCCGACCTCGCGACGCTCGGTGCCGTCGGCGCCCGGCCGGGCACCCGGCGGCTGCTGGCCATGGGGCGGGCAGCGTTCATCGCCGCGCTCGGCTGCTGGCTCGGCATCGCGGGCGGGCTCGTCCCCGGCATCGCGGTGGCGCGCCCGCTCACAAGCGAGGTCCAGGAGACGGGCGCCGCGGCGCACGGTGTGATCGTCGACATCCCGTGGATGCTGCTCCTCGCGGTCGGTGTCGGCATCCCGCTGCTCGTCGCGCTCGTCGCCGGGGCAACCTCCGCCTCCCGGCTCCCGGCGACCCGCCGCACCGCGGCCTAGGAGCCCACGCCGCGACCCGGGAACGCCGCCCCACGGCCCGCCAGGCCCCGCACCGCGGTCTGGCGGGCCCCGCTCGGGGAGAGGCGGGCCCCGCTCGGGGAGAGGCGGTCCGCACCCAGGGGAGTGGCGGGCCGCACCTGGGGAGTGGCGGCTCGCAGCCGGGGAAAGGCGCGGTCATGGAGCCGCGCCGACCGGGGAAACGCGCGGGCCGGAACTCAGCCGCGCGCCGGACCGGTGGTAGCGTCCGGCGCGTGGCCGAGGTCGTCGTGGCGCAGGAACCCGTCGGGGAGGTTCCGGCCGGCACCGGGGGAGGCGCCCGGCGCCGTCCCCGCCTGCCGCTCGCCGCGCTGATCGCGGCGAGCGCGCTGCTGTACGCGGCGTACGCGCTGATGCGGCTGCGCGCCTTCCGGACCGGCAGCTACGACCTGGTGATCTTCGACCAGGCGGTGCGCTCCTACAGCCGGTTCGACCTGCCGGTCGCCATGGTGAAGGGCGTCCACAACGGCTTCGGGCCCGGCTTCTCCGTCCTCGGCGACCACTTCTCGCCGATCCTGGCGCTGCTCGCGCCGCTCTACTGGATCCACGACGGCCCCGAGACGCTGCTGGTCGCGCAGGCCGTGCTGCTCGCGCTCGCGATCTGGCCGATCTGGCGGTACACCGAGCGCCGGCTCGGGCCCGGCGCCGCGTACTGCGCGGCGGGCGCCTACGCGCTGTCCTGGCCGATCGCCGAGGCGCTCGCGTTCGACTTCCACGAGGTCGCGTTCGTCCCGCTGCTGTCGGCGCTGCTGGTCGAGCGGTACGACGCCGGGCGGCGCGTCCACGCGGCGCTGGCGGCGGCCGCGCTGCTGCTCGTCAAGGAGGACATGGGGCTCCTCCTCACGGGCTTCGGCCTCTACCTGCTCACCCGGCCCGACGAGCCGGACGGCGAGCGGCGGCGGCTGCGCGACCTGCTGCCCAGGGGCGACCGCCGGGCCGGCCTCGCCTACGCGGCGGTCGGGCTGTGCGCCACCTGGGTCAGCTCGCGCGTGCTCATCTCGGCCTTCGGCGGCGACAACGGCTACTACTGGGCGTACGGGGCGCTCGGCCCCGACGTGCCGCACGCCGCCGTCCACGCCCTCACCCAGCCGTGGGACGTCGCCGCCGTGCTCGTGGACCCGCCGCAGAAGGTGCTGACGATGGCGCTGGTCGTCCTGCCGCTGCTCCTGCTGCCGCTGGCGTCCCCGCTGACCCTCACCGCCGTGCCGCTGCTCGCCGAGCGGATGCTCGCGAGCAGCTTCGGCAACTGGTGGGAGCCCCACTACCACTACAACGCGTTCATCGTCGCCGTGCTCGTCCTCGCGGCGGTGGACGGGGCGGCGCGGCTGCGCGGGCGCTGGGGGAGGGCGCGGCGCGTGCCGCCCGTCCTGCCGATGGCCGGAGTGCTGGCCGCGACGCTCGTCTGCGTGCCGTTCTTCGCCTACCGGCACCTGGCCGACCCGGCGCTGTGGCGGCAGAACGAGCGGGCCCGCGCGGCCGCGGCGGCGGCCGCGACGATCCCCGACGGCGCGCTCGTCGAGGCGGCCAACGGCGTCGGGCCCGCGCTGACGTCCCGCGCCCGCGTCCTGCTGTGGGACGAGCGGTCGCGCGGGGCGCCCTGGGTGGTCGCCTACGTCGGGCGGCTGGAGTTCCCGTTCCCGTCGGTCGCCGACCAGCGGCGGCGCGTCGCCGAACTGGAGGCCGCCGGGTACCGGACGGTCTTCCGGCAGTCCGGATACATCGTGCTGCACCGCGACGCCCCCGATCCCTGGTGATCGGACCGTTTGGGCGGATTGTCCAGTGACCGATGGACGACATCGCGGTCAGAATTCCAGTGAAGGTACCGTTCGGATAAATATCCCTATCGTTTCTGGGTACTTTGCCTGATACTTGAAGAAAGCCGTGACGGCCGCGGCCACTGCGTGGAGAACCTGCGCGAACACCCGTGTGACCGCCGCCGGAGCGGGTCCTGGGGCGGAGCGGATGAGCGGTGTGAGGCTGATCGAGGTCAACGGACGGACGCCGGCCGGAGGCGGTGCGCAATTCCCCGCCGGCGCGGCAATCGCGCGGCTAGTCAATTTTCTCAATAACGGTGCGGAGTCATGACATGCCGCCGCATGGGGACAAGGACGTCCGGCGCTGGGAGACGTGCGGCCTGGCGTGGATCGGCGTGCTGCGGCACGTCTGGTCCGCCGGCGAGGCCGGGCTGGAGGACGGCGGCCCCATCATCGAGGGGCCCCCGCTGCTGTTCGAGGTCAGCTCGCTGAGCTGGGAGGACCCGATCCTCCACGAGTACGGCGACCACGCGCGCCTGGTCCGGCGCGCCCAGGAGCGCACCCGCCGCGTCGTCCGCGGCCGGTACTGGCCCCGGCTGCACGACCTGGACGGGCACGACCAGATCCGCTGGGTGGTCGACCTGCTGCGGGCCAGGCCGTGGACGACCAGCGCGTGGATCTCGCTGACGATCCCGGGCGAGCCGGCCGACGGGCTGCCGGCGCTGACCGCGCTGTCGTTCCGGATCCGCGGCTACCGGCTGACCATGACCGCGATGTTCCGGTCGCAGAACGTCCACCGCGGCTACCTGATGTACATCCCGCTGCGCGAGGTGCAGCTCGGCGTCGCCGAGGAGCTCGGGCTGCCCGCCGGGCCGCTGCGGGTGTTCGTGGACGTCCCGCACGTGCACGTCGCCGACGCCGAGCGGGTGGCGTCCGTGCTCGCCGCCGTCCCGGAACCGAACGCGGCCTGACAGAACGGGGCGAACCCGTAGTTACCGGTGAGTCTTTCCCTGCCGGGAACCGGCGCGGCCCCCTGGTTATAGACTCGTCTGCCGGGGGCGAGGTCCACGACGAGGTGACTCGCGACTTCACCTGCACACAGCACACGAACATCCCACTTTTCCGAAGGACTGTTTCCTCTTGAGCAAGCCCGTCGTCCTCGTCGCAGAAGAACTCTCCCCGGCCGGCATCGCCGTGCTGGAGGCCGACTTCGACGTCCGGAGCGTCGACGGCGGTGACCGCGAGCAGCTGCTCCCGGCCGTCGCCGACGTCGACGCCCTGATCGTGCGCAGCGCCACCAAGGTCACCGCCGAGGTGTTCCAGCACGCCAAGAAGCTCCGGGTCGTCGCCCGCGCCGGCGTCGGCCTCGACAACGTCGACGTGGAGGCCGCCACCAAGGCCGGCGTCATGGTCGTCAACGCGCCCACCTCCAACATCGTCACCGCCGCCGAGCACGCGATCGCGCTGCTCCTCGCCACCGCGCGCAACGTCCCGCAGGGGCACGCCGCGCTCAAGCAGGGCGAGTGGAAGCGCTCGAAGTACACCGGCGTCGAGATGCAGGGCAAGACCGTCGGCGTCCTCGGCCTCGGCCGGATCGGCGTCCTGGTCGCCCAGCGCCTCGCCGCCTTCGACATGAACGTGATCGCGTTCGACCCCTACGTGCAGGCCGCCCGCGCCGCGCAGCTCGGCGTCAAGCTCGTCACGCTCGACGAGCTGCTCCGCGAGAGCGACTTCATCACCGTCCACCTGCCGAAGACCCCCGAGACGCTCGGCCTCGTCGGCGACGCCGAGCTCCACAAGGTCAAGCCGAACGTGCGGATCGTCAACGCCGCCCGCGGCGGGATCGTCGACGAGCAGGCCCTCGACGTCGCACTCAAGGACGGCCGCGTCGCCGGCGCCGGGCTCGACGTGTTCAGCAGCGAGCCCTGCACCGACAGCCCGCTGTTCCACCACGACAACGTCGTGGTCACCCCGCACCTCGGCGCCAGCACCCACGAGGCGCAGGAGAAGGCCGGCACGCAGGTCGCCCGCTCGGTGAAGCTCGCGCTGTCCGGCGAGTTCGTGCCGGACGCCGTCAACGTGCAGGGCGGCGCGGTCGCCGAGGACGTCAAGCCCGGCCTGCCGCTCGCCGAGAAGCTCGGCCGCATCTTCACCGCCCTCGCCGGCGGCGTCCCCGTCCGGCTCGACGTCGTCGTCCGCGGCGAGATCGCCGAGCACGACGTGAAGGTGCTGGAGCTCGCCGCGCTCAAGGGCGTCTTCGTGGACGTCATCGAGGAGGCCGTGACCTTCGTCAACGCGCCGCTGCTGGCCCGCGACCGCGGCGTCGAGGTAACCCTCACCACCTCCGAGGACAGCCCCGACTGGCGCAACGTCGTGCAGGTGCGCGGCACGATGGCCGACGGCGACGTCGTCTCGGTGTCCGGCACGCTCACCGGCCCGAAGCACGCCGAGCGCATCATCGAGATCAACGGCTACAACATGGAGCTCGTCCCGACCGAGCACATGGCGTTCTTCTCCTACGTCGACCGCCCCGGCATCGTCGGCGCCGTCGGCAAGCTGCTCGGCGACGAGCAGGTCAACATCGCCGGCATGCAGGTCGGCCGGGACGCCAAGGGCGGCAAGGCGCTGATCGCGCTCACCGTCGACTCCGCCATCGCGCCGCAGCTCGTGGAGGCCATCACCCGCGAGGTCGGCGCCGACATGGGCCGCCGCGTCGACCTGGAGGGCTGACGCCCGCCCGCTCATCTCACATACTGAGAACCTCCGCCACGGATCGGGACAACCCGCCGTGGCGGAGGTATTCTCGCAGGTAGTCATGCGGCGCTTCGTAGTAATCCTTCGCTGCCGCAGCGGGGCCTGATCATCGGCAGGCCGGCACCCGCTGCGGAGGTTCTGCCTGGCCGTGAGCCCGATTTTCGCGCCGGACCGTGCGACCCCACGCTCCCGGCAGGCCCTCCCGCCACAGCACAGCGAATCTGGAGCATTTGCCATGGACGACACCTGGAACAACACCACGGCCGAAGAAGCCGAAGAAGAGGCCACCCGAGCCCTGCAAACGGCCCTGGACCGTAGGGCGGAATAGCCCTCCATAGTCCCGCCCGTCCCGCTCGTCCTGGCGCGGGGTGCGAGACTTGGCCGGTGGACGTTGCCGAGGGCGATGAGGTCGCCCGGGTATTGCGCGAGGTCGGTCGGCTGGGGCCCTACTTCGAACTCCTCATGGACGACCTGGACGGCGGCGCCTGGCGCCCGTTCGCCGGGGACGTTGAGCGGCTGCGGGAACTGACCCGCGATCACGCCGTGCGGCTCCGGACGCAGGAGCGGCGAGTCGCCGCCTCCCTGCTGTTCCAGGGGCTCGCGGCGCGGTTGTGGTCGCCGGTCGCCGCGTCGGCGGCGGGCGGGCTCGTGCCCGACCTCGGGGACCTGCGGTGGTCGTGGGCGCCCGGCGAGCCGATCAGGCTCGGCGTCCCGGAGCCGCGCGGGTGGCGGGTCGAGGGCGCGGCTGAAGCCGCCTCCGTGATCCATCCCATGATCGTGGACGGCGTTCTCCGGCCGTTGCTGGCGGCGATGTCCGAGTTCGTCCGGCTGGCGGACGGGCTGGCCTGGGGGAACGCGGCGTCCGCGCTGGCGGGCACTCTGCGGGTGCCGGGGTCGCCGGTGCGGGCCGCGCTGGTGCGCGACCTGCTCGCGCGGGAGCCGCTGGCGGAGGCCTTGGACGACCGGTTCGTCCGCCGGAGCTGCTGCCTGTACTACCGGGTGCCCGGCGGTGGGAAGTGCGGAGATTGCGGGCTGTTGACCGAATAGTGAGACGCGAGCCCAAGCATTGAGACGTTTGCAGTAGAGTGCGCGCATGGCTTCGCGCAGCATTCGTCTGGCCGTCATCCCCGGTGACGGGATCGGCCCCGAGGTGGTCGCCGAGGGACTGAAGGTCCTCGACGCCGTGTCCGGCGACCTCACGTTCGAGCAGACCTCCTACGACCTGGGCGCCGCCCGCTGGCACCGGACGGGGGAGACGCTGCCCGACTCGGTGCTCGCCGAGCTGCGCGAGCAGGAGGTCATCCTGCTCGGCGCCGTCGGCGACCCGAGCGTGCCCAGCGGGACGCTGGAGCGCGGGCTGCTGCTGCGCACCCGCTTCGAGCTGGACCACTACGTCAACCTGCGGCCCGTGAAGCTGTTCCCGGGGGTCGCGACGCCGCTGGCCGGCGTGTCGCCCGCCGACATCGACATGGTCGTCGTCCGGGAGGGCACCGAGGGCCCGTACACCGGCGTCGGCGGGGTGCTGCGCAAGGGCACGCCGCACGAGGTCGCCACGCAGGAGAGCGTGAACACCGCGTTCGGGGTCGAGCGGGTCATCCGGTACGCGTTCGAGGTCGCGGCGTCCCGTCCGCGCAAGAAGCTCACGCTCGTCCACAAGGACAACGTCCTGACCTTCGCCGGCGACCTGTACCAGCGGGTCCTCAAGCGGGTCGGCGAGGAGTACCCGCAGATCGCCACGGACTACGTCCACGTCGACGCGGCCACGATGTTCTTCGTCAACCAGCCGCAGCGGTTCGACGTGGTCGTCACCGACAACCTGTTCGGCGACATCATCACCGACATCGGCGCCGCGATCGCGGGCGGGATCGGGCTCGCCGCGTCCGGCAACGTCAACCCCGACCGGACGGCGCCGTCGATGTTCGAGCCGGTGCACGGCAGCGCGCCCGACATCGCCGGGCAGGGCAAGGCCGACCCGACCGCCACGATCCTGTCCGTCGCCATGCTGCTCGACCACCTCGGCGAGGGCGACGCCGCCCGCCGGGTCGAGCAGGCCGTCTCCGACGACCTGGCCGAGCGCGCCGCCCTGGGCGCCCGGTCCACGTCCCAGATCGGCGACGCGATCGCCAAGCGAGTATCCGGGTAGGGCACGCCGCCTGTCCGGACGGACCGGGCGTGCCCTCGCGGCGCGCCCGGTTTTCGGCATGCGCCGCGCGTGGAGGAGCAGGTCTAGACGAAGTACGACAATAGGGATGAGAGACGCCACAGCGGCGATGGGGCCGCCCGGCGATCCGCGAGAGGACGAACCGCGATGAGCGACACCCTGGAGTTCGAGATCACGCGCACCGAGCGGCCCGCGAGCGCCGCCGAGCGGGCCGCGGTCCTGGCCGATCCCGGCTTCGGCCGGCACTTCACCGACCACATGGTCACGATCAGGTACTCGGCCGACCGCGGCTGGCATGACGCGAAACTCGAACCGTACGGGCCGATCCCGATGGACCCGGCCTCGCAGGTGTTCCACTACGCCCAGGAGCTCTTCGAGGGTCTCAAGGCCTACAAGCAGCCGGACGGGTCCATCGTCACCTTCCGGCCGTACATGAACGCGGCGCGGATGAACCGGTCCGCCAAGCGGATGGCGATGCCGGAGATCCCCGAGCAGCTGTTCGTCGACGCGATCGAGCTGCTCGTCGGCACCGACCGGGAGTGGGTCCCCGACGCCGAGGGCCACAGCCTCTACCTGCGGCCGTTCATGTTCGCCACGACCCGCGCCCTCGGCGTCAACAGCCCCGCGAACGAGTTCCTGTTCATGGTGATCGCGTCGCCGTCCGGGCTGTACTACCCGCGCGGGATCAAGCCCGTCTCGGTGTGGCTGTCGCAGGACTACACCCGCGCCGCCCCCGGCGGGACGGGCGAGGCCAAGTTCGGCGGCAACTACGCGGCGTCGTTCGCCGGGCAGGCCGAGGCCGTCGCGCAGGGCTGCGACCAGGTCGTCTGGCTCGACGCGGTGGAGCACCGCTGGGTCGAGGAGGTCGGCTCGATGAACCTCATGTTCGTCTACGGCTCCGGCGCGGACGCGCGGCTGCTCACACCCGCGCTCACCGGCACGCTGCTCGCCGGCATCACCCGCGACTCGATGCTCAAGCTGGCGCCCGACCTCGGGGTCCCGGCCGCCGAGGGCAAGATCAGCATCGAGGAGTGGCAGCAGGGCTGCGAGTCCGGCGAGATCACCGAGGTGTTCGGCTGCGGCACCGCCGCGATCATCAGCCCGGTCGGCCGGGTCAAGGGCCGGGACCGGGAGTGGACGATCGGCGACGGCGAGCCCGGCGAGATCTCGATGCGGCTCCGCCAGGAGCTGGTCGGCATCCAGTACGGCACCCGCCCCGACCCCTACGGCTGGGTCCACAAACTCGTCTGACCTGCGGGTTCATGGGCCCCGGCCGACCCTGCGCCGGGGCCCCGCCGTCTCATCATGCGAGACGAATGTCCCAAGCATTCGACGCATATGGCAGACTGGAGCGCATCATGCGCAACAGCCTCGTCATTATCGGCTGGCGCGCCGGCAGCTAACGGGACACCGCCGGCGCGCAGACCTCTCACGTCCGTGAGGGGTCTTTTTTGTGCCCTGGCGCCACCCTCTGGGGGTTCTCACCAATGCAAGGCGACGCGTTCCACGTCTACGACACCACCCTGCGCGACGGGTCCCAGCAGGAGGGGCTCAACCTCTCCGTGCCCGACAAGCTCGCCATCGCGCGGCACCTCGACGACCTGGGCGTCGGCTTCATCGAGGGCGGCTGGCCGGGCGCCAACCCCAAGGACACCGAGTTCTTCAGGCGCGCTCGAACAGAGCTCGACCTGAGGCACGCGCGGCTCACCGCGTTCGGCGCGACCCGCCGGGCCGGGGTGAAGGCGGCCGACGACCCCCAGGTCGCCGCCCTGCGCGAATCCGGCGCGTCCGTCGTGACCCTTGTCGCCAAGAGCCACGACAGGCACGTCGAGCTGGCCCTCCGCACCACCCTGGAGGAGAACCTCGCGATGATCCGCGACACGGTCTCCCACCTGCGTGCGGAGGGCCAACGAGTCTTCCTGGACGCCGAGCACTTCTTCGACGGCTACCAGGCCAACCGCGCCTACGCGCTGGAGGCCGTCCGCACCGCCGCCGAGGCCGGCGCGGACGTCGTCGCGCTCTGCGACACCAACGGCGGCATGCTGCCGGACGAGCTGGCCGAGGTCGTCCACGAGGTCGTCGGGTACGGCGTCCGCGTCGGCATCCACTGCCACGACGACTCCGGCTGCGCGGTGGCGAACACGCTCGCCGCGGTGAAGGCCGGCGCCACCCACGTGCAGGGCTGCGCCAACGGCTACGGCGAGCGCAGCGGCAACGCCAACCTGTTCACCGTCGTCGGCAACCTGCAGCTCAAGCGGGGCATGAACCTCGTGTCGGACGCGCAGCTCGCCGAGATGACCCGCATCGCGCACGCCGTCTCCGAGGTCACCAACGTCGCGCCCAGCTCGCAGCAGCCCTACGTGGGCGTGTCGGCGTTCGCGCACAAGGCGGGCCTGCACGCGTCGGCGGTCAAGGTCGACCCGGACCTGTACCAGCACATCGACCCGGCCGCCGTCGGCAACGACATGCGGATGCTGGTGTCGAGCATGGCCGGGCGCGCGTCCGTCGAGCTGAAGGGCCGCGAGCTCGGCTACGACCTGTCCGGCGAGAAGGCCAAGGACGTCGTCGCCAAGGTCAAGGAGCTGGAGTCCACCGGCTACACCTTTGAGGCCGCGGACGCCTCGTTCGAGCTGCTGCTGCGCGAGGAGCTGACCGGCGTCCGGCAGCGGCACTTCGAGGTCGAGTCGTGGCGGTCGATCGTGGAGCGCCGCCCCGACGGCTCCATGGTCAGCGAGGCCACCGTCAAGCTGCACGCCAAGGGCGAGCGGATCATCGCGACCGGCGAGGGCAACGGCCCCGTCAACGCCCTCGACAACGCCCTGCGCCTCGCGCTCGGCCGGCTGTACCCGGAGCTCGGGCGGCTGGAGCTGGTCGACTACAAGGTCCGCATCCTGGAGGGCGCGCACGGCACCGACGCCCGGACCCGCGTGCTGATCGAGTCCGGCGACGGCGAGCGCGAGTGGGGCACGGTCGGCGTCGAGGACAACGTCATCGCGGCGTCCTGGCAGGCCCTGGAAGAGGCCGTCACCTACTGCCTGCTGCGCGCCGGCCACGAGGCCGGCTGAGGCCGCCCGCCGCGCGCGGCCGCGCTCGGGACGCCCCGTCGGGGAATGCCACCGGCCCGCGGGGCATTATCGGGGCATGAGCACCGAGATCACGGACAACGCCGAGAAGAGCCGCTACGAGATCAGGGTGGACGGAGACCTCGCCGGGTTCGCCGAGTACGAGCACGGGGAGGGCTCCGTCGTCTTCACCCACACCGAGGTCGACTCGGCGTTCGAGGGCAAGGGCATCGGGAGCGCGCTCGCCCGCGGCGCGCTGGACGACGTGCGGGGCACGGGCCGGACGGCCGTCCCGCTGTGCCCGTTCATCAAGAAGTGGATCGAGAAGCACCCCGACTACCAGGACCTCGTGGCCTCCTGACCCTCACACCGCGCGGAGCCGGGACGCGCCGCCCTCCAGCATCAGCCACGCCGACAGCGACGCCTCCTTCAGCCGGACCCTGACCCGCGAGTAGCGGCCCGGGTCGACGAGGCCGGGGGCGGGCGTGATCACCGTGTCGTACACGAAGTCGGACGTGACGAACGCCAGGTCGGCGCCGGTCTCGGCGACGCGGCGCTTCACCGCCGGGGCGTCCACCATCCGCCGCGTCGTGATGATGGCCGTCCCGGCGACGCCCTTCGGGCCGCGCTGCACCGGGCCGACGTGCAGCGCGGCGCGCAGCTGCAGCCGGGTGGCCTCGGCGGCGCGCCGGTTGTGCCGCCGCAGCTCCGCGGCCAGGTGCGCGAGCATCGGGTCGACCACCGTGTCGGTCGGCGTGGTCGGCGGGACGACGACGAGCGCGCCGTCGCCGCGGTCCTCCTGGTAGAGCCGGCCGAAGTCGAGGCCGGACGCGGTGAACGCCTCGCCCATCAGGTCGTACATCGCGGACAGCACGTACTCGCGGTCGGCGTCGGTGCGCACCGGCGAGCTGAACCGGGTGATGTCGGTGATGAGGATCGAGCAGTTGCCCCGCACGTCCTGGACGTCGTGCTTCTCGACCTGCCGCCGGTAGACCTGCTGCTCCAGGACGGCCCGCACGCGCGGGTTGAGGTCCAGGAAGGCCCCGAACTCGTGGGCGCCGACGCGCAGCGCCTCGATGTCGCTCTCCGCGGTGACGGTCGCGGACCGGTCCCGCACCACGAGCGCCGCCCGCTCGCCGACCAGCTCCCCGGCGCCCCGGAACGCGATGATCCGCTGCTCGGCGCCCTCCCGGACCCACACCCGCGTCCAGCCGGACAGGATCACGATGACCTCGCCCGCGACCCCGCCCTCCCGGCACAGGACCTCCTCGGCGCGGTAGAGGTGTCGGTGCGCACGCGCGGCGAGGTCGTACCGCTCGGCGGGCGTCAGCGCGTCCCAGAACGCCGTCGCCGCGCCGGCCGGCGCGGCGAGGTCGGGGACCGCGAGCATGCGGGGCGCCGCCGCGAGGACCGGCGGTCCGGGCGTCTCCCGCAGCGTGTCGGCCTTCAGGTACTGGACGAGGGCGTTGGCCACGGCCACCGCCGGAAACGTCAGGAATGTCAGGAACCCGCAGACAGCGGCGGTCGCCGAGCCGCCCACCGCGTATCCGAGCACCACGGCGGCGAGCGTCACCGCGGTGATGGCCTTCGCGTTCATCGTGCCCGCGTGCGAGGCCGTGCGCCTCCGCCACCGCGCCCTCCAGCGGTTCAGTTCCACGGAGTCTTCCTTCCCCCGGGAAGGCCGGGCGTAGTGTCACCCGGCCTCTCGGCGTCGGTTCCGTCCCCACGTCTCCCACTGAAGAGAGTAGAGCGAGATGCATACGAAAGCCATACGATGACTGTCTAAAGCTCAGGAACGGTTATGTCACCCGATGGCAAGACGGAGATATCGCAGGTTTCTCGCCCCGCCCTCCGGGGAACCCTTCCCGTGCATGCTGTACGTTGGGCATGGATTTGCTGACGGAGGGCTGTATGGTCGCCTGACCGGCGGGGCATTCCGGTCCCGGCGCCGGAAGGGACGGGGCGGGCCGGGCTCCGCGCCCCCGGATAGGAGTGAGCGCTCATGACGACATCCCGAGCAGCCTCCGAGACCTCGGGCGGGTCCATGGACGCGGACGATCCCGGCCGCGCCGCGCCCGCCGGGAACCCGCGCGCGGAGGCGGTCCCGCACAGCGAGCGCGTCACGGTCAACCTGACCGGCAAGGCCGTCCAAGCCCTCCAGCGCCTCCAGGAGCAGACCGGCTACAACAAGACCGACTGCATCAACCGCGCGCTGATCATCGCCGGCGAGATCGAGGGCATGTCCCGCGAACCCGGCGCCTTCTACTGGCGCGAGACCCCCGACAGCGACCTCATGCTCGTCCGCTTCGTCTGATTCGCGTCGTGCGGCACGGCCGCGCGAAGCGGGGTCGGCTCGGTGACGTCAGGGGATGTGGACGTCCTGCCGGGCGGACGCCGGCTTCGCGAGCCGCTGCGGGGGCTCCTCGGTGATGCGCCATGGGCGGTCCCGCCGAATCGCGGCGAGAGGTCTCTGGAAAAGGGCGCCCGAGGGTGTGTTGTCGCTGGTCGTGCGGATCGCGACATCGACGAAGCCCAAGCCGCGGTAGTAGTCGTGCAGCGCGTGGTTGTCCGTCCAGACGTCGATCCTGATCAGTTCCGCGTTCCGCTGCAGCGAGGCGCCCTTGAGGCCGGCCCAGTCGATCAGCTCGGCGCCGAGGCCCGTGCCCGCGTGCCCCCGGTGGACGACGAGCCGGTGCAGGTAGACGGCCTCGGTCTCGCGCTCCTCCGCCGTCCAGAGCTCCTCCTGGCCGAGCGTCCTGATGGAGACGGTCCCGATCGGGTCGTCCGCGTCGAACAGCAGCCAGGTCTCCCCGTTGGCCAGGGCCTCGTGGACCCGCTTCATCCGCCCCTCCGGGCTCGGCCAGGGCCGCTCCCACTGCCGCGTGTCCTTCCCCCGCAGCCAGCCGGCCGCGTGGTCGATCAGGTCGAGGACGACGCGGAGCTCGTCCGGCCGGGCCGTGCGGATGCGGTACCTGGGATCAGCGGCCCGGCTGCGTCGGCGGGCCCCGGTGTCTGTGTCCACGTGCTCCTGACTCCGAGAAAGACCGAGCCCCCGCCTCCCGGCCGGGTGACGCGAGCGCGAGGGCTCCCGTCCGGTCGGGAAGGGGGGCGTATGGGCAGTGTGGGACGGCCGCCGCGGCCGGGCGGCGGCCGGGCTATCCGCTTCCGGCGCCGTCGTCCGGCGGCGGCTCGGCCCCGGACTCCTCGGTGGACGCCAGACCGGGCGTCTTGAGGACGTCGAGGGGCACGTCGCCGTCGTTGTAGTGCAGCCGCGTGCGGTCCGCGGGCCAGACGGTCACGGTGACGCGGAACGCCTTGCCGTCGGAGGAGTAGGCGGTCCGGACGGTCTCGAAGACGACGCTCGCCGCGGAGTCGCCGAGGCGGAAGAAGCGCTTCTCGTTCTCGTCCGGGACGCGGGCCTTGATCTCGTCGTGGAAGCCCACCTCGCGGTACCCGAGCGCCTCGCCCAGGTACGCCACGGCGCCCTCGGGGATGTCGCGCGGGTACAGCAGCCGGGACGCGCCGTTGGTGGCGAACTCCAGCGGGTAGAAGGACGTCTGCAGCACCCACGGCTTCTCGTCCAGGAAGATCTCCTGGTGCCGGGAGATGAACTCCGAGCCGGACTTCGTCTGCAGGTACCGGGCGATGACCTTGGTGCCCTCCTGGACCTCCACCTTGACCTGCGACACCGACGCGTTGCGGCCCGCGGGGATGGCGGCGTCGCGGTTGTACCAGTCGTCCGACACGGCGCCGGGCGCGAGCCCGAGCTCGACGGCGCGGAGCGTGACGTGGACGATGTCGGGCCGCGGCACGACGAACGTCCCCTTGCCCTGCTCCGAGACGACGTACCCCTGCTGCCGGAGCCAGGCGAGCGCGTCCCGGACCGTGTTGCGGGACGCGCGGTAGTGCAGCTCCAGCTCCTTCTCGGGAGGGAGCGGGCGCCGCCCGGACGACCCGTCCTCGGGCGCGAGGTCCCCGGAGTCGATGCGCCGGCGCAGGTCGTCGGCGATGTCACGCCAGCGGAGAGGCGTCGTGCGGGCCATCGGATCCGCTCCCTTCCTGCCGGTTCGCGGTCCGGTCGTGCCGACCGCCGGATGAGCGGGACGTGCACGGAACCGGACTTCTGAACAAGTACTTCCCATCCCAGGTGTTTGCAATCCCAAGAAAGGGTACACCTTGACTGAGAGACTTGTTGGTACAAGTCGATGAAATAAGAACAGCGACAACGGTATCAGCAGGACGTCCCAGACGTAAGGCATATCGCGAACCCGGAGGAGGTTCACCATGACCGCGCTGGTCGCGCTGTGGATCCTGGTCCCCGCGGCGCTCTTCCTGACCCTGGTCCTCTACACCGTCGGCATCGGCCTCCGGACGCGGAACGCGGACCTGCGCGGCGAGGCCGCCGCGGCGGGGGCCGACGGCCGCGCGCCGCGGCTGGTCACCGTCCGCGGCCTGGACGGGCCGCGCACATGATCCCCGGTCGCCGCGGGGCGGGCCGCTGACCTAAGGAGCGTTCGAGGTGGAAGACAGCCGGATGGACACGGCGCCGAGCGCGCCGGAGCAGCGGGGCGCGCCGGTGCGGCCGGGTGCGGTGCGGCCTGGCGCGCCGGGGTGGCCCGGCCGGCCGGACCCGCCCGCCGGGGCCGGTCCGGCGGGCGGCCGCCGTGCGGTGGGGGAGCGCCTCCTGGTGGACGGGCCGACCCTGATGGATCAGCCGGGCCCGGGGGCGGTTCCAGTGCTGAGCCTGACGCCGGTCCCCGAGGCGCGCGCGGCACGGGAGCCGTGGGACGGCGCCCTGCGCCTGGCGGTCACCGGGGTGACGGTACTGGTGATCACGGCCGAGCTGGGGCGGCGGGCGGGCGCGCCGGCGCGGCTTACCGCGGTGTGCTCGGCAGGGGCGTGCGCCATGGCCGTCGGGCCGTGGCTCGTCCCGCAGTTCGTCCCCCGGCTCGCCTCGGCCTGACGCTTCGGAGAACAGGGGGTACTGAAGGGAGGAAAGTGGTGAAAGGGGCTGTTTGGCCTGCCTTCAGCCAAATTTCTCCCTCAGAAACAGGACATATGGGATCAACTTCCCTCATACTTCGTAATGAGATCGAAGAGAGGGATGACCCAGTGATCGACCGAATTCGGCCCCTGCCTCACTCGGACCCCTTCGTCGACGCCACCCGTGCCTACATCACCCGGGTCGGCGATGAGCTGCAGGCGAGCGGGGTGGCCCTCCGCGACGTCTGGCTCGACCCGTGCAGCCCCCGGGACGCGACCTTCGTCCTCGGGCTCCGGGCCGTCGTGTGGAACGAGTCCGAGGGCTTTGTGCTCGGCGAGTTCGTCTCCGGGGAGCCCGGCGTGCGGACGGTGCTGCGCGACCCCGTACGGCTCGGAGACGGCGTGCTGCCCGACCCGCGCTCGGTGGTGCGGGCGCTGGAACGCGGCGGTGAGGGTGCGCCGGTCGCACTGCGGTCCTACGGTGCCGGGCACGACGGCCTCGAGGACGCGCTGCTCCGCTACACCGCCGGCTGAAAACCGGTCGTTCGCACGAACGAGGATGTTTCCATCGGTATCGGGGCGGCTACGCAGAAAGTTCGCCAAACTCGGCTAAACCGGTGGCGGATTTTGTGAACGGCGTCCAATATGGGGTCTGCACGGTACGCGTGGCGTCCCCGCGTGCCCGCGTCCATCGAACCGAATCGCCGGAGTGATCGCATGCCCGCTCGACCCTGGACCCCCGAGGACCTTGGGCGTCCCACGGACGGGACATGGGCCGACGTCGCCTTCGGCCTGGGCGAGATGTACGAGCACGAGGGCGACCTGGAGCAGGCCGCCGGCTGGTACCGGCGGGCCGCCGAGTCCGGCCGCGCCGACGCCGCGCTGCGCCTCGGCGCCGTGCTGGGGCGGATGGCCGACGCCGGGACCGCCGGGGACGCGGCCGGGGAGCTGATCGCCGAGGCCGCGCGCTGGCTCAGCGGGGCCCTCGACACCACCAGCACGGACGCCATCGAGCTCATCACCGACATGCTCAACCGGCAGCTGCGGCAGGCCGCGCGCCGCGGGCTGGAGCCCGCCCCGGCCGGCTGACGCCCTCCGCGCGCCGCCCGGTTCGATATGAACCGAACCGCTTCGCCCGTCGTCGGACTCCATGAGATCGACGACAGCGGAGGGTGGACGAGTTGAGCGGCGAGGAGCCCGGGTACGTGCCCCCGGACCACAAGACGACCGCCGAGTTCCGTGTCCCCGGCCGGGCCGCCGCGCCGGACGCCGGGACGGGCGGCGATGCCACCCTCGTCGACGAACCCGCGGACGGCCCGGCGGACGCGACGGTCCAGGACGTCCCGGTGGACGATCTGGCCGGCGCCCCGGACGTCACCCTCGACGACGCCCTCCCGGTCGACGACCCCGAGGGCGACCCCGAGGGCGACCCCGAGGGCGACCCCGAGGACGATCCGGAAGACGACCCCGAAGACGATCCCGAGTTGACGTCGCAGGATCTCGCCGCGGAGGGCCCCGGAGTGACGTCCCGCGATGCGCCGGAGAAGGCGTCCGCGACGGTCACCGACATCCGACTCGAAGAGCACGCCCCGCCTCGGGAGGAGCCGGAACGGCCGGCGCCCCCGCCCCCGCCGGCGCCGGTCGTGGGGGAGGCCCCCTGGACGGAGCAGTTCGGCGCGGAGCAGGAGACGGCGGCTTCCGGCGCCGCCGCGCCGGCGGCGGCCGCCTTCGCCATGCCGTCGCCGGACCTCGCCGGGGCCGCCGGTCCCCAGCCCGACGCGACCGCCCCGGCGATGCCGGCCGGCGCAGTGCCGCCGGCGCGGTCCAGGCGCCCGATGATCCTGATCGCGGTGGTCGGGGCCGTGGTGCTGCTGGCCGCCGCCGCGCTCGTGGCACTCCTGTTCGCGGGGAACGACTCGAAGGACGAGAAGGCCGCCCCGAATCCGGCCCCTCCGGCGGCGTCCGCCCCCGCGACCGGCGGGCCCGCCCCGGTGCCGTCGTCCGGCGCGCCCACCCCGGGCGAGACGCCGCCCGCCGCGCCGCCCGCGAACGGTCAGCCGCCCGCGGAGCAGCCCAGCGGGCCGCCTCCGGTGACCACCGCCCCGATCGGCCCGCTCGTCGGCGGCGACGGGATCACCTACCAGCTCGTCCAGCAGGACGAGGGGTACTTCGAGGGCAGGATGGTCATCACCAACCGCACCGGCCGTCCCATGACGACGTGGACGCTGACGTTCCGCGCCCCCGGCGCGGACGTGAAGAACATCTGGGGCGCGGCGCTCGTGCACGGCGGCACCGAGGTCGAGATCCGGAACCTGGACGGCGCCCGCGCGATCCCGCCGGGCGGCACCTGGGAGATCCAGTACGGCGCGGCGGGGCGGGCGTCCACGCCGGAGGGCTGCGAGCTCAACGGCGAGGCATGCGGCTTCTGACCGGGGTACTAGGCTTTCGAACATGCGTATCGCCAGGTTCTCCACCGACGACGGCATGTCCTTCGGTGTGGTGGAGGAGAACACCGTCGCCGCCATCGCGGCCCACCCGTTCGGGGAGCCGACGTTCACCGGGCAGCGCCTCCCGCTCGCCGACGTCCGGCTGCTCGCGCCGATCCTGCCCAGCAAGATCATCGCGATCGGGAAGAACTACGCCGACCACGTCCGCGAGATGGGCGGGGACGCGCCGCCCGCCGAACCGGTGATCTTCTCCAAGCCGTCCACCGCCGTGATCGGCCCGGGCGAGGCGATCACGTACCCGGAGAAGCTGTCCGAGCGCGTCGACCACGAGGGCGAGCTCGCCGTCGTCATCGGCCGCATGTGCCGCGAGGTGCCCGCGTCCCGCGCCGCCGAGGTCATCCTCGGCTACACCTGCGCCAACGACGTCACCGCCCGCGACCTGCAGCAGAAGGACGGGCAGTGGACGCGGGCCAAGGGCTTCGACACGTTCTGCCCGATCGGCCCCTGGATCGAGACCGAGGCCGACCCCGCCGACCTGGCGATCACCACGTCCGTCAACGGCGAGGTCCGCCAGGACGCCCGGACGTCTCAGCTGCTGCACGATGTCCCGGCCCTCGTCGAGTACGTCAGCCAGGTCATGACGCTCCTGCCCGGCGACGTCATCCTCACCGGCACCCCCGCCGGCGTCGGCCCGATGCAGATCGGGGACGAGGTGACCGTCACCATCGAAGGCATCGGGAGCCTCACCAACCGAGTCGTCTCCCGCGACTGAGCCATGGCGTTCGGCGGCTTCACCGACGAGGCGTTCTCCTTCTACGAGGGCTTGCAGGGCGACAACAGCAAGCCCTACTGGACGTCCCACAAAGAGACCTACGAGCGCCATGTGCGCGAACCGCTGACCGAGCTGTGCGCCGAGCTCGAAGACGAGTTCGGCGCGGTCAAGCTCTTCCGGCCCTACCGGGACGTCCGCTTCAGCAAGGACAAGACGCCCTACAAGACGCACCAGGGCGGGCACACCGCCGAAGGGTTCTACATCCAGATCGACGCCGACGGCCTGATGGTCGCCGGCGGGATGTACGCGCCCACCCCGGACCAGCTCCGCCGCTACCGCGAGGCCGTCGCGTCCGACACCTTCGGCGGCGAGCTCCAGTCCATCGTGGACGACCTCCGCGCCGCCGGCATGGAGATCGCCGGCGACCGGCTCAAGACCCGCCCCCGCGGCACGCCCCCCGACCACCCGCGCCTCGAACTCCTGCGGCACCGCTCCCTGTACGCCCACACGGGCTGGCCCGCCGACCCGTGGGCGGCGGACCCCGACGAGGTGCGCACGCGCGTACGGACGTCCTGGCGGCGCCTGCGCCCCCTCGTCGACTGGGGGCGGGAGCACATCGGGCCGCCCGACTTCACCCGCTGAGACCCGCACCGCCAATCGTTTTGGCGGTTCTCCCAAGACCCTGTATTCTCATCGAGGCGCGAGCGACCAGCCGGAAACGGAACGGAAGCTCGTACCTCACTGGGGTATGGTGTAATCGGCAGCACGAGTGATTCTGGTTCACTTAGTCTAGGTTCGAGTCCTGGTACCCCAGCTGCGTCCGTCCTGCAGGCGGACACACGCCCCCGTCGTCTAGTGGCCTAGGACGCCGCCCTCTCAAGGCGGTAACGGCGGTTCGAATCCGCTCGGGGGTACTTGCCTACGGCTGCTCATCGGCCTTTGGCCGATTTCGCTGCCTTCTGGTGTTTCCCAGGGGGGCGACCCCCTGGAACCCCCGATGTTCGGGCTTCGCCCTCACGGTGGCTGGGGCGTACTCGGGGGATCATTTTCTGCGACGTCCAAGAGCGTTCCTGTGCGAACGTGTATGGGCTTCTTGCTTGCTCCTCATCCCCTGACAGTTGATGGGACTCGTCGGTGTGCTCGCTGCTCGCCTGTTAGGCGAACGTGCCGAGCGTCTAGATCATGGGGGTGCCGTCGGTGCTGGGGTCGGGTGGGGGCTTCTGTGTGGTCTACGTGTGTGACCTACATGTGGGGGCTGCGGGGGGAAATCTGGTCGAGGCGGGGGGCTGCGTCCGGTAGGCTGGGCGAGGCCCGGGCGGGAGATCGCGCCGGGTGAAAAGTCCGGCCCCCGTCGTCTAGTGGCCTAGGACGCCGCCCTCTCAAGGCGGTAACGGCGGTTCGAATCCGCTCGGGGGTACATGTGGAACCGCAGGGGAACCTGCGGTTTTTTTCTTTTTGCGAGGCTGCCCGTGGGAAGGGCGGCTGCCGGGCGATCACCACCGGGCATGCGTGGGTAGGGGCGTGTCCATGAGCAGCACTATGCGGGCCGTGCAGGTCATCGGGTACGGCGAGGATCTGCGGATGGCCGAGGTGCCCGTCCCCGTGGCGGACGGGCCGTTCGACGTCGTGGTGAGGATCGGCGGGGCCGGGGTGTGCCGGACGGACCTGCACATCCTCGAAGGGCAGTGGGCCGAGAAGTCCGGGGTGGAACTGCCGTACACGATCGGGCACGAGAACGCCGGGTGGGTGCACGCCGTCGGGCCGGCGGTCACGAACGTCGCCGAGGGCGACAAGGTGATCCTGCATCCGATCGTCACCTGCGGGCTGTGCCGGGCCTGCCGGTCGGGCGACGACGTGCACTGCACCGACAGCAGGTTCCCCGGCATCGACTCCGACGGCGGATACGCCGACTATCTGAAGACGTCCGCGCGCAGCGTGGTGAAGCTGGACGAGTCGCTGGAGCCGGCGGACGTCGCGGCGTTCGCCGACGCGGGCCTCACCGCCTACCACGCGGCGGCGAAGGCGGCGCGGCGGCTCACACCGCACGACCGGTGCGTGCTGATCGGGGCCGGTGGCCTCGGGCACATCGGCGTCCAGGTGCTCAAGGCGATCAGCCCCGCCGAGCTGATCGTGGTGGACCGCGAACCGGACGCGGTGCGGCTCGCGACCGAGATCGGCGCCGACCACGGGATCGTCGCGGACGGCGACCACGTCGAACGGGTCCTCGACCTCACCGGCGGCGGCGCCGAGGTCGTCCTCGACTTCGTCGGCGAGGGCGGCACGACCGCCGAGGGGCTGCGGATGCTGCGGGAGGCGGGCGACTACCACGTGGTCGGCTACGGCGAGAACATCGACGTCCCGACGATCGACATCATCTCCGCCGAGATCAACATCATCGGGAACCTCGTCGGCTCCTACAACGACCTGTGCGACCTGATGGCGCTCGCGGCCCGCGGCGCCGTCACGCTGCACACGCGCAAGTACGCGCTAAACGACTTCCAGTCCGCGGTCGGCGACCTGGACGCCGGACGGGTGCGGGGCCGCGCGATCCTCACGCCGTGAGGGCGGAGACGGCGGTGCGCGGGCATGCCGCGTCCGTGCGGTGGGGGGCGTACCTGCTCCCCGTCGCGATCATGGTGCTGGTCACCGTGGACGTGCTCCTCGACGGCCCGCTCAGGCGGCTCGACTGGACCGCCCACGAGTTCTTCGACGCGCACGTCCGGGACGGCCTGCTCACGGCCGTCCACCTCGCCACGAAGTTCGGCCAGCGCGGCGACCTGGTCCTGCTCATCCTTCCGCTGTCCGTCATCGCCTGCGTCCGGACGCGGTCGCCCCGGCCCCTCCTGGCGAGCGCGGTGATCGTGGTCGGCCTGTCGCTGCTGCAGAACGGCCTGAAGGCGGTGATCCCGCGGACCTACCCCTACAGCGGCATGGACGTGCTGTTCGCCCAGGGGAACGCCTATCCGTCCGGCCACACCCTCAACGCGTTCGTGCTCATCTGGCTCATCCTGGAACTGCTGGTGGTCGCGTTCCCCGCCGTCCGGCTGCCCGCGCACCGCCGCCGCGGCATCGCGCTCGCGACCGGCGGCGTCACGGCGGTGGCGCTGACCGTGGCGGACGAGCACTGGTTCACCGACGTGCTGTTCAGCCTCGCCCTGGGCCCGGTCCTGCTGTCACTGCTGACCCGGTGGCGCCCGATCAGGTGAGGTAGGAGAGCCCGATGCCGAAGAGGCTCACCACGAATCCGACCAGTCCCGCCGCGGACCACAGGGCGGCCTTCTTGCGGGCGCGGGCTCGGACGGCCTGGCGCGCGTAGTTACCTCGTACAGTCCTAACCCGGCCGGCCAGATGACCGTGGAGAGGCCGGTGGTGATCCGACCATGGTGGCGGAGGGACGCGAGGTCCCTCCGCCTTTTTGCGTGGTCAGTGGTGTGCCGGCTCCTTTGGGTGGGCTTGTGCGGCCGGGTGGGGGGTGCGGCGGGCGGGCCACCAGAAGCGGGGGCCCGCGTCGAGGGCCAGGGCGGGGACGATGACCGAGCGGACGAAGAAGGTGTCCAGGAGGACGCCGAGGGAGACCAGGACGCCTATCTGCACCATCATCGTGACCGGCATGGCGGCGAGGACGCCGAACGTGGCCGCGAGGACGAGCCCGGCGCTGGAGATGACGCCGCCGGTGACGCCCAGGCCGCGCAGGACGCCGGTCCGGTGGCCGGCGCGCGCCGTCTCCTCGCGGACGCGGGAGACGAGGAACAGGTTGTAGTCCACGCCCAGGGCGACCATGAACAGGAAGCCCATGAGCGCGACCTGGATGTCGAGGGCGGGGAAGCCGAACACGTGCCTGAACAGCAGCCAGGAGGCGCCGAGGGCGGCGAAGTAGGACCCGACGACCGTCGCGACCACCAGGATCGGGGCGACGAGCGCGCGGAGCAGGGCGATGAGGACGAGCAGCACGACGGCCAGGACGAGCGGGATCACCACTGTGCGGTCGTGGGCCTGGGCGTCGGCCAGGTCGATCTCGGCGGCGGTGCTCGCCCCGAACAGCGCGTCGGGGACGGCCGCGCGGAGGTCGCGGACGGTCCGCTTCGCCGCCGCGCTGTCGGGCGGCGCGGTGAGGACGACCTCGAACCTGGCCAGGCGGCCGTCCGAGGAGGTCTGCGGCGTTCCCACGCGGGCGACGCCGGGGGCGTCCCGGAGCGCGGCGGTGACGGCGTCCGGCTTCTCGGTGACCACCTGGAGCGGGCGGCCCTGGCCGCCCGGGTAGTGCTGGGCGAGCAGCTTCTCGCCGACGGTGGAGCTGGGCGTGCTCGTCAGGAAGTGGGCGCGGTCCAAGCCGGTGCTGATGCCGAGGCAGGCGGCGGCGAGCGCGCCGAGGACGGCCAGGCCGCCGACCCAGACGAGGCGGGGCCGGGCCGCGATGCGGTGGCCGATGCGGTCCCAGGCGCCGCGGCCGGACGGGGTGTCGCCGTAGCGGGGGATGCGCGGCCAGAACACCCAGCGGCCGAGGACCACGAGGAGCGCGGGCAGCAGCGACATGACGACCAGCAGGCCGCCGGCGACGCCGATGGCGCCGACCGGGCCGAGCGCGTAGTTGAAGCCCATGCGGGCGGCGAGCAGGCAGAGCAGGCCGAGCGAGACCGTCGCGGCGGACGCGGCGATGGGCGCGGCGGCGCGGCGCAGCGCGGCCCGCATCGCGTCGTGCCGGTCGGGGTGGCGGCGGAGCTCCTCGCGGTAGCGGGCGAGGAGGAGCAGCGCGTAGTCGGTCGAGACGCCGAACACGAGGGCATTGAGGATCGTGGACGTCCCGTCCGCGACGTAGAGGCCGGCGCGCCTGCCGAGCAGGTAGACGACCGCGCCGGTCACCTGGAGGGCGATCGCCGCGTTCACGATCGGCAGCAGCCACAGGACCGGGCTGCGGTAGGTGAGCAGCAGCACGACGGCGACCAGCGCGACCGTGGCGACCAGGACGGGCTTGTCGACCTTCTCGAAGGCGTCGCCGACGTCGAGGGCGGCGCCCGCCGGGCCGGCCAGGCGCACGTCCAGGCCGGGCGGGGCGTTGGAGAAGGCCCGGTCGCGGAGCCGCTCGGCCCGGTCGGTGAGGGCGTCGTCGTCCTTCAGCGGCACGGTGAGCATCAGCGCCCTGCCGTCGGCGGACGGGACGGCCCGCCCGATCGGCCCGGCGGCGAGCGGGGCGAGGGCGGTCCGGTCGGCCTCGGCCTTCGCGCGGTCGGCCGGGGTGATGCCCGCCTGCCGGACGTAGGCGATGACGCCCGGCGCGAGTTCGCCGCCGGGGAAGCGGGAGACGAGCTCCTCGACCCGCGTGGACTGGGCGCCGCGCGGCAGTTCGGCCGACGAGTTCGCCTGGACGACGTCCGAGAGGCGGCCCGCGAGGGGCGTCGCGAGGATCGTGACCACGACCCAGGTCAGCAGGACCGCCCATTTGAGGAGGCGGCGTTTGCGTGAGAGCAGCATGAGGTGCTCTCCTTTCCGGTGGGGGTTCGCGTTGCGCGGAACACGCCGTTCGGCGTGGTGATGCGGGCTTCCGCCCGTCCGGGCCGGCGAGGGGCAACTCGGCGGCCCGGGCTCTAGACCTCCGGGAACGCCAGGAACCTGGCGTGGAGGGTGCGCGCGCCGGGCGGCGGGTCGTCGTCGGCGCGCTTGTAGCGGTAGAGGAGCGCGATGTACTCCTCGAAGAAGGGGCGCACCTGGTCGGGCGTCAGCGTGACGGTGCCGAACGAGTACAGCAGCGCGTCCGCCCAGGGGCCGAGGCCGTCGCGTTCGCGCAGGTAGCGGTCGAGCATGTCGAGTTCGTTCGCGAACTCCAGCCGGGTCGCCTCCGCCACGGCCGCCCGCATCTCCGGCGACTGCTCGCGGTGGGGCGGCAGCCGCCGGTCGGCGGGCACCGCCCGCCACCAGCGCTCCCGCCCGCGCGCCAGCTCGGGGACCTCCTCGACGAACCCGTGCTTGGCGAACTGCCGCAGGTGGTAGCTCGTCGACCCGGTGCTCTCGCCGAGCTCGCGGGAGAGGGTGGTGGACGAGGCGGGGCCGCGCCGCAGCACCTCGGCGATCCGCCGCCGCAGCGGGTGCGCGAGAAGCCGCACCTGCGCCGGGTCGGTGATCACCTCGGGGGCCGGTTGCTCCTTCATGGCGCCGACGCTAGGAGTTGCAAAGGCCCTTTGCAACGGGTCTCGGCAAAGTTCGCCGGCGGGGCGGGGCGGGTTCCGACCTGAGGGGGAGCCGCCGCCTCCCTCTCCGGTCCCGGCCGGCGGGACGGCGCGTGTCCTTGGCTGACGAGCATTGATGTGGTCAACTAAAATCACTGACATGGGGAGGGGCATGATGCGCGAGCACGCGGACGGGGTCTCGCCGGGGGCGTCGCTGGCCGAGAAGGTCGAGTGGCTGATCCGGAACCTGTGGCCGGCGGACGCCGCGCCGCCGCGCAACAACGTGGAGACGGCCGCCGCCATCGCGAGCGCCACCGGCGAGGACATCTCGTCCACGACCGTGTGGAAGCTGCGCACCGGGCGGCAGGAGAACCCGCAGCTGAGGACGCTGACCGCGCTCGCCACGTTCTTCGGCGTGCCGATCGGCTACTTCGGGTTCGCCGGCGAGTCCGCGCCGATCGGCGACGACCTCACGATCCAGGCGCTGCGGCGGGACGTGGAGCAGGGCATCATCCGGCCTGAGGTGCTGCGCGCCCTCGTCGACCTGTCCCCGCGGGCCCGCTGGGTCGTGGACGAGATGATCCTCGCCGCCGCCGCGGCCGACCGCGACCGCAACGCCTAGCCGCGCTCGGGCCTAGCGCGACACGTACGCCAGGACGGCCAGCACCCGCCGGTGCCGGTCCCCGTCGTCGGCGATGCCGAGCTTCTGGAAGACGGCCCGCATATGGGTCTCGACGGTCCGCTCGGCGAGGTGGAGCCGCGCGGCGACGGCCGCGTTGGTGTGGCCCTCGGCGACCAGGGCCAGGACGTCGTGCTCGCGTCCGGTCAGGGCCGCCAGGGAGCCCCGGCCGCCGGGGGAGAGCAGCGCGCCGACGACCTCGGGGTCGAGCGCCGACCCGCCGCCGGCGACGCGCTCCAGCGCGTCCAGGAAGTCGTCGACGCGCAGCACCCGGTCCTTGAGCAGGTAGCCGAACCCGCCGGACGCCACCAGCGGGACCGAGTGCCGCGTCTCCACGTGCTGCGACAGCAGCACCATCGGCAGGTCCGGCACCGCCGCGCGCAGCCGCCGGGCGGCGCGGGCGCCGTCGTCGGTCATCGTCGGCGGCATGCGCACGTCGATGACGGCGAGGTCCGGGCGGGCGGCGGCGACCGCCGCCTCCAGCGCGTCCGCGTCGCCGACGGCGGCGACGACGTCGTGCCCCGCCTCGGCCAGCAGCCGGACGAGCCCCTCCCGGAACAGCACCGAGTCATCGGCCACCACGATCCGCATGCGGGATCCTCACCTCCACCACCGTGCCGCCGCCGGGCGGACTGGACACCGTCAGCTTCCCGCCGGCGGACGCCACCCGGTCCCGGACGGAGGTGAACCCGCCGCGTGCTTGAGCGCGTTCGCGTACGCCTCGGACACGACGAAGTACGCGGTCGTCGCCGCGACCTCCCCGGCCCGCAGCTCCGCGGGCACGGACAGCCGCACCGGGACGGGGCTCGCCGCGACCAGCGCGCGCAGCGCGGCGGCGAGGCCGTCGTCGAGCCGGGCGGGGCGGACGCCGTGCGCCAGCCGCCGCAGCTCGGCGACGGTCGACTCGAGGGTCTCCACGACGGCGTCGACGTCCCGGTGCTCCGGCGTCCCGGCCGGGAGGCGGCGCTGGAGGGAGCGCAGCCGCATGCCGGCCGCGACGATGTGCTGCTGCGCGCCGTCGTGCAGGTCGCGTTCGAGCTGGCGGCGCTCCTCGGCGGAGGCCGACAGCAGCCGGGCGCGGCTCGTCCGCACCTCCTCCAGCGCGGCCCGCAGCTCCAGCCGCAGCCGCGTCACCTCGATCGGGAGGCGCGCCTCCACCGCCGCGTGCCGGGCGCGGCGCAGCCTGCGGGCCGACGCGGCGCCGAGGACGAGCACGCCGACCTCGACCTCGCCGGTGCGCAGCGGGACCCGCGCCCGCCCCGGCTCCGGGACGGCCGGCGCGCCGGACCGGTCGGCGTACTCGCCGGACGCCCCGTGCGGGAGCCGGACGAGCAGCCGCAGCCCCGGATCGTCGAGGACGTCCCGGAGCACCGTCTCGACCGACTCCGGCTGCGCCGTCCCGTCCCGCACCTCCCGCACGAACCGGCGCAGCCGGGCGTCCAGGACGAACCGCTCCCGGTCCACCAGGCGCCCGACCCGGTCGTTGACCTGCCGGTGCAGCGGGACGAGCACCAGCGCGGCGGCGAACGCGGCGCCGCTCACCCCGAGCCGGCCGTCCGCGCCGAGCAGCCCGCCGGCCGCGTAGCCGACGCACGCGAACACCCCGGCGGAGACCAGCGAGGTGAGCAGCCAGGCGAGGGAGGAGCCGAGCAGCCGGTCCACGTCGAACAGGTCGTGGCGCAGCACGGCGACGGCGACGGCGGCGGGCACCGCGACCAGCATCGCCAGCAGGAAACCGGAGTAGGCGACGTCGGGCGGCGCGTCCCACCAGGTCTGCGCCGCCCAGCCGCACGCCAGCAGCACCGGGACCGAGCCCGCGCCCAGCACCAGCCAGCGCAGCTGCAGGCGGGTCGTCTCGCCGCCCCCGCGGTAGCGGGGGCGGCGAGACGACGACGACCGCGCACAGACAGGCGAGCAGCGCCCCGAACGCGGCCAGCGTGGCGGGCACCTCGAACGGGCCGTCCCGGAGGGACAGGGCCGTCCAGGACACGGCGGCGTTCACCGCGACGCCGGTCGCCGCGGCCGTCCAGGCGACCGCGCGCCACCGCCGGCCGGGCGGCAGGCCGGACGGGAACACCAGGCACAGCGCGGCGAACCCGGCGAGGTTCCACACCCACGCGCCGAGCTTCACGGCGTAGAGCGCGTGCGCGCCCGGCAGGGGACGCGACGTCAGATCGGTCTCGCCCCACAGCTCGACCGCGAACACGGCGGCGGGCGCGGCGCCGACCCAGGCGAGGGCCGCGCCCACCTGCCCGTCCGGCACCCGCCATCCGACCAGGCAGCCGAACAGCACGGGGATCGCGAGGACGGCGAGCGTCGCCACCAGCACCGGGGCCGGGTCGCCCTGCCCCGGCCGCGCGGACAGCACGGCCTGTACCGCCGCGCCCGCCGCGAACACGCCCGCGGGCAGCGCCATTCGGGGACGCAACGCGAGGCCGGGGCGGATGCGCATCCCGCCATCATGCAGCTCCGGCGGACCCGTGCACATCCGTGCCACCACGTGCGTTTTCTTCAGCGCTGCCCTGGATGTGCGGTGCGCGCCGGCCGGGCGACGCTGTGCGGCATGGAACTCGTCCTCATGCTGCTGCTGCCCCTCCCGCTGGGCTACCTCGTCCGGGACCGGGTGGCCGCCTACCTCTCCTACGTCGCCGTCCACTCGTTCGCGTTCACGTTCCAGACCATGACGCTGACCCGGGCGTGGGTCGGCGGCGACACCCGGGCCTTCGTGAAGGATCCCGACGCGGTCCCGTGGAGCTACGCGGCGGTCAACGTCGCGATCTACGGGGTCGGTATCGGCCTGGTCACCCTCGGTGCCCGGCTGCGCCGCCGCCGCGCGGCCCGGCCGGAGGGGGTGGACATCTCGGGGTGAGGCGATGTTTCGCGGCCCTTCCGATCAGGTAGAGGCGGACTAGTCGGTCCACCCGTACCCCGGAGGGGCAATGCCGCCGTACGCCGTCGCCCTCTCGGTGGTCGGCCTCGTCCTGGCGCTCGTCGCGGGCGTGTACGCGGTCTCGTTCGCGCTGGCGCCGCGCGGGTTCGAGAGCGGACCGTTCCTGTCGGGGGCGCGCCCGGCCGAGCACGCGCTGTCCCGCTACCACGTGCGCTGGTACACGGTGTCGATGGTCTTCCTGGCCTTCGACATGGAGATGGTCTTCATGTACCCGTGGGCGCTCGTCGTCGCGTCGGTGGGCGTGAAGGCGGTCGTGGAGATGTTCGCGTTCCTGGCCCTGCTGCTGGTCGGCGTCCTCTACGCGTGGCGGGAGGGGGCGCTGCGGTGGGCGTGACGGGAGACCCGCGCCCGTTCGTCGTGGCGGCGGCGGACGGCACCGCGGACCGGCTCGCCGTCGAGGCCGAGCTGCGGCGGCGCCGGTGGCGGCCCGCGCTCGCCCCCGCCGAGACGGGCACGCTCGTCGTCTGCGGCCGTCCCGGACCGGCGCTGGCCGAGGCCATCGAGACCGTCTGGCGGGACATGCCGGAGCCGAGGCGGCGCGGGCTGGACGGCCCGGCCGGGGGCGGGGAGCGCGCTCCACTGGAGTCCGGTGCGGAGATGGCCGACCGGGCCGACGACCGGGACGGGCTGCGGCTGGACGTCCTGCACGTGCCGCTCGGGCCGGTGCTGCCCTACTGGCCCGCCGGGCTCCGCGTCGACCTGACGTTGCAGGGGGACGTCGTCCAGGCCGCGGACGCCATCGCCGTCGACCGGGCGGACGCGACCTTCTGGACGGACGACCGGCGCGTCGCGGCCCGCCTCGACAGCCTCTCGCGGTTCCTGCGCGTCGCCGGCTGGGACGCGGCGGCGGAACGGGCCGCCGCGCTGCGGGACGAGGCCCTGACCGGCGTCGTCCCGTCCGAGCGGTTGGCGCCGTTCACCCGCAGGATCCGGCGCTCCCTTGTGTTGCGGTGGATGACGCGGGGCGCCGGCGGTGTGCGGGAGCGGGTCGAGGGGTGGCTCAGGGAGATCGAAGGCGCGGACGCGCCGCGGCCGATGCCGGCGGGGGAGGCGCTCGACGCGCTGCCGGCGCTGCTGGAGGGGGCCGAGCTGGGCGAGGCACGGCTGATCGTGGCGAGCCTCGACCCCGATCTGGGGACGCTCGCCGATGGTTGAGGTGGTCGTCATCGGTGCGCTGGCGGTCGCGGCGGCGACGCTGAGCGGGGCGCTCGCCGGACGTCCCGCCGCGCCGTTCCAGGAGGCGGTGCGGCTGCTGACCGTGCAGCGGCGCGCCACCCACCGCGCCGACCGGCTGCTGACCGCGGTCGGGGTGGTGTCGCTGCCGGTGGCGGCGGCGCTCGCGGCGCTGGTGGTGCCGTTCGGCGACCGGGTGGCCGTCGGGTCGAGCGTCGGCGTCGTCTGGTTCAACGCGATGGAGGTTGTCGCCTGGGCCTCGGTGTGGCTCGCCGGATGGGGCGTCAACTCGGCGTACGCGCTGGTCGGCGGGTACCGGTTCCTCGCGCAGGGCCTCGCCTACGAGCTGCCGCACATGTTCGCGCTCATCACCGCCGCGCTGGGCGCCCACTCGCTGGACCTGCGGGTCATCGCGGCGGCGCAGCACGGGCTGTGGTTCGCGGTCTGGATGCCGGTCGCGTTCGCCGTCTACCTGCTCTCGGCGCTGGCGATGGCGTTCTGGGGGCCGCTGGGGCATCCGTTGGGCGGCGACCTCGCCGGAGGCGCGATGGCGGAGCTGTCCGGCCCCGACCGGCTCGTGTTCCTGGCCGGCCGGTACGGGCTGCTCGCGGTGGCGGCGGCCGCCGCCGTCCCGCTGTTCCTCGGCGGCGGCGCGGGCCCGCTGCTGCCCGGGTGGCTGTGGTCACTGGTGAAGGCGTGCGCCGTCCTCGCCCTGCTGGTGTGGACGCGCGGCAGGGTGCCCGTGCTGCGCATGGACCGGGCCATGGCGGCGGCGTGGACCGTGCTGATCCCCGCCGTGCTGCTGCAGATGCTGGTCGTCGCGATCGTCGTCGTCTGAGAGGAGGGGGTTCATGGAGGACGCCGCGTTCTGGGTGCTCGCCGTGCTCGCGGTCGCGGCCGGCGTCGCGGTGTTCGTCGTCGACTCGATGGCGCGGGCGACCTTCGCGCTGCTCGCGTCCTTCCTGTGCGTGGGCGCGGAGCTGCTGCTGATCGACCTGCACTACCTCGGCGTGCTGGTCGTGCTCATGATGATCATGGAGATGCTGGTGATGGCGGTCTTCATGGTCATGTACATGATGAACCCCGCCGGGCTGATGCCGATGACGATGACGCACAACGCGCGCGGCGCGGCCGGGATCTCGGCCGGGCTGTTCGCCGCGCTGGCCGCCGGGATCTTCGCGGTGCCGTGGCCGGAGCGGTCGGGCCGCCCGCCCCGCGACCCGACGTTCGCGCTCGGCGAGTCGATCATGGGGGCGAAGATGCTGGTCATGATGGTGATCGGGATCGCGATCCTGGCCACCATGATCGCCGCGGTGGTGCTGGCGACGCACCGGGGGCGGTACGGCGATGACGCTTGAGACGTTCCTGCTGCTGGCCGCCGCGCTGTTCTGCGTCGGGCTGTTCGGGGCGCTGTCCCAGCAGTCGGTCGTGATGCTGATGATGGGCCTCGAACTGATGATCAACGGTGTGGTGGTCGCGGCGGCGGGGTTCTGGTTCTGGGTGTCGCCCGGCCTGCCGGACGGGCAGGTCCTCGTGCTGGTCGCGATCACCGTGATGGCGCTGGAGATGGCGATGGGCTTCGCCGTGGTCACCGCCCTGTTCCGGGCGCGGGACGTCGACCTGACCGATGAGGCCGGGGATCTCAAGGGATGATTCTCCGGTTGGGCGGGCTGGCGGTGGACGGGTTGTCCGCCGTACTGCTGGTGACCCTGGCGGTCGTCCTGGTCGCGGTGCTGGTGTTCGCGGCGGGGGAGCGGTACGGGGTCCGCTTCCACGCGCTGATGCTGCTGTTCGCGGCGGCGATGGCGGTCACGGTCACCGCCACGGACCTGCTCATGCTGCTGATGGGCTGGGAGGTCATGGGCGCGATGTCGTACGCGCTCATCGGCTACGTGTGGCCGGACGCCGAGCGGGTCCGGTCGGCGGACGTGGCGTTCCTGACGACCCGGGCCGCCGACATGGGCCTGTACGCGGCGGCGGGCTTCGCGCTCGCGGGCGCCCATTCGCTGCGGTTCGACGCGCTCGCGCAGGCGAACGCCCCCTGGCGGGACCTGGTCGCGGCGGGGATCGTGGTGTCCGCGCTGGGCAAGTCGGCGCAGCTGCCGTTCTCGTTCTGGCTGGCGCGGGCCATGGCGGGCCCGAGCCCGGTGTCGGCGCTGCTGCATTCGGCCACGATGGTCGCCGCCGGGGCGTACCTGCTGATGCGCGTCCATCCGCTGCTGGCCGCGACCGGCTGGGCGGACGTGCTCGTGTCGTGGGCGGGCGCGGTGACCGCCCTGCTGCTGGGTGCCGTCGCGCTGGCCCAGCGGGACCTCAAGCAGCTCCTCGCCGCGTCCACGTGCGCGCAGATCGGCTTCATGGTGCTGGGCGCCGGAGCGGGTTCGGTGGGCGGGGCGACGGCCCAACTCGTCGCGCACGCGGCGGTGAAGAGCCTGCTGTTCCTCTGCGCGGGCGTCTGGCTGACCGCCCTCGGGACCGAGCGCTTGGACGAACTGCGCGGTGCGGCCCGGCGGCACCGGCTCGTCGGCGCCGCGTTCGGCGTGGGGGCGCTGGCGCTGGCGGGCGTCCCGCCGCTGTCGCTGTGGGTGACCAAGGACGAGGTGCTGCGCGGCCTGCCCGCCGGGCTGCTCGCGGTGGGGCTCGCGGCGTCGGTGCTGTCGGCGGCCTACCCGGCGAAGGCGCTGTTCGCGGTGTTCCGTCCTGTCGTGGGGGCGGGGATTCGGGTGCCGGTCCTCGGGCAGGCTCCGCTGGTCGTGCTGGCCTTCGCGGCGGCGGTGCTCGGCGTACTGGGGGTGCCCGCGGTGGCGGACGCCTGGCGACGCATGCTCGGCATGCCGCACGAGGGCGGCCCCGACCTGGAGGTGCTCGTCCTGTCCGGCGCCCTGACGGTGCTCACGGTCGGCGCGGTCGGAGCTGCCAGGCGGGTTCCGGCGCCCGGATGGGCGGTGGAATGGCTGTACCTGGAGCGGGCCGCCGGGGCGGTCGTCGTGCGTCCGGCGTTCGCCGCCGCGCGGGCGCTGGCCCGGTTCGACGACCGGGTCGTGGACGGCGCCGTCCGGGGCGCCGCGCGCGGCGGCCGGTGGGCGGCGGGCCTGGCCGGGCGCCGGGTCGAGATCCGCGTGGACGGTGTGACCGCCCTGGTGGTGCGCGCCGCCCGCGCCCTCGCCGCGCTGGCCCGCCGCCCGCAGACCGGGCAGGTGCACCTGTACTACGCCCAGGCCGCGGTGGTGCTCGCGGTGCTCGTCGTCGTCGCCGTCCTGGCCGGGTGAGCCGATGCTGACACTGGTGATCTTCCTGCCCGTCCTGGTCGCGGCCGTGCTGCCGGCCGTCCCGCGCCGCGCGGTGCCGTGGACGTGGACCGCCGTCAGCCTCGCGGAGGTCGCGCTCGTCGGCTGGATGTGGATCGCGCACGGCACGGGCGGCGGTCTCTCGTACGAGACCGACGTGCGGTGGATCCCGTCCGTCGGGGCCGGCTACCACGTCGGCGTGGACGGCCTGTCGCTGCCGCTGCTCGCCCTCACCGCCGTGCTGTTCGCGGCCTGCGCGGTGTACTCGCTGCGGCACACGCACCGGGTGCGGGCGTTCGCGATGCTGTTCCTCTTCCTGGAGACGGTGTGCCTCGGCCTGTTCGCGGCCCTCGACCTCCTGCTGTTCTTCGTCTTCTTCGACCTGTCGATCGTCGGCATGTACTTCGTGATCCTGCTCTGGGGGCACGGCGACAGGTCGCGGTCGGCGCTGAAGTTCTTCCTCTACACCTTCCTCGGGTCGCTGGTCCTGCTGCTCGGCTTCATCGGCCTCTACCTCGGCGCCGACCCCAACACCTTCGACATGGTCGAGTTGACCCGCAACCCGCCGCTGCACGGCGGGCTCGCCGGGCTCACGCTGCTCGCCGTGGCGATCGGGCTCGGCATCAAGACGCCGGTCGTCCCGTTCCACACCTGGCTGCCGCCCGCGCACACCGACGCGCCCGCCGCCGGGTCGGCGATCCTCGCCGGGGTGATGCTGAAGATGGGCACCTACGGGCTCGTCCGGATCGCGATGCCGATGCTGCCGGACGCCTGGCGCCGCTACGCGCTCGCCTTCCTGATCGTCGGGCTGGTCAGCGTCCTGTACGGGGCACTGGTCGCCCTCGCGCAGGACAACGTCAAGCGGCTCATCGCCTACACGTCCGTGAACCACATGGGCTACATCGTCCTCGCGCTGGGCGCGGCCGGGTACGCGTCCGGCGACGCGGACGCGCGGCGCCTCGCGGTGACCGGCGCGGTGACGCAGATGGTCAGCCACGGGCTCGTCACCGGCGCGCTGTTCCTGCTGGCCGGGGTCCTGCACGACCGCGCCGACAGCTACGACATCGGCCGGTTCGGCGGGATCGCGCGGAACGCGCCGGTGTTCGCGTGGCTGTTCGCGGTGGCCGCGTTCGCCTCGCTCGGGCTGCCCGGCCTGTCCGGGTTCATCGCCGAGTTCCAGATCTTCGCCGGGACGATCGGGAGCGGCACCGCCGCGGCCGCCGTGGCCGGTGCGCTCGCCGTCCTCGGCATCCTGATCACGGCCGGGCTGTTCCTCCGCGTCCTGCACCGGGCCGTGCTCGGGCCGCCCGGCGAGCTGACCGGCCGGGTCACCGACGTGCGCCGGCCCGAGCTCGCCGCCCTCGTCCCGCTGCTGCTCCTGTCGCTGCTCATCGGCGTGGTGCCGCGCGGCCTGCTCGACACGATCGAGCCCGTCTCGGCCGCCGTCGTCGGGCTCGTGGGACGGTGACGCGGCACGGTGATGAACGAGAACCCCGCCGACCTCGCCCCCGAGCTGTGCGTCCTGCTCGCCGCCGTCCTCGGCCTGGTCAACGGGCTGTTCCTGCCGCGGACCCGGCAGTGGCGGGTCGCGGTGATCTGCGCGGCCGGGCTCGCCGCCGGGCTCGTCGCCGCCGGGGTGGCCGCGACCCGCGCCGACCTGGCGGTGTTCGACGCGTTCGAGGTCGACCCGATCACGCACGTCACCCGGATCACCGTGATGGCCGCGACGCTCGCCGTGCTGGCCCTCGCCGCCGGGCCGGTGCGCGGCCATCCGCGGGAGAGCGAGCACTACGTCCTGATCCTGCTGTCGGCGCTCGGGGCGATCGTGCTGGGCGCCTCGTCCGACCTGCTGGTGCTGGTCGCCGCCTACCTGCTGGCGAGCATCCCCGCCTACGCCCTCGCCGGGTTCGGCAAGGACGCGCCGGGCACCGAGGCCGCGCTGAAGTACTACCTGATGGGGGCGCTGCTCGGCGTGTTCATGCTCGCCGGGGTGACGGTGCTGTCCGGGGTGGGGCGCGGCACCTCCTACGCGGCGCTGCGCGCGGACCTCGCCGACGCCCCCTCGGCGGCGGTCGCCGCCGGTGTCGTCGCGCTGCTCGCCGGGCTGCTGTTCAAAGCGGGCGCGGTCCCCGGGCACTTCTGGGTCCCGGACGTCACCGAGGGCGCGCCGCCGGCCGTCGCCGCGTTCGTCACGACCGTCCCGAAGATCGGCGCGTTCGCCGCCCTCTACCGGTTCGGCGCCGAGGCCCTCCCGCCCGGCGCGGCAGGGTGGCCCACGCTCGTCGCCGTCATCGCGGCGGCCACCATGACGCTCGGCAACCTCGCCGCGTTCGGGCAGGACAACGTGCGGCGGCTGCTGGCCTACTCGACCGTCAGCCAGGCGGGCTACCTGCTCGTCCCCGTCGCGATGGCGGGACGCACCGACCTGGCCGAGCCCGCGCTGCTGTACTACGTCGCCGCCTACGCGGTGACCAACGCGGGCGCGTTCGCGGTGGTCCTCGCGGCCGGACGCGACGACCTCGCCGGATACGCGGGGCTGATGCGCCGCTCACCGCTGCTCGGCCTGTCGCTGGTGATCTGCCTGCTCGGCTTCATCGGCACCCCGCCGACCGCCGTGTTCGTCGGGAAGGTCCTGATGTTCGGCGCGGCCCTGGACGGCCGCTTCCTGTGGCTCGCCGTCGTCGCCGCCGTCAACACGGTCGCGAGCGTCTTCTACTACCTGCGCTGGATCGTCCCGGCGTTCCGGCGGCCGGACGTGACGTCCCGTCCGGCGCGGGGCGCCACGGCGGTCGCCGTCGCCGCCGCGCTGCTCTCGCTGGCGCTCGGGATCGGCGCCGGCGTGGCCCTGGCGATGTGAACCCCGGACCGGTCAGTTCAGGAGGCCGTGCTCCCCGGCCAGGTCGAGCGCGGCCCGCGCCGCCGGGGCGAGCAGGTGCCGCTCGCCGCGCCCCACGTACACGTACTCGTCCACCTCGCCGGCCGCGGTCATCGCGCCCCGGTACGCGGCGGTGAAGCAGGCCATCCGCACGTGGGCGAAGTCGGGCTGGTCGTGGGCGGGCGCGCGGATGACGCCCAGCTCCCGGAAGGACGCCCGGTCCAGCTCCAGCGCGAGCTCCTCCCGGACCTCGCGGGACAGGGCCGACCAGTCGTCCTCGCCCGGCTCGCGCTTGCCGCCCGGAAGGTAGAGCAGGTCGCGGCCCCGCGACCGGACCGCGAGCATCCGGCCGTCCGCCACCTGCACCCACGCCACCACATCGAGATCTGCCACGCCGATCAGTCTCCTACAGCCTCCGAGACTCCAGGACCCGGCGCAGGAACTCGCGGGTCCGCGGCTCGGCGGGCTCGGTGAAGATCTGCTCGGCGGGCCCGCGCTCCAGCAGCACGCCGTCGTGCAGGAAGCACACGGTGTCGGCGATGTCGCGGGCGAAGCCCATCTCGTGCGTCGCCAGGACCATCGTCATGCCGGAGTCCTTCAGCTCCCGGATGATGTCCATCACCTCGGTGACCAGCTCGGGGTCGAGCGCGGACGTCACCTCGTCCAGCAGCAGCAGGCTGGGCCGCCCCGCCATCGCCCGGACGATCGCGACGCGCTGCTGCTGCCCGCCGGAGAGCCGGTCGGGGTACTCGCCGGCCTTGTCGGCGAGCCCGAACCGCTCCAGCAGCTCCCGGGCGTCCTTCTCGGCCTCGGCGCGCCGCCGCTTGTGGACGCGCACCGGCGCGAGGGTGATGTTGTCCAGCACCGACATGTGCGGGAACAGGTTGTAGGACTGGAACACCATCCCGATGCGCTTGCGGACGTCGTCGGGGTCGGCGTCCGGGTCGGTGATGTCGTCGCCGTCCAGGAAGATCGCCCCGTCGTCGACCGTCTCCAGCACGTTGACGCAGCGCAGCAGCGTCGACTTGCCCGAGCCGGACGCGCCGATCAGGCAGACGACCTCGTGCGGCGCGACGTCCAGGTCGACGCCGCGCAGCACCGGATGCGCGTGGTAGGTCTTCCACACGCCCTCGACGCGCAGCAGCGGTTCGCTCATGTGCCGCCTCCGGGGGCGCGGCGCCGCTCCGCGCGCGCCGCGAGATGGTCGGTGAACCTCGCCATCGGCACCGTCAGCGCGATGAACAGCACCGCCGAGGCCAGGAACGGCGTGTAGTTGAAGGTGTCGGCCGAGTGGATCTGCGCCTGCCGGAGCGCCTCCAGCGGGCCGAGGACGGCGACGAGCGCGGTGTCCTTCTGCAGCGAGGCGAAGTCGTTCAGCAGCGGCGGCACGACCCGGCGCACCGCCTGCGGCAGCACCACGAACCGGAGGCTCTGCGTGCGGCTGAGGCCGAGCGACCGCGCGGCGGCGCGCTGGCTCGGATGGATCGAGTCGATCCCGGCGCGGAACACCTCCGCGACGTACGCGCCGTAGGACAGCACCAGCGCGAACCCGCCCAGCACGGCCGGATTGTCCGGGATGCCCTGCAGGCGCAGCGCGGGCAGCCCGAACCCGACCAGGTACACCAGCAGGATCGTCGGGATGCCCCGGAACACGTCGGTGTAGGCGACGGCGAGCGCCCGCAGCGGGAAGAACAGCGGGCTGCGCAGCCCCCGCGCGAGCGCCACCAGCAGCCCGACGACCAGGATCACCGGCTCGGCGATCAGGAAGATCCGGACGTTCAGCCAGAAGCCGCGCAGCACGTCCGGGAACGCGTCGGTGAACTCTCCCCAGGAGAAGAACGTCTCCTGCACCCGGGGCCAGCCGGGCGAGGACACCACGACCGCCACGACGACGACCGCGAACAGCACGGTCGACGCCGTGGCGAGGGACGCCGACCGGGCGCCGGCGCGGCGGCGCCGGCGCTCCCGGTCGAGCTGCCGTGTGCTCTTGACCCAGGCGCCGTTGCCGGGCGCGCTCGTCCCGGACGCGGTCACTTCAGCACGGGAGCGCCCGCCGACGACGTCAGCCACCGCTCCTCGATCTTCGCCAGCTCACCGGACGACTTCAGCTCCCCGATCGCCTGGTCGAGGCAGCCGACCAGCGGGCTGCCCTTCTCCAGCAGCAGCCCGAAGTGCTCGGTCTCGCCGCCCTGCGTCTGCGGCAGCTGCCCGACGATCTTGGAGCCCTCGACCTGGGCGGCGGTCACGTAGAACGCCGTCGGCAGGTCGACCAGCAGCACGTCCGCCTGCTTGTTCTTCAGCGCGTTGACGGCGTCGATCTGGTTGTTGAACACCTTCGGCTCGGCGTCCGGCTTGAGCTGGTTCTTGACCGCCTGGTAGGAGGTCGTGCCGACCTGCACGGCGATCTTCGCGCCCTTCAGCTCGGCGATGCTCGACGCGTCCGCGAACTTGGTGCCCTCCAGCGCGACCACGCCCTGCTGGACGTCGTAGTAGCCGTCGCTGAACGTCACGGCCTTCTCGCGGGCGGGGGTGACGGAGATCTGGTTGATGTCGAAGTCGAACTTCTTCGTGCCGGGCGCGTAGGACGACTCGAACGACTCGACCGTCCAGGCCACCTCGTCCTTGGTGAAGCCGAGCTTGTCGGCGACCGCGTAGGCGACGGCGCTCTCGAAGCCCTGCCCGTTCTTCGGGTCGTCGTCCTTGAACCACGGCTCGAACGCGGGCTTGTCGGTGGCGACCGTCAGCTTGCCGGGCGTCTTCAGGGCGAGCTTGTCCTTCGTGCAGGACGCGGGGCTCTTGGAGGCGGCGGCGGTGTCGTCCTCCTGCGGGGCGCAGGCGGTGACGGCGAGGGTCAGCGCGGCCAGTCCGGTGAGGACGGCCGCCAGGGGGCGGCGGTGCATAGGGGGCCTCCAGCGGTCGTTTTGTTATCAGTCAGAACGGGGAGTGGCCGGGCGCAGCGTGAGGGACCGCACACCCTTGAGGCCGAGGGCATCGGTGGCCGATCCCTGGTTGACGGCGAGGCCGAGCCAGCCGGACGAGTCCGTCCACAGCAGCGGCTCGCCGGGCGCGACCGCGCCGAAGGTCTCCGCGAAGGCCACCCGCGCCGAGCCCGGGGCCGGAACGGTCCAAGCGACGTCCAGCGGAGTCCCGGGCGGCAGTTCGCCGAACGCGGCGGTCAGATCGCCGGGTTCGGCGCCGAGGACGAGGCTGCCGAAGCGGTCGGTGTAGAGCACGGGAACGGTGAGGCCGCCGTCGTCCGCCACCGGGGGCGGGACGTCCAGCGGCAGCAGCTCGACCGCCGGACCGAGGTCGGCGACGGCGACGCCGGTCGCGACGTGCGCGGCGGCGGGGGAGAAGATGTCGCGGCCGTGGAAGGAGGTCGACACCTCCGGCAGCCGGTACGCGGGATTCTCCAGGGCGTGCGCCCGGACGACCCCGCCCAGGACCTCGGCGGCGGGGACGAGCAGCCCGTTGTCGGGGCCGATGAGCACGTCCCCGCGCCCGGTCTCGACCGCGACGGGACGGCGCGGCGTCCCGACGCCGGGGTCGACGATCCCGGTGTGGACGCCGACGGGCAGGTACGGGAGCGCCTGGCGCAGCAGCATCGCGCCCTCGCGGACGTCGAACGGCGTGATCTCGTCGCTCAGCACGAGCACGGTGGCCTCGGGCGCGATCGTGTAGACCACGCCGGCGCAGATGGACGTGTAGGCGGCGCCGAAGTCGGTCGCCAGACTGACGAACGGACGGCTCTCGGACATGGGCGACCTCGGCGGGACCTGCGGTGATGACGGAGGGTGAGAGGCAAAAGGGTACCAAGCCGGTGATCAGCCCGTGCTCCCCGGCTGCTCGTATCCTGCACGGGTGCGCGCCGAAGCCCTCGATCCCGTCCTGCTGCGGACGTTCGTCGCCGTCGCCGACCTCGGCTCCTTCACCGCCGCCGCGGCCGCGGAGGGCTACACCCAGTCGGCGGTGTCCCGGCAGGTCGCCGCGCTGGAGGACGTCTGCGGGGTGGAGCTGTTCGCGCGCGGCGCGCGGGGCGTCCGGCCGACCCCCGCCGGGGAGCACCTGCTGCCGCACGCGCGGGCGCTGCTCGACCGGCTCGCCGCCACCGCCCGCGCGCTCGACGGGCTGCGCCGCCTCGACACCGGGACGCTGCGCCTCGGCGCCTTCCCCACGGCCAACGCCGTGCTCGTGCCGCGCGCCCTCGCCCGGTTCCGGGCCCGCCATCCGGGCGTGCGGCCGGTGCTGCGGGAGGGGACGACCGAGCGGCTGCTGCCGATGCTGGACGCGGGAGACCTCGACATCGTGCTGGTCAGCACGCACAAGCACCCGTCGCTCGACGCCGACGACCTCGTGCCGCTGCTGGACGACGCGCTGCTCGTCGCGCTGCCGAGCGGGCACCGGCTCGCCGCGCGCGACCGCGTCCCGCTGGACGAGCTGGCCGCCGAGCCGTGGATCGTCGCCGACGACCCCGAGGCGATCGCCGCGCTACGCGCCCGCTGCGAGGCCGCCGGCTTCGTCCCGGAGACCCCGATCCGGGTCGCCGAGTGGATCTCCAAGCTGGGCCTGGTCGCGGAGGGGTTCGGTGTGACGCTCGTGCCCGCGCTGGCGGCCTCGGCCGTGGTGCGGGACGGGGTGGTGCTGCGCGCCGTGGCGTCCGGCCGGGGGCCGCGCCGCACCGTCTACGCGGCGGTGGGGCGGCACGCGCGGCGGTCCCCGGCCGTCACCGCGTTCCTGGCGGATCTGCGCGACGTGGCCGGGGACCTGCGCCCTTAGCCCCTTTGCTCCGGAGGCGTCAGGGGACCGCGGCGACGAGCTCGATCTCGATCAGCGCGTCCGGGTGGAAGAGGCGGGGCACCTCCACGGTCGTGCTGGTCGGCGGCGTGCCGGTGATGTGCCGGTAGCGGACCGCCGCGTACTCGGCGCGCAGATCCATGTCGGTGAGGAACGTGCGGATGCTGACGACGTCGTTGAAGCCGGCGCCGTGCGCGGCGAGGATGCGGCCGAGCAGCGAGAAGATCACCTCGCACTGGCGGGTCATGTCGCCGGGGGCGTCCACCTTGCCGTCCTCGTCCATGGCGATCTGCCCCGACACGTAGAGCATCGGCCCCTGGGTGACGTATGCGGTGTGGGAGTAGGCGGGGTTCGGCGGTGCGGGAACGGTGTCCGGGTTGACGAGCGTGACGCGCATCTGTGCGTTTCTCCTGATGTGGTCGGTGAGTGAGGTGAGATCGCGGCCGCCGAGCCCGTCGCCGAGCGCGGCCTGCGCGCGCGCCTGGACGGCGGACAGGACGCCGCCCTGCGCGGCGCCGTCGAGCGCGAGGCCGAGGTCCTTGGCGGCGAGCGCGAGGGTGAAGCGGGGCGGGCCCTCCCCGTCCAGCAGGCGGCGTGCCTGCGGGCTGACGCGGGACAGGAGCTCCAGGGCCAGACCGGTGTCGACGCCGAGCCGGTCGGCGACGGCGAGGGCCTCGCCCAGCGTGGCGAAGCCCGCGACGAGCGCGCCGTTCACCACCAGCTTGAGCGCGGCGCCCGCGCCGGGCGGCCCGGCGTGCCGGACGTGCCCGAGCGCCCCGAACGCGGCCGCGCAGCGGGCCAGGTCGGCCTCCGCCGCGCCCGCGAGGATCACCAGCTCGCCCGCCTCCGCCTGCGGGACGCTCCCGGAGACGGGCGCGTCCACGAAGCCGATCCCGGCGGGCAGCCGGTCCCGGACGCGGCGGACGGCGTCCGGCCCGATCGTCGACATGTCGGCGATCACCGCGCCCAGCGCCAGCGCGGCGGCCGCCCCGGCGGGACCGAACAGGGCGGCCTCCACCGCGTCCGCGTCGGTGAGCATCGTGATCACCAGGTCGCGGCCGGCGGCGGCCTCGGCGGGCGTGGCCGCCGCGGTGGCGCCGGCCCCCGCGAGCGGCGCCGCGCGGGCGGGCGTCCGGTTCCAGACGGCCAGGTCGTGGCCGGCGGTGAGCAGCCGCGCGGCCATGGGGGCGCCCATGCGCCCCAGTCCGAGAAAAGCGATTCTTGTCATGGCGCGATCGACGCTAGGCGCCTTTATGCCATGACACCAGCGAAGGGTTCGCACGCCTGCCATGCGGACAACGCATGGCTCAGCCGGATCAGCCGAAGGCGAAGAGGATCGCAGCCAGGGCCAGCAGCAGTGCCAGGCCCGTCATGAGCACGATGGAGCCGGGGTCGGCCGCGCCGCCGCCCGCGGGCAGCCGGTGCGCCCGCGTCCGCAGCCCGGCCCGCGTGCGCCGCACCAGCAGCGCGGCGCTGCCGCAGACGACGGCCGCGGCGGCGGCCATCCCGGCGGCCGAGGGCGCGAGCCGCACGCACAGCAGGCCCGCGACGGTCAGGGACAGGGTGGTGCGGGACCAGGCCAGCGCCGTCCGCTCCGGCTGCGCCCCCCGGTCCCAGAGCTTCACCGCGTGACCAGGAGCGCGACCAGCAGGGCGATCGCGGCGATCGCGATGCCGTAGGCCATGACCGGGGCGAGCGCGGGCGGCGGCAGCGTCTCGTCGCGGCGCAGGGCGCGCTCGGTGCGCAGCCAGCGGCGGAACGCGAGCACGGCGGTGAGCGCGCCGGTCCCGGCGAACGCGATCGCGAGGCCGTGCCGCAGCACCGGTTCGAGGAAGTCGCCGGCGAGCGCCGCGCCGACGCCGCCCGCGATCAGCGCCAGCGCCGTGCGGATCCAGGCCAGGAACGTGCGCTCGTTGGCGAGGGTGAATCTGGGGTCGGGGTCGTCGCCCTCGGCGAGCAGGCGGTCGGCCCACCTGCCGCGCGGGGAGGACGAGTGCCGTGTCGCGGTCATCGCCATTCATAATAGGCGATGAAAGTGCCCCCGCCATTTTCGGGACGGAAAATCAATTCCGACTGATAATCTGGGAAATGCCTGGTGGGGGGTGGTTCAGCGGGTGCCGAAGCGGCGGGCCGAGGCGTCCTCCTGGGCCAGCCGGTGCAGGGCGGTGAGCACCTGCTCGTAGAGCACGGTGGAGACGAGCAGCGTATGGACCGTCCGGCTGCGGGGCGCACCCTCGCCGACCCGGCCGATCTCGTGCTCGGCGACCTCGGTGGCGGCATTGACGTAGGGGCGCAGGTCCGTGAGCGTGATGGGGAAGCCGAGGCGGCGCAGCGCCGTGAACGTGTGCGCGAGCAGGTCGCGGGCGGGGGCGTCGGGGCCGACCGTCCAGCCGAGCTCGCGGACGAGGGCGTCCACGTCCTCGCGGGCGGCGCGCCAGTGCGGGTCGTGCGGGGCGGCGACGTGCGGGCCGATCGCGTGCCGGGTGGTGGCGAACAGGTCGTGCAGGCTGACCCGGTCGTCCTCGACGGCCGCGATGATCTGCTGGATCGCCGCGACGGGCAGGTCCCCGACCTCGCGCAGGGCGTTGATCAGCCGCAGCCGCTCCAGATGGCGGCCGTCGTACTCCGCGCGGGTCGCGCTGACGGTCGAGCCCTTGGGGAGCAGTCCCTCCCGGATGTAGAACTTGATCGTCTGGATCGTCAGACCGCTCCGATCACTGAGCTCGGAGATCTGCACCGTCGAACCCCCTTCGCCGGAGGCCAACGGTAGCGAGGCCGGGGGATTGGATACTGGCACTATCCAATGTCTGTCCGGGTTGTTCTGGTTGTTCGGTTCTCCCGTCGTCCGGTGCGCCGGGTCAGGACGCGGTGCGGCGCATCCCCTCGGAGATCTTCTCGGCGGCGGCGGCCACCGGCCCGGCGTGCAGCCGGCCGGGGGAGCGGGTCAGCCGCTCCAGCGGCCCGGACACCGAGACGGCCGCGATCACCCGGCCGCCGGCGCCGCGGATCGGGGCCGACACCGACCCCACGCCCTGCTCGCGCTCCCCGACGCTCTGCGCCCACCCGCGCCGCCGGACCGACGCCAGCGTCGTCGCCTCGAACTTGGCGTTGCGCAGCCCCCGGTGCAGCCGGTCCGGCTCCTCCCAGGCGAGCAGGATCTGCGCGGCCGACCCCGCCGTCATCGGCAGCGCCGCGCCGACCGGGATGGTGTCGCGCAGGCCGCTGGTCCGCTCGGCGGCGGCCACGCACACCCGGACGTCCCCCTGGCGGCGGAACAGGGAGGCGCTCTCGCCGGTGAGGTCGCGCAACTGGGCCAGGATGGGCTGGGCGATGGCGAGCAGCCGGTCCTCGCCGGCGGCGACGGCCAGCTCGGCGAGCCGCGGCCCGAGGATGAAGCGGCCCTGGGTGTCGCGGTGCACGAGGCGGTGGTGCTCCAGCGCGACGGCCAGCCGGTGCGCGGTCGGGCGGGCCAGCCCGGTCGTCTGGACGAGCTGGGCGAGCGAGGCCGGGCCGGCCTCCAGCGCGTTCAGTACGAGAACCGCTTTGTCAAGTACGCCGACTCCGCTAGAGTTGTCCATGTCTTGATATTGACGTCTCGTAATGTGAGATTGCAAGTCAGGGTGACCGAGACCACGGTGCGCCGGCGACCTGCGCCGGGCACCGACGATCCTTACAGGTGAGGTGGGAGTGATGGGCCGAACACTGGCCGAGAAGGTCTACGACGCGCACGTCGTGCGGCGCGCCGAGGGTGAGCCCGACCTCCTCTACATCGACCTGCACCTCGTCCACGAGGTCACGAGCCCGCAGGCGTTCGACGGGCTGCGGATGGCCGGCCGCAAGGTCCGCCGCCCCGACCTGACCATCGCCACCGAGGACCACAACGTCCCGACCACGGACCTGCTCAAGCCCATCGCCGACCCGGTGTCGCGCACCCAGGTCGAGACGCTGCGCAAGAACTGCTCCGACTTCGGCGTCCGGCTGCACCCGATGGGCGACGACGGGCAGGGCATCGTCCACGTCATGGGCCCGCAGCTCGGCCTCACCCAGCCCGGCATGACCGTCGTGTGCGGCGACTCGCACACCTCCACGCACGGCGCGTTCGGCGCCCTCGCCTTCGGCATCGGCACCAGCGAGGTCGAGCACGTCCTCGCCACCCAGACGCTGCCGCAGGTCCAGCCGAAGACGATGGCCGTCACCGTCGAGGGCGCGCTGCCCGCGGGCGTCACCGCCAAGGACCTCATCCTCGCGATCATCGCGAAGATCGGCACCGGCGGCGGCCAGGGCCACATCATCGAGTACCGCGGCGAGGCGGTCCGCTCGCTGTCGATGGAAGGCCGCATGACGGTCTGCAACATGTCCATCGAGGCCGGCGCCCGCGCCGGGATGATCGCCCCGGACGAGACCACGTTCGAGTACCTCAAGGGCCGCGCGCACGCCCCGCAGGGCGAGGACTGGGACCGGGCCGTCGAGTACTGGACGTCCCTGCGCACCGACGACGACGCCGTCTTCGACAAGGAGGTCGTGATCGACGCGGCCTCGCTGACCCCGTTCGTCACCTGGGGCACCAACCCCGGCCAGGGCCTGCCGCTCGGCGAGTCCGTGCCCGACCCCGCGTCCTTCGCCGACCCGGTCCAGCGCCAGGCCGCCGAGCGCGCCCTCGACTACATGGGCCTCACCGCCGGGACGCCGCTGCGCGAGATCCGGGTCGACACCGTCTTCGTCGGCTCCTGCACCAACGGCCGCATCGAGGATCTGCGCGCCGTCGCGGGGGTGCTGGAGGGCCGCAAGGTCGCCGACGGCGTCCGGATGCTGGTCGTCCCCGGCTCCATGAAGGTCAAGAAGCAGGCCGAGGAGGAGGGCCTGGACGCGGTCATCGCCGCGTCCGGCGCCGAGTGGCGCGAGGCCGGCTGCTCCATGTGCCTGGCGATGAACCCGGACAAGCTCACGCCCGGCGAGCGCAGCGCCTCCACGTCCAACCGCAACTTCGAGGGACGCCAGGGACCCGGCGGCCGCACCCACCTGGTGTCGCCCGCCGTCGCCGCCGCGACCGCCGTCACCGGCCGCCTGACCGCCCCCGCCGACCTCTAGAGGGAACCCACGATGGAAGCGTTCACCACCTACACCGGGCGCGCGGTCCCGCTGCGCCGCAGCAACGTCGACACCGACCAGATCATCCCGGCCGTCTGGCTGAAGCAGGTCAGCCGCACCGGGTTCGACAAGGGCCTGTTCTCCGCCTGGCGCGAGGACCCCGAGTTCGTCCTGAACCAGCCCCAGTACGAGGGCGCCGGCGTCCTGGTCGCCGGGCCCGACTTCGGCACCGGTTCGTCCCGCGAGCACGCCGTCTGGGCCCTCCAGCAGTACGGCTTCCGCGTCATCATCGCCCCGCGCTTCGGTGACATCTTCCGGAACAACTCCACCAAGATGGGGCTGCTGCCGGTCATCCTGACCGGCGAGCAGGTGGAGGACCTCCAGGCCCGGATCGAGAAGGACCCGGCGCTGGAGATCACCGTCGACCTGGACAAGCGCGAGGTGCGCTACGCGGGGGAGACCGCGTCCTTCGAGATCGACGACTACACCCGCTGGCGCCTCATGGAGGGCCTGGACGACATCGGCCTCACCCTCCGCCACGCCGACGCCATCAACGAGTTCGAGAAGTCCCGCCAGGACTGGTTCCCCACCACCGTGTAAGCCCAGGGGGCGACCCCTGGAACCCTGTCACGACGCAGGCGACCCCACGCCGCCGTTGCACGTCAGCCTCGCTCTGGCGTGCGCGGCGGCGTGGCGGTCGCCTGCGTCGTTAGGCGGGGCCACATGACCCTGTCGAGGCCCCTCCGAAAGGCGCGGGCCGCGCTCATGGGGACCCCGGGCGTGTCGGTGGTCGGCGGCACCAGGGACAATTTTGGGTGTGCCATGCTCGCCGACCGTTTGGGGGAATGGAATTGAGCGCGGTCCCGTGGACCGGGCCGGAGTGGGACGACCCCGCGTTGATGCTGCTCGCGCGCCAGTTGCGTGACGCTCATCGGGCGGTGGCGCCGCTTCCGGCCGAGACCCGGCAGCGGCTCATCCGGCACCTGCTGGCGATCACCGATCTGGCGAAACGGGACGCCGGACTGGCCGCTCGCAGGCTGGACGCGTTCCTCGCCGATTTCCAAGACGGGGCCGACGTCGGTTAGCGTGCGCAGTGGCCGGATCCGGTCCGGTCACCCGGCGAGACGGGGGCGAGGCCGACAAAAACGCCAGCGACACGCCAACTCTTGCGTGCAGGTGATTGTGTCCATGCTGAGGGTCCCTTAGTTTCGTTCGGGCAAGGGGGGAACTAGAGGAGTAACCCATGAACAAGCGTGAGCTGGTCGACGCCATCTCTGACCGGCTGGGCAGCAAGAAGGCCGCAGCCGAGGCCGTCGACGCCATCCTGGAGGCGATCCAGAACGCCGTCGCCAAGGGCGACAAGGTCGCCATCACCGGGTTCGGTTCGTTCGAGAAGGCCGACCGGCCTGCCCGTACGGCCCGCAACCCCGCAACGGGCAAGACCATCGAGGTTCCCGCGACGTCCGTGCCGAAGTTCAAGGCCGGCGCGGACTTCAAGAACCTGGTGGCCGGCAAGAAGTAGCCACGCCGCGTCAGCGCCCGGGACCGTCCGAACGGTCCCGGGCGCTGACGCGTCCACGGGTCAGGTGGGCAGCGGGAACGTCAGGTGGGCAGCGGGAACGTCGACAGCGTCACGGCGGTGACCCGGCCGCCCGGGCCGCCCTCCAGCGCGAGGTTCACCCGCTGGCCGAACCGCAGCAGCCGCAGCCCGCCCGCCGCGAACGCCTCCGCGTCGAACGCCAGCTCCGTGCCGTCGTCGAGGAGGACGCTCCCCGACCGGGTCTCCGCGTCGAACGCCTTCACCGTTCCCTGCATGCCCGGAACTCTAGGCCACCGAGGGCAGCAGGGCCGCGACCTCGGCGGTGCGGGGGCCGGTGCCGAGCGCGAGGGCTTCGCGGAGGTCCTCCGGCGTGTCGACGTCGCGGCGTACGCTGTCGATGCCGGGCAGGACGATCTCCACGGCGCCGCGGGAGCGGTGCGCCGCCCGCGACCCGCCGCCGAACGCCGGGGCGAACGGCACGCCCGGCCGGGCCGTGTACAGCGTCGTGCCGACGCCCGCCGCGTCCGGGACGAACGCCTGCGGCGCGGCCGCGGCGGCGTCGAGGACGCGGGCGAGTTCATCCGGCCGCAGCGCGGGAAGGTCCGCTGAGAGGGCGCCGACGCCCGCGTCCGGGAACAGCTCGCGCCCCCGGCCCGCGCCGTGCACCAGCGCCGGGTTCAGGCCGGCGTCCGGCACGTCGGGCACCACGCGGGCGCCGAGGGCGGCGAGCTCGGCCGCCGGAAGGGGATCGTCGGTGACAACGATCACGTCGCGGACCCGGTCGCAGCGCAGCGCCGCCGCGACCGTGTCGGCCGCCACCGCGAGCGCGAGGGCCTCCCGGTGCGGGCCCGCCGCGGCGGACATGCGGGTCTTGGCCCTGGCGAGCACCTTGACGGGGACGACGAGCGACCAGGGCGGGCGGGGCGCGTTCCGCGCGGCGCGGGCCCGTGCTGTTGTAGACATGGCAACTCGACACTATGCGCACGCAACCGCGACACTTGATGACACCCCACGTTCATCCGGGGGATGAAGCGAGGAGGGGAAGGAATGAGGAGGGGACGGGCATGAGCCACGGGTACTCGCCGCGCTGGCGGAAGCTCACCATCGTCATCCTGCGCCCGCTGCTGTTCGGGCTCCTGAAGCGGGACTGGCGCGGCCGGGGCAACGTACCCGGGAAGGGCGGCGTCATCATCGCCGCCAACCACATCTCCGAGTCCGACCCCCTGGCGCTCGCCCACTTCGTCTACGAGTCGGGCCGCTACCCGGTCTACCTGGCCAAGTCCACGCTGTTCGACGTGAAGTTCATCGGCAGCGTGCTGCGCGGCACCGGCCAGATCCCCGTGTACCGCGACCGCGCCGACGCCTCGCTCGCCCTGAAGGACGCGGAGAGGGCACTGCTGGACGGCGAGTGCCTGATGTTCTACCCGGAGGGCAGCTGCACCCGCGACCCGGAGCTGTGGCCGATGACCGGCCAGACGGGCGTCGCCCGCATGGCGCTGACGACGGGCGCGAAGGTCGTCCCCGTCGCGAGCTGGGGGGCGCACGAGCTGATGCCGTACAAGAAGGGCGAGCAGAAGGGCCTCGCGGGCAGCCTGAAGAAGGGCTTCCACCCGCTGCCCCGCAAGACGATGAAGGTGATCGCCGGGCCGCCGGTGGACCTGTCGGCGTACGAGGGTCTGCCGCTGAGCAAGGAGACGCTGCGCGCCGCCACCGACGACATCATGGCGGCGATCGCCGGCCTCCTCGGCGAGCTGCGCGGCGAGGAGCCGCCGAAGGAGCGCTACGACCACCACCTGGTGCTGGAGGAGCGCCGCCGCGCCGCGCAGGCCGCGCAGGCCGCGCAGGCCGCGGTGCCGGCGCCCGCGGAGCCGGCCGAGCCGGGGCCGGGCGGCCGCGCGCCCGCCGCGCGCGGCACCGCCGACCGGAAGGCGGACGGCTCGTGACCTTCCGTACCGCGGTGATGGGCGCCGGATCCTGGGGGACGACGTTCACCAAGCTGCTGCACGACGCGGGCGGCGACGTCGTCCTGTGGGGCCGCCGCCCCGAGGTCGTCGAGGCGGTCAACGAGCGGCACGAGAACCCCGACTACCTGCCCGGCGTCACGCTGCCGCCGGGCGTCCGCGCCACCCTCGACCCGGCGGAGGCGCTGAAGGGCGCCGACTTCGTCGCGCTCGCCGTGCCCGCGCAGACGCTGCGCGAGAACCTCGGCGCGTGGGTGCCGCACCTGCCGCCGGACGCGGTGCTCGTCAGCCTGATGAAGGGCGTCGAGATGGGCACCGCCCGGCGGATGTCGGAGGTGATCCGCGAGGTCGCCGACGTCCCGCAGGAGCGGGTCGGCGTGTTCTGCGGCCCCAACCTGGCCCGCGAGATCGCGAGCGGGGAGCCGGGCGCGGCCGTCGCCGCCTGCGTGGACGAGGCCGTCGCGCGGCGCCTGCAGGCCGCGACGATGACCCCGTACTTCCGCGTCTACACCTCCACCGACGTGGTCGGCTGCGAGCTCGGCGGCGCGGTGAAGAACATCGTCGCGCTGTGCGTCGGCATGTCGGTCGGGCTCGGCTTCGGCGCCAGCACCCAGGCGCTGCTGATCACCCGCGGGCTCGCCGAGATCGCCCGGCTCGGCGCGGCGCTCGGCGCCGACGAGCACACCTTCGCCGGGCTCGCCGGCATGGGCGACCTCGTCGGGACGTGCATCTCGCCGCTGTCGCGGAACCGGACGTTCGGCGAGAACCTCGGCCGCGGCATGACCCTCGACGAGGTCATCGCCGTCACCAAGCAGACCGCGGAGGGCGTGAAGTCGTCCGAGGCGGTGCTGGAACTGGCCCGCAAGCACAACGTCGAGATGCCGATCACCGAGGCGGTCACCGCCGTGCTGCACCACGGCATGCCGATCAAGGAGGCGGCGGTCTCGCTGATCTCGCGGTCCCCGAAGCCCGAGCGGTACGGGGTGTGACGTGCCGCCGCCCCGCGTCCCGCCGCGCCCGGCCGCTCGTGGCCGAGCCGGACTGATCACCGGTAGGGTCGGACCTCATGTCCCAGGTTTCTAAGATCCGCGTGGCCGTGGTCTTCGGCGGACGCAGCTCCGAGCACGCGATCTCGTGCGTCACCGCGGGCGCCGTCATGGCCGCCATCGACCGGGACCGGTACGAGGTGGTGCCGATCGGCATCGCCCGCGACGGCCGCTGGGTGCTGCCGCCCGCCGACCTGCCGCTCGCGATCGAGGGCGGCCGGCTGCCCGAGGTGACCGGCGCCGGCAGCGCCCTCGCGCTGCCGTTCGACCCCGACAGCCGCGGGCTGATGGTGGTCCGGCCGGGCGAGGTCCCCGACACGCTCGCCGAGGTCGACGTCGTGCTGCCGCTGCTGCACGGCCCCTACGGTGAGGACGGCACGATCCAGGGCCTGCTCGACCTGGCGGGCGTCCGCTACGTCGGCGCCGGGGTGCTGGCCAGCGCCGTCGGCATGGACAAGGGGTACATGAAGCTCGTCTGGCAGGCGCGCGGCCTGCCCGTCGGCCCGTACGTGCTGGTCGGCGACCGGGAGTGGCGGCGCGAGCGCAAGCGCAAGATCGACGAGATCAAGGAGCTGGGCCTCGCGGACGGCGCCGCGGTGTTCGTCAAGCCGGCCCGCGCCGGGTCGAGCATGGGCATCACCCGCGTCACCGACGAGGCCGACCTGGAGGCGGCGGTCGAGGCGGCCCGCGAGCACGACCCGAAGGTGGTTGTGGAGGCCGGGATCGAGGGCCGCGAGGTCGAGTGCGGCGTCCTGCAGGGCGTGGACGACGGCCCGCCCGAGGCGAGCCTGCCCGCCGAGGTGCTGATGGCGGGCGAGCACGACTTCTACGACTTCGAGACCAAGTACCTCGACGGCTCCACCTCGATGGCGATCCCGCCGGACCTGCCGCCCGCCGCGATCGAGGAGGTCCGCCGCGTCGCCGTGCAGGCGTTCGAGGCGCTCGACTGCGAGGGCCTCGCCCGCGTCGACTTCTTCTACACGCCGGACGGCCGGTGGGTCCTCAACGAGATCAACACCATGCCGGGCTTCACCCCGGCGTCGGCGTTCCCGCAGATGTGGGCGGCGACCGGGCTGGACTACCGGGCGCTGGTCGACCGGCTCATCCAGACGGCGCTGAAGCGCTCGACCGGCCTGCGCTAGCCGGGCGCGTCAGCGGTAGGGGAGCCAGAGGCCCTCGTCGAGCGCGGCCGTGCCGGTCGCGCGGGCTCCGTCGTCGGAGAACGTCCACAGGGTGTCGCCGACGACGAGGGAGCGGACGACGCCGCCCGGCTGCCGGATGCGGCCCGCCCGGGTGATGGACGAGCCGGTCACCGTGAGGACGAGCGCCTCCGCGTCCGCCATGCCGTCGCCGCGCGACGCCGGGACGACGGTCAGTCCGGACTTCGGCCAGTACAGGAACGCGTGTGGGTCGAACTCGACCTGGGACGTCGCGCCGGGCAGCGTGTAGGCGGCGATCCTGCGCGGCGCGCCGGACACGTCGAAGAGCGACACCTGGAGGCCGGTCGTGCGGCCGGACGTCTCGGCGGCCTGGCCGACGCCGAGCAGCCTGCCGCCGCCCGCCGGGTGCAGGTACGCCGAATAGCCGGTGATCTTGAGTTCGCCGGTGCGGCGGGGGCGGCGCGGGTCGGTGAGGTCCACCGCGTACAGCGGGTCGGTCCGCCGGAACGTCACGACGTAGGCGGTGGTGCCGAGGAAACGGACGGCGTGGATCCGCTCGCCCTTGCCGAGCCCGTCGAGCCGTCCGACCTGGTCGAGGCGGGCGCCGTGCTGGGCGAGGACGTGCACCGAGCTCTGCGACTTGGCGCCGTCCCGGTCGGTGGTCGTGGTGAGCCGGAGGTTCCCGCCGTGCTCGGACATCGCGTACTGGTTGAGCAGGAACCCCTTGACGGACCCTGACGCGGCGTAGCGCGGGCGCCCGCTCCCGCCCAGGTCGAACTTGTAGATGTCGGTGTGCGGCTCGGGGCGCTTCTTGGTCGACCACCTGAACAGCTCCGGCGGCATGCCCGTGACGTACAGGCTCTTACCGTTGCCGTAGACGGTGGAGCCGTCCGCGGTGACCGCGATGGGCTGCGGGTCACCGAGCCCCTTGTCCAGATCCAGGGTGAGCACGGTCAGCATCGACGAGCCCTTGTACGAGGACGGGCGGCTGACCTGGTCGCAGGGCGCGCGGTACGCCCTGCCGTCGCCGAGGGTGAACGCCGGGAGCCAGGCGTCGAGCGGGGCCTTCCAGACCTCCACCCGGTTCTCCTCGATCGCGTCCTCCCGGCCCGTCCCGCCGGGGAAGGCGATCCGCGGCTCCGACCGCACCACGACGCGCACCGTCGAGCCGCTCTGCCGCGCGTCCAGGTACTGGACGTCGGAGTCCATCGTCCCGATGATCTTCGGCGGGCCGGCGAGGTCGACCAGCGTGAGGCGCATGGCGCGGCCGGGGTACCCGGGCGGCGGCGCGTCGCCGGCGTAGGACGGTGTGCGGTTCGTCAGCACGAGCGCGCGGTCGCCGCCGAGCAGCAGTTCGGCGCGGTCGAACCGGCCGGAGCCCGGCAGGTCCAGCGTGTGGGCGATCTTGCGGGTGGCGGGGTCGATGACCCGGAGGCGGCCGGCGGCGACCGCCACGATCCGGCGGCCGTCGGTCTTGACGCGGTCGGGCTCGTCCGCGCCCGGCTCGTGGGCGTTCGTCGCCGAGTGCTCCTGCGGCCCGGCGGCCTCGGCGGGCAGCCGGCCGCCCTTGCTCAGCGCCCAGGTCCCGTCCGCCGGCAGCATCGGCGCGTCGCTCAGCCCGTCCGGGCCGACCCGGTCGACGGTGGCGCGGCGCAGGTCGTCGAGCAGCGCGTCGCACCCGGCGTAGGCGACGAGCCGCACCGCCGGCGCCGGGTCGGGGCGCGGCCCGGACGGGGGCGTACCGGAGCAGCCGGCCGCCAGGAGCGTCACTGCGGCCGTTGCCGAGATTCGACCCCGCATGGACGTTGGACGCCCGTACCGGCCGCCCGGTTTCCGTTATTCGTCCTTTTTCTTCCGCTGCTGCTTCTCGTGCTTCGCGATGAGGGTGTCGATCTGGACGCTCAACCGCGAGCCGAGCGGCCAGCCGATGTAGTGGGTCAGGAAGATGCCGATCTCCCGGAGCTCGTCCGGCGACAGCTCGCCGTTGCCGAGCGCCGCCGGGATCTGGATGTCCAGGACGTCGTTCAGCCCCTGCCCCGCGAGGGCGCCGACGAGCAGCAGCCGCCGGTCCCGCATGCTCAGCCCGGGACGCGTCCAGATGTCGCCGAACAGGTGGTCGACGGTGATGCCGAAGAAGTCGCCCGGCCCGTCCCCGACCTCCCAGCCGTAGACCTGCCGCATCATCTCCAGCCCGCGCTCGCGCCGCTCATCCATGGCTATCTCCCTTCGGCAAGCCCAGCCCGGGGCCGAACCGGTCGCGGGCGATCCGGGCGAGCGGGACGTCCACCCCGAGCTCGTCCGCCAGTTCCAGGGCGAGGGACAGGTCCTTCTCGCCGAGGTCCCGGGTGTGGCACAGGATGTCGTACAGGTCGTCGCCCGGCTCCAGCGGCGCGGTCGTCGGGCGCAGCATGATCGAGCCGGCGCCGCCGGTGATCGCGTCGGTGTGCCGGACGACCCGCCCGAGCTTGCGCAGCGACACCCCGGACGCCTCCGCGAGCCGCTGCGCCTCGGCGGCGGCGGTGAACGAGATGAAGTGCAGCATGTTGCGGGCCAGCTTCGCGCGGGTGCCCGCGCCCACCGGCCCCATGTGCAGGACGAGGTCCGCCCACGCGCCGAACGGCTCCCGGCAGCGCTCGAACGCCTCGTCCGTCCCGCCGACCATCACCGCGAGGGTGCCCGCGCTCGCCCCCATGAAGCCGCCGCTGACCGGCGCGTCCACGACCTCGATCGAGTAGCGCCGGGCCCGCGCCGCGAGGTCCTCGGCCGTCGCCGCCCGGATCGTCGAGTGGATCGCCAGCACCGTGCCCGGGCGGGCCGAGGCGAGCACCTCCGCGCCCACCTCGCGCACCTGCGCGTCGTCCCGCACCATGACCGACACCAGGTCGGCGTGTGCGGCGGCCTCGGCGACGCTCTTGGCCGCCCGCGCGCCCGCCTTCACCAGCGGCGCCACCGCCTCCGGGCGCGCGTCGTGGACGACCAGGCCCGCGCCCGTCAGATGCCCGGCCATGGGGGCGCCCATCTGGCCGAGCCCGATGAACGCGACCGTCATGCGTGCTCCGTGGGGGGGGACGACCCCCCGCGCCCCCCGGTTCGCGTCGCTCATGCCCTGAACACCTCGCCGCCGTCCACGTTGATGATCTGGCCGGTGATCCAGGCGGCGTCGTCGGACAGCAGGAACAGGCACGCGCCGACGAGGTCCTCGGGGGCGCCCATCCGCTTGAGCGCCATCTTGTCCTGGACGATCTTCTGCGACATGTTGCCGGGCACGACCGTCCGGTTGGCCTCGGTGTCGATCGGGCCGGGGGCGATCGCGTTGACGCGGATGTTCATGCCGCCCAGCTCGTGCGCGAGCTGCTGCGTCAGCCCGTTGACGCCGACCTTCGCCAGCCCGTAGAAGCCGGAGTACTGCCACGCCGCCGTGGACGACTGGTTCACGATGGAGCCGCCGCCGCGCTCCTGCATGTGGGGGTAGCAGGCGCGCGCGCACAGCAGCGCACCGTCCATGTTCACGGACATGAACTTCTTGTAGTAGTCCCAGTCGACGGTGAAGAGGAAGTCCAGCTTCATCGTCCCGAAGATGGCGGCGTTGTTGACGAGGTGGTCGATCCCGCCGAACCGCTCCTTCGCGGCCGCCGCCATGGCCTCCACCGACGCGGGGTCGGACACGTCCGTCCGGACGAACAGCCCCTTGACGTCGTCGGCCACGCCCTGCCCGCGCTCGTCCACGTCGGCGACGACGACCTGCGCGCCCTCCGCCGCCAGCGCCCGCGCGTACGCCTCGCCGATGCCCTGCGCGGCCCCGGTGACGACCGCGACCTTTCCCTCGAACCTCACAAGCCCTCCGCGATCGCCTTGGTCTCCAGGTACTCCTCGAACCCGGCCACGCCCATCTCGCGGCCGATGCCCGACTGCTTGTAGCCGCCGAACGGCACGTCCGCGCCGTACCAGACGCCGCCGTTCACGCTGACCGTCCCGGTGCGCAGCCGCCGCGCGACCGCGCGCGCCCGCTCCACGTCACCGCCGTGCACCGCGCCCGACAGCCCGTAGGGCGAGTCGTTCGCGATCCGCACCGCGTCGTCGTCGCCGTCGTGCGGCAGCAGGACCAGCACCGGGCCGAAGATCTCCTCCCGCGCCGCGCGGGCCTCGTTCGTGAGGCCGGTGATCAGCGTCGGCTCGATCCAGAAGCCCTTGTCGCGGCCCTCCGGGCGCCCGCCGCCGCACGCGAACGAGCCGCCCTCCTCGACCGCGAGCTCCAGATAGCCCTCGATCCGCTCGCGCTGCCTCGCGGAGATCACCGGGCCGCAGATCGTCCGGTCGTCCTGGGGATCGCCGACGCCGAGCTTGGCCAGCGTCCCCGCCGTGATCTCGGCGGCCTCCGCGTAGCGCTCGCGCGGGACGAGGATCCGGGTGGTGATCGCGCAGCCCTGCCCGGCGTGCGCGACCCCGGAGAACGCCGCGTACGAGCACGCCGCCCGCAGGTCGGCGTCGTCCAGCACGATGAACGCCGACTTGCCGCCGAGCTCCAGGAAGACCCGCTTGAGGGTGCCGGCCGCGCTCGCCATGACCTCCCGTCCCGTCGCGGTGGAGCCGGTGAACGACACCAGGTCGACGCGCGGGTCCCGGGTCAGCTGGGCGCCGAGCCCGTGGTCGGACGACGTCACCACGTTGACGACGCCCGCCGGGATGTCGGTCTCCTCCGCGATGACCTCGCCGAGCACCGCCGCGCACCACGGGGTGTCGGGCGCGGGCTTCAGCACCACCGTGTTCCCCGCCGCGAGCGCGGGGCCCAGCTTGGCCAGGTTGATCTGGTGGGGGAAGTTCCACGGGGTGACGGCGCCGACGACGCCCGCCGCCTCTCGGCGCACCCGCCGGTGGCTGGCCATCCCCATCGGCTCGGCCCGGCCGAGGTCGCGCTCCCACGCGTAGGACTCGACCAGGTCGGCGAACCAGCCCAGGTCGTCGACGGGCGCGTCGAGCTGGGCCCCGAACGTCAGGAAGCGGGGCGCGCCGACCTCCCGGATCGTCAGGTCGCGCAGCTCGTCGGCGCGCCGCCGCAGGCCGTCCCGGAGCTGGCGCAGGCAGCGCGCCCGGAACGCGTGGTCGGTCGCCCAGCCGGTCTCGTCGAACGCGCGGCGGGCGGCGCCGATCGCGCGGTCCATGTCGGCGGGGGCGGCGTCGGCGGCGGTGCCGAGCACCTCCTCGGTCGCGGGGTTGATCGTCTCGAAGGCGCCGCCCGTCCCGGGGACGAGCCGCCCGTCCAGCAGAAGCAAGCGATCGGTAGTTCTGGACACTTGTCCAGACTACAGTTCAGCCCCGCCCAGAGCGCAAGGGCCCGGCGCCGGGCGGCGCCGGGCGGGACGGCCGGACGGGCCGCGCGAGGTGTCCGGATATGCCAGTCTTGGAGGGTTGACCGCCGTCCCGAGGAGAACGTCCGTGCCGCACGCCGACCTGCCGGAGCGCATCGGCCCCTACCGGGTCGTGGACCGCCTCGGGGAGGGCGGCATGGGCACGGTGTACGCGGGCCTGGACGCGTCCGGGCGCAAGGTCGCCCTCAAGGTGATCCGGCGGGAGTTCGCCGCCGACCGGCAGTACCGCGCGCGGTTCCAGGCGGAGGTCGCGGCGGCGCAGCGCGTCCGCCCCTTCTGCACGGCGCCGGTCCTGGACGCCGACCCGGCCGCGGATCCGCCCTACTTGGTCACCGAGTTCGTCAACGGCCCGAGCCTCGACGCCGCCGTGGCGAAGGACGGCCCGCTGCGCGGCGCCGACCTGGAGGCCGTCGCGGTCGGCATCGCGACCGCGCTCACCGCCATCCACGACGCGGGCGTCGTGCACCGCGACCTGAAGCCCGCCAACGTGCTGCTGTCCACGTTCGGTCCGCGCGTCATCGACTTCGGCATCGCCCGGTCCGTGGACGGCACGCGCCTCACCGCGACCGGCGGCATCGTGGGCACGCCCGCGTTCATGTCGCCCGAGCAGCTCGACGGCCGCGGCGCGGGCCCCGCGTCGGATGTGTGGGCGTGGGGTGCGACCGTGGCGTTCGCGGCGCGCGGCGGGACGTGCTTCGGCGGCACCTCGATCCCGGCGGTCATCCACCAGATCGTCAGCGGCGAGCCCGACCTGAGCGGGCTGGACGGCATGCTGCTCGGCGCGGTCCGGGCGGCGCTCGCCAAGGACCCGGCGCGGCGGCCGTCCGCGCAGGCGCTGCTGGACGGCCTGATTTCCAGCGGCGTCCGGCAGGACGCCCGCGCGCCCGTCCAGCAGCCCACCCGGGCGCCGTCTCAGTCCAGCCAGCCGCCGTCTCGGCCCACCCAGCCGCCGCAGCACCCGCAGGCGGCCGGTGCGCACACGTCCTCGATCGTCCCGCCGCCTGCGCCGCCGCTCGCCGCGGGGGAGGCGGAGGCGCTGGTCGAGCAGCAGTACCGGCACGCGGCGCAGGCCGGCGACCCGTCCGCGATGCGCAGCCTCGCGGTGCTGCTGAACGGCCAGGGGCGCACGGCCGAGGCGGAGTCCTGGACGCGCTACGCCGACGCGATCGCCGCCCGCTCGGCCGTGTACGGGCAGCAGCACACCGGTCATCACGGTCACCAGACGCCGCCTCCGCACCCGTACGCGGCTCCGCCGGGCAAGCCGCCGATGAACAGCCTCGCGATCTACGCGGTGTCGATGGGCGCGGTCGGGCTGATCACGTGCGGGCTGCCGTCCATCCCCGCGATCATCGCCGGGCACCTGGCGTGGGTGCGGGTGCGGCGCTCCGGCGAGCGCGGGCTCGGCCTCGCGGTGACCGGGATCGCGCTCGGCTGGATCATGGTCGCGTTCTGGGCGCTGGTCGCCTTCGGCTGGTCCCTGCCCGACGAGACCTGACCGCCGGGAAAACCCGTTGCGGCCGTCCCGCCGCCGATGGCACCGTGGACGTCGTCGGCCCGCACACGACGGCTGAGAGGAGGACCGGCCATGGCTCTGGAGCAGTATCGGCTTCGACTGCCCTCGGCGTCGCACGCCCGCCCCGGCCGGTATCCCGCCTTCTGAGGAACCCCGGCCGAGCCGCCGCGAGTGACGCCAGCCTCGCGACCACGCGGCTCTACCCCAACCGGCAGAGGGGCCACTCTCAGGAAGTGGACGTTCCGGGTTCGACTCCCGGGAGCCGCACGCCTCCGTAGTCCAACGGCAGAGACAGCGGCATGAGGTGCCGTGTGCTGGATCTGGTCGGCCAGGGCTGGCACTGAATCCCTCCGGAGGTACGACAACGTCAAGGGGCGGCGCCGACGCTCGGAGAGTCGGTCCTGGCTGTAACCCAGGTGCCTCGCGCTGAGTGGGTTCGAATCCCACCCGCCCCACCTCGACACCACCTGCCGTCCTCCCACCGGCCCGGCCGCGTGCCGCCGTTGCGCATCCCGCATCGCTGAACTAATGTCTGGACACGTGTCCGGAAACCAGGAGCTGACGACCGAGCCCACCCGCCGCCGCCTCACCGAGCGGCAGGCCGACACGGTGCGGCGGCTGACCGACGCCGCCGTGGAGGAGGTCGGCGAGACCGGCTACGAGGGACTGACCGTCCGCAACGTGGCCAGGCGCGCCGGGGTCGCCCCCGCGACCGCCTACACCTACTTCGCCTCCAAGAACCATCTCATCACCGAGGTGTTCTGGCGGCGGCTCAGCGCGCTGCCGCCGGTGGAGGCCGACGGCACGCTGCTCGAACGCGTGGTGGAGGTGCTGCGCGAGATCGCCCTGCTGGTGTCGGACGAGCCGGAGCTGGCGGCGGCGTGCACCACCGCGCTGCTCGGCACCGACCCCGACGTCCGGGAACTGCGGGTGCGGATCGGCGTCGCGATCCGCGAGCGGCTGCGGGCCGCGCTCCGCGACCACGACGACCCCAAGATCCTCGGCGCGCTGGAGCTGGCCTACACCGGCGCGCTCGTGCACGCGGGCATGGGCTACACGTCCTACGCCCGCATGGCCGACCGGCTCGCCGAGATGGCAGAGCTCATCCTGCCCGAACCCCCCGAGTGAGGTGACGGCCGTGGACCCTGCTGCGCAGGTCTCCTACAGCCCGTTCGACTACGCCGTCCACGAGGACCCCTACCCGCTCTACGCGCGCCTCCGCGAGGAGGCGCCCCTCTACCGCAACGACGAGATCGGCTTCTGGGCGCTGTCCCGGCACGCCGACGTCGCGGCGGCGTTCCGCGACCACGGCACGTTCTCCAACTCCCACGGCGTCTCGGTGGAGCCGAGCGCCTGGGGCCCGCACGCGCACCGGACGATGTCGTTCCTGGCGCTCGACCCGCCCCGCCACACGCGGATGCGCGCGCTGGTGTCCAAGGGCTTCACGCCCCGGCGGGTCAAGGAGATGCAGGACGGCATCCGCGCGCTGACCCTCCGCCATCTGGAGCCCGCCCTGGAGAAGGGCGAGTTCGACTTCGTCTCCGACTTCGCCGGGCTGCTGCCCATGGACGTCATCTCCGAGATGATGGGCGTCCCCGAGGCCGACCGGGTCGAGGTCCGCCGCCTCGCCGACACGGTCGTGCACCGCGAGGAGGGCCTCAACGACGTCCCGCCCGCCGGGATGGACGCCGCGCTCACCCTCGTCGGCTACTACCAGGACATGGTCGCCGAACGGCGCCGCACGCCCGCCGCCGACCTGACCTCGGCGCTGCTGGAGGCCGAGCTCGACGGCGACCGGCTGGACGACACCGAGGTCATCGCGTTCCTGTTCCTGATGGTCGTCGCCGGCAACGAGACCACGACCAAGCTGCTCGCCAACGCCCTGTACTGGGGGGCGCGCAACCCCGGCCAGGCGGCGAAGCCCCTCGGCGACCCGGCGCGGGTCGACGACTGGGTGGAGGAGACGCTCCGCTACGACACCTCCAGCCAGATGCTGGCCCGGAAGGTCGTGAAGGACGTCGAACTGCACGGCCGGCGGGTCCCCGCGGGCGACCGGATGCTGCTGCTCGTCGGGTCCGCCAACCGCGACCCGCGCGTGTTCGCCGACGCCGACGCCTACGACCTCGACCGCGACACCTCCCAGCTCGTCAGCTTCGGCGGCGGCCGGCACTTCTGCCTCGGCGCCAACCTGGCCCGGCTGGAGGCGCGGATCGCGCTGACGGAGTTCGTCCGGCGCGTCCGGTCCTACGAGGTCGACCACGCGAACGCCGAGCGGGTCCACTCGGTGAACGTGCGCGGCTTCGCGTCCCTGCCCGTCCGCGTGGAGGTGCGGTGATGCCCAGGTTCGACCCCCATCCCGAGCGGCGGCCCGCCGTCGTGGCCGGCGCGTCGTCCGGGATCGGCGCGGCGACGGCGACCGCGCTGGCGATGGCCGGGCACCCGGTCGCGCTCGGCGCGCGGCGCCTCGACAAGTGCGAGGAACTGGCCGCGACGATCCGGGCCGGCGGGGGAGAGGCGTTCGCGCACCCGCTGCACGTCGCCGACGCCGACTCCGTCAAGGCGTTCGCGGCCGCCGCCGGCGACGCCCTCGGCCCGATCGAGGTCGTCGTGTCCGGCGCCGGCGACCTGGCCGCCGGGCGCCTCCACGAGATCGGCTCCGACGCGTTCGCCGCGCAGATCGAGGTCCACCTCGTCGGCGCGCACCGGCTCGTGTCGCACTTCGTCCCGCGGATGGTGGGACGGCGGCGCGGCGACATCGTGTTCATCTCGTCCGACACCGTCCCCGCCCCGCGCTCCTGGACGGGCGCCTACGTCGCCGCCAAGAACGGCGTCGAGGGCATGGCCCGCACGATGCAGATGGAACTGGAGGGGACGGGCGTCCGCGCGTCCATCGTCCGGCCCGGCCCCACCGCGACCGGCATGGGCATGACCTGGGACGCCGACACCACCGGCGCCGTCCTGGAGGACTGGGTGAAGTGGGGCCACGCCCGCCACCCGTACTTCCTGCGCCCCTCCGACGTCGCCGCCGCCGTCGCCGCGATCGTCGCGACCCCCCGCGGCGCCCATCTCCGGCTCGTCGAAGTTCAGCCCGAAGCCCCCCTGGAGGAGTCATGACAGCGTTGGTGGAGCCGCGCACCGTGTCGGGCGGGCCCGACCATCTGGAGGAGCTGCGCTCGGACCCGATCGGGCTGATGCGCCGGGTCCGGGAGGAGTGCGGCGACGTCGGCGAGTTCGTGCTCGCCGGGCGGCGGGTCGTGCTGCTGTCGGGCGCCGAGGCCAACGAGTTCTTCTTCCGCGCCCCCGACGAGGAACTCGACCAGGCCGAGGCGTACCCGTTCATGACGCCGATCTTCGGCGAGGGCGTGGTGTTCGACGCCACCCCCGAGCAGCGCCGCGAGGCCCTGCACAACCAGGCGCTCAAGGGCTCGTTCATGAAGGGCCACGCCGCGACGATCTCCGCCGAGGTCGACCGGATGATCGCCGGCTGGGGCGACGCGGGCGAGATCGACCTGCTCGACTTCTTCGCCGAGCTGACGATCTACACCTCGTCGGCGTGCCTGATCGGGCGCAAGTTCCGCGAGCAGCTCGACCGCCGGTTCGCCGACCTGTACCACGACCTCGAACGCGGCACCGACGCCATCGCCTACGTCGACCCGCACGCCGACATCGAGAGCTTCCGCAAGCGGGACGCCGCGCGGGCCGCGCTCGTCGAGCTCGTCCAGGGGATCATGGACGGCCGGGACCCGCGCCCGCCGAAGGAGGACCGCGACCTCCTCGACGTCCTGATGTCCATCAAGGACCCGGACGGGACGCTGAAGTTCGACGCCGACCAGGTCACCGGCATGTTCATCTCGATGATGTTCGCCGGGCACCACACCACGTCCGGCACCGCCGCCTGGACGCTCATCGAGCTGCTCCGCCACCCCGAGGTGCTCGGCGGCGTCGTCGAGGAACTGGACGAGCTGTACGCCGACGGCCGCGAGGTGTCCTTCCAGGCGCTGCGCGCCATCCCCCGGCTGGAGTCGGCGATCAAGGAGGCGCTGCGGCTGCACCCGCCGCTGATCCTGCTGCTGCGGGTCGCGCAGTCCGACCAGGAGGTGCTCGGCCACCGCATCCCCGCCGGGACCATGGTCGGCTGCAGCCTCGCCGTCTCCAACCGGATCGAGAGCGACTTCCCCGACCCGGACGCGTTCGTCCCCGACCGCTACATCGCGCCCCGCGAGGAGGACCTCCTCAACCGCTGGACGTGGGTGCCGTTCGGCGCCGGCCGGCACCGCTGCGTCGGCGCGAACTTCGCGATGATGCAGCTCAAGGCCATCTTCTCGGTGCTGCTGCGGGACTGGGAGTTCGAGGCCGCGCAGCCGCCGGAGACCTACCGCAACGACCACTCCAAGATGGTCGTCCAGCTCGCCCAGCCGTGCGCCGTCCGCTACCGCAGGAGGCGGCGGTGAGGGTCGAGGCCGACCTGGACCTGTGCCAGGGCCACGCCATGTGCGAACTGGAGGCCCCCGACGTCTTCGAGGTCCCGCACAAGGGCAAGGTGCGGGTCCTCGACGCCGAACCCCCCGACGACCTGCGCCCCGAGGTCGCCGCCGCCGTCCGCTACTGCCCCACCCAGGCCCTCAGACTGCTGGAGACGTGATGCCCTCGTTCCCCCGTGAAGAGCTCGACGCGATGGTCGAGCACTGGCTGGCCGAGAACCGCCGCTGCGAGGAGGCCGGCGACTGGCGTCCGCTGGCCGACCTCTACACCGAGGACGCCACCTACGGCTGGAACATCGGCCCCGACCAGGACTTCATGGCCGTCGGCCGGGACGAGATCCGCGACCTCGCGCTCGGCTCGGAGATGGGCGGCCTCGACGGCTGGACGTACCCGTACCAGAGCATCCTCGTCGACGAGGTGAAGGGCGAGGTCGTCGGGTTCTGGAAGCAGGTCGCCGACGCCGCCCGCCCGGACGGGACGCCCTACGAGGTGCTCGGCATCGGCGGGTCCTGGTTCCGCTATGCCGGGAACCGGCGGTGGTCGTGGCAGCGCGACTGGTTCGACCTCGGCAACGTCACCTCGGTGTTCGTCGAGATGATGAAGGCGGGGGTGCTGTCGGACGGGATGAAGCGGCGCCTCGACCGGGCCGCGGCCGGCGAGCCGATCCCCGGCTACTACCGGCGCGGCGAGAGCCCCGTCCCGATCTGGTGACCGCGGGCCCGGCCGGGTGACCGCGGCCGGCGGGTCAGATCTGGCCCTCCGGCTTCGGCGGGATCGTCGCCTTGATCGACGGCCCGAGCTCGATCAGCACGTCCCCGGCCGGGTTGTACTTCGGCGGCACCGTCACCTCGACGTACGCCTGCCGGCCGACCGCGGTGAAGGTGACCGGTCGGTCGGCGGGCACCCCGAACCAGTCGACCCCGTTGATCGTCACCAGCTCGGACGCGGGCTGCAGCGCCGCGGGCCGGGGCACGCCGCAGCGCAGCGCGATCGCGGGCGACCCCCACGCGGCGGTGAGCGGCGAGTCGGGGGAGGTGTCTCGGCGCTCCTGCCCGCGCACCTTCGCGGGCAGCCGCAGCCCCTCGCACAGCCGCGCGACGGCCGCGTCCGGGCTCGGCACGGGCACCTGCACGGCACCGTCGCCGCAGGCCGCGGCCAGCACCATCGGCCCGGCGAGCAGCACCGCCGCGAGGCGCCGCCGCCCCGCTCCCCCCGGAAAGACCATCTAGATGTGCACGATCGGGCAGGTGAGCGTGCGGGTGATGCCCTCGATCGCCTGGATCTGCGCCACCACGAGCCTGCCCAGCTCGTCGACGTTGCGCGCCTCCGCGCGGACGATCACGTCATAGGGCCCCGTGACGTCCTCCGCCAGGGTGACGCCCGTCACGCCGGAGATGTGGCTCGCCACCTCGGCGGCCTTACCGACTTCGGTCTGGATGAGGATGTAGGCCTGCACCATCACGTCCTCCCCAAGCGGAGAATCTGCCGTCGGACGGTTCACCGTATCGTGTTACGCGCCGTCGCGGGGTTCCGGGGTGCCGGGTGCCCCGGCGGGGCGGCGCGAGCAGGCGGAACACGGGGGAACGGACGCGGATGGGCACGATCGGCGAGCTGGGCGAGTTCGGATTGATCGACCGGCTGACGCGGCGGCTGCCGCAGGGCCCGGCGGTCCGGCTCGGCCCCGGCGACGACGCGGCCGTGGTCGCCGCGCCGGACGGGCGCGTCGTCGCCACCACCGACCTGCTCGTGCAGGGGCGGCACTTCCGCCTCGACTGGTCCGGTCCGTACGACATCGGGCGCAAGGCCGCCGCGCAGAACCTCGCCGACGTCGTCGCGATGGGCGCCCGGCCGACCGCCCTCCTGGTCGGCTTCGCGGCCCCGCCCGAGACCCCCGCGGACTGGGCGGAGGCGCTGTACGACGGGCTCGCCGACGAGTGCCGCGCCGCCGGGGCCTCGGTCGCGGGCGGCGACGTCGTGTCCGCGCCGCGGATCACCCTCGCGATCACCGCGCTCGGCGATCTCGGGGGCGCCGCGCCGCTCACCCGGTCCGGCGCCCGCCCCGGCGACGCCGTCGCCGTCCGCGGCAGGCTCGGCTACGCCTCCGCCGGCCTGGCACTGCTCATCGAAGGGCGCGACGGGCCCGCCGAGCTGATCGCGGCCCACCGGCGCCCCGAACCGCCCTACGAGGCCGGGGACGAGGCCCGCGCCCACGGCGCCACCGCCCTGCTGGACGTGTCGGACGGGCTCGTCCAGGACCTCGGCCACATCGCCGACGCCGGCGGCGTGCGCATCGAGATCGACTCCGCGGCCGTCCCCGTCCCGGAGATCCTCGGCCCCGACGGGCTGAGGCACGCGCTCACCGGCGGCGAGGACCACGCGTTCGCCGCGACGTTCCCCGGCGCCGTCCCGGCGTCCTGGTCGCGGATCGGGACCGTGGCGGCGGGTTCGGGAGTGCGCGTGGACGGCCGCGAACCGCCGCCCGGCGCATGGGACCATTTCGCCGTCTGAACGGCGCGTGCACGCACCGCGTACAGCCGTGTGCGTTGACGCATCCGGTAGGCAGGTTTGGGGCTGGTTTGGTATACATCCTGTGATCGAAGAGGGATGGGATGGGACGACACACGAGGCACGAGCGACCGGACGATGAACCCGTACCGGGCGCCTCGGCATCCCAGGAGCCGTACTACGCGGCTCCGGTCGACCCGTCCTACCAGGCGTTCTCCGGGCCCACCGACGACCGCGTCTTCGTGTCGTCGTACGAACGGCCGAGGTCGGGGCCTCCGCCCGCCCCGGAGGGGTACCGCTTCGACCCGCTGCCCGGGGACTACCCCGGCGACCATCCCGGCGCTCCCGACCCCGCCTACGCTCCCGAAGCCCCCCTCGACGGGCCGCTCGACCGGCCGCAGGCGGGCGCCGCCCCCGAACCCGACGGCGGGCGCGGCCTCACGAAGTTCATCGCGAAACTCCCGCTCCCGCTGCTGCCGATCGTCGCGCTCGTCGTCGCGGTCGGATCGGTCTCCTACGCGCTGAGCACGCAGCAGATATCGCTCAACTTCGCGGGCGGCGGCGGCGCCCCCCGCGACACGCAGAGCAACCCCCGCGACAGCCAGGTCTCCCAGCGCGGGCCGGGGGAGCGCGCCGGCCGCGGCAACGCCCGCGCCGACGGCCTGGTCATCTCCTTCAAGGTCGCCTCGAAGCGGCCCGGCGGCTTCAAGGCCACCGCCACCATCGCCAACAAGGGTCGGGCGCCCGTCCCGAAGTGGGCCCTCGCCTTCAAGATCCCCGACGCGTCGGTCACCGCGATCAGCGGCGCCACCGTCGTGCGGACCGGGTCCCTCGCCTTCGTCCGGGGCCGCAGCGCGATCGCTCCCGGCGACACCGTCCGCATCGTGTTCACCGCGCAGGGCACCGCCTCCAAGCCGACCACCTGCGTGCTGAACAAGCTCCCCTGCGCCCTGATCTGAGCAAACGCCGAAACCACCATAAGGTGGACGGCATGTCGCATACTTCGTCCGCGTCGAAGACCCCGCCCCTCGCGCTCACCATCGCGGGCTCGGACTCCGGCGGCGGCGCCGGCATCCAGGCGGACCTGAAGACCATGCTCGCCCACGGCGTCCACGGGATGAGCGTCATCGCCGCCGTCACCGCGCAGAACTCCCTCGGTGTCCAGGGCTACTGGGAGCTCCCGCCCGAGGCGGTGCGCGCGCAGCTCGACTCCGTCCTGTCCGACATCGGCGTGCACGCGATCAAGACCGGCATGCTGGCCTCCACGGCACTGGTCGAGATCGCCGCCGAGGCCATCGCCGCCACCGACGCGCCCGCCGTCGTCGACCCGGTCGGCGTCTCCAAGCACGGCGACTCGCTGCTCGCGCCCGACGCGGTCGACGCCGTCCGCACCGCCCTGCTCCCGGTCGCGACCGTCGTCACGCCGAACCTGTACGAGGTCGAGCAGCTCACCGGCGTCAAGGTGGTGGACGAGTCCGGTCTGCGCGAGGCCGCCGAGGCGGTCAAGGCCCTCGGCCCGCGCTGGGTGCTGATCAAGGGCGGCCACCTCCCCGGCGAGCCCGCCGACCTGCTGTTCGACGGCGAGCACGAGCACCGCTTCACCGCGCCGAGGCACGACAACCGCCACACCCACGGCACCGGCTGCACGCTCGCGTCCGCGATCGCGTCCAACCTGGCCCTGGGCGATGACGTCCCCACGGCGGTCGCGAAGGCCAAGCAGTACGTGACGGGCGCGATCGCCGCGGGCTTCCCCCTGGGCAGCGGCATCGGCCCGGTAGACCACGCCTGGCGCCACCGCCCCTGACCACCACACCCGGCCGCGCGCGGGCTCGGCTGGGGTGGCTTTTGTGTCCAGACATGCGAAAGTCGGCCCATCGGGTTCGATGGGCCGACTCGGAGTCCTGTGCGGTTGTGGCGCCGCCGGGGCGGGTCAGACCGTCGGCTTGACGATCTTGCCGGCCTTGATGCAGGACGTGCAGGCGTTGATGCGCTTGGTGCTGCCGTTCACGACGGCGCGCACGCGCTGGATGTTGGGGTTCCAGCGGCGCGGGGTGCGGCGGTGCGAGTGGGAGACGCGCATGCCGAAACCGGGTCCCTTGCCGCAGACGTCGCAGACGGAAGCCACGGGAAACTCCAAGTGGTATCGATGCTCTGACCGGAGCGCCGCCCCGGTGCCGCCGGCGGGGCGGGCCGGGCATCATGGGTGCTCACTGACGAGCGCCTCGGACGAGGCGCACGGATCAGATTAGCCGACAGCCCGTCGGTAGGCGAATCGCGGGCGGGGAGGGGAGCGGTCTTTGGGCGAGGTCCTCGACGGCCCGGCGGTGCGCCGGTGGTGCCGGCTGGCGGCGGACGCGCTCGGCCGCACCAGGGGCGAGATCGACGCGCTCAACGTGTTCCCCGTCCCGGACGGCGACACCGGCACCAACCTGCACCTGACCGTGATCGCGGCGGCGGAGGCGCTGGACGAGCTGCCGGCCGCCGCGGGCCCCGCCGAGACGTGGCGGGCGCTCGCGCGCGGCGCGCTGCTCGGCGCTCGGGGCAACTCCGGCGTGATCCTCAGCCAGGTGTTCCGGGGGCTCGCCGATGTCCTCGGCCCGCTGGCGGCGCCGCCGGACGGCGCGGCGTTCGCCGGGGCGCTCGGGCACGCCTCCGAGCTGGCCCGGGGCGCCGTCGAGCATCCGGTGGAGGGGACGATCCTCAGCGTCCTCGCCGAGGCCGCCGAGGCGGGGGCTGCCGGCGGGGCCGGGCTCCCGGCGGCGTGCCGGTGCGTCGCGGACGGGGCCCGGCGGGCGCTGCGCCGCACCACCGGCCAGCTGGACGTGCTGGCCCGCAGCGGCGTGGTCGACGCGGGCGCGGCCGGGCTCTGCGTGGTCCTCGACGCCCTGGCCGCCGTGGTCACCGAGGAGTACCCCGAGCGGTACGAGGTGCCCGCGCGCGCCGCCGCGACGGCGCCGCCGCCCGAGCGCCCGGAGCCGCAGGGCCCCGGCTACGAGGTGATGTACCTGCTCGACGCGCCGGACGGCGCCGTCCACGACCTGCGCGGACGGCTCGACGGCCTCGGGGACTCGCTCGTCGTGGTCGGCGGCGACGGGCTGTGGAACGTCCACGTCCACGTGGACGACGCAGGCGCCGCGATCGAGGCGGGCATGGCGGCCGGGCGCCCGCACCGCATCCGCGTCAGCTGCCTGCACGCGGGCCCGGAGGAGCCGCACGCCCCGCACACCGGCCGCGCGGTGATCGCCGTGACCGCCGCGGGCGGGCTCGCCGCGCTGTTCGAGGAGGGCGGTGCGCGGGTCGTCCGCCGCGAGCCGGGCGCGGTCCCGCCGCTCGCGGTGCTGGCGGAGGCGATCCTGGCGGCGGGCGACGAGGTGGCCGTGCTGCCGAACGAGCCCGAGGTCCTCGCGCTCGCCGAGGCCGCGGCGGAGCGGGCGCGGGACGGCGGCGCGCGGATCGCGGTGGTGCCGACCAAGGCGTCCGTCCAGGGGCTGGCGGCGCTGGCGGTGCACGATCCGCTGCGCCGCTTCGGCGAGGACGTGATCGAGATGACCCGCGCCGCCGGCGCGACCCGCTCGGGCCGGCTGGAGGTCGCCGACGAGGAGGCGGTGACCAGCGTCGGGCTGTGCCGGCCGGGCGACGTCCTCGGCCTGATCGAGGGCGATGTCGCGACGATCGGCGCGGACGTCGGCGCCGTGGCGCGGGGCGTCCTCGACCGGATGCTGTCCGGCGGCGGCGAACTCGTCACGCTGATCGTCGGCGCGCAGGCTCCGGACGGCCTGGCCGACGCGCTCGGGGAGCACTTGCGCCGGGAGCATCCCGATGTGGAGGTCGGCGTCTACGCGGGCGGGCAGGAACGCCACCCCCTCCTCATCGGCGTTGAATGATTCCCGTCGTGCCCATGGGCTAGAAAAGAGTGCGTGGCGAATCTCGACGAGCCGTTGCGCAAGGTCCTCGGCGACAAGACGGCCAAGGCGCTGGAGAAGGGCCTCGACCTGCACACGGTCGGCGACCTGCTGCACCACTACCCGCGCCGCTACGCGCACCGGGGCGAGCTGACCCAGCTCAGCGGGCTGGAGGACGGCGAGCACGTCACGGTCATGGCGGAGGTCGTCAAGGTGCAGGGCCGCACCCTGACCCGCAGCCCCGGCTACGTCCTGGAGATCACCGTCACCGACGGGACCGGGCAGCTCAAGCTCAGCTTCTTCGGCCGCAAGGGCTCCTACCGGGCCGAGAAGGACCTGTCGCCCGGCACCCGCGGGCTGTTCGCCGGGAAGATCAGCACCTACCGGCCGCGCAGCGGGAACGTCGTCCGGCAGCTCGCCCACCCGCAATACAAGGTCGTCCACGAGCGGAGCGCCGAGCAGGCCGCGCAGGAGTGGGCGGACGAGATCATCCCGATCTACCCGTCCACGAAGGCGCTGCCCATCGAGACGATCGGCACGTCCGTCGAGACCGTCCTGACCCACCTGGACCTGCCCGCCGACCCGATGCCGGACGCCCTGCTCCAGCGGCGCGGCCTGATCGGGCTGCGGGAGGCGTACGAGGGCATCCACCGCCCCAAGAGCTGGGAGGAGCTGGGCCGCGCCAAGAAGCGCCTGAAATGGGACGAGGCGTTCGTCGTCCAGGTCGCGCTCGCCCAGCGCCGGCTCGCCGCCGCCGCGCTGCCCGCCAAGCCGCGCCCGCCGGCGTTCGGCGGCGTCCAGGCGGAGTTCGACGCGCGCCTGCCGTTCGAGCTCACCAAGGGCCAGCGCAAGGTCGGCGACGAGATCGCCGCCGACCTGGCCAAGGAGCACCCGATGCACCGCCTCCTCCAAGGCGACGTCGGAGCCGGCAAGGCACAGCCATTGGACTCCGAGGTGTTGACACCCGACGGCTTCCGGCAGATGGGGGACCTGGCAGTGGGAGACCAGGTGACCACGCCGGGAGGCGAGGTCACGGTGGTGACGGGGGTCTATCCCCAAGGCGAGCGTGATGTGTACAGGCTCGTCTTCTCCGACGGTACGTGTGTCGAGTGCGATGACGAGCATCTCTGGGCGGTCAAGACCGACACGGGCTGGTACCGGGGGAGTGCCCTCAAGGTTCTGACCACTCGCGAGCTGCGCCACGATCTCCTCCGCAAGTCCGGGACCAGCAAGTGGTACCTGCCACTCATCGAAGCGCCCGAGTTGGACTCACCGGTGGAGCGGCCGGTCGACCCGTATCTCTTGGGCCTGCTGCTCGGGGACGGATGCATGAAGTACGGGCGGGTTGAGATCTCGACCCGGGACCAGGAGATCGTCGATGCGGTCGCCGAACTCGTTCCGGACGGGTGCAGGCTGCGCCGCAAGAAGGATCGCCCGCTCGACTGGTTGATTCTGGGAGAGCGGCGCGGTGCCGGGAATCCACTGATCGCGGCCCTCCGAGAACTCGGCGTCTACGGCAAGGGCGCTCACGACAAGTTCGTACCGCCCGCCTATCTGAATGCTCCTGCCAAGCAACGCCATGCGTTGCTGCAGGGCCTGCTCGACACGGACGGGACGCTGAGGGCCGAGGGCAGAGACGTCAGTCTGGTCTCAGCGTCCAGGCGAATGGCCGAAGCCACTGCCTGGCTGACTCGTTCCCTCGGCGGGTACGCGCGGTGCCGACGGATCCAGAAGGCCGGCGGTCATTACTGGATGACCAGCGTTGCGCTGCCGAACGACTATCCGCCTTTCAGGCTGACGCGCAAGGCCGACAGGTTCCGGCCGCGTACGAAGTACGAACGTCGGCGCAAAGGAATCCGCGCGATCGAGTATGTGGGGCGAAAAAAGGTTCAATGTATTTCCATAGCCCATCCTGAGCGTCTCTATGTGACGGACGGGTGGACTCCCACTCACAACACGATCGTCGCGCTGCGGGCGATGTTGCAGGTCGTGGACGGTGGCGGGCAGGCCGCGCTGCTCGCGCCCACCGAGGTCCTCGCGCAGCAGCATTACCGCTCGATCACCGGGATGCTCGGCGACCTCGCGCAGGCGGGGCAGCTCGGCGGGGCCGAGCACGCCACCCGCGTGGCGCTGCTGACCGGGTCGCTGGGCGCGAAGGCGCGCAAGGAGGCGCTGCTGGACGCCGCGTCCGGCGCCGCCGGGATCGTCGTCGGCACCCACGCGCTGCTGCAGGAGAGCGTCCAGTTCGCCGATCTCGGCCTCGTCGTCGTCGACGAGCAGCACCGCTTCGGCGTCGAGCAGCGCGACGCGCTGCGGGAGAAGGTCGACGGCGGGCGCCCGCACGTCCTGGTGATGACGGCGACGCCGATCCCGCGCACGGTCGCGATGACCGTGTTCGGCGACCTGGAGACCTCGGTCCTCGGGCAGCTCCCGGCCGGGCGGTCGGAGATCCAGACCCATGTGGTGCCGCCGGAGAAGCCCGCGTTCTTCGCGCGCATCTGGGAGCGCATCAAGGAGGAGGCGGAGAAGGGCCGGCAGGTCTACATCGTCTGCCCGCGCATCGGCGAGCAGGAGGGCGACGAGGGCGACGCCGTCGCCGCCGAGGAGGGGGAGCGCAGGTCGCCGCTCGGCATCATGGAGGTGCTCCCGAAGCTGGAGGAGCTGCTTGCCGGGCTGCGCATCGGCGTCCTGCACGGCAAGCTGCACCCCGACGAGAAGGACGCGGTGATGCGCCGCTTCACCGAGCGGGAGCTCGACGTCCTGCTCGCCACCACCGTCATCGAGGTCGGCGTGGACGTCCCCAACGCCACCGTCATGGTCATCATGGACGCCGACCGGTTCGGCGTCTCCCAGCTCCACCAGCTGCGCGGCCGAGTCGGGCGCGGGTCGCTGCACGGCCTGTGCCTGCTGGTCACCGAGGCGGAGCCGGGCAGCAAGGCCCGCGAGCGGCTCGACGCCGTCGCGTCCACCACCGACGGGTTCGAGCTGTCGCGGCTCGACCTGGAGCAGCGCCGCGAGGGCGACGTGCTGGGCGCCGCGCAGGCGGGCCGCGCGTCCAGCCTGCGGCTGCTGACCCTGCAGCGGGACGAGGACGTGATCCGCGACGCCCGCGAGGAGGCGACGGCGCTCGTCGGCGCCGACCCCGATCTGGCCGATCATCCCGGCCTCGCCACCGTCCTGTCCTCCCTCCTGGACGAGGACCGCGCCGACTTCCTGGAGAAGACCTAGCCGCCGCGCGCCGGCCTCGCCGCCGCTCACTCCGGACACACGGTTGATCACAGAGCTCTAACGTGAGTGGATGGTGAGGGGCCATCGGGAGCTCGCGAGGGTACGGGTCCCGGTGGCGGCCCGTACGCGACGGAGGAGCTCCCCATGACGTCCGTTGGCCCTTTGGCGCCCGGCGACCCGGCGCGGCTCGGGCGGTACGAGCTGACGGGACGGCTCGGGGAGGGCGGGCAGAGCGTCGTCTACCTCGGTCGCCGCGAGGACGGGACGCAGGCCGCGGTGAAGCTGCTGCGCGACCAGTTCAGCCGCAGTCCGGAGTGGCGGGCGCGGTTCGAGCGCGAGATGCGGATGATCGGGCGCGTCGCCGGGTTCTGCACGGCGCAGGTCGTCGAGGCCGACATCTCCGGCGACCTGCCGTACGTGGTGAGCGAGTACGTGCCGGGGCCGTCGCTCAGCGGGCTCGTCCACGAGCGCGGGCCGCGCACCGGCACCGACCTCGACCGGCTCGCGATCGGCACCGTGACCGCGCTGGCGGCGATCCACCGGGCGGGGATCCTGCACCGTGACTTCAAGCCGTCCAACGTGCTGATGGGGCCGGACGGCCCGCGCGTCATCGACTTCGGCATCGCGCGCATCGCCGGCGCCCCGGCGGCGAAGGGCAGCGGCGTCGTCGGGACGCCGTCCTACATGGCGCCCGAGCAGGTGACCGACGCCGAGCTCGGCACGGGCGTCGACATGTTCGCCTGGGCGGCGACGATGCTGTTCGCGGCGACGGGGCGGCACCCGTTCGGCAACGACACGATCTCCGCGGTGTTCCACCGGATCCTGAACTACGAGCCGGACCTGTCGGCGCTGCCGGAGTCGCTGCGCGGCGCCGTCGCGTCCTGCCTGGCGAAGGACCCGGCGCTGCGCCCGGAGGCCCAGCGGGTGCTGCTGGACCTGCTCGGCGGGCAGGCCGTGCCCGAGGACGAGGGCCCGCTCAGCACCGGCGCCCACTTCGCCGGGGACGCGCGGGTGCTGCCGCTGCCGACCCCCGCGCGGCCGGGCGGCACCGATCCGGGCGGGACGCCCCCGCCGCGGACCGTCCCGCCGCGGCACCGCAGGCGCGGGCTGGGCGTCGCCGCGGCGGTGGCGGCGGTGGTCGCGCTCGCGGCGGGCGGGACGGCGTGGGCGCTGATGGCGGGCGGCTCCGGTGAGGCGCCCGCGCGGGCGGGGACCGGCACCGCGGCCCCGCCCGCCGCCGCGGCCGAGGCGGTCGCGCCCGCGACCCAGGCGATCGAGGCGGTGCTCAGCTTCGACCACGCCCGGTTCGACCAGAATGTGGCGGCGGCGCACCGGGTGTCCACGGGCCGGTACGGGGCCGACTACGACCGGCAGCTCGCGACGCGCGACTACCGCGCGGAGCTGACCGAGAAGAAGGGTTCGGTCACCGCGGAGGTCGTCGACGCGGCCGTCGTGTCCGCCGCGTCCGGCAAGGTCACCGTCCTGTCGTACGTCCGGCGGACGGTGCGCGCCGAGAACGCCGACCCGTCCCGCCTCCAGGACCCGATGCGCGCGACCGTGGTCAAGCAGGGGGGCGGGTGGCTGCTCGACAGCCTGTACTCGCTGAAGGCGGGCTCGCCCCGCGCCGACATGTCCGGCGCGACCTGGCCGGGGACGCAGGCGCGGGGAGCGGCCGGCGCGGTCTCCGGCGACCCGGCCGTGGCGCGCGGGACCCCGCTGGAGGTCGGCCTGCGCGCGGGCGGGACGGAGCAGCAGGTCACGGCCCTGGTGCTGGTCGGCGCGTGCAAAGGCGGCTGCACCGACGGCGACGCGGTCGAGATGCGCCGCCTCCTGCTCGAACGGGCGGGCGGCGGATGGAAGGTCGCGAAGTCCGAGGCGCTCTGAGATGCCGAAAGGGCGCCCCCTGCGCGGGGACGCCCTTTCGACTGGGCGGCTCAGGACTCGCGTGCGTGGCGCCTGCGGGTCGCGGCCACCGCGGCGCTGCCCGCGCCGATGGCGGCGAGGCCGAGCGCCACCAGCGGCAGCGCGTCGGTGCCGGTGAACGGCAACCCCTCGGGCGGGGTGAACTCGGCGGCGGTCGCGCCGGGGCCCAGGCCGGTGCCGGACGGCAGCTCCGGCGGCACCGGGGACGACGGCAGCGACGGCGGCTCCGGGGAGGAGCCGGGCGGTGCCGGCTCACCGGGAGGCGACGGCGGTGACGGCGGGACGGGCGGGGTCGGCGGCGTGGGCGGGACCGGCGGGGTCGGGGGAGTCGGCGGCGTCGGCGCCTCGCAGCCCCCGCCGACGCAGGCGCCGGCCGACAGGTGCGCCGAGACGGGGGTGCCGCCGGCCGGGGTCACCGACGCGCCGAGATCGGCCTGGGCGCTGAGGAGCCGCCCGCCCGCGGACGCGGTGGCGCCCGCCGAGAGGGAGAGCCCGGTGCTCCCGGCGGGCGACGCGGCCCGGCCGTCCAGCCGCGTGCCCGCCTTGGCGGTGGCGTCGCTCAGTGACACGCTCGCGCCGGCCCGGAGCCGGACGCCCGCGCCGGTGTCCTGCGTGCCGACGCCCGCGCCGACGTCGAGGCCGGCGCTCGCGGTCCGGGTGCGCTCGTCGTAGTCGAGCGTGGCGCCGACGCGGAGGTCGAGCAGCGGCTTCGCCTTCGGTGCGGTCGCCGCCTTCTTCGCCGGTGCTTTTCGTGTTTTCGCCTTCTTGGGTGTTATCAGCCTTTCCGTCTTCTTGATCGGCGCCTTCCGCGTCGTCACCGGTTTCGGGCGGGCCGTCTTCGGTTGAGCCGTCGTCGTCGGAGGGGTCGTGAGCTCGGCGAGGGGCGTGGAGGTCTCGGCGTGCGAGACGCCGCTCATGGCGGCGAAGCCGAGAACCGCGGCGCCGGCCGTCACCGCCAGTCTCCTACCGTGATGCACAGGTGCTCCTGAGTGATGGGTTGCACAACCTGCGAGCACGCTTGCACGTGACGTAGTCGATGTGAACATCGTTCGCGCCATTTGGGTAGAGGTTCACAAGAGGCTCCCGCGCGGGTTGTGCATCATTTCGCGAACCCCCGGCCCCGGCCGGTGCCGGCTGCCGATGCGCGATCAGCGGAGACGGCCCCCGATACTGGGAGGGTGAGCAGGGTCATCGCGGGCAGCGCGGGCGGGCGGCGGCTGGCCGTCCCGCCGGGACGGGACACCAGGCCGACCAGCGACCGCGCCCGGGAGGGCCTGTTCTCCACCGTCCTCGCCCTCCTCGGCCCGCTGGACGGGCTGCGCGTCGCCGACCTGTACGCCGGGTCCGGCGCGGTCGGGTTCGAGGCGCTGTCCCGGGGCGCCGCGCACGCGCTGCTCGTCGAGTCGCACCCGCGCGCGATGCGGGTCATCCGGCAGAACGCGGGCGCGCTCGGGCTGCCCGGCGCCGTCCCCTGCCCGGAGAAGGTGGAGCGGCTCGTCCGGCGCGGGCCCGGCGAGCCCTACGACCTGATCTTCGCCGACCCGCCGTACGCGCTCGCGGACGCGTCCGTCACCGCTCTCCTGGAGGACCTGCGCGACCACGGCTGGGCCGCCCCCGACGCCCTGGTCGTCGTCGAGCGCGCGTCCCGCGGACCCGCGCTGACCTGGCCCGACGGGTACGAAGCAGAGCGCGAGAGGCGTTACGGTGAGGCGGTTTTCTGGTACGGCCGCGCCAACGGCCGTTGACGGGGAGGGAGATCGGGTAAAGGCATGCCCATGAAGCCCGGTATCGACCGCGCGGTGGGACGCACCTGGGTCGTCGCCCTGGTCATGGCCGTCGCCCTGATGGCGAACATCACGTACGTGCAGGGCTTCCAGGCGCAGGACCTCCGGGACGACTCGCTCAACGCCCGCCAGTTCGACGACCGCTTCAAGATCGACCGGGGTCCGATCGTGGCGGACGGCCAGCGGCTCGCCTGGTCGGAGAAGCTCGACGACGGCCGCTACCAGCGCCACTACAAGGACGGCAAGGTGTTCGCGCCGGTCACCGGCTACTTCTCCGTGTTCTCCCAGACCGGCCTGGAGAGCGCCGCGAACCACTTCCTGGACGGCACCGACGACCGCCTCGCCACCACCAACCTCGTCGACAAGCTCGTCGGCAACCACGTCCCCGGCGGGACGGTCGAGTCGACCATCGACGTCGGCGCGCAGCGCGCCGCCTACGCCGCGCTCGCGTCCAGCGGCGCCCGCCGCGCCGCGGCCGTCGTCCTCGACGCGAAGACGGGCGCGATCCGGGTGCTGGCGTCCACGCCGACCTACGACCCCAACGACGTGTCGACGCTCGACCGGCAGAAGGCCGTGAAGGCGTTCGAGCGGCTCAACGGCGAGAAGCTGAAGCCGCTGCTCGACAAGGCCACGCGGGAGCTGTTCCCGCCCGGCTCCACGTTCAAGACCGTCGTCGCCGCGGCCGCGCTGAAGTCCGGCGCCACCGCCGCCTCGCAGGTCAAGGCCGGCCGCAGCTACAGGCCGCCGGGCGCCGGGCAGGCGATCAACAACGACGCGGGCGACATCGGCGGGTCCTGCGACCTGAGCCGCATCCCGCTGGCGGAGTCGTACGCGCAGTCCTGCAACACCACGTTCGCGTTCATGGGCGCGGAGGAGCCCGGCAACGGCGCCGTCCACGAGGCGGCCGGCGGGTTCGGGTTCGGCGACCCGGTCGAGTACGCCGACGGCCTGCGGAGCGCCGCCAGCGCGTTCCCGACGACCGACCAGCCGTCGCTCAGCGCGCTCGGCTCCATCGGGCAGGGCAGCACGGTCGCCAGCCCGCTGCAGATGGCCATGGTCGCCGCCGGCGTCGTCAACGACGGGGAGGTCATGCAGCCGCACCTCGTCGACAAGCTGCGCGCCCCGAACGGCCGCACGGTCGACACGATCTCGCCGCAGCGGATGTCGCGGGCGCTGACGTCCGGGCAGGCGAAGCAGATGCGGGACATGATGGAGGCCGTCGTCGACCGGGGCACCGGCAAGACGCTGAAGGGGACGTCCATCGTCGGCGGCAAGACCGGCACCGCCGACATCGAGGGCGCCGCGTACAACGACCGCTGGTTCATAGGGTTCGGGCCGGGGAACGACGCGAAGTACGCGGTCGCGGTGATGACCGAGGCGCCCGGCTACGGCATCGAGTCGGGCCCGATCGCGGCCCGGATCCTCAAGGCCCTGGGCGACTGAGCGGCCCCCGGGCGGCATGCCCGGACCGCAGGCCCGGAGGGCGTACCCGGACGGCCGGGCGAGCCCGGGTGAAACCGGGCCGAATGCGATTTGGTACGTTCACGCCGCAGGTCAGAAACCGGGACCGAAGGGGTTCGCGTCGTGCGCCGTGTCGTCTGTCCGGGATCGTTCGACCCCGTCACCAACGGGCATCTCGACATCATCAGCCGCGCCTCCCGTCTGTACGACGAGGTGGTCGTCGCGGTGCTGATCAACAAGAACAAGAAGAGCCTGTTCACCGTGGACGAGCGCGCCGACATGATCGCCGAGGTCACCGCGGAGTACGGCAACGTCAAGGTCGACAAGTTCTACGGGCTCACCGTCGACTACTGCAAGGAGCAGGACATCCCGGTCATCGTCCGGGGGCTGCGGGCCGTCAGCGACTACGAGTACGAGCTGCAGATGGCCCAGATGAACCACCGGATCGCCGGCGTGGAGACCCTCTTCATGGCGACGAACCCGGAGTACGCCTTCCTGTCCTCGAGCCTGATGAAAGAGGTCGTGAAGTTCGGCGGGGACATCTCCGGACTCGTCCCCGACAGCGTCCACGCCCGCCTCGTGGACCGCCTCCAGCAGCAGGGCTGACGGCCCTCCCCGCCCCGTGAGCGGCGGACGGACGGGTCGCGAGTTGGGTCACCGCCCCGCGTTCGGTACCCTGGGACATCGGCCATCGACGGCGGCCGCCGTTCACCATGCCTCACGAAAGCAGGAATCCGCTGACACGCCTCGACCCCAACGCCCCTCTCGTGCTCGACACCCGAGCTCTGGGCCGGCAGCCGGGATCGTCGCGCGAGGAGCGCCTGACCGTGCCGGCACCGGAGAACTTCGGCGTCGAGATGGTGGGCGTCCCCGAGGGCGCCGCGATCGAGCTGGACCTCCGGCTCGAAGCGGTCCTGGAGGGGGTGCTCGTCACCGGCACGGCGACGGTCCCCCTGGAGGGGGAGTGCTCCCGCTGCCTCGACCCGATCGCCTCGTCCTTCGAGGCGGACTTCCAGGAGCTGTTCGTCTACGACGACACCCGCTCGGGCGGGAACGCCGACGACGATGAGCTCCGCCTCGAGGGCGACCTCATCGACCTCGAACCGGTCCTGCGGGACGCGGTGGTGCTCGCGCTGCCGCTGTCCCCGCTGTGCCGGGACGACTGCCCGGGCCTGTGCCCGGACTGCGGTGCGCGGCTCGCGGACGTCGAGCCCGGGCACCACCACGACGTCGCCGACCCCCGGTGGGCGGCGCTGCAGGACCTCGCCGGCGACATGGCGCCGGCGGACCCCGACCGGGGGAACGGGAGCTCCGGCACCCGTGGTTCATTCGACCGACGAGAAGGAAAGCAGGAGGGCTGACGTGGCCGTCCCGAAGCGGAAGAAGTCGCGCAGCAACACGCGGCACCGGCGCGCGCAGTGGAAGACCGCCGCGCCGAACCTGGTCGAGTGCCCGACGTGCCGCGACCACAAGCTGCCGCACACCGCGTGCGCGACATGCGGTACCTACGACCGGCGGCAGGTCATCACCCCGTCGGCCTGAGTCTTCTCGCATCCTGGGGGGCGGATCCGCGCGCGGCGCGGCCCGCCCCCCACGGTGCGGGACGGCACCACCCCGACCACCCCGGCGCGCGACGTCGGCGTGGTGACCGGCGCGGAGACCGCGCCCGGAGCCGTGGTGCACGCCGGGATCAGCCGACCGGCGCGCACCTCGTCTTCGCGGACATCCTCCCCGCCGCGCGTCCTCGCCGTCCCGGCCGTTCCGGCCGGCGCGCCGCACCAGCGACCGCGCCATGCGCGGTGCACGGCCTGCGAGGAGGGCCCGTGAGCGCCAAGAGGAGCGCACCCACGCCGGACCGCGCGGAACTGACCGCCGCGCTCGGCGTCGACGTGACCGACGAACTGCTCGAACGTGCCCTGACGCACCGTTCGTACGCCTACGAGAACGGCGGCCTGCCCACCAACGAGCGCCTGGAGTTCCTCGGCGACTCGGTGCTCGGGCTCGTCGTCACCGACACCCTGTTCCGCGGCCACCCCGACCTGCCCGAGGGGCAGCTGGCCAAGCTCCGCGCCGCCGTGGTGAACATGCGCGCCCTCGCGGGGGTCGCCCGCGGCCTCGGCGTCGGCGCGCACATCCGGCTCGGCCGCGGCGAGGAGGGCACCGGCGGCCGCGACAAGGCCTCGATCCTCGCCGACACCCTGGAGGCGCTGATCGGCGCCGTCTACCTGGACCGCGGCCTCGACGAGGCGTCCGCCCTCGTCCACCGGCTCTTCGACGCGCTGATCACCCGGTCCGCGGGCCTCGGCGCCGGGCTGGACTGGAAGACCTCGCTGCAGGAGCTCACGGCCGTGGAGGAGCTCGGCGTCCCCGAGTACCACGTCGCCGAGAGCGGCCCCGACCACCAGAAGACGTTCCGCGCGTCGGTGCGGGTCGGCGGGAAGACCTACGGCTCGGGGGAGGGCCGCAGCAAGAAGGAGGCCGAGCAGCACGCCGCCGAGGCCGCCTGGAACGAGATACGCGCGCTCGTCGTGGAGCGGGACGCCGGCGAGCAGACCGGCGGGCAGACCGGCGAGGCGGCGCAGGCCGGTGCCTGAGCTGCCCGAGGTCGAGGTCGTCCGGCGCGGCCTCGACCAGTGGACGACCGGCCGGACGATCGCGTCCGCGGAGGTCCTGCACCCCCGCTCGGTGCGCCGCCACGAGGCGGGCCCGGCCGACTTCGCCGCCCGCCTCGCCGGCCGCGCGATGCGCGCGCCCCGCCGCCGCGGCAAGTACCTGTGGATCCCGCTCGACGGCGAGTCCGAGGCGGTGCTGGCCCACCTCGGCATGAGCGGGCAGCTGCTCGTCGGCGACCCCGGCCGCGAGCGCGAGAAGCACCTGCGCGTCCGGGTCGGCTTCGACGACGGCGGCCACGACCTGCGCTTCGTCGACCAGCGGACCTTCGGGCACCTGATGCTCACCGACCTCGTCCCGGACGCGCACGCCGCCGGGTCGCTCGTCCCCGAGCCGATCGTGCACATCGCCGCCGACCCGCTGGAGGACGCCTTCGACCCCGAGGCGTTCTTCCGGGCCCTGCGGCGCCGCAAGACGGGGATCAAGCGGGCCCTGCTCGACCAGTCGCTGATCAGCGGCGTCGGCAACATCTACGCCGACGAGGCGCTGTGGCGGGCCAGGCTGCACTGGGCGCGCCCCACCGAGACGATGACCCGCGCGGAGGCCACGCGCCTCCTGGAGGCCGCACAGGAGGTCATGGGCGCCGCCCTCGCGGTCGGCGGGACGTCCTTCGACAGCCTGTACGTCAACGTGAACGGCGAGAGCGGCTACTTCGAGCGGTCCCTGGACGCCTACGGCCGCCGCGACGAGCCCTGCCGCCGCTGCGGGACGCCCATCCGCCGCGACGAGTTCATGAACCGCTCGTCCTACAGCTGCCCGGTGTGCCAGCCGCGCCCCCGGCGGGCGCACTACTAGGGTTTCCTCGCGTGACGGACGACGAGGAGAACGTGCGGCTCACGGCCTGGGTGCGCGGACGCGTCCAGGGCGTCGGGTTCCGCTGGTGGGTGCGGTCGCGGGCGCTGGAACTCGGCCTGGCCGGCAGCGCCACCAACCTGAGCGACGGCCGCGTCGAGGTGGTGGCCGAGGGCCCGCGCGGCCGGTGCCGCGACCTGCTCGACCTGCTGGGCGGCGACGGCGGCGCCGGCCGTCCCGGCAAGGTCACCGGCGTCACCGAGCGCTGGAGCGACCCGCGCGGCGAGGCCGCCGGATTCGTGGAGCGGTGACGGGTAGGGAGTTCCGGTTTGTACCTGCTAAACTAGTAGAGGAAGGTTGTTACCGGCCTGTGATGTGCGGCTTGACCAGGACACCGGCCGGTGCGACTCTAGACGATACGCGCACCGACTTCAGCTGATTCTCGTGCGCGATCCCTGCTGGTTACTCAGCGTGGAGGACCCTTAGTCATGGCGAAGGCTCTACTCGGCCACGTCGGCGGTCCCGACCCCCGGATGGTCGCGGAGATGCGGCGCCTGCAGCAGCGCGTACGTGACCTGGAGGCCGAACTCGTACGGCTCCAGGCGGAGAACGACGCGCTTGCGACGGCGACGGACGACGATGTGATGTCGCTCGCGGTGAAGGACCGCGAACCCGCGCTGACCTGATCTCGGCGCGTCATCCTCAAAACACAGGGACGTCGAACCTCGGCGTCCCTAGGTGTTTGTTTACTTCACCCTTGGCGTCAGGCGCTGGGGCGCCTTACACGTCGCAGACCTGCAATGCGTGCGGGCACCGCGCCCGGGACAACCGCGAGAGCCAAGCGGTGTTCCGGTGCACGGCCTGCGGGCACCGGGCCAACGCCGACGTCAACGCCGCACGCAACATCCGAGACACCGCCGTGGGGCGCACGGTGGCCGCGCGGGGAGGCACGCCGTTGGGCGGGCCGGTGAACCGCGAACCTCAACCCGCTCTCCTCTCCGTATAGGGGACGGTTGGAATCCCCCGTCTTCAGGCGGGGGAGGACGTCAATCGGCACAGATCTGGTCTTGTCCGGGTCTGGGCCGTGGCGTTGGCCCTCTTTGGCGGCTGCGGTCGCTTGTGGCGCGCTGTGCTGACTGTCATCGTGCCGGGGTGCCGTGGTGGGGGCCATGGCTCAATTGCATGACTTGCCCTTCGGTCACTGTCTGTCGGGGCGGTGGGGTGGGTGCATCCTGGGGAACGGCTTCGGCCTGGGATATGTGGTCAAAATGTGGCAAAGGTTTCGGGGGTTCGGGGCGGCCGGAACCGGGGGTTCTGCGTTGATCTTTGGAATCGTGGCATCGGACGGGGGCGGGGCGTGACTCGCCGGGTCGTCGGGGCGGGTACGCGATAGCCTCTAGCGTTGCGATTCCGGGCCGCGGAGCGAGGGAGGGACGGCGGGTGTACCTGAAGACGTTGACGCTGCGCGGCTTCAAGTCCTTCGCGTCCTCCACCACGCTCAAGTTCGAGCCGGGGATCACGGCCGTCGTGGGGCCGAACGGGTCGGGCAAGTCCAACGTCGTGGACGCGCTGGCCTGGGTGATGGGCGAGCAGGGCGCCAAGTCGCTGCGCGGCGGCAAGATGGAGGACGTCATCTTCGCCGGCACGGCGAACCGGGCGCCGCTCGGGCGCGCCGAGGTCGTGCTGACGATCGACAACGCCGACGGGGCGCTGCCGATCGACTACACCGAGGTGACGATCAGCCGGCTGATGTTCCGGTCGGGGTCCAGCGAGTACGCGATCAACGGCGACTCGTGCCGGCTGCTCGACATCCAGGAGCTGCTGTCGGACTCGGGCATCGGGCGCGAGATGCACGTCATCATCGGGCAGGGGCAGCTCGACCGCGTCCTGCACTCGGGGCCGGAGGGGCGCCGGGCGGTGATCGAGGAGGCCGCCGGCGTCCTCAAGCACCGCAAGCGCAAGGAGAAGGCGCTGCGGAAGCTGGACGCGATGCAGGGCAACCTGACCCGCGTCCAGGACCTCACCGGCGAGCTGCGCCGCCAGCTGAAGCCGCTCGGCAAGCAGGCCGAGATCGCGCGGCGCGCGGCGGTGATCCAGGCCGACCTGCGGGACGCGCGGCTGCGGCTGCTGGCCGATGACCTCGTCACGCTGCGGACGAGGCTGGAGCAGGAGGCCGCCGACGAGGCCGCGATCCGGGAGCGCCGCACCGAGACGGAGCGGGCGCTGGGCGAGGCGCAGCGGCGCGAGGCCGTCCTGGAGGCGGAGGAGGCCGAGCAGGCGCCGAAGCTCGCGGAGGTCCAGGACACCTGGTTCCAGCTGTCGGCGCTGAAGGAGCGGCTGCGGGGCGTCGCCGACCTCGCCGCCGAGCGGCACCGCAACGCCGCGGAGGCGCGCGAGGAGGAGCGGCGCGGCCGCGACCCCGAGGACATGGAGCGCGAGGCCGCCGAGATCCGCGAGCAGGAGGAGATGCTCCGCGCCGCGCTGGACGAGGCGCAGGACGGCCTCGCCGACGCCGTGGAGCAGCGGACGGGTGTCGAGGAGGCCCTCGCGGCCGAGGAGCGCCGCCTGCAGGCCGCCGCGCGCGCCGCCGCCGACCGCCGCGAGGAGCTCGCCCGGCTGCGCGGCCGGGTCGAGGCGCTGCGCAGCAAGGCGCAGGCCGGCCGGTCGGAGATCGGACGGCTCGCCGACGCCCGCGAGGAGGCCGAGCAGCGCGCCGACGACGCCCGGGTGGAGTTCGAGGCGTTCGAGGCCGAGGTCGTCGAGGACCCCGCGCTCGCCGCCGAGCACGAGGCCGCGCAGGAGGCGCTCGCGACCGCGAAGGACGCCGCCGAGGCCGCGCGCGCCGGCGTGGACGGTCCGCGCGGGGCGCTGAAGGAGGCGCGGGGCGCGGTGGGCGCCGCGCGGTCCGCCGACCAGGCCGCGCAGAAGAAGGTCACGGCGCTGCAGGCGCGGATCGAAGCCCTGAACCTGACGCTGGCCAGCGCCGCCGAGGGCGGCGAGGCGCTGCTGTCGGCGGGCGCGGACGGTTCCCTCGATGGCGTGCTGGGCACGGTCGCGTCGCTGCTGAACGTCCGGTCCGGGTACGAGACGGCGGTCGCCGCCGCCCTGGGCAACGCCGCCGAGGCCATCGCCGTCGGCTCGCTCGACACGGCCGAGGCCGCGCTGGCGCTGCTGCGCTCCCGCGACGCCGGGCGCGCCGGGCTGCTCGTCGGCGGGGGAGCGGTCGCGCCGGGCGCGCGGGTGTCGGGCGTCGACTACGCGATCGACGCGGTGAGCGTCCCCGAGGTCGTGCGGCCCGCCATGGAGCATCTTCTGCGGGACGTGGCGGTCGTCGACGACGTGCCGTCCGCCGCCGCGCTCGTCCGGCGGGAGGCGTCCCTGCGCGCCGTGACGCGCGACGGCGAACTTGTCGGAGCGCACTGGGCGCAGGGCGGTGCGAGCAGCGGGCAGGGCCTTCTGCAGATGCGCGCGACCCTTGACCAGGCCACCGAGGATCTCGCCGCCGCGGAGACGGCGGCCGGGGTCGCCGCCGACGAACTCACTGCGTCGATGGAGCGCGAGCAGTCCGCCCAGATGGCACTGGAGGCCGCGGAGGCCGCCGCCGGCGAGGCCCAGGCGAGCGTGAACCAGGCCCAGGCCGAGCTTGACCGCGTCCGCGCGCGCGTGCGCGAGTTCGACGCGCAGGCGGCACAGGAGGCCAAGCGCGCCGCGCGCCTGGAAGCCGACGTCCGGGCCGCGCGTGGCGAAGTGGAGCGGCTCACCAAGGCGCTGGACGCCGCCACCGAGTCGCTGGAGCGCGACACCCAGGCGGCCGAGGAGCTCGCGATGCGGCTCGCCGAGTCGGAGGAGGCCGCGGAGGTCGCCGACGAGGCCGGGCACGACACCGAGGCGCGCGACGAGCTGCACGCCCGCAGCCAGGAGCTGCGGTCCGCCGAGATGGAGGCGCGGCTGTCGGTCCGCACCGCCGAGGAGCGCGTGCAGGCCATCACCGGCCGCGCCGACGCCCTCGAACGCGGCGCCCGCCGCGAGCGCGAGGAGCGCGCGCGGGCCGCGCAGCGCCGCGCCCGCCGCGAGGAGCAGGCCAGGGTCGCCAAGGCCGTCCACCGCGGCGCCCGCACGTCCCTCGACCGCATCGAGCACTCCCTCGCCGCCGCCGTCCGCCGCCGCGAGGCCGCCGAGCAGGCCAAGGCCGCGCGCGAGGCCGAGCTGAAGGTCGTCCGCACGCAGGTCCGCGAGCTGTCGGCGACCCTGGAGCGCCTCGTCAACGTCGTCCACGGCAACGAGGTCGCCCGCGCCGAGCAGCGGCTCCGGCTGGAGCAGTACGAGCAGCGGGCCCTGGAGGAGTTCGGCCTGGAGGTCGAGTCGCTCGTCGCCGAGTACGGCCCGGACCAGCTCGTCCCGCCCGACCCGGAGAAGGGGGAGGACGCCCGGCCCGCCCCCTACGACCGGGCCGTCCAGGAGAAGCGCGCCAAGGTCGCCGAGCGGCAGCTCAACCAGCTCGGCAAGGTCAACCCGCTCGCCCTGGAGGAGTTCGCGGCGCTGGAGGAGCGGCACGCGTTCCTCACCTCGCAGCTGGAGGACCTCAAGAAGACCCAGCGGGAGCTGCTCGGCCTGGTCAAGGAGGTCGACGACCGCGTCCAGGAGGTGTTCGCCGCCGCCTACGACGACACGGCCCGCGAGTTCGAGCGGATCTTCGCGCGGCTGTTCCCCGGCGGCGAGGGCAGCCTGTCGCTGACCGTGCCCGACGACATGCTCACGACCGGGGTCGAGGTGTCGGCCCGCCCGCCCGGCAAGAAGGTCAAGCGGCTGTCGCTGCTGTCCGGCGGCGAGCGGTCGCTGGTCGCCATCGCCTTCCTCGTCGCCGTGTTCAAGGCCCGCCCGTCGCCGTTCTACGTCCTGGACGAGGTCGAGGCCGCGCTGGACGACACCAACACCCAGCGGCTCATCACCGTCTTCGAGGAGCTGCGCGAATCGTCCCAGCTCATCGTCATCACCCACCAGAAGCGCACCATGGAGGGCGCCGACGCCCTCTACGGCGTCAGCATGCGCGGCGACGGCGTCACCCAGGTCGTCAGCCAGCGGCTCCATTGATTGCTTCGCCCTCGGCGGTCGGCGCTGGGGCGCCTTCCTTCCACGGGCTTCGCGGCGATCGCTACATCGCTCCGGCTCGCCTTGCGGCTCGCTGCGCGATCAGGTTCTCGCTTCGCTCGAACCTGGCTTCGCACGCGATCGCAACGCTGAGGTCCTCGCGGGCCGGGCTTACGGACGTGTGCCTTGATGCCGGTGGCGTGTTGCGGATTTCATATGGCCGTAATATTCGCGAGGGGTGATTGGAGCGTTGCAGCGCCTATCCGTCCGCAATTCGGACGGGCGTGGAATCTTTTTTGCCCGGCAATAACCGATTGATTACGGGCGCGTTGTCGCCGGTGACGTGCGCGCCACGTGATCCACGTGCACGGACGGTGATGCGGTGGCGACGCTGGCGGGCTTGTGCGGGTCCGGGGCTTCCACTACCCATGTGCACCGTGGTTCTCCGGCCCCCTCACCGGGTGCCCCCGCCCGGTACGGAGGACCGTGGGAGAGGTGCTGCCCATGGACGCCCGCAAACTCAAGGACAATTTCACCCTAGTCGGCGCGAACGGCGTGGACGTCGCCGAGTATTTCTACGCCGACCTTTTCGCGCGTGAGCCGCGGCTCCGATCGATGTTCCCGGCCGCGATGGCCAAGCAGCACGAGGTGCTGCTCGCGGCGCTGTCGCAGATCGTCTCGTCCGTCGACGACCCGGACGCGCTCGTGCCGTTCCTGCGGGACCTCGGCCGCCGCCACCACGGCTTCGGCGTCGCCGCCGACCACTACGCGCCCGTCGGCGCGAGCCTGCTCGCCACCCTCGCCCACTTCAGCGGCCCCGCGTGGAACGCGGACCTCGAACGCGACTGGACGGCCGCCTACGGCGTGGTCGCCCAGGTCATGACGGAGGCCGCCGCCGAGCCCGTCTCCTGATCCGGCGTGGACGCCCAGCGGCTGAAGGACAGCTTCGACCGGGTCGCGGGGCAGGGCGACGCCGTCGCCCTGTTCTTCTACTCCGACCTGTTCGTGCGCAACCCCCACCTGCGCGACATGTTCCCCGTCGGGATGAGCGGCCAGCGGGACAAGCTGCTCCGCGCTCTCGGGCACATCGTCGCCCAAGTCGACGACCTGCCGGCCCTCGTCCCGTTCCTGCGGCAGCTCGGCCGCGACCACCGGCGGTTCGGGATCGTCGCCGAGCACTACCCGCACGTCGGCGCCAGCCTCCTCGCCACCCTGCGGCACTTCACCGGCGACGACTGGACCGACGACGTCGAGGGCGACTGGAACGCCGCCTACACCCTGGTCGCCAAGGTCATGCTGGAGGCCGCCGACGAGCACGCCCTCACGACCCCCGCCTGGTGGAACGGCCAGGTCGTCGCGGTCGAGCGGCGCCGGTTCGACATCGCCGTGCTGCGCGTCCAGCCGGACCGGCCGCTGCCCTACCGGCCCGGCCAGTCGGTCGCGCTTGAGGTGCCGTCGCGGCTGCGGCACTGGCGGTACTACTCGATGGCGAACGCGCCCCGCCCCGACCACACCGTCGACTTCCACGTCCGGCTGGTGGACGGCGGGCCGGTGAGCCCCGTGCTTGTGCGCGGCACCGAGACCGGCGACCGGGTCCGGATGGGTGCGCCGATCGGCACGCTCACCCTGGACGAAGAGTCCCCGCGGGACGTCCTGCTCGTCGCGGGCAGCACCGGCCTGGCCCCGCTCAAGGCGATCCTGGAGCAGATCTCGCGGCGTCCCGCCCCGCCGCGCGTGCACCTGTTCTTCGGCGCCCGCACCCGCGACGGCCTGTACGACCTGGAGGACCTGACCAAGCTGGCCGGCGGGTTCCCCTGGCTCACCGTCGTCCCCGCCGTGTCGGACGAACCCGGCGGACACGGCTTCTCCTCCGTCCTCACGTCGGGTGACGGCGACGTCGAGCACGGCAACCTGTCGGACGTCGTGGCCAGGCACGGCCCCTGGGACGGCCGCGACGCCTACGTGTGCGGGCCGTCCGCGATGGTCGGCCACACCGTCGAGCAGCTGGCCCGCCTCGGCGTGGCCCGCGACCGCATCCGCCTGGAAACCTTCCCAGACGCACAGAGGTGAGCGCGTTGAACTCCCCGAACCTTCCCGTGGTGTCCGCCGGCACGCGGCTGACCCCGGGCGAGCTCCGCTCGGTGGTGTTCGCGCGGGCCGCCCTCGGCCGCCGCGGCTACGACGAGGAGCAGGTCCGCGGCTTCCTCGCCTACGTCGAGGACGAACTCGTCCAGATCTTCACCGACAAGGCCGCGCTCGCCGACGAGGTGAACCGGCTGCGCGCCCAGGCGGCCAAGGGCGGCGGCGCCGGCGTGATGGCGCCCGAGGACGCCCACTTCCAGGCCGTCCGGATCCTCTCGCAGGCCCAGCAGACCGCCGACCTGTACGTCGCGGACGCCGAGCGCTACACCCGCGAACTGGCCCACGAGGCGCGGCTGCACCGGGAGGCGATCCTCTCCGACGCCAAGGGACGCGCCGAGCACCTGCTGGAGGACGCCCACCGCAAGGCCGCCGCCGTGGCCGACGCGGCCGTCCGCTCCACGGAGGAGACCCGGCCCGTCCCCCTGCCCGACGACGAGCGCCGCTCGATGGAACGGGAGATCGCCTACCTGCGCACCTACAGCGACGTCTACCGCACCCACCTGCGCTCCTACCTGGAGGCTCTCCTCCGAAACGTCGACGAATGGGAGACCTCCGAACGGGCATCGTTGCCAAGCCGATCACCGGACCCGCAATGACCTGAGCGACGTCGGTCTTCTGGGTTCGAGGCTCGGCCACCGACCACGGGCAGGCACGCGGAGCGAGCTCTGCGAGCGCAGCGGGCCTGCCCGCCGAGCCGGGCGACCGCAGCGACACGCCACAAACCCGCACGGTCACAAGGACCAGAACCGTGGCGTGAGGATCGACCGGCTCGTGACGGGGGTTCCAGGGGGTCGCCCCCCTGGGCCAACACAGCGTGAGGATCGACCGGCTCGTGGCGGGGGTTCCAGGGGGTCGCCCCCCTGGGTAGACACAGCCCCCCTGGGAGAACGTGCAAAACTTGGGGGCGCTATGGAATATCTGATCGTCATCGCCGCGCTGGCCGCCGTCGCTCTGATCGTCGGTGGCATCACGCTGCTGAGGCCCCGCCGTACCCGCCCGCGCCCGCCGGTGGAGCGCCCGACGGAACGCACCGGCGGCGCCACGGCCGTCGACGAGGCGGAGGCGCCCACCGTCGAGGCGCCGCCGACGGAGGTGCCCGCTCCGCGCCCCACGATCGAGATCGAGAAGCCGCCGCCCGGTGCGGGGCGTCTCGTCCGGTTGCGGGCCCGGCTCGCGCGCTCCCAGAACACGTTCGGCAAGACCCTGCTCGGCCTGCTGTCGCGCGACACGCTCGACGAGGACGCGTGGGAGGAGATCGAGGACACGCTCATCACCGCCGACATGGGCGCGGCGGTGGCCCGCCAGGTCACCGACGACCTGCGGACCCGCGTCCAGGTGCTCGGCACCCGCAGCCCCGAGGAGGTCCGCGGGCTGCTGAAGGACGAGCTGGTCAAGCAGATCGGCCCGGATCTCGACCGCTCGCTGCGCACGGAGGGGCACGGCGACCGTCCGGCGGTGCTGATGGTCGTCGGCGTCAACGGCACCGGCAAGACCACCACCTGCGGCAAGCTCGGCCGGGTCCTGGTCGGGGACGGCAACACGGTGGTGCTCGGCGCGGCCGACACCTTCCGCGCCGCCGCGGCCGACCAGCTGGAGACCTGGGGGACGCGCGTCGGGGCGCAGGTCGTCCGCCGGGACGAGGGCGCCGACCCGGCGAGCGTCGCGTTCGACGCGGTCAAGCAGGGCATCGAGTCCAAGGTCAACGTGGTGATCATCGACACGGCGGGCCGGCTGCACACCAAGACCGGGCTGATGGACGAGCTGGGCAAGGTCAAGCGCGTCGTGGAGAAGCAGGCGACGGTGGACGAGGTCCTGCTCGTCCTGGACGCGACGACCGGGCAGAACGGCATGCAGCAGGCGCGCGTGTTCGCGGAGGTCGTGAACGTCACCGGTGTCGTGCTGACCAAGCTGGACGGCACCGCGAAGGGCGGCATCGTCGTCCAGGTGCAGCGGGAGCTGGGCGTGCCGGTGAAGCTCGTCGGGCTGGGGGAGGGGCCGGACGACCTCGCCCCGTTCGAGCCGGAGGCGTTCGTGGACGCGATCCTGGGTGACTGAAATAGACCTCTAATCGGTTAAAAACGGCATGTGAGGAATTAGAAACACGCACGAAACACCCCGGTTGCGCTTTTCACACCGGTGAAACGCGGGAGCCCCGCGCGCGAAACCGCCGAGGTCGAGTCTCTGAGCAGTTCGAAGTTCCCTGGCGAGGAGGGACTCTCTCAGAGATGAAGATCGATAGCGGTAATACCGCCTGGATGCTGACGAGCACCGCGCTCGTCCTGCTGATGACACCCGGGCTCGCCTTCTTCTACGGAGGCATGAGCCGCGCCAAGAGCGTGCTCAACATGATGATGATGAGCTTCGTCAGCATCGCCGTGGTGGGCATGGCGTGGGTCGTCTACGGCTACTCCCTCACGTTCGGCGACGGCGGCGCCCTCAGCGCGTTCATCGGCGGGTTCGGCGACTGGGGGCTCGTCGGCCTGGAGAAGGCCGCGACGGCCGACGACGGCACGGGCATCCCGCAGCTGGTGTTCGTGGCCTTCCAGGCGACGTTCGCCATCATCACCGTCGCCCTGATCAGCGGCGCCGTCGCCGACCGCGCCAAGTTCGGCGCCTGGGTCGTGTTCACCCTGGTGTGGGCCACGCTCGTGTACTTCCCGATCGCCCACTGGGTGTGGTGGTCGGACGGCCGGGACGGCGGCAAGGCCGGCTGGCTGTTCGACCTCGGCGCCCTCGACTTCGCGGGCGGCACGGTCGTCCACATCAACGCCGGCGTCGCGGCGCTCGCGCTGGTGCTCGTCCTCGGCAAGCGCAAGGGCTGGCCGAAGGAGCCGATGCGCCCGCACAACCTCCCGTTCGTCCTGCTCGGGGCCGGGCTGCTGTGGTTCGGGTGGTTCGGCTTCAACGCCGGGTCCGCGCTCGCCGCCGGCGAGACCGCGGCCGTCGCGTTCGTCAACACGCTCGCCGCGACCTGCGCCGCCGCGTTCGCCTGGATCGTCGTCGAGAAGCTGCGCGACGGCGCGTCCACCACGCTCGGCATCGCCTCCGGCGTCGTCGCCGGGCTGGTCGCCGTCACCCCGGCCTGCGCGTTCATCACCCCGCTCGGCGCCATCGCCCTCGGCCTCGTCGCCGGCGCGGTCTGCGCGTTCGCGGTCGGGCTGAAGTACCGGCTCGGGTACGACGACTCGCTCGACGTGGTCGGCGTCCACATGGTCGGCGGCATCGTCGGCGCCCTGCTCATCGGCCTCCTGGCCACCACCGCCGTCAACGACGCCGGCGCGGACGGGCTGCTCGCCGGCGGCGGGTTCGCGCTGCTCGGCAAGCAGGCCGTCGCCGTCCTGGCGACCCTCGTCTACTCCTTCGCCGTGACCTACGGGATCGCCAAGGTCATCGACCGGGTGATGGGCTTCCGGATCAGCGACGACGACGAGGCCGCCGGCATCGACAGCACGGCGCACGCGGAGACCGCCTACGACTTCGGCACCATCCGCGCGGGCATCGGCTCCGGGGCGACCGCGGCCGCGCCCGCCCCCGCGAAGAAGGTTGAGGCGTAGGGATGAAGCTCATCACGGCGGTCATCAAGCCGTTCAAGCTGGACGAGGTCAAGAAGGCCCTGGAGACCTTCGGGGTCAAGGGCATGACCGTCAGCGAGGCCAGCGGCTACGGCCGGCAGAAGGGCCACACCGAGGTCTACCGGGGCGCCGAGTACCAGGTCGACCTGGTGCCCAAGCTCCGGATCGAGGTCCTGGTGGACGCGGCGGACGCCGACGACATCATCGACGTGATCGTCCGCGCCGCCCGCACCGACAAGATCGGCGACGGCAAGGTGTGGGCGGTCCCCGTGGACACCGTCGTCCGCGTCCGCACCGGCGAGACCGGTCCGGAAGCCCTCTAGGACGCCCATGACCGACTCCGCGCCCCGCAGCCCCCGGCCACTGCCCTCGGCACGGCCCGAGACGCCGTCCGGCCGGGGGCGAGGGGCCGGAGAAGCCGACGCGGTCCCGGCGGCCCGCGCCTCCCTTGCGGCGGCGCGGGCGTCGCGCGCCACCGACCTGGACCGCCACCTGGCGGCCCTCCTGTCCGCTGCCCTGTCACCGGACGCGACCGCGCCTCCGGCCACGCCCGCGCGCGCCCCGGCGGCTGTGATCTCCGGTGGGGTCGCGCTGGCCGCGGTGGGGAGCCACGCGCGCCGGGAGTTGACGCCCGGGGGCGATCTCGACCTCGTCCTCCTGCACCGCGGCAGGGCCGACGTCGCCGGGATCGCCGATCGGGTCTGGTACCCGCTGTGGGACTCCGGGACGCGGCTCGACCACTCCGTCCGCACCGTCCACGAGGCCCGGACCGTCGCCCGCGGCGACATGAAGGCCGCGCTGGGGCTGCTGTCCGTGCGCCGCGTCGCGGGCGACCACACCCTCGTGGACGAACTGCGCGCCGCCGTCCTCGCCGACTGGCGCGCCGACGCCGCCGTCCGGCTGCCCGAACTGGCGGCGATGTGCCGGGAGCGCTGGGAGGCCCAGGGCGAACTGGCCTTCCTCCTCGAACCCGACCTCAAGGAGGCCCGCGGCGGGCTGCGCGACGTCCACGTGATGCACGCCGCCGCCGCGTCCTGGGCGGCGTCCGCCCCCGACGGCCGGGTCAGGGCCGCCCACGACCTGCTCCTCGACGTGCGGCACGCGCTGCACGAGGTCACGGGCCGCTCCACCGACCGCCTCGTCCTGCAGGAGCAGGAGGCCGTCGCCCGCGCCCTCGCCCTGCCGGACGCGGACGTCCTGCAGCGCTCGGTCGTGGACGCGGCCCGCACGATCACCTACGCGGGCTCCACCCTGTGGCGGCGCGTCGACCGCTTCACCGGCCCCGCGCCCGGCGACGTCTCCACCGCCCTCCGGCCGCCGACCGGTCCCGCACGGGCCGCCGAGCGGCGTCCCGTCGGCGACGGCGCCGTCGAGTACGAGGGCGAGGTGGTGCTCGCCCGGAACGCCGACCTCGGCGACCCCGCCCTCGTCCTCCGCGTGGCCGCCGCGGCGGCCCAGGCCGGGCTGCCGCTCGCTCCCGCGACGGCGGCGAGGCTCGCCGAGAGCGCCGCCCTGCCGCCGGTGCCGTGGCCCCCCGGCGCCCGCGACGCGCTCGTCTCCCTGCTCGGCGCCGGTCCCGCCGCCATCGCCGTCTGGGAGGCCCTCGACCGGGCCGGGCTGATCGTCCGGCTGCTGCCCGAGTGGGAGCACGTCCGGAACCGGCCGCAGCGCAACCCCGTGCACCGCTTCACGGTGGACCGCCACCTCGTGGAGACCGCCGCCGGCGCCGCCGCCCTCACCCGCGAGGTCGCCCGCCCCGACCTGCTGCTCGTCGGCGCCCTGTTCCACGACATCGGCAAGGGCCGGCCCGGCGACCACTCCACCGCGGGCGCCGCCGCCGTCCGCGGCATCGGGACGCGGCTCGGGTTCCCCGAAGACGACGTGCGCGTCCTCGAAACCCTCGTCCGCCACCACCTGCTGCTCCCCGACACCGCCACCCGCCGCGACATCGACGACCCCGTGACCGTGCAGCACGTCACCGGCGCCGTGTCCGGGGTGCCGGGCCGCGAACGCGAGATCCTCGACCTCCTCGCCGCCCTCGCGATCGCCGACGGCACCGCCACCGGACCCGCCGCCTGGGGCGCCTGGAAGGCCGGCCTCGTCGCCGAACTGGCCCGCCGCGCCGCCGCCGCCCTCACCGGCGGGACGCCGCCGCCCCCGCCCGTCCTCGACCCCGCCCACCTGGCCCTGGCCCGCCATGACGGCGCGGCCGTCCGCGTCACCGGCTCCCGGATCACCATCGCCGCCCCTGACCGTCCGGGCCTCCTCTGGCGCGCGGCAGGCGTCCTGGCCCTGCACCGGCTGGCCGTGAAGACCGCCCGCACGATCTCCGCCCCCGCGCCGGACGGGCAGGAACGTCCGCCGCACTCGGATGGGGAGCCCGCGAAACCGGTCGTGAGCGAGACGGCCGTCCTGGACTTCACGGCGATCCCGGAGTTCGGCACCCCGCCGGACCCGGCCGGGCTGGAGGCGGACCTGCGCCGCATGCTGGCCGGGCGCCTAGACGTGGCCGACCGCCTGGAGCGGCGCGCACGGTCGATGCGGACGCGCCCCGGAGTGACGGTGCCGCCCCCGCGCGTCATGATCCTCGACGACGCGTCGCGGACGGCGACCGTCATCGAGGTGCGCGCCCACGACCGCCCCGGCCTGCTGTGGCGGATCGGCCAGGCGCTGGGATCCCGCGACCTGCACATCCGCGCCGCCCAGGTCGACACCCACGGCGCAGAGGCTGTGGACGTCTTCTACGTGGTGAACGACGAAGGCCACCCCCTTGACGACCCAGCAACCCTGGAGGCCGTACAAGCCCAAATCCTCGCAACCCTCGCGTAACCGCCCCATACCGGCAAGACCGAGCCAGGCAACGGTCCCGCAGATCACCCCGGCCTCCGGCGAGGGCGCGCGCTGGCCTCAGCGGTTGGCCGCATGCCGTGGCCAGTCTCACCGGCAGGCTCCTCCGTGAGAATCCGGACCTGGCTAGGACGCGCGTCGGCCTCAGCGGTTGTCCCACGCCGTGGCCAGTCGCACTCGGCAAGCCCGTCCGTGATCACCCGCACCTCTAGCCAGGGCGCGCCAGCCTTAGCGGTTGTCGCATGCTGTGACCAGCCCCACCAGCAAGTCCGTCCGTAATCACCCGTCCTCTAGCCAGGGCACGCGCCAGCCTCAGCGGTTGTGGCATGCCGTGGCCAGTCTCACCGGCAGGCTCGTCCGTGAGAATCCGGACCTGGCTAGGAAGCGCGCTGGCCTCAACGTTTGTGGCATGCCGTGGCCGGTCTCACCGGCAAGCTCGTCCGTGATCATCCGGACCTCTAGCCAGGGCACGCGCCAGCCTCAGCGGTTGTGGCATGCCGTGGCCAGTCTCACCGGCAGGCTCGTCTGCGATCACCCAGACCTCTGGCTAGGACGCGCTGGCCTCAACGGTTGTCGTCAGTAAGCCCGGCCCGCGACGACCTCAGCGTTGCGATCGCGTGCGAAGCCAGGTTCGAGCGAAGCAAGAACCTGATCGCGCAGCGAGCCGCAAGGCGAGCCGGAGCGATGCGGCGATCGCCGCTTGGCCCGTGGAAGGAAGGCGCGCCAGCGCCGACCGCCGAGGGCGAAGCAATCAACACAGCGATCGCCGCGAAGCCCGTGGAAGGAAGGCGCCCCAGCGCCTGACGCCGAGGGCGAAGCAACAGGCAGGACGACCCGATACTCTGATAGGCGATCCCAAAAGCTTTCCAAGGACGGTCCAGACACGTGTTCGAGACGCTCTCCGACCGGTTGACGACGGTCTTCTCGTCCCTGCGCAGCAAGGGCCGGCTCTCCGAGGCCGACATCAACGCCACGGCCCGCGAGATCCGGATCGCGCTGCTCGAGGCCGACGTCGCGCTCCCCGTCGTCAAGGACTTCATCGCGCGGGTCAAGGAGCGGGCGGCCGGCGCGGAGGTCTCGCAGGCGCTGAACCCGGCGCAGCAGGTCGTCAAGATCGTCAATGAGGAGCTCATCGCGATCCTCGGCGGCGAGACCCGCCGGATCCGGCTGGCCAAGACGCCGCCGACCGTGATCATGCTCGCCGGTCTGCAGGGCGCCGGTAAGACCACGCTCGCGGGCAAGCTCGCCCGGTGGCTGAAGCAGGAGGGCCACACGCCGCTGCTGGTGGCCGCCGACCTGCAGCGGCCCAACGCCGTCCAGCAGCTCCAGGTCGTCGGCGAGCGGGCCGGGGTGCCGGTGTTCGCACCCGAGCCGGGCAGCGGCGTCGGCGACCCGGTGGACGTGGCGCGCCGCTCCATCGACCAGGCCAGGCATGCTCAGCACGACGTCGTCGTCATCGACACCGCGGGCCGCCTGGGCGTCGACACGGAGATGATGCAGCAGGCCATCGACATCCGCGACGCCGTCCGGCCCGACGACATCCTGTTCGTCGTCGACGCCATGGTCGGCCAGGACGCCGTCAACACCGCCCAGGCGTTCATGGACGGCGTCGGCTTCGACGGGGTCGTCCTCACCAAGCTCGACGGCGACGCGCGCGGCGGCGCGGCGCTGTCGGTCCGGCACATCACCGGGCGCCCGATCATGTTCGCCTCGACGGGCGAGAAGCTGGAGGACTTCAGCGTCTTCCACCCGGACCGCATGGCGGGCCGGATCCTCGACATGGGCGACATCCTCACCCTGATCGAGCAGGCCGAGCAGGCGTTCGACGCCGAGCAGGCCGAGAAGATGTCCAGCAAGTTCGCCTCGGGCGAGGACTTCACCCTCGAGGACTTCCTCGAGCAGATGATGATGATCCGCAAGCTCGGCCCGATCGGGAACCTGCTCGGGATGATGCCGGGGATGGGGCAGGTCCGCGACCAGATCAGCCAGATCGACGACAAGGACCTGGACCGGATCGCCGCGATCATCCGCTCGATGACCCCGCAGGAGCGCTCCCAGCCGAAGATCATCAACGGTTCGCGGCGGGCCCGCATCGCCAAGGGCTCGGGCGTCACCGTCGGCGAGGTCAACAGCCTCGTCACCCGGTTCTTCGACGCGCAGAAGATGATGCGCCAGATGGCGGGCGGCATGGGCCTGCCCGGCATGCCCGGCGGGCGCAAGAAGGCGGCGAAGGCGGCCGCCAAGAAGAACAAGAAGGGCAAGCAGCGCAGCGGCGACCCGCGCAAGCGCGCCGCAGGCAAGGACCAGCAGCCCGCGGCCGACGCCATGCCCCAGGGCCTCCCGCCGGGCCTCGGCGGCGGCCCCGGCGCTCCGGGCGGGCTGCCGCCCGGCTTCGGCGGCCAGCTCCCGCCCGGCTTCCAGATGCCCGACCTGGGCAAACTCCCGGGCCGCAAGAAGAAGTAGGGGCCGTGGTTCGCGCGGCGCCCGCCGGCGATACCGGCCGTGCGCGCCCGCGTCCCGCGCCCGCTTCCGGCGCCGTGTCCGAGCCGGGCGGCTCAACCGGACACGGCGCCCTGCGATTGCACCTTTACACCGAACGTCTGGCAGAATGACAGGCTGGAAACCCGGAATCGCGAGGCGCCCTCTCTCGTCCTGCGCGACCGGAGTCCATCGGACGGCCGCGAGCCGGTGTTCCCCACCTGGCGCGGGCCCGTCCACCCAGTAATGAAATCGGAGTACACCACACCCGTGGCAGTCAAGATCAAGCTCAAGCGTCTGGGGAAGATCCGGAACCCGCAGTACCGGATCGTCGTCGCCGACGCCCGCACCAAGCGGGACGGCCGCGCCATCGAGGAGATCGGGCTCTACCAGCCCAAGCAGGAGCCGTCGCTCATCAAGATCGACTCTGAGCGCGCGCAGTACTGGCTCGGCGTCGGCGCGCAGCCGACCGAGCCCGTGCTGAACCTGCTGAAGATCACCGGTGACTGGCAGAAGTTCAAGGGCGAGCCGGGCGCCGAGGGCACCCTCAAGGTCGCCGAGCCCAAGGCCGACCGGAAGGCCGCCTTCGAGGCCGCCGTCAAGGAGTCCCTGGGCGACGACGAGGCCGCCGGCACCGCCGCCCGCGGCAAGAAGAAGGCCGAGCCCAAGGCCAAGGCCACCGAGACCGACGAAGCCAAGAGCGAGGGCTGACAGTGCTCGAAGAAGCGCTCGAGCACCTGGTCCGCGGGATCGTGGAGAACCCGGACGACGTCCGGGTCCGCGCCCGCCGGATCAGGGGCGGCCGGGTCCTCGAGGTGCGGGTGCACCCCGAGGACCTCGGGAAGGTCATCGGCCGCGGCGGCCGCACCGCCAAGGCCCTCCGCACGGTGATCAGCGCCCTCTCCGGGGGCCGCTACGTGCGCGTTGACCTGCTCGACGTCAACGAGGTCCGCTGAGTGGCGTCCCGATGAGCGAACCGCTCGTGGTGGGACGGATCGGCCGGCCGCACGGGATCCGTGGCGAGGTCACCATCGATGTCCGCACGGACGACCCGGACACCCGGTTCGCCGCGGGGACGCGGATCGCCACCGACCCCGGCACCGCCGGCCCGCTCACCATCGAGCGGACCCGCTGGCATTCGGGACGCCTGCTCGTGCGCTTCACCGGGATCGGCGACCGCGACGCCGCGGAGGCCCTGCGCGGCACCTGGCTCGTCGTCGACCCCGGCGACATCGCCCCGTCCGCCGACCCGGACGACTTCCATGACCAGGAACTGATCGGCCTGTCCGTGGTCACCGCGGACGGAGCCGGTGTCGGCGAGGTCGCGGACATCCTGCACCACGGCCAGGACCTGCTGGTCGTGCGCGGTCCCGCCGGGGAGAAGCTCGTGCCGTTCGTGGCCGCGCTCGTCCCCGAGGTGGACGTTCCCGGGGGGCGGCTCGTCATCGACCCGCCCCCCGGCCTGCTCGACGAATCATGAAAATCGACATCGTCACGATCTTCCCCGAGTACTTCGCCCCCCTGGACATCTCCCTCCTTGGCAAGGCGCGGCGCGCCGGGCTCCTCGACGTCCACGTCCACGACCTGCGCGCCTGGACCCACGACCGGCACCGCACCGTGGACGACACTCCATACGGCGGCGGCCCGGGCATGGTGATGAAGCCCGACCCCTGGGGCGAGGCCCTCGACACCCTCGTCCCCCCACCGCCCCCGGGCACTCCGTCACCGTGCAGCGCCCCACCGCCCGCCTCGGCAACACCAGAGGAGCCGAGCACCACACCACCTGGGCCGCGGCTGATCATTCCGACACCGAGCGGGCGCCCCTTCACGCAGGCGGACGCGGTGCGGTACGCCGCGGAGCCCTGGCTGGTGTTCGCGTGCGGGCGCTACGAGGGCATCGACTCCCGCGTCGCCGAGGAGGCCCGCACCCGCATGCCCGTGGACGAGGTCAGCCTCGGCGACTTCGTCCTCGCCGGCGGGGAGGTCGCGGTGCTGGTGATGATCGAGGCGATCGGACGGCTCCTGCCCGGCGTCCTCGGCAACGCCGACTCGGTCGCGGACGACTCCTTCGCCCCCGGCGCCATGGAGTCGCTCCTGGAAGGCCCCGTCTACACCAAGCCGCCAGTCTGGCGGGACCGGCCTGTCCCGGACGTCCTCCTCTCAGGCCACCATGGCGCGATCGCGCGCTGGCGGCGCGACGAGGCACTCCGCCGGACGGCCCGGCACCGTCCCGAACTCCTGGGCCGCTTCGCCCCGGAGGACCTCGACAAGCGGGACCGCGACGTCCTCCGCGAGGCCGGTTTTCCGGTTGACGGCGAAGGTATGGCAGACTAGAGCGTCCGTGCGTCGAGAACGCATGGCACCCGAAGACCATTTCCCGCGGCGCGACGCCCCCACGAAAGACCCACCGGGGCCTCTCGACGCCCGCGTTCGACCACGAGGAACCGCTGCGATGCACACCCTGATCCAGGAGATCGAGAAGGCCGCGATGCGCGCCGACGTCCCGGACTTCCGTCCGGGCGACACGCTGAAGGTGCACGTGCGCGTCACCGAGGGAAACCGTAGCCGTATCCAGATCTTCCAGGGCGTGGTGATCCGGCGGCAGGGCGGCGGCGCCCGCGAGACGTTCACCGTCCGGAAGGTCAGCTACAGCGTCGGCGTCGAGCGGACGTTCCCGCTCAACAGCCCCTCGATCGACAAGATCGAGGTCGTCACCCGCGGCGACGTGCGCCGCGCCAAGCTCTACTACCTGCGCAACCTGCGCGGCAAGGCCGCGCGCATCAAGGAGAAGCGCGACCACTGAGCCGATGGACCACGACGCCCCGGGAACCCGAGAGGGTGCCCGGGGCGTTGCCCGTTCCGGACGGACGCGACCGGCCCGGGCGTCGGCGACACGCCCGCGGGCGGCGCCCCGCGGGCTCGGCGCCGCTAGGCTTTCGCTCTGATGACTGACGAGGACGATCGGAGAGACGTGCGATCCGAGGCCGAGGGCGCGGTGCCCGAAGAGAAGGAGCCCGTGGACTCGGCCGACGACGCCGAAGACGACGGCAAGGGCAAGAAGAAGCAGGGGTCGTTCTGGAAGGAACTCCCCGTCCTGATCGTCGTCGCCGTCGTGCTGGCGCTCGTCATCAAGGCGTTCGCGGTGCAGGCGTTCTACATCCCGTCCGGCTCGATGGAGAACACCCTCCAGGTCGGCGACCGCGTCCTCGTCAACAAGATCGTCTACCACACCCGCGACATCGCCCGCGGTGACGTGATCGTCTTCAACGGCCTCGACTCCTGGGACCCCGAGGTCCAGGTCAACGAGCCGAGCAACCCCGTCTCCAAGGTGCTGCGGGCCATCGGCACCGCGTTCGGTGTGGCGCCCAACGAGAAGGACTACATCAAGCGCGTCATCGGCATCCCCGGCGACCACGTCAAATGCTGCGACGCCAAGGGCCGGGTCACCGTCAACGGCGTCCCGCTGGACGAGAAGTCCTACATCTTCACCGACCCGATCACGCACGAGCAGAACAAGCCGTCCAACGACCCGTTCGACGTCACCGTGAAGCCGGGCCAACTCTGGGTCATGGGCGACCATCGTGAACTCTCCTACGACTCCCGCTCCCACCGCGGCGACCCCGGCGGCGGCACCATCCCGATCGACCGCGTCATCGGCCGCGCCTTCGTCATCGTCTGGCCCCTGGACCGCATCGGCACTCTCCCGATCCCCGCCACCTTCAAGCAACCAGCCTTGGAGAAATCAGCGGCCCTAGCGGCCCCCGCCACCCCCTTCGCCCTAGGCGTCCTCATCACATTCCCCCTCGCCTACCTACGCCGCCGCCACCACACCAAGAACCCCTGATCACCACACCGCGCGCAGGGCACCCCACGCAGCTACGGCAGCCACGCCACGGCGCCCAGCACGCCGCGCCCAGCCACGGCAGCCACGCCGCGCAGCACGCCGCGCCACGCGACGCGACGCCACCACGCTGCGCCACGCCATCGCGCAGTGCACATCGCGCCGCAACGCCGCACATGGCCACGGGCCCCAGGCAAGTCGTAGGCGCCGTACGAACGTGACGTGGCGCCACACATGTTCTCCTGGCGTAGCGGCGCAATCCCACCGGCAGCGGCATGCCCCCCACTGCGCCCTGCCAGCGCTCGATGTAAGAGGCCGCAAGCGCGCAGGGCGTTGGGTGCTGCGCTGGGGTCACCCAGGTGAGGCGTACGTGCCTGTGGGGAAGGTGACGTGGCGCCGCCCGTGTTCTTCTGGCGCAGCGGCGTAACCTCACCGGCGCATGCCCCACTGCGGCGCGGCGGCGCTCCGCGTACGAGTCCTCAGGTCTGACGGGTGTATCCCACGTGGTGCGCGTGTGGTGGACGCCCCGGTAGTAGGGACGAGGGCCACCAGTGGAGGCGAGACGCACCGCCACCTCGGGTGGCGTGGTGTTGATGTACATGTGGGTGTCCGGCGTGGCGGGCGTGTGGTTGAGGGCATGTGCGTGGGGGGCAGGGGCTTGTGGTGGGGGTGGACATGGTGGGTGATCGCGGGCATTCGGGGAGCGGTGTGGGGGTGTGGGGACGTACGCTGCGGAGCATGAAGGGACGTCCACTCCGCTTCACCCCGCGTCGGGACGCCGGGATGTTCGCGTATGAGCGCGCGCTGGCGCACGGGGGGTTCAGCCCTGTGGCAGGTGTCGACGAGGCGGGGCGCGGGGCCTGCGCGGGACCGATGGTGGTCGCGGCGGTCATGCTGCAGGGTGGACGCGGCCGGATCGACGGCCTGACCGACTCGAAGCTGCTCACGCCGGCGCGCCGGGAAGAGCTGTACGCGGAGATCATCAAGCGGGCGTACGCGTGGAGCGCGATCATCATCCCGTGCCACGACATCGACCGGATCGGCCTTCACCGGTGCAATGTCACCGGGATGCGACGGGCGCTGGCCGCGCTGGACAAGCGGCCCGCCTACGTGCTCAGCGACGGCTTCCCCGTCCCGGGGCTGGACGTCCCCGGTCTCGCGATGATCAAAGGCGATCAGGTCGCGGCCTGTGTGGCGGCAGCGTCCATCGTCGCGAAGGTCACCCGAGACCGGATCATGGTCGGGCTCCATGAGCGGTACCCCGAGTACGGCTTCGACATCCACAAGGGCTACGTGACTCGCGCGCACGGTGAAGCGCTCGCCGCGCACGGGCCATGTCCGGAGCATCGGTTCTCCTACGTCAACGTCGGGCGGGCCTTGCGCAACAATGGGGATGTGGCCGTGGTGGAGGAGACCGAAGGGGAGGTCTCCGACGAGGGCTGCGCGGAGGGGGCACGAGCGTGAGCGCCGAGGATCTCGAGAAGTACGAGACCGAGATGGAGCTGCAGCTCTATCGCGAGTACCGGGACGTCCTCGGGCTGTTCAGCTACGTCGTCGAGACCGAACGCAGGTTCTATCTCACGAACTCGGTCGATCTGCAGGTGCGCGGTGCCGACAGCGGCGACGTCTTCTTCGAGGTCACGATGCAGGACGCGTGGGTCTGGGACATGTACCGTCCTGCCCGCTTCGTTAAGAACGTGCGTGTCGTCACGTTCAAGGACGTGAACATCGAGGAACTCGCCAAGAGCGACTTCGAACTCCCCTCCCAGGAGTGATCCGACGGACGGCTCCCGGCCCGTGGGGGACGGTGTGATCGACGTGGTGTCGCTGTGTCGGCACGGGGCGGTCTGGTAGGCGAGCGCGCCGTCCTGGCGTGGGGGTTCTGCCGTGGCGACGGAGTTGTTGAGCGGGTCACTTCGGCTCCTCGGGAGACGGGGACGGGCCCTGCGAGGATTTTCCGGACTTGGTCAGGCGCCAGCCGGCTGCGGCGCGCTCGATGAAGCCCGCGGCGGACAGTAAGCCCAGCTTGGCGTTGACCGTGGGCAGGTCGACGCCCGCCTTGACGGCGAGTTGCGCGGGGCCGGTCGCGCCGCGGGAGGGGAACGCCTCCAGGACGGTCCGGGTCACCGGTTCGAGCCGGTCGCGGGGGAGGACGGGCGTGTTCGGCGGAGGCGCCAGGTCCGTGCCGATGCGCCCCACCGCCTCGATGATCTCCTCGGGGCGGGTGACCAGCGTGACGCCCTCCTCCCGTAGCAGCCGATGGCAGCCGACCGAGGAGCGTGAAGTGATCGGGCCGGGCACGGCCATGACCACACGGCCCAGCTTGGACGCCCAGCCGGCGGTGTTCAGGGCGCCGCTGCGGGCCTCGGCCTCGACGATGACCGTGCCGCGCGACAGGGCCGCGATCACCCGGTTGCGGACGAGGAAGCGCAGCCGGTGCGGATGCGTCCCCGGCGGCGACTCGCTGATCAGCAGTGACCGCCGCGCCATCTCGGCGAACAGCCCCTCGTTGGACGCCGGGTAGGGGACGTCGACCCCGTTGGCGAGGACGGCGACCGTGGGGCCGTCGGCGGCCAGCGCGCCGCGGTGGGCCGCCGCGTCGATGCCGAGTGCGCCGCCGGAGACGACCGTCCAGCCGTCATCGGCCAGGTCGGAAGCGAAGTCGGCGGCGGCGCGCAGGCCGTAGGGGGACGCGGCGCGGGAACCGACGATGGCGACCGATCGCAGGCAGGAATAGCGCAGGTCGCCGGGGCCGCGCAGCCACAGTGCATAGGGGCGTCCGGTGCCGAGGTCGTCGAGGGTCGTCGGCCATTCGGGATCTCCCGGGCAGATGAGGCGTCCGCGGAACCCGGCGCAGACGGCCATGTCCTGGTCGGGTTCGGCGGCGATCAGGCGGATCCGCCACTGGTCGAGGCGCTGGATCTCCTTCACGGTGGCATCGACGCCGTTGGGGAGGCGGCAGGTGCGGACCGCTTCGAGGGCCCCCTCCGGTCCGCAGCGGTCGATGATCCGGTTGAGGAAGGCGTCGCCGGGCTCGGCGACGGCAGTGAGGGTGGCGCGGGCGGTCCTCTCGTCGCTCATTGGCGCCCCGCTGACCAGAGGGCGAGCGCACCGCCGACGTCGTCCGGGCCGGGCTCGTCATGGCCCGCCAGGTCGGCGATCGTCCAGGCGACCCGCAGGATGCGGTCGAGGCCGCGGGCGCTCAGCGTGCCGCGCTGCAGCGCTTCGTCGGCAGCTCGCATCGCCTCGGCGGACGGCGTGAAGCGCCTGCGCAGCTCCGGGCCGGGAACTTCGGCGTTGGAGCGCCACGGGGTTTCCGCGAGGCGCTGCCGTGTCCGTTCCCTGGCGAGCTGGACGCGTTCGGCGACCACCTTGCTGGATTCGGCGAACTCCAGGTCGTAGCGGAGCTCCGCACGGCTAGCCGGTGTCAGCTCCAGCTTGAGATCGATGCGGTCGAGGAGCGGACCGGTCACGCGGCTGGCATATCGGCGCCGGATGCCGGGCGCGCAGGAGCAGTCGATCTGCTTCGCCGCCGCGCACGGGCACGGGTTCGCCGCGAGGACGAGCGTGAACCGGGCGGGGAAGTGCGCCATGCCCTCGATGCGGGAGATCCGCACCACGCCCTCTTCGAGCGGCTGCCGCAGGGCGTCGAGCGTGCCTCCTTGGAATTCCGGGGCCTCGTCCAGGAAGAGGATCCCCCGGTGGGCGAGGGAGACCGCGCCGGGCTGCAGGACGCGGCCCGACCCGCCGCCGACCATCGACGCCCTGGAGGCGGTGTGGTGCGGGGCGTAGAACGGCGGCTGGGTGATCAGCGGCTGGCCCGGCCGGAGGGTTCCGGCGACCGAGTGGATCGCGGTGACCTCCAGGGCGATCTCCGGCTCCAGGGGCGGCATCAGCGTGGGCAGCCGCTCCGCGAGCATCGTCTTGCCGCACCCCGGGGGCCCGGCGAAGAACAGGTGGTGGCCGCCCGCCGCGCTGATCTCCAGCGCCCGGCGGGCCTCGGCCTGCCCCCGGACGTCGGCCAGGTCGAGGTCGGGCGGGATCTCCTGCTGCCGGATGGCGTAGCCGTCCGCGGGGATGGCGAAGTCGTCCTCCTCGTCCTCTTCGGTCGGCGGCGGTTCGTCGCGCAGGATGCACAGCAGGCCGCGCAGCGTGCCTGCGGACACGACCTGCATGTCGGGGACGAGTTCGGCCTCGGCGGCGTTGGCCTGCGGCACGACGACCGTGCGGCAACCCCGGTTCGCGGCGGCCAGCACGGCGGGCAGGATGCCCTGGATCGGGCGGATGTGCCCGTCCAGTCCGAGCTCGCCGATCAGTACCAGCCCCGCGCAACTGCGCGGTGGGACGACCTCCGCCGCCGCGAGCAGCGCTATCGCGATGGCGAGGTCGAAGGTCGATCCTTTCTTCGGCATGCTTGCCGGGAAGAGCGACACCGTCACATGCCGATTGGGCCAGTCTTCGCCGGAATTGAAGATGGCGGCGCGGACGCGGTCACGGGCCTCGCTGAGGGCCGTGTCGGGGAGGCCGACCAGGTGCAGGCCGGGGACGCCGCTGGTGATCGCCGCCTCCACGTCCACGACGAAGCCGTCCACGCCGACCAGGGACACCGAGCGGGTCTTCGCGAGCGTCATCAGCAGACCTCCCGCAGGTGGTCGATCGAGAACCCGTCGCCGTCGCAGGTCAGCCCGAGGACGTCCACCCGTATGAGCGCGCCGCTGACCCCCTGGGCCGCGGCCCAGCGCAATGCGAGCCGCCGTAACCGGGCCGCCTTCTCGGCGGTGACCGCTTCGACCGGATCGCCGAACCGTGCCGAGCGGCGGGTCTTGACCTCGCAGACGATGTGCCTGCGGCCGTCGTGGGCGACGATGTCGAGTTCGCCCTCGGGGCAGCGCCAGTTGCGGTCGAGGATCTTCCAGCCGAGGCCGGCGAGGTAGTCGGCCGCGGCCGCTTCGCCGCGTCGGCCGAGCCTGATGTGAGCCTTCATGGATGCCTCACCTCCGGCCAATGACGTTGCCGGGCTGTGACTTTGCGCGACGAAAGAATGACTACTTGTGGATAACCGGCCGGAGATCACGGCAGTTTGCGCGAAAGCGCAGGTCGGTGCTTGCGCCGGCCGGGCCGTTGGCGCAGCGTGACGGCTGTGACCAACGCGCTGGAGGACGCCGTAGCCGACTTCGGCCGCCATCTCCGCGCCGAACGCGACGTGTCGCCGCACACACTGCGGGCCTATCTGGGAGATCTGTCCGACCTGTGCGCCTATGCCGCCGTCGCCGGGGTCAGTGACCCCGCCGAGCTGGACATTTCGATACTCCGGGCCTGGCTCGCGCGTCAGCACGCGCTGGGACGCTCCCGTGCGACTCTGGCCCGCCGCACGGCCGCCGCCCGCGCCTTCACCCGGCATCTGCACCGGCGCGGGCTCCTTGAGGACGATCCCGGGCTGCTTCTGGGGACACCGAAACGGCAGCGCGATCTTCCCAGCGTCCTCACGCAGGACGATGCGGCGCGGCTGCTCGACACGATGGACGTCCAAGGCCCCCTCGGGCTCCGTGATCTGGCCGTCCTGGAGGTGCTCTACGGGACGGGCGTCCGCGTCAGCGAACTGTGCGGGCTCGACATCGACGACCTGGACACCGGGCGCGCGACCATCCGCGTCCTGGGCAAGGGCGGACGTGAACGCGTAGTCCCGGTGGGAGAGCCGGCCGTCCGCGCCGTCCAGGATTGGCTGCGCGCAGGACGCCCCGCCTTCGCAACGGAGGACAGCGGCCCGGCGCTCTTCCTGGGCGTGCGAGGCGGACGCCTCCACCCGACGAGCGCACGCCGCATCGTCCACGCACGGATCTCCGAAGTTGGCGAAGTTCCCGATCTGAGCCCGCACGGACTACGCCACAGCGCCGCGACCCACCTCCTGGAAGGCGGCGCCGACTTGCGGAGCGTCCAAGAGATCCTCGGCCACGCCTCCCTCCAGACCACCCAGCTCTACACTCACGTTTCGGCCGAGCGGCTGAAGCAGGTCCACCGCCAGGCCCACCCCCGCGGCGCCCAACCCGACTGAGGACCCGGTGTGCGCCCCGCCCAGCGGCACGCAGCTGCCGCCCGGTTCGGTGCGCGGAAGCCGGGCGGCAGCGTTCGGGGGTGGATCTTGGACGCGAGCAGCGTCAGGGAGTGCGGCGCAGGCGGCGTTCTTGGGCGAGGTCGATCACGCCCGGCGGGGGACGGCGGCGGTGGCGGCGGAAGCGGAAGCGGCGCCATGCGAACGCCACGGACAGCGTCAGCGCCATGCCTGTCAGCGCGCCGCCCGTCGCCGTGGTGGTGGCGTCGCGCAAGGCGAAGCGGGTTGCGGGCTCCTCCGGGGCGGCGCCTTGGGACGGGGCGGCGCTACGGGACGGCGCGGGCTGCGTCCAGCGAGGAAGGAGGCGCACCTGGCGCCGGACGAGGCTGATCGGATCCAGGTACAGGCCACCGCGGCGCAGGCCCCAGTGCAGGCAGGGGACGCGGCAGTGGTGCAGCCCGTTCTCCAGGACGCCGATCCGGGTTCCGGAGGCGACGCGGCTCCCCACTTGCACGCTGGGGACGACGGGCAGGTACGTCGTGCGCAGCAGACCGTGATCGATGGCCACGACGCCGCGTCCGGCCAGGCGCTGGGCGTAGGAGACGCGTCCCGGCGCGGCGGCGTGGACGGCCTGCCCGGGGCGCCCCGCGAGGTCGACGCCGCGGTGGCCGGCGCCCCACGGCGTCGACGGCGGTGAGAAGGCCCGGACGACCTGCGGCGCGGGCGGACCTAACGGCCAGCGCCAGGCGTCCAGGCCCGGTGCGCCGATGGTGATCATGCAGGTGAGCAGCAGTGTGAGCAGCGTCATGCAGCGCAGCCTGCCGGGCCGAGGCCACCGGGTCGATACGTTCGCCGGACTGTGGATAACCGCCCCGGCCGTTGATGCCCGGACGCCTCGGCGCCCTGATAATCTGTAGTCGTGCCCGAAAGGACACCGGCCAGGGCCAGGCCGTCATCGACCCGCCTCCGGGCGGGGAGACGAGAAGCCGCTCCCGGAACGGACAGGCCCAGACCCGGCAACGGGCCAGCCGCCTGGGATGCCCATGGCGGCTGATTTCACGCGTCCGCATGCCACCGAAGGCTTGGTGGGGCGCAGTCCCTCGGTCCGTCGCCTCGGCGACGGTGGGACGGCACCCGGGCGCAGGCAGACAACCAAATGCGGCCCGGCAGGGCCAGAGAAGGAGAGCACGGGCAATGGCACCCGTCGTCACCATGCGGCAGCTCCTTGAGAGCGGCGTCCACTTCGGCCACCAGACCCGCCGGTGGAACCCGAAGATGAAGCGCTTCATCCTCACCGAGCGCAACGGCATCTACATCATCGACCTGCAGCAGTCGCTGTCCTACATCGACCGCGCGTTCGAGTTCGTCAAGGCCACCGTGGCCCACGGCGGCACGATCCTGTTCGTCGGCACCAAGAAGCAGGCCCAGGAGTCCATCGCCGAGCAGGCGGCCCGGGTCGGCATGCCCTACGTGAACCAGCGCTGGCTGGGCGGCATGCTCACGAACTTCTCCACCGTCCACAAGCGGCTCACCCGGCTCAAGGAGCTGGAGGAGATCAACTACGACGACGTGGCCGGCTCCGGCATGACCAAGAAGGAGCTCCTCGGTCTGCGCCGCGAGAAGGACAAGCTGGAGCGCACCCTCGGCGGTATCCGCGACATGGCGAAGGTTCCGAGCGCCATCTGGATCGTGGACACCAAGAAGGAGCACATCGCGGTCAACGAGGCCAAGAAGCTCGGCATCCCGGTCGTCGCGATCCTCGACACCAACTGCGACCCCGACGAGGTCGACTACCCGGTCCCCGGCAACGACGACGCCATCCGCAGCGTCAGCCTGCTGACCCGCGTGGTGGCCGACTCCGTCGCCGACGGTCTGCTCGCCCGCGCGGGCGCCGCGACCGGCGGGGACGAGAAGCCGGCCGAGCAGGCGGCGGGCGCCGCCGAGCCGCTGGCCGAGTGGGAGCGCGACCTGCTGGAGAACAAGCAGGCCGAGGCCCCGGCGGACGCCGCCGCGAGCGCCGAGGCCGCGCCGGCCGCCGCGCCCGCCGAGGAGTCCGCTCCGGCCGAGGAGGCCCAGCCCGAGCAGGCGCAGCCTGAGCAGGCGCAGGCCGAGCAGGCGCCGGAGGCGGCTCCGCAGGCCGCCGAGGCCGAGCAGGCTTGATCCCGCGGTCCCGGCGGCCCCCGCGCGGGGGCCGCCGGGACCGTCGCGGGTCCCACGACCAACGACGAGAGAAGCGAAGAGAGCGATGGCCAACTTCACCGCCGCTGACGTCAAGCGGCTCCGCGACCTGACCGGCTCCGGCATGATGGCCGTGAAGAACGCGCTCACCGAGGCGGACGGCGACTTCGAGAAGGCGACCGAGCTGCTGCGTCTCAAGGGCGCCAAGGACGTCGGCAAGCGCGCCGAGCGCACCGCCGCCAACGGCCTCGTCGCCGAGCACTTCAACGGCTCGGGCGACGGCTCGCTGCTGGAGCTCAACTGCGAGACCGACTTCGTCGCCAAGAACGCGCAGTTCATCGAGCTGGCCCAGCGCCTTGTCGAGTTCGCCGCCGGCAGCGGCGCCGCCGACGCCGCCGCGCTGCTCGGCGCCGAGATCGAGCCCGGCAAGACCGTCCAGGCCCTGATCGAGGAGAACAGCGCCAAGATCGGCGAGAAGCTGGAGCTGCGCCGCTTCGCCCACTTCCAGGGCGCGTACGTGGCCAGCTACCTGCACAAGTCCGACCCGTCCCTGCCGCCGACCACCGGCGTGCTGGTCGAACTGGACAGCGAGAACGCCGAGGTCGCCAAGGACATCGCGCAGCAGATCGCCGCGATGGCGCCGAAGTACCTCACCCGCGAGGAGATCCCCGCCGAGGCGATCGAGAAGGAGCGGGCGCTCGCCGAGCAGCTCACCCGCGACGAGGGCAAGCCCGAGCAGGCCATCCCCAAGATCGTCGAGGGCCGGGTGAACGCCTACTTCCGCGACTTCGTGCTCGTGGAGCAGGCGTTCGTGAAGGACAACAAGAAGACGATCGCCAAGGTCCTCGACGAGGCCGGGGTGAAGGTCGTCCGCTTCGCCCGCTTCAAGGTCGGGCAGGCGTAAGGGCACTCTGGAGACGGGTACCCGAGACATCGCAACGCAACGAGGAGGCCGCCGACGTGCCGGACAAGACGACCACTAGCGCGACGGCGGCCTCGTCGTCCGGCGGGCACGCGCCCGGCGGGCACGCGCCGCGTGCCGGCTGGAAGCGGGTCCTGCTGAAGCTCTCGGGCGAGGCGTTCGCCGGACGCGACCCCCTCGGCATCGACCCCGCGGTCGTCCAGCACGTCGCCGAGGCCATCGCCGAAGCCGTCCGGGACGGCGTGCAGGTGGCGGTCGTCTGCGGCGGCGGCAACATGTTCCGCGGCGCCGTCATGGCCGAACGCGGCATGGACCGCGGCCGCGCCGACTACATGGGCATGATCGGCACCGTCATCAACTGCCTCGCCCTGCAGGACTTCCTGGAGAAGCTCGGGCTGGACACGCGGGTGCAGACCGCCATCACCATGAGCCAGGTGGCCGAGCCCTACATCCCGAGGCGCGCCATACGGCACCTGGAGAAGGGCCGTGTGGTCATCTTCGGCGCGGGCCTCGGACAGCCCTTCTTCTCCACCGACACCACCGCCGCCCAGCGCGCGCTGGAGATCGGTGCGGAAGCGGTGCTGAAGGCGACGCAGGTGGACGGTGTGTACGACGCCGATCCACGAAAGAATCCAGACGCGGTCAAGTTCGACCGTTTGGATTACGGTGAAGTTCTACAGCGGGGCCTGAAGGTCATGGACGCCACGGCCATCAGTCTCTGCATGGACAACGCGCTCCCCATCGTGGTCTTCGATCTCATGGGGCAGGGCAACATCGTCCGGGCCGTCCGGGGTGAGAAGATCGGCACGCTGGTCAGCCCGGCCCAGGGCTGACCGCAGTCCGCGCCGGTGCCCAGCGCACCGTGCAACCGCAGGAGCAGGGCCGACCAGATGACATGGGAGTCACAGTGATCGACGAGACCCTCCTCGAGGCCGAGGAGAAGATGGAGAAGGCGGTCGCGGTCGCCAAGGAGGACTTCCAGGCCATCCGCACCGGCCGGGTCACCCCCGCGATGTTCAACAAGATCACCGCCGAGTACTACGGGACGCCGACGCCGATCAACCAGCTCGCGTCGTTCACGCTGCCCGAGCCGCGGATGGTCATCGTCCAGGTCTTCGACAAGTCGTCCACGCAGGCGGTGGAGAAGGCGATCCGCGACAGCGACCTCGGCGTCAACCCGACGAACGACGGCAACGTGATCCGGGTCGTGTTCCCCGAGCTGTCGGAGGAGCGCCGCCGGGACCTCATCAAGGTCGCCGGGACGAAGGCGGAGGAGAGCCGGGTCTCCATCCGCAACATCCGGCGCCGCGCCAAGGACACCCTCGACAAGCTCGCCAAGGACGGCGAGGCCGGTGAGGACGAGGTGCGGCGTGCCGAGAAGGAGCTCGACGACACGACGCATCGCTACGTGGCGCAGATCGACGAGCTGCTCGAGCACAAGAAGGCCGAACTGCTCGAAGTTTGATGGAACGCGACGACGCCGGGGAGCCCGTCGGCTCCCCGGACGAGCCGGAGGCCCACATGGCCGGCCCACCCCCCGGAGAAGCTCTGGACTCGCCCTCTGAGCAGGACGGATCCGTTGAGCAGGCGCCCTCGGCGGACGTTCCGTCCGCCGGCGCCACCGCCGCGGTGCCCCCTGAGGCGTCCCCCGAGACGCCCGCCGACACGTCCCCCGCAACCCCCGGGGCGCCCGCTGGGATCTCCTCTGGGACGCCCTCCGAGCCCCCTGGAGGCAAGCGGGAGAGCAAGACCGGCCGCAACCTGCCGCTCGCCATCGGCGTCGGAGTCGGCCTGGGCTCGCTCGTCCTGCTGTCGCTCTACACCGTCAAGGAGATCTTCCTTGGCGTGATGATCGTGTTTCTCTTCCTCGGCATGCGGGAGCTGACCGAGGCGCTCAAGAGCCGCGACATCCGCGTCCCGTTCATTCCGGTCGCGACCGGAATGGTCGGTACTCCGGTCGTCGCGTACGTGTGGGGCCCCACGGCCGCTGTGGCGGCAGTGTCCCTGACGGTGCTGGCCCTGCTGATGACGCGGATGACCGAAGGCGCCGACGGGTACGTGCGCGACGTCGCCGCAGGGTCGCTCGTGGCCGGCTACCTGGTGCTGATGGGCGGCATCGTCGCCCTGCTCATGCGCCCGGACGACGGCGACCACCGCATCGTCGTCTTCATCGCCACGACCGTCGCCAGCGACATCGGCGGCTACTTCGCCGGGTCCTTCCTCGGCAAGCACAAGCTGGCCCCCACGATCAGCCCCAAGAAGACCTGGGAGGGCGTCACCGGTTCGGCGATCACCTGCATGGCGGTCGGCGGGTGGCTGGTCTGGTGGCTGCTGGACGGCGGTCAGGTGTGGCAGGGCGTGCTCATCGGGCTCGCCGCCGTGGTCACCGCGACCGCCGGCGACCTCGTCGAGTCGATGATCAAGCGGGATCTCGGCATCAAGGACATGGGAACGCTCCTTCCCGGCCACGGCGGGGTGATGGACCGCCTCGACTCGCTGGTCGCGACGGCCCCCGTCGTGTGGCTTCTCTTGGAGCTGTTCCTGCCGAGCTAGGGCGCCGTGGGCTCCCTAGCGGGACGCATGGGGAGCTAGGAGATGACCCAGGATCGGCCCTGGTGCGCAAGGCGCCGTATGAGCGCGTCCGAGCCCTCGCTCTTCGCGTAGCGGTGGTCCTCACCGGTGATGGGTACGAGCCACAGCCACCTGACGGCGTCGCCGTTGAGCGTGAGGCCGGTCATCCCGGGGGCTGCAGGGCCGGCCAAACGGGTCGGGTCGTCCAGGAGCAGGACGCCCTCCCAGGACGACTCGCCACTGCTCAGCGGGAACGTGCGGGCCTCGTGGTACCACTTCACGACGTCCCCTGGGGCGAACCAGGTCACCGACCGCCATGGGTACTGGGCCAGCCAGGGGAAGATGCTGCCGGCCTTCTGGCTGGGCAGTGTGCTGGCGACGGCGAGTTCGATCCGCCCATAGGGGGCGACGTCGTCTTCGTACAGTTCGACCGTGGGCATGCGCTGGCGGCTCATCCCGACGGTGCTCAGGACGGTGAAGTCCCGGTCGCTCCTTGCCGGACGCTCCGAAACGCCTACGGTCGGGTAGGCCGCCGCCCTGCCGCCCGCCAGTTGCCGTCCTACGTCGTGCCAGTAGTGGCCACTTGGGCCGAGACGTTGCAGCAAGTGGCCGAGTATCGACTGCTGGAACTCCGCCCAGGAACCGTCGGCGCGGCACCGCTTCCAGTGCTCGCGCGCCTGCTCGATGCGCGGCCCGAAGTCCTCGATCTCCTCGTCCAGCGGGAACGCGAAGGGGCTCTGGCGCGCCGCGTCGCGCGCGTATCCGGGGATGCCGCGCCCCATGTCCGACCATCCGGGGATCACGAAGAGCGGATCGCCCGCCTCGAGGACGGCGACACCGTCGCCCTCCTCGAACCACACGACCTCCAGGGAATCGCCGTCCAGCGCCTTGCGTCCGGACGGGTGGCGCACGTGGGATTCCGGCAGGAGGGGCGGGTCTCCCGTGTCCAGGCGGGACTGGTCCAGTTCCTGAGGGGCCCTGCGGTGGTTCGCGACCCAGGTGGCCCCGACCACGGAGTCGCGCGCGTCCTTCAGATAGGCCGCGGTGACGTCACCGTCGGTCTCGACGACGAGCCGCCGACTGCCGTACGGGCTCGCCGCGGCGTGGACGAGCTTGGCCGCGGACCCACGGGGAGAGACACCGCCCCTACGCAAAACCGACATGATCGAGACCTTAGTCCTACACAAGGTCATGTGCAGGAATGTCGTCTTACGCGTCGGGGCGCCGCCCGTGGACGGACGATGCACAGGCCGGTGTTTGCGACACTGGGAGGACCATGTCTACGACCCAGCCCGCCACGACCGGTGCCGCGCCCAAGAAGACCCCGGCGAAGCTCGTCTTCGCCGCGCCCAGGCGCGGCAAGCCGCCGAGGCACCTCGCCGACCTCACCACCGCGGAGCGCCGCGAGGCGGTCACCGAGCTGGGGGAGAAGGCGTTCCGCGCGGACCAGCTGTCACGGCACTACTTCACCCGCCTGGTGGACGACCCCGCCGAGATGACGGATCTGCCGGCCGCCGTCCGCGAACGCCTGGTCTCCGAGCTTCTGCCTTCGCTGCTGACCCCCGTCCGCGAACTGGACTGCGACGGTGGGACGACCCTCAAGACGGTCTGGAAGGCCTTCGACGGTGTCCTGTTCGAGTCGGTGCTGATGCGCTACCCGGACCGGGCCACCATGTGCGTCTCGTCCCAGGCGGGGTGCGGTATGAACTGCCCCTTCTGTGCGACCGGGCAGGCCGGGCTGACACGCAACCTCTCCACCGCCGAGATAGTCGAGCAGGTAGCCGCCGGCGCGCGCGCACTCGCGCGGGGGCGCATCCCCGGTGGGCCCGGTCGAGTCTCCAACATCGTCTTCATGGGCATGGGCGAGCCCTTGGCCAACTACAAGGCGGTCATTGGCGCGGTACGCCGGATCACAGATCCGGCACCCGCGGGCCTGGGCATCTCCCAGCGTTCGGTGACCGTCTCCACGGTCGGGCTCGTTCCGGCGATCGAGAAGCTCGCCGCCGAGGACATGTCCGTCCGGCTGGCGGTGTCCTTGCACGCGCCTGACGACGAGCTGAGGGACGACCTCGTCCCCATCAACAACCGCTGGAAGGTTTCCGAGGTCCTGGACGCGGCATGGGCCTATGCCGACCGCAGCGGGCGCCGCGTGTCGATCGAGTACGCCCTCATCAAGGACGTCAACGACCAGGCGTGGCGGGCGGACCTTCTCGGCAGGCTCTTGCGCGGGAATCTCGTTCACGTCAATCTGATCCCGTTGAATCCGACGCCGGGTTCCAAGTGGACCGCCTCCCGGCCCGAGGACGAGCGCGAGTTCGTCCGCCGCCTGGAGGCCCACGGGGTCCCGGTCACGGTGCGCGACACTCGGGGCAGGGAGATCGACGGGGCCTGCGGCCAGCTCGCCGCGTCGACCAGGGACTGAGCGCGCCGCGGGCGTGCCCCTCGCGTCCCGCGCGCGGGGTGAGGAGCACGGTACCGGTGAGGACGAGCGCGCGATTGCCGGTGGTCATGCGCGGCTATGACCGGCACCAGGTCGACACCCTGCTGCGGCGGGTCGCGCAGGCGCTGGACGGCGGGCCTCCGGTCTCCGTGGAGGAGGTGCGCGCGACGCGCTTCGACGTCGTCCTGCGCGGTTACGACCACCGCGCGGTGGACGAACTGCTGCGCGAGTGCATCAGGGAGCTCCAGGCTCGGGGACCGATCGCGGAACGCCCCGGGCGCCCGCGCGCGCAGCCGTCCTGGCTGATCAACTGGATCCAGAACGCCCGGTTCTCCAGCGCCGGCCTGCGCACCGGCTACGACGTCCGTGACGTGGACGCCTTCCTGGACCGCGTCGTCGCCGGCCTGCGCGGGTCCGCCCCGCCGGTGAGCGCCCGCGATGTACGGGAATGCGCCTTCCGGGTCGTCCGGCTAGGACCCGGTTACGACGAGCAGGAGGTCGACCGCTTCCTGGTGCAGCTCGCCTCCGCCCTGGAACGCTGACCGAAGTTATCCACAATTTCGGCGGATGCTGCGCACCCCGCCCCGCTCGCGTCACGCTACGTGCATGGACGATCTCATCGCGCATTTCCGCCGGCTCCGCCTCCTCCTCGAAGCCTTCCTCTCACCGGAGATCACGGCCGTCCTGCTGCCGCTGGCCAAGCCGGCGCTGCGACTCGGCACCGGAGACGGGGTGCCCGTCCACCTCGGCGGCGCGCCGCTCCTCCCGCCGGGGGAGACGTGGCCGGAGTGGAACGGCCGCCCCCTCGACTTCCTCGGTGCGATCGACTTCGCCGACCTCGCAGGCTTCGGGAAGATCCCCGGCATACCCGTCACCGGAACGACCGCGTTCTACTACGCCACCGAGATCCCGCGCCCCTGGGGCAACGAGCCCGCCCACCGGGACGGCTGGCGCGTCTTCACCGGCACCCTCCGAGAGGCGACGCCACCGCCCAAGACGATCACGCCCCCCAAGATCACCTTGAACGCCACCCCGTTCCTCTCTCTGCCCTCACCCCAGGAGCCTGCGGTCCAGCGCCTGGAGAACATCTATAGCGGGGTGCTGTCCGTGTACGTGCAACTCCACGCCGCGTGGACACGCCACACATGGCCGGACGACACGCCGGCACACCAACTGGGGGGATGGCCCGCCCTCGTCCAACGCCCACTGGGCCCCGACTGCCTGTACGCCTCGACGGGCCGCACCTTGACGTCCCTCCAGTCCCCGGCGCTCACGCCTGATGAGCAGCGCACCGTAGAAGAGTGGCAGCTCCTGCTCCAGCTCGACTCCGACCCTCGCCTTGGCTGGTACTGGGGCGACCCGGGCCGCGTCTACTTCTGCAACCGCCAGAACACCCCGCTGGAGGAAACCTGGCTGAGCCTCCAAGCCGCCTGAGGCACCCAAACCAAGACCGCCACCGCCGAAACAGCCTCCTTCAGCAACACTGACCGGAAGGCATCCGCAAACAGCGGTTTGAGGATTGGGTTCGCTATGGCGCTGTGATGGACGGGCGCGGTTGCCGAGTGAGTCGAACAGGAGGACTGCTCACTTGGCTGCGTGGGCCGCGCGGGCTTCTCCGGGTTCTTCACCTTTGGGCAGGGGCCGACGGGCCACCGTCAACCGGGTGGCAGGCGTCTGCGCCCGCGTCGCGAGGAGCGTTGCGCTTGCTGTGAGTGGTGAGGTGCCCCACGGAGCCAAAAGCCCCTACGTGGCTGCGGTGCGGCGCGCAACCGTGAGGTAGAAGAAGCCGACGACCAGAGACCAGATGAGTAGGTGCAGGGCTATGGCGGGGAAGTCGGAAATGAAGGTGTCGGGGCCGTCATGGGCCGCGCGCAACCATTCGATCATCGGGACGGAGAGCCAGGCCAGCGGGCCGATGCCGAGGAGGAGAATCGCGACGGCCCCGCCGAGGAGCGCAAGCAGCGAGACACCGGGGTCGGGGATGAGGGCGCGGCTCGTGCAGGCACCGAGCAAAGTCCCCGGGACGGCGACAAGGACGTTCAGCCCGCACCCCGTCAAGACGGCCGAGCCGTGAGAGCCCGCTTGGACGGCGTGCAGGAGAGGGACGGCCAAGGCGACGGCGCCCAGGCAGAGGTTCACGCCGTAGGCGGCGAGGAGCCCCGCCCAGACGGGGATGGACGGGCGGCGGACGGCGGTCGCCGTCAGGGCCCGCTGTTCGTCGGGCGCGGTGTCGAGCAGCGCGCGCGCCGCCCAGGCCCACACAGGGAACATGACGGCCGCAACGTCCGCGAAGGTCATGGCGGCGAGGTCGGCGGCATCGGGCCCGCTCGGTCCCTGGAAGAGGACAAGCGCCACGAAGAGGAACACGAGGATGAGGGGGTGCAGGACGCGCAGCGAACGGGCGTAGCCCGCGACCTGGAACCGGACGAGCGCGATCACCTCTCGGGCCTCCGCACTCGATAGCCGTCCGCGCGCAGCTTGGTCTCCACGGTGTCGGCCTCGTCTCGGGGCACCTCCACCTCAAGGACGGTCCACTCGTCGGTCTCGCCGGCCTTGTCGCTGTCGCCGGCCTTGTCGCTGTCGCTGGTCTTGTCGCTGTCGCTGGTCTTGTCGCTGTCGCTGTCGCTGGTCTCGTTGGTCTCGCCGGCGAGGCGGGTCACCGATGTGTCGGCCACCCGCAGCCGGTCGATGCCGGGAAGGGTCTCGATGCAGCGCTGGTGGTCGCTGACGACCACGGTGGTGCCGCCGGCGGCGAATTCGGAGATCAGCGCGGGGAGTTCATCGCGGGTCACCGCGTCCAGGCCCGCGAACGGTTCGTCCAGGACAAGGAGTTGCGGGTCGCCCATGAGGGCCTGAGCGAGCCCGACCTTCTGGGCGCTGCCCTTCGACAGTTCGGAGAGCCGCACATCGAGGAGGTGATCGAAGCGGAGCCGCTCCGACCACGCACTGACCGCGTCCTCCGGCACCCTGCGGATGGCGGCCATGTGCCCCAGGTACCCGCGCACACTGAACGGCTGGTCCACAGGGAAACGCTCTGGCGCGTATCCGACTCGCGCTGGCCGTTCTATGACGACGCCCCCACGCGGCCTCCGCAATCCGGCGATCACACGGAGCAGCGTCGATTTCCCGGCACCGTTGTGGCCGGTCACTTCGGTGACGCTTCCCGCGGAGAGGGCCAGGGTGACATCCCTGAGCACCCAGGGGTCCCTCCGCCGGTAACGAAAGGCGACGTTCTCCAGCCGCATGAACACCACACCGTAGGCGCACCCCCATAAGGACGCCGTTAACCGGTCACCGCGTCCGCTCCGTGCACCCCACCGCAGCCCGCTGAACGCCGCCCCCCCCACCACCCTCCCGCACCCCCGTCCGGCACATTCGGGGACCGGTGGGCCGCCGCGCTTCTCGGCTCCGCCTGCGGCCTTCGCGTCGGGAGCCGCGGAGCGTGCCTGCCATCTCCCGCAACTTCGTCCGGCTTTTGGCGGCCGGTGGGTTGGCGTGTGTCTCGGCTCGGGCTGTGGTCCTCGCGCCGGGAGCGGGGAACGTGCTCGCCGCCTTCCGCAACCTTGTCAGGCATTCCGAACTCGGCGAGTCGGCGCGTTTTTCCGGCTCCGGCCGGGGCACTCGCGCCGGGAGTCGGGGGAGTGGCCGCTGCTTCCTGCAATCTCGTGTGGTGTGTTCGGGGGGCGGTGGGGTGTGGCTTGGGGCTGGCTCCGTCCTTGTGGTGGGAGTTGTGGGACTTGGCTTCTTTCTGGTCGGCGGCGGTGGGGGAGGATGGGGGGATGGGTGGGTGTGTGTTCTGCGAAGTCGTCAAAGGGGAGCGGGCGGCGCATGTGGTGCTGGACGAGCCCGATGTGATGGCGTTCCTTGATGCGCGGCCCCTGTTCAAGGGGCACACGCTGCTGGTTCCGCGGGAGCATTATGAGACGCTCACCGATCTGCCCGGGGAGTTCCTCGGGCCGTTCTTCGGGTATGCGCAGCGGCTCGCGGGGGCGATGGAGTCGGTGCTCGGCGCGGCGGGGTCGTTCGTGGCGATGAACAACCGGGTCAGTCAGAGCGTGCCGCACCTGCATGTGCACGTGGTCCCGCGCAACCGCAAGGACGGGTTGCGCGGGTTCTTCTGGCCGAGGCAGAAGTACGCGTCGGACGCGGAGGCGGCCGAGTACGCCGAGCGCTTGGGCGGGGCTCTCAGCTCAGGTTGACCGCGGGCGCGGCCAGGGCCGTCAGGACGGCGGTGCAGGGGGCGGCCATGTCCGGCTCGGGCGGCGCCTCCTGGGCGGCCGCGTGTTCGTAGAGGTCGCGTTCGGCCCGGTCCAGGGCCGTGGACAGGACGTAGTCGGTGACCGTCCAGCCGATCAGCTCCGCCGCCTTGCGGATCACGAGGTACTGGTCGGCGGAGGTCGGGAAGGCGATGCGCTCGGTGGCGGGAAGGTCCTGGCGGACCGGCTCGGGCATGGCCGATCTCCCTCCTTACGGCATCTCAACGTACGCCGTGCGGTAGTGCCGGGACATCCCCATTGAGAACGAGAAGTGCGCGGGGTCAGCGCGTTCCCCAGGAGTAGGTCTGCTTGCGGAGCTTCAGGTAGACGAAGCTCTCGGTGGAGACGACGCCGGGGACGGCGCGGATGCGCCCGAGGAGCTCCAGGAGGCGCTCGTCGTCCTCGCAGACGAGCTCGACGAGGATGTCGAACGAGCCGGCGGTGATGACGACGTAGTCGATCTCGGGGAGGTCGGCGAGCTCGTCGGCGATCTTCTCCAGGTCGCCCTCGCACTTGACGCCGATCATCATCTGCCGGGAGAAGCCGAGCATGAGCGGGTCGGTGACGCCGACGATCTGCATGACGCCGGTGTCGAGGAGCTTCTGGACGCGCTGGCGGACGGCGGCCTCGGAGAGGCCGACGGCCTTGCCGATGGCGGCGTAGGAGCGGCGGCCGTCCTGCTGGAGCTGCTCGATGATGTGCTTCGCGGTCTCGTCGAGCTGGACGCGTGCTGCGCGATCCATGAGTTGGTCTCCTAGCTGCGGCATCGAGAGTGTGAGGCGTCTGCGTCAAGTGAATCAGTCGCGAAACTGGATCGTAACAACGGAATCACTTGTAATGGGGGGAGTCGTCTGTAAGGGTCTGGGCCTACAGGACACAACGGGCACCGGTGCCCAGGAGGGACCTGAGGATGAGCGGCGAGCGGCTGCGCAACTTTATCGGCGGCGAGTACGTGGACGCCAAGGACGGGCGGACGCTGGAGGTGGTCGATCCGAGCACCGGCGAGGTGTACGCGGAGGCCCCGGTGTCCGGTGCCGCGGACGTCGACGCGGCGTTCCGCGCGGCGGCCGACGCGTTCCCCGCCTGGCGCGACGCCACGCCGGCGGAGCGGAGCCTGGCGATGCTGCGGTTCGCGGACGCCGTCGAGGCGCGCGCGCAGGACCTCGTCGAGGCGGAGGTCCGCGATACGGGCAAGCCCGTCCAGCTGACCCTGGACGAGGAGATGCCGCCGATGGTGGACAACCTCCGGTTCTTCGCCGGGGCGTCGCGGGTCCTGGAGGGCAAGGCGACCGGCGAGTACATGGCGGACCACACGTCGTCGGTCCGGCGCGAGCCGATCGGGGTGTGCGCGCAGGTCACGCCGTGGAACTACCCGATGATGATGGCGGTCTGGAAGTTCGGTCCGGCGCTGTCGGCGGGCAACACGGTGGTGTTGAAGCCGTCCGAGACGACACCGGCGAGCACGCTGATGCTGGCGGAGATCGCGGCCGAGTTCCTGCCTCCGGGCGTCTTCAACGTGATCTGCGGTGACCGGGACACCGGCCGCGCGCTGGTGGAGCACCCGACGCCGCAGATGGTGTCCATCACCGGCAGCGTCCGGGCCGGGATGGAGGTCGCCGCGGCGGCGGCCAAGGACCTCAAGCGGGTCCATCTGGAGCTGGGCGGCAAGGCGCCGGTGGTGGTGTTCGACGACGCCGATGTCGAGGCCGCCGCGACCGGCATCGCCGAGGCGGGGTACTTCAACGCCGGGCAGGACTGCACCGCCGCGACGCGGGTGCTCGTCGCCGAGCGGCTGCGGGGCGAGTTCACCGAGGCGCTCGTCGAGGCCGCCAAGGGCACGGTGGTGGGGCCGCCGAGCGACGCCGACGCCTACTACGGGCCGGTCAACAACGAGAACCAGCTGGCCCGGGTGCAGGGGTTCATCGACAGGGCGCCGGGCCACGCGGAGGTCCTGGCCGGCGGGGAGCGCGTCGGCGACCGCGGCTACTTCTTCGCGCCGACCGTCGTCGGCGGCCTGAAGCAGGACGACGAGATGGTGCAGAACGAGGTGTTCGGGCCGGTCATCACGGTGCAGGGCTTCTCGGACGAGCAGCAGGCCGTCGCCTGGGCGAACGGCGTCAAGTACGGCCTGGCGGCGAGCGTGTGGACGCGGGACCACGGCCGCGCCATGCGCATGACGAAGGCGCTCGACTTCGGCGCCGTGTGGGTCAACACCCACATCCCGTTCGTGTCGGAGATGCCGCACGGCGGCTTCAAGCACTCCGGCTACGGCAAGGACATGTCGATGTACGGCATCGAGGACTACACCCGCGTCAAGCACGTCATGCACTACATCGGCGGCTGACCGTCCGTACGAGCCCGTGAAGGAAGACCCGCCATGACCGAGACCCAGCAGGCCCCGGCGCGCGAAGACCCGGGGCGCACCCTCCCCGCCATCGAGCTCGCGGGAGTGCAGAAGGCGTACCACGCCCATGGCGAGACCGTGGCCGCGGTCCGCGGCGTCGACCTGGAGATCGCGCAGGGCGAGTTCTTCTCGCTGCTCGGCCCGTCCGGCTGCGGCAAGACGACGACCATGCGCGTGATCGCCGGTTTCGAGGAGCCGACGGCGGGCCGGGTGCGCCTGCACGGGCGGGACGTCACCGGCGTGCCGCCCAACCGGCGCGACGTGAACATGGTGTTCCAGTCCTACGCGCTGTTCCCGCACATGAGCGTGTTCGAGAACGTCGCGTTCGGGCTGCGCCGGCGCGGCGTCCCGAAGGCCGAGATCACCCGGCGGGTCGGCGACATGCTGGGCATCGTCGACCTGGCGGGACGGGAGAAGCGCCGTCCCGCCGAGCTGTCCGGCGGCCAGCAGCAGCGGGTCGCGCTGGCCCGCGCGCTGGTGAACCGGCCGCGCGCCCTGCTGCTGGACGAGCCGCTCGGCGCGCTCGACCTGAAGCTGCGGCAGGCGATGCAGGTCGAGCTGAAGCGGATCCAGCGGGAGGTCGGCATCACGTTCGTGTACGTGACGCACGACCAGGGCGAGGCCCTGACGATGTCGGACCGCATCGCCGTCATGAACGACGGGCTGATCGAGCAGCTCGGCACGCCGCGGGAGATCTACGAGCATCCCGCGTCGCGGTTCGTGGCCGGGTTCATCGGGACGTCCAACCTGCTCGGCGGGGAGGTCGCCGAGACCGGGCCGGGCACCGCGGTGATCTCCTACGGCGCGGACGGCCGTATCGAGGTGCCGGTGCGGGACGGTCTGGCGGTCGCGGCGGGGGAGCGGCTGGAGCTGACCGTCCGGCCCGAGAAGATCGGCATCGGGCCGGAGCGGCCGGCGGACGGCCTGTGCGGCGTCCGCGGCACCGTGACCGAGGTCGTGTACCTCGGGACGTCGACGAACTACAACATCACCACCGCCGCCGGAGCCGACGTCGTCGTGTTCCTGCAGAACGCCACGTCCGCCGACGACATCGCCGCCCGGGGCGACACCGTCTGGCTGTCGTGGGACCCGCGCCACTCTTACGCCATAGGAGCCCCCCAGTGAGCAACATCGATCCCGCCTTCCTGCGCGGTCTCACGCGGCCGCGCCTGGCACGGTCCAGCTACGCCCGGCGGGACGTCCTGCGGATGATGGGCGCCGCGGGGGCGGGCCTCGCGCTGTCCGCCTGCGGCGTGCAGGGGCAGGGCGGCAAGGAGAAGGTCAGCCAGACCGACGTGCAGGAGTTCTGGGCGGGCAAGGCCAAGAAGGGCAGCCTCAACTGGGCGAACTGGCCGGGCTACATGCAGGACGACCGGGAGACGATCAAGGCGTTCGAGAAGGAGACGGGCATCAAGGTGACCTACAAGGAGGTCATCCAGGAGATGGGCCCGTGGTTCGGCAAGATCCAGGCGCCGCTGTCGGCGGGCCAGTCCATCGGGTTCGACCTGATGGTGATGACGAACGGCATCCAGCTGGAGCAGTGCCGCCAGCTCGGCTACCTGGCGCCGCTCGACCTGGCGAAGCTGCCGAACTTCCAGAAGAACGCGGGGGAGTCGTTCAAGAACCCGTCGTACGACCCCGGAAACGCGCACACGATCCCGTACGAGTCGGGCGTCACCGGCATCGCGTACAACACCAAGTACGTCGACGAGGAGATCACGAGCATCGCGCAGCTCTTCGACGCGAAGTACAAGGGCAAGGTCGGCATGATGGCCGACTCGCAGGAGCTCGGGAACTTCGGGATGTTCCTGCTCGGCGTCGACCCGGAGAAGTCGACGAAGGCCGACTGGGAGAAGGCCGCGGCGAAGCTCCGCGAGCAGCGCGACAAGGGCATCGTCCGCAAGTACTACAGCCAGGACTACGTGGACGCCGTCAGCAAGGGCGACGTGTGGATGACGATGGCGTGGTCCGGTGACGTCTACAGCCTCACCAGTCCGGACGTGAAGTTCGTGGTGCCCAAGGAGGGCGGCACGATCTGGACCGACAACCTGTGCATCCCGAAGACGGCCGAGAACCCGGTGGACGCGCTGGCGCTCATGGACTGGCTGTACGTCCCGGAGAACAACGTCCCGCTGACCGAGTTCATCAACTACATGCCGCCGATCCCGTCCACGCAGGAGCTGCTGAAGCAGAAGGCGGCCGCGGCCACGGGCGACGACAAGAAGGACCTGACCCGGCTCAGCACCAGCCCGCTGATCTTCCCGACGCAGGACGACCTGGCGAAGCTGCGGCACTACCGCAGGCTCACCAAGGCCGAGGAGGCCGAGTACCAGAAGATCTTCGAGCCCATCGCCAAGGGGTCGTGATGGCGCGGGGGGAGCGGGGCCGACCGCCGGGCCGGGGACGGCTCGCGCCGTACCTCATGATCCTGCCGAGCGGGCTGTGGATGGCGGCGTTCTTCCTCGTCCCGATGGTGCTGATGGTGTCCCTGTCGCTGCAGACGGGCAACCTGATCGACGGGTTCCGGCAGACGTTCCACTGGCAGAACTACGTCGACGGGCTCCACACCTACGGCGACAAGTTCGTCCGGTCGCTCTGGTACGGGTTCCTGGCGACGGCGGCGTGCATCGCGATCGCCTACCCGGCCGCGTACTGGATCGCGTTCCGCGGCGGCCGGCACAAGTCGACGTACCTGTTCCTGCTCCTGCTCCCGTACTTCGTCTCGTTCATCCTGCGGACGGTGTCGTGGAAGCTGGTGCTGACCGACAACGGCCCCGTCCTCGGGCCGCTGCGGCACAGCGGGATCGTCCCGGACGACTTCCACATCCTGGACACGGGCCTCGCGGTCGTCTCCGGGCTCACCTACAACTTCCTGCCGTTCATGGTGCTGCCGATCTACGTGGCGCTGGAGCGGATCGACCACCGCGTGGTCGAGGCGGCCTACGACCTGTACGCGAGCCGCCTGCAGGCGTTCGCGAAGGTGATCCTGCCGCTGTCGCTGCCCGGCGTCTTCGCCGGCGTGATCATGACGTTCGTGCCGGTGTCGTCCGACTACGTCAACGCCGAGGTGCTCGGCGGCCCGCAGAACACCATGATCGGCAACGTGATCCAGACCGAGTACTTCAACAACAGCGCCTACCCGATGGCGTCGGCGCTGTCGTTCTCGCTGATGGCGATCCTGCTCGTCGGGATCTTCGCCTACGCGCGCACCCTCGGCACGCAGGACGTTCTGGAGGCGGCGGGACGATGACGACGCTCACCACCCCGGAGACCCCGGAGACCCCGGACGTGAGGGAGAAGCCCCCGGCGGCGCGCCCGCGCCGGAAGGTCTCGGGCCTGCACGTCTACACGCTCGTGCTGATCGCCTGGCTGATCCTGCCGATCGCGATCATGATCCTGTTCGGGTTCAACGACACCCGCAGCAAGCAGAACTTCGAGTGGCAGGGCTTCACGCTCAAGTGGTACCGGCACCTGTTCGACAAGAGCGACCTCACCACCGCCGTCGTCAACTCGCTGACGATCGCCCTGCTCAGCACGCTGATCACCACGGTCCTCGGGACGTTCGCGGGCCTCGCGCTCGGCCGCTACCGGTTCCGCGGCAAGGGCTCGACGAACCTGGTGCTGTTCATGGCGATCTCCTGCCCGGAGATCGTGATGGGCGCGTCGCTGCTGTCGATGTTCGTCACCTTCAACCTGCCGCGCGGCTACCTGACGATCCTCGTGGCGCACGTGATGTTCTCGATCGCGTTCGTCGCCGTGACCGTCCGGGCCCGCGTCGTCGGCCTCGACCCGGCGGTGGAGGAGGCGGCGCAGGACCTCGGGGCCGGACCGTGGACGCGGTTCCGCCTCGTCACGCTGCCGATGATCATGCCGGGGGTGCTGGCGGGGGCGCTGCTGGCGTTCGTGCTGTCGATCGACGACTTCATCATCACCAACTTCACCAGCGGCGCGACCGTCACCTTCCCGCTGTGGATCTACGGCTCCACCCGGACGGGCACGCCGCCGCAGGTGAACGTGATGGGCACGCTCATCTTCGCGGTCGGCGTCGTCATCGCGGTCATCTCGGCGCGCCGCAACATCCGCGCCGCCCGCTGACGGCGCCGCCCCGCCGGGGATACCGCTCGCGACACCGCATGACCTGACGACGCCGACACCGGGGGACGAGATGGACATCGTGAGGGCGCTCGCCGACGCCGAGCGTCGGCCGTTCTGGCTCCAGGACGAAGCACACCCCGCCGCCGAGCCCGCGTTGCAGGAAGCACTGACGTGCGACCTGGCCGTCATCGGCGGCGGCTACAGCGGGCTCTGGACGGCCCTGCTCGCCAAGGAGCGCGACCCGTCCCTGGACGTGGTCGTGCTGGAGGCCGGCCGGATCGGCGCCGCCGCGTCCGGGCGCAACGGCGGGTTCTGCTCGGCCAGCCTCACGCACGGCCTGGAGAACGGCGCGGGACGCTGGCCGGACGACATGCCGGTCCTCGAACGCCTCGGCCGCGACAACCTCGCCGCCATCGGCGCCACCCTGGCGCGGTACGGGATCGACGCCGAGTGGGAGCTCACCGGCGAGATGGACGTCGCGACCGGGGAATGGCAGGTCCCCGCGCTCGAAGAGGCCGCGGCGACGGCGGCCGGGCTCGGCTGGAAGCCCGTCCTCCTGGACCGGGACGCCGTCCGTGCCGAGGTCGACTCACCGACCTACCACGCGGGCCTGTGGAACCCGGCCTCCACAGCGATGGTGCATCCCGCCAAGCTCGCCTGGGGCCTCGCGGACGCGTGCCGGTCTCTCGGCGTCCGCGTCCATGAGGGCACCCGCGTCACGGGTGTGCGCTCCGAGGGGCGCATGCTCCGCCTGACGACCCCCAACGGCGCGACGGTCACCGCCCGCCGGGTCGCGCTCGGCACCGGCGCGTTCCCGCCGCTGGTGAAGCGGCTCCGCAACTTCGTCGTCCCCGTGTACGACTACGCCCTGATGACCGAGCCGCTCACCGCCGCCCAGCGCGACGCCATCGGCTGGCGGCACCGCCAGGGCATCGGTGACAGCGCCAACCAGTTCCACTACTACCGGCTCACCGCCGACGACCGGATCCTGTGGGGCGGCTACGACGCCGTCTACCACTACGGCAACGGCATGAAGCCGGCGCTGGAGGACCGTCCCGCCACGTTCGAGACGCTCGCGCGGCACTTCTTCGAGACGTTCCCCCAGCTCGAAGGGATCCGCTTCACCAACGCCTGGGGCGGTGTCATCGACACGTGCAGCCGCTTCTGTGCGTTCTTCGGGACCGCTTACGGCGGCAGGCTCGCCTACGCCGCCGGCTACACCGGCCTGGGCGTCGGAGCCACCCGCTTCGGCGCGGACGTCATGCTCGACCTCCTGCGCGTCGGCCTCGCGCCCGGCGAGGAGACCGAGCGGACGCGGCTGGCGATGGTGCGGTCCAAGCCCGTCCCGTTCCCGCCGGAGCCGCTCCGGTACGGCGTCATCGAGCTGACCCGCCGCGAGATCGCCCGCGCCGACCGCAACGCCGGCCGCCGCGGCCTCTGGCTCCGCACCCTCGACCGCCTGGGCCTCGGCTTCGACTCCTGACGACCGCCGGCAGGCGGCAGGCGGCGGCCGGACGTGGCGCCGGGCCGGACGCGGCGCCGGGCCGCTCAGTCGGGCGAGGCGTCGGTCGTGCCGAAGATGACGGAGGAGACCTCCAGGTAGAGCTGCTCCGGGTACGGCATGAAGTTGACGCTCTTCAGCCACTGCTTCTGGCCCGCGGACTCGGTGCGGAACTCCCCGTAGCCGAACAGGCGGCCGACCATGGACCGGTTCAGCGTGATGTCGGTGACCTTGGACAGCGGCATCATCACGACGTCCCGGTTGAGGACGCCCTTGACCACCATCACCCGGTGCTCGGTGACCAGGAAGAACTCCATCGACCAGGCGAGGACCTTCCAGGCGAGGTAGCCGACGGCGATCAGCCACAGCGCCCAGAGCCAGCCGATGCCGGTCCACGCGCTCGCGGCGCCGCACGCGATGAGCCCGGCGACGACGATCGCGGCGGGCGGGAGCAGGACGGCGGGATGCCGGCGCACCGCGATGACGCGTCCCTCGTAGGACATCAGGTACTTGTCGACGGTCCGCGACGAGGTGTCGCGGTGCACCATCATGTCCTGCAGATTCACGGCGGCGTCCTCGTCATGATCCGGGTGGTCCAACGGTAGCCGACGCGGTGCCGGGCGCGCAGCGGCGGCGCGGTAAGGGCTCTGGCCCCCCGAGAGGATCTTGTCGGCGGAAGCCGGCGCACCGGATGATGGTCGCCATGGAGTTCGCGCCGGACGTGACGGGACGGCCCATCTGGCGGCTGCTGCTGCGCGGCCTCGGCGTGTACCTGCCGGGCTGGGAGATGCCCGCGGGCGCGGTGCGGGTCCGGCACGGGACGGCGGCGGCCGGCGGGTTCGGCCCGCCCGCCTACCTGACGGGCGACGCCGGGTTCGGGGTCCAGGTGCCCGACCGCCGGCGCGGCCTCGAACCGGACCGGGAGATCTACGTGCGCGGCCGGGAGAACCCGAGCTTCGGCATCGTCGCCGCGGGCCCGGCCGCGGCGATCGGGAGCCGGGTCGTGGACGCGGGCGCGCTGATGCGGTTCGCGCGGCGGCTGACGTTCGACGAGCTGTTCGACACCGGCGACGCCGACTCCGTCCCGTACGCGGTGCGCGGCGCGCGGGCGGTGGAGAACGTGGTGTTCCTCGACCGCGCGGCGGGGATCGGGCTGTGCGCTGAGGTCGATCCGCTGACCCGCACCGCCGCGTGCCCTCTGTACGTGCGCCTCGGCGGCCCCGCGGAGCGGACGGTGCGCGTCTACGGCGCCCCGCCCTACGGGGCGGACCAGGCGGTGAGGTCCCAGAGCTGATGGGACGGCAGCCGCCGCAGCCGGACGGTCGCGGCGGCCGGGTCCCAGAAGACCTCGTCGCTCTCCAGCTCCAGCGACTGCGCGGCCGTCAGCACGGCGCACAGCAGCTCGTCCCGCGTCCGGACGGCGAGCAGCGGGCCGATCTGCGCGACGGCGCCCGAGCTCTCCGCTAGCGTCCGCAGCAGCGATTTCAGGGCCGCCTCGTCCTCGGGCGGGCGGGGCGGCTCCACGCCCGCGGGGACGCCGGGCTCGACCCGCGCGAGCCCGCGCCGGGACTCGTGGGCGCCGTTGTGCGGCAGGTCGGCGCCGGTGGAGATGAGCAGCGCGCTGAACACGCCGGCGAGGTCCTCGGAGGCGTGTCCGCCGAGGAAGTAGCGGCGGCGCTCCGGCCCGCCGGGCGCGGTGCCGTTCGCGCCCTCGGCGGTGCGGAACCGGACGTTCAGCCGGCTCGCGCGCACGCACCGCTCGTACATCTCGGTGAGGATGTCCTCCAGCTGGTCGTCGCGGGTCCACAGCCGCCCGGTGGCGGTGACGGCGTCGCCGTGGGCGCGGGGGCGGCCGGTGAGCGCTGCGGTGACGGTGTCGTCCAGCTCGCCCTCGGTGAACTGCAGCAGCTCGGCGACGACGTCCTCGACGCCCTCCAGGGTGCGGGTGAGGGTGCGCTGCAGCTCCAGGATCTCCGCGCCGCCGCGCTCGATGTCGGCGAGCCGGTCCAGGGCCGCGTCGACCTTCCCGGACGCCGACTCGCCGTGCGCCTTGGTGACGGCGCGCACCGAGGTCTCGACCTCGCCGAGCTTGCGGCGCAGCGCGGCCAGCGTGACCCGCTGCTGCTCCAGCTCGCGCAGCCGGCCCGCCTGCGCGCGCAGGTAGTCGTCGGCCTGGTGGACGAGGCCCGCCAGCTCCTCCACCTGCCCGGTGTTCTGCCGGAGCCGGCCGTCGAGCGCGGGCAGCACGTCCTGCTTGACCCGCGACAGCTCGGCGGTGAGCTGCTCGCCCACCGTGACCAGCACGTTGTTCTGCTTGGTGACCTGGTCGTTCAGCTCGTCGATCCGGCGGGTGAACGCGTTGGCCTGGTCCCGGCTCTGCTTGCCGGCGTAGAGCTCGAACGCGGCCACCACGACGCACATCACCACCAGGATGACCGTCGTCATGGTGCTCCTCGGGGGGGGGTGACGGTGATTGCCGGGCCGGGTTTTGATCGCGACCATAACTTACGATCACGCGCGCCGACCGGAACTTACGCAACCGACTGATCTCTATGACCGGACGGTGGTGACAACCCCGCTTCACGGCGTGCCGCGAGCGGCTCCGTGCTATCAGCGGCCCGTGCCCCGGCCCGCTCAGACGCAGCCCTCGAACTGCGGGACGGTCGTGGTGATCTTCAGCCCGGAGGTGCCGAACCACCGCGTCAGCAGGCGCGCCGCCGTGCCGTCCTGGTACATCCCCGTGATCGCCTTGTTCACCGCCTCGCAGCCGTCCACGTCGCTCTTGCGGATGCCGACGCCGTACGGCTCGTCGGTGAACGGCGCGTTGACGACCGTGAGCTTGTGGCCGCTTTCGGACGCTTTGCCCGCCAGGCCCGCGAGGATCAGGTCGTCGGTGGAGACCGCGTCCAGCCGGTTCTCGACGAGGTCGGTGAGGCAGTCGGAGTAGCCGTCCTCCTCGACCGGGAGCGCGGCGACGCCCTGCTCGTCGTGGATGCGCGGGAACGACACCGACCCGCGCACCTTGCACAGCCGCCGTCCTTGCAGGTCGTGAATGTTCCGGACCTTCCGGGCGTCGGCGGCGCGGACGAGGATGTCCTGGTGCGCGACGTAGTACGGGCCCGCGAACGAGACCTTCACCTTGCGCTCCGGGGTGACGGAGTAGCTCGCCACCACCAGGTCGACGTCGCCGTGCTGGAGCATGTCCTCGCGCGTCGCCGAGGACACCGGCTTGAACCGCACGCCCGGCCCGCGGACGCCGAGGCGCTCGGCGATCTCCTTGGCGATGTCGATGTCGAAGCCCTCGTAGGCGCCGCCGTCGGTGCGCATGCCGACGCCGGGCTGGTCGCCGTTGACGCCGATGACGAGCGCGTCCTTGTCGGCGACCGACACCTCCCCGGCGTCCGCGACGCCGCACGCCGCGCCCGCGCCGAGGACCGCCAGCGCGGCGAAGGCGGCCGCCGCGAGGCGCCGCGCCCTCACTTCGACCACCGGTACTCCGCCAGCCGGGGCCGCACCCCGGCGAGCATCAGCAGGGCGATGGCCACACCCGCGATCGGCAGCACGGCGTACCAGCCGCTCGTCCCGCCGTCGCCGTCCTTCACGGCCTCGTCGAACGCGTCCTGGTGGATGCCGCTCAGCTGCTGCAGGGCGCGGTCGTACTGGGTGTAGTCGGCGGCGGCGGTGCCGCGCGCCGCGACGGCCTGGTCGCGCTGGTCGGCCTTGACGAGGTCGCGCATCCGCCGGTCGTTGGCCTGGACCTTCTGGTACGCGCCCAGGGCCTTGTTCATGACGTCCACCAGCCGCGCCTTCTGCTCGGCGGACTCCGCCGGACGGTTGGCCTCGGTGCCGAGGAAGCCGAGGAACGGCGCCCGTCCGGGCTCGAACGACAGGCCCTTCTGCACGGCCGCGTTGTACTGCGTCAGGTTGCCCGCCTTCAGATAGAGGACGGTCTGGGACTTGCTCAGGTACACCTGCTCGTAGGCGTCGGCGCGTCCGGGGTCCAGCAGGAACCGGGTCTCGTCGGCGTTCGCGCTGTTGCTGATGGCACGCGTCCGCGACAGCGCCAGGATCGAGTCGAAGCCCTCTTCCTTGGCCTTGCGCAGATGGTCGGCCTGGCCGGTCAGCATCAGGGCGCCCGCCGCGACCAGGACCAGCGTCCCGAGCGTGGCGACCGCCAGCGGCACGTTCAGCAGGCGGCGGAAGCGCCTGGCCAGGTACACCTGGAGGCCCGCCAGGGTCGCCAGCAGCACCACGCCCGCGACGAGCAGGCCCGTGCGGCCCGTGAGCACCGCCGACCGCTTGTCCTCGTAGGTGTGCCGGACGAGGGTCCCGTTGTCGAGCGTCAGGTTGTACGCCTTGGGCAGCAGGTCGAGCTTCATCAGGTCGGTCGCCTGCCGGTACAGGTCGATGACCTGCTGCGAGGGCGGCCCGGACGCGTGCGGGGTCTGCCGGTCGAGCAGCAGCGCCTGCCCGGCGAGGCGCTCGTAGCGGCCGAGCGCGTCCAGCAGGTCGCGGGCGGTGTTGTTCTCGGTGGTCTCGTCGGCGAGCTTGGCGGCCTTCAGCAGCGCGTCCCCGGCCTTCTGCCGGTTGTCGTCGTAGCGCTTGAGGGCCTGGTCGCGCCCGCCGCCCGGCGCGTTGCCGATCAGCAGCGCGTTCGCGAGCTGCGCGTCCATGTCGCTGAGCTGGAGGTACAGGTCGCCGGTGGCGACGACCTGCGGGCCGGCGTCGTGCCCGATGACCCGCACGCCCTCGCGGGCGTTCGCGATCGCCGCCCAGCCGATGCCGAGCAGGGCCACCAGCAGCACGAGCGACAGCGCGGTCAGCGTCCGGACGCGGGCGGCGACCGTGCGCGGGAGCAGCCGCGCGACCCCGGTGGGCGGGGCGTCGTCCACCCGCGCGAGCCGCCCGCCGGCGGGGCCCTGCCGGGCCGGCGGGGACGCCTGCGCGGAGGGGGCGGGCGTCCCCGCCGGGGGAGCCTGCTGCACGGCCGTCATGTCGCCTCGCCTCGGATGAGCGTGATGGTGGTCCAGGCGCCCACGTGGATGCGGTCGCCGTCGGCGACGGGGACCTCCACGTTGTACGGGATGGGCTCGGTGGACCCGTTGACGCAGGTCCGGTTGGTGGAGCCGGGGTCGACCAGCGTCCAGGTGCCGTCCGGCTTGGCCAGCAGCACGGCGTGGACGTGGGAGACGCCGGGGTCCTCGGGCGGCTCGCGCAGGTCGATCTCGGGCGGGGACGGCCGGGACGAGCTGCGCCGCCCGATCCGGACCTCCCGCCCGGCCAGCGGGATCCGCCGCTCGGGCGCGTACGGGGGGAACGACAGCGACGCCGAGTCGGGCCCCTCCTCGGCGATCACCGTGTTGAAGTACTCGCGGTCGGCCGTCACCACCGCCGTCCAGACCGCTCCGGGCACGGGCGGCTGCGGGACGGGCGGCACCGGCACTGGCGGCGCCGGGACCGGCGGGGACGGCAGCGGCGGCGCGGGCGGCGGCTCGGACGGCCCGCGGTGCGGCGGGGCGGGCGGGGGCGTGAACGGCTGCGTCGGCGGCCCCGGCGGGGTGGGCTGCGCGGGGGCCGTCCGCGGCGTGGGCAGGCCGCCGCCGGTCGCGAAGTCGTAGCCGCACATCTCGCAGAAGCGGTCGATGCTGGGCGTCCCGCAGTCGGGGCAGGGCGTGCCGCCGGCCGGCTGCGGCTGCGGCTGCGGCTGCGGCGCCGCGCCGCCCGCGGCCCCGCCGGCCGGGGCGGACGAGCCGCCGCCCATGTGCTCGCCGCAGACGTCGCAGTAGTCCGCCGACTGGGAGACGTGTCCGCTGGGGCAGCTCGGCATGCTCAGCCCTCGCCCCGCCGGGTGGTCACGGTCTCGTCCTTGCGGGTCCGGACCGTCTTGGTGGACCGGGTCTCGATCTCCATCTCGGCGACCTTGTCGATGTTGCGCTTCAGCCGGACGGTGCCGGTCGCCGGGTCGACGACGTCCACGACGCGGCGCAGCATCGAGGTGATCGCGTCGTTGCCCGCCTCGTCGGCCAGCACCACGGCGCGGCCGAGCCGCGCGGTCGCGGTGTCGAGGTCGCCGTCCCGGCGGGCCTGCAGCCCCTCCTGGATGGCGGCGGCCAGCTCGGCCTGCCCGGTGTAGTGCGCCACCCGCTCGTTGATCTTGGTGGACTGGGCCTCGTCGTCCGTCCACTGGGCGAGAACGTTCCCGGACGCGAGGACCTGCGCCTCCTCGCCCGGCCCGCCCGGCACGACGAGCCGCACCCACGCGGCGCGCAGCTCCTTGCCGCCGACCTGGCCGGGGGTGACCTCCACGCAGATGTGGTAGTCGCGGCTCTCCGCGCCCCACGCGCCGAGCGGGTAGTCGCCCGCCTGCGGCGCCGAGTCGACGCGCTTGGCGGTGAGATCCTCCACCGAGGGCATCACCTGCTTGACGAACCGGAGCGTCGCCGTCTGCGGCGTCCACACCCGCAGCGCGACGTCGGCGACGGACTTGCCCATCGCGGCCTCCGTCATCGCGCGGAAGTCGGCGACGAGCCCGGCCGGGTCGGCGACGATGTCGACGCTGCCGAGCATCGCGGAGGCGACCTTGCGCAGCTCCGCGACCTCCCAGTCGGTGCCGACGCCGCGGCAGTCGCAGACGAACCGGCCGCCGCAGGCCGCGAGCGCGGCGTCCAGCTCCTCGGCCGTCTCGTGCTGGTTCTTGCCGTCGGTCAGCAGGATCGCGTGCCGGATCCCGCCCGGCACCGTGTCGAACAGCTGGCTCGCGAGCCGCAGCCACGACCCGATGGCGGTGCCGCCGGACGCGGTCAGCCGGCCCAGCACCTGCTTGGCCTCGCCGCGGGTCTCCGGGCTCGCCGCGACCAGCCCTGGATGCTTCGGGAAGATCATCTTGGCCGTGTTGGACCCGGAGACGACCGCGAACTCCACGCCGTCGCGCAGCGTGTCGATCGCGACCTGCGCCGCCGCGACGGCCGCGCGCAGCTTGGTGTCGGGGTAGGACATCGAGCCCGAGGTGTCGATGATGATCACCTCGGACGCGCGGGCGGTGGAGGGGACGGGCACGCCGTCCGCGGCGGCCGCCTCGACGGACACGATGGCGTGGACCTCGCGTCCGCCCTCGGGCAGGTACCGGTTCTGGTCGATCTTGACGGTGAACTGCGGGTGCTCGCTCATCGGGGCTGCTCCGTGCTCGGCGGTTCCGTGCTGCGCGGTGTGTCGCGGCTCTGGGCGGTGGGACTGGGGTCGGCGGGGGAGGCGGGGGCAGCGGGGGACGGGAGCGGGATCACGGCGACGGTGATGTTGTCGCGGCCGCCGGCGTCGAGGGCGTGCTGGACGAGCGCCTTGGCCGTGCCGAGCGGGTCCGCGGTCGGGTCGTGCGCGCCGCCGCCCGCCGCGCCGTTGGAGGCGCCGGCGAGGAGCGCGGCCAGGTCGCCGGCCGCCGGGAAGTAGTTCCACAGGCCGTCGCTGCAGACCAGCAGCGTGCCGGGGCCCGCGGGGCGGAACGTCGCCACGTGCGGCTGGACCTCGCCGGCGTCCACGCCGAGCCACGCGGTGATGACGTGCGCGTTCGGGTGCGCCTCGGCCTCCGCCTCCGTCAGCGAGCCCTCGGCGACCATGAAGGCCGCCCACGAGTCGTCCTCGGTGAGCCGCCGGGAGGCGCCCAGCTCGGCGAGGTCGCCGGTGCTGACCTCGGCGGCGTCGGGTGCGTCCGGGGTGTCCCCGGCGCCGGCGCCGGGCGCCGGTTCCCGCGATCCGTTCTCGCCCGGCTCGGCGGTGCCGTCCGCCGACAGCCAGTAGGCCCGGCTGTCGCCGATCCAGCCGACGGTGACGGTCGCGCCGCGCGTCACCGCGGACACGTAGGTGCAGGACGGCGCGTCCGCCGGGGAGGTGGCGAGCGCCGCGACGGCCGCCGCCGCGCGCAGCGCCGCGTGCCGGGTGGCGTCCTCGGGGTCCTCGCCGGCGTCGAGCCGCGCCACCAGTTCGGCGGCGCCGGTGTCGGCGGCGGTGCGGGAGGCGTCCTCGGGGCGCTGGGAGGAGCCGACGCCGTCGGACACGACCGCGGCGACCCCGGCGGCGTGTGCGGCGAGGGCGAGCGCGTCCTCGTTGCGGCTGTAGCGGCGGCCCCGGTCGCTGGCGCCCGCCGCCACCGCGGGCCGGCCGCCGGGGGCGGGCAGCTCCAGCTCGACGTGGTCGCGCTCGGCGGGCTGGCGCAGCCCGCAGTGCTCGCAGTAGCCGTCGGCGTCGATGGCCGTCCGGCCGCAGCCGGTGCACGGGCGGGCCGCGGGCTCCGGCTCCGGGGCGGCGGCCGGGGGCGGCGGCGCGTCGGTCAGCCGGTGCCCGCACTCCTCGCAGTAGACCTCCTCCGCGTACACGATCTCGCCGCAGGCGGGGCAGGACAGCTCCGCGGCCTTCGCGTGCTCGGCGGCGGCGTGCTCGCCGGCGGTCCGGTCGTCGGTCACAGCAGCGTCCTCGGGCGTACGGCGTTGGCGGAGTCGACGAGCCGGCGGCACTCGTCCCGGTCGCGGGTGCGGCGCGCCAGCTCCCGGTACGTCGCCTCCAGCAGGCGGCGCAGCGCGGTCTCGGTGAGCGGCGCGCCGAGCAGGGACCCGCCCTGCGCGCCGCCCGTCCCGGAACCGGAGAGGAGCCAGTCGAGCGCGGCCTCCAGCACCTCGGCGGCGAGCCGGTCGCGGCGCTCGGCGTCCAGGTCGAGGGCGGCGAGCCGGTTCCCGGCGGCGACCAGCTCGGCCGCCGACAGCTCCGCGGGCGGCCGGCCGCGCACCGCCGTGGCGACCGCCGCCACCTGCGCGGGCACGTACCGGATGGAGATCTTCGGGACGGAGTCGAGCGCGGCGGCGGCCGCGGCCCGGTCGCCGGCCGCCAGATGCACGCGCGCCAGGCCGAACGCGGCGTTGAGATAGCTCTGGTCGGTGCGCCACACCGTCTCGTACAGGCGGACGGAGTCGGCGGGCGCCGAGAGCTCCTTGCAGTACGCCAGCGCCAGCTTGGGCGCCGCCTCGCCGGGCAGCAGCCCGTACAGCCGGTCGAACAGCGGCTCGGCCTCCGCCACCCGGCCCCGCGCGAGCAGCGCGACCGCGCGGTACCAGAAGGTCCGCCAGTCGCCGGGGCGCTCGGCGTCCAGCTCGTCGAGCAGCGCGTCGGCCTCGTCGACCGCGCCGAGCTCGATCTTCACCCGGGCGAGCGCGAGCCGCACCTCGGGGGTGCGCGCGGGCGCGTTCGCCGCCGCCTCCGCGACCTGCGCGGGCTCCAGCGCCGACAGCCCCGACACGAACCCGGCGGCGGGGTCGGACCCGTCCACCAGCGGGACGGGCAGCGCCGCCGCGGCCACCTCCGGCGGGACGGGCGGCAGCGCGTGGGCGTCCGCCGCGCCGCCCGCGATCCGGCCCGTGAACCGCTCCGGGCCGAACAGCCCGGACGGGGCGGGCCGCGGGGTGCCGTCCTCGGCGGCGAGGACCTCCCGCAGCACGCCGGTGAGCTGCTCGGCCATCTCCGCCGCGTCCTGGAACCGCTCGTCCGGCTCGCGGTGCGTCGCGCGCAGCAGGAACCGGTGGAACGACTCGAACCGCTGGAACACCGGGACCTCGGAGGCGGGCGGCAGCGAGTCGACGTACGTCCGGGTGTAGCCCCGGAACGGGAAGCTCAGCACGGCGAGCGCGCGGCCGACCGTGTAGAGGTCGGAGGAGATGGACGGCCCGTCGTCGGCGATCTCCGGCGCCTGGTAGCCGACCGTGCCCCAGATGGCGCCGTCCGGGTCGTCCAGCCGCCGGACGCCGCCGAGGTCGATCAGCCGCAGCTGCTCCTCGGACTGGATCACGTTGTCCGGCTTGAAGTCGCAGTACAGCAGGCCCTGCGCGTGCAGGTAGTCGAACGCGCGCAGCGCCTCCAGACCGTAGGCGATGGCCTGCGCGAGCGGGAGGTGCTTCTCGCCCGGCTGCTGCGGCTGCCGCAGCAGGATGTCCTTGACCGACTCGCCGCCGACGTACTCCATGACGATGTAGCCGTCGCCGTCGTGCTGCACGAAGTTGTAGATCTTGACGATGTTGGGGTGCTCGACCTCGGCGAGGTAGGCCCGCTCGGCCGCGGCGGCGGCCATCGCGTCGGCGTCGCCGCTGTCCAGCAGGCCCTTCAGCACCACCCAGCGGTCGCTGACGTTGCGGTCCTTGGCCAGGTAGATCCAGCCGAGGCCGCCGTGGGCGAGGCAGCCCAGCACGTCGTACTGCCCGCCGACCAGGTCGCCGGGGTTGAGCTTCGGGGTGTAGGAGAAGCGGGTGCCGCACTTCGGGCAGAACCCCTCGGTGCGGCCGGGCCGGTCGCCGCGCCCCCGGCCGACGGGCTCGCCGCAGCTGCTGCAGTACCGCTTGGTCTCGGCGACCTGCGGGTCGCTCATCACCGCGCTGGACGGGTCCCGGTAGGGGACGCGCGGCACCTCGACCAGCCCGGCGCCGAGCATGCCCCGGCGGCCGGACGAGCGCGACGACCCGGTGCGGGTGCTGCCCGTCCTGGTGCTGCCCGTCCTGGTGCTGCCCGTGCGGCCGCCGGCGCTGCCCCCCGCGACGAGGGAGGTGTGCGCGGGCGGCGAGCCGCAGACGTCGCAGTAGCCGTCCATGATCGTCCCGCCGCAGCCGGCCTGGCCGCACGCGTCGTCGGGCCGCTCGGCCGCCGGGCGGGGCGCGGGCACCGCCGGCGCCGGGCTCGCGGGCGGGCTGCCGCAGACGTCGCAGTAGCCGTCGACGATCGTCCCGCCGCAGCCCGGCTGCGCGCACCCGCCGGCCGCGGACGGCGGGGGAGTCGGGGGCGGGGCCGGGGTTCCGGGCGAGGCTGCCACGCCGCATAGGACGCAGTAGCCGCCGTCGACGGTTCCGCCGCAGCCCGGCTCGGTGCACTGGCTCATCGTTCCGCTCCCTTCGCCCGCGACATGATGGCCCGCTGGTATCCGGACAGCGACACGGTCGCCTTCCGCAGATCGCAGGGGGAGGTCCACAGCAGCTCGCGGGCCTGCTCGTAGACGCGGGCGAGTTCGGCGTCCTCGGCGTGGCCGAGCCGCGCGGCCTTCACCCGGTAGGCCTCCAGCCGGCCGCGCAGCTCCTCGCGGCGGTCCAGCAGCCCGCGGATCACGCCGGTGGTCTCGCGCGCCCGCTCCAGCGCCGCCGCGGCGGCGCGCTCCAGGTCGGCGATCCGCTCGGCCAGCCGGTGCCAGCCGCCGCGCGGCGGCGCGCCGACGGCGGCGAGCCGGTCGGCGAGGACCGCCGCCGCCTCCGGCAGGTCCGGCAGCGCCGGGGAGGCGATCTTGACGAGCACCTCGTCGCGGACCGCGCGCGCCTCCGCCTCCGCTTCGCGCAGCCGCTCCACGGCGGCGGCGACGCCGCGGATCCGGTCGGCGAAGCCGTCGCGCAGCCGCTCCGCCTCCGCCAGCCCGCGCCGCACCCCGGCGAGGCCGGTGCGGATCGCGTCGAGCCGCGCCGTGTCGGCCCGCCCGTCCCGCGCCAGCGCCAGCGGGTCGCCGCGCACCACGGCCGCGGCCGACTCCAGCTCCGCGCGCAGCCGGTCGAACTCCGGGTCGGTCCCGCCGAGGGACTCCAGCAGCTCCGCGGCACCCCGCCGCTCCGCCTCGACCTCGGCGAGCCGGGACAGCAGCGTCGACCAGACCGTGTCGAGCGCGGCGACCGACCGCGCGATCTCCTCGTACAGCGCCGTCATCCGGTCGACCGCGGCCCGCAGCGTGAGCCGCTCGCCGGACGGGACGGCCAGCAGCGTCCGCCGCTCCAGCGGGACCTCGCGGACCGGCAGCTCCACCGACGGCCCGGTGAGCAGCCGGGTCAGCTCCGCGAGCTGCGCCTGCCCCGGCCGTCCGTGGCGGGCCCTCAGCTCCTCGGCCGCGTCGACGGCGCGCCCGTACAGGTCGAACAGCGTCCACAGGGACGCCGCGCGGGACTGGACGTCCGCCTGCACGCGCCGGGTCTCCCCGGTCAGGGCGGCGCCCTCCAGCAGCTGGTACCCCTGGTGGGCCTCCAGTTCGAGCAGCGCCGCGCCGATCCGCTCGCGCTCGTCCCGGAGCCGTGCCAGCGTCCGGTCGACCTCCTCGCGGCTCAGTGGGGGGCCGGTCACGCGCGCGTCACTCAACGCCGCTCCGCGGTTGAACCATGTTCGCCCCCGATTCCCCCGAATAGAGCACGTTGTGGAGCCTCAGTTTTCCGCATGCACGGCCGCCTTCTCAACCGGGCGGCGATCTTCGTTGCCGGTGCGTCACGCGACGCGATCCGGCCGTGCCCGAAGGCTCCAAAATGTCAGTGTTCGAACGTATGATCGAACCATGGCGAACGTTGCGACGCACCCCCAGACCGCGCCCACCGCGCCGGCCCCGCTCACCGCGGCCGAGATCGCCGCCCTCGCGCTGTCCCTCGCGCACCTCGGCACCGGCCCGCAGGCCACGACCGCGCGCCGGGCCCTGCACACCCTCCTCGACGCCACCCCCCACGACGACGTCGTCACCACCACCCTCGCCACCCTCACCGCGCCCCTGGACGCCTCCACCTCCGACCGCGCCCGGGTGATCGCCGCCGCCGTCACCGACCACCGCGTCGTCCGGCTCTGCTACGGCGACGCGGGCGCCAACGTCACGATCCGCGAGGTCGAGCCCGTCACCTGCCTGGTCCACCGCGACCACTGGTACCTCGTCGGCTGGTGCCGGATGCGGCGCGGCGTCCGCGCCTTCCGCTTCGACCGGATCCTCGCCGTCGAGTCCACCGGCCTGCGCGCCCGCCCCCGCCGCGCCGACCGCTACCTGCCCTTCCAGCGCAGGGCGTCCTGACCCCCGGGCGGCGGGTCCGCGACCTCCCCCTGCCGCGCACCCGCCGCCCGGTTCCCGCCCCGGTCAGACGGCCACGGTGCGGTCAGACGGTCACGGTGCGGTCCGCGGCGGCCGCCACCACGGCGGGGACGTCGTGGGTGCGGGTGTGGACGTCGCGCTGGAAGCGGGCGCCGTTGCCGCGTTCCAGCAGGCTGGGCAGCAGCCGGGTGACGGCGCCGAGGTCGCCGGCGCGGTCCAGGGCCGGGGCCACGTGGTCGAGCAGGGCGTCCACGACGGCGGTCGCGGGGGCCGCGCGGCCGGTGCACGGGTGGACGAGGTCGGCCCGCAGGCCCGACCGCCCGGCCCGCCACATCGCGAGGCGCATCAGGTCGGCCCGCACCGGGGCGGGCGGCTCGCCGCGGCGCCAGGCGCGGGCGGCGGTGTCGACCAGCGCCCGGACGAACGCGGCGATCAGCACGGCGTCGTCGGCGTCCAGGCACACGTCCGGCACCCGGACCTCCACGGTCGGGTAGTGCCGCGACAGCCGGGCGTCGAAGTAGACCATGCCCTCGTCCACGAGGGCGCCGGTGGCGAGCAGCGCGTCCACCGTGGCCCGGTACGCGGCGGCGGAGCCGAACAGCTCGGTGGGGCCGCTGGACGGCCACCGGCTCCACACCTGGTGCCGCCAGCTGTCGTAGCCGGTGTCGGTGCCCTGCCAGAACGGGGAGTTGCCGCTGAGCGCGAGCAGCGGGGGCAGCCACGGCCGGATCCGGTCCAGGACGGCGACGCCCTCCTCCGGGGAGTCGATGCCCACGTGCACGTGGCAGCCGCAGGTGAGCTGCTCGCCCGCGGCGGGCCCGTAGGCGTCCAGCATCCGCAGGTAGCGGTGCGACGGGGTGGGCGACGGCCGGACGCTGACCGGCGACGTGGCGAGGGCGGCGACGGCGACGCCGACCCCGGCCGCCGACTTGGCCGCCGCGAGCCGCGCCGTCCGCACGTGCTCGGACAGCTCGCCGAGCGAGGTGCAGACCGGCGTGGCGGTCTCCAGCTGCTCGCGCTGCAGCTCGGTCTCCAGCGACTTCGACCGCCGCCCGCCGGTGAGGAACAGCTCGTCGTGCCGCCGGGCGTAGCGGATGACGGAACCGGAGGCTGCCTGCGGCGCACCGCTCGCCGGGTCGACGAGGAGCAGCTCCTCCTCCACCCCGAACGTGCGCGGACCCGTGTGCACTGTCACCAGGATGTCCTTCCCGGGAGTGCAGGGTTGTACGTCCCCGGAGGCAATCCTCCTGGTCGGAGGTCCGTGCCTACAATGCGCCCCGCACTTGACCTGACGCTTGGTCGAAAGTTGGTGGTATGTCCTATCTCGTCGGCCAGTGGGGCCTCGGCGCCGTCGGCACGCGGACGCTCCGGGCCCTGATCGAGCACCCCGACCTCGAACTCGCCGGCGTCGTGTCGGACGATCCCCGCCATAGCGGGATGGATGCCGCCGAACTGGCCGGAACCGGACGCTCCCTGGGGGTGCCGGTCACCGCCGACCCCGCCGGGCTCCTCGACCGCCGGCCCCGGGTCGTGTGCTTCACCGGGGGCTCCGCCGGCGACCTGTGCCGCGTGCTGGCGGCGGGCGCCGGCGTGGTCACGCACGTCCTGCCCGCCCTGGCGGACCCGCCGTCCGCCGATCCCGCGCTGGTCCGGCGGCTCCGCGCGGCGTGCGCCACCGGCGGCGCCGGCTGCCTCGCCGTGGCGCCCGGCGCGGTGCACGACGTGCTGCCGCTGCTGCTCAGCGGCGGCTGCCGGCGGATCGAGTCGATCACGATCACCGAGTTCCGGGGCGCGGCCGGCCCGCGGGCCGGGTTCGGGGAGCCGATCGGGCGCCGCCCGCCGCTCGTGCGGCCGGGCGCGCCGGCCCGGCGCTGGGGCCCGGTCGTGCGGCTCCTCGCCCGGCACCTCGCCGTCCCGCTGGACGACCTGACCGAGACCTACGAGACGTGCCCGGCGCCCGAGGCGATCGACGTGCCGGGCGGGCGGATCGAGAAGGGCACCCTGGCCGGCCTGCGGTTCCAGGTGGCGGGGGTGCTGCGCGGCCGGACCGTGATCACGGTGGAGCGCGTGCTGCGGGCGCGCCCGGACCTCGCCCCGCACTGGCCCGCCCCGCCGCCCGGCGCGGCCCGCGGCCACCGCGTCGAGATCGCGGGCGAGCCCGCCGTGCGGCTGGACCTCGCCGGCGCCGACGGCCCCGACGCCACCGCGCTGCGCATGGTGAACGCCGTCCCGGCGGTCGCCGAGGCGCCGCCCGGCCTGCACACGCCGCTCACCCTGCCGCTGGTCACGGGGCGGCGGCTGCTCCGCTGAGCCAGCCGGCGAGCAGCGTCCCGGTCTCCTCCAGGCGGTCGACGTAGAGCATGTGCCCGGCGTCGATCTCGCTGATCGCGAGGCGCGGGCCGAGCGCGGTGCGGCAGTCCACCACGAACTCGGGGCGGACGAGGTCGGCCCGCGCCGCGATGACCAGATGGGTGGGCATGTCCGGCGGCGGCGTCAGATGGGGCCGGGCCATCTCCGAGTACGCCGTCACCACCGCCGCCGGCTCGAACCGCCAGCGCAGCCGCCCGTCCGGGGTGGGTTCGAGGTGGTCGGCGACCTCGTCGTCCACGGCCTCGGGCGGCGACTCCGACCAGCGCGCCGCCCGGTAGGCGCGGGCCGCCGCGACGTCGCCGAACGACACCGGGGCCAGGTACCCGCGGGCCTGCCGCGCCGCCTCGTCCGGGGCCAGCCCGATCGCCGGGTCGAGCAGCAGCAGCCGCCGGACGCGGCGCGGCGCCGTCCGCGCCAGGTGCAGCGCGATCATCCCGCCGTAGGAGTGCCCGACGAGGTCGGCCCGCTCGACGCCCTCCGCGTCCAGCAGGGCCAGGACGTCCGCCACGTGCCGCTCGACCGTCCAGGGCGGCTCGTGCGGCGACCGGCCGTGCCCCCGCAGGTCGGGCGCCAGGACGGACCGGTCGGCCAGGTACGCCTCCGCCGTCCGCCGCCACCGCGCCCCATGCCCCGTGACACCGTGCAGCAGCACGACGGGCGCTCCCGCCGGGTCTCCATATCGATGCACATGCAACGCCGCGTCCGTCATGGAGTGAAGCGTATGCGCGGGCGGGACGTCCCGGACGTCCTTCACCGGTCACGCGCCACCGGACACACGGCACCGGTCAGGGACGCTCCCACCGCACGGAGCTCAGCGCCAGCAGCGCGACGTGGAACGACACGCACGACTCCACGTCGTCGAGATCGGCGTCGAGGACCCGCTCGATGCGCCGCAGCCGCTCGTAGAAGGCGGGACGGGACAGATGGGCCTGCTGCGCCGCGACGGCCTTGTTGCGCCCCGATTCGAGGTACAGCTCCAGGATCCGGGTGAGGTCGCTGCCGCGCTGGGCGTCGTACTCCAGCAGCGGCCCCAGCTCGCGCTCGACGAACGTCTGGACGCGGGCGTCGTCGCGGAGCAGGTGCAGCAGGCCGCGCAGGCGCAGGTCGGGGAGCCGGTAGAACAGCCGGGCGCCGGAGCCCCGGGCGGCGACGCCGGCGACCTGTTCGGCCTCCAGGAACGAGCGGCGCACGTCGGCGATCGTCTCCACCACCGACCCGGCCGCCATCACCGTGTCCGCGGACCGCTTGCGGACGCCGGTGGCGACCTCGGTGAGCGCCGTCTCCACGTCCGCGCGGGCGGGCAGCGAGGCGAGCACGCCGACGCGGGCGTGCGGGCCGCCCTCGTCCAGCACGCCGACCAGCGCGGCGAGCCGGGCGTCCCGGCAGGCCGCGGCGGCCGTCTCGGCGAGCGCGGACAGCTCCCCGACCGGCGGCGCGGGCGTGCCGGGGCCGCGGTGCCGGAGCACCACGCCGAGCAGCCGGCGGCCGGACAGCGGCACGCCGAGCGCGCGGGCGCGGGCGGCGGCCTCCTGCGGGTCGGAGTAGGCGTGCGCGAGGATCCGGGCGATGATCGTGCCGTGCGCCTGCCGCTCGACGCTCTCGGCGTGCCGGTCCAGCAGCCGGCCGAGCGCGAGCGTGGTGGCGGCCCGCTCGACCAGCACGGTGTCGCGCGGCGACGGCGGCGCGCCGAGGTCGATGATCAGCCGCCCCCAGTCCTCGCCGCGGGCGCCGACCATCGTGACCAGCCAGCCGGACACCGGATCGTAGCCGGTGCGGCGGCCGGGCCGCACGGCCCGCGACCGGGTCTCCCACGCCGACAGCAGCTCGGCCGGGTCGGTGCCGCCGGCGTCGGCGGCGAGCACCTGGTGGGCGAGGTTCTCCAGCACGACCGGGTGCCCGCCGAGCGCGGCGACCTGCCGGACGACCTCCTCGGTGGAGGCGCCCTCGACCGACAGCTGGGTGAAGATCTCGTGCAGCCGCTCGGAGGCGCGCAGCTCGGCGAACTGCTCCCGGACGATCCGCGCGTGCACCGCCTCGGTGATGTCCACGAACGCGGGCTCGTGCGCGAGGACGATCACCGGGAGTCCGTGGTCCTCGGCGGCGGCGGTCAGCGCCGGCGGCAGCACGGTGGCGTAGCGCCGGCCCAGCTCGATCATCAGCCCGCTGACCCCGACCTCGGCGAGGTCGGCGATGTAGGCGCGCAGCCGCTCCGGCTCGTCCGGCAGCGCGATCCCGGTGGTGAGCACCAGTTCGCCGCCGTGCAGCAGGTGCGCGATGTCGGTGACCTCGGCGACGTGCACCCACCGGACGCGGTTGGAGGTGCGGTCCGCGCCCGCGACGACGCGCGGCTGGCCGCGGCGCACCGCGTCGAGCTGGAGGACGTCGTCGACGGTGGGCAGCATCGCCGCATGATATCCGGCGCCCTGCCGGCGGAGATGATCACATCGTCCCAGGGTGCCGGCCGCCAGCAGACCGTTAACGGGAGGCGCCCGGTCCTGACACTCTGGGGGTGGCCCGGACGGTGCGGGCCGCCGAGACTTGTGCCATGTCGGAACACGCGAACCTGCTCCGGCGCCACAGGGCGGTCATGCCGTCCTGGATGGCGCTCAACTACACGGACCCCATCGAGATCGTCGGCGGCAAGGGCGCCCGCGTGACCGACGCCGAGGGGAACGGCTACCTCGACTTCTTCACCGGCATCCTCACGAACATGCTCGGCTACGACGTCCCCGAGGTGCGGGACGCGGTGGAGCGGCAGCTCGCCACCGGCGTCGTGCACACCTCCACCGCCTACCTGCTGCGCGGCCAGGTCGAGCTGGCCGAGAAGATCGCCCGGCTGTCCGGCATCCCGGACGCGAAGGTGTTCTTCGCCAACTCCGGGACGGAGGCCAACGAGACGGCGCTGCTGCTGGCCGCGTACGCGCGGCGCAGCGACCAGGTGCTGGCGATGCGGCAGAGCTACCACGGCCGGTCGTTCGCGGCGGCGGGCGTCACCGGCAACCGCGCCTGGCGGAACCTGTCGTTCTCGCCGCTGGACGTGCACTTCCTGCACGGCGCCGACCGGCACCTCCCGCAGTTCGCCGGCATGTCCGACGCGCAGTACATCGACGCGTGCACGGCGGACCTGCGGCACGTGCTCGCGACCGCGACCGGCGGGGACGTCGCCGCGCTCATCGCCGAGCCGGTCCAGGGCGTCGGCGGGTTCACGATGCCGCCGGACGGCCTGTTCGCCGCCTACAAGAGCGTCCTGGACGAGTACGGCATCCTGTTCGTCTCCGACGAGGTCCAGACCGGGTGGGGGCGGACGGGCGAGAGCTTCTGGGGCATCGGGAACCACGGCGTCACCCCGGACATGATGACGTTCGCCAAGGGCCTCGGGAACGGCTTCGCGGTCGGCGGCGTCGTCGCGCGCGGCGACCTGATGGACGCGCTGCCCGCGCTCGGCATCTCCACCTTCGGCGGCAACCCGGTCTCGATGGCCGCGGCGAACGCGACGCTCGACTACCTGCTCGACCACGACCTCCAGGCCAACGCGGCGCGGCAGGGCGCGACGCTCATCGGCGGGCTGCGCGGCGCCGCCGGGCGGCTGCCGGTCGTCCGGGACGTGCGGGGCAAGGGCCTGATGTTCGCGGTCGAGCTGGCCGACCCGCGCACCGGCGAGCCGAGCCCGCCGCTCGCCGCCGCGCTGATGGAGGCGGCCCGCGCGCGGGGGCTGCTGATCGGCAAGGGCGGCCTGTACGGCAACGTGGTGCGCATGGCGCCGCCGATGACCCTGACCGACGCCGAGGCGGCCGAGGGGCTCGGCATCCTGATCGCGTCTCTGGAAGCCGTCAACGAGGAAGCCGCGTCATGACCGACAAGCGCGTCACGCACTGGATCGGCGGCAAGCCGTTCATCGGGGAGTCCGCACGGCGCGGCGAGATCTACGAGCCCGCGTCGGGACGCCTCGCCGGGACGGTCGACTTCGCCGGCCGGGACGAGGTCGACGCGGCCGTGGCCGCCGCAAAGGCGGCGTTCCCGGGCTGGCGGGACGCCTCGCTCTCCCAGCGCACCCGGGTGCTGTTCCGGTTCCGCGAGCTGGTCGCGGCGCACCGGGACGAGCTGGCCCGGCTGATCTCCGCCGAGCACGGCAAGGTGGTCTTGGACGCGGCGGGCGAGGTGGCCCGCGGCCTGGAGGTCGTCGAGTTCGCCTGCGGCATCCCGCACCTGCTCAAGGGCGGGTTCTCCGAGAACGTCTCCACGCGGGTGGACGCGTACTCGATCCTGCAGCCGCTCGGCGTGGCCGCCGGGATCACCCCGTTCAACTTCCCGGCGATGGTGCCGATGTGGATGTTCCCGGTGGCGATCGCGTGCGGGAACACGTTCGTGCTGAAGCCGTCGGAGAAGGACCCGTCGGCGTCGGTCCGGCTGGCGGAGCTGTGGGCCGAGGCGGGCCTGCCGGACGGGGTGTTCAACGTCGTCCACGGCGACAAGGCCGCGGTGGACGGGCTGCTGCGCCATCCCGACGTCAAGGCGGTCAGCTTCGTCGGCTCCACCCCGATCGCCCGGTCCATCTACGCGACGGCCGCCGCGAACGGCAAGCGGGTGCAGGCGCTCGGCGGCGCGAAGAACCACATGCTGGTCCTGCCGGACGCCGACCTCGACCTCGCCGCCGACGCCGCCGTGTCCGCCGGGTTCGGGTCGGCGGGGGAGCGGTGCATGGCGATCTCCGTCGTGGTCGCCGTCGACCCGGTCGGCGACGAGCTGATGGCCAAGATCCGGGAGCGGGTCGCCGGGCTGAAGGTCGGTCCCGGTGACCACCCGGACGCGGAGATGGGGCCGCTCGTCACGCGCGCGCACCGCGACAAGGTGGCGTCCTACCTGGACTCCGGTGTCGCACAGGGCGCCGTCCTCGCGATCGACGGGCGCGACGCGGACGTCCTCGGCGGCGCGGGCGGCGGGTTCTGGCTCGGGCCGAGCGTCCTCGACCACGTCACCCCGGAGATGAACGCCTACAAGGACGAGATCTTCGGCCCGGTGCTGGCGGTCGTGCGAGCCGGCTCCTACGACGCGGCCATGGAGCTGATCTCCGCCAACCCGTACGGCAACGGCACGGCGATCTTCACCAACGACGGCGGGGCGGCGCGCCGCTTCCAGAACGAGGTGGAGGTCGGCATGGTCGGCGTGAACGTGCCGATCCCGGTGCCGATGGCGTACTACTCCTTCGGCGGCTGGAAGGACTCGCTGTTCGGCGACAGCCACGCCCACGGCATGGAGGGCGTGCACTTCTACACCCGCACGAAGGCCGTCACCGCGCGATGGCTCGATCCGTCCCATGGCGGAGTGAACCTCGGATTCCCCACCAACGGGTGACATATCGGACGTACGGCCGGCCGCCCCCGGGCGCCGGCCGTACGTCCGCGCAGGCCGGCGGCCGTTTGGGACTTTCCCACCGGCCGCCTCTCCCGTCGTTAATTTCCGCCGCGCCCGGCGGCATGAATAATGCCAACATCCGTTGACGTGCTCTGTGTCCGGCGACACAATCGCACTGACTCAATTAATTGAGCCGGAATTGAAAGTCAGGGTCGGCAGTCAAGGGAGTCGCGCCATGGCCGCAGGCGACCACGCAGCAGAGGTGGACGCGCTCGGACGGCGATTTCCGGGCTGGACCATTTGGTTCGGCCCGAGCACCGGGCACTGGTGGGCGCTGCCGCCCCGCGACCGCGACGTCGGCGACTTCCTGGAGGCCGACACCCCGCAGCGGCTCATCGCACGGATCGAGGTGGTCACCCGCGCCGCGCCGAGGCGGCCGCCGGCCCGCGGGCCGGCCCTCCAGCACGACGACGGCCCTCGGCGGCCGTCCCGCGACACCCGGCAGGACGTGCGGCGTCCCTCGAACCTCCTCCGTCTCGAGGGCGTCACACCGCCGCCGTCCGGCCGGGTACCGGTGATCGCGTGGCCGGGCAGCACCGCACGGTGATCCGCTGTTCCCCACCCACGCCGCGCGACGCCGGTGCCGCCGCGGCCCCGGTCCGGACGGCAGCCCGCGCCATACCCCTCTCCGGCAACCTCCGTGTATGGCGCGGACGCCAGCACCCGCCGTCCGCCGGGGCCCGGCGGTCCCTCCGCCGATACCCCGTCCAGAATGCCGCACATAATGGTGCGGCAATGGTCAGGTAGTTCTTACCGATAAGAAACCCCCGGGGCGCGTGGCCGAGTCGTGATCTTCGGTAATTTCCCGCTGCCCCGGCGCGCACCGGCGGAAAATTCGGCGCAGACCGGCGATCGAATCGTGCGGACCCGCCGGGGCCGGACGGAATGGCGGCGCGGCCGGTCCGGCGGCGCCCGGATCCGGCGAGTGCGGGCCGTCCCGCGGAGCCGGAGGCGCTACGCTGCGCCGATGGGCCTCACGAGGGGGAGGGCCCAGGGCACGGATCGGGAGCGACATGCGGCGGACGGCCACGGCACGGGTCACGGCGGCACGGGCGAGGGTGGCACGGGCCGGGACGGCCCGCACGAAGGCCGCGGTGGCCCTGCTCGGAACCGCCGCCGTCGCCGCCGCGGGCCTCGCCGGCTGCAGCGACGACGGCCCGAAGGAGCCGGCCGGCGCCGCCAGGGTGGCGAGCACCCTGGGGCCGGGCGAGGGCATGCTCAACCTCGTCACGCTGCCCGGCTCCATCGAGAGCGGCCGCACCGACCCGCGCGTCGACTGGGTCACCCCCTTCCAGGAGCGCACCGGCTGCAAGGTCGGCCTGAAGGTCGCCGCCACGCCCGAGGAGATGGCCGGCCTCATGCGCGACAAGGACCGCCGGTACGACGGCGTCGCGGCGCCGCCCGAGGTCGCCGGCCGGCTGATCGCCGAGAACCAGGTCGCCCCCGTCAACACCGACCTGGTCGACGGCTACAAGAAGCTGGAGCCGAAGCTGCGCGGGCTGCTGGAGCGCGACGGCAAGCACTACGGCATCCCGTACGTGTGGGGCTCGAACCTGCTCATGTACGACACCCGGACCGTCCCGCCGCCGGCGAGCTGGGCCGCGCTCTTCGCCCCCGACCAGGCCCGCCGCCACTCCGGCCGGATCGTCATGCGCGACAGCCCGCTCGCCATCGCCGAGGCCGCGCTCTACCTCAAGGGCGCCGAGCGCAAGCTGAAGATCCGCGACCCGTACTCGCTGACGCCCCGGCAGCTCGCGGCCGCCGGCCGGGTGCTGGCGAAGCAGCGCCCGCACGTCGGGGAGTACTGGGAGATCCCGGCCGACGCGGTGAGCGCGTTCGCGGGCGGCCGCGCGGTGCTGGGCCAGGCGTGGCCCTACCAGGTGGACGTGCTGAACCGCGCGGGCCGGGCGGTGCGGGGCGTCATCCCGGCGGAGGGCGTGACCGGCTGGATGGACGCCTGGATGATCGGCGCCCGCGTCCAGCACCCGAACTGCATGTACCAGTGGCTGCAGTGGACGGCGTCCCCGGACGTGCAGCAGCAGGTCGCCGAGTGGACCGGCGTCGCCCCCGCCAACCCGCAGGCGTGCTCGGGCGACCGGCTCAGGTCCGGCTTCTGCGCCGCCTACCACGTCGGCGACCGGGACTACCTCGACGGCATCCTCTTCGCGCACGCGCCGTCGAAGGCGTGCGGCGGCGAATCGGAGAAGAACGACTGCACCGACTACGCGGAGTGGCGCAGGACCTGGATCGAGGCGACGCGGCCGCAGGCCGCCAAGCCGCAGGCCAAGCCCTAGACCGGCCCGTGGGCGCCCGCGGCCCGCGGCGCTAGGGGTCTCTCCGGCGCGTCCGGCCGCCCCCAGCCGGACGCGCCTGCGGGGTGGTCCCGGACTTCCCCCCGAACGCCCGGGTCACCCTTCTCCCTGGAGAGACCTCCACGACGACGGACGCGAGGCCCGCCGCCTTCGCCGGCGCCGGCTCCCCGACCGGCCGTCCGGCGTCCGTGCGCGGCTCCCGTGGGCCCCGCCGCGGGCGGGGTGCCGGCGGGGCGGGTGCGCAGTCGTCGCACGCGAACACCCCGGTCGAGTCCGGCAGGCGGCCGACGCGGACGCGCGGCCGGGGCCATTTCTTCCGGCAGACGACGCAGGCGTCGCCCAGGAGCTGGGCTGCGGTCAGCCCATCCGGGTCGATCGTCGGCTCGCCTGTCTGGCCCATGTCCCATCCCCCTGGAGGGAGTCGCCTTCACGTGCCTTCCTTTATAGGCCGGGACGGGTGTTGCCACTGTTACCGAAGGTGAAAAGGGCGGCAAAGCCTGCCCGTGTCGCCCGCCCGACGGAGATCGGGCGGGTTATGCGCGGCGCGGGGGGCGCGACCCGTCCGGCCAGGGCCTTTGCAGACCAGGGCTATGCGTCCGCGGGTCAGGTGCTTTGCTGTTGTTTGGCGCTCTTGTGAGTACAAAGGAGACATGTCGGCACGGAACGGCGCCGCTTCGCCCGTCCGGCCGCGCGGCCCCGGTACCGCACGGGAGCGTGCGGGGACGCTCGAGATCGCCATGCACGGCATCCCGCCGGTGGTCGCGGTGGGCGTGTCGGCCGCCGTGCTGCACCGCCTGCGCACCGGCCGCACCCGCGTGCTCGCGGGCGTCATGGGCCCGCTCGCCCTCGCCGTGGCCGCGCTGACCGTGGTGAGCGCCCGCCGCGCCGCCGCGCGGGCGCTGCGCCCGGTGCGGCGGCTCCGCGAGGAACTGGCCGACCTCCCCGCCGCCGAGCCGGGGTGCCGCGTCGCCGTGCCCGCCACCGGCGACGACGTCGAGCGGCTGGCCGGCCGGATCAACCTGCTGCTCGACCGGCTGGAGACCTCGGCCGCGCAGCGGCGCGCCTTCATCGCCGACGCCTCGCACGAGCTGCGCACCCCGCTCGCGGGCCTGCGGACCAGCATCGAGCTGGCGCTGGGGGACCCCGAGGACGCCGAGCTCCGCGACATGCTGCAGCACGCCCTCGACGACGTCGACCGGCTGCACCGCATCGTCGAGGACCTCTTCGTCCTCGCCCGGCTCGACTCCGGCGACCTGCCCGCCCGGGAGCGCCTGGACCTCGGCGCGCTGGTGGAGCGGCTGGTCGCCCGGCGGTCCCCGGCCGTGCCGGTGACCGTGAAGGCGGAACCGGGCATCGAGGTGATGGGCAACCGGTCGCGGCTCGACCGCGCCCTCGGCAACCTGCTCACCAACGCCGAGCGCTACGCCGCCGGGAGGATCGAGGTGGTGGCGCGCGGCCTCGGCGAGGAGGCGGTCGTCGAGGTGCACGACGACGGCCCCGGCATCCCGCTCGACGACCGGGACCGGGTCTTCGAGCGCTTCGCCCGGCTCGACGCGGCGCGCAGCCGGGACAAGGGCGGCAGCGGCCTCGGGCTCCCGATCGCGCGGCAGATCGCCGTCGCCCACGGCGGCGACCTGTACGTCGCCGACGGCGCCTACGGCGCGCGCCTCGTCCTCCGGCTGCCGCGCGCCCGCTGATCCGGCGGATACAGTCGGAACCCGGCAGAAGGCGACCGCCCGGAGGACCCAGTGGCCGACACCCGCACCCAGGACATCGTCGACCCCGAGCTGGCCTGCCCGGTCGCGCCCGTCGTCGACATCGTGTTCAGCCGCTGGACGACCCCGATCCTGTGGACGCTCCACGAGTACGGGCGGCAGCGGTTCGTGGAGCTGCAGCGCCGCATCGCGACGATCACGCCGAAGGTGCTGACGCAGCGGCTCCGCCAGCTGGAGCGCGACGGGCTGGTGGTCCGCACCTACCACCCCGAGGTCCCGCCGCGCGTCGAGTACGAGATCAGCGAGCTGGGGCGCAGCCTGGCGCCGCTGTTCGCCTCGCTGTCCGAATGGTCCGCCGAGAACCTGGAGAAGGTGGAGCGGGCGCGCCGCGCCTACGACGCGGGGGAGACCTGAGCGGGCCGGTGCCCGAGAATGGAGCCGTGATGTCTCCCTCAAGCACCGACACCTCCGGCGGCGGCGCGGCCGCGCGCGAGGTCGTCGTCCTCGGCTCCACCGGTTCGATCGGCACCCAGGCGCTGGACGTGGTCCGCCGCAACCCCGGCAGGTTCCGGGTGACCGGGCTCGCCGCCGGCGGCGGGCGGGTGGAGCTGCTCGCCGCGCAGGCGCTGGAGTTCCGGCCCGAGATCGTCGCGGTCGCCAGGGCGTCCGCCGCCCAGGACCTGCAGCTCGCGTTCTACGCCGAGGCCAAGCGGCGCGGCTACGCCTCCGGCGACTTCGCCATCCCGAAGATCGTCGCGGGGCCGGACGCGGTCGCCGAGGTCGCCGCCTGGCGGTGCGACGTGGTGCTGAACGGGGTGACCGGCGCGCTCGGCCTCGCCTCGACGCTCGCCGCGCTGGACGCCGGCCGGACGCTCGCCCTCGCCAACAAGGAGTCGCTCATCATGGGCGGCCCGCTGGTGAAGGAGCGGGCGCGGCCGGGGCAGATCGTCCCGGTCGACTCCGAGCACTCGGCGCTCGCCCAATGCCTGCGCGGCGGCCGCGCGGACGAGGTGCGGCGGCTCGTGCTGACCGCGAGCGGCGGCCCCTTCCGCGGGCGGAGCCGCGCCGAGCTCGGGGACGTCACGCCCGAGCAGGCGCTGAACCACCCGACGTGGAACATGGGCCCGGTCGTCACGATCAACTCCGCGACCCTGATCAACAAGGGGCTGGAGGTCATCGAGGCGCACCTGCTGTTCGACGTCCCGATGGACCGGATCGAGGTCATGGTGCACCCGCAGTCGGTCATCCACTCGATGGTCGAGTTCACCGACGGCGCCACCCTCGCGCAGGCGAGCCCGCCCGACATGCGGCTGCCGATCGCGCTCGGCATCGACTGGCCCGACCGCGTCCCGGACGCCGCGCCCGGCGTCGACTGGACGGCCGCGCACACCTGGGAGCTGTTCCCGCTCGACGACGAGGCGTTCCCCGCCGTCGCGCTGGCACGGCACGCCGGTGAGCTGGGCGGGACCGTGCCGGCCGTTTACAACGCCGCGAACGAGGAATGTGTGGACGCGTTCCGCGCCGGACGGCTCCCGTTCCTCGGGATAGTCGACACCGTCGCGCGGGTAGTGGAGGAGCACGGTTCGGGCACGCCCGGGGACCTCACGCTGGACGACGTCCTCGCGGCCGACGGGTGGGCCCGCGCCAGGAGCAGGGAACTGACCGGAACCGACTGACCCGGGTACCCCGGGCACGAGCCCGAGGGGACCCGGATGGCCTTCTTCCTCGGCGCGGCGGCGTTCGTCGTCGCGCTGCTGGCATCGGTGATGCTCCACGAGGGCGGGCACCTGCTCACGGCCAAGCGGTTCGGGATGAAGGCCACCCAGTACTTCGTCGGCTTCGGGCCGACGCTGTGGTCCACCCGCCGGGGCGAGACCGAGTACGGGGTGAAGGCGATCCCGCTCGGCGGCTTCGTCAAGATCGTCGGCTATACGCCGCTGGAGGAGATCGACGCCGCCGACCGGGACCGCGCGTTCTACCGGCAGCCCGCCGGGCGCCGCGCGATCGTGATCGGGGCGGGCGTCGTCGCGAACTTCGTGTTCGCGTTCGTGCTGCTGATGGCGATGGCCATGACGATCGGCGAGCCGCGGCCCGGCACGGTGACCAGCACGGTCGAGAGGGTCACCTCCTGCGTCCCGGCCACGATGCGCGGCGGCTGCGGCGACGGCCGGCCGCCCTCGCCGGCGGCGCGGGCCGGGCTGCGGCCCGGTGACCGGGTCGTCGCGTTCAACGGCGCGCCGGTCTCCGACTGGAACGACCTCACCGCCGCGATCGGGAAGGCGAGGCCGGGGGAGACGGTGAAGGTGACCGTCCAGCGGCCGGGCGCCGGGCAGGTCACGCTGCCGGTCACGCTCGCGGACGTGGGCGGGGAGCCGTTCGTCGGCGTCTCCGCGAGGATCGCGGGCGGCGGGTACGACCGGGCCGGGCCGGTGGACGCGGCGGTGTTCGCCGGGCGCGGCATCGGCCGGACCGTCGAGGGGATCGGCAAGGTCGCGGCGGACCTGCCGAGCGCGATCCCGCGGCTGTTCTCGCCCGAGCGGGAGAGCTCGCCCGGCGGCCAGGTCGGCAGCGTGGTCGGCGCGACCGAGGTGTCCGGCCAGATCTTCTCCTCCGAGGACACGGCCCGCGACAAGGTCGCGCTGTTCCTGTCGCTGGTCGTGTCGGTGAACATCTTCCTCGGGGCGCTGAACGTCCTGCCGCTGCTGCCGCTGGACGGAGGGCACCTCGCCGTCGTCGCGTACGAGCGGGTCCGGGCGGGCGTCAACCGCGTCCGCGGGCGGCCCGATCCGGGCACGGTCGACATGACCAGGCTGCTGCCGCTGACGTACCTGGCGGTCCTGCTGCTGGTGGGGTTCGGGGTGCTGCTGATCCTCGCCGACCTGTTCAACCCGCTCCGGCTACCGGAGTGACACGGGATGTTCACGAAGAGTAGCCGGATGGGCACACTCTTCGATACCGGGCGGCGTCATGTCCGCCTCCCGGGGCGCTTAGGCTTTGTACGGGGCCGCAAGTCAGAGGAGAGGGATGAGCGTTTCACTGGGAATGCCTAATGTCCGCGGCGAGGGCGACGGGCCGGGGGCGCAGGGCCTGAGCACGCCCCGCCGCAAGTCCCGGCAGATCATGGTCGGGAGCGTCCCGGTCGGGGGCGACGCGCCGGTCTCGGTGCAGTCCATGACCACCACCCTCACCGCCGATGTGAACGCCACGCTCCAGCAGATCGCGGAGCTGACCGCGTCCGGGTGCCAGATCGTCCGGGTCGCGGTGCCGTCGCAGGACGACGCCGACGCGCTGCCGGCGATCGCCCGCAAGTCGCCGATCCCCGTGATCGCCGACATCCACTTCCAGCCCAAGTACGTGTTCGCCGCGATCGACGCGGGCTGCGCCGCCGTCCGGGTGAACCCGGGCAACATCAAGAAGTTCGACGACAAGGTCGGCGAGATCGCGCGCGCCGCCGCGGACGCGGGCGTGCCGATCCGCATCGGCGTGAACGCCGGCTCGCTCGACAAGCGGCTGCTGGAGAAGCACGGCAAGGCCACCCCCGAGGCGCTGGTCGAGTCGGCGCTGTGGGAGTGCTCGCTGTTCGAGGAGCACGGCTTCCGCGACATCAAGATCTCGGTCAAGCACAACGACCCGGTCGTGATGATCGACGCCTACCGGCGGCTGGCCGCGGCCTGCGACTACCCGCTGCACCTCGGGGTGACCGAGGCGGGCCCGGCGTTCCAGGGCACGATCAAGTCGGCGGTGGCGTTCGGCGCGCTGCTGGCGGAGGGGATCGGCGACACGATCCGGGTGTCGCTGTCGGCGCCTCCGGTCGAGGAGGTCAAGGTCGGCACGGCGATCCTGGAGTCGCTCGGGCTGCGCCAGCGCGGCCTGGAGATCGTGTCGTGCCCGTCCTGCGGGCGCGCGCAGGTGGACGTCTACACGCTCGCCGAGCAGGTCACCGCCGGTCTGAAGGACTTCCCCGTCCCGCTGCGCGTCGCGGTGATGGGCTGCGTGGTGAACGGTCCCGGCGAGGCCCGCGAGGCCGACCTCGGCGTGGCGTCCGGCAACGGCAAGGGCCAGATCTTCGTCAAGGGCAAGGTCATCAAGACCGTCCCCGAGGCGCAGATCGTCGAGACCCTCATCGAGGAGGCCATGCGCATCGCCGACGACATGGGCATCGAGATCGGCGAGGACGGCTCGGTCAGCGGGCCGGGCGCCGAGGTCGTCGTCGGCTGACCCGCATGTTCGTCGGCTGACCAGGCCGCCGCCGGCCGGTCCGGCATGAGCGCCGAACAGGGCCCCGGGTGCGAACCCGGGGCCTTTCGCATGCGCGGAGACGACCGGGGTTGTCACAGAGTTCCGCTGATCTTGTCACGATTCGGCATCCACTCATGAGGGGCCCTGTCGAGGCTCGCCGCAAAGACGCCAGAATCACCTGTCTTTTACCCGTATGTCTGACTCAACCGGAGTCAGCACGATAGGGGGATATGTGAAGAGGATCGTTGTCATGGCCGCGGTGGCCGGGCTCGGCCTCACCGGCGTGGGCGCCACAAGCGCGCAGGCCGCAGGCCCCTCCGCCGGAACGGCCGGAGCCTTCAATCCCGCCGCGGCGCAGTGGCACGCCTGCCCCGCGGACTTCGTCCAGACGGTGCACGATCTCTACGACGGCCTGTACCCGGTCTCGAAGATCGTGCAGTGCGCGGAGCTCCAGGTGCCGCTCGACTACGCCAAGCCGAACGGCACGAAGATCACCGTGCAGCTCACGAAGACGCCGCACACCGGCGACGGCCCGGCCAAGGGCGACATCATCGTCAACCCGGGCGGCCCGGGCGGCGGCGGCGCGCTCTTCGGGCCGCGGGTGTTCGCGCAGAACTCCGCGCCGATGCGCGACGCCTACAACGTCATCGGGTTCGACCCGCGCGGCGTCGGGATGAGCGTCCCGGCCCTCCGGTGCGACCCGGCGTGGTCGAACGCGCCGCGGCCGGACTACGGCACCGGCGACCGGCAGTCGGTCTCCACCTGGCTGCGCAAGTCCAAGGGCTACGCCGAGGACTGCGCCCGCAACGACGAGATCGGGCTGCTGAACCACGTCAAGACGATCGACTCCGTCAACGACATCGAGTCGATCCGCAAGGCGCTCGGCAACGACAAGATCGACTACTACGGCGCCTCGTACGGCACCTACCTCGGGTCGGCCTACGCCACGATGTACCCGAAGAGGGTCGACCGGATGGTGCTGGACGGCAACGTCGGCCCGTCGGACGCCTGGTACGACGCCAACCTCAACCAGGACGTCGCGTTCGACAAGAACATCGAGTACTACTTCGGCTGGATCGCCAAGTACGACTCGGTGTACCACCTGGGCACGACCCAGCGCCAGGTGCGCGACTTCTTCTACGGGCTGCGCGCCAAGCTCAAGGACAAGCCGGTCTACTACACCGACCAGGACAGCGGGCAGACCCTCGCCGTCGGGCCGAGCGAGCTGACCGACGTCATCCTGAACGCCGGCTACCGCCGCAGCCAGGCCATCTGGCACGGCTACGCCGCCGGGCTCGCCGCCTACAAGACCGGCGACACCGCCACGTTCGCCGGGACGTTCGGCGCCCCGACGACCGGCGAGTCCGACGACAACGGCACCGCGATGTACCTCGCCACCGAGTGCACCGACGTCCAGTGGCCGACGAGCTGGGCCAAGTGGCACCGCGACAACACCCGGATCAACCGCAAGCACCCGTTCGAGACCTGGGGCAACGCCTGGTTCAACGCGCCGTGCCTGTTCTGGCCCGCCAAGGCCGGCACGCCGGTGAACATCGGGCACACCCGGGACCTGCCGGACAACATCCTGATGTTCCAGTCGACCGCCGACGCGGCCACCCCGTACGAGGGCGCGCTGGACATGCAGCGCCGGCTCAAGGGCTCGCGCCTGGTCGTCCAGGACGGCGACCGCACGCACTGCATCGTCCACCGCGGCTCCGCCGTGGTGGACGCCTACTTCGACGCCTACTTCCTGCGGGGAGAGCGGCCGGCGAAGCGCACCGTGCACGTCCCGCAGCTCGGTGACCCGGTCCCGCCGTCGCAGGCGACCGCCCGGACGCTGAGCGGCTCGGCGGCCTCGAAGGCCGCCCGGCTGGAGGCCGACGTCATCCGCTGACGCCGGAGGGCCGGCGATCGGCCGGCTTCATGAGGGCCCCGGGGAGCGATCCCCGGGGCCCGCGCGCGTTCCGGGCGCGGAACGCGGCAAACGCGCGGCGATATCACGAAGTTCCGTTGATCTTGTCACGATTCGGCATCCAGTCGTGCGGCGGACTGCCGTCATAAACGACATAACCGCCACAATCGCCACGCAATCCGCATCCGCTACGTATCGGCGCGGTTCCCCCTCCGGCCCAGTCGGGCGGCCGGACCCGCCGATCTGAGGGGGTCACGTGAGAAAGATCGTTCTCGTCACGACCGCGGTGGTCGTGGCGACCGGGGGCGGCGCCGCGGTCGCCGCCTCCGCGAGCGCGGACACCGGCCGGGCCGGCGCCGCCGCGGCCCCGGTCCGGTCCATCGACTGGGGCAAGTGCGAGGTCAGCGGCCCGAACGACCCGATGAACCAGGCCCAGTGCGCGCAGGTCGAGGTGCCCCTCGACCACGGCCGGCCCAACGGGCGCAAGATCTCCATCGCGGTGTCGCGCTTCAAGCACACCGACGAGAAGAACTACCAGGGCGTCCTGTTCGTCAACCCGGGCGGCCCCGGCGGCTCCGGCCTCGCCTACTCGCCCGCCCTCGCCCGCTGGATCGGCGGCACGGGCCACGCGGACGTCGCGGCCAAGTACGACATCATCGGGTTCGACCCCCGCGGCGTCGGCTCCAGCAAGCCGGCGCTGACCTGCGACCCGAACTACTCCGACCCGATCCGCCCGGACTACGTGCCGAGCTCGTGGAAGGAGGAGCAGGCCTGGATCGCCAAGTCCAAGAAGTACGCCCGGGACTGCGCCGACAAGTTCGGCTGGCTGCTGCCCCACATGCGCACCACCGACGCCGCGCGCGACGTCGAGGTGATCCGCGCCGCCCTCGGCCAGGACAAGATCAGCTGGTACGGCTTCTCGTACGGCACCTACTTCGGCGCCACCTACGCCACCCTCTTCCCCAACCGGGTGAAGCGGATGGTGCTGGACGGCAACGTCAACCCGAAGACGGTCTGGTACGACGCCCAGCTCGAACAGGACAAGGCGTTCGAGCACAACATGAAGGCCTGGTGGGCCTGGATCGCCAAGTACGACTCGGTCTACCACCTCGGCAAGACCGAGAAGGCCGTCGAGGCGAAGTACTACGCCGTCCGCGCGGCGGCGAAGAAGTCGCCGATCGGCGGCCAGATGGGCCCGGACGAGCTGGACGACACGGTCCTGTCCGCCGGCTACAACACCGGCTACTACATCCCCTTCGCTGAGGCGCTCTCCGCCTGGGTCAACGACGAGGACGCCTCCGGGCTCCTCGACTGGATGAGCATGGGCGGCGACGACAACGGCTTCGCCGTCTACAACGCCGTCCAGGCCGCCGACGCCCGCTGGCCGCGCAACTGGAGCAAGTGGCACCGGGACGCGGTGAAGCTCCACCAGCAGGGCTACCGCTTCAACACCTGGAGCAACGTCTGGTTCAACGCCCCGGTCGCGTTCTGGCCGTTCAAGGGCGGGCCCGAGTTCCGGCTCAAGGGCGCCAAGAACCTGCCGGGCATGCTGCTCGTCCAGTCCACCGAGGACGCGGCCACGCCGGTCGCGGGCGGGCTGGAGATGCACAAGGTCTTCCCGTCCTCGCGGCTGGTGTTCGAGGTCGGCGGCAAGACGCACGCCAACACGCTCAACGGCAACGCCTGCCTGGACGACAAGGTCGCGGCGTACCTCGACACCGGCGCGCTGCCGGCGAGCCACCGCGGCCCGGACGCCTACTGCAAGGCCGTCCCGGCGCTGAACGACCCGGACCCGACGGCCATGGCGCTGAAGGCCGCCCGCACCACCGCGGGCAAGGACCTTCCGGTCGGACGCCCGTAGGACCCGGATAGCACGCCGTCCCGTGGCGTGCCCGCCTCCTCCCCGGGGGCGGGCACGCCACGGTTCGTTTCGGGGCCGGTGCCCCTGCTTACCCCGGAATCGCGCGATCCGGGGTCCCGCGCTCCGCGCCGCCCGGCCGGTAGAAAGCGGGGGTGCTGAACGACGCTGGAAGGAGGGCGGCCGCCCGGACGGCCGCCGCCGCGGTCGCGCTCGGGGCCGCCGCCATGGGAGTGCCCGCGGCCGCCGCCGCGAGCCCCGCGCCGCAGGCCGCGCCCGCGCCGCGCGGGCTCGCCTGGAAGCCGTGCCCCGCCAAGGACCCCGTCGAGGGCGGGAAGCTCAAGGGCCTGGAGTGCGCGACCCTCCGGGTGCCGCTCGACCACGCCCGGCCCGCCGGCAAGAAGATCACGCTCGCGCTGACCCGGGCCCGGCACACCGCGGCCCGGTCGAACGGCGCGGTGCTGCTGAACCGGGGCGGTCCCGGCGCCCACGGGCGCGACCTGCCCGGCTTCTTCCGGGACTCGCTGCCGGAGAAGGTCGCCGCGTCCTACGACTGGATCGGCTTCGACCCGCGCGGCGTCGGCGCCAGCAAGCCCGAGCTGATCTGCGACCCCGCCTACCAGGACCCCGGCCGCGCGCGCCCCGACACGGTCCCCGCCGGTCCGGCCGAGGAGCGCGCCTGGACGGCGAGGGCGCGGGGGTTCGCCGACGACTGCGCCCGCCGGTACCGCGAGGTCCTCCCGTACATGGGGACGGCCGACTGGGCCCGCGACATGGACGCGATCCGGCGCGCCCTCGGGCAGCGGAAGATCAGCTACTTCGGCTACTCGTACGGGAGCTACCTCGGCGCCGTGTACGCGACGATGTACCCCGGCCACGTCCGCCGCATGGTCCTCGACAGCGTCGTGCGGCCCAGCGGCGTCTGGTACCAGAACAACCTCGACCAGAACGTGGCGTTCGAGAAGAACATCCGCGCCTACTTCGCCTGGATCGCCCGCCACCACGCGGTCTACAAGCTCGGTGACACCGAGCAGAAGGTCGCCGCCGCCTACGCGAGGGCGCGGGCCGCGCTCAAGGCGAAGCCGATCGACGGGAAGATCGGCCCGTCCGAACTGGACGACGCCTTCCTCGCCGACGGTTACGCCGACCTCGCCTGGCCGGCGCACGCGCGCGCCCTGTCGGCGTTCGCCGTCCGGAACGACCCCGGCCCGCTGCGCAAGGTGTGGCAGCCGCCGTCGCGGCTCGACCAGAACAACTACACCGTCTACAACGCCGTCCAGTGCCGCGACGCCGCCTGGCCGCGCGACTGGGCCCGCTGGCACGCCGACAGCGAGCGCCTCTACCGCACCGGCAACCGCTTCGAGACCTGGAGCAACACCTGGTACAACGCGCCCTGCGCGTTCTGGCCGGTGCAGGGCGGCCCGCCGCCGCGCGTGCAGGGGCGTTCGACGCTGCCGCCGATCCTGCTCGTCCAAGCCTCGAAGGACGCGGCCACGCCGTACCCGGGCGCGCTGGAGACGCACCGCTCGCTGCCCACGTCCCGGCTTCTGGTGCAGGCCGGCGGGCGCAACCACGGCGTCGCCCTGTCCGGTGACGACTGCGTCGACAAGGCCGTCGCCGCCTACCTCGGCAACGGCCGGCTGCCCGCGAGCAGGCCCGGACCGGACGCGAAGTGCCAGGCCCCGGCGGCGCCCGAGCCCGGCGCGGGCAAGAAGCGGCACCGCGACGACGAGGGCGCCGCGCGGCACTGACCTTTCGCGGCCGGGCCGGTGTGCGGGCCGCGGCGGTGCGCGGGCACCGGACCGCATAGGCTTGTCCACGTGGAGCTTTCAGTGGTGAGGGCCGAACGGGGGCCCCTCCCGTCGAGGGACCGGTAGCCATGCGCATGCTGGGCTCGATGCCCGTGCGCGTGCTGGACGACCGGTACCGGGCGGAGGCCCTCGCGATCCTGGACGCCGACCCGGTGTCCAACGTGTTCGTCAGCTCGCGCGTGCACGCCGCGGGCCTCGACCCGCGGCGGCTCGGCGCGCAGATGTGGGGGTACCTGCGCGACGGGCGGCTCGTCTCGCTGTGCTACTCGGGCGCCAACCTGATCCCGGTGGCGGCCGGTCCGGAGGCGATCCGCGCGTTCGCCGAGCGGGCGCAGGCGCAGGGGCGGCGCTGCTCGTCCATCGTCGGGCCGGTCGACGCGGTCGGCGAGCTGTGGGAGATCCTCGCGCCGTACTGGGGGCCGCCCCGGGCCGTGCGCGCGTCCCAGCCGGTGATGGCCACCTCCGCCGTCCCGGACGTGCCGCCCGACCCGCACGTCCGGCGCGTGCGGATGGAGGAGTTCGACATCGTCTACCCGGCCTGCGTGGCGATGTTCACCGAAGAGGTCGGGGTGTCGCCGAACGCCGGGGACGGGGGAGTGCTCTACCGCGCCCGCGTCGCCGAGCTGATCCGCGACGGCCGCGCGTTCGCCCGCATCGAGGACGGCCGCGTCACGTTCAAGGCGGAGATCGGCGCCGTCACCCCGCGCGCCTGCCAGGTGCAGGGCGTGTGGGTGCCGCCCGACCTTCGCGGCCGGGGCCTGTCGGAGACGGGGATGTCCGCGGTGGTGCGGGAGGCGCTGCGCAGCGTCGCGCCGACCGTGTCGCTGTACGTCAACGACTACAACACGCGGGCGCGGGCCGCCTACCGCCGGGTCGGGTTCGGCGAGCTCGGCTCCTTCATGTCGATCTTGTTCTGACCTGCGTCCGGCTTGTCGGTGCGTGACTGATCTGCCCTGATCCCTGATTTGATCTTGCGCGGCGGGTACCATCCCGCCGTGGAGTTCGCCGGGGCACTGCGGCAGGCCGTCCAGGCGAGCGGGCTGACGCTGGAGCGGATCCGCCACCGGCTCGGGCGGCGCGGCCTGACGGTCAGCGTCGCCACGCTCAGCTACTGGCAGCGGGGCCGCAGCAGGCCCCGCTCGCGCACCGTCGTCGTCGCGCTGGAGGAGATCCTCCAGGTGCCGCCGGGCACCCTCACCGAACTGCTGGACGACCCCGCGCCCACCGCGGCGCCCCCGCGCGGACCGGCCGGGCGCGGCGGGGCCGGGGCCGGGCCGGGCGGCGCGGGCGACCGGGCCCGCAGCGTGCGCGACCTGTGGCCCGATCCCGAGCGGTACGCCTTCCTCGTCGGGCAGCTCGACCGGTCCGGCGACCACCGGCTGGAGCGGCTCAGCATCCACGACGTCTACCGCCTGGACGAGGTGCGCCGGTCGTGGACGCTGTCGGTCCGCACCGTCGTGCGCGCCGCCGGCGACGACATCGACCGCATCGTCTGCGTCCACCAGGTGTCCGGCGGCCAGGTGTCCGGCGGCCCCGCCCCGGCGGCCCCCGCCGGGCTCGCCGACGTGCGGTACTGCCGGCCCGGCCGGGTCCGCGCCGAGGGCGGCCTGATGGCGTTCGAGCTCGTCTTCGACCGGGTGCTGTCGGCGGGGGACACGGCGGTCGTCGAGTACGAGCTGGGGCCCGCGGCGGAGTCCCCGTCCGACAGCTACGACCGCCGCTTCGCCCATCCCGTCCACGACTACGTGGCGATCATCCAGTTCGACGGCGACCGGCTGCCCGCCCGCTGCTACGGGTTCACCGCCGAGAGCTCGCAGGCCCCGCGCCGCCGCCTCGGCGAGCTGTGGGTCGGCACGTCCGGCAGCGCTAACATCGCGGTCGGGTCCGTAAGGCGGGGAATAGTCGGGATCGAATGGGAGTGGCACTAGCGCGTGGACCCCTGGTTGTGACAAGTTGCCTGTTGGCAACGGGGACCAACCGCTTTACAGTGAGCGCGGAAGTTGCAATCGCAGGAGTCAAGGCCGTTGGACGGGGGCCGGCCGGAGCAGATCCGGAGGCCGCAGGTGCAGAGTGTCGCAGAGGACGATCTCCTACAGGTCCTCCAGTACGGGCCGTTCAACGTCGCCCTCCACGCCGCCATCCAGGCGCGCGGCCTCAGCCTCGACTCGCTGCGGCGCCGCCTGGAGGAGCAGGGCATCGCCGTCAGCCTGTCGACGCTGAGCTACTGGCAGCGCGGCCGGACCAGGCCCGAGCGCGCCGACTCGCTGCGCGCTGTCCGCGGCCTGGAGGTCATCCTCGAACTGCCGCGCCACTCGCTGCTGACGCTGCTGAAGCCCACCACGGAGCGGACCGCCGGGCCGTGGCTGCCGGTCGAGGAGCTGTGCCCGGAGCCGGGCGTCCGCGACCTGCTGGACGAGATCGGCGACCGCGGCGAGCGGCTGCTCACCGGGCTCAGCCTGCACGACCAGTACGTCGTCGGCCGCCGCCGGGAGCTGCGCGAGGTCCGCTGCCGGGCGGTGTTCCAGGCCCAGCAGCGCGGCGTCGACCGCTGGATCGCGGTGTACCACCACCCGCAGGGCGTCCTGCCGTCGTCGCGGACCGTGCGCGGCTGCCGGTTCGGCCGCGTCCGGATGGACGAGGCGAGCGGCCTCATCGCCGCCGAGCTGCTGTTCGACCGGGCGCTCGGCCGCGGCGAGACCTACCTGCTGGAGTACGGCTTCGGATTCGACGAGACCGGCCCGCCCATCACCGAGGAGGGCCGCGGCTTCCGCACCCCGCAGCACGAGTTCCTGATCGAGGTGCGGTTCCACCCGTCCGCGCTGCCGGCCCGCTGCCACCGGACCTGGCGGCCCGACGGCCACACCGCGCTCAAGGACTCCGCCGACCTGCGGCTGTCCAGCTACCACAGCGTCCACTTCATCGAGTTCGGCATGGCCGCCGGCTACCACGGCATCCGCTGGGAGTGGGACTAGCGCGCGAGCGCGGTCACAGGACGAGCAGGCGCAGCAGCCGGTCCAGCTCGGCGGCCGGGTCGGCGGTGAGCCCGGCGTGCACCGGCCCCGGCTGGACGATCGTGCTGCGCGGCGCCGTGAGCCACCGGAACCGCCGCCCCGGCGGCTCCGCCGCGGCCTGCCCGGCGCGCTCGCCGCCGCAGCACACCGCGTCCACGCCCTTCAGCGCGGCGCGGACGCCCTCCAGGTCGAGCGAGGGGTCCAGCGCGTGCAGGCGGCGCTCGTCGAGGTGCGTCCGGCAGCCGAGGTAGTCGAGCGCCCGGCAGTACACGACGACGCCCACGTTCATCGACTCGCCCCGCTCGACGCGCGGGACGACCCGCAGCGCCGCGTACTCGAACACCGTCGGCTCACCTGCCGCCCTGATGTTCGTCGTGGGCGCGTCCTGCGGGGGGACGGCCCTCCGCGCCCCCCGGTTCGCCTCGCTCATGCCGGACCACCCAGCCATCCGGGACGGTTCTCCCCCCGCCGCGCCGAGGTGTCCGGAGCGCGGCCGCCGACGTCGAGGTCGGGCAGCCAGTCGCGCGGCTTGCCGGCGCGCGGCAGCAGGATCTCGACGTAGGCGTCGCGGAGCGCCTCCGGACCGGCGAAGCCGGGCTCGCCCTCCAGCCACCGGTCGGGCACCAGCGCGACCACCTCGCGCAGCAGGCCCTCGGTGATCTTCGGGGCGAACGCGGCCTCCGCCGCCTCCAGCCGGGACGCGTACGGGGTGAGGACGTGGTCGTCGACGTCGTACGCGCCGGCGAACAGCCGGGCGGCGTTCGCCCACGCGTGGTGGAAGATCAGGCTCGCGCCGTGGTCGATGAGCCACACGTCGCCGTGCCAGACGAGCATGTTCGGGTTGCGCCAGCTGCGGTCCACGTTGCCGATGAACGCGTCGAACCACAGCACCCGGGACGCGAAGTCCGGGTCGGGGGTCCAGCCGAGCGGGTCGAAGCCGAGCGACCCGGGCAGGAAGTCGACGCCGAGGTTCCAGCCGGGGCTGGCCTTGAGGAGGTCCTGGACGTCGGGGTCGGGCTCGTGGCGGCCGATCGCCGGGTCCAGGTCGATCAGCACCTGCTCGGGCACCCGGAGGCCGAGCCGGCGGGCCAGCTCGCCCGCGATCACCTCGGCGATCAGCGCCTTGCGCCCCTGCCCCGCGCCGTGGAACTTCATGACGTAGGTGCCGAGGTCGTCGGCCTCGACGACGCCCGGCAGGGAGCCGCCCTCGCGGAGCGGCGTCACGTATCGGATGGCCGTCACATGTGGCAACACGTCGCAACGCTATCGGCTGGCGGTCCGCGCGGGATAATCCATTACATGGGCGTTGAGCTGCTGGACCTGTCCGTGCCGATCACCACGGGCATGCCGGTCTACCCGGGCGACCCCGAGATGGAGGCGGTGCCGGCGCTGACCGCGGCCCGCGACGGGGTGAACGTCCTGCGCCTGCACATGGGCTCGCAGACGGGCACGCACGTGGACGCCCCGTTCCACGTCGACGACGCGCTGCCCCGCCTGGACGAGCTGCCGCTGACCCGCTTCACCGGCCCGGCCGTGGTCATGGACGTCCGCGGCCTGCCGCCCCGCGTGCCCATCCCGCCGGACGCGCTCCCGCCCGGCCTCGAACCCGACGATGTCCTGGTCATCGCGACCGGCTGGTCGGAGCACTGGGGCACCGGCGGCTACCTCGCCCATCCGTACCCGGCGCCCGAGACGGCCGAGGCGATCGTCGCCGCGGGCGTCCGCACGGTCGCCGTCGACGCGCTCAGCGTGGACCGCACCCCGCCGCCCGGGTCCGAGGAGTTCTCGCTGGCGGCGCACCGCGTCCTGTGCGGCGCGGGCGCCGTGATCGCCGAGAACCTCACCGGGCTGGACCGGCTCGTCGCGGCCCAGGACGCGGGCTGCGCGATCGAGGTCTCGCTGTTCCCCATCGCGCTGGCCGGCGCCGACGGCGCGCCCGTCCGCGCCGTCGCCCGCGTGGACGACCGGGCCGTCCTCGTCTGACCCCGCCTCTGTAGGGTGCCGGGGAACCGGGAGAAGGAGGGCCCGCATGCGGCTCGGGGTCACGATGTTCGCCACCGACCGGACGATGGCGCCGCACGAGCTGGCGCGGGCGGCCGAGGAGCGCGGCTTCGCCTCCCTCTACGTCCCCGAGCACACCCACATCCCGGTGGCCCGCGAGACGCCCCCGCCGACCGGGGACGACACCCTCGCCGAGGAGTACGCGCGGACCCTCGACCCGCTGGTGGCGCTCGCCGCGGCGGCCGTGACGACCGAGCGGATCACGCTCGGGACCGGCATCCTGCTGCCCGCGCAGCGCGACCCGATCGTCACCGCGAAGGCCGTCGCGACGCTCGACCGGCTCGCGGGCGGACGGGTCGCGCTCGGCGTCGGGTACGGCTGGAACGCCGAGGAGGGCGCCGGCCACGGGGTGCCGTGGAAGCGGCGGCGGGCCGTGGCGCGCGAGCACGTCCTCGCGATGCGGGCCCTGTGGACGGACGAGGAGGCGTCCTTCAAGGGCGAGTTCGTGAGCTTCGAGGCGTCCTGGTCGTGGCCCAAGCCGGCCGGCAGGGTGCCGGTGCTGCTCGGCGGCGCGCCGGGCCCGACGCTGTTCGCGCACATCGCCGAGTACGGGGACGGGTGGCTGCCGATCGGCGGGGCGGGCATCCGCGAGGCGCTGCCCGGCCTGCGGCGCGCCTGCGCGGACGCCGGACGCGCCATGGTCCCCGTGATCCCGTTCGGGACGCTGCCGACCCCGGAGAAGCTCGGCTACTACGGCTCGCTCGGGATCGAGGAGGTCGTGCTGCGCGTCCCCGCCGGCGACCGCGAGGCCGTCCTGCCGGTGCTGGACGGGTACGCCCGCGCCTACCTGTGAGCTAGCGGATCATGCGGTAGCAGAAGAAGGTCGGGAAGCGGTAGTACTGCCCCTTCCCCGCCTTCACCGCGCCGAGGATGATGAACGTCCATCCGGCGATCAGCAGCTCCAGGTACGGGAAGAGCAGCAGGGCGAGGAAGGCCGGCGCCTCCATGACGATCGCCGGCGGCACGCACACCGCCAGCACCGCCAGGAGATGGATCAGCATGGTGAGCTGCATGTTCATCGACTGCGCCGCGTGGAACCTGGTGAACGGCGAGGTGTCCTTCTTCACCAGGTAGATGATCAGCGCGGGCAGGAACCCGATGATCGCGTTCCCGATGTAGGCGAAGATCGCCCAGGTCGTCTCCTCGGACGGGCCCTGCATCGGCACGCCGTAGGGGGAGCCAGGCGGGCCGTAGCCCCACCGCGGGTCGTAGCCGCCCGGCGGCTGCCCGTACGGCTGCCCGTACGGCGGCGGCTGGCCGGGGGGTGGCTGACCGGGCGGCGGCTGCTCGGGAGGTGGCGGCGGGGGCTGGTCCGTCACGTACTGTCCTCGCGCTCTGCGGTGCCTCGATGGGAGATACTGCAGGAATCTATCTCAATCGGGCTCGCCGACGCGGGTCTCTGCGGGGCGGGAGGCCGCTGGACGGTCGCCGGCCCGGTCTCGCGGTCCTGAGCGGGCGCGGCCGCCGCACCGCTGAGCGGGACCCGCGTCCGCGGCGGTCGGCGCGCTATTTTAGAATTTCGTTCGGCTATGGGGCGGCGGCACGGGGGACCGCCCCGCGAGGAGGCTGAATGAGCGGGATCCCGATGGAGCGGCCGGTACTGGCGGAGGACGAGGCGGCGGCCCTGAGCGGCCTCGCCGCCCGCGTCCGCGCGCTGGCCGAGGCCACCGTCCTGACGAGCGTCGGCGCCGCGGAGGCCGCGGCCGTCGCCGCCGAGGTCGAGGCCCTGACCGCGCGGCTGGCCGCCGCGCGCCGGGACGCGCCGCCGTTCGTCCCGTCCGGCGAGCGCCGGATGGACCGGCAGATCGGCAACCCGGTCACCGGCGCCCTGAACCCGCTCGCGCCGCCGGTCGAGCTGACCGTGAGCTCGGACGGCATCGTCCGCGGGGAGTTCACCCTGAGCACCGTCTACGAGGGGCCGCCGTCCTACGTGCACGGCGGCGTGTCCGCGATGGTGCTCGACCAGGTCCTCGGCATGGCGGCGGCCGCGTCCGGCACGCCCGGCATGACCGCGACCCTGGAGACCCGCTACCGGCGGCCGACGCCGCTCGGCGTCCCGCTCTCGGTGGAGGCGAAGGCGAGCCGGGTGGAGGGGCGCAAGGTCTACGCGTCCGGGACGATCTGCGGCCCGGACGGCCGGGTCACGGTGGAGGCCACCGCGATGTTCATCATGCCGCAGCGGTTCGTCCCGCACTCCTGACCCGGCCCGCCCGGGCCGCCCGGGCGGCGCGGGCCGCCCGGGCGGCGGGGGTCACGCCTTCGCGGTCGCCGGTGCGGCGTGGTCGGCGGCGGGCGCGGGCAGCAGGCTCAGCGCCGTCAGCGTCAGCGCGGACGCCACGATCATGCTGATCGAGATCGCCTGCCAGCCGTAGTCGTGCAGCAGCCAGGTCGCCAGCAGCGGCGCCGGACCGCCCGCGAACACCGACGCGAGCTGGTACCCCATGCCCGCGCCGCCGTACCGCAGCCGGGTCGGGAACACCGAGGCGATCAGCGACGCCTGCGGCCCGTACTGCACGGCGTGCGGGATCTGCGCCACCACCACCGCGACGACGATCAGCGCCGCGATCCCGGTGTTCAGCAGCAGGAAGTACGGGAACGCGAACACCGCGACGAGCAGCGACCCCGCCGCGTACACCCGGCGCGGGCCGATCCGGTCGCCGAGGTGCCCGGCCGCCGGGATCGTGAACAGCTCCAGCACCGCCGCGGCCGTCACCGCGCTGAGCGCGAGGCCCTCCGCCATCTCCAGGTGGTCGTCCACGTAGGTGAGGGCGAACGAGGTGAACAGGTAGAACGGCATCTGCTCGGAGCAGCGCAGCAGCGCGCTGAGGACGATCTCCCGCGGGTGCCGCTTCACGACCTCGGCCACCGGGACGCGGGAGACCTCGTTCCGCGCGACGACCTCGGCGAACAGCGGCGTCTCCATCACCCGGACCCGCACCCACAGCCCGATCGCGACGAGCACCAGGCTGAACAGGAACGGGATGCGCCACGCCCAGTCCTTGAAGGCGTCCTCCGCCGACAGCGCGATCGCCGTCATCATGCCGGTGCCGAGGATGAGCCCGATCGGGACGCCGAGCTGCGGCAGGCTCGCCATCAGCCCGCGCCGCTTACGGTCTCCCCACTCCATGGACAGCAGCACCGAGCCGCTCCACTCGCCGCCGACCGCGATGCCCTGCAGGATGCGCAGCACGACGAGCAGCACGGGCGCCGCCCAGCCGATCGTCTCCGTGCCGGGCAGGACGCCGATCAGCGCGCTCGACACCCCCATCAGCACCAGCGTGACGATCAGCGTCGCCTTGCGGCCGAGCCGGTCGCCCCAGTGCCCGAAGATCGCCGCGCCGATCGGGCGGGCCGCGAACCCGACCGCGTAGGTCGCGAACGCCGACAGCGTCCCCGCGTAGTCGCTCGACTCGGGGAAGAACACGTCCTTGAAGACGATCGCCGCGGCCGTGTTGTAGAGGAAGAAGTCGTACCACTCGATAGACGTGCCGATGACGCTCGCGGCGGCGGCCTTGCGCACCTGCGCGCGCCGCTCGCCGGCGTCCGCCGCGCGGGCGCGGCCGGCCTCTCCGGGATCCAGGACCATGGGAGCTCTGACCTTTCCGACCGCCCCCGCCGGCCCCAGGAGTTGTGATCTGCTGTTTCCCGCCGGGGTCGCCGCCGAAACGGTAGAAATCGCCGAAGCGTCGCGGTCAGTCGTCCACCGGGACGGCGAGCGCGACCGCCCCGCGCAGGTCGAGCCAGACGGTGCCGGGGCCGCGCACCAGGCGCAGCACGACGTGGCCGCATCCCGGGCAGCGGGCCACGAACCCGGGCGCGCGTGCATAGACGCGCAGCGCGCCGACCGGCCCGGTGCGCCCGCAGTTGGCGCAGCGGCTCTCGGCGGCGGTCAGGTCGACCGCGAAGACCTCCGACAGCGCGCCCGCGAGGGCGTTGCCGTCGGTGAAGGCGTCGTCCTGGTCGTCGAGGGCGGTCATGTCATCCTCCGCTGGGTCGTCCGCCCGCCAGGCCGTCCGCCGGCGGGTCATCCGCCGGTGGGGCCGAAGCGTTCGGTCCGGACTCTTTCGGGGGCGTGGCCGAGCATGACCAGGTACGTGGCGGCCTTCTCGACGAAGCCGGTCGGGCCGCACACGTAGCAGGACGGCTCGAAGTCGGCGGGCCATCCGTACTGGACGAGGTCTTCCGGGGTTATCCGGCCGGGCTTGCGCGGCTGGCCGTCCGGTGACGTGCGCGTGTAGAGGAGCGTCACGTCCAGGCCGGGGTCGGTGTGCGCCAGCTCGCGCGCGTAGAGCCGGTCGTCGGGGCCGCGCACCGAGTACAGCAGCCGGAACGGGACGCGGCTCCCGGCGGCCCGCCGCGTCCGGACCATGGACATCAGCGGGACGAGGCCCGACCCGCCCGCCACCAGCAGCACCGGCTCGGTCTGCTCGGTCCGCCACACGAACCAGCCGCCGACGGGCCCGCGGAACTCCGCGAGGTCGCCCGGCGCCATCTCCTCGGCGAGGTACGGCGACACCTCGCCGTCCGCGACCTGCTGCACGGTCAGCTCGACCCGCCCGCCGCCGGACGCGGACGCGATCGAGTAGCTGCGCTGCGCGCTGTAGCCGTCCTCGGCGGTGAGCCGGACGTCGACGTGCTGGCCCGCCAGATGGCCCGGCCACCCGGCGACGTCGAACACCAGCGTCGCGGCCGTCGCCGACTCGGCGCGCCGCTCCACCAGCTCGGCGGTGTGCCAGCGCAGCCGCCCGCCTAGTCGCCCTGGTACCGCTGCTCCCGCCATGGGTCTCCGTAGTCGTGGTAGCCGGCGCTTTCCCAGAACCCCGGCTCGTCCTCTAGACCGAGCTGGATTCCGCGCACCCACTTCGCCGACTTCCAGAAGTACAGGTGCGGGACGAGGAGGCGGGCCGGGCCGCCGTGCTCCGGAGGCAGTTCTCCGCCGTCATAGCCGTAGGCGATCCATGCCTTGCCGTCGAGCAGATCCTCCAGCGGCAGATTCGTCGTGTAGCCGCCGTAGGAGTGGACGAGAGTGAAATCGGCGGCGCTCTCCACGTCCTCGAAAAGGACGTCCAAAGAAACGCCTCGCCATTCCGTGTCGAATTTTGACCATTTGGTGACGCAGTGCAGGTCGACGGTGGGCGTCTCCGCGGGCAGCGCCATCAGGTCGTCCCAGCTCCACCGGTGGTCGGTGCCGCTCTCCGTACTGATGGTGAACTCCCACTCGTCCAGCGGGACCTGCGGGGTCGGACCCGCCGACAGCACCGGGAAATCGGACGTCTCGTACTGGCCGGGCGGGAGCTCGTGGTCCCCGGAGGGACGCCGTCCGCGGAAACCTCGCGAAATGATGGGCATGGCGTCGTCCTTCCCCGGCTCGGCTCAATATTCGTACACCTTCACCATCGGTTCGTGCTCGTACCAGGACGCGATGACCGACGAAGTGTGCTCGTCGTCCAGGAAGTCGACGCGGAGCCAGCCCTCGGCCTGCGTCACGCGCGTCTCGTAGCCGGGGTTCGGCGTCGCCGAGACGAGCCGCACCCGGTCCTTCTCGATCGACATCGCGGCGCGCCCGCCCCGGGTCGCGTAGCTGCGCACGTTGTCGGGCGTCTTCGGCGGGGTCTTGGAGGGCTTGCCGGGCGGCGGCGGTTTCGCGGACTTCGTCGGCGTGGGCGCCCGGTCCGCGCCGTCCGGCGGCTTCGGCCGCGCGGTCGGCGATCCGATCGCCGGCGGCCCCGGCGGCGCCGCCGGGCTGGAGTGGATCACCGGCCCGGCGATCGGCGGCGGCGCCGAGCGCTCCGACACCGCGCCGCGCACGACGTCGCGCACCCCGAGCCACGATAAGGCGACCGCGAGCGCGGTCACCCCGGCCCACGGGGCAACATACGACATCGCGCGACGCATGGGCACATGGTGGCATACGGTTCCGCCATGGCGAGTGTTTTGGTGGTCGAGGATGACGCGAATGTCCGGACCGCCCTAATTCGGGAACTGAGCGTGCGGTCGCATGTCGTGCGCAGCGTCGGCACCGCGATGGACGCGCTGCGCGAGGTCACGCAGTCGCCGCCCGACGTCGTCGTCCTCGACCTCGGGCTCCCCGACCTCGACGGCGCGGAGGTGCTGAAGATGCTGCGCGGCATCTCCGACGTCCCGGTCATCATCGCGACCGCCCGCGACGACGAACCGGAGATCGTCCGGTTACTCAACGCGGGCGCCGACGACTACCTGATCAAACCGTTCTCCATCGAGCACCTCAGCGCCCGCCTCGCCGCCGTGCTGCGCCGGTCGGCGCGCTCCGGGCCGGCCGCGGAGCTGAGCGTCGGCGGCCTGCACATCGACCTCGACCGGCGCGAGGCGATGCTGGACGGCCAGCAGCTCGAACTCACCCGCCGCGAATTCGACCTCCTCGCCTACCTCGCGGCCCGCCCCGGCCGGGTCGTCGCCCGGCGCGAACTGCTCGCCGAGGTGTGGCGGCAGGCGTACGGCGACGACCAGACCATCGACGTCCACCTGTCCTGGCTGCGCCGCAAGCTCGGCGAGACCGCCGCCGCGCCCCGCTACCTGCACACGGTCCGCGGCGTCGGCGTGCGGCTGGCCGAGCCCGACCCGCGGTCATGAGGAAGACGCTCGTCCTGGTGTCCCTGGCGGTCACCTCCATGGTCGCGCTGGCGTTCCTGATCCCGCTCGCGCTGACCGTCCGGGAGATCGCCCGGGACCGCGCCCTCACCACCGCCGAGCGCCAGGCGAGCGCGCTCGGGCCCGTCCTCGTCGTCACCGAGGACCCCGCCGCCCTCGAACGCGCCGTCGCCAGCACCCAGGCCGGCGCCGCCGGGCGGATGACCGTGCACCTGCCGGACGGCGGGCTCGTCCCGCGCGACGCCCACGGCGACTTCAGCGCCCGTCCCGAGCAGCTCACCGAGGCCGGGCGCCGCGGCCGCTCCTACACCGCCCGCGTCAACGGCGGGTACGCCCTGCTCCAGCCGGTGTCGCTGGACGCCGGCCGCACCGCCGTCGTCGAGGTGTTCCTCCCCGACGACGACCTGTCGCGCGGTGTCTGGAAGGCGTGGCTCGTCATGACGACGGTCGCCTGCGCGCTCGTCGCCGGGTCCGTCGCCGTCGCCGACCGGCTCGGCAACCGCATGATCCGCTCCACCCGGCGGCTCGCCGAGGCCGCGGGCGCGTTCGGCGACGGCGAGCTGTCGGTCCGCATCGAACCGGACGGGCCGCCCGAACTCGTCGAGGCGGGCCTGGCGTTCAACGCGATGGCCGACCACGTCGTCCAGCTGCTGTCCGCCGAACGCGAGATGGCCGCCGACCTGTCGCACCGCCTGCGCACCCCGCTCGCCGCGCTCCGCCTCAACGCCGAGGCCCTCGGGGACGGCCCCGTCGCCGAGCAGACCCGCGAGGCCGTCGACCGCATCGAGCGCGAGGTCGACCAGATCATCCGGACCGTCCGGCGGCCCACCGGGCGCGGCAGCTGCGACGCGTCCAAGGTGCTGCGCGACCGCGTCGCGTTCTGGTCCGTCCTCGCCGAGGACGAGGGCCGCTCCTGCGAGCTGATCGGCGCCGAGGGCCCCGCGCCGCTGCCGATCCCCGGCACCGAGCTCGCCGCCGCCGTCGACGCCCTGCTCGGCAACATCTTCCGGCACACCGCCGAGGGCACCGGCTTCGTCGTCACCCTCCACCAGGGGCAGGGCGTCACCGGCATCCTCGTCGCCGACGGCGGCCCCGGCATCGCCGACCCGGACGCCGCGCTGAAGCGCGGCAGCAGCGGCGGCGGCTCCACCGGCCTCGGCCTCGACATCGCCCGCCGCGCCGCCGAGTCCACCGGCGGCTACCTGCGCATCCACCGCAGCGTCCTCGGCGGCGCCCAGGTGCAGATGTGGTTCCGGACCCGCTGGCTCCCGCCCGCCCGCCGCTCCCGCCGCCTCGTCGGCCGCCGCCGCCACTCCCGCACCTAACGCGGCCTTAAATCCGCCTTAACCACGCGGCTCCCGCCGCCGGGCGGCCCTAACGTGACCGGCATGAAGCCCCCGCGCTCCCCGTACGCGCCGCGCCGCTCCCAGTACGCCGCCGCCGCCGCGATCGCCGTCGTGGGCCTGCTCATCGCCGCCGCCATCGCCGTCGCAGGCGTCCTCGCCGGCGGCAACATCCCGACGGCGCCCAGCTCGTACTAGCGGCCCCTAGTCCCGCGCGTGGTCACCGGTCGCACCGTCGATCAGCTCCCGGACGACGTCCATGTGCCCGGCATGCCGCGCGGTCTCCTCGACCATGTGGATGAGCACCCACCGCAGCGTCACCGTCGCCCCGTGCCAGGCCGTCCCGCGCGCCTCGAGGTCCAGCTCCTCGATGACCTCGTCCGCCGCCGCCCTCGCCCGCCCGTAGAACGCGACGATCCCGTCCGTCGTCTCACCGGGCTTGACCCGCAGATCGGTGTCCGGATCGTCGTCGTCGAACGGCAGCGGCTCGGTCTCTCGCCCGAACGTCTCGCAGAACCACGAGTACTCGACGGCCGCCAGATGCTTCGTCAACCCGAGCAGACTCGTCCCGGACGGCGTCATGGCCCGCCGCGCCTGCTCCTCGTCCAACCCCTGAAGCTTCCACAGCACCACATCACGATGCCGATCGAGAGCCGACTTCAGGCTCTCCTTCTCCCCGCCGGTGTACGGCACCTGTTCCATCCGGCAACGCTACAACTGCGCGACATGCGAGCGGGCCGCCGTCCCGTAGGGCGGCGGCCCCGCCCGGTCAGCAGTCCGAGTACCGGACGTACCACTTGCCGTTGCCGTTGCCGTTGCCGAGCTTGTAGTCGGCGATCCAGCGCTGCGGGCTCATCCGGACCCACAGGTACCCGTCCCGGCGCTGGATGGTGTCCCAGTCCGTCCGGACGTGGGTCCCGTGCGCCAGGGCACCGACCTTCACGTACCCGAGGCCCGGCCCGGTACGGACGTTCAGCCCGTCCGACGGCAGGACCGTCCCGTGGCACCAGTGGACGCGCTCCTCGTCCCGGGAGAGGAGCCGGTCCATCGCCTTGGCGGCGCCCTCCGGCCCCACGATGATCGCCCCGGGCCCGTGCCCCTCCTCTTCCTGCTGCTGCCCCGGCTGCGGCGGCGGCTCCGCCTGGGCGGCCGTCGCGACGCTCAGCGTCCCCGCGGCGAGCATGCCCGCCACCAGCCCCGCACCGACTTTCGTCCCTACGCGCATCTAACCCCTCCATGTTCGTCCGACATGCAGTCAGAACATAACCCAGAGTGACATATGAGAGACGCAACGTAACGAAGACTCTTCTTTTCCTACGCCCGCCACCCCTCCCGCACCCCCCCGAATAAGCGCGGTGCAGCGGGTTCCCAAGTGAGGTACGGGGGCGGATCCTGCGGCGCCACAGGCAGAGGAGCGTGCTGAGTCTGTTGGGAGTCTGGGAAAGTCAACACGGGAGTCACACGCCGACACCGACTTTGCGGTGTTGCTCGCGAAGATGCCGTTCAGTGCTCGGCACCGTCGCGGATCTCGGACTTGAGCTGGTGGCGGTAGACGGTCTCGATGATCTACGTGCCGGAGTGCCCGACGAGGATGATGATCTCCTCTTTGGGCAGGTCGCGAGCACTCAACATGAAGGCGAACGCGTGCCGCAGATTGGGCGGGCACCTTCACATGGCCGAGGTCCGTTGCCTTGAGCACCTTGGTGAAGCAGTACCGGTGTCGTGTTGCGCGGCGTATGGTCGCCCGTCCTCGTGGCAGAACACGAGGCCGTGTTCCCGGTAGGCTCCGCCGGCCTTGAGGCTCCGCCGCTTGTTGCGTCCTGGGGCTGCGCAACGCGTCCACGGCCATGTCGGCGATGCCGAATACGCGACGGCTGAGCGTCGTCATGGTCTCGCCCTAGGTCAGCATGGAGGACACTCCCTCGCCTACAGGTGGCGGTCGAACCCGCAGGCCCTTCGCGGTGGGGTCGACGGAGAACCTGTGCCCCCCAGGTGAGCGCCCAGCATGGCCAATCACAAGCCGGACGGACTCAAGTCGGAGATGCCATCGTTACTGGCGTCGGCCTCGCTGGGCGGTTGAAGGACCATGGGCGCCGTCTCGTATGAGGTCACGTTCGGAGGACTTGACGGGCCGGAGACCACGAGTACGGCACCCAGGCCAGTCCAAGAGCCCCGCGAGATGCGCGGGACCTCTTCACCGGCCCAGGGCGTCCTTGTAGGCGCCAGCTGTGCGGCCTAATCTGGCCGAAACCGCCGCAACAGCCAACGAACCCGCTGGTTGACCCAGTACCATAACTTTTGGTGCGCAAGGACAGGGGTGGCATAGTGGGTCGAAAGATTGCTCTCGTTGCTGGAGTGAGCTCATACGGGGGCCGTTGGCCTGCACTCAGAGACTGCGTCAACGATGCTGAGGAAGTCGCTGAAGTTCTCACCTTTGCCGAGTATGATTTCAAAGTTGATTTATTTCTTGATGAGCAGGTCACTAAGGCAGCGATATTGAGGTGGTTGCTAGAGGCGAAGAACTCTGGCGCCGAGAAGATTCTTTTCTATTTTGCCGGACATGGTGTCATCAACGATATAGGCGCGTTCCTGGTGACTCATGACAATCAAGACTTCGATGAGGGGGTAAATCTCGCCACTCTAATGAGTGTTGCCGAGTCGCCAGAAGAATCCTCGACGCAAGTAATCATTATCCTAGACTGTTGCCACTCTGGCACGGCTGCTAGCGGAACAAATGGGCCTCTTTCTACGCGCCAAATCTCCAACTCTGACGTTCAAGCAGTCGTTCGCCAGTCCGATCCATCAGCTGTAGTAATTGCGGCATGCGCGCCGGAGCAAAAGGCTCTGGAGAGTTCCAATTTAGGGCACGGCATCTTCACCTACTACCTGCTGCATGCGCTACTGGGCTATGCGGCCGATCATGTCGGAGATGTCACAGTACACAGTCTCTATGAAGTAGTTTCGCGAGAAATGGCGTCAGTAGACGGCCTTCGGCAAGAGCCTGTTTTTGGCGGCCGAGTAAGAGGTCGAGTGATAATGGGAACTGGATTTACCCCAGTGCTCTCACCTCCTAGACCCGAACAAGAATATGCGCTCATTGAACGCGAGGCCCGAGACCATCTCAATCAATATAATAAGCTTCGGTCGGCGGATGTTAACTGGCGGACGGAAGGTTACTCCGCGGCTTGCCGGAGACTGGAGGCAATCAGCGACTGGTTTGCGCGCAAAGAGCAAATTCAAGGCCTCTCCCAACGAGAGGAGTTTAGAAGTTGCAAGGCTACGCTACTTCGTTTCCAGAGCGAACTGGGCGTTGTAGAGCCGGGGACCAAGACACGTTGGGGCCTCCTGGATAAGCAGATAGGCGCCGGCGGTTTTGGTAAAGTGTGGCGACTGAAGTGTGATGATGACAGGAAGCTCGCATATAAGCTATTTCACGCGAGTGAACTGTCTGACAGGGAGAAGGTCAGGCGTTTCAAGAACGGTTACGACGCTATGCGGATGCTTAATCACCCCCGCATAGTAAATGTTCATGACTACAGTGATTGCCCGCCAGGATTCGTCATGGATTATATTGATGGCGATAATCTGAGAGATCTCGCTATCGGCCGATTCATGGAGCCCAGTGAAATTGTTGTTCTGCTCCTTAAATGCACAGAGGCGATACAGCACGCCCATTTGCATAATGTAATCCATAGGGATATAAAGCCGGAAAATATCGTTTGCGAGTACGGGCCGGACGGTATCTATTGGCCTTATCTAACGGACTTCGATCTCGCCTGGTTTAGTACCCAGACGCAGAAAGCCACAAAGACCGCTATGGGTGTTGTGTATTATGCCGCACCCGAGCAATATGTTGCTTTTAATCCCAAGGCAGCGAGAAGTAGAACCCCAGCCTTGGATGTTTATTCATTCGGACAATTGATGTATTTCAGCTTTGTCAATGACGATCCGGAGCCGATCAATATTAACAACAATGTTGATCGTCTCAATCAAACCTTGGCCCAATCGTGTCCTGTGGGGGCGGCGAAGGCGACGATTGATCTCTATCGAGACTGCGTACAATTCTCGCCAGAAGATAGAATCCAGGACTTCGCGGTTATCATCGAGAGGCTTGGCCGGATAAATCAAGATCTCAGCCATACTGATCAGGATGGCAGCATTGGCACTCAGCGTTACCTGGAGGAAGTTTTCTATCAGATGATGGGGTACCCTCCACAGGGCGAGATCACGTCTTTTGCCAACGCAGCAGGTAGTTGGGAAATAGCCCCACAATGGAGAGAGGGGGCGCATTCGCGCAAGTCGGCTACGAGTAATTATCTGTACATGCATTTTAAGCCGACTCAACGAGTCTCCCTTGAGAATACTTCCAACGAAAAGATGCGGGGCATCCTTAATCGTTGGATTGACAATGCCATCGCTCCCTATCGAACTACGTACGGCGCGCTGCGTCACCCTGGTCAGCGGGGCGAGTTTGAGTTCTTCTTGGAATGGCACCCCAAGGCTATGACACGTAGTGATGCCCTTAAACTCTGTGAAGCATTGCGCAATGTAATGAGCAGCCTCGCATCAGGTTCAATCGGAGGTTGAAATTGCCTACCGAGAGTTAGAGTATGACGGGATTCTGAGTAGAAGTGCCATATATATCATCGATTTGAGTGATTACAAGAATGTCTGATGAACCTACTGCCTCCGATGTGACATATCGGCGACCTCTCGCGGATGTCACTCCCGCAGATTTTGAGAAATTCGTCTGTCGAGAGTTTATGGCAGCCGAATCGCTGGTGGACAATATCGAAGTCAGGTTGCACGAAGTCATAGAAGCAGCCGACGGCACTTATGACTTTGACGCCACGATCAGGTATGAACTCATGGGCATGTCTTTCCTGGTACTGGTGGAGGCCAAAAAGCATAAGAACCCAATAAAGCGCGAGTTGGTGCAAGTTCTGAACCAGAAGAAACAAAGTGTGGGTGCCCATAAGGCCGTTATGTTTGCAACGGCTCCATATCAGGTCGGTGCTATCAACTTCGCGAAGACTCATGGCATAGCGCTCGCCACAGTATCTGACAAATCTACTGCATTTGAAGTCAGAGGAGATGGTGACGTTTTGATTGACGGTAAAACTGGTTCGCTTGCCATCGCGACAATCAACGGCGGGGCTTCAGTGGACGTATCTCAGTTGCTGATAGGACTTAGCGCTTAGCTTTGATGTGTGCATCCGTGAATCGCCACCACTATTAGACTGCGGTGGTGGTAAGTGCGGTCGTGATTTCGAACGCAAGCAGGTGGTGGCTGGTTTGTAGCCTCAGGCAGCTCCATGAGGACTTTCTTCGATGTGGGCGGTTAGGTGGTAGGCGAGCGTGAGGGCTGTGATCGCTCGATGCGCTCCCGAGGGATTTGCCAAGTGACGACTTGCCAGGTGGCCGGGAGCGAGCGGCCGTGGGCTATGAATTGCCGTTTGCTGCGGCGGTCATCTTGGCCTCGGTGATTTCTACGGCACGGGGTGGCCTCCTCCCTTCTGAGGGGGAGGAGTCTGGGGATAGAACCGGGAGCCAACGCCCTTCGGTGGGGGCAACGGGCCAACTGTGCCGGACTGGGTCTTGGGTTCCATCCCTTGTTCTTGCAGGTGAGCGACTCGGGATGCGACTGACCTGGACTGCCTCTCGACAAGATCCCGAATAAGGGGGCGCAGGGGACGCGTGCTGACCGAAGCCGGCATTGCGGCCCGGTTGAGAGTGGACCCCAAGATCGTCCACCGATGAGCCGCTGGACGCGTGCCGTACCCGCGCCACCGGACGAGAATCGTGTCCCTCGTCGGACGGGACGAGGCGGAGCTGTGGCCGCAGCTCGCCATGGCGGACGTTCGGACGGCGTCACCGACGATCGGCGTCCTAGCGACCTACCCGCACCGGTGGGCCGTCCCTTGTCCTGTATGGCAAAGGCTCTTTCAAAGTGCGCGGTACGAGATCGGCATTCTGGCCTACGCCGGACTCTTCGCCGGGGACATGGGCATCATGCGCGCGCTCGCCGAGAGGGCATGTGACGGCGTCTCCGTGCGCATCCTGCTCGGTGACCCGGACGGGACATGCATTGCTAGAGCGCGGCAGTGACGAGGGCGTAGGCGAGTCCATGGCCGCAATGATCCGCAACGCCCTCGTACGCTACCGGGCTCTGCGGGACGTGGACGGCGCTGAGATCCGGCTCCATGACACCGTGCTCTACAACTCCATCTACCGCGCCGATGACAATCTTCTGATCAACCCCCACGCCTACGGGATCGCAGCGTCCCATGCCCCCGTCCTGCAACTCCGCAGATCCGGAGACGGCGATATGTCCAGCACCTACCTGGAGAGCTTCGAGCGCATATGGTCAACCGCCGCCGCATTTTCCTGAACGTGCGTACAGCAGGTTTATGCTAGCCCATTTCGGCGGAAGAGGTTGTCAATGTGGCCAGGGGATATCTTTGAATTCACGGTCGACCGAATCGTCTAGACCTCTGTTTAGCAAATCAACATCGAGTAGATTTTCGGTTTGGTAGGTTTGGATGAGTGCTGCACACTCGGCCAGGGTTCTCTGTGTCGTGCTGCCAGTGTCAAGGTTCATCCACTGTCGACCAACCTTGATTTCCATCCTGTGGGCTATAAACAATGCCACTTCCGTGCCCCGCTCCAACTCGAAGCGTAGCGCACTGTTTATTCGGACATTTGTTTTCTGGTCCGGACTTGGATTGCGATACTTATTCATGCGAGCTTGAATATTGCCTGATTGGCCAATGTAGAGCCACCAGCGAGAAGGTTGCTCGGAGGTGCCCGTGGCATGGACTGGCCGCCTCCCAACGATGCGATATACGCCACCCCTGTTGTAAATTGAACGCATCGACGGGAAAGTGATGTTGTCGTCAATGTCTAGCGTTATATCACCTATAAATTGCCAGGAAAGTTTCACGCTTACGTTTACTGTCCCATCGAGGTTCATCGGGGGGCCTTGTCCTGTCGTAGGGTGTTGTCGCCTACCGCGGGTCAAGTCTATAGCGCTTGGCAGGGTGCTTCTCGTTTGATTGGGCCTGTATAAGGTTGTCGGTGCGTCCCCCGCACTGGCCACTGCCTGAGTGAGTGCGGGTCATGGAACTCCTGTTTAAGTAACGGGAGGCGGATAGCCCCAGTCATGGGCGTGACTGGGGCTATCGCGGCTCAGGTTGGGGTCGAGTGCTCCGAAGCGGTAATGATCTGTTTGACCTTGCGCCGGTCGATGCCATGTTTCTCGGCTAGGTAGCGCTGGGAGAGCGGGCGGCCAGGGCCCCGCAAGCTTGCTCTGTACTCGTTCAGCACTGCCTGTTCCGGTGTCTGCTCCACTTTGGTGCGCGGCTGTACCAGTTTGGTGCGTCCCTCGTTCGGGACGAGGTCTGAGCTGGCTGCGGCGCGTGTGAGGGTCATCAGGAGTTCGAAGGAGCCTACGAGGGCGAGTGCCGGCCATGCGCTGACTATCGCGCCGACGGGGCCGTGAGAGGCGCCGTGCGCCACGTTGGCGCCTACCGTCGCCACGATGCCTACGGCGAGACTCCACTTCGCCAGTGGTGGTGCGGGTTGCTTCCGGCGGCTTGCATCCAGGATCACCATGGACGCTGCCCAGATGAGGCCGTCCACGGTGAACGGGACGAGGCGCGCCGTGGGGCCAGCCTCGCCGTGGGAGTGGACGAGTTCGTAGGCGTGGCGGTACGAGATGACGGCTGCCACGGCGGCCACCGCCACCACGGCGAGCGCAGTAGTGATCCAGATGAGGCGGTCAGTCACGTGCCAGCTCCCTACGCCACTCCATGCTGCACGGGTCGTCCTCGCCGTGGGTGATGACGCGTTCGGCTAGAGACAGGGCCGTGATTGCGGAGTTGCGGTCGAGTAGGCGCGGCCATGTGGTGACGTGCCAGACGTCCCCTACGCGCTTTCCGGTGGCGATGACCTCGCCGTTTACCGTCGCGGTCATCGTTGCTTCGGTGATTTCGAGGGCCATGGGGTGGCCTCCTCCCTGCGGAGAGGGAGGGAGCTAGGGGAGCCAATCTCGGGAGCCAACACAGGTCGGGTCAAGCCGACAGCGCTCGACTGTACTGGACTGTTCCCCTGAGCTCCTTCCGCCGTTTTTGCAGGTGAGCGGCTCTCTGTACGACTTTCCCGGACGGCTTCGGACGGGCTCTAAATAAGAGTGGGTGAGCCCTTCCCTAAGTGAGGCTTAAGGGCGTTCTGTTGCGGGGGTGGGGGGCCTAGCGTTGCGGGTGTCAGAACTAAGAGACGGCGGAGGTGCACAGGCGGAGAGCGAAGCGAGCGTCGGCTGAGGTTCCGACTGAGGTTCCTGATTGAGACAGGTTTCTGGCCCGCACGGCCCCGTAACCCCGCTCTGGGGCCGTGCGGGCCAGAAGCCGTTTCAGCGGGGGAGGGCGCCCAGGAGGAGGAGGCGGAACGCGTCGGCGGTGCCGGAGGGGTCGCCGGTGGCGAGGCGGCGGATGGCGAGGCCGTAGAGCATGGCGACGATCGCGGGGGCGTGGCGTTCTGCGTCCGGGATGCCGAGGGCCGTGAGGACGGCGGTGGCCAGGTCGTCGTAGGCGGCGACGGAGCGCTTCGAGGTCTCGCGGAGGCCCGGGTCGCGGGCGGCGTGCAGGTGGAGTTCGAGGTTCGCGATCTGCTCGGGGCCGTCGGTGAAGTCGAGGATCGCCTTCTCGACCTGGTCGGGGGCCTGGGCCGGGGCCACGCCGGAGTCGGCGAGGGCCGTGGCGTAGGCCGTGATGCGGGCTATCTCCTGCTCCACGAAGGTGTGCAGGGCCTCGCGGAGGAGGTCCTCCTGGCTCGGGAAGTGGTAGGTCAGGGAGCCGAGGGAGACGCCGGCCGCGCGGGCCACGGCACGGTTGGTCACGGCGCCGATCCCTCGCTCGCCGATGAGGCGGAGGGTGGCCTGGAGGATCTCGTCGCGGGCGCTCATCGGTGCACAGTCTTCCCTACGTCGTGCGCGTTCAGTATCGTTCGTTCGAACGAACGATACCGGGAGGTCGCGTGTTGGGGTTGGCGGGGCAGGCGGCGGCGCTGGCGCGGGGGGACGTCTCCTCCAGCGAACTGGTCGAGGAGAGCCTGGAGTGCATCGGGCGCAAGGAGTCGCTCGGGGCGTTCCGGGTGGTGCGGGCGGAGGCCGCGGCGCAGGAGGCGCTGGCGGCCGACAAGCGGCTCGCGGAGGGCGAGCGGCTGCCGCTGCTCGGGGTGCCCGTGGCCATCAAGGACGACACCGACCTGGCGGGGGAGACCACGCCGTTCGCGGTCGCCGGGGACCACCGGCCGGCGGTGCGGGACGCGGAGGTGGTGCGGCGGCTGCGGGCGGCCGGGGCCGTCATCGTCGGGAAGACGACGACGTGCGAGCTCGGGCTGTGGCCGTTCAGCGAGTCGCCCGAGTACGGGTGCGCGCGGAATCCGTGGAATCCCGACTACACGCCGGGCGGGTCGTCGGGGGGTTCGGCGGCGGCCGTGGCGGCGGGGATGGTCGCGGCGGCGGTCGGCTCCGACGGGGCCGGGTCGATCCGGATCCCGGCGGCGTGGACGGGGCTCGTCGGCATCAAGCCGCAGCGGGGGAGGGTTTCGGGGTATCCGCAGACCGATCCGTTCAACGGGATCACCGTTTGGGGGCCGCTGGCGCGGAGCGTCGAGGACGCCGCTCTGATGCTTGATGTGCTGAGCGGAAGCCACCCGGACGATGTCTATCAGGTCGATCCGCCCACGACGCCTTTCGTGGAGGCCGCTCGGCGAGAGCCGGGGCGGCTCAGGATCGCCATTTCCTTCCGGACGGCGTTCGGCGTCAGCGGGAAGCTCGATCCGGAGATTCGGGCGGCGGTCGAGCGGCTGGCCCGGAGGCTGACCGATCTCGGGCACAAGGTGTTCCCGGCCGATCCCGACTACGGGCTGGTCGGGCTCGGGCTCATTCCGCGCGGGACGGCCGGCGTCGCCGACTGGCTGGACTCGCTGCCGAATCCGCGGCCCGAACCCCGGACGGAGGTCGAGGCGCGCATCGGACGCGTCGTCGGGAAGCGGCTGCTGCCGCTGGCGAAGAAGATGGACCCCCATCTGCGGCGGAAGGTCGGGCGCATCTTCCAGATCGCCGATGTCGTGCTGACGCCCACTACCGCGCAGCCGCCGCTGCGGGTGGGTGCGTTCGACGGGGCCGGCTACCAGAAGACGCAGTCGGGGGTCGCCGCGGCCTGCCCTTACGCGTGGACGTGGAATGTGCTCGGGTGGCCGGGAGTGAACGTCCCGGCCGGGTTGACCAAGCGCGGTCTGCCGATCGGGGCGCAGCTGCTCGGGCACGACTCCGACGAGGCGACGCTCATCTCGCTGGCCGCGCAGCTGGAGGCCGTCGAGGGGTGGACCGAGCGGCGTCCGTAGGGGAGGTGGGCCGCCTCCGGGCGGCCCGTCTCTCAGTAGCCCGCGCCCGTCAGCATGCCGCCGTCGACCAGGACCTCGCTGCCGGTGCAGTAGGACGAGTCGTCCGACGCCAGGTAGACGACCAGGCCCGAGACCTCCTTGGACTTGGCCATGCGGCCGAGGGGGAGGGAGTTCAGGAACGCGTCGGCGCTGTCGGCCTTGGCCGCGATGATGTCGTCCTGCATGAACAGCGGGGTGACGACGCCGCCGGGGTGGATGGAGTTCACCCGGATGCCGTACTCGCCGAGCTCGCGCGCGGCGGACTTGGTGAGGCCGCGGACGCCGAACTTGCTGGCGCTGTAGGCGGCGAGGCCGGACGCGCCGATGAACCCCTCGGTGGACGACACGTTGACGATCGAGCCGCCACCGGCCTCGCGCATCGGCGCGGTCACCGACTTCACGCCGAGCCACTGGCCGACGAGGTTCACGTCGAGGATCTGCCGGAACTCGTCGAGGCCCATGTCCTCGATGGTCTTGTGCCGGATGATCCCGGCGTTGTTGACCAGGACGTTCAGCGCGCCGAACGCGGACGTCGCGGTCTCGACGGCGGTCTGCCAGTCGTCCGGCGACGTGACGTCCATCCGGACGAAGCGAGCGGCGTCGCCGAGGTCGGCGGCGAGCTTGGCGCCCTCCTCCTCCAGGACGTCGCCGAACACGACCTTGGCCCCCTCGTCCAGGAACCGGCGGACGTGCGACTTGCCCATCCCGCGCGCACCACCGGTGATCAGCGCCACCTTGCCGTCCAGCTGACCCATCAACGCTCCTCGTCGCCCGTAAGCCTGCGGCTAACCTAGCGAACGCTTGGTCAACGGAACAAGGCGGCCCCGGGCGTCAGGCGCGCAGCCCGGTGAAGAGCAGGGTCAGCATCCGGTCGGCGTACGCGGCCGGGTCGGGGGTGCGCTCGGACGCCACCCCGATCGCGTTGGTGAGCCGGAGCAGGTCGCGCGGGTCGAGCTCGGCGCGGACCGCCCCCGCCCGCTGCGCCCGCGCCAGCAGCCGGCCGAGCGCGTCGCAGATCGCCGCCGCGGCGGCGCCGAGGCCGGTGTCGGCCCACTCCGCCGACATCGCCTCGATGATCACGGTCGAGGTGCCGCGCGGGGTCGCCGCGCCCGCGAGGTAGGTGCGCAGCCAGCGGCCGAGGGCGGCCTCCGCGCCGGCCGGGTCGGGGTCGGAGAGCAGTTCGTCGGCGTGCGCGAGGAGCCCGTCGATCCGCTCCCGCAGCACGGCGTGCAGCAGCGCGTCGCGTGTCGGGAAGTGCCGGTACAGCGTCCCGGACCCGACCCCGGCGCGCTTGGCGATGTCGTCGAGGGAGGCGCCCGTGCCGTGCTCCATGAACGCGGTCCGGGCGGTCGTGATGAGCCGTTCGTAGTTGCGGCGGGCGTCGGCCCGCATCGGGCGGGTGTCCATGGGCACCGTCCAGCGATCTGGCGGATGACCTGCGGTGGTCACCGCCTTGCGTTGGGGACGAGCCTGCCACCTTCCAGGGCGGACGCGCTACCCGTCGCCGTGCCGGGCCAGCGCGTCCCGGGACAGCCGGTCGGCCCGGCGGGTGGTCTCCGGCAGCCGGTACTCGGGGGTGAGGGCCAGGACGCGGCGGCACGCCGTGTCGAGGTCGACGCGGTGCCCGACGGACACGAACACCGGTTTCACGCCGTCCCGCGTGCGCAGCACCCGCCCCACGACCTCGCCGCCGTCCACCAGCGGGCTCGCGTCGCCGCGCCGCGCGCCCGGCTGCTCGTAGGAGCCGACGAAGGCGGTCTTGCCGACCCCGATGGACGGCAGCCCGGTCAGCACGCCGAGGTGGCACGCGAGCCCGAACCGGCGGGGGTGCGCGATCCCGAACCCGTCGCAGACCAGCAGGTCGGGCATGGTCGTGAGGCCGCGCAGCGCCTCCAGCAGGGTCGGCAGCTCGCGGAACGCGAACAGGCCCGGGACGTAGGGGAATGCGGCGGTGCCGACGGCCACCGACTCCTCCAGCACCTCCAGGGTGGCGGCGTCCAGGACGACCGCGGCGGCGGCGAGCCGCGTCCCGGTGCCGCCGCCGTCGCCGGCGTAGGAGACGTCCAGCCCCGCGACCGTGCGCGGCGCGGCCGGGCCGGGGACGTCCAGTTCCAGCAGCGGGCGCAGCCGGTCCTGGATCGCCTCGGCCTCCGCGGCCGTGGCCGGCCAGTCGTGCAGTTCCCGTACCACCATGCCCCGGACGCTACCGCCCGCCGGCGGCGCGGGCAGCGCGGCCTCAGGACAGGGACGCGTACGCCGCCTCGGTCAGCCGGAAGGCGCGCAGGTCGCCGGTCGCCTGGTCGCCCATCAGGTTCGGCAGGTAGGCGAGCGCGAGCCCGGCGTCCGGGTCGCCGAGGCCGATGGACCCGCCCGCGCCGGTGTGCCCGAACGCCGTCGCCCGCGCCGCCTTCGGGACGTAGTACGTCTGGGCCGGGCGCATGAAGCCGAGCCCGAACGCGCTGTCGATGAGCAGCGTCCGGTCCGGGCCGCTGACGCGCGGGCGCATCGCCTCGCGCAGCGTGTCCGGCCGCAGGACGCGGCCCGCCACGAGGTCGCGGTAGAACGCGGCGAACGCGGGCGCGGTGGCGAGCATCCCGGCGGACGGCCAGCCCGCGCGCAGCACGACGGGGTTGTTGAAGCCGCCCTTGCCCGGGCTGGGGTTGCCGAGCGACCGGTTCATCGCGCTGTCCGGGTCGCCGTACGCGGCGGCGAGCCGGGTCAGCAGGCCGCGGTCCGCGGTGCGGGGCGTGTCGGCGGCGCCGCGCCGTCCCGCCGACAGCTTCGCGGCGCGCTCGATCACGTCGTCGGGGGCGCCGATCCACAGGTCGAGGCCGCCGGCGAACTCGTCCTTGACGAACGCGCCGACCGTCCGGCCGCTGTGCCGCCGGACGATCTCGCCGGCGAGCCAGCCGTAGGTCAGCGCGTGGTAGCCGTGCGCCGAGCCGGGCTTCCACTCCGGCTCCTGCGCGGCCAGCCGCGACGCGAGCGCGGCGGGGTCCGCGGCCTCCTCGGCCGACACCGGGCGCGCGAACGCGGGCAGCCCCACCTGGTGCGACAGCAGGTGAGCGGCGGTGGCGCCGTCCTTGCCCGCGGCACCGAACTCAGGCCACCAGTCCGTGACCGGGCCGTCCACGTCGTAGGCGCCGCGCTCGGCGAGCAGCATCGCGGCGGCGGCCGTGACCGCCTTGGTGCAGGAGAAGCCGAAGCAGGGGGTGTCGGGCAGCCACGCGCGCCCGGTGCGGCGGTCGGCGGTGCCGCCCCACAGGTCGACGACCTTGCGGTCGCCCGCGTACACGGCGACGGCGGCGCCGAGCTCGCGGCCCTCGGCGAAGTTCTGCTCGAACACCTCCCGGACGCCGGCGAACGCCGGATCGCAGTGCCCCTGCACCACAGTGCTCATGCCGCATTCCTCTCCACGGGGACTCCATAGAATCACGTTCTAGGATTCCCCGCCGAGGGAGCGCCCGCGCCCGAGCCCGGCGCGCGTCAGCGGCCGAGGTGGTGCACGGGCTGCGTCACGGGCTCCGCGGCCGGACGCGCCGCGCCGGTGCGGCCGAACTCCAGCGTGAGCAGGGCGGCGGCCAGCTGGACGATGTCGAACCACGAGCGGAACGCCACGTTGCGCGGCTTGTAGGACGGCCGGAACTTCTTGTTGAACAGGTACAGCGACTCGACGGCGATCCAGGGGTCCAGCAGGTGCAGGGCCTGGTAGCCGGCCTTCTCCAGCAGGCCGCGCTCGTCGTTGTCGAGCAGCTCGCGGAACGCCGCGAAGTTCAGCGAGACGACGCCGTGGCCGTGCTCGGCCGCGTATTCGATCATCTCGACGATGAGGCGCTCGTTGACGCCGTTCGGGCCGCCGGGGCTGCGGCGCATCGCGTCGAGGCTGATGCCCTGCCCGGCGGCGACGTAGCGCTGGAACGCGATGGGCTCCTTGTCCTCGCCGTAGGCGATCGCGACGACGGCCCCCGGGTGGTAGCCGGTGAGCAGCTCGTCGAGGTTCATGGAGAACCCGCGCTCGGCCGCCCCGCCGAGGGAGCGGGACGCGACGTCCAGCAGCCGCTCGCGCAGCGCGGGCGTCAGCTCCCGCTCCGGGACGATCCGCGTCGTGACGCCCGCGTTCTCGGTGCGCTTCACCGCCTGCCGGACGTTGCGCATCCGCCGCCCGGCCAGCGTGAACTCCGCGGGGTGGACGACGACCTCGTCGCCGAACCCGATCGTGCGACACGGCCCCCAGGCGGGCAGCAGCTCGTCGCTCGCGCCGAGGACGGCCGGGCGCCAGCCCGTCGTCCGGCACATCGCGAGGAACGCGCGGACGGCGTCGGAGTGCGAGCCGGCGTCGCCGACCGGGTCGCCGCCCGCCACCGCGACGCCGAACAGGACGCGGTAGCCGATCGCGGCCCGGCCGTCCGCGCTGAACACGTACGCCTTGTCGCGGCGCAGCGCGAACGGGGCCAGCGTGTCCGACCCGGGATGCGCGACGAGGCCCGCGACGCGGCGGCGCTCGCCCTCGTCGCCGGGCGGCGGCGCGGGGTCGGCCGCGAGCAGCGTGGTGACCAGGACGAGCAGCCCGGCGGCGCCCGCGAGGCCGAGCACGCCGGGCAGCCAGGACGCGCCGTCCAGCGGCGCGCCGGTGGCGCCGAGCCCGGCGGCGACGGCGCCGACCGACCGGACCGACACGCCGCCGAACAGCAGCGAGCCGGCGATCGCGGCGATCACCAGGAACGCGCCCGTCTTCACCGCGGTGCGGACGCGCTCCTGGTGCGGGCGCACCGGGAACCGTTCGCGCTCCAGCCACAATGCGCCGAGGACGGCGCCGAGCAGCGGCAGCCGCCACAGCGGGTCCTCGCCGGTGACGACGGCGAGCAGGCCGAGGACGACCAGCACCGCGAGGCCGTACCAGGCGGCGCGGCGGCGCAGCAGGACGCCGCGGGCGACGAGGGCGAGCGCGAGCGCGATCGCGATGGCGTGCGCGGGGGCGAGGGGGCTGCCGGTGACGATCCGCGACAGCCGGCCGAGCCATGCCGGCGTGTCGTGCAGCGCGGGCACCGCGATGAGCACGGCGACGAGCGCCGCGGCCGCCGCCAGCGGCCAGACGGGCCGGGCCGACGCGGGCGCGGCCGATTTCCCTGGTTCCACGAAGGACACCTCCGCTGAGCCCCCAACCAAGATCCTTTGGAACTCATTCCCCGGGCCGGACGTTCTTCATCCCTCAACCGCAGCCTACGGCTCGCGCGGCCGCCCCGGAATGGCCGGTCTCCCCCGCCGGGAGGCCGCGAACCGTGTCTATAGGCTCGTGGTGATGAAGAGGTTGCTGCTCGTCCATCACACACCGTCACCGTCCGTGCAGGCGATGTACGAGGCGGTGCGCGCGGGGGCGTCCACCGACGAGATCGAGGACGTGGAGGTCGTGTCCCGCGCGGCGCTGGCGGCGACGGCCGTGGACGTCCTGGAGGCGGACGGCTACCTGCTCGGCACGCCGGTCAATCTGGGCTACCTCTCAGGGGCGCTCAAGCACTTCTTCGACCAGGTCTACTACCCGTGCCTGGAGGAGACCGTCCGGCGCCCGTTCGGGGCGTACCTGCACGGCAACAACGACGCGACCGGCGCCCTGCGCGCGCTCGACTCCATCACCACCGGGCTGCGGTGGAAGGCCGTCCAGCCACCGGTGGTGGTGACGGGCGAGCCCGGCAAGGCCGACCTGGAGGCGTGCTGGGAGCTGGGCGCGATCACGGCCGCGGAACTCGGCCGCTTCTGAGCGGCCCCCGCTGAGGGTCGGCCGCCGCGTCCGCCCGGACGCCGGCGCGGCCGGCCGGTAGTTTTCCCGCATGAGTGGTTTCCGTCATGTGGCGATGTTCAAGTGGGTCGAGGGCACGACGACCTCCCAGCAGGACGAGGTCGCGGCGAAGCTGCGCGAGCTGCCCGGCCGCATCCCGGAGATAGCGGCCTTCAGCGTCGGCGCCGACGCGGGCGTGAACCCGGGCGCCTACGAGTTCGTCATCGTCGCGGACTTCGCCGACCGCGACGCCTACCTCGCCTACCGCGACCACCCCGACCACCGCGCGGTGGTGGACGCGTTCATCACCCCGATCACGGCCGAGCGCGCCGCGATCCAGTACGAGCCGTGACGCAGAGTAAAACCGAGCAAGCGCTTGTGCCTGAATGGTTTTCGGGTTAGTTTCAGCAGAGACGCCCGCTGGGAACGGATCGCGCCCCGTTCCCGGCGGGCGGCATACCGCGGTCACCCCCGGTGCCGGAAATTCATGATCTCGTCGCGGAGCTGCTGCGGCGTCGCCGCCTCCAGCAGCCGCGGTCCGTCACGCAGCGGAACCATCGCCCACCACGACCCGGTCGCCTCGCCGAACCAGACGCGCACTCCCGGAAACTGCTCCTGGAGGCCGCGCGCGGTGGCGGCGCGCATGGCCGCGGGCGTGGGCTCGTCGCGGCCCGAGGCGCCCCGTTGAGCCGTCATGCCGCCCTCCCCCCGTAGATGTCTCCAGTAACAGCGTCCCCACGGACCAATGCGTCACCCCTACTCGGCAATTTGTGACTAAGCACACTATGGGGGTTGGCGACCGCCCACAGTGGGATACCGCGCCGGATGTGCTTGAACGGATGTATTCGGGGAGATCCGCACGCCGCCGCCGGCCGGACGGCCGACCGGAACCGGGCGGCGACAGCAGAGGACGGCGCCGCCGCGACGCTCGCCACGAGGCCCGCTCGGAGGCAGCCGTCAGCGGCCGTCGGCGCCCGTCCGCGAGCCCCGAGCGTCGCCGAGGCGACCACGGCGGCGGTGCCCGAAGCAGGACGCGGTGCGGCCCGGCCCGAACCGTCTAGTGCAGGTTGATGCCGTCGAACATCACCTTGAGATAGTGCTCCGCCAAGCCCTGGGCGTTCAGGCGGCCGCCCGGCCGGAACCAGCGGACCGCGACCCACACGGTGTCGCGGATCATCCGGTAGGTGAGCTTCGGGTCGAGGTCGTGCCGGAACAGCCCCTCCTCCTGGCCGGCCTGGAGCGTGTCCACCCACATCTTCTCGACCTCGTCCTCGGACTTGATCAGATAGGCGAACCGGTCCATGCCCTTGAGGTAGTTCCAGTCGTTCTGCATCACCGTGATGGCGGCGCGGTGCGGCTCCAGCGTGCCGAACGCGACGCGGACGAGCCCGGCGATGGTGTCGCGCGGGTTGCGGCCCTCGGCGATCACCGACTGGTAGGAGGCCATGATCTCGTCGAAGAAGCCGGACAGGATCTCGTCCACGATCGACTCCTTGGAGTCGAAGTGGTGGTAGAGGCTGCCGGACAGGATGCCCGCCTCGTCGGCGATGTTGCGGACGGTGGTGGCCTGGAAGCCCTTTTCCGCGAAGAGTTCGGCGGCGAGTCTGACGAGGTGCTCGCGACGTTCCGACGCCAAGGCGGGCGAGCCCCTGCCACGGCGGCGGGAACCGCCCTCGCCCGTGGCACGGGTTCGGGATCGTCCGGACTTAGCGCTCGTGGTCGTCACCCTCTCATTATGCCGTGCCCGCCCAACCGCTTGCTCGATTGCGCCGCCGCCCCAGGTTACGGCCAATACCAAGCGCTTGCTACGTCTGCGGACGCGGGGATCCGCGGCGGGCCGCATAGGCTCGGGTCCATGGCCGATGTGATCGTGTTCGACCTGTACGGAGTGATCGCCCGAACCCAGACCCCTGAGGCGATCCGGCGGATCGAAGGGCTCGCAGGGGCGCCCGGCCCCGCGTTCTGGGCCGCCTACTGGGCCTGCCGCCCCGCCTACGACGCCGGGCAGGAGAGCGCGGCCTACTGGGCGGAGGTCGCGTCCCGCCTCGGCGTGTCGTTCCCCGACGTCCCCGCGCTGGTCGAGGCCGACCTCGACAGCTGGACGGACGTGGACGACGCCATGGTGGCGCTCGTCGGCGAGCTGGCCGACTCGGGCCGCACGCTCGGCCTGCTCTCCAACATCATCGGCGACCTGGTGCCGCGCTTCGAGGCGCGGCACGGCGCGCTGCTCGACCGCTTCGACGCGCTCGTCTACTCCTGCCACATCGGCGTCGCGAAGCCCGACCCGCGCGCCTACGAGATCTGCGCCGAGCGCCTCGGCGTCAAGCCCGGCGACGTCCTGTTCTTCGACGACACCGAGCGCAACGTCCGCGCCGCCCGCGAGGCCGGCATGCGCGCCGAGGTCTTCACCGGGCCCGACCAGGTCAGGGCTCTGGCCGGCTGACGCGCGGCGCCGGGCCCGTGACCTCGCCTTGTGCTCCGGGGCGTCCGGGCAGGGCGCCCGCGACCGCGGCCGTCGCCACCAGGAGGCCCGCCATCACCGCGAACGCGTCGGCGTAGCCGGAGGTCGCGGCGACCAGCACGGCGAGGCCCAGCGCGGCTCCCGCCTGCTTCGTCGTGTTCATCAGGCCGGACGCGGCGCCGGCGTCCTCCCCGGGGACGCCGGCGGTGACGGCGTTGGTGATCGGGGTGTTGAGCAGCCCGCCGCCCACCGAGATGAGGACCGCGGGGCCGAGGACGTCCGTCAGGTAGGTGCCGCCGGGGGACAGGCGGCTCTGCCAGAGGAACCCCGCCGCGGCGATCAGCGACCCGATCGCGATCAGCGCGCGGTCGGACATCCGCCCCATCAGGCGGGGCGTGACGCGCAGCGCGACGGCCATGGTCAGCAGCGTGTGCGGGAGGAAGCCGAGCCCCGTCTCCAGGGCGCTCAGACGCAGGACGTCCTGCATCGACAGCGCCAGGAAGTACCACATCGGATTCAGGCACGCCCCGGCGAGCAGCATCGCCGCGTTCCCGGCCGCGACCGCGCGGAGCCGCAGCAGACCGAGCGGCAGCAGCGGTGTCCGGGCCCGCGTCTGCTGGAACGCGAACGCCGCCAGCGCGGCGGCCCCGGCGGCCAGCGCGGGCGCGTTCCAGCCGCGCGTGACGCCGTAGGTGAGCGATGCGACGCCCGCGGTGGCCAGCACGGCGCCCGGCACGTCCAGCCGCCGCCGCCCGCCCCTCGCGTTCCCGATCAGCCGCGCGGGGAGCAGCGCGAGGACGCCGATCGGGACGTTGACGAGCAGGATCCAGCGCCACGACAGCGCGTCGGTGAGCACGCCGCCGACGAGGTTGCCGGCCGTCCCGCCCGCGAGGCCGACGGCCGTCCACGCGGCGAGCGCGCGGGGCCGGACGTCCTCGCCGAACGCCGTGGTCAGGACGGTCAGCGTCGCGGGGGCCAGGAGGGCGGCGCCGACGCCCTGGAAGGCGCGCGCCGCGACGAGCGGGCCCGGCCCGGCGGCGAGCCCGCCGGCCAGGCTCGCCAGCGTGAACAGGGCCAGCCCCGCGACGAACACGCGGCGCAGCCCGTGGACGTCGGCGAGCCGGCCGCCGAGGAGCAGCAGCCCGGCGAAGGGGAGGGCGTAGGCGTTGACGACCCACTGGAGGTCGGCGGGCGCGAAGCGCAGGTCCGCCTGGATGGACGGCAGTGCGACGTTCACCACCGACACGTCCAGCACGACCATGAACTGGGCGGCGCACGCCAGGGCGAGCACGGCTCGCTGCCGCGGCGTCATGAGGCTCCTCTGGTACGGACGTATCATTATGATACATCGGTATCATAAGGGCATGCCGAGGACCGCCGACCACGACGCCCGCCGCACGCAGATCATCGAGGGGCTCGTCCGCGTCGCCGGGCGCGACGGCCTGCACGCCGTCACCATGCGCTCGGTCGCGGCCGAGGCCGGAGTCTCGCTGCGGCTCGTCCAGTACTACTTCGAGACCAAGGCGCGGCTCATGAACGCGGCGCTGGAGCGGCTCGAACGGCAGAGCCACGAACGCTGGGCGGCCCGCCTAGCCGGCCTGGACGACCCGTCACCGCGCGAGACCGTCGAGGCGCTGCTCGCCGAGGCGCTGCCGACCGACCAGGAGAGCCGCCTGTTCCACCAGGTCTGGACGTCCTACGCCGTGCTCGCGCAGACCGAGCCGTCGCTCGCGGAGCAGCCCTTCGTGGACGGCCCCGACCGCCTGGAGGAACGCCTCGCGCGGATCCTCGCCGGCACATGCGAGGACCCGGCCATGGAGGCGGCGCGGGTGCTCGCGCTCGCCCACGGCCTCGGCACGAGCGTCCTGGCGGGGCGGCGGAGCCCCGAGTCCGCGATGCGCGTCCTCCGCCACCACCTGGACGAGATCTTCTAGGGCCCGCGGGCGGCCAGGGCCCGCGGGCGGCCAAGGCGGCCAGGGCGGCTAGGGCTTGCGGGCGACGCCGCCGAACGAGTCGATCGGCCGTGGCTCGCCGGCCTGGGGGAAGTCGGGCCGCCACAGCGGCGTCGACACCACGCCCGGCTCCAGCAGCTCCAGGCCCTCGAACAGCGCCTCGATGTACTCCGGCGTCCGCGCGTGGTACGGCACGGTGCCGGCCTCCGCGCACAGCCGGAGCGCCTCGCCCCGGGCCGTGGCCTCGGCGGGCGTCCACTCGTCCAGGCCGAGCACGTTCGTCCCGTCGTTGATCGCCACGAGGCTGCCGGACGGCAGCGCGTCCACCAGCCGCCGGACGATGCCGGGCGGGTCGTCCTCGTCGGCGATGTTGCCGACGATGCCGAGCAGCAGCAGCCCGACGGGCTCGCTGAAGTCGAGCACGGCCCCGGCCGCCCGGAGGATCTCCTCGGGCTTGCGGATGTCGGCCTCGATGTAGGAGCACGCGCCGCCCGGGACGCTCTTCAGCAGCGCCCGCGCGTGCGCCACCACCAGCGGGTCGTTGTCGACGTACACCACCCGCGCTTCGGGGACGTCGCGCTGCGCCACCTCATGAGTGTTGTCGACGGCGGGCAGTCCCGTCCCGATGTCGAGGAACTGGCGGACGCCGAGGCCGGTCATGAAATGCACGACGCGGACCAGCAGCGCCCGCGACTGGCGCGCCACGTCCGCGATCTCCGGATACACCGCCGCGATCCTGTCGCCGATCTCGCGGTCCACCGGATAGGTGTCCTTGCCGCCGAGCCAGTGGTTCCACAACCGCGCCTGATGCGGTCGCGTCTTGTCGATGACAGGGCTCGGCCGGCCGGCGCCGTCGTCCATCATGAGACCTTCCCGCAGATGTCCGCGAACTTTCGCGCATCACCTTAGTCCCATTGTTGGTATGGGCGTCATTCGCGGACGAGTGCCGCCCATATCTGTCCACGGTATAAGCAGGAAGGCAGAATGGGATTTCCGAAAGAAACGAGTGGGACCGTCCGAAGAAGGGACGGTCCCGATGGCGGAGCGCCGGAGTCAGTGCGGGGGCGGGAGTTCGGTGGCGGCCTCGGCGGCCTTGGTGAGGCGGTCGCGGAGGGTGCGCAGGAGCTCGTCGCCCTGCTCCGTGAGCCGCTCGATCGCCGGGAGGGCCAGGTCGTCGCGGACGGTCGAGGCCAGCAGCTCGTCGTACTCGTGGGCCTTCTCGGCGATCGTCTCCAGGTGGCGCTGGGCGCGCAGGACCTCGTCCGCCGCCCTGGCGCGCTCGGCGTAGCGTTCGAGGGCCTCCACGCGGCGGGTCACCGCCGCGATGGAGATGTCCAGCTTCTCGCGCAGCGGGCGGAGCGCCGCCTCCACCTCGGGCAGCGTCGTCTCCCCGGCCATCTCGGCGTGGTCGGCGCGCAGCTTCGACTGCTTGGCGAGGACCTGGGCGATCTCCCACTCCTGCCGGGGCAGGGTGACCGCGTTGTCCACCGCGTCCAGCAGGCCCTCGCGGTTCACCGCGGAGTCGCGGACGGCGTCGATCGCCGCCTGGACGCGGGCCAGCAGCGCCCGGCCGTCGCCGTCGAGGTCGTCGGGCATGAGGTAGCGGTCGCGGCGCCGCTCCAGCTCGCGGGCGCGGCGCAGGTCCAGCGACACCGACGGGGTGCCGAGCGCGACCAGCACCGCGAGCATGCCGAGGCCGATCAGCCACAGCGAGCCGAGCAGCGGCGAGCCGAGCAGGCCGAGGGCGAGCACGGTCAGCGGCGCCAGCCACAGCAGCGGGCGGCGGCGGTCGACGATCGTGTCGAGTTCGGCGCGCAGGGTGGGGTCGGCGACCGGGCGCGGCTCGGCGGGGGAGCCGTCCTCGGGGGCGCGCGGCGGCGCCACCCGGCGCCAGACCGTGGAGACGTGCGTCTCGAACGCGAAGTCGGTCCGCGCGATCTCGATCTCGGTCGGGCCGGCGGGCAGCGGCCACGAGCCGACCGGGTCGCCCCCGCCGGGCCCGGTGAAGCGGACCCACCAGCCGCCCTTGCCGTCGTCGCATCTGTAGCGGCCGGGGGCGATGTCGATGCCGACGAAGTACGTCCCGATACCCGGTATGGAATCACTCCACGAGCCACTGGTCACCGGAGACCTCCCGTACCTGAACGACGTCCGGGGGACGGTAAGAGTTGCATTACCCACATCCGACCGGGGAAAGCCGGATCGGGTTTGGAATACTCCACGGGTGCGACCTGACTACGACCCTCTCGATGATCCGCCCTGGGCGATGCAGTTGGTGGTACGCGCCGAGAAGGCCGATCCGCCGGGGCACGGCGCGGTCTGCGAGGCGGCGGCGACCGCCGTCGTCCGGCTGCTCACCGACCCCCGCGCGGTCGAGGGCGAATGGCGGGACGCCGTGCGCGAATGGGAGTCCCGGCGGATACGGAAGGTGACGCGGCGGGCGCGGGGCGTGCGCTGGCCGGAGGCGGCGGCGCTGCCCGGCGTCACCGTCGAGCACGCGGGCGCGCAGGTGCGGGCGTTCCCGCCGGGCCCGGTGTCGGACGTCCCGCCGCAGCTGGCGAAGCTGCAGGTCGCGGGCCTCGACCTCGCGGACGGCGAGCCGGAGCCGGCGCCGGAGCCGCCGTACGCGGCGATCGCCCTCAACCCGGACGTGACGATCACGACGGGGAAGGCCGCCGCGCAGTGCGGGCACGCCGCGCAGCTGCTGCTCCGCCAGGGCCGCCGCAAGGACGTGGCGGCGTGGGTGGAGGCGGGTGCGGCCGTCCGGCTGGCCCGGGACGTCCCGTGGCGCGACTGCGTGAAGAAGGCGGCGGTCGCGGTGCGCGACGGCGGGTTCACCGAGGTCCCGCCGGGGACGATGACCGCGATCGCGTGGATCGTCCGCAAGTAGCGCCCTGGGGCGCGGCGTGCCGGGCCTGCCGGCACGCCGCGCCGCCGGTCAGGGCAGGGTGACGGCGACGGGCGCGATGCCCGCCGCGCGGATGAGGGACGGCAGGCGCCCGGCGAACGGGTGGTGGTCCACCGGCAGGCCCCGCGGGTTGTCGATCACGTAGTGGACCGTCCCGCCGGCGCGGGTCTCGGCCCATGCCGCGCCGAGCGACCGCAGCACGGACGCGGCCTTCGCGGCGTCCGCCGCCTTCACCGACACGCGGATCGGCGACTCGTAGGACGGAAGCTCGGCCGCCTCCCGCACCGCCTTCGCCGTGCCCTGCGGCGCCGCGGCCACCGCCGGGTCGGGGCCGAGGATCGCGTTGTAGAGCAGCTTGGCCGTCCCGTCGCTGAACGCGCGGAAGTTCGGCTCCGCCGCGAACAGCACGGAGCGGCCCGCGCCGACGGGCTGGTCGACGACCGCGGCGGTGCCGCCCAGCTCGGCCGCGCCCCGCTCGAACCCGGAGACGAACCAGTCGGGCGAGTCCGCCGGCGGGTACGCCGCGGCGACGCCGCTGGAGGCGTTCATCATCAGGTCGTAGGAGGTGAAGTTCCACGCCGCCGGGCCGACGCCCTTCGCCAGCGGGCTCGACCCGTCCACCTTCACCCGGAACAGCGTGCCGGGGATGTCGGACGTGGGTTCGGCCAGCGTCGCGGTCGTCAGGCCGAGCCGCGCGGCGAGCTGCGTCCCGCCCTGCCAGCCGATGTAGCGGCCGCCGTCGCGCGTCCACCGCTGGAGCGCGGCCCGGCCCGTGTCGCCGAGCGCGGTGTAGGCGGACGACGCCGGGCCGTCCGGCGTGACGAGGACCTCGATGCCGCCGAGCCTGCCCGCCGCGACGTCCGCCGGGGTGAGCAGGGTGAACGGCAGCTTCCAGTCGCGGTCGAGGCGGTGCCGCAGCCAGCCCGCCGACTGGCGCGCGGACGACGACGTCGCCGACAGCTGCAGGATGCCGAGCTTCGGCGCCTTCCCGTCATGGCCGGGACGCGGCGCGGGCAGCGGCGGCACCGGCACGGCGCTCGGCCGCAGCACGGCCCCGGACGACCCGCCGGCCACGTTGCCCAGCAGCGGCAGGCTCCACGCCGTCACGTCGTAGAAGTACGGGAACGGCGTGTAGGAGTCCTCGTTGAGCATGGCCTGGATCCAGTGCTTCTGGCCCTGCGCCATCGAGATCCAGTACGTGCCCGCAGGGAGGGTCGTCTTGGCCTCGGCGTGCCCGTACGCCTTGAAGTCCGGGACGGCCAGCGGCCGGACGAGCTTCTTGACCTGCACGCCCATGCGCTGAAGCCGCCGCACGATCTGCCGGACCTCGGCGCGCTTGGCCGGGTCGTCGTCCCGCAGGAAGTAGCTCCGCACCTTCCGGTCGGGCACCGGACGGTCGATCGTGTTCGGCGGGTTGTAGATCTGGTTGGGCTCCAGCTTCCCGGCCTTGCCCTGGGCGTGGGCGTCCACCGTCATCTGGCGCCACTCCGTCAGGACGCGGTGCCGGTTGCGGGCGGCGGCCGACAGCGTCACCCACTGGGTGAGGTACTGCTCCTTCACCCGCTCCGGGTACGGGCTCCCGTCGCCCTTCTCGAACGTCATCCCGGCGGCGTGGAACGCGCTGGTCGGGACCGAGTCCCCGTAGCCCTGGTAGAAGAGGTCGTAGACGTCGCGGTTGAAGAAGTCGATGCCCTGCCGCGTGAACTCGGCGGCCATCGCCGCGCCGTACAGGTCGTTGATCCAGCCGACGGCCTGCTCGGGCGTCTCGTGGTAGATCGGGTCGGCGTTAGGCGGGAAGAAGTACGACGTCCCGCCCATCTCGTGCGCGTCGATGTAGAGGGCCGGCGGGTACTGGTTCAGCATCGCCAGCTTGCCGTCGGTCTCCGGCTGGGTGCGCGCGAACCAGTCGCGGTTCATGTCGAACCCGTAGGCGTTCTGGCGGGTGTTCAGCTCGCGCCCGTCCGGGTTCTGCGTCGGCAGGACGACGACGAGCGCGTTGTCGAGGATCGCCGTCGCGGCGCAGTCCCGGCGGTCGCCGAGGTCGCGCAGCACCTTCAGCGCCGCGTCGGTGCCGCTCGGCTCGTCGCCGTGGACGTTGCCGCTGACCCACAGGATCGGGACGCCGCGCTCGGTGATCCGCTCGGCGAGCGCCTCCGGCGTGCGCGGGTCGCGCAGCCGCGCGGCCTCCCGCCGCACCTTGGCCAGCCCCGCCTTGGACAGCAGCGCGGGACGTCCCGCGATCGCGTACTTGAGCGGGCGCCCCTGCGCGGACGTGGCGAGCGTCCCGGACACGACGCGCTCGCTCTTGGCGGCGACCGCCTCCAGGTAGGCGTCGGACTCGGCGGCGCTGACCGGCCGCTCGCCGAGCTCGAAGCCGAGGACCTGCTCCGGTGCGGGGACCCTGCCCCGGTAGACCGGTGAGGTCTGGGTCGGGTCACAGGCCGCCGCGGGGGCGGCGGGCCGTGCCGATGCGGGTGCCGCGAGCGCCGCGGGCACCGCGAGGGACGCCGCCACCACCACGGGCAACGCCAGTTCTCGGGCTCTCATGAGCCACAACGTGACATCGGGTGCGGGCGGCACCAACGGCAAGATCTGCCAAGATCAGTCGTGCTGCTCGGCGGGCGGCTGGGCCTGCTGCGACGGCGCCTGCCGGGGTGCCTGCTGGGGCGACGGCTGGGACGGCGACGGCTGCGCCGGCGGCGGGACGGGACGCGGGCGCGGGCCGGTCAGCGCGACGGCGCGGTCGATCGCCTGGAGGGCGAACTCCTGCGTGCGGGTGAGCCCGCGCGGCCCGACGGGGGAGGAGCCGGGCTCGGCCGCCGTGCGCATGCCGGCGAGCTGGGCCTTCGCGCTCAGCCCGTACGACAGGAACAGCAGCACGACGAACGCCGCCAGGTAGAGCAGGTGCTGGATCAGGCCGCCCCACCGGCCGGTGAACACGTCCAGGACGGCGAACATCGCGAACCCGGCCATCCAGCCCGCCAGCGGCGGCACGAACAGCATGTCGCGGCGCAGCGCCACGCCCGCCGCCGCGCAGAGCAGCAGGAGCGCCTCGACGGCCTTGACGGCGACGACGACGCCGCTCGCCGGGCCGGAGCCGAAGTAGCCCTCGGCCTCGTCCACCCGGTCGCCCCACAGCAGCACGCCGCTGGCCAGGACCGCCACCCCGTAGGCGAGGAGGAACACGCCGACCGCGTAGTGGAACCGGTGCCACGTCCGCGCGCCCCGTCCGAGGCCGCCCGCCGGCGCGGCGGCCGGGCCGGCTCCTGGCTGGGCACCCGCGCCCACCGTCATTGTCGCCCCCATGTTCCCGGTTCATGTACTACGCGCAAGATATCCCGGATAGGGTCCCCGGGACCTCCGAACGCGGGCCGCCCCCGCCGCCCGTCCCGGTGCCGCACCGCGCTGACCTGGCGATGTGCTTGCACCCGGGCCGGTGAAGCGGGAGGGTGAGTACCGTACACGTCGGGCCGCGCGGAGTCCGTGAGGAAGCAAGGATGACGCCTGACGATACGGGAACGGCCGCGCCGTCGAAGACGCGGATCGAATATCTGGAAGAGCTCGGGGGCGAGCTGGTCAAACGCGGCCTCCGGGTACGGCTCACGCTGCCCCGCGGCCAGTCGCCGAGCCTGCACGTCCTGAACCCGGACGCGGCCGCGCTCACCGAGAACATCATGGCCGAGCAGGGCGCCGACGGCTGGTGGTACTGGTGGTCGTGGTCGGAGCGCATCGCCGCCGCCGACGACGTCACCACCGCGGCCGACCGCGTCGCCGTGGTCCTCGCCGCCCGCTGATTCTTCCTACGCACCGGTTCTCCGCCGCGCGCTGACGCGCGGCCCCGCGCCGTGCCCTGCGCTGCGCCCGTAAGCCCGCGCGCCGTGCCCGTGAGCCCTGCGCCGTGCCCGCGCGTCGTGCGCTTTCAGGGAGGTCCGGCGCTTCCGCCTGCCCTAGAACCCTGCTCGGCGGGGCGCTGGGTGAATGTTGAGCCGCGAAACATTTCGCGGGCGCCGCCTCGCCCGCCCGTGCCCGGCGGGCGCCCGCGCCGGGGCGCCGCCATGCCCGGGCCACCCCTCGTCCCACCCATGTTGATCTCGTGTTACGTGATTGTTACCGCCGACAACAAATCAACATGCCGACAGGTCTGGCGTGACGGACAAGCGCGACATAAGTTGCGGGACACAACATTCACCCCGGTGGACGTGTGATCTCGCTCACCGGGTCGGAAGACCCGGCCGCGGCACGGCGGCCGCCCCCCAGAAAGGACCCGGGCAATGCGCAAGGGCATCCTCGGCCTGATGGCCCTCACGACGGCCGCGGCGCTCAGCCTCACCGCGTGCGGGGACGACGGCAACGACTCCGGCGGAGACGCGGCGAAGGGCAAGGTCGGCGTGATCCTGCCCGACACGGCCTCGTCCGCGCGGTGGGAGAACTTCGACCGCCCCTACCTCGAGCAGGCCTTCAAGGCCGCCGGCATCCAGAGCGACATCCAGAACGCCGAAGGCTCCGCGCAGCGGTTCCAGACCATCGCCGACCAGATGCTGACGAGCGGCGTCACCGTCCTGCTCGTCACCGGCCTCGACTCCAACTCCGCCGCCGCCGTGCAGCGCAAGGCGCAGGCGCAGGGCGTCAAGACCATCGACTACGACCGGCTCACCCTGGGCGGCGTCGCCGACTACTACGTCTCCTTCGACAACGTGAAGGTCGGCGAGACGATGGCCGCCGGCCTGCAGAAGTGCCTGGGCGAGAAGGACGCCAACATCGTCTACCTCAACGGCTCGCCCTCCGACAACAACGCGACCCTCTTCGCCAAGGGCTCGCACAACGTGCTCGACAAGGTCTCCACCTACAAGAAGGTCGCCGAGCAGCCCGTTCCGGAGTGGGAGGCCGAGAAGGCCGCCACGCTCTTCGAGCAGATGTGGACCGAGCAGAAGGGCAAGATCGACGGTGTGCTCGCCGCGAACGACAACCTCGGCAACGCGGTGATCTCGATCCTGAAGAAGAACCAGCGCGCGGGCAAGGTCCCGGTCACCGGTCAGGATGCCACCGTGCAGGGCCTGCAGAACATCCTCGACGGCACCCAGTGCACGTCGGTCTACAAGCCGTCCAAGCTGGAGGCCGACGCGGCGGTGAAGCTGGCCGTCTCCCTCATCAAGGGCGAGAAGGGCGAGACCACCGCCACCGAGCACGACCCGATCGGCAAGCGCGACGTCCCGTCGGTGCTGCTGGAGCCGATCGGCATCACCAAGGAGAACGTCAAGAAGGTCGTCGACGACGGCTCGGTCAAGGCGGCCGACCTCTGCAAGGGGGCGTACGCGGCCAAGTGCGAGGCCGCCGGCATCACGGTCCAGTAACGACCCCCGCCGACCTCGTGGCGGGCCCCACCCGCTGAGGGCGTCCCGGGCACCCGGAAGCCCGGGGCGCCGGGGGCCCGCCACGGGCGCGCGACAGACAGTGGAAGGAACCACGTGGCTGAAAACGGAGACCCCGTCCTCCGCCTGACCGGGCTCAACAAGAGCTTCGGTGCCGTCCACGTCCTGCACGACGTGGACTTCACGCTGCGGCTCGGCGAGGTCATGGCCCTCGTCGGCGACAACGGAGCGGGCAAGTCGACCCTGATCAAGTGCATCGCCGGGATCCACCCGATCGACTCGGGGCAGATCGAGTTCGACGGGCGCCCGGTGACGATCGACGGGCCGCGCGCCGCGGCCGACCTCGGCATCGAGGTCGTCTACCAGGACCTCGCGCTCGCCGACAACCTCGACATCGTGCAGAACATGTTCCTCGGCCGCGAGCGCAAGCACGGCCTCATCCTGGACGAGGCGTCGATGGAGGAGTCCGCCCGGGAGGTCCTCGCACGGCTGTCGGTCCGCACCGTCAAGTCCGTCCGCCAGCAGGTGTCGAGCCTGTCCGGCGGGCAGCGGCAGACGGTCGCCATCGCCAAGGCCGCGCTGTGGGAGTCCAAGGTCGTCATCCTGGACGAGCCCACCGCCGCGCTCGGCGTCGCCCAGACCCAGCAGGTGCTCAACCTCGTCCGGCGCCTCGCCGACAGCGGCCACGCCGTCGTGCTGATCTCGCACAACATGAACGACGTCTTCGAGGTGGCCGACCGCATCACCGCGCTGTACCTCGGCCGCGTCGCCGCGGACGTCGCCCGCTCCGAGGTCACCCACGGCCAGGTCGTGGAACTCATCACCGCCGGCCGTTCCGGTGATCTCGGCCTCGCGCCGACGACCGCCGCAGAGAGCATCTGAGGGGGGACCACGTGTCCACCGACATCCCGACTCCGAAGGACACCGCCATGACGCTGGCGGACGCGGACTTCGCGACCGACCGGCGCGAGCACGACATGAGGTCGGCGGCGCTGGACTACTGGAACAAGATCAAGGCCGGCGAGCTCGGCGCGCTCCCCGCCATCCTCGGCCTGATCTCCCTCGTCATCCTGTTCACCGCGCTGAAGCCCGACACCTTCCTCAGCAAGGCGAACATCGCGAACCTGTCCACCCAGGCGCTGCCCATCACGATCCTCGCGATGGGCCTGGTGTTCGTCCTGCTGGTGGGCGAGATCGACCTGGCCGCGGGCGTGGCGAGCGGCCTGTCCGCCGCCGTCATGGCCAAGATCCTGGTGGACGGCGGCCAACCCTGGTACGTCGCGATCATCAGCGCGGTGGCGACCGGCGTCCTCATCGGCACCGTGATCGGCTGGCTCGTCTCCGTACTGCGAATACCGTCGTTCGTCGTCACGCTCGCGTTCTTCCTCGGCCTCCAGGGCATCACGCTGCGGCTGATCGGCGAGGGCGGCACCGTGCCCGTCCGCGACGAGGTCATCGTGGCGATCGCCACCAAGAACATGCCGATCTGGCTCGGCTGGACGCTCGCCGTCGCCTGCTCCGTCGGCTACGCCGCGACGCAGGTGCTGCGCTGGCGCCGGCAGCGCGTCCGCGAGCTGCACTCCAAGCCGCTGGAGTTCGTGCTCGCCCAGTCCGGCGTCGTCGCCGCCGCACTGCTGATCAGCACGTTCGTGCTCAGCCAGGACCGCGCCCCGAGCCCGCTGATCACGCTCGGCGGCATCCCGTGGGGCGTCCTGCTGGTCGGCATCCTGCTGATCGTCTGCACGTTCGTGCTGGGCCGCACCGCCTACGGCCGGCACATCTACGCCGTCGGCGGCAACGCCGAGGCCGCGCGCCGCGCCGGCATCAACGTCGTCCGCATCCGGATCTCCGTCTTCATGATCGGCTCCGGGCTGGCGGCGGTCAGCGGCATCGTGGCGGCGTCCCGGCTCAACTCGGTCGCCGTCAACGCGGGCGCGGGCAACACGCTGCTGTACGCGGTCGGCGCCGCCGTCATCGGCGGGACGAGCCTGTTCGGCGGCCGCGGCAAGGCCCGCGACGCCGTCCTCGGCGGGCTCGTCATCGCGATCATCGAGAACGGGCTCGGTCTGCTCGGCACCAAGGCGTACCTGAGCTTCCTCATCACCGGGGTGGTGCTCCTGCTCGCCGCCACCATGGACGCGCTGGCCAGGCGGCGGCGCACGGCCGCCGGGCGATGAGCCCGCGGGCGCGGTGACCCCGTGGAAGCGGTGACCCGGTGAACGCGGCCGGGGACGCCTGGGAGCCGGTGGCCCGCGCCATCGGCTCCCAGGCGTGGCCGCGCGGGGAATCCGCCGGTACGTCCGCCATGACCGCTGCTGATACGCTCACGGATCACGACCGCCTGGCGCGCGGCGGCGGTGTGGCACGGTGGGAGCCCCTCGGCATGTCAGTGACGCCAGCCATCGACCTGCGCGGCATCGAGAAGAGCTTCGGTTCCGTGAAGGTTCTGCACGACGTCTCGTTCTCCGCCTACCCCGGCGAGATCACCGCACTGGTCGGCGACAACGGCGCCGGCAAGTCCACGCTGGTCAACTGCATCGGCGGCATCCACGCGTTCGACAGGGGCGAGTACCGGTTCGAGGGCGAGCCGGTGCGGATCGGCAGCCCGCGCGCCGCGGCCCGGCTCGGCATCGAGATCGTCCACCAGGACCTCGCGCTCTGCGAGAACCTCGACATCGTGCAGAACCTCTACCTCGGCCGGGAGCGGCGCAGCGGCCCCGTCCTCGACGAGGACCTGATGGAGGAGACGGCGCGCACCGCGCTGTCGGGGCTCGCCGTCCGCACGCTCGGCTCGGTCCGCCGCCGGGTCGCCACGCTGTCGGGCGGGCAGCGGCAGATCGTCGCCATCGCCCGCGCCGTCCTGCAGGACGCCAAGGTCGTCGTGCTGGACGAGCCGTCCGCCGCGCTCGGCATCGCGCAGAGCCAGCAGGTGCTGGAGTTCGTCCGGCGGCTCGCCGACAAGGGCCTCGCGGTGGTGCTGATCTCGCACAACATGAACGACGTCTTCGCGATCTCCGACCGGATCGCCGCGCTCTACCTCGGCCGGATGGTGGCCCAGGTCAGGACCGCCGACGTCACCCACCGGCAGGTCGTCGAGCTGATCACCTCGGGCACCGGGGGAGAGCCGGGGCCGCACCGATGATGAAGGCGGGCCCGTCGCAGGAGGACGTCCGGCGGCACAACCTCGGAACCCTGCTGCGCTTCGTGCACCTGCGCGGCCCGGCGTCGCGGGCGACGCTGGCCGAGTCGCTCGGCCTCAACCGCAGCACGATCATGGCGCTGACGTCCGACCTCACCGCGGCCGGGCTCGTCCGCGAGGAACTGCCGCGCGGGCCCGGCCGGCGCGCCGGGCGGCCCTCCCTCGTCGTCCGGCCGGAGTCGACCCGCGTGTACGTGCTGGCGTTCGAGGTCGGCGTCGACCGGCTCGTCGTCGCCCGCGTCGGCCTCGGCGGCGTCGTGCTCGACCGCCGGGAGGGCGTGCGCGCCCGCGACTCCGACCCCGCCGACCTGCTCGGCGTGCTCGTCGCGGGCGCCCGCGCGCTGGTCCGCAAGGCCGAGCGGGACGCCGTCTGCGTCGGCGCCGCCCTCGGGTTCCCCGGCACCGTCCGCCGCGCCGACGACACCATCATGTTCGGCCCGAACCTCGACGTCGGCGACCTGCGGCTCGGGGACGCGCTGTCGCGCCGCCTCGGCCTCGGCATCCCCGTCTCGGTCTGCAACGACGCCAACCTCGGCGCCCTCGCCGAGCACGAGCGCGGCGCCGGGGTGAACTGCGACAACCTCATCTACCTGCACGGCGACGTCGGCGTCGGCGGCGGCATCATCGCGCACGGCCGGCTGCTCGGCGGCGACGAGGGGTTCGGCGGCGAGATCGGCCACATGATCATCAACCCGGGCGGACGGCGCTGCGCGTGCGGCTCGAAGGGCTGCCTGGAGGCCGAGGTCGGCGAGCGGGCCCTGCTGGACCACGCCGGCCAGGCGGAGCACCCCGGGCAGGCGGGCCGGGACGCGGTCCGCGCCGTCCTCGCGTCCGCCGACGCGGGCGACATCGCGGCGCGGGAGGCGCTGCAGCGGGTCGGCACCTGGCTCGGCCTCGGCGTGGCCAGCCTCGTCAACGTGTTCAACCCCGGCATGATCGTCTTCGGCGGGACGCTCCGCGACATCTACCTCGGCGCCGCCGCGCAGATCCGCAGCGTCCTCGCCACCGGCGCGCTCGCCGCGCCCCGCGAGAAGGTCAAGCTCCGCACGGCCGCGCTCGGCGACGACACCACCCTCGTCGGGGCCGCCGAGTTCGCCTTCGCAGAGGTGCTCTCCGACCCCGTCCAGGTGCTGACCAGGCTGCGGGCCCCCGAGGACAGCCCCGTCTGAGACCCCGCTAGGGGCGCCGCGCCTCCGGCGCGTGCAGGGGCACCGTGGTGTACGGGGTGACGAACGCGAACGCCATCATGCCGTCCATCAGGAGGCCGCCGGCGGCGGCGAGCCGCGACTTGAGCCGCGCGCCGAGGCGGGCGTGCTCGTGCAGGGTCGCCCACGCCAGCCACCCGACGGCGACGACGGCCCAGTAGGACACCAGGCGGTACAGGCCGACGGCCGCCGCGGCGGGGGAGAGGGCCGCGCCGAACGCCACCAGGGACGCGGCCATGCTGCCCTCGATCGCGCCGAGGCCGCCCGGCAGCAGCGGCAGCGCGCTGCCCGCGGCCTGCGCGGCGAAGTAGGTGAGGGCGACCCCGTTCGGGGAGACCTCGATGCCGACCGCGTTCGCCGCCGCCAGCAGCGCGAGGATGTCGAACACCCAGTTCAGCAGGGCGAGCGCGGCGAGCGCGGCCCAGTCGCGGCGGGTCGGGCGCAGCACGTCGCGGACGCCGGCCAGCCGCTCGGCGTACGGGGCGATCCGCGGATGGGCCAGCGCCCAGCGGTGGGCGCGGCGCAGCGGCGCCGTGAGCACGGCGCGGGCCCGCGGCCGCCGCAGCGCCGGGACGAGCAGCACCGCGAGGACGAGCGGGACGGCCAGCGCGGTCAGCGCCGGCCCGCGGGCGTGCGGGTCGGCGAGCAGCGCCAGCAGGCCCACCAGCGAGTACGCGGAGGTGGTGATGACGCCGCCGGCCAGGATCACCGCCGTGGCGAGCGGCGCCGACGCACCGCCGCGGCGGAACTGCCGGAACGTGTAGACGACGCTCACCGCGGGGCCCGCCGGAAGCGTCGTGGACAGCGCGTTGCCCGCGTAGGTGATCGCGAACGCGCGGCGCAGCGGCATGCGCAGCCCGCCGACGCGCAGCAGCCGGCGCTGCAGCCGGGCGAACGCGCCCATCGACCCGGCCACGGCCAGCACGACCATCGTGAGCCAGCCCGGATCGGCGTGCGCGGCGGCCGACCAGATGGCGCCGAGGTCGGGCAGTTCGTCGCGGTAGAGGGGGAAGGCGGCGAGCGCGCCCAGGACCAGCGCCCACTGGACGAGGAGACCCGCTTTGCGCCGCCACCACGGGCGCGGCGCCGCTCGGTCGTCATGCCCGCCGGGGAGCGGGAACGGGGACTCGGCGTCGGCCGAAAGGGGCCCGGCGCTGGCCGAAAGGGGCCCGGCGCTGGCCGAAAGGGGCGCGGCGCTGGCCGAAAGGGGCCTGATGTCGGCCGGCGGGGGCTCGGCGTCGCCCGGAGGGCGGACCGGTGCCGTGACTGTCTCATGCATGTCCCGGTCACCTCGCAAGCTCGCCCGCAATGCGCAACCTATGGCCCGCCTATGACATTCCCCCGGGTCCGGAAACGAACCGCAAAGAGACCCCTGCCACACGCGTCACCGGCGGCCGCGGCCCGCGGGCGCGCGGACGCGCGGTCAGGGCCGCCGCGTCGGGTTGACGGCGTCGGACTCGGCGGCGGTGTCCGGGTGGGGGCGCTCGTCGTCGCCGTCCCGCGCGGCCTGCCGCTCGTACTCGGTGATGCCGAGCCCGTCCCTGCTCTGCTCGGGCTCCTCGATCACCAGGTCGTCGGGCGGGTCGGTCACGTACTCCTCGGTCAGGCCGATCTCCTCGTCCTGATCGTTGTCGCCCATGTCGTCGATGTCGTCGCGGAAGTCGCGCGACTCACCGGGCCTGCGTGCCCTCATCATTCCCTCCCGGTTCGTCTGGTTTTCACCTGATCGAACCGGTATCCCCGCTGACCGGAGCCCTACTCGTGATCGCGGACGGCTCTGTCCGCGGTCGCGGACCGCCCTACCCGCGGTCGCGGACCGCGACGAGCCCGCCGATGACGCCGATGTACGCGCTCCCGTCCGGACCGATCGTGATGGGCGCCCAGTTGTTGTCGAACCACTTGCCCGTGCCCGTGAGCACCTTGTAGGCGGTCTTGCCCGTGTGGACGTCCACCGCGGTCAGGTACCAGGCGTCGATGAGATCCCGGCGGGGCTCCTTCGTGTACAGGTACAGCAGCCCGTTGGGCACCGACACCTTGGGCACGGTGGACGGCGAGCGCTCCTGGCTCGTCCAGACGGTCTCGCAGCCCTTCCCATCGGACTTCACATCCACGCGGCTCACCCCGCCCACCGACGACCCTCCCGGCGGAAGCTCGAAGAAGTTGCGGTAGCCGTAGTTGTTCTCGACGAACAGGCTGTTCCCGTAGCCGATGAGGGAGTTGTCCGTCGCGCTGGCCCCGCTGCCGAACACGGGGATCTGGCAGACGAGTTCACCGTCGTCCCTGCGCCGGACGATGACGTGCATGCGGTCGTCGGCGTTGTCGGTGATGGCCACGTAGCCGTCACCGAAGAACGTGGGAGTCGTCCCCGAACCCTGGTCGATCTGGCCGGGCTTGCGTCCGGTACCTCTGTCATAGGGCTGGCGCCACACGACCGTGGGCATGCCGCTCGCGTCGGCCCGCATCTGGTACAGCGCGTGGTCGGAGACGATGGAGACGCCGTCCTCGCCCGCGGCGAAGGAGTTCTGGATGCTCTCCCCGGTGAGCCGCGTCATCCGGACGGTGCCCGACTCCGGGTCCACCGTGCCGACCCGCCCGTTCCGGGTGATCCACCAGATCAGGCCGTCCCAGTCGGGCCCGACCGCGGTGATCGGGTCGCATTCGCCCTTCGGCCACGGATTCGTCCACGTGGCGCAGTCATGGGGCAGGTGGCCGCTCAGGTCCCAGTCGTCGGTCACCGTGAAGCGCCACGTGCCGTCCGGCCCCTTCTCGTGCGCGAACCGGCGCAGGTGGAAGGCCGAATCCGCCAGGACGGCGCGGTCCTGCGGGTCCAGGTAGTAGTACGCGCCGCCCGACGTGTCGGTGAGCACCTTGTCGAGGCTCAGCGAGAACACGGCCTGGACGGTCGACGGCCGCGGCGGCAGGTCGTAGGTCGCCAGGTCCTTGAGCGTCTTCGGGTCGATCAGTCGCAGGACGAAGTTCTGCCCGCGCGTGCACTGCGCGACGATCAGGCCCGTCCGCCGCGCGAACGTCACCGTGGAGCACAGCCCCGGCAGGCCGCCGCCCTTGGCCTCGTTGAGCACCTCGGGATCGCGGCCGAGCGGCCCTGGGAACGGGTAGGTGTCGGACGCGTAGCTGTCGGCGTGCATCGACGACGTCCCCACCGGCCCCTGGTGCGGGTTGGCCGGAACAGGCCGCCCGGCGAGCGGCCGCGGCGTCGCCGGCCCGCCCACGTACGCCGGGACGAAGCCCTTCCCCGGGCCGTCGGGGATCGGGGCGGCCGCCGCGGGGGCCGCGAGGCCGGCGGTGGTGAGGCCCGCGGTCAGGAGGGCGGCGAGCAGGGGTCTGCGCATGACGGGCTCCAAGACGGACGACGGCGGCCCGGTCGCGCCCTCCGGGGTGATCCACAGCGTAAACGGTGATCGTCGATCGCGCTCGGATGGTTACGATCCGGTCATGGGCGTACAAGCTGTGATCTTCGACTGGGGCGGCACCCTGACCCCGTGGCACGACCTCGACCTCACCGACATGTGGCGCGCGATCTGCTCCGCCCACCTGCCGCCGGACGCCGTCGAGAAGGCCGCCGCCGCGCTCGCCGAGGCCGAGCTGGAGCTGTGGCGCCGCGGCACCGAGGAGCACCGCAGCGCCACGCTCGCCGAGGCGTTCGAGATGGCCGGGGTGGAGCCCACCGAGGACCTCCTCGCGGCGCACTTCGAGACCTGGACCCCGCACACCCACACCGACCCCGCCGTCCCCGGCCTCTTCCACGCCCTCCGCGAGCGCGGCATCAAGATCGGCGTCCTGTCCAACACCATCTGGACCCGCGAGTGGCACGAGCGCGTCTTCGCCCGCGACGACGTCCTCGGCATGCTCGACGGCGCCGTCTACTCCAGCGAGATCCCCTGGACGAAGCCGCACGCCGAGGCGTTCCGCGCCGCCATGGACGCCGTCGGCGCCACCGACCCCGCGTCCTGCGTCTTCGTCGGCGACCGCCCCTACGACGACATCCACGGCGCCAAGTCGGCCGGCCTGCGCGCCGTCCAGCTCTGGCACCAGACCACCCACGCCTTCCAGCGCCCCGGCCTCACACCCCCCGACGCCCTGATCCACACCCTGGACGAACTGCTCCCGCACGTAGAGCGCTGGTAAGCCTGACCGGCGCCGGGAGCGGAGCAACAGGCGGAGCTCAGACGCTTCGGGGGTCAGGGGCGGCGCGCCACGATCAGGTCGCGGGTGATGGCCTGGTCCACGCGGTGGCGGAAGCTCTGGTAAGCGTCGGAGTCCTGGACGTCCAGGCCGGCGGTGCGGAGGATGTCGGCGAGTTGCTCGCGGCGGCCGACGAAGGTGTTCCAGGAGATCCCGATGGCGCCCCCCGGGCGCAGCAGCCGCGCCCATTCGGGGACGGCGGCGGCCAGCAGGTCGACGGGGCTGCGTGACAGCTGCGGCTTGCCCTTGCGGCCCGGCTGCGCGCCCTTGGGGCGGCTGCCGTGCTGGACGCCGTACGGGGCGTCCGTGACGATCAGGTCGAACGAGGCGGGGCGGAAGAACTTGCCGGCGCCCACGGAGTCGGCGTTCACGACCGTGATCTCCATCGTCTCGCCGCTCTTGTAGCGCTCCTTGGACGCCCCGAACGTCACGTGGAGGCGGCGCCCGAGGACGGCCTTCTCGCGCCGGATGTTGGCCGTCTCGGCCTGGTGCTTGACCCGGTTGTTCTTCAGCCAGGTCTTGATGAAGGCCGCGTAGGCGTCGAAGTCCTTGGCGTCGATGTCGATGCCGGCGGCGTCCAGGCCGTACATCATCGCCTGGTTGAGGGTGGTGCCCCGCCCGCACATGGGATCCAGGACGCGGGGGCGGCCGGTCACCAGGTCCATGGGCGAGTCCATCGCCATCGCGGTGACGTTCAGTAGCAGCTTGGTGAAGTACTCGTTCGTCTTGCCGGAGTACTTCTGGATGGTCAGCAGGTCGCTGCCGAACAGGTCGAGGGGCTGGAGCGCGACCGGCCGGAGCAGCTCGCCCTCGATCTGGAACAGCGCGTAGAGACCCGACAGGTTCGACAGGAGGCGGACGTCCTGCTCCGTCAGCTCGTCGGCGGAGAACGTCACGTAGGGGACGCCGCCCATGGCCGTCTCGCGGATGTCGCCCAGGCGCCCGCCCAGGGCCCGTTCGCTGAACACCGTCAGCTCCGCCTTGAGCAAGTCGGCGGCGGCCTGGGCGTAGACGCGGTTGTGCGAAGGGGTGACGAGGAGGCCGTACGCGGTCATTCGCAGAACCCTATTGGAAGGTCGGAGCGGAGACCGCCGGGACGATGGCCCGGCGGTCTCCGCGCGGCCCTTGGACGGGCCGCTCCTCCCCGGTCAGGCGGCCCGCGCGGGACGGTCCGAAGGCGCCGGGTCGTCGGCGGGAGCGTCTGGTGCGGCGGGAGCGTCCGGCGCGGCGGGCAGCGCCCGCGCGCGCTCGTCCGGGCGGCCCTCGGCGGCGGGCAGGTCCGGGAGGTGCCGCGCGGCGGCGGCCAGCAGCTCGTGCACCCGGGCCGTGAGGCTCGCGAGGTCGGCCCGCGCCACGTCCGCCTGCGCCTGGGCGATGCGCGCCTGCCGCCGCGCGGCGTCGCGCTCGGCCGCGAGCCGGTTCAGCTGTTCGTGGTAGGCGTCCCGCAGCTCGTCGAGGGCGCTGCGCCCGCCCTCCGTCGGAGTCGTGGTCACGTCTGGGCTCCTCCCCCGAGTAGTCCCCTCTACCGGGACCAACGCGATCGGTGCCGCGCTTCGTTCCCGCCGTGCGGAAGATCACTCACCCGGTTCGGGGCGGGGCGCGAGGCCCGCGGGCGGCAGCCCGGGGAACGCGTCCGGCGGCGCCGCGGCGCCCGCCCGCGCCCGCCACCGGGCCGACCGCGCCATCGCCCGCTGCGCGCTGTCGGCGGCGAACGCCCGCAGGTCGGGGGCGGAGAGGCCGGCGAGGCCGACGTAGGCGGCGGCGAGGTCGTCCTCCAGCGCCGCCGCGAGCCGCGCGGCGCTGCGCGCGTCGGTGACCCGGACGGGCAGCCGGTAGGCGGCCGCCGCCGGGTCCGGGTCGCCGGACAGGATCGAGGCCAGCTCGTCGCGCTGGGCCCGGTGGCCGTTCCACATGTCCTTCGCGGTCTGCCGCAGCGTGCCGCGCAGCCGGGCCCCGAGCACCCCGTACCCGTACACGGCCGCGTGCTCGGCCGACAGCGCCGTCCGCAAGGCTTCGGCATCGGACCTGGAGCGGACGGCCGGGACCCCGCCCCTGACCGTCCTGGCATGGCCCGCTTCGCAGGCGCCGATGCTGGCGAGCAGCTGCGCCAGCGCGGGGCTTACCTTGGCGGCGTCGGCCGTCCGCGCGCGCGCCGCGTCCTCCTCCGCGTCGCGCAGGAAGGCGAGCGCCTGCGCGGAGCCGGCGGGGACCGGGGGAGCGGGACTGGCGGACGGCATCGCGCCGCCCTCGCCCGCCCTGTCGCCCGAGCCCGGCACGTAGTGCCTCTTCAGGACCTCCAGGTGCCGGCGGTGGTGCGCGAGGACCGGATCGAGCCGGCCGGCCGGCACCGCACCCGATGACCGCGCCGCCTCGTAGGCCGCGATCAGGTGCTGCTCGGACGCGATCGCGCCGACGAGCACCGCGACGCCGGTGCGCCCGGCCGGGGACGACGCCGACGACTCCGCCGCGCAGCCCGCCAGCCCCGGCAGGAGCAGGGCGCTCCCGCCGATCGCCCCGCCCAGCACGGCCCCCCGCCGCAGCAGCGCGCGCCGCGACATCGCCTCCTCGGGCGAGCGCGGCAGGGCGTTCGGCAAGGGAGTCTCCTCACCCGGTGGCACGGTGGTGGAGGCCCGTCGCGGTCGCGGTATACGGACGCGTCCATCGGGCCAGCTCAAGCATTCCATATCCGCCGCGCCGGTGAGCCGCCGGAAAGACCGACGCGGTCCCCGGCTGTCGATACCCTTGAGGTGTCGACGGACGAACGGTGACATCCGCGATCGCAGACGTGACAACAGAGGGAACACGAGGAGGGCCCATGAGCGTCGAGTCCAGCGGTGGCCGCGCTCAGGGCGGGCGCGGTCCCGGCAGGCGCGCCGACGCCTCCGCGCGTCCCGCGCGCGACACGGCCATCGACCGGCTGACCCGGCTGGTGGAACCCGCCGTGGCCGAGATCGGCCTCGACCTGGAGGAGGTCGACGTCCGCCCGGCCGGGCGCCGCCGCCTCGTGAAGATCGTGGTGGACGGGGACGGCGGGGTCGACCTCGACGCCGTCGCCCGGGTGAGCGAGGCTGCCTCCCGGCTGCTCGACGAGTCCGACGTGATGGGGACCTCGCCCTACGTGCTGGAGGTGACCTCGCCCGGCGTCGACCGACCCCTCACCGAGCCGCGGCACTGGCGCCGCGCCGTCGGCCGGCTGGTCGTCGCGCCGCTGGCCGAGGGCGGGCAGGTCGAGGGCCGCGTGGTAGCGGCCGACGACGCCGCCGTCGAGATCGACGTCGTCCAGAAGCGGCGCGGCAAGGGCGCCGGGACGCAGACCGCGCGGCGCAGGTTCGGCCTGGACGAGCTGGGGCGCGGCCGGGTCCAGGTGGAGTTCAAACCCCTGGAGCGGACGGCCGACGATAAGCGTTCTCCGGCTGAGCCGGACTAGAGGGGGGAACCTCGTGGACATCGACATGACCGCCCTGCGGGGCCTGGAGAGCGAGAAGGACATCTCGCTCGACGTGGCCGTCAAGGCCATCGAAGACGCCCTGCTGATCGCCTACCACCGGACGGAGGGCGCGGCGCCGAAGGCGCGCGTCGAGCTGGACCGGCAGAGCGGGCACGTGACCGTCTGGGCGACCGAGACCGACGAGGAGGGCAACGACCTCCGCGAGTACGACGACACCCCGACCGGTTTCGGCCGCATCGCGGCGACCACCGCCAAGCAGGTGATCCTGCAGCGGCTGCGCGACGCCGAGGACGAGCTGACCTTCGGCGAGTACGCCGGCCGCGAGGGCGACATCGTCAGCGGCATCATCCAGCAGGGCAAGGACCCGCGCAACGTGCTGGTCGACCTCGGCCGCATCGAGGCCGTCCTGCCCCCGCAGGAGCAGGTGCCCGGTGAGCGCTACGAGCACGGCGAGCGGCTGCGCGCCTACGTGGTGCAGGTCCGCAAGGGCCACCGGGGCCCGTCGGTGCAGCTGTCGCGCACGCACCCGAACCTCGTCCGCAAGCTGTTCGCGCTGGAGGTCCCGGAGATCGCCGACGGCACCGTGGAGATCGCCGCGATCGCCCGCGAGGCCGGCCACCGCACCAAGATCGCGGTGCGCTCGCGCAAGTCCGGCGTGAACGCCAAGGGCGCGTGCATCGGCCCGCTCGGCGGCCGGGTCCGCAACGTGATGGCCGAGCTGCACGGCGAGAAGATCGACATCGTCGACTGGTCGGACGACCCCGCGGAGCTCGTCGGGAATGCGCTGTCGCCCGCGCGGGTTTCCCATGTCGAGGTCATCGACGCCGACGCCCGGGTCGCCCGGGTGATCGTCCCCGACTACCAGCTGTCCCTCGCCATCGGCAAGGAGGGGCAGAACGCGCGGCTCGCCGCCCGGCTGACCGGCTGGCGGATCGACATCAGGTCCGACACCGAGCCGGTGCGGCCCCCCGCGGAACCCGCCGAGCCCGGCCAAACCGGATCTTCTACGTCAGGAGAGCATGCGACAGGCCCCGCGGACGCCTCGGCGCGGTAGACTCATGAAACGTGGCCGGGCGGCCCCTGTTCGCACGTGTGTGGGCTGCCGGGTTCGCACGGCCAAGTCCGGCTTGCTGCGCCTGGTGGTGGTCGAGGGCGTCATCGTCCCCGATCCTCGCGGGCGGCTGCCGGGACGGGGTGCGCATCTGCACCCCGACCTGGGGTGTCTCGAGCTCGCAGAGCGGCGTCGGGCGTTCCCGCGGGCGTTCCGCCTGCCGGGGCCGCTCGACGGTGGTGCGCTGCGGGCACGGCTTGCGGTGCACGCCGCGCGGCAGCAGGATGGCCGAAGTGAAAGCGACGTCTAGTCGGAAGCAGGTCGAGATTGCTATGAGCGCTCGATGAGCACGCCGCGATGAGTACGGCAAGTTAGCGACGGTCCGGAGGCCGCACCCCCGGACCGAGTAGGGAGTGCAGTGGCGAAGGTCCGGGTTTACGAACTCGCCAAGGAGTTCGGTGTTGAGAGCAAGGTCGTCATGGCCAAGCTCAAGGAGATGGGCGAGTTCGTACGGTCGGCGTCCTCCACGATCGAGGCGCCGGTCGAACGCAGGCTGAAGGAAGCCTTCTCAAATTCTTCTTCGTCCTCCAAGCAGGGGGACAATCGGGGCGCGCAGAAGCGACCTTCGGGTCCGCGTCCCGCCGCGCCGCGTCCGGGTCCGCCCGGCGGCGCCTCCGACGGACAGGGCGCGCGCCCGCAGGCCCCCCGGCCCGCCGCGCCGCGCCCGCCCGCGCCCAAGCCGGGCCCGGGCGGTCCCGGCGGCCAGAGCGGTCCGGGCCAGGGCGGCATGCCCAAGCCGGGCCCGCGCCCGCCCGTCCCGCCGGCGCCGAGCACGCCGGTGAACGCGCCCGCGGCGCAGGCGCCGAGCGCCCCGCCCGCGGCGGGTCCCGCGACCGGCGGTCCCGCGGCCGGCAACGGCGCGGGCACCCGCGCCCCCGGCGGCCCGAAGCCGGGTCCCCGCGCGCCCAAGCCGGGCCCGCGTCCCGGCCCGCGCCAGGGCGGCGGAGGCGGCGGCCGGCCGCGTCCGGGCAACAACCCGTTCAGCTCGACCAACACCGGCATGGGCCAGGCGCCCAAGCCGGGCCCGCGTCCCGGTCCGCGTCCGGGCGGCGACCGTCCGGGCGGTGACCGTCCCGGCGGCGGCCCCGCCGGCGGCCCGCGTCCCGGCGGCCGCAGCGGCGCGCCCGGTGCGGGCGGCCCGCGGCCCAGCCCGGGCAGCATGCCGCCCCGGCCGGGCGGCCCGCGGCCGAGCCCGATGAACATGCCGTCCTCGCGGCCCGCCGGCGCCCCCGGGCGCGGTGGTCCCGGCGGCGGTGGCGGCGGTCGCGGCCCGGGTGGCGGCGGCGGTCGTCCCGGTGGCGGCGGTCGCGGTCCCGGTGGCGGCGGTCGTCCCGGCGGTGGTGGCGGCGGCTTCGGCGGCCCCCGCGCGGGCGGCGGCGGTCGTCCCGGCGGCGGCTTCGGCGGTCCCCGCCCGGGTGGCGGCGGTCGCGGCCGCGGCGGCACGCAGGGCGCGTTCGGACGTCCCGGGGGCCGGCCGGCCCGCGGGCGCAAGTCGAAGCGCGCGCGTCGTCAAGAGTTCGAGAACATGCAGGCGCCCGCCGCCGGCGGCGTCTCGGCTCCCCGCGGCAACGGCAAGACGATCCGGCTGCCGCAGGGCGCGACCCTGACCGACTTCGCCGAGAAGATCGGCGCCAACCCGGCGTCGCTCGTCGCGATCATGATGCATCTCGGCAAGATGGTCACCGCGACCCAGTCGGTCGACCCCGACGACCTCATGGCGCTCGGGCTCGAGCTGGACTTCGACGTCCAGGTCGTCAGCCCCGAGGACGAGGACCGCGCGCTGCTCGAGTCGTTCGACATCGAGTACGGCGAGGACGAGGGCGGCGAGGAGAACCTCCAGTCGCGTCCTCCGGTGGTCACCGTCATGGGCCACGTCGACCACGGTAAGACCAAGCTGCTGGACGCCGTCCGGCACGCCAACGTGCAGGCGGGCGAGGCCGGCGGCATCACCCAGCACATCGGCGCCTACCAGGTCGAGACCGAGGTCGACGGCGAGGACCGCAAGATCACCTTCATCGACACCCCGGGTCACGAGGCGTTCACCGCCATGCGCGCCCGCGGTGCCGACACCACCGACCTGGTGGTGCTGGTGGTCGCCGCGGACGACGGCGTCAAGCCGCAGACCACCGAGGCGATCGACCACGCCACCGCGGCCGGGGTCCCGATCGTCGTCGCGGTCAACAAGATCGACGTCGAGGGCGCGGACCCGAACCGGGTGCGCGCGCAGCTGACCGAGTACGGCCTGGTCGCCGAGGAGTTCGGCGGTTCGACGCAGTTCGTCGACGTGTCCGCCAAGCAGGGCACCAACATCGACGGGCTGCTGGAGGCGATCATCCTGACCGCCGACGCCGAGCTCGACCTGAAGGCCAACCCCGACATGCCCGCTCAGGGCTCGGCCATCGAGGCCCACCTGGACAAGGGCCGGGGTGCCGTGGCGACCGTGCTGGTGCAGCGCGGCACGCTCCGGGTCGGCGACTCGATCGTCTGCGGCGTGGCCAACGGCCGCGTCCGGGCGATGCTCGACGAGAACGGCAACAACCTCGAGGAGGCGGGCCCGTCCCGTCCGGTGATGGTGCTCGGCCTCGCGGCCGTGCCCGGCGCGGGCGACAACTTCCTGGTCGTCGACGACGACCGGATCGCCCGGCAGATCGCCGACAAGCGGGTGGCGCGCAAGCGCAACGCCGAGCTGCTCAAGAGTCGCAAGAGCAGCTCCCTGGAAGAACTGTTCAAGGACTTCCAGGAGGGCAAGCGGCAGGAGCTGCTGCTCATCCTCAAGGGCGACGTGTCGGGTTCCGTCGAGGCGCTGGAGGACTCGCTCCTCAAGATCGACGTGGGCGACGAGGTCAGCCTGCGGATCATCCGCCGCGGTGTCGGCGCGATCACGCAGGACGACGTCAACCTGTCGCTGGCGTCCGAGGAGGGCGCGGTCATCATCGGCTTCAACGTGCGGCCGGAGCGCAACGCGCAGGAGCTGGCCGACCGCGAGGGCGTCGACATCCGGTACTACTCGATCATCTACCAGGCGATCGAGGAGATCGAGGCGGCCCTCAAGGGCATGCTCAAGCCGGAGTTCGAGGAGGTCCAGCTCGGCACCGCGGAGGTCCGCGAGATCTTCAAGGTGCCGCGGATCGGCAACGTGGCCGGCTCGATGGTCACCTCGGGGATCATCCAGCGCAACGCCAAGGCCCGCCTCGTCCGCGACGGCGTCGTGGTCGCCGACAACCTCACGGTGTCGTCGCTGCGCCGCTTCAAGGACGACGCGACCGAAGTCCGCGAGGGCTTCGAGTGCGGCATCGGCGTCGGTTACAACGACATCAAGCTCGGCGACGTCATCGAGTGCTTCGAGATGCGGGAGAAGCCCCGCGTCTGAGGCCCGGCGGCCCGTCCGCCCGGCCCCGCCCCTCCGGGCGCGGGCCGGGCGGCGGCCGGCTCGTCGCCGATGTGATCGTTAAATCGGATGACAGGACGCCAGGCGGATCTTCTAGCCTGGCGTCCTGCATGTCCGGCCCGTCCGCCGTCCGGCGGCGCGGCAGGGAACACGGCGGGTGATCCCCGTCGTTCCAACCAGACAGATCCCGAGGTGATCGACCAGGTGTACGTGGGTGCGCTGACACTCGACCTGCTGCTGGGGGACGTCCGCTCGCTGAAGCAGAAGCGGTCCGTCGTCCGGCCCATCATCGCCGAGGTGCACAAGCACTTCCCGGCGGTGGCCGTCGCCGAGACCGGCGGCAACGACCTGCACCGCAGGGCGGAGATCGGGGTGGCGGTGGTCTCGGGCTCGGCCGCCAACTGCACCCAGGTGCTCGACCAGTGCGAACGCCTGGTGGCCGGACGGCCGGAGATCGAACTGCTGTCCGCCCGCCAGCGGATCTTCCACGACGAGGACTGAACGGCGTCCGCAACGGAGCGCCGGCGGAGTGGAGGACGACGTTCAGTCCCCGTTCGGGGTGTGGGGGTCGTCCCCCACAATGAACCGGACGGCGTCCGGTACGGACCGCCGTCCGGGTGGAGGACGGCGTTCGGTCTTCCCGGTCGGGGGGTGGGGGAGTGCCCCCACAATGGAACTTCGGTGCCGGCGCCGGACCACAGAGGGGTCGGCAGACCATAGAAAGGGAGTGCGATCATGGTGGACGCAGCTCGGGCGCGCAAGCTCGCCGACCGCATCCAGCAGATCGTGGCCGAGATGCTGGAGAGGCGGATCAAGGATCCGCGGCTCGGCTTCGTGACCGTGACGGACACCCGCATCACCAACGACCTGCGCGACGCGACCGTCTACTACACGGTGTACGGGTCGGACGGCGAGCGCGCCGAGACGGCCGCCGCGCTGGAGAGCGCGAAGGGCGTCATCAGGTCGGAGGTGGGCAGGAAGACGGGCGTCCGGCACACGCCCAGCATCACCTTCGTCATGGACTCCCTGATGGAGAACGCGGCCCACATCGACGACCTGCTGGCCAAGGCCCGCGCGAGGGACGCCGAGGTCGCGCGCGCCGCGCAGGACGCGTCCCCGGCCGGTGAGGCGAACCCGTACCGGGAGCCCGCCGCCGACGACGACCTCGACGAGGACGCCGACGACGAGGACGGCCGTTCCCGGCCCCCGTCCTCGTGAACGGCCCCGAGGGCCGCGCGGAGGCCGCGGCCTCCGGGGGGCCGGAGGAGTGCCGGCTGCACGACGCGGACGGCCACGCCGCGGGCGGCCATGACATCGTGCCGCGCGGCGGGGGCGGCGGAGTGCGCGGCCCCGCCGCACCGGCCGCCCCCGCCGCACCGGCCGCCGACCTGGAGTGGGACCGCGCGATCCAGCTGATCCGCGCGGCGGAGGAGATCTGCCTCGTCTGCCATGTGGCGCCGGACGGCGACGCGCTCGGCTCCATGCTGGCGCTCGCGCAGGCGCTCCGCGCGCTCGGCAAGCGGTGCGTGGCCTCGTTCGGGGAGCCGTTCACGGTCCCGGCGATCCTGCGCTTCCTGCCGGGGCAGGAACTGCTGGTGGAGCCCGCCCGGGTGCCCGCCGCCCCGGAGCTGATGATCTCCCTGGACGCGGCCGGCCGGGCGCGGCTCGGCGGCCTCGCCGGGCACGCCGACCGGGCCGGCGCGCTGGTCGTCGTCGACCACCACGCGTCCAACACCGGCTTCGGCGGCGTGCGGCTCGTCGACCCGGACGCCGCGGCCACCGCGGTGCTGGTCGAGGAGCTGATCCGCCGGCTCGGCGTCCCGCTCGACCGCGACATCGCGCAGGGCCTGTACGCGGGGCTCGCCAGCGACACCGGGTCGTTCAAGTACCCGTGCACGACCCCGGAGGTGCACAACCTCGCGGGACGGCTGCTGACGGCGGGCGTCCGGCCCGACGCGGTCAGCCGCGAGCTGTGGGACCGGGCCCCGTTCGGCTACCTGCAGGTGCTCGCGGGCGCGCTGGCGCGGGCCCGGCTGGAGCGCGACGCGGCCGCCGGCCTCGGCCTGGTCTGGACGACGATCGCCCGCTCCGACCGGGCCGCCCGCGACGTCGAGTACGACCAGCTCGAAGGGGTCATCGACCAGCTCAGGCGCACCGACGAGGCCGAGGTCGCGGTGGTGTGCAAGGAGAACGACCGGGGCGAGTGGTACGTCTCCACCCGCTCCAAGGGCGCGATCGACGTCGGCCGCGCCTGCGTGGAGCTCGGCGGCGGCGGGCACAGCACGGCCGCCGCGTTCACCATGGGCGGGGAGCCCGCCGCCATCATCGACCGGCTGCGCGCGGCGCTGCGCGTGCCCGGTGACCTCGACGACTGACCTTTCGGAGCGCGCGTGGACAACTCGGGACTCGTCATCGTGGACAAGCCCGCCGGCTGGACGTCGCACGACGTCGTCGGGAAGATGCGGCGGCTGGCGAAGACCCGCCGGGTCGGGCACGCGGGCACGCTCGACCCGATGGCGACGGGCGTGCTCGTGCTCGGCGTCGGCAAGGCCACCCGCCTCCTCGGCCACCTCGCGCTGACGGAGAAGGGGTACGACGCGACGATCCGCCTGGGGCAGTCGACCAACACCGACGACGCGGAGGGCGAGATCACCGCGACGGCGTCCGCCGCGTCCCTGGCCGACGAGGCGCTGCGCGCGGGCGTCGCGGCGCTGACCGGGCCGATCCAGCAGGTCCCGCCGCAGGTCAGCGCGATCAAGGTGAACGGCGAGCGGGCCTACAAGATGGCACGCAAGGGCGAGGACGTGGCGCTCGCGGCCCGGCCCGTGACCGTGCACTCGTTCGCGGTCACCGACGTGCGGCGCGCGGGCGACCTGATCGACGTGGACGCGTCGGTCGCCTGCTCGTCCGGCACCTACATCCGGGCGCTGGCCCGCGACCTCGGCGCGTCCCTCGGCTGCGGCGGCCACCTGACGGCGCTGCGCCGCACCCGGGTCGGGCCCTACGACCTGGCCATGGCGCGGACCCTCGACCAGTTCGCGGAGAAGCCGGAGATCCTGCCGATGGGCGAGGCGGTCGCCGCGGTGTTCCCGCGCCGGGACGTCTCGGCCGACGACGCCCGCAGGATCGCGCACGGCGGGCGGCTGCCGGCGGCCGGGCTGGGCCCGGGGCCGGTGGGCGTCTTCGCGCCGGACGGGACGCTGCTCGCCCTCGTCGAGGAGCAGGGCGGGCAGGCCAAGCCCCTCGCCGTCTTCGTCCCCTGACCCACCTGGAACGACCCTTCTCGCCTTCTGGCCTTTACCCGTACGCGCTCTACCTCGACCCGGACCCGGGCAATACACCCGTGGTGCGCATCACCGGGTGAAAGTGCTGCGCGAAAACCTACGGGCGCGTAACCTACGAGAGCGTAAGTTACTGAGGCAGGAGGTGTCCGTGACCACTGTGAAGGACCACCCCCCGGTGGCGTCCCCCACCCGGCCGCGGCTGCGCGGCTGGCTGCACCTCGGCGCGTTCCCCGCGGTGCTGGTCGCCGGGCTCGTGCTGGTGGCGCTCGGCCCGAGCGTCCACGCGCGGCTCGCGTCGGCGGTGTACGTGGCGACATCGGGGATGCTGTTCGGGATCTCGGGGACGTACCACCGGCAGCAGTCGCACCGGCTGATCGAGGTGCTGCGCCGGTTCGACCATGCCAACATCTACCTGATCATCGCGGGGACGTACACCCCCTTCGCGGTCGTCGCCCTGGACGGCGGCGTGCGGCTCGCCGTCCTCATCACCGTCTGGACGGGCGCCGTCGCGGGCGTCGTCTTCCGCACCGCCTGGATCGGCGCCCCGCGCGCCCTCTATGTCACCCTCTACATCGTCCTCGGCTGGGTCGCGGTGTTCTTCCTGCCGCAGTTCCTGGACGGCGCCGGCACCGCCGCGTGCGTGCTGGTCGCGGCCGGCGGGATCTGCTACAGCGTCGGAGGCGTCGTCTACGGGCTGCGCCGCCCCGACCCGTCGCCGCGCTGGTTCGGCTTCCACGAGGTGTTCCACGCCTGCACGCTCGCCGCCTACGTCCTGCAGTACATCGCGGTGTCGCTGGTCGTCTACCAGTCCGGCTGACGGGTACCCCTGGGTGCGACCTCGCGGCCCCCGTCATGGCACTCTTGAGGGCGGCAGGAGAATACCGGCAGGCATGCCCTACGCAGGGAGAGAATGGTGCGGCGTTGGAATGGCCTCGACGAGGTTCCCGCGGACTGGGGCCGTTCAGTGATCACCATCGGGGTGTTCGACGGGGTGCACCGCGGCCATCAGCGGATCGTCGGCGCCGCGGCCGAGGAGGCCCGGCGCCGCGGCCTGCGCTCGGTGGTCATCACGTTCGACCCGCACCCCGACGAGGTCGTCCGGCCGGGAACCCATCCGCCGCTGCTCGCCACCACCCGGCGGCGCGTGGAACTGCTGGAGGGGCTCGGCACGGACGCGGTCGCGGTCGTCCCGTTCACCCTTGAGCTGTCCAAGGTGCCGCCGGACGAGTTCGTGCAGTCGGTCCTGGTCGACCGGCTGCACGCCGCCCACGTGATCGTCGGCGAGGACTTCCGCTTCGGCCACAAGGCCAAGGGCGACGTCGCGCTGCTGCGCGAGCTCGGCGAGAAGTACGACTTCACCGCCGAGGGCATGCCGCTCGTGGCGAACGGCGGCACGATCTCCTCCACCTACATCCGGGGCCGGCTCGACGCGGGCGACGTCGGGGCGGCGGCGCAGGCGCTCGGCCGGCCGCACCGCGTGGAGGGCATCGTGGTGCGCGGCCACCGGCGCGGCCGCGCGCTCGGGTTCCCGACGGCGAACCTGGAGACGGCGGCGAACACCGCGATCCCGGCCGACGGCGTCTACGGCGGCTGGCTGGTCTGCGACTCCGAGCGCTACCCGGACTTCCGCTGGCCCGCCGCGATCTCCATCGGGACGAACCCGACGTTCGAGGGCGCGGGGGAGCGGACCGTCGAGGCGTACGCGCTGGACCGCGACGACCTCGCCCTGTACGGCGAGCACATGGCCGTGGACTTCACCGCCCGCATCCGCGACACCCTGAAGTTCGACTCGATCGACGCGCTGATCGAGGAGATGCGCCGGGACGTGGACCGCGCCAGGGAGATCACCTCCGAGTGACCCGGGCGGAGCCCGCGTTTCCGCCGCGTACCCTGCGACAACACCGGTTCTCGCTTCGTGACGGCGCGGGTTTCCGGCATGGTACGGTGAATAGTCGCCGGGAAGGGCCCCGGCGCGGCGAGCTGCACCCTCATGCGGCTTGCCACCCTCTGAAACGCACCATGCGGACCCGTGCGCCCTCCGGGCCCGGATCTGCGGGTGACGATCCCATCGAAGGAGCCACGTGTCGCTCGACACCGCCACGAAGAACCAGATCATCGCCGAGTACGCGACCACTGAGGGTGACACCGGATCCCCGGAGGTCCAGGTCGCGCTGCTGACGCGCCGCATCAACGATCTGACCGAGCACCTCAAGGAGCACAAGCACGACCACCACAGCCGCCGCGGACTGCTGCTGCTGGTCGGCCGTCGCCGCCGCCTCCTGAAGTACCTGAGCAACAAGGACATCAACCGCTACCGGCAGCTGATCGAGCGACTCGGCCTGCGCCGCTAGCACGCTGAGGGAGTGGCCCGCGCGGGCCACTCCCTTCCTTTTACCGGTCGGCGGCCGCCGACCGGTACCCGGCCGCCGGGCCCGCCCAGGCCCCGGCCGCACAACTGCAGACAAGCCTCGCGGACACCGCTGGTGCGGGCCGGTCCTCGGTAGTGGCTTCCGGATCCGTTCCGCCGCATCGGCGGGGGTCTCGATCCGGGTGCTTCGATCGAAGACCGGCAGCGTGACAAGCCACGGGAAACGGCCGCGAGGACCGACATGGAACCCTGAGGAGGTTTCCCGTGACAGAAGCCGTGCGCATCGACGGAGCGCAGAGCACCGAGGCCGTGATCGACAACGGCACCTTCGGCACCCGTACCATCCGCTTCGAGACGGGCCGGCTGGCCCGGCAGGCGGCCGGCTCGGCCGTCGCCTACCTCGACGACGAGACGATGGTGCTGTCGGCGACCACCGCGTCCAAGAAGCCCAAGGACAACCTGGACTTCTTCCCGCTGACCGTGGACGTCGAGGAGCGGATGTACGCGGCCGGGCGCATCCCCGGCTCGTTCTTCCGCCGCGAGGGCCGGCCCTCCGAGGACGCGATCCTCACCTGCCGGCTGATCGACCGGCCGCTGCGCCCGTCGTTCACCAAGGGCCTGCGCAACGAGATCCAGATCGTCGAGACGATCATGGCGCTGCACCCCGACCACCTGTACGACGTCGTGGCGATCAACGCCGCCTCGATGTCCACCCAGCTGGCCGGGCTGCCGTTCTCCGGCCCGATCGGCGGCGTCCGCGTCGCGCTGATCGACGGCCAGTGGGTCGGCTTCCCCACCCACCCCGAGCTGGAGCGCGCCACCTTCGACATGGTCGTCGCCGGCCGCGTGCTGGCGGACGGCGACGTCGCGATCATGATGGTCGAGGCGGAGTCCACCCGCGACACGCTCAAGCTGGTCGGCGAGGGCGCCACCGCCCCGACGGAGGAGACCGTCGCCGAGGGCCTGGAGGCGGCCAAGCCGTTCATCAAGGTGCTCTGCAAGGCGCAGAGCGACCTCGCGGCCGTCGCGGCCAAGGAGACCGCCGAGTACCCGATCTTCCTGGACTACCAGGACGACGTGCTCACCGCCGTCACCGACGCCGTCAGCGGCGACCTGGCGCAGGCGCTCACCATCGCCGGCAAGCAGGAGCGCGAGACCCGGCTCGACGAGATCAAGGCGGCCGCCGCCGAGAAGCTCGCCGAGCAGTTCGAGGGGCGCGAGAAGGAGATCTCCGCCGCCTACCGCGCCGTCACCAAGAAGCTGGTCCGCGAGCGGGTCATCCGCGAGGGGCTGCGCATGGACGGCCGCGGGCTGAAGGACATCCGCCAGCTCACCGCGGAGGCGCACGTCGTCCCGCGCGTGCACGGCTCGGCGCTGTTCGAGCGCGGCGAGACCCAGATCCTCGGCGTGACGACGCTGAACATGCTCCGCATGGAGCAGACGATCGACACGCTGAACCCCGAGCGCACCAAGCGCTACATGCACAACTACAACTTCCCGCCGTACTCCACCGGTGAGACCGGCCGGGTCGGCTCGCCGAAGCGGCGCGAGATCGGGCACGGCGCGCTCGCCGAGCGGGCGCTGATCCCGGTGCTGCCGTCGCGCGAGGAGTTCCCGTACGCGATCCGGCAGGTGTCGGAGGCGCTCGGCTCCAACGGCTCCACCTCGATGGGCTCGGTCTGCGCGTCCACCATGTCGCTGCTGGACGCGGGCGTCCCGCTCAAGCAGATGGTGGCGGGCATCGCGATGGGCCTGATCAACGAGGGCGACGAGTACGTCACGCTCACCGACATCCTCGGCGCCGAGGACGCGTTCGGCGACATGGACTTCAAGGTCGCCGGCACCCGCGACCTGATCACCGCGCTGCAGCTCGACACCAAGCTCGACGGCATCCCCGCCTCGGTGCTGGCCGCCGCGCTGAAGCAGGCCAAGGGCGCCCGCCTGGCGATCCTGGACGTGATGCAGGAGGCCATCGAGGCGCCCGCCGAGATGAGCCCGAACGCGCCGCGGATCATCACGATCAAGGTCCCGGTCGACAAGATCGGCGAGGTCATCGGCCCCAAGGGCAAGATGATCAACTCGATCCAGGACGACACCGGCGCCGACATCACGATCGAGGACGACGGCACCATCTACGTCGGCGCCACCGACGGCCCGTCCGCCGAGGCGGCCCGGCAGGCGATCAACTCGATCGCGAACCCGCACATGCCGGAGGTCGGCGAGCGGTTCCTCGGCACCGTCGTCAAGACCACCACGTTCGGCGCGTTCGTGTCGCTGCTGCCCGGCAAGGACGGCCTGCTGCACGTCTCGCAGATCCGCAAGCTGCACGGCGGCGCCCGGATCGAGAACGTCGAGGACGTGATGGGCGTCGGCGAGAAGATCCAGGTCGAGGTCACCGAGATCGACCAGCGCGGCAAGCTGTCGCTGGTGCCGGTCGAGGTGGTCGAGCGGGAGGCCGCGGAGAAGGGCGACGCCGGTGACGGCGAGGCCCCGGCCGCCGCGGACGACGGCGACTCCGGCGAGCGCCGGGAGCGCCGCGACGAGGGCGGCGGCCGCCCGCGCCGCCGCCGCACCCGCCGCGGTGACGAGTCCGGCCAGCGCAACTCCTGACCCGTGCGACGACCGACCGGCACGCCCTCGGCGGGGGCGTGCCGGTCGGCCGCTTTCTCCGACCTTCCATCGACCGGAATGTGAGCGACACGTGACGCTGCCGGCGCGGGCGCAGGAGCCCGGCACCACCACCACGATCCACACCGACGGGGCCGGCGCGGTGCGCCGCACCGTGCTGCCCGGCGGGCTGCGGATCATCACCGAGACGATGCCGACCGTGCGGTCCGCCGCGTTCGGGATCTGGTCGGCGGTCGGTTCCCGCGACGAGGCGCCCGCCGACGCGGGGGCCAGCCACTACCTGGAGCACGTGCTGTTCAAGGGGACGCGGCGGCGGTCGGCGCTGGAGATCTCCGCGGCGGTCGACGCGGTCGGCGGCGACCTCAACGCGTTCACCGCCAAGGAGTACACCTGCTACTACGCGCGGGTGCTGGACGCCGACCTGCCGCTCGCCGTGGACGTCGTGTCGGACATGGTGGCCGACTCGGTCAACCGGCCCGAGGACGTCGAGGCCGAGCGCGGGGTGATCCTCGAAGAGATCCACATGCGCGACGACGACCCCGGCGACCTCATCCACGACGAGTTCTCCACCGCGCTGTACGGCGACACCCCGCTCGGCCGCCCCATCCTCGGCAGCGAGGACTCGATCAACGCCCTGTCGCGGGACCGCATCCACGGCTACTACCGGGAGCACTACGTCCCGTCCAAGCTGGTGGTGTCGGTCGCCGGGAACATCGACCACGACGAGGTCGTGCGGCTGGTGTCGGAGGCGTTCGCCGAGCACCTGACCGGTGACGCCGAGCCCGCCGCGCCGCGCCTGGACGGGACGCCCGCGCCGGTCGACCCGCGCAGCGTGGTGATCGACAAGGACACCGAGCAGGCGCACATCATCCTCGGCGGCGCCGGGGTGTCGCGCACCGACGACCGCCGGTTCGCGCTCGGCGTGCTGAACGCCGCGCTCGGCGGCGGCATGTCGTCCCGCCTGTTCCAGGAGATCCGGGAGAAGCGGGGCCTCGCCTACTCGGTCTACAGCTACACCGCGCAGTACGCCGACTCCGGCATCTTCGGCGTCTACGCGGGCTGCCAGCCCGCCAAGGCCGAGGAGGTCCTGTCGATCTGCCGGGACGAGCTGGGCCGGGCCGCCGAGGAGTGCCTGACCGCCGAGGAGCTGGAGCGCGGGAAGGGGCAGCTGCGCGGCGCCATGGTCCTCGGCCTGGAGGACACCGGCTCCCGCATGAGCCGCATCGGCAAGAGCGAGCTGGTCTACGAGTCGCTGCTGCCGGTGGACGAGGTGCTGGCCCGCATCGAGGCCGTGACCCTCGACGACGTCCGCGCCATCGCCCGCGAGGTGCTGGCGGGCCCGCAGGCCCTCACCGTGATCGGCCCGGTCGGCGACCGCGACTTCAGCGCGTGACCCTCGTGACCCGCGCGACCCTCGTGACTCGCGAGGGCCGCGTGATCCGTTAGGGATCGGCGCGCCCGGGGTAGACCGGGCCGCGTGAAGATCCTCATCAGGGTGGTCATCGCCGCGATCGCGCTGTGGGTCGCGGAGGCGGCGCTCGACGGCGTCGAGCTCACCGCGGGGAGCACGACCGAGCGCGTGCTCACGCTGCTGGGCGTCGCCGTGATCTTCGGTGTGGTCAACGCCGTGCTGAAGCCCGTGATCCAGGTGCTGGGCTGCGCCTTCTACGTGCTGACGCTCGGGCTGTTCGCGCTGCTGGTGAACGCGGGGCTGCTCATGCTGACGAGCTGGATCGCGGGCGAGCTCGGGCTGCCCTTCCATGTGGAGTGGTTCTGGCCGGCGTTCTGGGGAGGGATCATCATCGGCGTCGTGAGCTGGCTGCTCAACCTGTTCGTCGCCGACGACTGACGGAGGCTTGTTAACCGGACCGGAGTCCGTTACCGTTCTCGGGGTAACCGGACTGCGGTCCGTATGCTTTCCGTCGAGAGGAACCCCCTCATGTCCCGCCTGCTGCACATCTCCGCGTCCCCCCGAGGCGCCGAGTCCGAGTCCCTGGCGATCGCGGAGTCGTTCCTGGACGCCTACCGCGAGGTCCACGGCGACACCGTCGACCACTTCGACCTGTGGGACGGCACCCTCCCCGCGTTCGGCCCGGCCGGCGCCGGCGCCAAGATGACCGTGCTCGCCGGAGGCGACCCGTCCGGCGACCAGGCCGCCGCGTGGCGGGCCGCCCGCGCCGCCTTCGAGCGCTACGACTCCTACGACCGCTACCTGTTCAGCGTCCCGATGTGGAACTCCAGCGTGCCGTACGTCCTCAAGCAGTTCATCGACGTGGTCTCCCAGCCCGGCTGGGTGTTCGCGTTCGACCCGGAGAAGGGCTACAGCGGGCTCCTCCACGGCAAGAGGGCCGCCATCGTGTACACGAGCGCGGTCTACGGGGAGGGCCGCCCGCCAGCGTTCGGCCGCGACCACCAGGCACCTTTCCTGGAGGGCTGGCTGCGCTGGACGGGGGTCACCGACCTCGACACCGTCGAGTTCCGCCCCAACCTCGCCACGGCCGACGCCGAGACCGGGCGCCGCGCCGCCCACGCCGAGGCGCACGAGCTGGGCAAGCGCTTCTGACGATAGGCTCGGGCGGGACGCCAACCGGGAGGAACACGTGACAAAGGTCGGGGTGCTGGGCGCGCAGGGCCGGATGGGCGCCGAGGTGTGCCGTGCCGTGCAGGGGGCCGGCGACATGGAGCTCGTCGCGGCCGTCGACCAGGGCGACGCGCTCGACGCGCTCACCGCCGCCGAGGTCGTCGTCGACTTCACCCACCCCGGCGTCGTCATGGACAACCTCAAGTGGTGCGTGGAGCGCGGCCTGCACGCCGTCGTCGGCACCACCGGGTTCGACCCCTCCCGCCTCGACACGGTCCGCTCCTGGCTGACCGACGACTCGTCGGGGAACGTCCTCATCGCCCCGAACTTCGGGATCGGCGCGGTCCTGATGATGCACTTCGCCCAGCAGGCCGCGCCGTTCTTCGAGTCCGTCGAGATCGTCGAGACGCACCACCCGAACAAGGCCGACGCCCCGTCCGGCACCGCCTACCGCACCGCCGAGCTGGTCGCCGCCGCCCGCGCGGAGGCCGGGGTGGGCGCGTCCCCGGACGCCACCGTCTCCGAGGTCGCGGGCGCCCGCGGCGCCGACGTGGACGGCGTGCGCGTGCACGCGGTCCGCATGTCCGGCGCCGTCGCCCACCAGGAGGTCGTCCTCGGCGGCCACGGCGAGCTGTTCACGATCCGGCACGACGCGATGAACCGCGAGTCGTTCATGCCGGGCGTGCTGCTCGCCGTCCGCAAGGTCCCCGAGCTGGACCGCCTCACCCTCGGCATCGAGACGCTGCTCGGCCTGTGATGGACTTCGCCGCCGACCCCTGGGACTACCTCGGCGCGTCCGAGGCGATCGACATCGAGCACCCGCTCGTCCAGTCGATCGCCGCCGAGCTGCGCACCGGCGACGACATCGCCTACGCCCACGCCGCGTTCGACCACGTCCGCGACAAGGTCGTCCACTCGATGGACGGCGGCGACCCGCGCGTCGTCTGGCGGGCCTCCGACGTCCTGGAGCAGCGGACCGGCCTCTGCTACGCCAAGGCCCATGCCTACGTCGCCCTGCTGCGCGCGGGAGGCGTCCAGGCGGGCCTGTGCTACCAGGAGTCGTCCGGCTTCCTGCACGGCCTCACCGCCGCCCTGGTGGACGACCGGTGGGTCCTGCTCGACCCCCGGGGCAACAAGCCGGGCATCGACGTCCAGTTCTCCCCGTCCGAGCACCGCCTGGCGTTCCCCGACGACCCGGTGCTACCCACGGTCTACGCGGAACCGCCGGAGTCGGTCCTGGAGGGCCTCAAGGCCATGCGCGCGCCCGAGGTCCTCACCGGCCCGCTCCACTGAACCCGCGCCCCGGACGACCCCCCGCGCACGACGGCACCGCGACCGACCCGGTCCTGAGCACCGGCGGGGTTGTGCGGGCCGCCGCGGCGGCTTAGCGTTCGCCGGATGGATGCGACGCTCGCGCGGGACATGTGGAAGGTCATCGAGCCGCTGCACGCGGTGACGTACTTCGCCGAGGAGTGCCTGGCCGCCAACAAGGACGTCGGGCTCAAGGGCTTCTGGATGGGCTACTTCGGCAGCCGGGCCGCACCGCTCGGGGCGGTGCCGGCGGGGGCGGTCGAGGCGGTGTTCTTCGGCTTCCATCCGGCGCGGGTGCGGCGGGCCGTGCCCGACGCGTGGAGCTTCGCGTCGCCGGAGAGCATCCTGCGCGTGCGGGGCGCGGCGGCGGCGCGCACGCTGCGCCGGGTCTATCCGGCGATCGAGGACGTCGCGATGAGGGCCGCGCCGCTCCTGCACGAGGCCGTCCTCGCCGCGGACCCGGGAGGACGCGCCCTGTTCGCGGCCAACCGGGACCTGGACGTCCCCGAGGACCCCGTGGAGGCGCTCTGGCAGGCGGCCACGGCGCTGCGCGAGCACCGCGGCGACGGGCACGTCGCCCTGCTCGCCGGCGAGGGGTTGAGCGGCCTGGAGGCGAACGTGCTGGCGTCCGCCGTCGGCGTCGTCCCGGCGGAGCGGCTGCAGCAGAGCCGGGGATGGTCGCCCGAGGAGTGGGACGCGGCGGCCGGCGCGCTGGCCCGGCGCGGCCTCGTGGCCGGCGGGGAGGCCACGGACGAGGGCCGGGCGCTCAAGGACCGGATCGAGCGGCGCACCGACGAACTGGCCGCGCGCCCGTACGGCGTCCTGGCCGACCCGGAGGCGCTCCGCGCGTCGCTCGTCCCGGCGGCGAAGGCGGCGGCGGGCGAGATGCCCTTCCCCAACCCGATCGGCCTGCCCCGCGTCGGCTAGCGCCCGCCGCGGGGGCTCAGCGGGGCGAGACGGGGTCGGGGAAGCCGTACTTGTGGAAGAGCTTCTGCGCGGTGGGCTTGAGCAGCCACGTGACGAACGCCGCCGCCTCCTCGGGGTGCTCGGAGTCCAGGAGGGGCGCGGCGGGGAAGGCGGCGATGACGTTCTGCTCCGCCGGGATGGCGACGCTGCTCGCCGCCACCCCCGCCGAGCGCAGGTCGGTGATGTAGACGAGCCCCGCGTCGGCCTCCCCGGAGCGGACCTGGTCCAGGACGGCCCGGGACCCGATCTCCTCGGAGTTCCAGTGCACGGTCAGCGCCGACTTCGCGAGGACCTGGCGGGTGTAGCGGCCCACCGGGACCGAGCCCGCGCCGACCACCACGCGCAGCCCCGGGCGCCGCAGGTCGCTCAGCCCCCGGATGCGCTTGGGGTTGCCGGGGCCGACCGCGATGGTGAGCGTGTCGTGCGTGACGATCCGGGGGCGTCCCGCCAGGTGGTCGGCGGCCTCCTCCAGAGCGGCCCGGTCGGCGGTCACCAGCGCGTCGGCGGGGGCGTGGTCCGACAGGCGGTCGACGATCTCCGGGGAGCCGCCGAACACGAACCGCAGCTTCACGCCGGGGTGCTCCTGGTGGTAGGCCGCGCCCATCTCGCCGAAGACCTCGGTCAGGGCGGAGGTGGCGAGGACGGTCAGCGTCACCGGCCCGGACGGGCCGCCGCAGCCCGCGCCGAGGGCGGGCACGGCGAGCGCGGCGAGCAGCACGGACGCGTGGAGGCGCCGCCTACGGGGGGAATGGGGCATATGGCCTCATCCTAAGGTCGGGTCCTTTGCGCGCCCGTGATTCGGCCCTGGCGTGTCAGTGGCGCGCACTAATGTTTGCGGCAACTGGTGATCACGTTCTCGGAGGCCCGACGATGTCCCTCGACCTGATGGAACTGCTGCCCGGCGACTGGCGGGAGCGGCTCGACCCGCTGCTCGACCCGATCGCCACCGCCGCGCTGGGCGCGTTCGTCGCGGGGGAGTACGCCGCGCAGACCGTCTACCCGCCGCGCGACGACCTGTTCAACGCGTTCGGGCACTGCTCGTTCGACGGCACCCGGGTGCTGATCCTCGGGCAGGACCCCTACCACGGCCCCGGCCAGGCGCACGGGCTCAGCTTCAGCGTCCGGGACGGGGTGCGGCTGCCGCCGTCGCTGCGCAACATCTACAAGGAGCTGGCCGCCGACCTCGACGTGCCGGTGGCGGCGTCCGGCGACCTCACCCGCTGGGCCGACCAGGGCGTGCTGCTGCTGAACGCGGTGCTGACCGTCCGCGCGGGCGAGGCGGGCTCGCACGCCGGCAAGGGCTGGGAGGACTTCACCGACGCCGCGATCCGCGCGCTGAACGACAAGAGCGAGCGGGTCGTGTTCGTGCTCTGGGGCGCCTACGCCCGCAAGAAGGCCCGCCTGATCACCGGGCCGCAGCACACCGTGATCGAGTCGGCGCACCCGAGCCCGCTCAGCGCGAAGAAGTTCTTCGGGACGCGCCCGTTCAGCGCGGTCAACAAGGCCCTCGTCGACGCGGGCCTGGCCGAGATCAGCTGGGGGTAGCTCCATCCGGCGGGGGAGCCGGTTCCCCCGGCGGCGGGAGGTGCGCGGCGGCCGCCCCGCGGCATCGTCGTGGGCATGACCGTTACAGCTCATGTGCTCACCGGGCGGACGCGGGCCGCGCGCGGCGGGCCGGGCCGTCTGCGCCTGGCCGTCTGCGCCGCGACGATCGCCGCGTGCGTCCCCTACCTCACCATCAAGATCGCGTGGCTGGCCGGCAGCACGGCCGGCTGGAACGACACCGAGGCGGCGCGGGACTCCGCGCTCTACGTCGGCAACGCGGTCACCATGGTCATGGACGCGATGGCGGTGCTGGTCGCGCTGGCGTTCACGTTCCGGTGGGGCCGGCGCATCCCGGCGTGGCTGGTGCTGGCGCCCATCTGGATCGCGGTCGGGCTGCTCGCGCCGATCGTCCTCTCCGTTCCGCTGGGCACGCTGCTGCAGGCCGTCTTCGCGCCCGATTCGCTGTCGGTCGGTGACAACGCGCTCCAGGGCTGGGTCTACGGCGTCGTCTACGCGGGCTTCACCGGGCAGGGGCTCGGCCTGCTCGCGGCATTCGTCCTGTACGCGCGGGATCGGTGGACCGACGTCTTCACCATCCGCACGCAGGACGTCCCCAAGGGCGCGACCCACCAGCTACAGGTGCTCCTGACGGGCACGGCGAGCGTGTTCGCGGCGGTCTTCGCGGCCGTCCACCTCTTCTGGGCGTTCGGCGGGACGGCGGGGCTCCGCAAGGCCGAGCTGTCCGACCGGAACCTGACCCAGCACCTGAGCGACGGCGTGTGGGGCGTGCTGGCGCTCGCCGGCGCCGCCGCCCTGCTCGCGCTCGTCCAGCGCCGCGGCCGCCCGGCGCGGTTCGTCGTCCCGCTGGCCTTCGCCTGGGTCGGCGCGGCCACCACGTTCGCGTGGTCGCTCTACATGCTCATGGTGATTCTCGGCCAGCCCGGCATGCTGGCGTCCGACACGACCGTGGGGGCGAACCTCACCGCGCTCGCCGGGCTGTTCGCCGGGCTCCTCATGGGGGTCGCGGGCGCGGCCCTGCTCACCGAGCGTCAGAGCGCGAGGCCGATCGCGAGCAGCGCGCCGTAGGCGATCTGGAGCCGGCCGGTCTCGCCCAGCACGGGGATCAGGGCGGGGCCGGCCGCGCCGCTGAGCACCTTCTGCGTCGGCGGCAGCGACAGCGGCGCGGCGAGCAGCGCGAGCAGCGCCCACGGGTGCGGCGCCGCCAGCACCAGCGCGAACATGAACGGCAGCGCGGCGCACGCCGCGTACAGGATGCGGGTCCAGGGGCCGCCGAGCAGCACGGCGAGGGTCCGCTTGCCCGACTCCCGGTCGGTCGGGATGTCGCGCAGGTTGTTGGCGACGAGCAGCGCGCAGGCCAGCAGCCCGATCGGGACCGCCGCCGCCCACGCCTCCCACGGCAGCGCCTCGACCTGGACGTACACCGTCCCGACGACGGCGACGAGGCCGAAGAACACGAACACCGACACCTCGCCCAGGGCGCGGTAGCCGTACGGCGTCTTGCCGCCGGTGTAGAACCAGGCGGCGAGGATCGCGACCGCGCCGACCAGCAGCAGCCACCAGGTCGTCACGGCGGCGAGCACGAGCCCGGCGACCGCGGCGGCGAGGAAGCAGCCGAGCGCGGCGGCGAGGACCTGCTTCGGCGGGGCGGCCTTCGACCCGACGAGGCGGAGCGGCCCGACGCGGTCCTCGTCGGTGCCGCGGATGCCGTCGCTGTAGTCGTTGGAGTAGTTCACCCCGATCTGCAGGACGAGGGCGACGAACCCGGCGAGGGCGGCGCGCCACCAGACGGGCTGGCCCTCGCCGACCGCGACGCCGGTGCCGACGACGACGGGAACGAGGGACGCGGGCAGGGTGCGGGGCCGGGATCCGGCGACCCATTGGGAGAGCGTGGCCACAGTTACCGCTTGTTCTCGTTGGACGACAGGGGGACTACCGCTTCGATTCTCCCCGACGGGGATCACCGCTCGGGCGCAGCCGCAGCGACGCGGCGAGCCCGAGCGCGAGGATCGCCGCGGTGGTGAGCGCCGCGTGCCGGGTGGCGGCGGCGAGGCTGGCGTCGGCCGCGCGGGCCTCCGCCGCCAGTCCGGGGGCGGCGTGCAGGTCGCGGCCGTAGGTGCCGGCGCTCTCCCGCAGGTCGTGCGCCATCGCGGCCTGCCGCGCGGGCGGCAGCGCGGACTCCGCGGCCAGCCGGTCGGTCATCGCGTGCCCGAGGCCGGTGGCGAACACCGTCCCGATCGCGGCGATGCCGAGGGCCGCGCCGACCTGCCGGGCCGTCGACTGGGTGCCGGACGCCTGCCCGGACTGCTCCGGCGGGACGTCCGCGAGGGACACGTTCGTCAGCTGCGCCGACGTGAGGCCGAGGCCGATCCCGTACAGCAGCATCCAGGGCGCGAGCCCGAGCCCGCCGGTCGTCGCCGACACGGTGAGGGCCAGCCCGAGCACCGCGGCGACCTCCAGGACCATGCCGGCCTGGACGACCCGGTGCGCGCCGCGCCTGTTCGCGAGCCGGCCCGCGTACCCGCCGGACAGGAACGCGCCGACCGCGAGCGGCAGGATCGCGATGCTGATCTGCAGCGGCCCGGTGCCGTGCACGCCCAGCAGGAACAGCGGGAGGACGAACAGCAGCCCCAGCTCGCCGACGTTGATGAGCGCGGACGCCAGGTTGCCGCGCCGGAAGTTCGGGATGCGGAACAGGGACATGTCGAGCATCACCGGCCGCCCGGCCGCCGCCCTGGACCGCTCCACGACGACCAGTGCGGCCAGGAGCACCGCGCCGAGCGCGAGGACCACCGGGACGGGCGACAGGCCCGTCTCCGGCCAGTGGAACCCGGCCAGCGAGAACGGGCGCGTCGCGGCCCACCAGCCGTACGTCTGCCCCTCGATGATCCCGCAGACGAGGGCGCCGAGCCCGAGCGCGGACAGCAGCCCGCCCGGCCAGTCGATCTCGCGGCGGGCGCTCCCGCCGCCCGGCCGCCGGGTCTCCGGCATCAGCCGCAGCGCCGCGGCGATGAGCACGGCGCCGAGCGGCAGGTTGATGCCGAACGCCCAGCGCCAGCCGCCGCCGGCCGCGACGGCGCCGCCGAGCAGCGGGCCGAGCGCGGCCATGCCGCTGATCATCGAGCCCCAGACGCCGAACGCGACGGCCCGGTCCCGCCCGGTGAAGACCGTGTTCAGCGTGGACAGCGCGGCCGGCATGACCATCGAGGCGCCGACGCCCTGCAGCGCCCGCGCGCCGATCAGGCCCGACCCGTCCCCGGCGAGCGCGGCGGCGACGCTCGCCGCCGCGAACACCGCGGTGCCGAGCGCGAACATGCGGCGCCGTCCGAACAGGTCGCCGGCCCGCCCGAACGGGATCAGCAGCGCCGCGAACACCAGCGCGTAGACGGAGGTGACCCATTCGGCGTCGGTGGTGGTGAGGCCCAGGTCCGCGACGATCCGGGGGAGCAGCACGCCGACGATCGTGGCGTCCACGATGATCAGCGAGACGCCGAGGCTGATGACGGCCATCACGAGTCGGCGGTGCCGGACGGCGGGCACAGCCGCGGCGGGGCGCGGCGGTGTCAGGGAGAGGGACTCGGGCACGACCTCAAAGATATTGCGGGGCCGCGGGTGCACCTCACCGACCCCTGGTTAGCGGCGGGGACGGGCGCGGCGCGCGCCCGTCAGGCGCTGATGTCGGTGTGCAGCCGGATCTGCCGGACGGGCTCGCCCATGTCGAGCGTGCGGGCCGTGCCGTCGGGGCCCCAGCCGGCCGAGCCGAGGAACGTCCGGGTGACCTCGTCGTCCTCGAAGACCCAGCTGACGAGGGTGGTGAAGCCGTCCTCGCGGAGCAGGTCGGCGGTCGCGGCGAGCAGCCGGCTGCCGTGCCCGGCGCGGGCGTGCGGCGGGTCGACCAGCAACGTGATCAGCTCCGCGGTGGCGGCGGCGTCGAGGTCGGCGTCCTCGGCGGGGCCGTGCGCGGCGAACCCCACGACCAGGTCGGACGCGACCGCGACCAGCAGCCGGTGCCGGGGGCTCGGCGGCGCGGCGGCCGCCTCCGCCCACCGGTCCCGCCACGCCTCGACGGCGTCGGGCGCGGTCACCCGGTCGAGGACGCCGGCGGGCAGCAGTTCGCGGTACCCGTGCCGCCACGCCCGCACCTGGATGGCGGCGACGGCGGCCGCGTCCGCCCGGCGCGCGGGCCGCACCCCCACATCGGCCATGCCGTCCCCCCGTCCTCGGTCGGAAATCCGCCGCCCACCCTAGCGAGCCGCGGGGCGGCGGCGAGCCCGGTAGGCGCGGGTCTTGGTGCGGTTGCCGCAGACGCGCATCGAGCACCAGGCGCGGGACCGGTTCTTGGACGTGTCGAGGAACGCCCAGCGGCAGGTGTCCTCCTGGCAGACCTTCAGCCGCGGCCACGTCCCGGCGGCGACCGCGTCCATGATCGCGGCGGCGACGCGGGCGAGGCCGGCGGCGGCCGTGCCGGGCGGGTCGAGCGGGACGAGCGCGGGGCGCGGCCCGGCGAGCGAGATCCGCAGCGGGAGGGCGGCGAGGGCGCCGTCCAGGCCGGCGGGGAAGTCGGCCTGCAGCGGCCCGTGGTGCGCGGCCATGGCCTCGCGGAGCCCCTCGCGGAGCACGGTCGCGGCGTGCACGTCGGCGTCGCCGGCCGCCGTGCCCGCGGGGACGAGGTCCCGTTCGGCCAGCCACGCGGCGAGGCCGGCGGGCGTGGCGATCCCGTCGGCCGCGGAGTCGATGTCGAGCGTGTTGACGAAGTCCGCCAGCAGCAGCGCGGGGTCTGGTGCGGGGTGCGCGTCGGTCATGACTTCTCCTGCTCGTCCAAGGAGAACTCTATCCGAGTTTCGACACCGTCATTCCTGTTTGACCGGTTGCATGGTGGCGACACCGGCGTTACGGTTTAGATGGTGTCAACGTCAGGAGGACGAGATGAACCAGCTGCCGTACCTGGCCGGCCTCGCCATGCGGCACGCCTGGGCGGAGCGCGAGTTCGCACGGCTGCACGCCGACCTCGTGGAGGCGCGGCTGAAGGCCCGCGCCCGCGACGCCGAGCGCGCCGCCCGGATCCGCCGCTGGCTGCTCGGCGGCGTGCCGGAGCGGTTCACCACCCGGCGCCGCCCCGTCCCGCCGTCCCGGCCGGCGCCCGGCTGCCGCCGCGCGGCCGCCCGCTCAGCCCACGTCCCGCGAACCGCCGGAGGATTCCGATGACCGATGTGACCCCGAAGGTGACCACGCTCGTCTTCGACTGCGCCGACCTCGACGCCATGGCCGCCTTCTGGGGCGGGCTGCTCGGCATGAAGACGACCTCGCGCGAGGACGACTGGCTCGACCTGGAGCCGCTCGCCGGGGAGGGGCCGGTGCTGGCGTTCCAGCTCGTCCCCGAGGGCAAGGCGGTCAAGAACCGGCTGCACCTCGACCTGGACGTGCCCGACATCCGCGCGGCGGGGGAGCGGGCGCGGCGGCTCGGCGCCGTCCCGGACGGGGAGCCGATGGGCAACCCGGAGCGGCCCTTCCAGGTCTGGCACGACCCCGAGGGCAACGAGTTCTGCCTCTGCACGGCCTGATCGAGCGCCGCCGGCCGGGCCGCCCGCGCCCGGCCGGCCGGCGCCGGCTCACGACCCGAGGACGGTCGCGAGGCGGCGCACGCCCTCGGCCAGCTCCGGCTCCCCGGCCGCCGTCCCGTAGCTGAGCCGCAGGTACGGGGCGGGGGCCTCGGCGGGGAAGAACGGCCGGCCCGCGCTGACCAGGACCCCGGCGCGCAGCGCGGCCTCGGCCACGGCCGCGTCGTCGGCGCCGTCCGGCAGCCGGGCCCACACGTGCAGGCCGCCCGCCGGGCGGTTCACCCGCAGCTCCGGCAGGTCGCGGGCGAGCGCGCCGAGCAGCGCGTCCCGGCGCGCCGGCAGCGCCGCACGGACGGCTCGCAGATGGCGCGGCCAGCCCGGCGAGCTGACGAGTTCGAGCAGCGTCTCCTGGAGCGGCCGGGCCGGGAAGAACTCCTCGACGAGCTGCGTCGCGCGGATCCGCGCGGCCACCGGCCCCCGGGCGGCCACCGCCGCGATCCGCAGGCTGGGCGCGGTCGCCTTCGTCAGCGACGCGATGTGCACGACGCGGCCGTCGGCGTCGTCGGCGATCAGCGGCGGCGGGGGCGGGACGATGCCGAGGTGCCGGGCGAAGTCGTCCTCCACCACGAAGGCGCCCGCCGCCCGCGCCACGTCCAGCACCCGCGCGCGCCGCTCGGCGCTCAGCACCGCCCCGGTCGGGTTGTGGAAGGCCGGCTGGCAGTACAGGACGCGCGCGCCGCTCAGCGCGAACGCCTCGGCGAGCAGGTCGGGGCGGATCCCGTCCGCGTCCATCGGGACCGGCACCGGGTGCAGCCCGCTCGCCCGCGCGACCGACAGCACGCCGAGGTAGGTCGGCGACTCCACCAGCAGGGGCGCGCCGGGCGGCAGCAGCGCCCGCAGCACCGTCGTCAGCGACTGCTGGCCGCCGCTGGTGATCAGCACGTCGGCGGGGGTGACGGCGCCGCCGATCGTCCGGGCGAACCAGGCGCGCAGCTCCGGCAGCCCGCCGAGCGGCGGCATCGCCCAGGCGTCCGGGCGCCGGGCGGCCCGCGCCGCCGCCGTGGCGAGCGCCCGGACCGGCTGCAGCGCGGGGTGCGGGTAGCCGCCGCTGAGCGGCACCACGCCGTCGGGCGGCGGGGTGAGCAGCCACGACACGCCGGACGGGTCGACGGCGCGGTCGCCGAGCGTCACCGCCTGCCAGCCGAAGTCGGCGGGCTCGGCTGCGGGCCGGCGCCGCTCGGCGGTGAACGCACCGCTACCCGGACGCGTCACCACCAGCCCCTCGGCGGACAGCTGCCCGAGGGCCCGCGACACCGTGACCGGACTGACCCGGTGCCGCTCCACCAGCGCACGGCTCGACGGCAGCCGCTCGCCGGGGTTCATGCGGCGGACGTCGGCGCGCAGCGTGTCGGCGAGCGCCGCCACACTGCTATCGTCTTTCATGAAGACTAAGGATAGCGCTACTGTCACCGCGCCGATAGCGGACGCCCCTCGCGGAGCGGGTCTCCGGCTCGCCGCGCTCGGCGTCCTGGCCTTCTCGTTCACCCTCCCGGGCACGGTCTTCGCGCTGGACGGGCTCGACCCGTACCTGGTCGGCGTCGGCCGCTCCGCCGCCGCGGCCGTCCTCGCCGCCGTCGCGCTGCTGGCGGTGCGCGCCCGCCCGCCGCGGCGCGACCAGTGGGCCGGGCTCGCGGTCGCCGCCGCCGGGGTGGTGTTCGGGTTCCCGGTGCTGTCCACGCTCGCGCTCGACCAGGGCGCCTCCTCCGCGCACGCGGCCGTCGTGGTCGGGCTGCTGCCCGCCGCCACCGCCGTGTGCGGCGTGCTGCGCGCGGGGGAGCGGCCCTCCGGGGCGTTCTGGCTCGCGGGCGCGGCGGGCACCGCCTGCGTCACCGGCTTCACCGCGGTCCGCGGCGGCGGCCACTTCACCCCCGCCGACCTGCTGCTGTTCGGCGCCCTCGTGGCCGCCGCCGCCGGGTACACCGAGGGCGGGCGGCTGGCCCGGGACATGCCCGGCTGGCGCGTGATCTCCTGGGCGCTGCTGCTGGCCGCGCCGATCACCGTCCCGGTCACCGGATGGCTGCTCGCCGCGACCGATCCCGTGTGGACGGGACGCGCCGTGCTCGGCTTCGGCTACGTCGCCGCCGTCTCCGCCTACCTGGGCTTCTTCGCCTGGTACGAGGGCCTCGCGCGGGCCGGGATCGCGCGCGGCGGCCAGGTGCAGCTCGCGCAGCCGATGCTGACCCTGCTCTGGTCCGGGCTCCTGCTCGGCGAGGCGGTCGACGCCGCGACCGCGCTGGCCGCCGTCGCCGTGCTGGTCTGCGTGGCGCTCACCCAGCGCGCCCGCGTGCGGATCAGTCCTTGACGATCTGGGCCAGCAGCGTCACGACGCCGACGCCGACGCCGATCGGGATCGCGAACCGCGGGGCGGCGGCGGTGAGGACCGCCGCGCCGATCGCCACGATGATGATCACTAGGGCCCGCGTGCTGATCAGGGGCCGCGGCTGCCCGTGCTCGGGGGACACCTGCTCCGGCGGCACATGCTCCGGTGGTACTCGCATGCCGGTTCGACCTCCATCCGGACGGACGGTGAGGATCGGGGCGGCTCCCCGTCGGGACGACGGGCGACACCGCTGAGTCGCCTCGTCACCACAGGATTCCCCGGATGTCAACGGCTGGAGCGCGCGGCGCGCGATCACGTCCCAACCGTGATCGTTTCATGGGGGATCGCTGGTACGGGGCGTCCGAAGCACCCCGCGAATCCGAGATCATTACGTGATGAAGCGTAAAGGGCGGGTTACGGGTGCTCTGGGCGGTCTGGTGCGCTGGACCGGGTGGGCGGCGGCCTACGTGCTCGGCATCGCGGCGCTCGTCTTCGCCGGCGCCTGGGTCTGGTGGCAGCCCGAGCCGGAGGCGCGGGGCACCGAGCGGAACGGGCTGTGGGCCCGGCACCAGTGGGTGGGGGAGCCGCACACCGACGCCGAGTACCGCGCGCTCGGCGACCTGCTGAAGCGCAACCACATCAGCGACGTGTTCTTCCACACGGGCCCGTTCGAGGCGGACGGGACGGTGCCCGCCGCGAAGTACCGCTACGCGCGGCAGCTCATCCAGGCGATGCGGAAGTACGCGCCCGGCGTCCGCGCGCAGGCGTACCTGGGGCAGATCCGCGTGGTGGAGGGCAAGGGCGTCATCGACCTCGACGACGCGGCCGTCCGGGAGAGGGTCCTGGAGACCGACGCGGCCTTCCTGGACCTCGGCTTCGACGGCATCCACTACGACTTCGAGCCGATCTACCCCGACGACGACGCGTTCATGGCGCTCATGGACCGCACCCGCGAGCTGACCCGCTCGCGCGGCAGGCTGCTGTCGGTGGCGCTGGAGCAGCCGACGCTCTTCGACGGCCTGCAGCCCGTCTACAAGGCGCTGATCCCGCGCACGGGCGCGGTGCACTACCCACCGCGCCCGACCAAGGAGTTCCTGCGCGCGGTCGCCGACCGCGCCGACCAGGTCGCGATCATGACCTACGACGTGTCGCTGCCGACCGAGGCCCTCGCCGGATGGCACTACGCCCGGCACACCCGGGCGACGCTGGAGCTCATCGGCGACCGCACGTCCGTGTTCATCGGCGTCCCCACCTACCGCCCCCTGATGGACTGGGCGGAGGACCTGCCGGTCGCGCTGCGCGGCGTCCGGCGCGGCCTCGACCAGCTGGAGCGCGCGCCCAAGCGCCCGTACGGCGTCGGCGTGTACGCGGGCTGGACGACCGAGCCCGGCGAGTGGGCCCACTTCCGTTCCACCTGGCTGCCTCGGGGGACAGGAAGTGTTAGCGGTTGAGAAACCCGGCCCGCGACGTTTCCGTTCGCTTGAACGTGCAGGTAGAAAGGGTTGGGTAGCCCTTCATCTCCCGGGGGTATTGCCCGGTGCGGAAGTCAAGCAGAGACCAGCGGACGGCAAAGGAAGTGAGGGCGAGGCCATGGGAGCTCAGTGGACCGCGCGGCGCGACGCCGACCGGATCGGCGAGCTGTCGGCCGAGTTCGCCGGCTGGCGGATCGGGCGGGGCGGGTCCGGCCTCTGGTGGGCCGTCCGCGGCAACGATCTCGTGCGCACTCCCGACGTCGAGGAGCTGCGTGTCCGGTTGCACGAGATGACCACGGGGTCACGTTATGCGATCGAGTCCGGGAAGTGGCCGGACTGACCCCGTAACGCCGCTTTTGCGTGCCACGATGTGGAGGTGGGAGCCGCCGCCACGCGTACCCCCGAGCGTGTGGCGGCGGCTTCTCCCTTTTTCGGGCGACGTTATGTACGACCTGCGGGTCCAAGAGGAACGGCCGGAACGGTACCGTTCGTTGCATGGCACCCAGCACAACGACTGACGCTCCGTTTGGACGGATGCTGACCGCCATGGTCACCCCGTTCCTGCCCGACGGCGGCGTCGACTACGACGGCGCCGCGCGCCTCGCGACCCACCTGGTCGACGAGCGGCGCCACGACGGCCTCGTCGTCAACGGGACGACGGGCGAGTCGCCCACGACGAGCGACGACGAGAAGAGCAAGCTTCTGCGCGCGGTCATCGAGGCGGTCGGCGACCGCGCCGTGATCGTCGCCGGTGCCGGGACGAACCACACCGAGCACACCCTGAAACTCGCCCGGCAGGCCGAGGCCGCCGGCGCGCACGGGCTGCTCGTGGTCACGCCCTACTACAACAAGCCCCCGCAGGAGGGCCTCGTCCGCCACTTCACCGCCGTGGCCGACGCGACGGGCCTGCCCTGCATGCTGTACGACATCCCGGGGCGCGCCGGGGTGCCGATCGAGAACGACACGCTCGTCCAGCTCGCCGACCACCCGCGGATCATCGCCGTCAAGGACGCCAAGGGCGACCTGTTCGGCGCGTCGCGGGTGATGGCCGCGACCGACCTGGTCTGGTACTCCGGCGACGACAACCTCAACCTGCCCTGGCTCTCGGTCGGCGCGGCGGGGTTCGTCAGCGTGGTCGGACATGTCGTCGGCGTCGAACTCCATGAGATGATCGACGCATACCGCGCCGGTGAGCACGGGCGGGCGCTGGAGATCCACCGGCGGCTGCTGCCCGTGGTCACCGCCATCATGACCCGAACGCAGGGCGCCATCGCCGTCAAGGCAGCGCTGAACCTGCTCGGCCTTCCCGGAGGCGGCGCGCTCCGCGCGCCGCTGGTGGAGGCTACGCCGGAGTTCGCGGCGCGCCTGCGAGAAGACCTCACGATAGGGGGAGTCAAAGTGCCTGAGGTCGCCATGCCGGAGGTCGCCCGGTGAGTCATCCTCACCCGGAGCTGTCGGACCCGCCCGCGCCGCCCGAGGGCGGGCTGCGCATCGTCGCGCTCGGCGGGCTGGGGGAGATCGGCCGCAACATGACGGTGTTCGAGTACGGCGGACGCCTGCTCATCGTCGACTGCGGCGTGCTGTTCCCCGAGACCGAGCAGCCCGGCGTCGACCTGATCCTGCCCGACTTCGAATACATCAGGGACCGCCTCGACGACGTCGAGGCGGTCGTCCTCACGCACGGCCACGAAGACCACATCGGCGCCGTCCCCTACCTGCTGCGCGAACGCCGCGACATCCCCCTCGTCGGCTCCAAGCTCACGCTCGCGCTGCTGGAGGCCAAGCTCACCGAGCACCGCATCAAACCGGTCACCGACGTGGTCGTGGAGGGCGAGCGCCGCGTCTTCGGGCCGTTCGACTGCGAGTTCCTCGCCGTCAACCACTCCATCCCGGACGCGCTCGCCGTGGCCGTCCGCACCCCCGCCGGGCTCGTCCTGCACACCGGCGACTTCAAGATGGACCAGCTCCCGCTGGACGGCCGGCTCACCGACCTGCCCGGCTTCGCCCGGCTCGGCGCCGAGGGCGTCGACCTGCTGATGGCCGACTCGACCAACGCCGAGGTGCCCGGGTTCGTCACCAGCGAGCGCAACATCGGCCCGGTCGTGGACGAGGTGTTCCGCACCGCGAAGGAGCGGCTCATCGTCGCCTGCTTCGCCTCCCACATCCACCGCGTGCAGCAGGTCCTGGACGCCGCCGTCGCCAACGGCCGCAAGGTCTGCTTCATCGGCCGGTCCATGGTCCGCAACATGGGCGTCGCGCGCGAGCTCGGCTACCTCAACGTGCCCGACGGCATCATGGTCGAGCAGCGGGACCTGGACGACATCCCCGCCGACCGGCTGGTGCTGGTGTGCACCGGGTCGCAGGGCGAGCCGATGTCGGCGCTGTCGCGGATGGCGAACCGCGACCACTCGATCCGCATCACCGAGGGCGACACCGTCATGCTGGCGTCCTCGCTGATCCCCGGCAACGAGAACGCGGTCAACCGCGTCATCAACGGCCTCACCCGCTGGGGCGCCCGCGTCGTGCACAAGGGCAACGCGCTCGTGCACGTGTCCGGGCACGCCTCCGCCGGGGAGCTGCTGTACGTGCTGAACGTGACGAAGCCCGCCAACTTCGTCCCGATCCACGGCGAGTGGCGGCACCTGCGCGCGCACGCCAAGCTGGCCGCGCTCACCGGCGTCCCGGAGGAGGGCGTCGTCATCGCCGAGGACGGCGTCGTCGTCGACCTGGTGGACGGGCGCGCCAAGATCGTCGGCGCCGTCCCCGCCGGGTACGTGTACGTGGACGGCCTGTCGGTCGGCGAGATCACCGAGACCTCGCTGAAGGACCGGCGCATCCTCGGCGAGGAGGGGTTCGTCTCCATCGTCGTCGGCATCGACTCGACGTCCGGCAAGATCGTCGCCGGGCCGGAGGTGCACGCCCGCGGCGCCGGCATCGTCAACGAGGACTTCGACGAGATCATCGAGCGGATCGAGGGCGTGCTGCGGGACGCCGCCGGCGACGGGGTCAACGACCTGCACCAGATGAGCCAGCTCATCCGGCGCACCGTCGGCAAGTGGGTGAGCGACAACTACCGCCGCCGCCCGATGATCGTCCCGGTGGTCGTGGAGGTCTAGCGGACCGCGGCGGACGGCCGCGGGGCACCGCCTCCGGGCGGGGAGCCCCGCGGCCGTCCGATTCCCAACACGCCCCCGCGCCATCCCGGGAACCCCGAGGGTCCTTGGTTACTCTCATAACCATGGCCACACGTGCGTCCGGGGGCGCGAAGACCTCCTCCTCGCGCACGGGGGGCAGTGCGGCTCGCAAGCCCGCAGGTTCGACCCCCCGGAAGCGAACGAGCGGCGCCGCCAAGGGCGGCACCGCCAAGAGCGGCCGCGGCTCGGCGCGGGGGCGCCCCCCGCAGAAGCCCGATCCGATCTCCCAGGCCGTCCTCGGGTTCTTCAAGCTGCTGTTCAAGCTGTACCTGCTCGCCGCCGTCGCGGTCGGCTCGGTCTTCCGCGCCTACGGGCACGGGGCCCGCAACCTCGACCCCGAGCACCGGCGCGACGGCCTCGGGCTGGCGCTGCTCGGCTCCTCGATCGTGCTGGCCTCGGTGACCTGGTTCCGGCCGGACGGCGTCGTCACGATCGCGCTGGAGAAGGTCGTGCGCGGCGGGATCGGCATCCTGGCGATGGCGCTGCCCGTCCTGCTGGCGCTGCTGGCGTGGCGGACGCTGCGCCACCCCGAGCAGCACGAGGACACCGGCCGCGTCGTCATCGGCATCACCGCGCTCGGCGTCGGCGTGCTCGGCATCCTGCACATCGCCGCCGGGGTCCCGTCCCCGGCGGACGACATGGCCGGCGTCCGCGAGTCCGGCGGCGTCGTCGGCTGGCTGGTGTCGGCGCCGCTGGACGCGGCGCTCAGCGGCTGGGTGGCCGTGCCGCTGCTGCTGCTCCTGTCCGGGTTCGGGCTGCTGGTCGTCACCGCGACGCCGATCGCGAAGGTCCCCGAGCGGGTCGCCGACCTGTGGGCGATGGCGACGCTGCAGGGCCGCCCGGAGCACCCGTCCGAGACCGCGGGCGAGGACGCGGAGGCGCCGAAGAAGCGGCGCCGCAAGAAGAAGCCCGAGACCGAGGACGGCGACGGCGAGCTGGAGGTCGGCGAGCACTCCCGGCCCTACGACACGCCGCTGCTGGAGGACGAGCCGAAGAAGGCCGCCCGGCCGCGCCGCGACCTCGCCGACGAGCTGTTCGAGCCCGACCCGTTCGGCGCCGACGTCCCGCCGCCCGCGCCGCCCCTCGACGACGAGGTCATGGACGGGGCGATGGACGGGGCGGCGGACGAGACCGCCGACGAGCATGCCGCCGACCCCGCCGCGACCGCGGACGCGCCCCACGAGGTGCCCGACCCGACGCCCGCGCCGCGCCGGTCCGAGCAGCTGCCGCTCTCGTCGTCCGGCGAGATCTACGTGCTGCCCGACCCGTCGGCGCTGCGGCCCGGCAGCGTGTCCAAGCCGCGGACGAAGGCCAACGACACGGTCGTGAACGCGCTGACCGGCGTGCTGGAGCAGTTCGACATCGACGCGCAGGTCACCGGGTTCACCCGGGGCCCGACGATCACCCGGTACGAGATCGAGCTGGGCCCGGCGGTGAAGGTCGAGAAGGTCACCGCGCTGACCAAGAACATCGCCTACGCGGTGAAGAGCGCCGACGTGCGGATCATCTCCCCGATCCCCGGCAAGTCGGCGATCGGGGTGGAGATCCCCAACACCGACAAGGACATCGTCAGCCTCGGCGACGTGCTGCGCTCGCCCGCCGCGACCAACGAGCACCACCCGATGATCGTCGGGCTCGGCAAGGACGTCGAGGGCCGCACGGTCGTGGCGAACCTGGCGAAGATGCCGCACATCCTCATCGCGGGCGCCACCGGCGCGGGCAAGTCGACGTGCATCAACGGGCTCATCACCTCGATCCTGATGCGCGCCACGCCCGACGAGGTGCGGATGATCCTCGTCGACCCCAAGCGGGTCGAGCTGACGATGTACCAGGGCATCCCGCACCTGATCACGCCGATCATCACCAACCCGAAGAAGGCCGCCGAGGCCCTCGAATGGGTCGTCGGCGAGATGGACCGCCGCTACGACGACCTGGCCGCGTCCGGGTACCGGCACATCGACGACTTCAACAAGGCGGTCAAGGCGGGCAAGCTCAAGCCGCCGCCCGGCAGCGAGCGCGTCTACACCCCGTACCCGTACATGCTCGTGATCGTGGACGAGCTGGCCGACCTGATGATGGTCGCGCCCCGCGACGTCGAGGACTCGGTCGTCCGCATCACCCAGCTCGCGCGCGCCGCCGGCATCCACCTGGTGCTCGCGACCCAGCGGCCGTCGGTGGACGTCGTCACCGGGCTCATCAAGGCCAACGTGCCGTCCCGGCTGGCGTTCGCGACGTCCTCGCTGTCCGACAGCCGCGTCATCCTCGACCAGCCGGGCGCGGAGAAGCTCGTCGGGCAGGGCGACGCGCTGTTCCTGCCGATGGGCGCGAGCAAGCCCATGCGCCTGCAGAACGCCTACGTCGCGGAGAAGGAGATCCACGGGATCGTCGACCACTGCAAGGGGCAGATGGAGGCGAACTACCGGGAGGACGTCGCTGAGGCGAACAAGCCGAAGAAGGAGATCGACGAGGAGATCGGCGACGACATGGACCTGCTCGTCCAGGCGATCGAGCTGGTCGTGTCGACCCAGTTCGGGTCGACGTCGATGCTCCAGCGCAAGCTCCGCGTCGGCTTCGCCAAGGCCGGCCGGCTGATGGACCTGATGGAGAGCCGCGACATCGTGGGGCCGAGTGAGGGATCCAAGGCGCGGGACGTGCTGGCCAAGCCGGACGATCTCCCCGGCGTGCTCGCGGAACTGCGCGGCGGCGGCTGACCGGAGAGGACGGGGCATTGCGGAATGATGCGAAATCTTGCCCTGTTTCGAACGTGTCGGCTGTCGCCGATCGGGCATGGCCGTTCCTAGACTGGTGTCCCGGAAGATCGGCCGCGAGCGCCCCCGAAGGAGGCCCGAGGTGAGCATCGGTGAGACCTTGGCGGAGGAGCGTCAGCGGGCCGGTCTCTCGGTGACACAGGTCAGTCTCCAGACCCGGATCCGGGAGACCGTGATCCGCGGCATGGAGGCCGACGACTTCTCGCTGTGCGGCGGCAACTTCTACGCCCGCGGCCACATCCGCAGCATCTCGCGGGTCATCGGCATCGACCCCGAGCCGCTCGTCGCCGAGTTCGACGCCGCGCACGGCGGCGCCCCGCAGCCGGTGTCGGCGATCTCGGCGTTCGAGCCGGAGCAGCCCGTGGCGTTCCGCGAGCGCAAGGCGCCGAACTGGAGCGCCGCGATGGCGCTCGCGCTCGCCCTCGTCGTCATCTACGGCGTCGTGCAGGTGGTCGGGCACCGCGGCGGCGGCGAGGAGCGCACCGCCCGGCAGGTCGCCGGGACGCCGGCGCCGTCCGCGCACGCCCCGTCGTCCGCACCGCCGAAGAGCGGCGCGCCGGTCGCGGAGGCGCCGCGCACCAAGGTCGACGTGCGCGTCCAGGCCAAGCGCACGACCTGGCTGAACGTCATCGGCGACAAGGGCGAGACGCTCTTCATCGGCACCCTGCACAAGGGCGACGAGAAGGACTTCACCGCCAAGAAGAAGGTCAAGCTGGTGGTCGGCGTCGGCGGCAGCGTCAACCTGACCGTCAACGGCAAGGACATCGGCTCGCCGGGTAAGGGCAAGGGCGTGCAGCGGCTCAGCTTCGACCGCAACGACCCCGAGCACGCCTGAGCGCGGGTGCGCGGACGCGGCGGCGCGCCCCGACCCCGCTGGCGCGCGAAGTCGCCCCGGCCCATTACCTTTAGGGGCATGTCCACTCGCCGCAAGGTCTCGCTCATCACGCTCGGCTGCGCCCGCAACGAGGTCGATTCCGAGGAGCTCGCCGCGCGCATCGAGGACGCGGGCTGGGACCTGACCGAGGGCGCCGACGGCGCGGACGTGGTCGTCGTCAACACCTGCGGGTTCATCGAGGCCGCCAAGAAGGACTCCATCGACACGCTGCTGGCCGCGCACGACTCCGGCGCCAAGGTCGTCGCGGCCGGGTGCATGGCCGAGCGGTACGGCAGGGAGCTGGCGGAGGCCCTGCCGGAGGCCGACGCCGTCCTCGGGTTCGACGACTACGCCGGCATCGGGGAGCGGCTCGACGACGTCATGGCGGGCCGCCGGCGCGACGCGCACACCCCGCGCGACCGCCGCACGCTGCTGCCGATCAGCCCGGTGGAGCGGTCGGCGTCCGCGGTGGCGGTCCCGGGGCACGGCGCGCCGGCGGACCTGCCGGCCGGGGTGGCGCCCGCGTCCGGCCCGCGGGTGCTGCGGCGGCGGCTCGGCGGCGGCCCGGTGGCGCCGCTGAAGCTGGCGTCCGGCTGCGACCGGCGCTGCACGTTCTGCGCGATCCCCGCGTTCCGCGGCGCGTACGTGTCGCGGCCGCCGGCGGAGGTGCTGGAGGAGGCGCGCTGGCTCGCCGGGCACGGCGTCCGCGAGCTGGTCCTCGTCAGCGAGAACTCGACGTCCTACGGCAAGGACCTCGGCGACCTGCGCGCGCTGGAGAAGCTGCTGCCCGGCCTCGCCGCCGTGGACGGGATCGAGCGGGTCCGGGTCAGCTACCTGCAGCCCGCCGAGACCCGCCCGGGGCTCATCGAGGCGATCTGCGGCACGCCGGGCGTCGCGCCCTACTTCGACATGTCGTTCCAGCACGCGAGCGGCCCGGTGCTGCGGTCCATGCGGCGGTTCGGCGACCGGGAGCGGTTCCTCGGGCTGCTCGGCCAGATCCGCGAGCTGGCCCCGGAGGCGGGCGTGCGGTCCAACTTCATCGTCGGCTTCCCCGGCGAGACCGAGGACGACTTCGAGGAGCTGGCGGAGTTCCTGTCCGCCGCGCGGCTGGACGCGGTCGGCGTGTTCGGCTACTCCGACGAGGACGGCACGGAGGCCGCGGACCTCGACGGCAAGCTCGACCCGGACGAGGTCGCCCGCCGCGTCGAGGAGCTGTCGGAGCTGGCCGAGGAGCTGACGTCCCAGCGCGCCGAGGACCGGATCGGCTCCACGGTCCGCGTCCTGCTGGAGGAGAAGGCCGACGGCGGCGGGTTCGAGGGCCGCGCCGAGCACCAGGCGCCGGAGGTGGACGGGACGGTCCTCGTGCGCGGCGACGGCCTCGCGCTGGGCGAGATCGTGGAGGCGCGCGTCATCGGCAGCGACGGCGTGGACCTGATCGCGGACATCGCATGACCGCCGGCGCCACGGAACCGGTCGCGGGCGCGCCCGACCCGCCGCAGGCGGGCGTCTGGAACATCGCCAACGCGCTGACGATGGTCCGGATCGCGCTCGTCCCGCTGTTCGTGTGGCTGCTGTTCCTGGACGGCACCGGCTGGCGGCTCGCCGCGTTCGCGGTGTTCGCCGCCGCCTCGATCACCGACAAGATCGACGGCGACATCGCGCGGGCCCGCGGCCTGGTCACCGACTTCGGCAAGATCGCCGACCCGATCGCCGACAAGGCGCTCACCGGCGCCGCGCTGGTCAGCCTGTCGGCGATGGGGGAGCTGTGGTGGTGGGTGACGGCCGTCATCATGGTCCGCGAGATCGGCATCACGGTGCTGCGCTTCGTCGTGATCCGGCACGGTGTGATCCCGGCCAGCAAGGGCGGGAAGCTGAAGACGATGCTGCAGGTCATCGCCATCGGCTTCTACATCCTGCCCGGCCCGCTCGACTACGTGCGGTGGCTGACGATGGGCGCCGCCCTCGCGGTCACGGTGGTGACCGGTGTCGACTACCTCGTCCGGGCGTGGCGGCTGCGCCGCGCGCCCGCGGCGTCCTGACCGCTAGGAGACCGTCAGTTCGTCGCCGACGCGCAGGACGCCCGTGGCGCGGGGGACGCCGAGGCGGCCGAACATGATCTCGCGGGCGCCGTCGAACCGGGCGGTGCGGTAGCGGGCGAGCGCGCGGAGCGGTCCGGGCGCGCGGCGGGCCGTCTCCTGGTCGGTGTTGACGATCACGCAGCGGCCCGTCGGCCGGACCAGCTCGATCTCGGCCGTGCCGCCGCGCAGCCGGGTGGCGGCGTCCTCTCCGTACGGGCCGAGGCCGCGCAGGACGATGTTGGGCCGGAACCGGGCCATCGGCAGCGGGTCCTCGACCCGCCGGTTGAGGTCGTCCAGCGACTCGGCGGACAGGACGGAGACCGGGTAGCCGTCGGCGAAGGTGAGCGTGCCGTCGCCGGTCAGGGTGGGCCGCGTGCCGGTGAACCGGACGAGGCGGCACGGGGTGCCGAGCGCGGCCGAGAACCAGCGGGCCGCGTCGTCGCCTTGGTCGACGCCCTGGCAGGGGCGCTTGTGGACGGTGACGTCGAGCGCCGGGCCGTTCACCGCTTCGCACACCAGCGGCATGTCCGCGAGCGGGGTGGAGACGGTGAGCTTGACGCCGTCGAAGTCGGGCCGGAGCAGGGCGAGTCCGGGGATCTCGCGCTGCGAGAGGTGCCGCCCGTCCGGGCGGACGAGCATGAACTCGCGGTCGTGCCGCAGCCCGTTCGGCGTCAGCTCGGCCTCGGCGAGCGCGACGCCGCCGGCGCTCTTGACGGGGAAGACGTTCAGTGCGGCCACGATGGCGATCATGTTCGGGACGGTACGTGCCCCGCGCCCGCGGCGGACAGGGGGAACGGCGATACTTGACGGCGATTCGTCAGCTTGGGAGCGAGGGGCCGTGACCGCAGGGGACTTCACGTACGCCGAGGTGGGCGCGACGCGGGACGCGGAACGGCCGGCGGGGTACCGGCACCTGCGCGAGCGCGTGCCGGTCGGGCACGGCGCGGCGGCGTTCCAGAACGCGGCGGACGCGGTCATGGAGTTCTGGATGCACCGGGCGCTCCCCGCCCGGGTGGACGCCTCCGCCGGGCGCGCGGCGCCCGGGGTGAGCGTCGTCGTCCGGCTCGGCGTCGGCCCGCTGCGGGTGGCCGCGCCGTGCCGGATCGTGTGGACGCGGGAGGAGGAGCGCTACGCGGGCTGGGCGTACGGGACGCTGCCGGGCCATCCGCTGTCGGGGGAGGAGTCGTTCGTCGTGCACCGGGACGAGGAGGACGACGTGTGGCTGACGGTCACCCTGTTCAGCCGCGCCGCGACGGCCCCGGCGCGGCTGGCGGGCCCGCTCGTGCGGGTGTTCCAGCGGATGTACGTCCGCCGCTGCGGTGCCGTGCTGCGCCGCCTGTCGCGGCCGTGACGCCCGCGCGTGGGGCCGCGAGGCCACGCCCACCCCGGTCGTGGTCCCGCGGCCCCGGTCGCGCGGGCGCCACGCAATGCGATTATCCCTGCCCGCGCCCGGCGGGACGAATCGATCAAATGAGTTTTGACTCACAATGTGACCTGCGCGTCCCGGTTTTGTCGGGCCGGCCGGGGCCTTGACGTGCGGCGACGATGCGCGCCCGGGTGCCCGTCCCGGCCGCGCGCAGTGACGCGGGGGTCGCGTCCGGGCGGCCAAAGCGCGGCGGTTCCTTTCGCGGCGCGACGGAAAAGGGATAAGCGGGTTGCGGCGGTTGAACGGGGCTATGTCGCTTGCGTCCTCATTCGGCCGTTTTTCACGGTGAACCGGTGGCGCACCGGGGTCGTCGCGGACCCGCCCCGGGCCGCGACCCCGCCGGGCCCGCGCCGGTAGATTCGACTCGCCCGCGGCCGCGATCGGGCGGCCGGCGGCGAGGACGGGAGCGCCAATGCGAGTCGAACTGCTCACCGTCGGGGACGAGCTGCTCCTCGGCGACACGGTCAACGGCAACGCGGCGTGGCTGGGCCGGCGGCTGGCCGACCACGGCGTCGAGGTGACCCGCAGCGTCGTCGTCGGCGACGAGCTCGAGGTGATCGTCGCGGCGGTCGAGGCGGCGCTCGGCCGGGCCGACGCGGTGATCACCACCGGCGGTCTCGGCCCCACCTACGACGACCTCACCCGGGACGCGCTCGCCGCGGCGGCCGGGGTGCCGCTCGTCCGCGACCCCGACCTGGAGGCGCGGCTGCGCGAGCGGAGCGCCCGCGCCGGCCGCGAGCTGCGCCCGATGGCGCTGCGGATGGCCGACGTCCCGAAGGGGGCGGGGGTGCTCGCCAACTCGGCGGGCTCGGCGCCCGGCCTGCGCGTCGAGCTGCCCGGCGGGGTCGTCTACGCGCTGCCCGGCGTCCCGTTCGAGATGCACACGATCATGGACGAGACCGTGCTGCCGGAGCTCGCCCGGATCGCGGGCCTGCCCGCCGTCGCGCGCCGCACGCTGCGCACGGCCCGGCTGTGGGAGTCGGTCGTCGCGACGCGGCTCGCCGAGGTCGAGGCGATGGACGGGGTGCGCCTGGCGTACCTGCCGGACCCGGCCGAGGTGAAGATCCGGATCACCGTGGCCGGCTCGGACGCCGCCCGCCGGCTCGCGGACGTGGAGGCCCGCGTCCGCGCGCTCCTCGGCACGGCGGTCTACGGCGCCGAGGACGAGACGCTGGACCGGGTCGTCCACCGGCTGCTCGCCGAGCGCGGCGCCACCGTCGCCGCCGCGGAGTCGCTGACCGGCGGGCTCATCGGCGCGGAGCTGACCGCGATGCCGGGCTCGTCCGCCACCTTCGCGGGCGGCATGGTGACGTACGCGACGGAGACCAAGCACCGGCTGCTCGGCGTCCCGGCGGAGCTGCTCGCCGAGCACGGGGCCGTCCACCCGGACGTCGCCGCCGCGATGGCCGCGGGCGTCCGCGACGCGCTCGGCGCGACCTACGGGGTCGCGGTGACCGGTGTCGCGGGCCCCGAGCCGCAGGACGGCCATCCGGTGGGAACGGTCTATATCGGCGTGGCCGGACCCGGCGATTCGCGAACTGTGGTCAGTCCGAAACTCCCCGTGCCCGGCCCCGGCCCGGAGACCCGCGCGGTGCTCCGGCGGATGACCGTCGTGCACGCCCTTGAGCTGCTGAGACGCGTGCTGCTGGGGCTTGACGCCGCGGAGGAGAGCGAGGAGGCTCAGGCAGATCGGGAAGACCGGGACTGATTACAGCGTTACGTTCCGAGCGAACACGAAATCAACGGTCTGCCATGGCCGCCGTCAAGGCGGGTACGGTGGAACCGGCAGATGGTCCGAACTGAGGGAGGGAGCGAGACGATGGTCCTGCTTCGCCAGCTGCTCGGTGACGTACTGCGGCAGCTGCGGCTGCGCCAGGGACGCACCCTCCGTGAGGTGTCCGCGGCGGCGCGGGTGTCACTCGGCTATCTCTCCGAGGTCGAGCGGGGTCAGAAGGAAGCCTCCTCGGAGCTGCTCTCCTCGATCTGCAAAGCACTGGGCGTCCCGCTGTCGCACGTGCTGCGGGAGGTCGCGGATCAGCTCGCCCTCGCCGAGCTGCAGCACGAGCCCGTCATGGCGGGCGCGCCCGAGCACGAGCGCATTCCGGCCGAGAGCATTCCGGAGACGCCGGAGGAGATCACCGGGGAGTTCCGCGCCGACATGGTCGCGGCCTGACCCGGCCCGCGCGGCGTTCATGCCCGACCCGGGGCCGCGGGTGTGCGCGGCCTCACGCATGAACGCGGCATTCCCGGGGATCTTCCCGTGTTGTAGCGGATAACCGTAACGACGCGGAAGGAGCCCGATAATGGCGAGGGTCAAGAGCCCGCTTTCGGACGAGGCCGCCAAGGTCGTGGGGGAGGCCCTGCAGGGCTCGCTCATCGACCTCATCGACCTGTCCCTGGTGGCCAAGCAGGCGCACTGGAACCTGACCGGGCGCAACTTCAAGGTCGTGCACGAGCACCTGGACGAGGTGGTCGCCCTCGCGCGCACCGGCCAGGACGACGTGGCCGAGCGCGCCGTGGCGATCGGCGTGAACCCCGACGGCCGCGCCCGCACGGTCGCCGACCGCACGCAGCTTCCGCAGCTGGAGGCCGGGTACCTGGACGACGACAAGGTCGTCGCCGCGGTGACCGACACGCTTGCGCAGATCATCGGGCGGTTCCGGGAGCGCATCGCCGCGACCGACGAGCCCGACCAGGTGACCCAGGACCTGCTCATCGGCATCACCGCCGAGCTCGAGAAGCAGCACTGGATGTTCCAGGCCCAGACCTGACCGAGCGGCGACCGGTTCGGCGTCGCGCCGCCGCGATCCCGGCGCGAAGCGGACCCGGCCGCGTTGTGGCCCCGGCGCCCGCCCTCCCGGCGGGTGCCGGGGCCTTTCCGCGCCCGGACGTCACGTGCCGTCGTGCAGATGGGCCAGGACGGTGTCGGCGAACTCGACGGCGAGCGGGCTGAGGGCGTTCCAGCTGCGCGCGGCCCAGCCGGCGGCGAGCGGCGGCAGGTCCGGGACCGGGACCAGCCGGACGTCCCCGGTGCCCCGCCCCCAGCCCGGCAGCGCGGGCAGGATCGCGTGCCCCAGCCCGAGTTCGGCGAGCAGCAGCGCGGTGTCCCAGTCGGCGACGCTCGTGGTGGACGCCAGCCGGACGCCGTGCCGTTCGAGGTGCATCTCCAGGTGGACCCGCGACGTGGAGTGCGCGGGCAGTTCGATGTGCCGGATCCCGGCCAGGTCGTCCAGCGCGATCGACGTCCGCTCCGCCAGCGGGTCGCCCGTGCGGACGGCGAGCATCCACGGCAGCTCGTAGGAGGCGCGCTGCTCCACGCCCTCCAGCGCCGGGCCGATCGTCACCCAGGCCAGGTCCGCCGTGTGCGAGCGGACGGCCTCCAGGCAGCGCCGGCTGGACCCCGCCGTCTCGAACTGCAGGGCCGCCTCGGGGTGCCGCGCGCGGAACGCCGCCACCCCCGCCGCCATGAAGTGCCGGACGGTCGTGGCGCCGGTCGCGACCCGGACGGTGCCGCCGACGCCGCGGCGCAGGTCGTCCAGGTGGCGCAGCGCGGCGTCCAGCCCGGCCAGGCCGTCCGTCGCCGCCCGGTGCAGGATGCGCCCGGCCCGGGTCGGCACCACGCCGCGCGGACGCCGCTCCAGCAGGACGAGCCCGGTCTCCCGCTCCAGCCGCTTCACGTGCTGGCTGACGGCCGACTGGCTGCACGACAGGTCGCGCGCCACCGCGCTGAGGTTGCCGGCCGCGCAGACGGCGGTGAACACGCGGAGGTCGTCCAAGGTCATGTGCCAAAGCTAGAGCTGGGAGATCGATAAGGAAACCCGAGAATTGACTTGGAACGGTCGCCGATCGAAGATCTTCCTACGGGCGCAGGATCCGGCGACCCGGTCAAGCGGCGACCCGCCCGGAGCCCGGGCTCCGGGCGGGCGTCGACCGCCCGGACCGCCCCGGCCCGCTATCCCGCGGCGGGCTGGCAGCGCGGGCACCAGAACGTGACCCGCTCCCCGGCCTGCTCCGCGCGCTCGATCCGCGTCCCGCAGCGCCGGCAGGGGCGCCCGGCGCGCCCGTACACCCAGTGCTCCCGCCCGCGGCCCCGGTCGCCGGTGGTGATGTGGCCGTGCCGCTCCTTGTTGGCGTCCAGGAGCCGGTGAGACAGCTCCACGAGCGCCGGGAGGTCGGGAACGTCCCGTATAGGGGTCCACGGGTTGACGCCTCGCAGGAACAGGACCTCGGCCTTGTAGACGTTGCCGATCCCGGCGAGCCGCGTCTGGTCGAGCAGCGCCTCGCCGACGGCCCGGCCGGGCTGCTCGCCGAGCCGCGCCGCGGCCTCCGCGGCCGGCTCCGGGCCCCACGACGGGTCGAGCAGGTCGGGCCCGAGGTGGCCGACCGCCGTGTCCTCCTCGGCGGTGCGCAGCAGCTCGACCAGGCCGAGCGAGTAGCCGACCGCCTGCCACTGCGCGTTCGCCAGCACCAGCCGGACCCGGTGGTCGCGGGGCGGCGGCCCGGCGCGGCGGATCTGCCAGCGCCCCTCCATCAGCAGGTGCGTGTGCACGGTGAGCCCGCCCTCGACGCGGGTGAGCAGGTGCTTGCCCCGCGAGACCGACTCCAGCACCGTCCGGCCGCGCAGGTCGGCCGTGGCGAGCCGGGGGACGCGGAAGTCCGAGCGCGTCAGCACCCGCCCGGCGAGCGCCTCGCGCAACCGCCGGGCCGTCCACCAGACGACGTCGCCCTCCGGCATGGCTCAGATCAGCGAGGGGCTCTCCCAGGCGGACGGGTCCTCGGTGAGCTTCTGGACGGCGGCGGGCAGCTCCCCGGCCGCGATGTGCGCGAGCGTGACCTGCTCCAGGATGGCGCGCTCGCTGGCGCGCAGCGCGATCCACACCTCCTGCAGGGAGCGCGCCGGCCCCTCGTACCCGACGTGCTCGGGGCGCTCGCCCCGGACGCCGAGCAGCGGCCCGTCGATGGCGCGGATGATGTCGGCGAGGGAGATCCGCTCGGCGGGCCGCGCCAGCCAGTAGCCGCCCTCGGGGCCGCGCTGGCTCCGGACGAGGCCGGACCGGCGCAGCTGGCCGAGGATGTTCTCGAGGAATTTGGGCGGGATCTGCTGGGCCTCGGCGAGCTGTACCGCGGTCACCGGGTGGCTCCCGGCGACCGCCAGCTCGGCGGCGGCACGCAGCGCGTAGTCGACCCGGGCGGACAATCGCATGTACGCATTATCCCTTGTCGGACGAACCACTCGGGCCCCGCGGGGGTGGTGCGGGCCCGCGGGTGGAACGCGGCGCGCCCGCCGGAACCGGGCTCCTTGTCCGGCGGGCGCGCCGCGGGCTCAGCCGGCCGGGGCGAGGCCGAGGAGTTCCGCGGCGGCCTGGGCGTTGGCCGCGGCGGCGCCGTAGGTGGCGAGGTAGACGGCCGATCCGGGGCGCCAGACGGGCAGCCCCATCTCGACCACGACCGTGTCGGGACGGGCGGTCAGCAGCGCCGTGGCGAGCGCGCGCTGCCGGGCGTGCCGGTGCGCGTCGCGCAGGACGACGACCAGGCCGCGCCCCTTGGCACGGTCCAGGACGCGGTCCGCGGCCCCGTCCGCGCCGTCGGTCCGGACGGCGTCCGGCGCCCACGGGTGCAGGCCCCACGGAGTCGGGCCGACGGCGATGTTGCCGGACGACTCCGTCTCCACGACCAGCGGCGGGCCGTCCCATCCTGGGAGCGCTCCCGTTACCCGCACGGCGCGGCGCGCCGCCGCGAGGCCGGCCGCGCGGTCCACCGCGGCGGGGACGGGCTCGGCCAGCCAGTCCCGCAGCAGCGCGGTGCGCTCGGCCGCCGCCGCCAGCCGCGCCACCGGCAGCCGCCCCGTCCGCACCGCCTCGTCGATCGCGGCGAGGGTCGCCTCGACGGTCTCGGCGCCCTCCTTGGGGCCGAGGCAGAGCAGGTCGGCGCCCGCGATGAGGGCCCGCACGGACGCCTCCGGGATGCCGATCGCGCCGCTCGCGCCCTCCATGTCGAGCGCGTCCGTGACGATCACGCCCTCGTAGCCGAGGTGGTCGCGGAGCAGCCCCGTGATCGCGGCGTGCGACAGCGTGGCGGGCGTGCCCGCGGTGATCGCGGGCAGGTTGAGGTGGCCGGTCATCACCGCCCGGGTGCCGGCGGCGATCGCCGCCCGGAACGGGACCAGCTCGCGGCGGTCCAGCAGCTCCAGGTCGGCGTCGACCAGCGGCACCGACAGGTGCGAGTCGTCCACCGTCGCGCCGTGCCCGGGGAAGTGCTTGGCGCAGGCCGCGACGCCCGCCTCCTGCGTCCCGGTGACGGCCGCGGCGGCGTGCCGGGCCACCAGCTCGGGGTCGGAGCCGAACGAGCGGGTCCCGATCACGGGGTTGTCGTCGGCGGTGTTGACGTCCACCGACGGCGCGAAGTTGAAGTTCACGCCGACCTCGGCCAGCTCGGCGCCGAGGGAGCGGTAGACGCGGCGGGTCAGCTCGGGGTCGTCCACGGCGCCGAGCGCGGCGTTGCCGGGGTAGGGGCTGCCGGTCGCGTGGCCGCCCAGCCGGGTGACGTCGCCGCCCTCCTCGTCGATCGTGACGAACGGGTTCCCGGCCTTGCGCATCTGCGCGGTGAGCGCGGCCAGCGACTCCGGGCTCGGCACGTTGCCGGTGAGGGCGAACAGCGTGACGCCGGCGAGGCCGCCCTCCAGCTCGTCCAGCAGCCAGCGCGGCGCGGTCGGCCCGGGGAAGGACGGGAGCAGCGTGCCCCGCGCCAGCCGGGCGATCTCCGCCGTGGTCGCGATGTCGTCGGTCGTCACCCCTTCACCGCCCCGGCGGTGAGGCCGGACACCATGCGGCGCTGGACGAGCAGGAAGAAGGCGATGACGGGAATGGTGAGCAGCGTGGACGCTGCCATGATGGGCCCCCAGGCGTTGCCGCTGCGGCCGAAGAAGAACTGCAGCATGATCGGCAGGGTGTACTTGTCCTGGTCTTCCAGGAACGTGTAGGCGAAGATGAACTCGTTCCAGGCGGTGATGAACGAGAAGATGCTGGTCGCCACGAGTCCGGGCGCGACCAGCGGGAGCAGGACCGTGAAGAAGGTCCGGACCGGGCCGGCGCCGTCGATCTCGGCGGCCTCCTCCAGCTCGCGCGGCACCGCGGCGACGAACCCGCGCAGCATCCAGATGGCGAACGGCACGGCGAAGCCGATGTAGACGAGCGCGAGCCCGCCGAGGCTGTTGAGCAGGTCGAGCTGCTTCAGGTCGAGGAACAGCGGGATGACCAGCGCCTCCAGCGGCACCATCTGCACCACCAGCAGCATGACCAGGAAGGTCGTCCGGAACCGGAAGCGGAACCGGGCGACGGCGGTGGCCGCCATCAGCGCGAGCAGGCCGGACGCGAGGACGGTGATGAGAGCGAGCACCGCGCTGTTGCGGAAGTACTCCCAGAAGGAGACCTCGGCGATGCCGCCGTTCAGCACCAGGTCGAAGTGGTCCAGCGTCGGATGGGCGGGGAGCGGCTTCGGCGTCGTGCTGAAGATCTCGGTGTTCGGCTTGAAGGCGGTGGACGCCATCCAGAAGACCGGGAACACCGCGATGAGGAAGACGAGGATCCCCGTCCCGTTCAGCAGGATCCTGCGCGGCAGCGAGGGCTTCATCGCGTCTCTCCCTGTCGGACCATGACCCGCACGTACAGGGCGGTGACGATGAGCAGGATGAACGTGAGCACGAGCGCGATCGCCGAGCCCATGCCGAGCTTCGGATTGAGCGACCCGAACGCCTCGGAGTAGGCGTAGAGCGACAGGTTGAACGCGTCGCGGTTCGCCAGCCCGGACATGATGAACAGCTGGGTGAAGACCTTGAAGTCCCAGATGATCGACATGACGAGCAGCACCATGAAGATGGGCTTGAGCATCGGGTAGGTGATGCTCCAGAACGTCCGCCACGGGCCGGAGCCGTCCACCCGCGCCGCCTCGTACAGCTCGCCGGGCACGCTCTTCAGCCCGGCCAGGACGGACACGGCGACGAACGGGCACGCCTGCCACACGACGCAGACGGTCAGCACGGTGTAGGTGGACAGCGGGGTGGCGAACCAGTTGTGGTCGGCCCAGCCGCCGCCGACCAGGAAGTCCGGCAGCAGGTCCAGGCACCAGTTGACCAGGCCGCCGGTGGTGCCGAACAGCCAGCTGAAGATGATCGCGGCGGTGACCGGCGGGGTCGCCCAGGCGACCATGACGCCGCCGGCGACGAAGCCCGACATCTTCTTGCCGAGCTTGTTGAGCAGCAGGCCCACGAGCGTCCCGACGAGCAGCGTCAGGCTCACCGCGACGACGGCGAACAGCACCGTGTGCCGGAGGGTCTGCCAGAAGAACGGGTCATTGAGGATCTTGTCGAAGTTCTCGGTCCCCACCTGCTCGGCCGGTTCGCCGCGCAGTTGGCGGTTGCCGACCTTCTGGAACGACATGACCCCGATCTGGATCATCGGCCAGAACATCAGGACGGCGATCACGAGCACGGTCGGCGCGATCAGCAGGTAGGGCCCGAGGCGGGGCCGGCGGCGGGGCCGCGCCCGGCCGGAGGACCTCCGGCCGGGCGCCCTGCCCACCGCGGGGGCGGTGTCGAGCATGGACGTTCCGATCAGCCTGGACTACGGGTTCAGCAGCGTGTTGGCCTGCTCGTTCGCCTTCTTCATCTCCTCGTCGGCGTTCTTGCCCTGCATGATCGCCTTGACCGTGTTCGGCAGCACCTTCTTGGCCTGCTCGAACTCGGCCCAGCCGGCGCCGATCGGCGGGAACTTGGTGTTGCCGGCGATCGCGGTGAAGACCTCCAGCTTGGGGTCGGAGAACTTCACGTCCGACCGCATGGACGAGAAGCCGCTGTAGTCGGCCCACGCCTTGGCGTTCTTGGCGTTGTTCAGGACGGTGATGTAGTCGAACGCCGCCTTCTTGGCCTTGCTGTCCTTCCAGACGGCGACGTCGGAGCCGCCCGCCATGACCGGGGCGTTGCCGCCGGCCTTGCTCGGGATGGGGAAGACGCCCCACTTGTCGGCGTCCTTCTCGGAGATCTTCTTCATCTCCTTGAGCGCCCAGCTGCCGTCGATGTACATGCCGAGCTTGCCGAGCGCGAAGTCGCGCTGCGGGCCCTCCAGCTCGTTCTTGCCGATGTACTTCTCGGGCGCGACCTTCTCGGTGGCGACGAGTCCGGCGTAGAACTTGGCCGCCTCGACCGCCGCGGGCTGGTCGAGCTGGCCCTTCCAGGCGCTCCCCTCCTTGACCGCGACCTCGCCGTTGTTGCCCCAGATGAAGCTCAGCAGCGCGTTGGTCTGGTCGCTCGGGATGCCGATGCCGGGCACCTTCTTGGAGTCCTGCACCTTCTTGGCCGCCGCGGTCAGGTCGGCCCAGCTCTTCGGCGGCTGGATGCCGAGCTCCTGGAACCAGTCGGTGCGGTACCAGACGCCGCGGACGCCGCCGTACCACGGCACCGCGTAGATCTTGCCGTTCGAGGTGTCGTTCTCGAGCGCCGTCTTGTTCAGGGTCTTGCCGTCGGCCCAGCCGTTGAACTCGTCGGTGACCTCGGCCAGGCTGCCCTGCTCGATGTGGGACTGGACGTCGGTGTTGCCGAGCTCGGTGACGTCCGGGCCCTCGCCGCCCGCCGCCGCCTTCTGGAAGGTGGTGGCGACCTGCGGCCAGGGGACGTACTTGATCTGGACGTCGGTGTTCGGGTGCTTCTGCTTGAACTCGGTCTCGACCGTGTCGAGGAACTTGGTCTGCTCGGGCGTGCCCTCGCCCATCATCCAGACCTTGAGCTGCGCCGGGTCCTTGCCCGCGCCGGCCTCGTCCTTCTTGTCGCCGTCGCCGCCGCAGGCCGTGGCGGCCAGGGCGATCGCGGCCGCCGCGGCCGCAACCTTGATGTACTTCACTGGGGGTTCCTTTCCGGCATCGCCTCGCGCGGCCTTATGGCCTGCGTGCGAGGGAGACGGCCCGGACCCTTTAGGGTCCTGGCCATGCCCACCTCGCGTTCGCATCGCTCGCGGGCGCCCTGCTCGCCAGTCCGCGCACTGCGCGCGCCCCCGGTCCGGGGTACCGGACCGGTCGGCGCTTGGGCGTAAACTAACAAGAAACTTTCCTAAACAAAACTGCTCGTTAGCGGATTGAGACATCGAGGGGGCCGGCATGGCCAGACGCCCGGGAACGCCGAGGCTGCTGCGTGAGCTCAACGACCGCGCGGCGCTGGACCTGCTCGTCGAGCAGGGCCCGCTGACCCGTGCGCAGATCGGCGAGCACACCGGGCTATCGAAGGTAACCGCATCCCAGCTGTTGTCGAGACTGGAGGAACGCGGGCTGGTCTCGGTCGTCGGTGAGCAGGCCGGGGGGCGCGGGCCCAACGCCGCCCTGTACGCCGTCGTCCCGTCCAGTGCCTACGTCGCCGGGCTGGAAGTGGGGCCGGACGGCGTCACCGCCGGCGTCGCCGACATCACCGGGCAGCTCACCGCCCAGGTGACCGTCGACCCGAACGGCGCCGACGAGCCGGTGAAGGTCGTGCACAACGCCGTCGTCAAGGCGTGCCGCTCCGCCAAGGTCGCGGTGTCGAAGCTGAGCGCCTTCGTCATCGGGACGCCCGGCGTCGTCGACCCCCGCTCCGGCGACGTCCAGTTCTCCTTCGACCTGCCGTCCTGGCACGAGGGCGTCCTCGCCGCGCTGAAGACCGACCTGCGCCGGCCGGTGACGATAGAGAACGACGTCAACCTCGCCGCGATCGCCGAGCGGGCCTACGGCTCGGCGCGGGACGCCGACGACTTCGCGCTGATGTGGTTCGACCGCGGCATGGGCCTGTCGGTCATGCTCGGCGGCCGGCTGCACCGCGGCCGGTGGGGCGGCGCCGGGGAGATCGGCTACCTGCCGGTGCCCGGCGCGCCGCTGCCGCTCGGCGCCGCCCGCCGCGGCCCGCGCGACGAGCAGGGCGTCACCGAGTCGACGACCTGGGGCATCCCCACGCTCGCCGGCGGCTACGGCGCGCTGGTCGGCGCGGACGCGGTCCGCGCCCTCGCCCACGAGCACGGGATCACCGAGGCCACCGCGTTCGACTGCGTCAGCGCGGCCGCCGCCGACGAGGCCCTCGGCGGCGCGTTCCTGGACGCGCTCGCCAACCGCATCTCCTACGGCGTCACCTCGGTCAACATCGTGCTGGACCCGGGGCTCGTCGTCCTGTCGGGCAGCCTCGGCCGGGCCGGCGGGCGGCCCCTCGCCACCCGCATCGAGCGGATCGTCGGCCGGATCAGCCCGACCCGCCCCGAGGTAGCCGTCACCGAGGTCGAGGGCAACCCGGTGCTGCGCGGCGCCCTGTACGCGGCACTGCAGCAGGCCCGCGACGACGTCTTCTCGGCGGACGGCGCGTCCTAGCGGGCACGCCCCGGTGAAAAGCGAAGTGCGAAACGCGAAGTGCCCCCGCCGTCCGGCGGGGGCACTTCGCGTTACGGCCTGGGCCTACTTGGCGGCCGCCGCCGCGACGGCGGCCTCCTTGTGGCGCCGCGGGTCGTTCAGCGCGCGGTCGATGACGGTCTGGCTGATGATCTGTCTCTTGCGCCGGAGCGCGGCGGCCTTCCGAGCCGTAGGTGTCATGGCGAAACCCCGTTCCGCGGTGGCGCTTCCCCTCGGCCACCGCAAACCCCGTGATGCCCTCATGCTCTCAAAGGAGAGGGGGCCGCGGGATCCGTCCGAGGAATGAAATCGAGGTCAGACCAACAGTGGAGATCACCCTGGTCCGGGGGCGGGGTTCCCCTGGGATCATGGAGGGGAACGACCGTCCCGTACCCGCCGTTGGGGGAACCGTGAGCGAAGAACCAGGGGCCCGCCGTGGCGCTGCGTGACCGGCTGCGGCGGCTCGTCCAGAAGCCCGGCAGCGTCGACCTGGCGCCCTTCCGCGCCGTGGTGGCGGAGGCGGGCGCCCGCGAGGCGCGGGTCCGGGAGCTGTCCGACGCCGAGCTGACCGCGGCCGCGGCCGCCCTCCGCGAGAAGGAGGACCTCGCGGAGCTGTGCGCCCTCGGCCGGGAGGCCGCCCGCCGGACGCTCGGGGAGCGGCCCTACGACGTCCAGCTGACCGGGACGCTCGCGCTGCTGTCCGGGCACGTCGCCGAGATGGCCACCGGCGAGGGCAAGACCCTGTCCGGGGCCCTCGCCGCCGCCGGGTACGCGCTGCGCGGCCGCCGGGTCCACGCGATGTCGGTCAACGACTACCTGGCCCGCCGCGACGCCGAGTGGATGGGCCCGCTCTACGCGATGCTGGGCGTGACGGTCGCCTGGGTCGGCCAGTCGTCCACGCCGGACGAGCGCCGCGCCGCCTACCGGGCCGACGTGACGTACGCGCCGGTCAGCGAGGTCGGGTTCGACCTCCTCCGGGACCGGCTCGTCACCGACGCCGGCGACGCCGTGCTGCCCGAGCCGTCCGTCGCGCTGATCGACGAGGCCGACTCGGTGCTCGTGGACGAGGCCATGGTGCCGCTCGTCCTCGCCGGGGCCGCCGACCTCGACGCCGCCGACCCCCGGTACGCCGACCTCGCCCGGCGGCTGCGCCCCGGCCTGCACTACGCCACCGACGACGAGGCGCGCAACGTCCAGCTCACCGCCGCCGGGACCCGCGAGGTGGAGCGCGTCCTCGGCCTCGACCTGTACGCCCCCGAGAACCTGCGCACCCTCACCGCCGTCAACGTCGCCCTGCACGCCGAGGTCCTGCTGCACCGCGACGTGGACTACATCGTCCGGGACGGCGCCGTGAAGCTGATCAGCGAGTCGCGCGGCCGGGTCGCGCTGCTGCAGCGCTGGCCGGACGGCCTGCAGGCCGCGGTCGAGGCGAAGGAGGCCCTCGAAGCGTCCCCGAGCGGCGAGATCCTCGACTCGATCACCGTGCAGGAGCTGATCGGCCGCTACCCCGTCCGGTGCGGCATGACCGGCACCGCGATGGCCGTGTCCGGCCAGCTCACCGAGTTCTACGGGCTGCAGATCGCGGTGGTCCCGCCGAACCGGCCCTGCGTCCGCGACGACCGGCCCGACCGGCTCTACGCGACCGCCGCCGACAAGGAGGTCGCGATCGTCGAGGAGATCGCCGCCGCGCACGCCGCCGGGCGCCCGGTGCTGGTCGGCACCGGCGACGTCGCCGAGTCCGAGCGGCTCGCCCGCAGCCTCGCCCGCGCCGGGCTCGACCGGGTCGTGCTCAACGCCAAGAACGACGCCGAGGAGGCCGCGATCATCGCCGAGGCGGGCGCGTACGGCGCGATCACCGTCTCCACCCAGATGGCGGGCCGCGGCACCGACATCCGCCTCGGCGGCAGCCCGGCCGCCGCGCCCGGCACCGCGCCCGCCGACGCGGCCGGCGCCGACCACGACCGGGTCGCCGAGGCGGGCGGCCTGCTCGTCATCGGCACCGGCCGCTACCACAGCAGCCGCCTGGACGGCCAGCTCCGCGGCCGCGCCGGCCGGCAGGGCGACCCCGGCGCCTCGGTCTTCTTCACCAGCCTCCAGGACGACCTCGTCACCCGCTACGCCCCCGACGAGACGACTAAGGCCCCGGCGGGCGACGACGGGCTGATCACCGACAAGGGCGCCCACTGGATCGTCGGCCACGCCCAGCGCGTCGCCGAAGGCGTCGACCTCGAACTGCACCGCAACACCTGGCGCTACAACCACCTCATCGGGCTGCAGCGCCGCGAGCTGCTCACCGAACGCGACGCCGTCCTGAACGGCGACGCCGCCGACCGCGCGATGGCCGACGCCGCGCCCGCGAAGCACGCCGAGCTGACCAAGACCGCCGGCGCGGACGCGGTGGCCGCGGCCGCCCGCCAGATCGTCCTCTACCAGCTGGACCGCTGCTGGGCCGAGCACCTGGCCTTCCTCGCCGACCTGCGCGAGGGCATCCACCTGCGCTCCCTCGGCCGCGGCCTCGACCCGCTGGTGGAGTTCAACCGGGAGGCCGTCCCGGCGGGCAAGCGCCTCCTCGGCGACGCCCGCACCCGGGCCGTCGCCGCCTTCGAGGGCCTCACCGCCACCGAGGACGGCATCGACCTCGACGCCGCCGGCCTGAAACGCCCCTCCGCGACCTGGACCTACCTCGTCCACGACAACCCGTTCGGCTCCATGGACGAGCGCGCCCTGCGCGGCCTGATCGCCATGTTCAAGCGCCGCCGCTGACCGAGCCGGCGATCCGGACCGCCGAGGCGGGCGCGATGCCCGCCGGGGTCAGGTGCGCAGGCGCAGGCCCCTGGGGGTCGGGTGGAAGCCCGCCGACTCCAGGGCGGCGGCCAGCGGGGAGTCGTTGATCGACTCGCCGTCGGCGCGCTCGACGGTCAGCTTGCCGAGGGCCCCCTCGCGGACGGCCAGCGCCAGCGCGTCCACCGCAGGCTGCAGGACGTCCGGGTCGTCGTCCCAGGTGAGCAGGGTGCGGCCGCCGCGCTCGACGTAGAGGACGAGGCGGCCCTCGACGAGCACCACCAGCGCGCCCGCCTTGCGGCCCGGCTTGTGGCCGCTCGCGACCTCGTCGTCGCGCCCCGGCCACGGCAGCGCCGCCCCGTACGGGTTGGCGGGGTCGGCGGCGGCCAGCACGAGGGCGCGGACGTCGGGTCTGCGGGGCGTCTCCCAGAGCGCGGAGATGTCGTCCGGGGGAGCGGACGACGGGCGGAGGGCGCGGAGGCGGTCGACGGCGCCCGGCAGGGCGAACTGGGCGGCGCCCAGGCCCTCCACGAAGTAGCCGCGGCGGCAGCGGCCCGTCTCCTCGAACGCGCGCAGCACCGGGTAGACGGCGGAGAAGCCGCCGGGGGTGCGCTCGGCGGCGACGGCGCCGCGGATGACGATGCCGTACCGCTCCAGGAGCGCCTCGGCGAGGGCGTGCGAGCGCAGCGTCGCGGTGGCCTCCCGCACGGGCAGCGGCCACCAGCGCCCGGCGACCGTCGGCGGGCCCGTCCGGGACGGCAGCACGGGCCGGCCGCGCCGCGTCGTCCGGGACCGGTGCGTCGGGCGGCCGGACCCCAGCGCGGCCCGCAGCGGCGCCATCGTGTCGTTGGTGAGGTGCCCGGACCACACGAGGTCCCACACGGCGGTGACGAGGTCGGCGTCGCCCGCGGTGACGTCCGCGTTCACCCGGTCGGACAGCGTGCGGAAGAAGTGGGCGCCGCCGTCGCCGAGGGCGTCCAGGACCGCCTGGTGCACGGGCGTGAGGGTGATCTCGGCGGGCTCCGGCATGAGCAGCGGCGCGGTGTCGGCCAGGTAGAGCGCCACCCAGCCGTCGCCGCCCGGCAGCCCGCCCTGCCCCGCCCACACGACCTCGCCCGCGGACGTCAGCTCGTCCAGCATGGCCGGGGTGTAGCCGGCGACGCGGGACGGCAGGACCAGCGACTCCAGCGCCGACGCCGGGACGGCCGCGCCCTGCAGCTGCTCGACCGCCTGGACGAGCGCGTCGATGCCGCGCAGCCGCGACCCGCCCGCGATGCCGTGCCAGGCCGGCAGGAAGCGGCCGAGCGACTCCGGCGGGGACGGCTCCACCTCGGCGCGGAGCCGGGCCAGGCTGCGGCGCCGCAGCATGCGCAGGACGCCGGCGTCGCACCACTCGGTCGTCAGCGGGCCCGCCACCGCCTCGACCGGCAGGAACTCGCCCTCCACGACCCGCCCCGCGCCCGCCAGCCGGCGCAGCGTCTCGGTGACCACGGCGACGCCCAGCCCGAAGCGGGCGGCGGCCCCGGCCGCGCGGAACGGCCCGTGCGTGCGCGCGTACCGCGACACCAGGTCGCCGAGCGGGTCGTCCACCGGTTCGAGGAACGCCTCCGGGACGCCCACCGGCAGCGGCGCGCCGAGCGCGTCGCGCAGCCGCCCGGCGTCCTCGATCGCGGCCCAGTGCTCCTCGCCCGCGATCCGCACCCGGATCGCCCGCCGCGTGCCCTCCAGCTCCACCAGCCATCCCGCCGCCTCCGAAGCGGCGGGCGGCGGCGATCCCGGACCGTCCGGCGGGTCGGCGGGGACGAGCGCGCCGGAATCGTCCACCGCGAGCGCGCCGTCACCGGTGTCCGGAGGGCCGCTCGCGATGGAGAGCGTGCGGTCGGCGACCTCCGCCGTGGTGAGCGGGCCGAGGGCCCGGAGCAGGTCGGCGACGCCCTCCAGGTCGCGGGCGCGGCGGTCGGGCGCGAGGCGCTGCAGTTCGCGCTCGGTGTCGGCGACCGCGTCCGGGTCGAGCAGCTCGCGCAGGTCGGCCTGGCCGAGGAGCTCGGCGAGCAGCGCCGAGTCGAGCGCGAGGGCCTGGGCGCGGCGCTCGGCGAGCGGGGAGTCGCCCTCGTACATGAACGCGCCGACGTAGTGGAACAGCAGGGAGCGGGCGTAGGGCGACGGCTCGGGCGTCTCCACCTCGACCATGCGGACCTTGCGTCCCGACAGGTCGCGCATGAGCTGCACCAGTCCCGGGACGTCGAACACGTCCTGCAGGCACTCGCGCATCGTCTCCAGCACGATCGGGAACGACGGGTACTTGCTCGCGACGGCGAGCAGCTGCGCGGCGCGCTGGCGCTGCTGCCAGAGCGGCATGCGCTTGTCGGGACGGCGGCGGGGCAGCAGCAGCGAGCGGGCGGCGCACTCGCGGAACCGCGCCGCGAACAGCGCCGAGCCGCCCAGCTCGTCGACGACGACGCGCTCGACGTCGTCGGCGTCGAAGACGGCGAGGTCGAGGCTGGGCGGCTCGTCCATGTCGGGGATGCGGATGACGATGCCGTCGTCGGCGTGCATGGCCTGCGCGTCGACGCCGTACCGCTCGCGCAGGCGGCCCGCCATGGCGAGCGCCCAGGGCGCGTGCACACGCGCGCCCAGCGGGGAGTGGACGACCATCCGCCAGTCGCCGAGCTCGTCGCGGAACCGCTCGACGACCATGGTCCGGTCGTCGGGGACGTGCCCGGTGGCCTCGCGCTGCTCGCCCAGGTAGGAGACGAGGTTGGCGGACGCCCACGCGTCCAGCCCGGCGGCGGACGCGCGCTCCCGCGCCCGCTCGGCGGGCAGGCCGGCCAGCTCGCGGGTGAACGCGCCGAGCGCGCGGCCCAGCTCGGCGGGGCGGCCGAGGGTGTCGCCGTGCCAGAACGGCAGCTTGCCGGGCTGGCCGGGCGCGGGCGAGACGAGCACCCGGTCGGGGGTGATGTCCTCGATGCGCCACGAGCTGGCGCCGAGGACGAACACGTCGCCGACGCGGGACTCGTAGACCATCTCCTCGTCCAGTTCGCCCACGCGAGAGGACTTCTCGCCGACGAGGAACACCCCGAACAGGCCGCGGTCGGGGATCGTCCCGCCGCTGGTCACGGCGAGGCGCTGCGCGCCGGGGCGGTCGCGCAGGAGGCCGGTGACGCGGTCCCAGACGAGGCGGGGGCGCAGCTCGCCGAACTCGTCGCTGGGGTAGCGGCCGGCGAGCATGTCCAGGCACGCCTCCAGCGCCGAGCGCGGGAGCGTCGCGTAGGGCGCGGCGCGCTTCACCAGCGATTCGAGGTCGTCGACGGCCCACTCGTCCATGGAGACCATCGCGACGATCTGCTGCGCGAGGACGTCGAGGGGGTTGCGCGGGTAGCGCAGCTCCTCGATCTCGCCGCCGCGCATGCGCTCGGCCACCACCGTCGTCTGGACGAGGTCGCCGCGGTACTTGGGGAAGATGACGCCCTTGGACACGGCGCCGACCTGGTGGCCCGCGCGCCCGACCCGCTGGAGGCCGTTGGCCACCGACGGCGGCGACTCCACCTGGACGACCAGGTCGACGGCGCCCATGTCGATGCCCAGCTCCAGGCTGGACGTCGCCACGACCGCCGGGAGGCGCCCCTCCTTCAGCGCGTTCTCGATGCCGGCCCGCTCCTCCTTGGACACCGAGCCGTGGTGCGCCCTGGCGATCTCCATGGGCGCGCCCCTGGCGGCGCCCGCCTGCGCCATCGTGGCGGCGGGGGAGTGGTCTTCGGGCAGGGGCTCGCCCGTCGCGCGCTCGTAGGCGAGTTCGTTCAGCCGTCCGCAGAGCCGTTCGGCCAGCCGCCGCGAGTTCGCGAACACCAGCGTCGAGCGGTGGGCCTGGATGAGGTCGAGGAGGCGGTCCTCGACATGGGGCCAGATGCTGCGCTGGCGGGGGTCGGCGGCACCGGCGTCGTCCACGAACTGGCCGACCTCGCCCATGTCCTCCACGGGGACGACGATGTCGAGGTCGAACACCTTCTCCGACGGCGGCTGCACGACCGCCGCCGGCCGGGGCCCGCCGAGGAACGCCGCCACCTCGCCGGCGGGGCGGACGGTCGCCGACAGGCCGATCCGCTGCGCGGGCCGTTCGAGCAGCGCGTCGAGGCGTTCGAGGGACAGCGCCAGGTGCGCGCCGCGCTTGGTGCCCGCCACGGCGTGCACCTCGTCCACGATGACGGTCTCGACGCCGCGCAGCGACTCGCGCGCCCGCGAGGTGAGGATCAGGAACAGCGACTCCGGCGTGGTGATCAGGATGTCCGGCGGTTTCACGGCGAGCCGGCGGCGCTCGTCGGCCGGGGTGTCGCCGGACCGCATCCCCACCCGGACGCCCGGTTCCGGCAGGTCGAGCCGCCGCGCCGCGTGCCGGATGCCCGTCAGCGGGGCGCGCAGGTTGCGCTCGACGTCGACCGCGAGGGCCTTCAGCGGCGACACGTACAGGACGCGGCAGCGCCGCAGCGGGTCGTCGGGGACGGGCTCGGTGGCGAGCCGGTCGAGGGACCACAGGAACGCCGCCAGGGTCTTGCCGGACCCCGTCGGCGCCACGACCAGCGTGTTGTCGCCGCCCGCGATCGACGCCCACGCCCCGGCCTGCGCGGGCGTGGGCGCGGCGAACGCCCCGGAGAACCAGGCACGGGTCGCCGGGGAGAAGCGTTCGAGCACGTCACCGCCCATGGCGCCATCCTGCCTCGCGGGTCCGACAGAACGCGCGGGAGTGGTGGGCGTCACATTGTAAGCAAGCGCTTGTACGGGCATGGTCTACCGGTAGGACGCACACCCCAAGGGAGTCCGCGATGCCCTACGTCCTGCTCGCCCTCGGGATCCTCTTCGCGTTGACCGCGGTCAACGCGCACGCTCCCCGGCGCGGCGGCCTGCTTCTCGTGCCGGGCTTCTTCTTCGGCTGGCTGACGATCGAGATGGCGCCCCATGTGCTCGTGACGTGGGCCATCGCCACCTCTCTCGTGGCCGCGTTCGGGGGACTGGACGGCTGGGCCGGCTGGACGGGTCTCGTCCTGGCGCTCGCCGGAATGGCGGGCGTCGCGGCCACCATCGCGACGTCCCGCCGTACGGTCGTCACCCTGCGGGAGTGCGGTACACCGCTCGACCTGGACCCTGAAGGCGCGCCCCGCTTCCCGCTGGCGCCGCTCTTCGTCCCGCCGCTGTGCCTGATCCCGCGCAAGGGCGTGCGCGTCGACCGCAACGTCCTGTACCGCGAGGAAGGGCGGCTCCGCCTCAAGCTGGACGTGTACCGCCCCGTGGCCGATGCCGCCGATGGTGTGCTGCGTCCGGGCCTCATGCAGATCCACGGCGGTGCATGGGTCATCGGAGACAAGCGCGAGCAGGGCCTGCCGCTGCTCAACCACATGGCCTTGCAGGGGTGGGTCGGCTTCAACGTCAACTACCGGCTCAGCCCGCGCGCCACCTGGCCGGAGCACCTGATCGACCTGAAGCACTTCCTCGCCTGGTACAAGGAGCACGCCGAGGAGTACGGGGCCGACCCCGACTTCCTCTGCGTGACCGGTGGTTCGGCCGGCGGGCACCTCACCGCGCTGGTGGCGCTGACCGCGAACGAGCCCGAATTCCAGCCGGGCTTCGAGGACGTCGACACGAGCGTGCAGGGCGCCGTCCCGTTCTACGGCGTCTACAACCTCGTCGAGGCGGGGCCCTGGCCCGTCCCCATGGGGTCCACTCGCATCATGGAGAAGATGGTCATCAAGAAGCCCTTCGCCGAGAACCGCGAGGTGTACGCCAACGCGTCCCCCGTCACGCACATCAGCGAGGACGCGCCGCCCTTCTTCGTCATCCACGGGAGCCGCGACTCGCTCATCCCCGTGGCGGAGGCCCGGCGATTCGTCGAACGGCTCAGAGAAGTCTCCGCGTCGCCCGTCGTCTACGCCGAGATGCAGGGCGCCCAGCACGCCTTCGACGTCTTCCCCTCCTACCGGACGGCCCGCGTCATCGAGGGCGTCGAGCGCTACCTGACCGGCCTGCACCGCCAGTACCGGCAGGGCACCGGACCGGACGTCCGCGACCAGGTCGCGCGGTCCTTGGGGGAGCCCTCCGTCGGATAGCGTGGAGGGCGTGCGGCTCACAGTGTTCTGGGATCGGATGAACCAGCAGTTCGGCGAAAGCTATGCCCAGAGCGTGGCCAAGGACTATGTCATGGCGGAACTGGGCGGCCGCACCATCGAGCAGGCCCTCGCCGACGGCGAATCTGCCAAGCGGGTGTGGCAGGCCGTCGTCGCCACCTTCGACGTCCCCTCGACCCTCCGCTAGGGGGAGGTCAGTCCGGGACGGGCAGGTGGGCGTAGAGGTCCATCGCGTCCACGGACGACGGCAGATCGCTGACCTGGCCGTCGCCGACCTCCACGACGCGCCAGGCGCCGTCCGTCCGGCGGGCCACATCCGTGGTGATGAACCGGCAGCCCAAGGCGCGGACGGCCGGAGCCACGGCGGTCAGATCGGGATCGAGTTCCACACCGGGGCTGTCAGGGTGCGGCCCCACCAGCGCGGGCTCGCCGTCCACCCACCACACGCGCGCCTCGCCGCCGCCGTCGTACTCCTCGAACTCGCGGACGACGAGACCGCCCGCCAGATGGTCGTCCCGCAGCGCGACCATCTTGGAGGCGATGTCGTGCAGCCGGGGCAGGTTCTTCACGTCCGGGACGAAGCACGCCTCCTCCCACTCGTGCTTGCACGACTTCACGTAGTCCTTGACGATGCCCGGCCCGCTCCGCAGCGGCCGGACCAGCTCGGCCAGCTCACTGGGATCGCCCGGATCCTGGCCGGTCCCCAGAGGGCGCCACACGCTGTTCGGGGTCAGCCCGGCGAACGTCTCGTGCCAGCCCGGCAGCTCATGGGCGCGCCTATAGTCGTCCGGGTGCGTGAGCAACACCGTGCCGCGCTGCTTCAGGGCGGCGGCCATCGCGGCGTACTCGCCCGCCGACAGCATCCAGCCTCGGTACCAGACCGGGCCCAGGCCGGCGGGCACGGCGCCGATCGCGTCCTCCACGTCCCCGCGCCGCAGCGCGTCGTGGTCGATCAGGGCCGTCTCGCCGTAGTGGTCCCGGACGGCCTCGGCCTCGCGGGAGAAGTGGGGGTCAACGCGCCGGGGATGGAGCGGATCGACGCAGAAGAGGACGGTCAGCGTCATGATTGGAACCCTCCGTGGACGGCGCCAGCGTACGGGGTCGGGACCATGGAACGCACGGCGATTCCCGTCCAAATCGCCATACCGGACGATGATCGAACGGATGTTCGGTAGGCTGGTCCCGGCACGCGGCGTCGTCCACAATCGCGCCGGGCGCTCGAAAGTGTCGGTGGCCCGCCGTAACGTCGCCCTCGACATCGCAAGCAGCGGCCGAGAGCCGACAGTCACGACGAGAAGGACATCTCAATGGCAGCGAACGACCGGGAGAAGGCTCTCGAGACCGCACTCGCCCAGATCGAGCGGCAGTTCGGCAAGGGGTCGGTCATGCGGATGGGCGAGGAGGCCCGGGCGCCCGTCGAGGTGATCCCGACCGGCGCGATCTCCCTCGACATCGCGCTCGGCATCGGCGGCCTGCCGCGCGGCCGCGTCGTCGAGGTGTACGGCCCCGAGGGCTCCGGCAAGACCTCCATCGCGCTGCACGCCGTGGCGAGCGTGCAGAAGAAGGGCGGCATCGCCGCGTTCGTCGACGCCGAGCACGCGCTCGACCCCGAGTACGCCGCCAAGCTCGGCGTCGACATCGACGCCCTGCTGGTCTCCCAGCCCGACACCGGCGAGCAGGCCCTGGAGATCACCGACATGCTGATCCGCTCCGGCGCGATCGACATCGTCGTCATCGACTCCGTCGCCGCGCTCGTCCCCCGCGCCGAGATCGAGGGCGAGATGGGCGACAGCCACGTCGGCCTCCAGGCCCGCCTGATGTCGCAGGCGCTGCGCAAGCTCACCGGCGCGATCAACCAGACCAAGACCACCGCCATCTTCATCAACCAGCTCCGCGAGAAGGTCGGCGTCATGTTCGGCTCGCCCGAGACGACCACCGGCGGCCGGGCGCTGAAGTTCTACGCCTCGGTCCGGCTGGACGTCCGCCGCATCGAGACCCTGAAGGACGGCACCGAGGCCGTCGGCAACCGGGTCCGCGTCAAGGTCGTCAAGAACAAGATGGCCCCGCCGTTCCGCGTCGCCGACTTCGACCTGCTCTACGGCCAGGGCATCAGCCGCGAGGGCGGCCTGATCGACCTCGGCGTGGAGCACGGCTTCGTCCGCAAGTCCGGCGCCTGGTACACCTACGACGGCGACCAGCTCGGCCAGGGCAAGGAGAACGCCCGCAACTTCCTCAAGGCCAACCCCGACCTGGCGGACGGCATCGAGAAGAAGATCAAGGAGAAGCTGGGCATCGGCCCCAAGGTCGACAAGGAGGCCGCGCCTGCGGCGGCCCCGGACGCCGCCCCGGCCCCCGCGCCCGCGGTCAAGACCCCCGCCGCGAAGAAGACCGCGAAGGCCGCCAAGACGGGTGATTCCTGACAAGGAATCCCCTGATATGGGTGACTCTTGACGAAGAGTAAGCGATGATCTCCTATGCAGGGCGGCGGCGCCTTACCGGGCACCGCAGGACCGGTGCCCGGACCTTCCCCGATGGCGCCGCCGCTCCCACGGCGGTCACCCGGCGCGGCGGCCGATGAGCCCGGCCCCGCGCGCCACCGAGGGCGGCGACCCGGAGGCCAGGGCGCGCGAGGTGTGCCTGCGCCTCCTCTCGGCGTCGCCGCGCACCCGCGCCCAGCTCGCCGACGCCCTCCGCCGCAAGGACGTGCCCGACGACGTCGCCGACCGGGTCCTCGCGCGCTTCACCGACGTCGGCCTGATCGACGACGAGGCGTTCGCGCAGGCCTGGGTCCAGTCCCGCCACAGCGGCCGCGGCCTGGCCAAGCGCGCCCTGGCCGCCGAACTCCGCCGGCGCGGCGTCGCCGACGACACCGTCAACGAGGCCGTCGAGACCCTCGACCCGGCCCAGGAGGAGGAGACCGCCCGCGCCTTGGTCGTCCGTAAGCTGCCCGCCACCCGCGGCGCAGACCCCGCCAAGCGCATGCGCCGCCTCGTCGGCATGCTCGCCCGCAAGGGCTACCCGCCCGGCCTCTCCTACCGCGTGGTGAGGGAGGCCCTCGCCGACGAGGGCACCGACCCCGACAGCGTCCCCGCCCCGCCCGATCCCGTCGACTGACGGTCGGCGTCAGGAGGTGGAGTGGAAGGTGGCCTCGCCGGTGAGGCGGAGGCCGGTGGAGTCGCCGGGGCGCAGCTGTAGGTGCCCGTCGACCCGGATGTCGACGGGGGCCGCGAGGCCCTCGACCGAAACGGTGACCATGGCGTCGTGCCCGTAGTAGCGGACGTCGGTCACCGTCCCGCCCGGGGCGGTCCCGCCGGCCTCGGTGAGCCGCAGCTGCTCGGGGCGCAGGATCACCGTGCCGTCGCCGGCGGCCCCGGCGGGCCTGCTCAGCGCGACCGTGCCGAGGGCGGTCGTGGCGGTGCCGTCCGAGGCGGTGCCCGGCAGGAGCACGGCGTCGCCGACGAAGCCCGCGACCCACGGGCTCGCGGGCCGGCCGTACACCTCCTGCGGGGTACCGCACTGGGCGACGCGCCCGGCGTGGACGACCGCGACGAGGTCGGCGGTGGACAGGGCCTCCTGCTGGTCGTGGGTGACGAGGAGGGCGGTGGCGCCGATGGTGCGCAGGGCGGCGCGCACGTCGGCGCGTATCCCGGCGCGCAGCGCGCTGTCCAGCGCGTTGAACGGCTCGTCGAGCAGGACCAGCGCGGGCTCCGGGGCCAGGGCCCGGGCCAGCGCGACCCGCTGCTGCTGGCCGCCGGACAGCTCGTGCGGCATCCGGCGGCCGTACCCGGCGAGGCCCACCAGTTCGAGCATCTCCTCGGTGCGGCGGTGCCGCGCGGCGCGATCGGTCACGCCGAAGGCGACATTGCGGGCCACGCTCAGGTGCGGGAACAGCGCGCCCTCCTGGGGCACGATGCCGATGCGGCGGCGCTCCGGCGGGACGTGCGTCCCGGTGGCGGTGAGGGCGCGTCCGCCCACGGTGACGGTGCCCGCGTCGGCGCGCAGGAAGCCCGCCACGATCCGGAGCAGGGTGGTCTTCCCGCAGCCGGACGGGCCGAGGACGGCGGCCAGGGAGCCGCCGGGGACGGTGAGGTCGAGCCCGTCCAGGACGGCCCCCTCGGGGCCGTACGCCTTGGTCAGGCCTTCGATTCGCAACTCGCTCACGGGCGCTGTCTTCCGAGGAGGTAGGAGGGGACGGCCGCGAGCAGGATCAGCGCGGCCGCGTACGGGGCGGCGGCGGAGTAGGAGGCGGTGCCCGTCTCCGTCCAGAGCCGGGTGGCGAGGGTGTCCATGCCGGTGGGGCGCAGCAGCAGGGTCGCGGGCAGCTCCTTCATGCAGATCACGAAGGTCAGCGCCGCGCCCGCCGCGACGCCGGGGGCCGCCAGCGGTAGGGTCACCGCCCGGAGCACGCGCAGCGGGCCGCGGCCGAGCGAGCGGGCGACGTCCTCCAGGACGGGCGGGGACTGCAGCACGGCGGCGCGGGTGGCGGCGACCGCGACCGGCAGGAACAGCACCGCGTAGGCGCAGACCAGCAGCGGCAGCTCCTGGTAGATCGGGGTGGCGTAGCGGACGGCGAAGAAGACCAGGGCGAGGGCGACGGTGATGCCGGGCAGCGCGTGCCCGGCGTAGGCGGCCTGCTCGATCAGCTCGGCGGCCCGCCCCCGGTGGCGGGCGGCGAGCACCCCGACGGGCAGGGCGAGCGCGGTGGTGAGCGCGGCGCCCGCGCCCGCCACGGCGAGGGTGACGCCCGCGGTGCCCAGCAGCCCGGCGGGGTCCCAGCCGGCGCGGTTCCCGGTCACCAGCCAGTAGGCGAGCGTGCCCAGCGGGAACGCGACGGCGGCCGCGGCGACGGCGCCGCACCAGGCGAGGGCGGGCGCCGCCGCCCGGCCGAGCGGGACCGGAGCGGACGGCCGGGCGGTTCCGCCGCCGGTGCGGGCGTGCCCGCGCCGTCCGCGGGTCCGGGTCTCCAGGGCGACGACGCCGATGGTCAGCACGACGAGGACCGCGCTCAGCGCGGCGGCCGGGGTGCGGTCGAAGCTGGCCTGGTAGGAGGTGTAGATCCCGCGGGTGAACGTGTCGTACCGCATCAGCGACACCGCGCCGAAGTCGGACAGGACGTACAGCGCGACGAGCAGCCCGCCGCCGGCCGCGGCCGGACGGAGCTGGGGGAGGGTGACGCGGCGGAACGTCCGCACCGGGCCCGCGCCGAGGGACCGGGACGTCTCCTCCTGCGCGGGGTCGATGCCGCGCAGCGCGGCGGCGACCGGGAGGAGGACGTAGGGGTAGCTGACCAGGGTCAGCGACACCGCGGACCCGGCGAATCCCGACATGCCCGGCACTGCGGACAGCCAGGCGAAGGCGGCCACGTAGCTGGGCACGGCCAGCGGGAGGGTGGCGAGCACCGCCCAGGCGCGGGCGCCGGGCAGCGCGGTGCGCACGGTGAGCCAGGCCAGCGAGATGCCGAGGACGAGGCAGGCGGTCACCACCACGGCGGCCAGCGCCAGGCTGCGGACGAGGAGCAGCCCGGTGCCCTCGGTAGTGATCACCGACCAGGCGAAGCCGGGGCCCCGCTCCAGCGCCCGCACGGCCAGGTAGCCGAGGGGCAGCAGGGCGAGGGCCCCGGCCAGGCACGCCGGAGCGAGCAGGATCCGGGGGGCGCGAGCCGCGGTCATGCGGGTCAGACCATCCCCGCTTCGCGCAGCATCGCCAGGGTCCGCTGCAGCGAATCGAGTTCGCCGAGGTCGATCCGGGGGGCCTTCAGCGAGTCCAGCGGAGGCAGGCCGGGGACGGTGCTGGTGACGCCGGCGGCCAGCGGGTACTCCTTGGTCTCGTCGCTGAAGTAGGTCTGCGCCTCGGGCGACAGCAGGTAGTCGACGGCCTTGAGCGCCGCCGCCCGGTGCCCGGCGCCCTTGAGGACGCCGACGCCCGCGACGTTGATCAGGGCGCCGGGGTCGCCGCCGGGCAGGTAGTGCAGCTTGGCGGTGACGCCGCCCGCGCCCTTCTCGGCGACCTTCTCGTACCAGTAGTAGTGGTTGATGAGGCCGAGGGCGGCCTGCCCGGAGTTCACCGCGTCCAGCACGGCGATGTTGTTGTCGTAGGCCTTGACGCCGTTGGCCTTCAGGCCCTTCAGCCAGGCGAGCGTGGCCTCGTCGCCGTCCAGGACGCGCATGCCGGTGACGAACGCCTGGAAGGACGCGTTGGTCGGCGCGTAGGCGATCTTGCCCTTCCATTCCGGCTTGACGAGGTCGCGCACGGTGTCGGGCGCCTTGGCGACCTGCCCGGGGTGGTAGGCCAGCACGCGGACGCGGCCGGAGACGCCGACCCAGTCGCCGGCGCCGCCGCGGAACTGCGCGGCGACCTTGTCGAGGGACGCCTGGGGCAGTTTCTCCATGCGGCCGGCCTTGGCGAGGGCGCCGAGCGCGCCGGCGTCCTGGGAGAGGAACAGGTCGGCCTTGGTCTTGTCGCCCTCCTCCAGGAGCTGGGCGGACAGCTCGGCGCTGGAGCCGTAGCGCACCTCGACGTCGGTGCCGACGGCCTTCTCCAGCTTCTCCAGCAGCGGCTTCACGAGGCCCTCGTTGCGGCCGGAGTAGACGACAAGACCGGCCTCGCTCCCGAGGCCGCATGCGGCGAGTGGCAATACGAGAGCCGTCATGGCCAGAGTGGACGTGAGACGGCGCAGGGGGTTTCGCATGGCTTCCTCGGGATGCGGTTCGGTAAGCGATTTGGCAGAGAGCTTAGCCTTACCTAACATACGCCGCGTGATCACCCCCCACGCGGTGCCGCCCCCGGACGTCCCGTTCGCCGGCGGACTCGCGGTTCACGCGGAGCGGACGGCGCTCATCACCTCCGGCGCCGCCGTGACCTACCGCGAACTCGCGGACCGGGTCGCGGCCGCCGCCCGCCGGCTCGGCCCCGGACGGCGGCTCGTCCTGCTCGCGGGCGCCAACACGGTCGACGCCCTCGCCGTCTACCTGGCGGCGCTCGCGTCCGGGCATCCCGTCCTGCTGGCGCCGCACGACCGGCCCGACTCCCTGCGGTCCCTGACCGCCGCCTACGACCCGGACGTCGTGGCCCTCCCGGACGGGACGCTCGACGAGCGGCGCGAGGGCTCCGCGCACACCCTGCACCCCGACCTCGCGCTGCTGCTCAGCACGTCCGGCTCGACGGGGTCGCCGAAACTCGTCCGGCTGTCGCACGAGAACCTGCGGTCGAACGCGGAGTCCATCGCCGCCTACCTGGACATCCGCCCCGGCGACCGCGCCGCCACGACCCTGCCGATGCACTACTGCTACGGCCTGTCGGTCATCAACAGCCATCTGCTGCGCGGCGCGGGGCTCGTCCTCACGGACCTGTCGGTGGCCGACGACCGCTTCTGGGAACTGTTCCGCGCCGCGCGGGGCACCGCGCTGGCGGGCGTCCCCTACACCTTCGAGCTGCTGGACCGGGTGGGTTTCGCCGACATGCGGCTGCCGTCGCTGCGGTACGTCACCCAGGCGGGCGGGCGGATGCCCGCCGACCGGGTGGCGCGCTACGCGGCGCTCGGCAGGCGGCGCGGCTGGGACCTGGTCGTCATGTACGGCCAGACCGAGGCGACGGCCCGCATGGCCTACCTGCCTCCCGAACTCGCCTCCGCCCACCCGGAGGCGATCGGTGTTCCGATCCCCGGCGGGTCCTTCCGGCTGGAGCCGCTGCCGGACGGTTCCGCACCCGGCACCGGCGAACTGGTGTACACGGGCCCGAACGTCATGCTCGGCTACGCCGGCGGCCCCGCCGACCTGGCCCTCGGCCGTACCGTCGATGAGCTGCGCACCGGCGATGTGGCGCGGCGGCTGCCGGGCGGGCTGTACGAGATCGTGGGGCGCCGCGGCCGGTTCGTGAAGCCGTACGGCCTGCGCGTCGACCTGCAGCGCGTCGAGGAGATGCTCGCCGGGCACGGCCTGACCGCATGCTGTGCCGGCGACGACACGGGCCTGGTCGTGGCCGTGGCGGGCGGCGATGCCGGCGCCCGGAGCGTCCGGCGGCTGGTGGCGGCCGAATGCGGCCTGCCGGCCAGGGCGGTCAGCGCGCACGTCCTGCCCGAGATCCCCCGGCTGGCCACCGGCAAGCCCGACCTTCAGGCCGTGCTGGGGCTGGGCCGCGCCGAGCCGGCGGCCGGCCCGGACCTGTGCCGCCTGTACGCCCGGATCCTGGACCGCCCAGACGTCACCGAGGACGACAGCTTCGTCGGTCTCGGCGGCGATTCGCTGTCCTACGTGGAGATGTCGCTGAAGCTGGAGGAGGCCCTCGGCGCACTGCCCGCCGACTGGCACACCCGGCGCATCCGCGACCTGCGGCGCCCGGCCCGGCGCGCCCGGCTGCGGACGCTGGAGACGGGCATCGTGCTGCGCGCCGCCGCGATCGTGCTCATCGTCGGGTCGCACATCGGCGTGTTCACGGTCCGGGGCGGGGCGCACGTGCTGCTCGCGGTGGCGGGCTTCAACTTCGCCCGGTTCCACCTCACCACCGCCGCCGGGGCGGGAAGCCGCCGCGCGGACCTGCTGGCGGCGCTGGCCCGGATCGCCGTGCCGAGCGTCGTCTGGATCGGCCTGGCGGCGCTCCTCACCGCCGACTACCACCTGGCCGACGCGCTGCTGCTGAAGAGCGCGACCGGGCACGACGGCAACTACTGGTTCATCGAGGTGATCGTCTACATCCTGGCCGCCATGGCGGCGTTGCTGAGCGTCCCGGCCCTGGACCGGGCGGAGCGGCGCGCCCCCTTCGGGTTCCCGCTCGGCCTCCTGGCGGCCGCGCTGCTCCTGCGGTACGACCTCGGCGGCCGCACGGACCTGCCGGACGCGATCACCGCCTGCTGGCTGTTCCCGCTCGGCTGGGCCGCCGCGAGGGCGTCCGGGCCGGCGCAGCGGCTGCTGGTGTCCGCGGTGGCGCTGGCCACCGTCCCCGGCTACTTCGGCTCGGGCGCGTCCCCGCGGACGGTCGTCGTCATCGCCGGCGTCCTCCTGCTGATCTGGATCCCGAAGCTGCCGAGCGCGGCCTGGCTCAACCGGCTCACCGGCCTGCTGGCCGCCGGATCGCTCTACATCTACCTGGTCCACTGGCAGATCTACCCGCTGCTGGAGGACCGCTCGGAGGTGCTGGCCCTGCTCGCCTCCCTCGCGGGCGGCGTCGCCTACGCCGCCGTCGCCACCAGGGTGGTCCGCCGCGCGGGCGGGTGGGCCGCCGCGGCCCGGCCGGTCCCGGCGGCGGGGATTGGCCAGGTCCGGACGGGCGCGGGGAGTCAGGAGGGGTGGTAAGGGAGGAGTCACGCTGACGTTCGGTTAGTCCGGAATGCCCCTCGTTTGCTTGCTCATTACCTCCATGCCGCTTACCGTTACGGCAGTGAGGAGTTACTCCGCGTCTCGCGGATTGCCATACGACCGAGCACGTTCCAGCAGCTGAGAGGCATACAGGACACGTTCGTCGACCGGATGCGGCCGAGTCATCGAGGGCGCGCCGCGTGCGGCCCGGTGACGTCGTGCGTCCGCGCGCGCGAGTAAATCCTCGCTAGGCAGGGTCCCGAAGTCCGGACGGGCCCGCGGCGAGGAAGGATCTGCCTCATGGAGAGCGTCCTGCTGGGTGCAGCGCTGCTGGTGACCCTGGTCGCTCTCGTGATCGCGATCCTGTGGCGGCCCGGCATGTCCGGCAGAGCCGCGGCGGAGATCGCCCGCGCGCAGAGCGAGGCCGACGAGATCCGGTCGAAGGCCGAGCGGGACGCGCGCGACGCCCTGGAGCAGGCCGAGCGCGACACGCAGCGGCTCACCGCCGACGCCCGCGCGGAGGCCGAGCAGGAGGGCCGCGCGATCAAGGACGACCTGCGAGCCGTCCGGGAGGATCTGGAGCGCCGGGAGGCCCGGCTCGCCGAGCGCGAGCAGCGGCTGGACGCCGAGATGCGCCGCCTGGAGGAGTGGCAGGCGCGGCTCGCCGAGGCCCGGCAGGCGCTCGACGCCCGCAAGGAGGAGCTGGCCGGCGTCGCCGAGGAGCGCCGCAAGGTGCTGGAGCAGGCCGCCGGTCTCACCGCCGGGCAGGCCAAGGCCGAGCTCGTCGCGGCGATCGAGAACCAGGCCAAGCGGGAGTCCATCCCGATCGTCCGCGAGATCGAGAACACGGCGCGGACCGAGGGCGAGAAGCGCGCCCGCAAGATCGTGACGCTGGCGATCCAGCGGGTCGCGAGCGAGCAGACGGCGGAGTCGGTCGTGTCGGTGCTGCACCTGCCGAGCGACGAGATGAAGGGCCGCATCATCGGCCGGGAGGGCCGCAACATCCGGGCGTTCGAGACGACGACCGGGGTGAACCTCATCATCGACGACACGCCCGAGGCGGTGCTGCTGAGCTGCTTCGACCCCGTGCGCCGCGAGGTCGGGCGGCTGACGCTGGAGAAGCTCGTGCTGGACGGGCGCATCCACCCGCAGCGCATCGAGGAGATCTACGAGCGCAGCCGGAGCGACGTGGAGCAGCTGTGCGTCCGGGCCGGCGAGGACGCCCTGGTGGAGGTCGGCATCGCCGACATGCACCCGGAGCTGATCGCGCTGCTCGGCCAGCTGCGGTACCGCACGTCCTACGGGCAGAACGTGCTGAAGCACCTGATCGAGTCCGCGCACATCGCCGGGGTCATGGCGAGCGAGCTGCGCCTCCCGGTGGAGATCGCGAAGCGGTGCACGCTGCTGCACGACATCGGCAAGGCGCTCACCCACGAGGTGGAGGGCAGCCACGCGCTGATCGGCGCCGAGATCGCGCGCCGCTACGGCGAGCACGAGGACGTCGTCCACGCGATCGAGGCCCACCACAACGAGGTCGAGGTCCGGACGGTGGAGGCCGTGCTGACCCAGGCCGCGGACGCGGTGAGCGGCAGCCGCCCGGGGGCGCGCCGCGAGTCGCTGGAGGCCTACGTCAAGCGCCTGGAGCGGCTGGAGCAGATCGCCCGCGAGAAGCACGAGGGCGTGGAGAAGGTCTTCGCGATGCAGGCCGGCCGCGAGATCCGCGTGATGGTCAAGCCGGACACCGTCGACGACATCCAGGCGCAGGTCATCGCCCGCGACATCGCCAAGCAGGTCGAGGACGAGCTGACCTACCCGGGCCAGATCCGCGTCACCGTGGTCCGCGAGTCCCGCGCCATCGAATTCGCCCGCTGACCTGCTCGACGTCCAGGCTGAATCGTGCCCTGACGGTCAGCCCACGGTGAGGTTGATGGGCTCCACGCCGCGGGGCTCGAAGCCGAGGGTCTGCCCGTAGAAGGCCAGCTCCGCCTCCAGGCTGCGGATGACCGTGGCGGCCTTCCGGAAGCCGTGGGACTCGCCCTCGAACGTGAGGTAGGCGTGCGGCGTCTTCTTGTCGCGCAGCGCCAGCGCGAACCGCTCGGACTGGTCCGGCGGCACCACCGGGTCGCTGAGGCCCTGCAGGAGCAGGACGGGGCAGGCGGTCTTGTCGGCGTGCCCGAGCGGTGAGCGCTCCTCGTAGGCGCGCTCGAAGCCGGGCAGGGGGCCGATGAGGCCGAACAGGTAGTGCGACTCGAAGTCGTGGGTGGCCTCGGCGAAGCTCTGCAGGTCGCTGATGCCGTAGTAGGACGTCGCGGCCTTGAACACGTCGGTCTGCGTGATCGCGGCCAGCGTCGTCCAGCCGCCCGCGGAGCCGCCCCGGATGGCGAGACGTGCAGGGTCGGCTATTCCGCCGTCTACGAGCGCCTGGGCGGCGGCTATGGCGTCCTCTACGTCGACCACGCCCCACTGGCGGCGCAGCCGCTCGCGGTAGGCGCGGCCGTAGCCGCTGGAGCCGCCGTAGTTGACGTCGACGACGCCGATGCCGCGGCTGGTGAAGTAGGCCCGCTCCAGGTCGAGCACCTTGGAGACCCGGCCGGTGGGGCCGCCGTGCACGAACACGACGTACGGCGGCAGCTCGCCCTCGGGCGCGGCGGCCTCCGGGTTGGTCGGCGGGAACACGTAGGCGTGGACGGGACGCCCGAACGGCCCTTCGAGGCGCTCGGCGCGCGGCCTGGACAGGTACGCGACGTCCGGCAGCTCGGCCAGCTCGCGGCGCAGCCCCTCGACGCGCCCGGTCGTGGTGTCGACGCGGACGACGGAGGGCGGCAGGTCGGGGCCGCCGGCGATGCCGACGATCGTCGTCCCGTCCGCGGACAGCTCCGTCGACCAGTGCTCGTAGGGGACCTCCAGGTCGACGAGGTCGAGCGTCTCGGGGTCGTAGACGCCGAGGCGCATGTCGCCCTCGCCGTGCAGGACGGCGAGGCGCCCGTCGCCGAGCAGCGCGTACGGCATGCCGCCGAGCTGCCACAGCGGGGCGGCGAACTCCTCCTCGGCCGGGTAGAGGGCCTGCGGGGACTCGCCGTGCAGCCCGACCTGGTAGATGTTCCACCAGCCGGGCCAGTCGGAGATGACGTACAGGGACTCGTCGTCTCGCCACAGCGGCGCGAGGGCCGACTCCTTGAGCCCGCCCTTGACGGTGCGGGGCGCGACCGTACGGCCGTCCTCCAGCGCCGCCACGCGCACCTCAGTGCCGTCCCAGGGCATGCGGGGGTGGTTCCACTGCACCCAGGCGAGGTGCCCGCCGCCCGGGGACGGGACGGGGTTGGCGTAGAACTGCGCCCCGGTGACCAGCTCGCGGATGGCGCCGGCGTCGCCGGCGGCGCGGCCGTCCAGCGGCACGGCGACGATGGCCCGCCTGATCCCCGTGGTGCCGGGCTCCTCCGCCGGCGGTGCCGCGGCCTCGGCACCCTCGGCGGCGGGCTCGGGCGCCGCCTCCGCCGGCGCGGCGATGTGGCCCTCGCACACGCACCAGATCTCCGTCCGGTCCGGGGACAGCACGAAGTCGGCGTAGCGCAGCCCCGCCGGGACGGCCGGCTCGGGCGTCAGCGGGTAGGGCTTGGGGTCGCCCTCGTCGAGCCGGTGGAGCCGCTGGTCGTCGTAGTTGGCGAAGACGATCGACCAGCCCTCCCCGGTGCGGACGGGCAGGTACGACCGGCCCCCGTACTCGTGGACGCGGGTACGGGCGTTCCACGGGGCCTGCAGCAGCTCCGTGCGGTGGCCGCCCTTGAGATGGATGACCGTGGTCCGTCCGTCCTCCTCGGGGCGGGTCTCCTGCCACCAGACGTCATCGCCCGCGACGGTGGGGAAACTGAGGCGCAGCCGGGCGCGGGCGACATCGGCCGCGGAGATGGGGGAGGGCCAGGAGCCGTAGGGGAGGGTCGCACGAGCGGTCATAACAGGAATCGTCCCGCATACGGGGATCGGTTGGGGCCATGACGCCCTGTTTGACTTCGGAAAGATACAAGCGCGCCACCAGCGGACTCACCGGTAACGTGCGCCGGAACGACCGCGGGGGGGGGGGGGGGGGGGGGGGGGGGGGGGGGGGGGCGGCGGGGGGGGGGGCGCCGGCGGGGGGGGGGGGGGCGGGGGGGGGCGGCCCGCGCCCCCCCCCCCGCCCCCGCCCCGGCCCGGGGC
>NZ_JBICUA010000001.1:287201-790198 GCF_043197915.1 Actinomadura geliboluensis | reverse complement strand
ATGCGGTGGGGCCCATCACCCCCTTTTTCACTTCGGAATTAAACAACCCCCCACCCCCCGGACACCCCGTTAACGTGCGCGGCAACGACCGGGGGGGCCCCCCGGGGGGCCGGCGCCCCCCCCGCGGCGGGCGACCGTGGAGATCAGGTCGAGGGGACGGCCTGCTCGCCGACCCCGACCCCGGCGACGGGCGGCGCCCCGCCCGTGCCCATGGTCTTGGCCTCGGTCTTGCGGCTGCGGCGGCTGCGCGCCTCCAGCCACGTCGCCAGCCGGCTCACCGACATGTTGATCGCGATGTAGATGATCGCGACGATGATGCCGGCCTGCAGGACGTTGTTGCTGTAGTTGGCGGGGACCTGGCGGAAGCCCGCGGACAGCAGCTCGGGATAGGCGATGATGAACCCGAGGGCGGTGTCCTTGAGCAGGACGACGATCTGGCTGACGATCGCGGGCATCATCACGGTGATGGCCTGCGGCAGCAGGATCAGCCGCATGACGCCGTTCTTGCGCAGCCCGATCGAGTAGGCGGCCTCCGCCTGGCCCTTCGGGATCGACAGGACGCCCGCCCGGACGACCTCGGCGAGCACCGAGCCGTTGTACATGGTGAGGCCGAACACGACCGCGGCGAACGCCGGGACGGTGACGACGCCGGCGTTGCTCTCCACCCCGAAGATCGAGAAGAAGTAGTCCACCGAGACGCGCTGCAGCTGCCCGAACTGGGACTCGGCGATCTGCGGGCTGATCTTGTTCGGCACGAAGAAGGCCAGGAAGATCAGGATCAGCAGCGGGATGCCGCGGAAGAACTCCACCACCGCGCCCGCGGGCACCCGGATCCACCAGTGGTCGGAGAGCCGCGCCAGGCCGAACACGACGCCGAACAGCAGCGCCAGGACGGTCGCGACGGCGGCGGCCTTCAGCGTGTTCAGCAGGCCGGGGATGATCAGGTGCCGCCAGACCGTCCACTCGGTGAACGGCGTCCAGAACTTTGCTGCGAACTGGTCCTTGGCGGCCAGCCGCCAGATCAGCGCGGCGAGGATCGCGGCGAGCCCCACCGTGACGGCGACGCCGAGAGCCCTGTTCCGCGCGCGCGCCCGCGGCCCCGGGATGTCGAAGAGAACAGTAGCTTCCTTGCTCATCGCGCCACCGCCATCCGCTTGGCCAGCCAGCCGAAGAAGTACCCGGTGGGCAGGGTGAGGATCAGGAAGCCGACGGCCACGCCGAGGAACAGCGGGATGACGCCGTTGGAGAACGTGGGCTTGTCGACGATCGTCTTGGTGACCAGCGCGACCTCGGCGTAGCTCGCCGCCGCGGCGACCGTGGTGTTCTTGATCATCGCGATGAGGACGCTGCCCATCGGCGCGATGATCGCGCGGAACGCCTGCGGCATGATGATCATGCGCAGCGACTGGGTGAAGGTCAGGCCGATCGACCGCGCCGCCTCCGCCTGGCCCAGCGGGACCGTGTTGATCCCCGACCGGAGCGTCTCGCAGACGAAGGCGCCGGTGTAGGCGGACAGGCCGAGGACGGCCCACCAGTAGTACGTCACCGACGAGGTCGAGGAGAACTTCAGCGCGAGGATGTCGTTGAGGCCGAGGCTGCACATCAGCAGCACCAGCGTCAGCGGCGTGTTGCGGACGATGCTGACGTAGCCCGTGCCGAAGGCGCGCAGCACCGGGACGGGGGCGACGCGGAAGCTCGCCAGGACCGTGCCGATGATGAGGGAGAGCACCGCCGCGGCGGCCGCCAGGCGGATCGTCGCCCAGAATCCCTGGAGGATCTCGTCGAAGCTGTCGAAGAACGGGCTGAAGTCAAACATTGCTCAGCTGTTTCATGGCGTTCCAGCGGTGTCGGGCCAGCGGTGTCGAGCCCGGCCGGCGGTGTCAGGCCGGACCGGCGCGTCCCCGGGAGCCGCTCCGCGGGGACGCGCCGGCGCGGTGGGCGTCAGGCGCGGCCCCCGGTCAGGAGCAGCCCTCCATCTGCGGGGCGGTCGTGACGAGCTTCAGCCCGGTGCCGGCGAAGTGCTTCTCCAGCAGGGTCTTGGCGGTGCCGTCGGAGTACATCTCGGTGATGGCCTTGTTGACGGCCTCGCAGGTCTCCTTGTCGCCCTTCTTGATGCCGACGCCGTACTTCTCGTCGGTGAAGGGGTCGTTGATGACCTTGAAGGAGCCCTTCTGCTGGTTGGCGAAGCCGGCCAGGATCAGGTCGTCGGTGCTCACCGCGTCCAGCGCGCCGGACTTCAGCTTGCTCACGCACTCGGAGTAGCTGCCGGCGTCCACCAGCGTGACGCCCTTGATGTTGAGCTTGCCGTCCGGCGGGCCCTCGGTGATGCGGCGGAACGAGTTCGACCCGGCCGCCTTGCAGAGCTTCTTGCCCTTGAGGTCGGCGGCCTTCTTGATGTCGGTGTTGTCGGCCTTCACCATCGTGTCCTGGTGCGCGACGTAGTAGGGACCGCCGAAGGTCACCTGCTGCTTGCGCGCCTCGGTGATGGAGTAGGTGGCGAAGATCAGGTCGACCTGCCCGCCGCCGATGAACGACTCGCGGTTCGCGGAGGTCGTCTCCTTGAAGGTGATGCCGCTCTCCGGCACGCCCAGCTTCTGCGCGACGTACTTGGCGACGTCCACGTCGAAGCCGTCGTAGGTGCCGTCGGGCTTCTTCAGCCCGAGCGCCGGCTGGTCGAACTTGATGCCGATGGTCAGCTTCTTGTCGTCCTTGGCCTTCTGGACGACCGTCTTGGCCTCGGTCTTCTCGGTGTCGCTGCCACACGCGCTGAGCGCCAGGGACAGCGCCATCCCCGCCCCGATGAGGGCGCCGAAACGACGTACTCGCATTTCTCGTCCTACCTCTGCTCTCTGCCGGAGCCCCGCGGCTCAGTGCGTGAGGATCTTGGAAAGGAAGTCCTTCGCGCGGTCGGTGCGCGCATTGGTGAAGAACTCGTCGGGGGTGTTCTCCTCGACGATCTGACCGTCCGCCATGAACACGACCTTCTGGGCGGCGCGGCGCGCGAACCCCATCTCGTGCGTGACGACGATCATCGTCATGCCCTCGCGGGCGAGCCCCGTCATGACGTCCAGGACCTCGTTGACCATCTCCGGGTCAAGCGCCGAGGTCGGCTCGTCGAAGAGCATCACCTTGGGCTTCATCGCCAGGGAGCGCGCGATCGCGGCCCGCTGCTGCTGCCCGCCGGACAGCTGCGCCGGGTACTTGCCGGCCTGGTTGGCGATGCCGACCCGGTCGAGCAGCTCCATCGCGTGCTTCTGCGCCTCCTGCTTGCCCTGCCTGCGGACCTTCACCGGCCCGAGCGTGACGTTCTCGAGGATCGTCTTGTGGGCGAACAGGTTGAACGACTGGAACACCATCCCGACGTCGGCGCGGAGCTTCGCGAGCTCCTTGCCCTCCTGGGGGAGCTCCTTGCCGTCCACGAGGATCTTCCCGCCGTCGATGGGCTCCAGCCGGTTGATCGACCGGCAGAGAGTCGACTTGCCGCCCCCGGAGGGGCCGATGACGACGACGACCTCGCCGGAGTTCACCGTGAGGTTGATGTCCTTGAGGACGTGCAGCTCGCCGAAGTGCTTGTTGACGTTCTCGACCACGACGAGAGCCCGGTCGCCCGCCGCGGGGGCCGGCTCCGGAACGGAGTCCTCGGGCTCGTCCTTGGTGAGGTCGAGCTCGCCTTCGCTGTCCGTCATGCGGACGGACTTTACGTCATGGCCGGGCGCCTGAAAGTTGCCGAGCGGTACCGATCCGATCACGAATCCCCATGTCGGACGGGTCCATCGTGGCGGAGAGTGATCATCTGGGCTGGTCGGAGCGGGGTGTCCGCGGGTGCGCCCCGGCCCCCGGAAGCAGGCCGTTCGCCGGGGCCGCCGCGGCCGGACGTTCCATCGCGGCGGGACGGGCCCGTACCCTTGGTTACCGTCATGAGTGCGCCAATGGAGACGGCCGCCCGCACGTACGAGATCCGTACCTACGGGTGCCAGATGAACGTCCACGACTCCGAGCGGCTGTCCGGGCTGCTGGAGGCGGCCGGGTACGTCCGCGCCGGGGACGCCGAGCCCGATGTGGTGGTGTTCAACACCTGCGCGGTGCGGGAGAACGCCGACAACCGGCTCTACGGCAACCTCGGCCATCTGCGGCCGGTCAAGGACGGCCATCCGGGCATGCAGATCGCCGTCGGCGGCTGCCTCGCGCAGAAGGACCGCGACACCATCGTCAAGCGCGCCCCCTGGGTGGACGTGGTGTTCGGCACCCACAACATCGGGTCGCTGCCCGCGCTGCTGGAGCGGGCCCGCGTGCAGAGCGAGGCGCAGGTCGAGATCGAAGAGTCGCTGGTGACCTTCCCCTCGACGCTGCCGACGCGCCGGGAGTCGCCGTACGCGGCGTGGGTGTCGATCTCCGTCGGCTGCAACAACACGTGCACGTTCTGCATCGTCCCCTCCCTGCGCGGCAAGGAGAAGGACCGCCGCCCCGGCGAGATCCTCGCCGAGGTCGAGGCGCTCGTCGGCGAGGGCGTCCTGGAGGTGACCCTCCTCGGGCAGAACGTCAACGCCTACGGCTCGGGCTTCGGCGCCCTGGCGGCGGCGCCGGACGAGGTGCGCGCCATGACCGAGGGCGGCCAGTCCGCCTTCACGGGCCTGCTGCGCGCCTGCGGGGGCATCGAGGGCCTGGAGCGGGTCCGGTTCACCTCGCCGCACCCCAAGGACTTCACCGACGACGTCATCGCGGCGATGGCCGAGACGCCGAACGTCATGCCGTCGCTGCACATGCCGCTGCAGTCCGGGTCGGACGCGGTGCTGCGCGCGATGCGGCGCTCGTACCGGCAGGAGCGCTACCTCGGCATCATCGACAAGGTCCGGGCGGCGATCCCGGACGCGGCGATCACCACCGACATCATCGTGGGGTTCCCCGGCGAGACCGAGGCCGACTTCGAGGAGACCCTGCACGTGGTGCGGGAGGCCCGGTTCTCCTCGGCGTTCACGTTCCAGTACTCAAAGCGGCCGGGCACCCCGGCCGCGACCATGGACGGCCAGCTGCCGAAGGAGGTCGTCCAGGAGCGGTACGAGCGGCTCGTCGCCCTCCAGGAGGAGATCTCCTGGGCGGAGAACAAGAAGCAGCTCGGCCGCACGCTGGAGGTCCTGGTCGCGGAGGGCGAGGGCCGCAAGGACGAGGCGACCCGCCGGCTGTCCGGCCGCGCGCGCGACAACCGCCTCGTGCACTTCGGCGCCCCGGAGCAGCCGGTCCGGCCCGGCGACATGGTCACCGTCGAGGTCACCTACGCGGCGCCGCACCACCTGGTCGCCGACAAGCCGGTGCTGGACGTCCGCCGCACGCGGGCGGGCGACGCGTGGGAGGCTCGCCAGGGGAACGGCGGCGGTCCGAAGGGCGTCGCGCTGGGCATGCCGTCGATCGGACGGCCCGCCCCGGCACCCGCCGCCCCGTCCGGCCACGGCTGCTCCTGAGCGCGGCTCTCGCGGCCGTTCGCGGTCTACCGGTCCCAAGGCGCGGTGTTACCCCGTCCAAGGAGGCAGTGTGCTCGTAGCGGCGGCGGTGTGCCCGCACCCGCCGGTTCTCGTCCCGGAGATGGCGGGGGAGGCGGCGTCGGAGCTCGACGCGCTGCGCACCGCCTGCGACCGGGCCGTCGGGCTCCTCGGCGACGCGGACGTGCTGGCCGTCGTCGGGGGCGGGGCGGAGACGCGGCCCTACGGCCCGGACGCCTACGCGTCCCTCAGGCCGTACGGGCTCCACTGGACGAGCCCACGTGAACCCGTGGACGGGGCAGAGGCGCTCCCGCTCTCGCTGACGATCGGCCGGTGGCTGCTGGAGCGGCAGGGCTTCGCCGCCCGCGCGCGCTACCAGGCCGTGGCCTTCGACGCCGAACCGGAGGCTTGCCTATCGCTCGGCAGGGAACTGGCAGGGGCGGCCGACCGTGTGGCGCTCCTGGTGATGGGGGACGGGTCGGCGTGCCGTTCAGAGAAGGCACCCGGGTATCTCGATGTGCGCGCGCGCCCGCACGATGAGGGCGTGGCACGTGCGCTCGGCACAGCTGACGCCGCCGCCCTGGCCGCGCTGGACCCCGGGCTCTCCCGTGACGTCCAGGCGGCAGGGCGTGCGGCGTGGCAGGTGCTGGCGGGCGCGGCCTTGCACTCGCCCGGTCTCGGCGGGGAACTGCTCGCCGACGACGCGCCCTACGGGGTCGGCTACTTCGTGGCGGCCTGGTCGCGGCCCGACCGCCGGGCAGGTTAGGAGGGGCCCTGGCCCTGGCCGGGCTGACCGCCCTGGCCCATCTGGCCACCCTGCCCCATCTGGCCGCCCTGGTCGCTCTGGCCCATCTGACCGCCCTGACCGCCCTGGCCCTGCTGGCCGGTGCCGCCCTGGCCGCCTTCCCGGTCGAGCATCTCGCCGGCCTTCTCCTGGACCTTGTCGACCTTGTCGGCGTACTTGCCGCCGGTGCGCTCGTCGATCATGTCCCCGGCGCGCTCGACGCCGTGCCTGGCCTTGTCGGAGTGCTGCCCGAGCATCTGCTTGACCTTGTCGACGATGGACATTCCCGATCCCCCCGGATCCCTCGTCTCGATCGGTGCGGCGCGGTTGGCACGCACACCCGTACCCCCCGCCCATACCCGTTCTGTTGCCACAATCAATCCCGTGACCTCACCCAATGCTCCCTATGTGATCGCGGTCGTCGGGGCGACGGCCGCGGGGAAGTCCGACCTCGCCGTGGAACTGGCGCTGCGGCTGGACGGCGAGGCGGTCAACGCCGACTCGATGCAGCTCTACCGCGGTATGGACATCGGCACCGCGAAGCTGTCCGCGGCCGAGATGCGCGGCGTCCCGCACCATTTGCTGGACGTCTGGGACGTGGTGAAGACGGCCAGCGTCGCCGAGTACCAGGCGCTCAGCGCGGACGCGATCGCGGACGTCCGGGGGCGGGGCCGGGTGCCGGTGCTGGTCGGCGGGTCGGGCCTGTACGTGCGCGCGGCGCTCGACGAGATGGAGTTCCCCGGGACGGATCCCGCCGTCCGGGCGCGCCTGGAGGTGGAACTGGCGCAGGTCGGCCCCGGTGCGCTGCACGAGCGGCTGCGCGGCCTCGACCCGGCCGCCGCGGACGCCATCCTGCCGAGCAACGGGCGCCGGATCGTCCGCGCCCTGGAGGTCATCGAGATCACCGGCCGGCCGTTCACCGCGACGCTGCCCGAGCACCGGTACCGATACGGCTCGGCCCTGCAGATCGGCGTGAGCGTCCCGCGCGACGCCCTGGACGAGCGCATCGCCCTGCGGGTGGAGCGGATGTGGGACGCGGGCCTGGTCGACGAGGTGCGGGCGCTGGAGAAGCGGGGCCTGCGGGACGGCCTGACCGCCGGGCGGGCGCTCGGCTACGCGCAGGTGCTCCGGTTCCTCGCGGGGGAGTGCACCGAGGAGGAGGCGAAGGAGGACACCGTCCGGACCACGCGGCGCTTCGCCCGCCGGCAGGAGTCCTGGTTCCGCCGCGACCCGCGCGTCCACTGGCTCCCGCACGACGCCCCCGACCTGGTCGAACGCGCTCTCGCCCTGGTCGAGGAGGCCGCGGGGGAGGCCGGGCGGGGCACCTGAGCGAGGCAATACGATCGAAGGATGCGGTTTGTCAAAGGCCACGGCACCGAGAACGACTTCGTGATCCTGCCCGACCCGGACGGCGTCCTCGACCTCTCCCCGGAGGCCGTCGCGCGGCTGTGCGACCGGCGCGCCGGGATCGGCGCCGACGGCGTGCTGCGCGTCGTCCGGACGAAGGCGGCGGAACTCGACGCCGACGCGGGCGCCGACGCCGAGTGGTTCATGGACTACCGCAACGCCGACGGAAGCATCGCCGAGATGTGCGGCAACGGGATCCGGGTCTTCGCCCGCTACCTCGTCGACGCCGGCCTGGCCGCGCCCGGCGAGTGGGACGTGGCGACCCGCGCGGGCCTGCGCCGGGTGACGCTCGGCGCGTCCGGCGACGTGAGCGTGGACATGGGCGCGCCGGAGCTCCTCGGCTACGGAGAGGCGTCCCTGTCCGGGGCGGCGTTCCAGGGCCGGCGGGTCTCGGTGGGCAACCCGCACCTGGCGTGCCGAGTGGACGGTCCGGTCGCCGCGCTGGACCTGTCGCGTGCCCCCGACTTCGACCCGGCCGTGTTCCCCGACGGGGTGAACGTCGAGTTCTTCCGGTCCGTCGGGGAGCGGCACGTGGAGATGCGGGTGTTCGAGCGCGGCTCCGGCGAGACGCGCTCCTGCGGCACCGGGACGGTCGCGGTGGCCGCCGCGGCGGCCCAGGGGACCCCTGGCGCGTCCGAATGGACCGTGGACGTTCCCGGCGGCCGGGTGACCGTCACCCTCGACGGGCGGACCAGCCATCTGCGCGGCCCGGCGGTGCTCGTCGCCGAGGGCGAGACGCGTCCTGGGTGGATCTAGCGGAACCCTTGTCTCACCAGGGTTGCGGCGGGTCCGGAGTCGTCCCGGTATGAACGGGACAGGTGTCCCTCTCCAACGGGACCCTGAGCCGCATAACTTCTTTCTTGCACACCCTCTGGTGAATGGCCCGTACGGACCGGGATGGGAGCCCCGGGGCCGTACGGAGCCTGAGGGCCGGTGGCGACCTTCTTGGCGGGGGGCGGTCACCGGCCCTCCCACCAGGGTGAGGCCGGAGAACCCCGGGTGAGCGCGCCCCGGGAGAGTGGCAGTGGCCGGCGTCAGGAATGTGCGCCGTTGACCGGCAGCCGGGCCCGGACGAGGGTTCCGCCGTTGGGGCCGGGGCCGACCGTGCAGGATCCGCCCAGTTCCGTAGCGCGTTCCCGCATCGACGACATGCCGACCCCGGAACGCAGCCGGTCGGGCAATCCCACACCGTCATCGCCGATGGTGACGTGCAGATCGCCGTTCAGGCACAGCGTGACCTCGGCGTAGCACGCGTTGGCGTGCCGGTGCACGTTGGTCAGCGCCTCCTGCACGATCCGGTAGGCGGCGACCTCGGCGGCGGCGGACAGTCCTTTGAGGTCGCCTTCCACACGCACGTCGACCGTCGGGCCGTCGCCGGTGGCGACGACGCCGCCGAGCGCCTGGATCGCGCCCTCCAGCCCGAGGTCGTCCAGCGCGGGCGGGCGCAGGCCGTACACCAGGTCGCGGATGTCGCCGATGGTGCGCCCCATGGTGGCGCGCAGCTCCTCCAGGAGCGTGTCCACCGCCTCCGGGTCGGTCTTCAGCGTGATGCGGGCCGCGTCCACCGTCATCGCGAGGCTGGCGAGCGTCGGGCCGAGGCCGTCGTGCAGGTCGCGGCGGAGCCGCCGCCGCTCCTCCTCACGGGTGCGCAAGATGTGCTCGCGGGAGCGCTGGACGTCTGCGGCGAGCCGCGCCGCGTTCGCCAGCTCGGCGAGGTTGCGGGCGAGGATGCCCGACAGCCGCGCGTCCGGGGTGCGGGTGACGCCGAACAGCAGCCGGCCCACCGGCTCCCCGTGCCACACCAGCGGGACGAGCTGCGGGCGCGGGCCGAGCACACCGTCCTCGGCGGAGATCGTCCGGCCGTCGCGGTCCAGCACCTCGATCACCACGCCGGTCGCGTGCAGCGCGGAGCGGGCCACCTCGGCGGCCACGGCGAGCGCGGCCCCGGGGTCGGCGGCGGTCTGCAGCCGCCGGTTGAGGGTGTCGGCGATCCGGTACGGGTCGCGCTCGCCGTGGATGACGCCGTCCACCATCCGCTGCAGGCGGCGCCGGACGGGCTCGAAGACAGCGCCCGCGACGATCGCGCCGGCCAGCCCGGCGAGGGTGCCCCGGCCGTGCGCGAGCAGGCTCGCCCCGCCGACCAGCGCGAAGTACACGCCGGTGATGACGACCACCAGCCCGGCGTACACCAGCGTCCTGCTGACCACGAGGTCGATGTCGTACAGCCGGTAGCGGGTGATGGCGATCGCGATGCAGATCGGCACGGCGACGATGGTGATGTTGCGCAAGGGATCCCCGATGGGGCTGTTCTCGCCGATGTAGATGACCCCTTCGGCGAGGATGCCGGGGTAGACGACCCAGGCGATCTGCCGCCGGACGTCCGGCGGCGACCGGACGAACCGGACGAGCACCGAGAACAGGCCCGCGGCCAGGGTGCCGAGGATGACGGCGCTGATCGGCAGCGGGATGCCGTCGAAGGGGTAGACCGACACGCCGTTGTGCCAGCGGCGCACCCCGGGGTCGATGGTGAGGTGGACGCAGACGACGGCGGGCATGAGGCAGGCGAGCACGAGCACCGGCCGGTACCGGCGCGACACGAGCCGCCCGTCCGGGAAGATCAGCGGCAGGACAAGCGTCAGCGCGTAGGTGTCGACCGCCCACAGCCACGTCCCGAGCCAGTCGAGGAACCCGGCCGCGGCCCAGTCGTGCCGGTCCGCCCACGGGGCGAGGTTCAGCGTCAGGACGTACAGGGCCGCGCTGAAGCCGGCGCCGACCATGAGCCAGGCGACCTTCAGCCCCGGCCGGTGCCGCAGCAGCACGGCGCCGACGGGCGTCCAGGCGAGCGCGACGAGGATCTCGGGGTGCCACCAGACCATGCGCTCGGCGGACGGGAGCCAGGCGCCGAGGGTCAGGGAGGTGACGACGAACGCGACCGCGGCCAGCGCGAGGAGGACGCCGAGGCGCCCCGCCGCGCGGCCGTGTGCTGCCGTCTCCATCATGCACTCCCCGCCCGAAAGTAATGGAATGTTAAAGCGTCCAGGTCGTGGAGACCCAGGCCGAGAGCCGCATCCGGCCGAATGATCTACCTAGGGGAACCAACAGGGGAGCCCTAACCTACGATGGCGCGCCCTGAGCAGGGAAGATCTGTCCCGGCTTGAGGTGGTCCGCCGAGTTCGGGCGGGAACTGCCTCCCCGCTGCCCGTTCCGCCGTGCGCGCGAGACGCGCCGATGCCGCGACGCCCGGATGTGAGAAGTCGGAAAGTGCAGGTCAGGGCGGTGTTTTGTCGTCCATCTGCGCGTTCTGTGTTCGATGTGTAGCATTCCGTGTTCGTCGGCGGGCGGTGCGGGAGGGGAGTCGGTGGCGGGGTTCGTGCTGCGGCGCGTGGTGAGCCGTGTGGTGCTGGTCGTGTTCGCCGGGAGCCTCGCCTATCTGCTCGCCGCCGCCGTCCTCGATCCGCGGGCCGCGTTCCAGGGGCGGACACCGCGCCCGCCCGAGGCCGTCGTCGATGCCCGGCTCAGCGCGCTGAACCTGAACGACCGGACTCCGCTGGCCGACCGCTACCGGACCTGGGCGCGGGGCGTCCTGCAAGGGGACTTCGGCCGGACGCAGGAGGGCGAGCCCGTCAATGCGGAGTTATGGCGGCGGCTTGGTGTCAGCCTCCGGCTGCTGGTTCCCGGTGGGGTCGTGGGAGGCGTGCTGGGGATTCTCGTTGGCGCGTACGCGGCGGCCACGCATGGACGGGTCACCGACAGGGTGGTTACGGGCGGGGCCTGTCTGCTCTTAGCCGTCCCCGTGTTCGTTCTGGCGGTGCTGTTACAGGCGGCTGCCGTGAGGGTGAACGACGTACTGGGCCTGCGGGTGTTCGTGTGGGTGGGGGAGGGGTCGCCTCGCGACATCGCTGATCAGGTGCGGCATCTGCTGCTTCCGATGGCCACGATCGCGCTGGCCCAACTCGCGCTGTACAGCCGGTACCAGCGGGGGCTGATGCTGGACGTCCTGCGTGCCGATTTCGTGCGGACCGCAAGGGCCAAGGGGCTCTCGCAGCGGAGAGCCCTGCTGCGGCATGGGCTGCGCACCGCGTTCGTACCGATGACGACGTACTTCGCCTATGCGTCCGGGCTGCTCATTCTCGGGGGCGTGTTCACCGAGAAGGTCTTCGGGCGGCACGGCATGGGCGAGTGGCTCGTCGACTCGATCGCGCGCGGCGACGTCAACGTGGTCGCGGCGATCGACTGCGTCGCCGCCTGCGCCGTCGTCTTGGCCGGCCTCGTGGCGGACGTCTTGAACGCCGCCCTCGACCCGAGGGTTCGGTCCGGGGTCGCGGCATGACTCGGCGGGGTGTTGTCGGGATTGCGCTCCTTGTGTCGGTGTTCGTCCTGGCGTTCGCGGGGCCGCTCCTGGCGCCGTGGCGCTGGGACGAGACCGACTTCGCGGCGTTCGGTCAGGGGCCCTCGGCGCGGCACTGGCTGGGGACGACGCAGAGCGGGCGGGACGTCTTCGCGCTCACGCTGCGCGGAGCGCAGAAGTCGCTGGTCATCGGGCTTCTGGCCACGCTGCTCTCGACGGCGTTCGCCGCTGCCGTCGGCACCGTCGCCGGGTTCGCGGGCGGCCTGCTCGACCGGGCCATGATGTGGGGCGTCGATCTCCTGCTGGTCCTGCCGTCCTTCCTCGTCGTCGCCGTTCTGGCGCCGGGCGGAGGATGGCCTCTGCTCGCGCCCCTGCTCGCCGCGTTCTTGTGGATGCTCACCGCCAGGGTGGTGCGGGCGATGACGCTGTCGGTGCGCGAGCGCGAGTATGTGCTCGCCGCCCGGTTCGCCGGGGTGAGCGCGCCGCGCGTGCTCGTCCGGCATGTCCTGCCGCAGGTCGCGTCGTTCCTGGTCGTGGACGCGGGCCTCACCGCCGGCGCCGCGATCGTCGCCGAGGGCGGGCTGTCCTTCCTCGGCTTCGGGGTCCGTCCGCCGGACGTCTCGCTGGGCACGATGATCGCGGAGGGGCGGGGCGCGGCGGCCACCTGGCCGTTCATGTCCGCCGCGGGGCTGCTCGTGCTGATCGTCCTCGCCGTGAACCTGGTCGGCGACGGGGTGCGGGACGTCCTCGATCCGCTGCGGGACGTGCGATGACGGTGCTGCGCGTCACCGGCCTGACGGTCGATCTTCCAGGCGGTGTGCGCGCCGTGCGCGGGGTCGGCTTCGCAGTCGGAGCCGGGGAGGTCCTCGGGGTCGTGGGCGAGTCGGGGGCGGGCAAGACCATGCTCGCGCTCGCCCTGATGGGGCTTCTCCCGGACGGTGCCGAGGTCACGGGGTCCGTGCGGCTGCGCGGTGAGGAGCTGCTCGGGCGATCTGATGCCGAGTTGTGCCGGGTGCGCGGCGACGACCTGGCGATGGTGTTCCAGGAGGCGGCGCTCACGCCTGTCCGCACCGTGGGCGATCAGGTCGCCGAGGCGGTACGGGCCCATTCCAAGGTCACACGGGCGGCGGCGAGGGCTCGGGCCCTGGAACTGCTCGAACTGGTGGGAATCGCGGCAGGACGGGCGCGCGCGTACCCGCACGAGTTCTCCGGCGGGATGCGGCAGCGGGTGATGATCGCCATGGCCGTCGCGAACCGTCCCGGCGTGATCCTGGCGGACGAACCGACGGCCGGCCTGGACGTGACCGTCCAGGCGCAGGTCTTGGACGTCCTCCGCACCGCGAGGGATGCGACCGGGGCCGCGCTCATGCTGATCACGCATGACCTGCGGCTCGTCAAGGACTTCGCCGATCGCGTCATGGTCATGCGCGAGGGGCGGATCGTTGAGACCGGGCCGGTAGAGCGGATCTACCGGGAACCGCGTGCGGCGTACACGGCCGAGTTACTGCGGTCCATCCCACGTGTAGAGGGCAAGGGTGTGTCGCCGCCTCGGCCTGAACGTCCTGTCGTACTGCAAGTGCACGGCCTTGTCCGGCACTACCCGGTCTTCAAGGGGACGCTGGTGCGGCGACGGGTCGGCAGTGTGCGCGCGGCCGACGGCGTCGGCTTCGACGTTCGGGAGGGCGAGACGCTCGCGCTCGTGGGGGAGTCCGGGTGCGGTAAGACCACGACCTTGCTGGAGATCCTGCGGCTGGCACGGCCGCAGGACGGCCGTGTGGTCGTCTTCGGCCAGGACACGGCGTCGTTGAGCGCGGCTGGCCGCAAGACCCTGCGGCGGGATGTCCAGATCGTGTTCCAGGACCCGGCAGCGTCGCTCAACCCTCGGATGCGCGTGGCCGACATCATCGCCGAGCCGCTGGTCACACATGGATTCCCGTCATCGCGGATGAGAAGCCGAGTGAGAGAGCTCCTGGAGCTGGTGGGCTTGGGGGCCGACACTGTATGGCGCTATCCCCACACACTCTCTGGCGGGCAGAAGCAGCGTGTGAGCATCGCGCGGGCTCTGGCTCTGGAACCGCGTCTGCTGCTCTTGGACGAACCTGTGTCGGCTTTGGACGCGCCTGTGCAGGTGAGCGTCATGGCTCTGCTGGAAAGCCTCCGCGACCGTCTTGGCCTGGCATATCTGCTCGTCGCCCATGACCTGGCCATCGTCCACCGCATCGCCGACCGGGTCGCCGTCATGTACATGGGCCGCATCGTCGAACTGGGGCCGACCCAGGACGTGTACGAGGCACCGGCTCACCCCTACACGCGCGCACTGCGACGCGTCCCTCTGCAAGGAGACTCACCAGACCCGATGTCACCACCCACTGGATGCCGTTTCCGCTCCCGGTGCCCCCGCTACATCACGATCGCCGAACAGGACGCTCGCTTGTGCGATGAACAGGATCCGGAGCCCTTGAAAGACCCAGATCGGCTGGTCGCCTGCCATCACCCCCTCATCGGAGCCGAGGTCAAGCAGTGAAACGGATACTCGGCGCGGTTCTCCTGGGCATCGTGCTTTTGAGCGGATGCGGCGACATCGGCGAGCAGAACGATTCATCCGGGCGGCTGCCGGGCTCTGACGTCAACCCCGTCCCGCGCGACCGAATCGTGAACGGCGGCACGCTCCGCTGGCCGCTGCCAGAGTTTCCATCCCAGTGGAATTTCCACCATCTCAACGGTGCCAAGGGTGCGGTGGACCATGTCATTCAGGGCGTCCTGCCGTATCTGATGCACGCTGACGAGAAATCCGTCCCCCATCCCGTCCCGGAGTATCTGGAGTCGGCCACGCTGAAGCGCACCAAGCGGGGCCAGACCGTCACCTACAGGCTCAACCCTCGGGCAAGATGGTCTGACGGCCGCCCCATCGGATACGCCGATTTCGTCGCGCAGGCCCGCGCGCTTTCCGGACGCGACCGGCGTTACGAGGTCTCCACCGACAGCGGATACCGCCTGATCAAGCACATCGAACAAGGCCCCCGCGAAAACGACGTGAAGGTGACGTTCTCCCAGACGTACGCCGACTGGCGCAGCCTGTTCAGCCCGCTCTACCCGGCCGCCGCCTACTCCACCCCACGCGCGTTCAACACCGGCTGGATGAACGCACTGCCCATGACCGCAGGTCCGTTCAAAGTCCAGCGAATCGACCGCACCGACAAGACCGTCACTTTGGCCCGCGACCCGTCATGGTGGGGGCCGCCCGCGAAACTCGACCGCATCCTCTACCGCGCCATGGACACCAGCGCGATGCCCGGCGCATTCGCCAACCACGAGATCGACCTGATGGACATCGGGCTGGACGCGAGCGCGATGCGGCGCGTCCAAGGCGTCCCCGGTACCGACATACGCCGCGCGGGCGGACCCGACTGGCGGCACTTCACGTTCAACGCCGCTTCGCCCGTCCTGTCCGATGTGCGCGTACGGCGTGCGGTCATGCTGGGCATCGACCGGGAGGTCATCGCACGGTCCGACCTGTCCGGCCTGGGGGTGCCGGTCCAGACCCTCGGCAACCACTTCTACGTCAACACCCAGAACGGTTACCAGGACAACTCGGCCGTCCTCGGCGGATACGATCCCGCGCAAGCCGGACGGCTCCTGGACGAGGCGGGCTGGCGACAGCACGGCAAGTACCGCGCCAAGGCCGGGCGCACACTCGCGTTGCGCTTCGTGGTGCCTTCCGGTGTCCCCATCAGCGCGCGCGAAGCGGAACTGGCGCGCGCGCTGCTCGAACGTATCGGTGTCCGGGTGGACATCCGGCCCGTTCCCGCCGACGACGCCCTCGACGCCCACGTGACCAAGGGCGGCTTCGACATCGTCCCGTTCTCGTGGCTGGGCACCTCGTTCCCGGTGTCACCGATGCGGGCGGTGTTCGCCCGGCCGCACGCCGGCCGCACCCAGCAGAACTACTCCCGCACCGGGACCGCCGCCATAGACGCGGCGATGGACCGGGCGATCGCGGAGACCGACCCGGCGAAAGTCCACGACCTCGTGAACGGAACCGACCGGCTCATCTGGCGCCAGGCGTCGGTGTTGCCGCTGTACCAGCGTCCGCAACTCGTCGCAGCGCGCGCGGACCTGGCCAACATGGGGGCGTGCGGCTTCCTAGAGCCCGACTACCAGGACATCGGGTTCACCAGTCGCTGAGCCACAAGGCCGGACGGTTACGGGAAGGCGAGCTGGATGCCCTTGCGGTCGCTGGTGTAGCGCGCGTTCCACACGTAGAGCCGCAGGTCGTCGGCGGAGATGCCGTCGTCGACCGGGAGTTCGGAGGCGATCCGCACGACGTAGGAGGCGCCGCCCGGCATCATCATGCTGCCGCTGTCGTCGACCGGCGGCTTCGACCCGTCGATCCGGGCGGTGATCTTGCTGTGGTTCGGCAGCGTGCACATGTCGTCGGGGATGCCGGCCTGCGGCATGCACCGCTCCCGCGCCGCCTTCGGGACCTGCGCCTTCGGCATGAACAGGTCGGCGGGGTAGTCGAGCAGGACGGGCCGCCGCTGCGTGTTGGTCAGGATGTAGTCGGCGTAGGCGTACGTCGTCCCCGACGGCGGCGCCGCGGTGGCGCCGAGGGGCTGCCGGTCGGTCCCGGCCCGGACCGCGGCGAGGCTGTAGCCGTAGCCCTCGGGGGTCGTGAAGTTCACCGGCGGGCCCGCCTTCGGCGCGGGGACGGCCGAGCCCTGCTGCGTGCCGTCGCCCTGGCTCGCCAGGGTCGGCTGGGCGGTCTCCTGGGCGGCGTCGCCGCCCGGCCGCAGGAACACGATCCCGGCGGCGATCGCGGCGATGCCGACGGCGCCGGTGACGGCCCCGGCGAGGCCGAGCCGGCCCGCGGCGGTCTTCTTCCGGCGGCGGTGCGAGCGGTAGGGCTGGTAGCTGTTGGACATGGTGGTGCGTGCTCCCTCGGGCCTTCTCCAGGCTCAGTAAGCGCGTCCTTCCGAGCTGTCGTCGGCAACGGCGGCAACGGCGGCAGGCCACGATACCGGACGCCCGGAACGGCGGTGTTCCAGGCCGGCGGGTTACGAAGTGCGCGCGACGAGGGCGTCGCGGCCGAGCCCTCGTAGGGAGGCGTCCAGCACCTGCGCGGTGTGCGCGACCGCGATGCCGGCGCCGCGCCGGCGCAGCGCGGTGGCGATCTGCATCGAGCAGCCGGGGTTGGCGGCGACCAGTAGTTCGGCTCCGGTGGCGTCCACGTTCACCGCCTTGCGGTCGCCGAGTTCGCCGGCGGCCTCCGGCTGGAACAGGTTATAGGTTCCGGCGGAACCGCAGCAGATGTCCGGTTCGGCGATCTCCCGGACGGTCAGCTCGGGGATCGCGGCCAGCAGCGCGCGGGGCTGGCTCCGCACGCCCTGGGCATGGGCGAGGTGGCAGGCGTCGTGGTAGGCGACGGTGACCGGAAGTGGCCGCCGCTCCGCGCGGGGCCCGAGTTCCGCGAGGTACTCGGCGAGGTCCCTGGTCTTGTCCGACAGCGCCGCGGCGCGCGCGGCCCAGGCCGGCTCGTCGGCGAGCAGCGTCCGGTACTCCTTCATCGCCGACCCGCAGCCCGCCGAGTTCACCACGATGACGTCGACGGACTCGAACGTCTCGATCGTCCGGCGGGCGAAGGCGCGGGCCTCCCCGGCCCGGCCGGAGTGCAGCGACAGCGCCCCGCAGCAGCCCTGGCCGCGGGGGATGACGACGTCGCAGCCTTCGAGGGCCAGCACGCGGGCCGTGGCCGCGTTGACGCCGGGGAAGAACTCGCTCTGCACGCAGCCGGTCAGCATCCCGACCGTGGCGCGGCGCTCGCCGCGCGCCGCGACCCGCTCCGGCAGGCGCGGCGCCTTCCCGAGCGGCGGCGCGAGCCGCTCCATCGCCGCGATGGACGGCGACAGGCGCTCCAGGACGCCGCTGCGCCGGACCAGGCGCTCCAGACCCGACTTCTGGTACGCGCGCAGAGGCCCGCGCAGAGCACGGAGCCTCCGCTTGTACGGGAACAGCTGGAAGACCATCTCCCTGATGGCCCGCTCCTTCAGCGAACGCGGGTGCTCGTCCTCCACCTGGGTGCGGGTGATCTCGATGAGACGGTCGTACTGGACGCCGGACGGGCATGACGTCACGCAGGCCATGCACCCGAGGCAGCGGTCGAAATGCTCGGCCATCGGCTCGTTGAGCGGCGCGCCCTCAAGGTGCTGCTGCATGAGATGGATACGGCCCCTTGGGGAGTCCATCTCCTCGCCCCACAGCACGTAGGTCGGGCATGTGGGGAGGCAGAAACCGCAGTGGACGCAGTCGTTCAGGAGATCAGGGAGATCGTCCTGGGCGCTCATCAGATTCCTCCCACGAAACGGCCCGGGCACAGCCTGTGGTCCGGGTCGAACTGGTCTTTCACGCGCCGCATCAGGGCGAGCGCCGGAACCGGCCCCCACAGGTCGATCTCGCCGCGCACCTCTTGCGGCGCGTAACGGACGACGGCGTGGCCCCGGTGCCGGGACAGGACGTCCCTCAGCCGCCCTAGTACGTCGGCCACATCGTCTGATGACATCTCCGGGGCCAGACCGACATGGCCGTTCCCGCTGCCGCTCCATGTGACCGCGGTGTCCGGCCCGAGCAAGGCGAGGACTTCGCGGAGCGAGGGCGGCGGTGCGCTGATGTCGATGAGGGTGGTGCCGTCCGGGTAGCGTCCCCAGCCGTCCGGTGCTGACTCGGAGATCTCGGAGTGCTCCCCTAGGAGCTGCTGCGTCTGCCCAGCGCGCGCGGCGACGCCCTCAGGCACGCCTTCCAGGAGCACCGAGACCGTACCGGGACCGATGTACTCGACCGCACTCGGCGCCACAGGAGAGTGGAGGACACTCTGGACGGCATCATGCGCGTCCTCCGGCCCGTTCACGGCGCACGTGACGTACGCGGACGCGGCGGGGATCGGATGGAGCCGGAACGTCGCCTCCACGATCAGCCCCAGGGTGCCGTAAGAGCCGGAGAAGAGCCTGCCCAGGTCGTACCCTGCGACGTTCTTGACGACCTTGCCGCCCGACCGCGCGACCTGGCCGTCCGCCCGGACGACCGTCAGCCCGATGACCAGGCTCCGGGGCGTCCCGTAGAGGGTGCGGAGCGGCCCCGCGGCGCCGCTGGCGACCGTCCCGCCGACCGTGGAGCCGGGCAGGGGGACGTCCAGGGCGAGCCGCTGGCCGTGCTCGGCGAGGCTCTCGTTGAGCCGCTCCATGGGGAGCCCCGCCTCGGCCTTGGCGACGAGGTCGCCGGCCGTGTGCTCGACGAGCCTGCCCAGCCGGTGGGTGTCGACCAGCAGATCGCAGCGCCGCGGCGGCGTCCCCCAGTCCAGCCGGGTCTCGGCGCCGCGCGGGACGACCGCGAGCCCCTTCTCGGCGGCGACGCGCATGACGTCGGCGGCCTCGGCCAGGTCCTTCGGGGCGGCGACGAGCGCGGGCTCTACGCCGAGCACGCCTTCGGCGGGCTCGCCGGGGCGCACGTCGGCGCAGACCTTCGCCAGGGCGTCCAGGGGCCGCATCAGAAGATGTCCGCCTTTCCCTCGTACGGGTGGGGGCCCTTGCGCTTGCCGGGCACCTCACCGCAGAGCCGGGGCGTCGGGAAGACCTTGCCCGGGTTGCACAGCCCCGCCGGGTCGAACCCGCAGCGGACCATCTGCATCGTGTCCAGGTCGGCGTCGGTGAACATGCGCGGCATGTAGCGCGCCTTGTCGACGCCCACGCCGTGCTCGCCGGTGATGGAGCCGCCGTGCTGGATGCACAGGTCGAGGATCGCCCCCGACACCTCCTCGGCGCGCTCCTCGGCGCCCGGCTCGGAGTCGTCGAACAGCACCAGCGGATGCAGGTTGCCGTCGCCCGCGTGGAACACGTTCGCGACCCGCACGCCCGACCGCGCCGACAGCTCGTCGATGCTCGCGAGGACGTCCGGCAGGACCGTCCGCGGGATCACGCCGTCCTGGACGAGGTAGGCCGGGCTGATCCGGCCGACCGCCGCGAACGCGGACTTGCGGCCCTTCCAGATCAGCGCCCGCTCCGCGTCGTCGGCGGCGATCCGGATCTCGAACGCGCCCGCGTCCCGGCACAGCCGCTCCACCTCGGCGAACTGGGCCGCGACCTCGGAGTCCGGGCCGTCCAGCTCCACGATCAGCACGGACCCGGCGCCCGCCGGGTACTCGCAGCGCACCGCCGCCTCCGCCGCCTCGATGGCGAGCGCGTCCATCATCTCGATCGCCGCCGGCACCACGCCCGCGCCGATGATCGACGACACCGCGGTGCCGCCCGCCTCGATCGAGTCGAACGCCGCCAGCAGCGTCTGCACGGTCTCCGGCACCCGCGTCAGCCGCACCGTGATCTTGGTGGTGATGCCGAGCGTGCCCTCCGCCCCGACGAACACCCCGAGCAGGTCGTAGCCGGGGGCGTCCGCCGCGAGCTCCACCAGCTCGCCGTCCGGCGTGACGATCTCGCACGCCAGCACGTGGTGCGCGGTGAACCCGTACTTCAGGCAGTGCGCGCCGCCGGAGTTCTCCGCCACGTTCCCGCCGACCGAGCAGATCTGCTGGCTGGACGGGTCGGGCGCGAAGTAGTACCCGTACGGGCGGACGGCCCGCGTCACGTCCAGGTTGATCACGCCGGGCTCCACCACGGCGCGCTGACCGGGGATGTCGATCTCCAGGACGCGGCGCATCCGGGACGTCACGATCAGCACGCCGTCGGTGCGGGGGAGCGCCCCGCCGGACAGGCCCGTCCCGGACCCGCGCGCCACGTACGGCACGCCCGCCGCCGCGCACTCCCGCACGATCGCCGCGATCTGCTCGGCCGTGTCGGGCAGCACGACGACCCCGGGCGTCGCCCGGTGGTTGGTGAGGCCGTCGCACTCGTACGTGCGCAGCCGCACCGGGTCGGTGATCACCCGATCCGCTCCGAGCAGCGCCTCCAGCCGGGACCCGAGCGCCGTGAGCATGGACTCCACTCTTACCACCATCCTCCGCCCCCGACACCCCCGCAAGATCCGGAGCCGGACGGCCCGCGGCCGCCCGGCTCTCCGCACGCGCCGCCCGGGGTTACGGGAAGCGCTGGTAGGCCGGCGTGGTCAGGAACTCGGAGTACTCGTCCGCCAGGGTGACCTCCTTGAACAGGGCCACCGCCTGGTTGTAGCGGGGCTCGTTGTACGCCTGCCCCAGCTCCGTGCGGATCTTGTCGAGCTCCTCGTCCAGGAGCTGCTCGACCCACTCCTTGGTGATCTTCCGGCCCTCGGCGGTGGAGACGCCGTTGTAGATCCACTGCCACACCTGGGAGCGGGAGATCTCGGCGGTGGCCGCGTCCTCCATCAGGTTGTGGATGGCGACGGCGCCGGCGCCGTCCAGCCAGGTGGCGAGGTAGCGCAGCGCCACGTCGATGTTGTTGCGCAGGCCGGCCTCGGTGATCTCGCCGGGGGTGTCCTTGACGTTGAGCAGGTCGGCGGCGGTGACGCCGACGTCCTCGCGGAGCCGGTCCCGCTGGTTCGGCTTGTCGCCGAGGACGCCGTCGAACACCTCGCGGCAGACGGGGACGAGGTCGGGGTGCGCGACCCAGGAGCCGTCGAAGCCGTCGCCGGACTCGCGGGCCTTGTCGGCGCGGACCTTCTCCAGCGCGACCTTGTTGACCGCCTCGTCCCGGCGGGACGGGATGAACGCCGCCATGCCGCCGATCGCGTGCGCGCCGCGCTTGTGGCACGTCCGGACGAGCAGCTCGGTGTAGGCGCGCATGAACGGCGCCGTCATCGTGATCGCGTTGCGCTCGGGGAGGATGAACTCCGTGCCCCGGTCCCGGAACTTCTTGATCACCGAGAACAGGTAGTCCCAGCGGCCGGCGTTCAGGCCCGCGGAGTGGTCGCGCAGCTCGTAGAGGATCTCCTCCATCTCGAACGCGGCCGGGATCGTCTCGATCAGGACCGTCGCGCGGATGGTGCCGCGCGGGACGTCCAGGTGGTCCTGCGCGAGGTTGAAGGCGTCGTTCCAGAGCCGCGCCTCGAGGTGGCTCTCCATCTTGGGCAGGTAGTAGTACGGCCCCTTGCCCTTGGCCAGCTGGCGCCGCGCCGAGTGAAAGAAGTAGAGGCCGAAGTCGAACAGCGACCCGGACATGGGCTCGCCGTCGACGAGGAGGTGCTTCTCCTCCATGTGCCACCCGCGCGGCCGGACGACGATGGTCGCGAGCTCCTCGTCGGCCTTGAGCGCGTAGCTCTTGCCGGACTTGGCGTCGGTGAAGTCGATGGTGCGGTCGAGGGCGTCCCGCAGGTTGAGCTGGCCCTCGATCATGTTGTCCCACAGCGGGGTGTTGGCGTCCTCGAAGTCGGCCAGCCACACCTTCGCGCCGGAGTTGAGCGCGTTGATCGTCATCTTCCGGTCGGTGGGGCCGGTGATCTCGACACGGCGGTCCACCAGGCCGGGCGCGGGCTCGGCGACGCGCCAGGAGTCGTCGTCGCGGACGTTCGCGGTCTCGGGCAGGAAGTCGAGCGTCCCGCCCGCCGACAGCTTGCGCTGCCGCTCCGCGCGGGCCTCGAGCAGCTCCTTGCGGCGGGCGCCGAGGGCGCGCTGCAGGGCGGCGAGAAGGCCGAGCGCCTCGGGGGTCAGGATCTCCTCGTAGCGGTCGCCGAGAGGTCCGGTGACCTCGACGCCTTCCAGTGCGGCCATCTGCCTCGCCCTTTCGTATAGCGAAATTTGACTTCTGTTATGTGGAGAACCGTACTCGGCGGTGCGAGGTGCGGTCAAAGCGGGTATCCCTTGCGAGACCTCCCCGCGCGCGCTTGCGTCAACCCACGGGGAAACTGGGGATAAGCAGGTGACCTCCGGGACGGTGCGTGAGACGATCGCCGGGAAGATACGGCCGCGAGGCGGCGTTCTACCGAGGACATATGACTGAACCTTTCTCTGCAGACCAGACCCAGACCCAGATCCAGGACGACGTCGAGTACGAGCCCCTGACGGGCGAACTCGACCTGGAGGACCGCCGCGCACTGCGCCGCGTCGCGGGCCTGTCCACCGAGCTGACCGACGTCACCGAGGTCGAGTACCGCGCCCTGCGGCTGGAGCGGGTCGTCCTCGTGGGCGTCTGGACGGACGGCACGGCCGCCGAGGCCGAGAACTCGCTGCGCGAACTGGCGCTGCTCGCCGAGACGGCGGGCTCCCAGGTGCTCGAAGGGCTCGTGCAGCGCCGGTCCCGCCCCGACGCGGCCACCTACATCGGCTCCGGCAAGGCCGCGGAGCTGCGCGACATCGTGATCTCCACCGGCGCCGACACCGTCATCTGCGACGGCGAGCTGGCCCCGAGCCAGCTGCGGCACCTGGAGGAGACCGTCCAGGTCAAGGTCATCGACCGGACCGCGCTGATCCTGGACATCTTCGCCCAGCACGCCAAGAGCCGCGAGGGCAAGGCGCAGGTCGAGCTCGCGCAGCTCAACTACCTGCTGCCGCGGCTGCGCGGCTGGGGCGGCAACCTGTCCCGGCAGGTCGGCGGGCGCGCCGCGGGCGGCATCGGCATCGGCGGCCGCGGCCCCGGTGAGACCAAGATCGAGCTGGACCGGCGGCGGATCCGCACCCGGATGGCCAAGCTGCGCCGGCAGATCGCCGAGATGGGCAAGGCGCGCGACACCAAGCGCGGCGAGCGGCGCCGCCACCAGGTGCCCGCCGTCGCCATCGCCGGCTACACCAACGCCGGCAAGTCGTCGCTGCTCAACCGGCTCACCGGCGCCGGGGTGCTGGTGGAGGACGCGCTGTTCGCCACCCTCGACCCGACCGTCCGGCGGGCCGAGACGCCCGGCGGCCGCGCCTACACCCTCGCCGACACCGTCGGGTTCGTCCGGCACCTGCCGCACCAGCTGGTGGAGGCGTTCCGGTCGACGCTGGAGGAGGTCACCGACGCCGGGCTTATCCTGCACGTCGTGGACGGCTCCGACGCCGACCCCGAGGCGCAGATCGACGCCGTCCGCGAGGTGCTGCGGGAGATCGGCGCCGACGCGATCCCCGAGATCATCGTGATCAACAAGGCGGACGCGGCCGACGACCTGGCCATCGCGCGGCTGCGGCGCCGCGAGCCGCACAGCGTCGTCGTGTCCGCCCGCACCGGGTTCGGCATCGAGGAGCTGCGCGCGGCCATCGAGGCCGACCTCCCGGGGCTGGAGAGCGAGCTCCACGTCCTCGTGCCGTACGAGCGCGGCGACCTCGTCGCGCAGGTGCACGAGCGCGGTGAGGTGCTCAAGCTGGAGCACATCGCCGAAGGCACCGTCCTGCACGCCAGGGTGCCCGCCGGTCTCGCCGGGGAGCTCTCCCGGTACGAGACCGTGGCCCCGACGGCCTGACCCTCGACCCACCGGGCCCCAGCACGGGCCCGGTGGGTTTCGGCTGCTCATAGACCGGCTTCGAGCCCGTCCGGAACCAGCGGAAGCACCGTTCGCGTCGCCGTACGGTGACAGCTTGTCCAATCCGCTTGACGGTTCGGTTGAAATCCGTACGGTCTTTAGCACTAGGGGCGGGGTGATGGCTGTCGATGCGCTACGACGAAAGGTTGTCGGACGGGCCTTCGGTGCACTACCGTGACGAAACCGATATCTCCGGTCTCGTTGCCAGCGGTGGTCGCCCGGCCACCCGACCCTCCATTGGTGAGTCGCCGGCACCCTGCCGGTGTTTCGGATCGAGAGCAGGTGGCCATGGCAGGTCCGAACACTGGAACGAGGGCGAGCGGCCCGCTCCAGCGCCAACCCGCGCGGCTGCGCGCACGGCTCGATCCAGGTCGGTGACGCCATGACCGTACGGCTGTTGACGAACATCGGCAGGCTCTGGACGGGCACCGACGTCTGCAGCAACGCCGCGGTCCTCATCCACGACGACCGCATCGTCTGGGCCGGGCCCGCCTCCGACCTCCCGCAGAGCGTCCCCGGCATCATCGACGACATCGTCGACGTCGACCACGTCGAGAACCTCGGCGGCGGCCTCGTCACCCCCGGCCTCATCGACGCGCACTCCCACCCCGTCTACGCGGGCAACCGGTGGGCCGAACTCGCCATGCGCACCAGCGGGTCGTCGCACTCCGCCATCACCGCGGCGGGCGGCGGCGTCAACTCCACCGTCACCGTCACCCGGGGCACCGACCCCTGGACGCTCTGCAACGGCGTCCGCGAACGGCTCCGCCAGTGGATCCTCGCCGGCACCACCACCGTCGAGGCCAAGACCGGCTACCACCTCACCCGCGACGGCGAACTCGCCGACATCCGGATGCTGCGGTCGCTGGAGGGCGAGCCGTCCATGCCGCGCATCCACGCGACGTTCCTCGCCGCGCACATCCTGCCGCCCGAGTTCTTCGGCCGCCGCCGCGACTACATCGAGGCCGTCCGGCTGTGGGCCGGCGACGCCGCCGTGGCCGGCGCCGACTCGATCGACGTCTACTGCGACGAGGGCCACTTCACCGCCGAGGAGGCCCGCGCCCTGCTGCTCACCGGCAAGCGCGCCGGGCTGAAGGCCCGCATGCACGCCTGCGCCAACGAGCGCGTCGGCGCCGCGCAGGTCGCCGCCGAGGTCGGCTGCGCGTCCGCCGACCTGCTCACCCAGGCCAACGACGACGACATCAAGGCCCTCGCCCACGCCGGCGTCACCGCCACCGTCTGCCCCGGCAGCTCCCTCAACAGCAGCCGCGCGCCCGCGCCCGTCCGGCAGATGCTCGACCGCGGCGTCACCGTCGCCCTCGGCACCGACCACAACCCCGGCCAGTGCGGCATCACCTCGATGCCGCTCGTCATCGGCCTGTCGGTCGCCATGTTCGGGCTGAGCGTGACCGAGGCCCTGCGCGCCGCCACCCTCGGCGGAGCCGCCGCCCTGCGCGTCGGCGACCGCGGCTCCCTCGCGCCCGGCATGCTCGCCGACATCGTCCTGTGGGACGCCGACCACGAGGGCGCGTTCGCGTGGGCGTTCGGCCTGCGCGCCCTGCGCATCTGGCGCGGCGGCGTCCCCGTCCAGCCCTGACGCGCCGCCCGCTCAGTGCCATCACCCAGCGCGGTCGCGGTCGTCACCGACTCCACCGCCTACCTCCCGCCCGGCCTCGCCGAACGGCACGGGCTGATCGTCGTCCCGCTCCAGATCGCCGTCGGCGGCACCACCCGCGACGAGGGCGACATGAGCACCGCCGAAGCCGCGCGGGCGCTGAAGGAATGGCACCCCGTCACCACGTCGCGCCCGGCCCCGGAACGCTTCGCCCGCGCCTACGAGACCGCCGCCTCCTCCGGAGCCCGCCACATCGTCTCCGTGCACCTGTCGTCCGCCCTCTCCGGGACGGTGGAGGCCGCCCGCCTCGCGGCCCGCGACGCCCCCGTGCCCGTGACCGTCATCGACAGCGCCACCATCGGCCTCGGCCTCGGCTTCGCCGCCCTCTCCGCGGCGTCTGAGGCCCTGTCGGGCGGCACCGCCGAATCCGCCGCGTCCGCCGCCGTCCGCCGGGCCGGACTCACCCGCTCCCTTATCTACGTCGACACCCTCGAACACCTGCGGCGCGGCGGCCGCATCGGCGCCGCCGCCAACCTCCTCGGCTCCGCGCTCATGGTGAAGCCCCTCCTGGACATCGCCGATGGACGCATAGCGCCGCTTGAGAAGGTCCGCACGTCCTCGCGCGCGCTTGCCCGGCTCGAAGAACTCGCCGTCGCCGAGGCAGGTGACCGCAGGGTCGACCTGGGCATCCAGCATCTCGCCGCCTCGTCGCGGGCCGAGGCCCTGGCCGCCCGCCTCCGCGAACGCATCCCGCACGTCGAGGACGTCTACGTCGGCGAAGTGGGCCCGGTCATCGGCGCCCACGTCGGCCCTGGCATGCTGGGCGTGGTCGTGGCGCCCCAACTCTGACGCCGGTCGCCGAGAGTTATCCACAATCACCGAACCGGCCGCGGCCGCCGCCCGGCCGTCCTTAGCGTCGGCTGCCATGAGCCCCGACGCGCACGCCCGCCTGCACGCCCTCATGGGCAAGGTGAAACCGCCCGACACACCGCCACCCCGCGCGACCCCCGAACGCTCCCACGTCCGGACGCTCGTCATCATCGGCGTGATCGCGGCCCTGGTCGCGGCCGGCTACCTGTGGCTGGCACGCCCGCGCCCCGAAGAACCCGCCGCCCCGGTAGCGGCCGCCACACTCACGCGCCCCACCGTCTCGGCCAGCCCGGCAGCGGCCTCCTCGGTGGTCGTCCACGTCCTCGGCAAGGTCAAACGCCCCGGCGTGATCACGCTGCCGTCCGGTTCCCGCGTCGCCGAGGCCATCAAGGCCGCCGGCGGCGTCCGCCCCGGCGCCAAGACCGGCACGCTCAACCTCGCCCGCAAACTCGTGGACGGCGAACAGATCCCGGTAGGCGTACCCCGACCACCGCAGTCGGCCGCGTCCCCCGCAGCGTCCGGTGCGCCGCTCGACCTGAACACCGCCACCGCCGACCAACTCGACGACCTCCCCGGCGTCGGCCCCGTCCTCGCCCAGCGCATCGTCGCCTACCGCACCGAACACGGCGGCTTCCGCTCCGTCGAGCAACTCCAGGAGGTCAGCGGCATAGGCGCCCGCCGCTTCGCCGACCTGAAACCCATGGTCCGCGCATGATCCGCGACATCAGACTCCTGGCCCCCGCCCTGGCCACCTGGCTGACTGCCGCCACGACCCTCTCCCTCCCCCCACCCGTGACCTACACCCTGGCCGCCACAGCGGCCCTGACATCCCTCTACCTATTGACCCGCCGCAAACCCCGCACCCCCCAACCCCGCCCCACCCCCCAAGCCGCTCCGAACCACCCCAAAACGAGCACCCGCAGAACACCCAACGCCGCCCCGCAGGCCGCAGCACGCACCGGCGGGACGCGCAGTGCCGACGCGGAGGTCCTGGAGGGCAGTGGCGGGATGCGCGGCGTTCGTCCTACCGCCGCAGTACGCGGCGGCGGGGCGGTCGGGGGGCGTGCTGACGCCGCGGCGAACGGTCGATCGAGGGCGGCGGGCGGGTGGCGGGTCATTGTCGGGGTCGTGCTGGCGTGTGCGGCGGCGTCGGCGTGCGGGGTGGCGCTTCGGACGACCGCCGTCACCACCGGGCCCGTGCGCGACCTTGCCCGTGCGGGACGGTTCGCGGTGGCCGAGGCGGTGGTCACCGCAGACCCGCAGGCCAAGCCGGGCCACGGCCGGCAGATGGTCATCATCCGGGCGCGGGCCGAGGCCGTGGCGCGCACGAAGGTCCGTGTTCCGGTGCTGCTCATCGCGGGTGATCCCGGCTGGCTGCGCCTCGTCCCCAGCCAGCGGGTGCGGCTGCGCGGCCGGTTCGCGCCGCCCGACCGGACGGGCCTGCTGGCGGCGGTCGTGATCGTCCGGGGGCCGCCGTCCGTCCTCGGGCCGCCGTCCGCGCCGCAGCGCGCCGCCGAGCACGTGCGGGCCCGCCTGCGGGCCGCAGTCGACCGGCTGCCGCCCGACCGGCGCGGCGTGCTGCCCGGCATGGTCGTCGGCGACACCTCCCGCCTCGACCCCGCACTGGCCGAGGAGTTCCGCACCGCCGGGCTCACCCACCTCCTGGTGGTCTCCGGCGCGAACCTGGCGATCGTCACCGGGGCGGTCCTCGGGCTGTGCCGCCTCGTCGGCCTCGGCCGCCGCCGGGCCCCGCCCGTGGCCGTCCTCGCGGTGCTGGCGTTCGTGGTCGTCGCGCGGCCGGAGCCGAGCGTCCTGCGGGCGGCGCTCATGGGCGTGATCGGCCTTCTGGCGCTGCTCACCGGCCGGGAGCGTCACGGGCTCCCCGCGCTGGCGGCGGCCGTCCTCCTCCTCGTCCTGATCGACCCCGAACTCGCGCGCTCGTACGGCTTCGCGCTGTCGGTCCTCGCGACGGCCGGGCTGCTGGTCCTGGCGCCGTCCTGGCGGGAGCGGCTCGCCCACCGGCTGCCCGGCCCCGTCGCCGACGCCCTCGCGGTCACGGCCGCCGCCGAGGTCGCGGTGGCGCCGGTCCTGGTCATGCTCTCGGGCGAGGTGGGCGTCGTCTCCGTCGCCGCGAACCTCCTCGCGGCCCCCGCCGTCGCCCCCGCCACCCTCCTCGGCGCGCTCGCGGCAGTGACCGCGCCCGCCTCGGTGCCCCTCGCCCAGCTGATCGTGTGGCCCGCGGGCCTGGCCGTCGGCTGGATCATCTGGGTCGCCCGCACCGCCGCAGCGCTCCCGTATGCGACCATCCCCTGGACCGGGGGCGGCCTCGGCGCCCTGGCCTTACTGGCGGCGGCCGCGGTGGCCATCCTGATCTTGCGCAGCCGCCGGCTGCGCCTGCTCGCCGCGGCGGTGCTGATCGGCGTCCTGATCGCGGTCGTCGCCATGCGCGTCCTCGCCCCCGGCTGGCCGCCGCCCGGCTGGCAGATGGTCGCCTGCGACGTGGGCCAAGGGGACGCCCTGGTCCTCTCCGCCGGTCCGGGCCAGGCCGTCATCGTGGACGCCGGCCCCGAGCCCGCCCCCGTCGACCGCTGCCTGCGGCGCCTCGGCATCAAGGACGTCCCGCTCGTGATCCTGACCCACCCGCACGCCGACCACATCGACGGCATGCCAGGCGTCCGTCACGGGCGCAGGGTCCACGAGGTGCTGACAACGCCCCTCAGCCCAGGCCGCGAAGCGCGCTACACGACCGGCCTCACCACCCGTCACGCCGAACCAGGACAGCAATGGCGTGTGGGCGACCTGACACTCTCGGTCCTGGCCCCGTTCAGCGCCGCCCACACCCTTTCCCCGAAGGACGACGGCACTTTGATCAACAACGCCAGCGTCGTCCTCGTCGCTCGAAGACCTGGCTTCAGCGCCCTCTTGGCCGGCGACATCGAAGCGGACGCGCAACGCGTCCTGGCGACCAGCGTCCCCCGCGTCCAGGTCCTGAAGGTGCCGCACCACGGCTCCCGAAGCCAGGACCCCGGCTTCCTGGCCGCCGCCCACGCGTCCATCGCCCTGATCTCGGTCGGCGAGCACAACGACTACGGCCACCCGTCCGCAGCGACCCTCGGCCTCCTCCACCGCCTCCACACCCAGATCCACCGCACCGACCAGGAAGGAGACATAGCCATAGTCCGCACCAACGCCACCGTCACAGCCGTCCCCCGCGACTGACCGGGCCGCCCCAAAGCTCATGGCCAGACCGCCGCACTGAAACGCCAGCCCTGCCAGGGAGAGTCGGCCCAACCAACGCCACTGTCACAGCCGTCCGCTCGCAACTGACCGGGCCCGCCCCAAAGCTCATGGCCAGCCCGCAGCCCTAAAGACCAGCCCTGCCGGGGAGGGGTGACCCAACCAACGCCACCGTCACAGCCGTCCCTCGCAACTGACCGGGCCCGCGCAGAGCTCATGGCCGCCGCACTGAAGGGCCAGCCCTGCCGGTGAGGGGCGGCTCACGCTGGCGGTCTTGATAACAGGGCGAGCGGTCAGGCGTCGTATGCCGTGCGGGGGTACTGCGGTGGGCGTTGGGGTGCGCACCCGGGGGCCAGGAGGTTGAGCGGTGGAGGGTTGGGCGGCGCGGGAGGGGGTGGGGGCGTGGCATGCTGGCGGGGTGTCGGTTGAGCCCATTGTTCTGATCGTCGGGGACGAAGAGCTGCTCGTGGAGCGGGCGATCGGGGATGTCGTCGCGTCCGTGCGCGCGGACGATCCGGATGTGGAGGTCATCGATCTCGCGCCGGGGGGGCTGGAGCCCGGGCGGATCTCGGAACTGACGTCGCCGTCGCTGTTCGGGGGCGGGAAGGTCCTGGTGATCCGGTCGGCGCAGGACTTGGGCAAGGACCTCACGGCCGAGGTGCTGAAGTACGCCAAGAACCCGGCGGACGAGGTCGTGCTCGTGGCCGTCCACCCCGGCGGGGCCAAGGGCAAGGCGCTGGTGGACGGGCTCACCAAGCTCAAGGCGCGCAAGGTGTCGTGCCCGAAGGTCGCCAAGGTCGGGGAGCGGGTCGACTTCGTCAGGGCGGAGATCCGCCGGGCGGGCGGGAAGATCTCGGCGGACGGCGCGCGCGGGCTGATCGACGCGGTGGGGAACGATCTGCGCGAGCTGGCGGCGGCGTGCAGCCAGCTGGTGGCCGACACCGGGGGGAAGATCGACGACGCGGCCGTCGCCCGCTACTACCGGGGGCGCGCCGAGGTCAGCGGGTTCACGGTGGCGGACAAGGCCATCGAGGGGCAGCTCGCCGAGGCGCTGGAGCAGCTCCGGTGGGCGCTCGCCACCGGGGTGGCGCCGGTGCTGATCGTCAGCGCGCTCGCCCAGGGGGTGCGGGGCCTCGCGAAGGTCGGCGGGGCGCCGCGCGGAGCGCGGGGCGCGGCGCTCGCCAAGGAGCTGGGCATGCCGCCGTGGAAGATCGACCGGGTGCAGCGGCAGCTGCGCGGCTGGTCCGGGGACGGCGTCGCGCGGGCGCTCGCGGCGGTGGCCGCCGCGGACGAGCAGGTCAAGGGCGGTGCGGCCGATCCCGCGTACGCCCTGGAGAAGACCGTCGCCCAGATCGTCGCCGCCCGCGGCTGACCCAAGGCACGCCGCCCGGCTCACGAGGTGTGCCTGTCCTGCTCGTGGTCGGTCTGTGGCTGTTCGCGAGGTGCGGTGCCCGGCTGACGGGGCGTGCGCGTCCCGCCCCATGGCCGGCATACGGCTGTGCTTCTGAGGTGCGGTGGGCGGTATTAGGGGGTTTCGGCTTTTGTCTTTAGGCCGTTCGCTTCCATTGTTACGTAGCGGCGGGTCAGGCGGCCTGTTAGGAGGGCGAAGAGGGGGGCCAGGGGGCCCTTTTGGTCGAGGGTGAGGCGGACGGTGACGCCGTCCGGGGTCGGGGTGATGTCGTGGACGGCGGTGGTGGTGACGCCGGGGGAGCGGGACTCCCAGGTGAAGGTCTTGTTCTCGGTGAAGGCGGTGACGGTCCAGACGGCGGCGGGGATCTTCGGCTGGTGGACGCGGGCCCGGCTGGACAGGGCGAAGGGCTTGTCGAGGATCTCGACGCGGTCGATCGACGCGGTCATCTCGGGCCAGCGCTCGACGTCCTTCAGGAGGTTCCAGACGGTCTCGGGGGTGGCGGCGATGTCGACGGAGATCTCGAAATGCACGGCGTGCTCCTCACGGCGGTGCGGACGGTGGCCAGCAGGTCGGTGACCAAGGGGTCGTCGGCGCGGTCCGGCAGGTGCAGAGCGTAGTAGGGGACCGCGGGCAGGTCGATGATCTCGCGGGAGGCGAGGCCGGGCGGCGGGGGGACGCAGCCGTTCACCACGGCGAGGCCGATGCGCAGCGACACGAAGTGCAGCATGAGCGGCCAGCCCTCGGCTTCGACGGCGAGCGTCCACGGGACCTCGGCGGCGCGCAGCGCGCGTTCGAGAGTGATCCGGTGCGGGCCGGACGGGGGCGGGACGGTGAGGTCGGTGCCCGCGAGGTCGGCGAGGGTGAGGCGTTCCCGCACGGCGAGCGGGTGGTCGTCCGGCATGACCAGGGTCTAGGAGGCCAGGAGTTCGGTCCGCACGTCGGTCGGGAGGACGTCCAGGACGGCGACGCCCACGTCGGCGCGGCCGGTGCGGACGGCGGTGAGGGTGCGGGCGCGGTCGCCGTTGATCAGCTGGACGCCGGGGCGGACGGCGTCGCCGAGCAGGTACAGGTAGGCGCCCTCGCCGGCGGCCAGGGTCGGGAGGCGGGTCGCGGCGGTGCCGTGGACGGTGTCCAGGAACGCCGACACGCGGGCGTCGAGGTCGCGGGCGAAGCGGGCGACCTGCTCGCCGGCGGGGGTCAGGGCGAGGCGGCGGCCGTGCCGGGTGTAGAGGGGGCGGCCAAGGCTCTCGGACAGTTTCCGCACCTTGACGTGGAGGGCGGGCTGGGAGATGTGGAGTTCGTCGGCGGCGCGGGTGAAATTGAGGTGGTCGGCGAAGACCGCGAAGGAGGCGAGCGCGTCCGTGGAGAGGCGGCTCAGATCCATAGCCGTGAACTATAGCCGGATGGTTCGTTAATAGTTCTGCTTTAGGGGTGGGAGTCCGAGAGTTGAGGGCATGGACATCGAACCTCGGCTCGGCATTGATTTCGGCCGGGTCGTACACGGGGGCCTGCGGGCTCCCGGCGACGACGACACCGTGTTCTTGGACGGCACTTTCGAGGACGCCATGGCGTCACCGGCGACCGAAGGCGTCTACGAGGTGCTGCCGGGACTCATCGACGCATTCGAAGGGCGCGCGTGGATCATCTCCAAGTGCGGTGAGCGCATCCAGAAACGGACGCTGGCGTGGCTCGACCGCCATGACTTCTACGCCAGGACGGGCCTGCGGAGGGAGAACGTCCGCTTCTGCCGGAAGCGGGCGGACAAGGCCGGCCACTGTGCGGAGCTCGGCATCACCCACATGATCGACGACCGGCTGGACGTGCATCGGGCCATTCGCGACCTCGTCCCCTACCGGTACCTGTTCGGGTCGGAGAAAGGCCCGGAATGGGTGCGGCTGCTGCCCGACTGGGCGGCCGCGGAGGTCATTCGCGCAGATATTCCGGCGGGACGGCCTCGGTCAACCACACGCCGTTCGCGCTGACCCGGAACTCGTGCCCGTCCGCGGCCATCCGCCCTGATTCGACGACCAGGACGACGGGCCGGCCGCGGCGGGCGCCGACGCGCCGGGCCGTTTCGCGGTCGGGGGACAGGTGCACGGCGTGCCGGCCCATCGGCAGGAGGCCGTCGCGCAGGATCGCGGCGACGGACGCGGCCACCGTGCCGTGGTAAAGGAATTCCGGCGGGGACACCGCCGGCAGTTTCAGGTCGACGGGGACGGAATGGCCCTGGACGGCCCTGATCCGGTCTCCGTCCATTTCGTAGCGCTTCTTGTCGTTGACGTTCACCACGTGTTCCAGTTCGGAACGCGTCAACGCGAAGCCGTGCCGCGCCGCGGCGGCGAGGAGTTCGGGGACGTCCGCCCAGCCTTCGGGGTCGAGCGTGAGCCCGATCCGCTCGGGGCGGTGCCGCAGGTGCTTGGCGAGATACTTCGAGATCTTCACCACGCGGCGGTCGTCCATGGGGCCCGGACATGCGTCGGGGCCGGCGCGCGGAACGGCCGGCCCCTCGCGTGCGGTCCTACTTGGCCTGCAGGGCGGCGGCCTGCTTGGCGATCGCCGACTTGCGGTTGGCGGCCTGGTTCTTGTGGATGACGCCCTTGCTGACGGCCTTGTCCAGCTTGCGCGCCGCGCTGCGCTGCGCCTCGGCGGCCGCGTCGGCGTTGCCGGCCTCGGCGGCCTCGCGGAACTTGCGGATCGCCGTCTTCAGCTCGGACTTGACGGCCTTGTTGCGCAGGCGGGCCTTCTCGTTCTGCTTGTTGCGCTTGATCTGGGACTTGATGTTAGCCACGTCGTAGTGCCTCAGCTTGGTTGCGATCCTGGCCTGCCACCGGCAGGTTCTGACGAATGTCTGGACGGGGGCGGGACGGTGCCCCCGGGGCACGACGCTACGCCACACGCAGTCGCACAGCTTACCAATCACTGGGGCCCGCCCCAAACCGGGCCGTGCACGGAGCACCGCGCCCGGCATGGGACTATGGAAGCACACATATCCATGTCCACCAGTGAGTTTTGCGAACGGACCCCGGTGCCAGCGCCCCAGCCTGACAAGACCGATCCCGCGATCATCCGCAACTTCTGCATCATCGCGCACATCGACCACGGCAAGTCGACCCTCGCGGACCGGATGCTGCAGCTGACGGGTGTCGTCGAGGACCGACAGATGCGCGCCCAGTACCTCGACCGCATGGACATCGAGCGCGAGCGCGGCATCACGATCAAGAGCCAGGCCGTCCGGCTGCCCTGGACGGCCGGCGGCGTCGACCACGTCCTCAACCTGATCGACACGCCCGGCCACGTCGACTTCTCCTACGAGGTGTCGCGGTCGCTGGCGGCGTGCGAGGGCGCGGTCCTGCTGGTGGACGCGGCGCAGGGCATCGAGGCGCAGACGCTCGCGAACCTGTACCTGGCGCTCGAGGCGGACCTGCACCTGATCCCGGTGCTGAACAAGATCGACCTGCCGGCGGCGCAGCCGGACAAGTACGCCGAGGAGCTGGCCGGGATCATCGGCTGCGAGCCGTCGGACGTGCTGCGCGTGTCGGGCAAGACCGGCGAGGGCGTCCGCGAGCTGCTCGACAAGATCGTTGCGGAGGTCCCGGCGCCGGTCGGCGACCCGGACGGGCCCGCTCGCGCGCTCATCTTCGACTCGGTGTACGACACCTACCGGGGCGTCGTCACCTATGTCCGGATCGTGGACGGGCGCCTGTCCCGCCGCGAGAAGAGCCTGATGATGTCGACCGGGGCGGCGCACGAGACGCTGGAGGTCGGCGTGATCTCCCCGGAGCCGAAGGCCGTGCAGGGCCTCGGCGTCGGCGAGGTCGGCTACCTGATCACCGGGGTGAAGGACGTCCGGCAGGCGCGGGTCGGCGACACCGTGACCGGCGCGTCCCGGCAGGCGTCCGAGGCGCTCGGCGGGTACCGCGACCCGAAGCCGATGGTGTTCTCCGGCCTGTACCCGGTGGACGGCGACCAGTACCCGGAGCTGCGCGACGCGCTCGACAAGCTGCGGCTGAACGACGCCGCGCTGGTCTACGAGCCGGAGACGTCGGCGGCGCTCGGGTTCGGGTTCCGCTGCGGGTTCCTCGGCCTCCTGCACATGGAGATCGTCCGGGAGCGGCTGGAGCGGGAGTTCAACCTCTCGCTGATCTCGACCGCGCCGAACGTCGTGTACCGGGTCGTCATGGAGGACGGGACGGAGCACACCGTCACCAACCCCAGCGAGTTCCCCGAGGGCAAGATCGGCGCCGTCTACGAGCCGGTGGTGAAGGCGACGCTGCTGTCCCCGTCCGAGCACATCGGCGCGATCATGGAGCTGTGCCAGGGCCGCCGCGGCGTGCTGCTCGGCATGGACTACCTGTCGGAGGACCGCGTCGAGATCCGCTACACGCTGCCGCTCGCCGAGATCATCTTCGACTTCTTCGACCAGCTGAAGTCGCGGACGCGCGGCTACGCCTCGCTCGACTACGAGCCCAGCGGCGAGCAGGAGTCCGACCTCGTGAAGGTCGACATCCTGCTGCAGGGCGAGTCGGTGGACGCGTTCAGCCAGATCGTCCACCGGGAGAAGTCCCGCGAGTACGGGCTGATGATGACCTCCAAGCTGAAGGAGCTCATCCCCCGGCAGCAGTACGAGGTGCCCATCCAGGCCGCGATCGGTGCCCGGATCATCGCCCGCGAGAACATCCGCGCCATCCGCAAGGACGTCCTCGCCAAGTGCTACGGCGGCGACATCTCCCGCAAGCGCAAGCTGCTGGAGAAGCAGAAGGAGGGCAAGAAGCGGATGAAGACCATCGGGCGGGTGGACGTCCCGCAGGAGGCCTTCGTCGCCGCGCTGTCCACCGGTGGTGGCGGCGGCGACGCCGACAAGGGCAAGAAGTAGGCCGCGCCCTCCTCAGGCCCGGCCGTCCTCAGGCCCGGCCTACTTCAGGATGGGCCACGCCACCACGGCGGGGACGCGGCGGAACTCGCCGCGGTTCGCGGCGCGCCCCGCGTAGACGAGGAAGAACATCACGGCGGCCGTGAACAGCAGCGGCACCCAGATGAGGACGTCGACGGCCAGGGACAGCAGGCCGAAGACGAACCACACGGCGATCGCGGCGATGCCCATGTTGAGGCCCTGCGCTGCGTGGCGCCGCACGAACGGTGACCTGGCCTTGCCGAAGTAGACGATGGCCGGTGCGATGGCGCCGACGAGGAACTGGCCCACGTACGCCATGAGCGCCCACGTCCGGTCGTCGTCGCTGCCCGGCCCCTGGCCGCCGTGCATCTGCCCCGGCATCTGGACGGTGCCTCCGCCCTGCTGGGGCTGCTGCCAGGCCGCGCTGGGCTGCTGCTGGGGCTGCTGCCCCTGCTGGGGTTGCTGCCACATGTTCCCTGGCTGCTGCCAGGGCGCCTGGGGCTGAGCCTGCTGCTGGGGCTGCTGCCAGCCCTGGCCGGGCTGCTGACCTTGGCCGGGCGACGGGGGAGGCCCGTAGGCCATGGCGGACGTCCTCTCCTTAGTTCGCTGCGCGTTCGCTGTGCGAGGGTGCGAAAGTGCGAGCCATTGCGCGAAGTGTATGACTCTTAGGACGCTCGGTAAGTTCGAACCGGTTCCTCCGGATCGCCCGGCCCGTGGCCGTTTCACGCCACAGGCCGGACCGCGAGCCGGAGTCAGGGGCGCCACACGACGGCGGACGGGGCCGTCCGGGTGAGCGTGACCGAGCCCGTCCAGGCGATGGACGACGGCTGCGGCAGGTACGCCTCGTCCAGGAAGAACCCCCGGTTGACGGACGTGACCGTCGCGGGGGCGCCGTTGTCGCCGAACCCGGTCGGCCGCCGCAGCGCCTCGATGCTCGCGATGTCGGCGACCCGCGTCCCGGCGGGCAGTTCGACGGTGGTGGCGACGGCGCCGTCCCGGTCGATCGACCAGGTCGGATCGCCGTGGTCGGACGTGTACAGCACGGACGGGTCGTCCTTCAGCCGGACTCCGAGCGCCACCCCGGGCACCGACCCGATCCCGGCCGCGGCCCCCGTCGTCTTGGCGAACTCCACGAACAGGTAGGAGCGCTGGTCGCCGACCTCCCGCGTCGCGGGGTCGGACGGGTTCTCGATCTTGCCCTCGCGCACCATCTCCTGCGCCGCGACCCGGTACGTCCAGGGCTCGCGGTCCATGACGGCCTCGCGGGCGCGGCCCTCCGGCCGCGTCCGGGACGCGTCGAGGAGGAAGCGCAGCGGCGGGTCCGGCGAGATCACGTCGCACATGTTGTTGTTCGACGTGCAGGTCTGCAGCACCGGGTGGTCGCCCTCGTAGCGGCCGGTGAACTTCAGCGTCAGGTGCAGGGCCGCCTGGTAGACGGCGGTGCCGGCCACCCGGTTCCCGGCCGCGTCGACCTCGACGCGGTACACCCATTCGATGTCGGTGGTCCGTCCCCAGCGGGCCATCAGCGCGGGCGTGTCGGTGCCGCCGTCCTCGTTGCTCCATACCACCGAGTACTCGATGACGCGGTGCCCCGGCGTCGCGGCGGGCCGTGTCTCGTGCCAGGCGATCAGCGGGGTGTCGGTGGCCGCGTTCTGATACGGATCGCCGAACGGCCAGCCGGTCCGGCCGACGACTATGGGCGCGTGCCGCAGGGCGAGCGCGCTCGCCTCCGGCATCCGGACCTGGGCTTGGCTGAGAGTGACGCGGCGAGCGGCGGGCGCGCTGCCCTTCGCGAAGCGAAGCGTGACCGTGTGGCGCCCCTTCCCGACACGCCCGAGCCCGAGGCTCCGGGGGATCGGGTCGGACGAGGGGACGACGAGGTCGGTCACATGGCGTCCGTCCACCGCGACCGATACCACGGCGGACTCGGCGCCCTTGCGGACCCACGAGACGCCCGGGGCGGATGCGGCGAAGGAGATCACGGCCTCCCCGTCCCGGCGGGCGGTGAACGGCAGCGTCCGGGCGGGGCCGCCGCGGTGGACGGTGATCGTGCCGGCGGCGGGGGCGGCGGCGTGGGCGGGCAGCGGAGCGAGGGTGAGGGGAGCACCGGCGAGGGCGGCGCCGGTGACGGCGAGCACGGCATGACGCGCACGGCTTCTCATGATCGGGAAAGGTACGGCGCCGGGGTCGCGTTCCGGTGACGGCCCGGTCGCCCGCGGGTGTCGGCTCCGTGAGCCCTCAGGCCCGGCTGCGGTGCAGCGGCGCGAGCGCGGCCAGCGCCGCCGGCTGCTGCAGCGACACGGCCGTGAACCGCTCCGCCTCTCCGGCCCCCTCGCCGTGCCGGTCGGGCCCGTAGAGGGTGAGCCCCGACGCGGCCAGCCGGACCGCGCGGCCCCGCCGGACGACGTCGTGGCCCAGCTCCCGCAGCAGCGCGACCACGTCGCCCGCGGGCTCGTCGAGCAGGTCGACGCCGTCCAGCCGGAACCGCATCTCGGGGTTGCCGCTCCAGCCGGGCGACCGCGTCCCGCAGATCTCGGCGAGCCGCTCCACGCCGTCCTCGCCCCGGTCGGTGGACAGCGCCAGCGTCCCGCGCCCCACCCGCACGCTGCGGTGGTCGGCCCACCCGCACAGCAGCGACGCCTTCGGCGGGCGGGTGCCGCAGTGCTCGGCGACCCCGTCGAGCGCCGTCCACGCGTCCGGCGCCAGGGTGGAGAACAGCAGGCTCGCGTCCGGCAGCAGCGCCCCGCGGCCCGGCTCCAGCGTGACCACGAACGGCGCGACCCGGCCCGGGAACCGCGCCGGGTCGGCCTCCCGGAGCGTGACGAGCCCCTCCCACGCGACCGGCTCGTCCACCGCGAACCAGGTGATCACGGCTTCCACGCCGAGGTCGCGGAACGTCGCGTCGGTCAGCCGCTCGGCGACCGCCTCGCGCAGCCCCTCCGCGGTCTCGGCGAGGCGGCGGCGCCACCATGGGGGCTCCGGCTCGGCGGGGGCGCCCGTCGACCAGCGCGTCCCCGGGCCGGGCAGGCCGGAACGCCGCTCGCCGCCGGCGCCGTCGACCACCGTGCAGTGCCAGCCGTCCGGCCCGCCCTGCAGCAGCACCCGCGCCGGCGCCCGTCCACGCTCGGTCGCACCCTCGTCCACCATCCCGTTGACACTATCCACCCAAGAGGGGCGGCACGCTGCATTCCGGCCGTCCGGCGCGTGGTTTCCGGACGACACGGCGGCGGTTGCTCGACCTGGGCCCGTATGTAGGTACGGTCGGAACAGCGGCCAGACGGTCTGACCCGACCTCCCGGAGGTAGCGTGACCCACCCCGAGCAGGTACTGCGTTCTGCGAAGGAACGGGAAACGGTGAACGGCGCCGTCCGTGCGCTGCGCTCCGCCGCCCCCGACGGCTGGGAGCGGCTCGACTTCGCGTTCCGCGCGACCGTCGGCATCGACAGCGCCTCGCTGGAGGTCGAGGACGCCGATGGCGGCCGCCGCACCGCCGTCCCGCCCGGGCAGGCCATCGGCAGGATGGACGAGCTGCGCCGCGTCATGTACCGCGCCGGCAAGGGCGCCTGGTTCACCGCCCGCCTCCAGATCGAGCGCTCCGGCCGGTTCAGCGCCGAGTTCGACTACGACGGCGAACCGGACTTCACCCCGCCCCTGACGGCCTCCGCCTACGCCCAGGACCTCGACCGCTTCCCCCGCACGGCCGCCCACATCCCGGACTGGCTCCGCGCGAAGCTCGACGAGTCCTGAGCAGCCGGTCGGGCGGGGCAGACTTGAAGGGTGCCCTCAACGCTTCCCGACGGAGATCCCGTACCGGCCGACGGCGCGCTGCCCGGCAGTGCGCTGGACGGCCTGGGGGACCGCCCGTTCGCCTTCTACGTCCATGTGCCCTTCTGCGTGACGCGGTGCGGGTACTGCGACTTCAACACCTACACGGCGACGGAGCTGGGTCCGGGGGCGAGCCGCGACTCCTACGCCGACACCGCCATCGGCGAGGTGCGGATGGCCCGGCGCGTCCTCGGTGACGCGGATCTCCCCGTGGAGACGGTCTTCGTGGGCGGCGGTACGCCGACGCTGCTCCCGCCGGGCGACCTGGGGCGCGTCCTGGACGCCATCGACGCCGAGTTCGGGCTCGCTCCGGGCGCGGAGGTGACGACGGAGGCCAACCCCGAGTCGGTGGACGAGGCGTACGTGGCCAAGCTCCGGGAGGCCGGGTTCACCCGCATCTCCTACGGGATGCAGAGCGCGCGCGAGCACGTCCTGGCGGTGCTGGAGCGCACCCACACACCCGGACGCGTCCCGCAGGTCGTCGAGTGGACGCGCAAGGCGGGCTTCGAGCACATCAACCTCGACCTCATCTACGGGACGCCGGGGGAGACCGACGACGACTGGAGGGCCTCCCTGGAGGCGGCCCTCGCGTCCGAGCCCGACCACGTGTCGGCGTACGCGCTGATCGTCGAGGAGGGCACCCGCCTGGCCGCCCAGGTGCGGCGGGGCGAGCTGACCGCGCCGGACGACGACGCCATGGCCGACCGCTACCTCATCGCCGACGAGATGCTCGGCGGCCACGGTCTGCACTGGTACGAGATCTCCAACTGGGCGTCCGACCCGGCCGCCGCCTGCCGCCACAACATGCTCTATTGGACGGGCGCCGACTGGTGGGGCGTCGGCCCGGGCGCGCACAGCCACGTCGGCGGAACCCGCTGGTGGAACGTCAAGCACCCCGCGGCCTACGCGTCCCGCCTGGCCGAGGGCACGACCCCGGCCCATGCGAGGGAGATCCTCACCGACGACGACCGCCACATCGAGCGCGTCATGCTCGAACTACGCCTCGCCCAGGGCTGCCCCACGACCCTCCTGGACGACAAGGCCGTCCGCCGGGCGATCGACGAGGGCCTACTAGAACCGGCCCCCTACGAGGAAGGCCGAGCCGTCCTAACCCTCAAGGGCCGCCTCCTGGCCGACGCAGTAGTCCGCGACCTCACCTAAAGCGAACCCCAGCCACCGACCACGGGCAGGCACGCGGAGCGAGCGCCAGCGAGCGCAGCGGGTCTGCCCGCCGAGCCGGTCGACCGCAGCGCCACGAGGAGACCCGCACGGTCACAAGAACCGGAACCGTGGCGTGAGGATCGACCGGCTCGCAACGGGGGTTCCAGGGGGTCGCCCCCCTGGGTCATACAGTCACGAAGTCGATCAGTTCTTCCACCCGGCCCAGAAGGGCGGGTTCCAGGTCGGTGTAGCTGTCGACCGAGTTCAGGATCCGCTTCCAGGCGGCGCCGGTGTCGTCGCCCCAGCCGAGTTCGGCGATGACGCCCTCCTTCCACGGGATGCCGCGGGGGATGCGGGGCCAGGCGCGGATGCCGACGGCGGCGGGCTTCACCGCCTCCCAGATGTCGATGAACGGGTGGCCGGTGATCAGGACGTGCGGGGACGACACCCGCGCGGCGATCCGGGACTCCTTGGACCCCTCCACCAGGTGGTCGACCAGGACGCCGAGGCGGCGGTCGGCGTCCGGGCCGAACTCCTCGACGATCGCGGGCAGGTCGTCGACGCCTTCGAGGTACTCCACGACGACGCCTTCGACGCGCAGGTCGTGGCCCCAGATCTTCTCGACCAGTTCGGCGTCGTGGACGCCCTCCACGTAGATGCGGCTCTCCTTGGCCACCTGGGCGCGCAGCCCCTGGACGGCGATCGAGCCGGACGCCGACCGCGCCGGCCCCTTGGGCGCCGCGGCGGGCCTGACCAGGGTGACCGGCTTGCCGTCGATCAGGAAGCCCGCCTTCGCCAGCGGGAACACGCGCCGCTTGCCGAACCGGTCCTCCAGCGTGACGCCGAACTTGTCGCAGCCGACGACCGCGCCGCAGAAGCCGCTGCCGGGGTCCTCGGCGACGAGCCCCGGCTCGGCGGGGACCTCCGGGATCTGCCCCTTGCGCGGCCTGCGCCAGTCGCCGGCGAGCACGTCGTTTCCGTAGTCCTTACTGCGCACGGGTCCGCACATTAACCCGGCGGGACGGCCCGGCGGTGTCGCCCCTCGTCCCTCGGCGTGGCGTCCGCGTCCGATACGGATAGGATCGCGCCGCCGTGCGGGGAGTGCGCGGGCACTCCGATCGGGGGTGCGGGGCCGTACAATTGGCACTCTAGAGTATGGAGTGCCAGCGGAACGGCCGACCGGACGAGGGAGGTGACGCCGTGCTGGACGACCGCAAGCTCGCCGTCCTGCGCGCCATCGTCGAGGACTTCGTCTCCACCAACGAGCCGGTGGGGTCGAAGGCCCTGGCGGACCGGCACAACCTCGGTGTGTCGCCCGCGACCATCCGCAACGACATGGCGGTGCTGGAGGAGCAGGGCTACATCACCCAGCCGCACACGAGCGCCGGGCGCGTCCCGACCGACAAGGGCTACCGGCTGTTCGTCGACCGGCTGTCGACGATCAAGCCGCTGTCGGTCGCCGAGCGGCGCGCGATCGAGACGTTCCTGTCCGGCGCCTACGACCTGGACGACGTGGTCAGCCGCACGGTGCGGCTGCTCGCGCAGCTCACCCGGCAGGTCGCCGTCGTCCAGTACCCGTCGCTGACCCGCTCGTCGGTGCGGCACGTCGAGCTGGTCCCGGTCGCCGAGGGGCGGCTGCTGCTCGTCCTGATCACCAACACCGGGCGGGTGGAGCAGCGGGTCATCGAGACGCCGGCCGCGATCTCCGAGGAATCGATCGGGCACCTGCGGGCGTTGCTCAACACGTGCCTGGACGGGCTCGGCCTCGGCGACGTGCCGACGGCCGTCGCCGACCTTCCGGAGAAGGTGGGGCCGGACGAGCGGCCGGTCGCGGCGGCGGTGCTGTCGGTGCTGCTGGAGACGCTCGTCGAGAAGCACGAGGAGAAGATCGTTTTCGCCGGGGCGGCCAACCTCGCCGCCGTCGACTTCTCGCAGAGCCTGCGGGAGGTCCTGGTGGCGCTGGAGGAGCAGGTGGTGCTGATGAGGCTGCTCGGCGAGACCGGCGACTCCTCTACAGTTACGGTGCGGATCGGCACCGAGAACCCCGACCTGGGGCTCCGATCGACCTCGGTGGTCGCCGCGGACTACGGGGTCGGCGACCTCACCTTGGCCAGGCTCGGAGTACTCGGGCCTACACGCATGGATTACCCCAGCACGATGGGAGCGGTACGGGCAGTGGCACGCTACGTGGGACAGATCCTGGCGGGGTCGTAAGGTGGCGAACGACTACTACGCGACCCTGGGGGTCCGGCGCGACGCCAGCGCCGACGAGGTGAAGAAGGCCTACCGCCGGCTGGCGCGGGAGCTTCACCCCGACGTCAACCCGGATCCGGAGACCCAGGAGAAGTTCAAGGAGATCACCCAGGCGTACGAGGTGCTCTCCGACCCCAAGAAGCGGGAGATGTACGACCTCGGCGCGGACCCGTTCGCGTCCGGGGCGGGCGCGGGGGCCGGCGGGTTCGGCGGGGCCGGGTTCCCGTTCAGCGACATCATGGACGCCTTCTTCGGGACGGCCACCCAGCGCGGCCCGCGGTCGCGGGCGCGGCGCGGCCGCAACGCGACGCTGCGGGTCGAGCTCGACCTCGCCGAGACCGCGTTCGGCACGACCCGCGAGCTGTCCATCGACACCGCGGTGGCCTGCGCCACCTGCGACGGGTCCGGCTGCGCGCCGGGCACCCACCCGGAGACGTGCGAGACCTGCCACGGCCGCGGCGAGGTCCAGCAGGTCCAGCGCTCGTTCCTCGGCCAGGTCATGACGGCGCGGCCGTGCCCGGCGTGCGGCGGGTTCGGGTCGGTGATCCGCAACCCGTGCACCGAGTGCTCGGGCGACGGCCGGGTCCGCACCCGGCGCACCGTCAAGGTGAAGATCCCGGCCGGGGTGGAGAACGGCATCCACATCCAGCTCGCGGGCGAGGGCGAGGTCGGCCCGGGCGGCGGCCCGCCCGGCGACCTGTTCCTGGAGATCGTGGAGAAGCCGCACCCGATCTTCGAGCGGGAGGGCGACGACCTGCACTGCACGGTCGAGATCCCGATGACGGCGGCGGCGCTCGGTACCAGCGTCACCATCGAGACGCTGGACGACGCCGAGAGCGTCGACATCAAGCCCGGCACGCAGTCGGGTCAGGTGATCACGCTCTACAACCGGGGTGTCCGGCACCTCAACGAGAGCGGTCGCGGCGACCTGATGATCCACGTGAACGTGGAGACGCCGGGCCGGCTCGACGAGGAGCAGGAGGAGCTGCTCCGCCGCCTCGCCGCCCTGCGCGGCGAGGAGCGCCCGCCCGGCAAGTTCGCCCCCGGCCAGCGCAGCGGCGTGTTCTCACGCATCAAGGACGTCTTCAACCAGCACTGAAGCGAGGTGGCGGCGGCCTACCGGGAGGGCCGCCGCGGCGGTTCCGAGCATTGAGAGGCCCACATGAGCCCGCCGGTGTTCCTCGCCGGGGCGGACGCGCTGGAGCGCGGCACGGTCGTCCTGGACGGCCCCGAAGGGCGGCACGCGGCGGCCGTGCGGCGGCTGCGGCCCGGTGAGCGGGTCGACCTGACCGACGGCGCCGGCCTGCTGGCCGAGTGCGTCGTCACCGCCGCCGACCGCGCGTCCCTCACCCTGGACGTGCTGGCCCGGCACCGGGAGCCGCCGCCCGCGCCGCGCATCGTGGTCGTCCAGGCGCTTCCGAAGGGCGAGCGGGGCGAGCTGGCCGTCGAGACCATGACCGAGGTCGGCGTGGACGTGATCGTCCCGTGGGCGGCGGAGCGCTGCGTCACCCGGTGGCGCCCGGAGCGCCGCGACAAGGCCCTCGGCCGCTGGCGCGCGACCGCCCGCGAGGCCGCCAAGCAGGCGCGGCGCACCCGGCTGCCCGAGGTGCCGGAGCTGGCGTCCACCGAGGACGTCGCCGCGCGGGTCGCCGCCGCGTCACTGGCCCTCGTCCTGCATGAGGAGGCCGACGCGCCGCTGAGCGGGGTGGAACCGCCGGCGGACGGCGACATCGTGCTCGTGGTGGGCCCCGAAGGCGGCATCACCGAGGCGGAGCTGGAGCGGTTCGCCGCGGCCGGCGGCCGCCCGGCGCGCCTCGGCCCGACCGTGCTGCGCACGTCGACGGCCGGGGTGGCGGCGGGCAGCGTGCTGCTGGCCGCCACCGGGCGCTGGTAGCGCGACCCGCCGGGCCCGTCAGGGCGTGGTCGCCGGGCCCTCCTCGCCCGTTCCCGCGGCCGGGCTCGTCGGCGCCTGCGTGGGCGCGTCGGTGGGCTGCGAGGTCGGCGACGTGGTGGGCGTCGACGGCGGCGGCGAGGTCGGCGCCGTCGTGGGCGTCTCGCTCGGGCACGGCGTGGTCGGCTGCGTCGGCGTGTCGGTCGCGCCCGGCGAGGCGGGCGCGGTGCCCGCGGGCGGCGGGATGCGGCACGACGACAGCCCCGGCGACGAGCTGGGGATGGTCGTCGACGAGGCGGACGGCGCACCGGACGAGCTGCTGCCCGCCGCGGGCGGCTCGGGGAACTCGGGGTTGCCCGGGGTGCTCGCGCGGTCGCCGTCGGTGTTGTTCTGCCCGCCGCCGGACGGCCGGCTGTTGCCGACGGACTGCTGGATGAGGTCGATGGTCTGCGGCGCCGTCACGCCGAGACCGGCGATGACGACGGCGGCGGCGACGGCGAGCACGGGCCGCGCCCAGCCGACGGTGAACCGGTCCAACCCGAACCGGGCGGGGCCGAGCCGCCCGAGACCGAACCGGCGGCTCTGGCCGTCGGCGACGCGGGCCCGGATGCGTTCCAGGCCGTCGCCCGCGGGGTTGACCGTATCCGCCTCCGCGTGCAGGGCGCGGCGGAGGATCTCGCCGTGCTCGTCGTGGGGGTCGGTGGTCATGTGAACTGCTCCAGGACGTTGCGTAGCGCGGTCATCCCGCGCGCCGTATGGCTCTTGACGGCGCCGCGGGAGATGCCCATCGCGTTGGCGATCTCCGCTTCGGACAGGTCCGCGTAGTAGCGGAGGACGAGCGCCTCCCGCTGGCGGGCGGGGAGCCGGCCGAGCGCGTCGATCACCGCCGAGCGCTCCAGCTCCCCGATGGCACCGGCCTCCGCGCTCGGCGCGTCGGGCAGCCCCTTCGGGGCGTACTTCTCGACGACGGCGCGGTGCCGGAGCACCGATCGCGACCGGTTCACCACGGACTGGCGCAGGTAGGACAGGGCCTTGTCGGGGTCGCGCAGCCGCCGCCAGCCGCCGTGCATCGCGACGAAGGCGTCCTGGACGACCTCTTCGGCCGTCCCGGCGTCCCGTACGAGCATGGCCGCCAGGCGTACCAGCGAGCGATAGTTGGCGCTGTAGAGCGCGGTCACCGCCTGATCGGCGTCCCAGGCGACGGCCACCGCCCCCGCCGTGCCCCTGGCCACGAGGGTCTCGGTCACGTCAGTACGACGCGCGCCCTCGTCGCCCGGTTTACGAAAGGGCATGTCCTGATCCGCCTCGGTCACCTGTCCGCCGCCTTTGCCGGCCCCGGCCGTCCATTCGGACGGGCGCCCTCGGGGTGGCACGAATGGGGCGCGCCCGCCCGTCCGGAAGCGCGCCGCAAATGCCTGCGGGCCGGGGGGTGCGCCTTGAGCTGACAACCTTAACCAGTGGCCGGTCGGAATGGTGACCGCAACCGGGAGGTCGGTCGCCGGAAAGCCTATCCGGGCGCGGGGCGGCGCGGACCGCGATCGCGCGGGTCCCGATAGGATTCCGGGGCGGTCACGGGCCGCGGCGAGGGGAGACAGATGACCGACTGCCTGTTCTGCAAGATCGTTTCCGGGGACGTGCCGGCCAAGATCGTCCGCGAGTCGGCCGGGACGGTCGCGTTCCGCGACATCAACCCCCAGGCGCCGACGCACGTGCTGGTCATCCCGCGCGAGCACCACCCGACCGCCGGGGAGCTGGCCGCGTCCGACGCCGACCTGCTGGCCGAGGTCGTCCGCGAGGCGCACCAGGTCGCCGCGGACGAGGGCATCGCCGAGACCGGCTACCGAATCGTGTTCAACACCGGCGCCCAGGCAGGCCAGACCGTCTTCCACGTGCACGCCCACGTGCTGGGCGGCCGTGGCCTCAACTGGCCGCCCGGCTGAGCGCCCCGCCCGCGCACGCGCGGGGGCGGGTGTTACGCCACGCGAAAAACCCTTCGGTGCCGTGCCGGGGGTGCCCAGTACGATGGAACCGGCATGGCTGGACACCCGGAGCAGACAGAAGGCAGGTCCGAAGGCCGCAAGGCCCGGCTGATGGTCGAATCAACTCACACGAGGGCAACTCGCACGGGGCGCGACGACCGGAACGGCTCGCGCTCGCAGATCAAGATCGTGGTGCCGGACGACCATTCGATGGTGAGCCTGCTCGGCTCCCGGGATGAGCTGCTCCACGCGATCGAGCAGGCGTTCGGCAGCGACATCGACATCCACGTCCGCGGCAACGAGATCACCGTGACCGGCGCCGGCGACGACACCGACCTGGTGTCCCGGCTGTTCACCGAGATGCTCGAACTGCTGAAGGGCGGCACGCAGCTCACCCCCGACGCCGTCGAGCGCAGCCTGGCGATGCTGCGGGGCGAGAGCGGCGCCCGGCCGGCGGAGGTGCTGACCCTGGACGTGCTGTCCAGCCGGGGCCGCACGATCCGCCCGAAGACGCTGAACCAGCGGCGCTACGTCGACGCGATCGACAAGCACACGATCGTGTTCGGGATCGGCCCCGCCGGCACCGGCAAGACGTACCTGGCGATGGCCAAGGCCGTCCGCGCGCTGCAGGACAAGCAGGTCAACCGGATCATCCTGACGCGTCCCGCGGTCGAGGCGGGGGAGCGGCTCGGCTTCCTGCCGGGCACGCTCTACGAGAAGATCGACCCGTACCTGCGGCCGCTGTACGACGCGCTGCACGACATGGTCGACCCCGACTCGATCCCGCGCCTGATGGCCGCGGGCACCATCGAGGTCGCGCCGCTGGCGTACATGCGCGGGAGGGCCCAACCAGTCTCCACCCGGGTGCTGACCCCGGACGGATTCCGTCCGATCGGAGAACTGCGGGTCGGCGACCTCGTCATCGGTTCGAACGGGGAGCCGACACCGGTCCTGGGCGTCTATCCGCAGGGCGAGAAGGAGATCTTCCGGCTGACCGCGCAGGACGGAGCCTCCACCCTGTGCACAGCCGACCATCTCTGGTCGGTCACGACGAGAGCCGACCGCCGCAGAGGGAATCCTCCGCGAGTCCTGGAGACCCGTGAAATGATCGGGAACCTGCGGGCCGCGCACGCCCGCAGGTATGAGCTGCCTCTCCTCAGCGGGCCCGTTGAGTTCCCGGCCCGGGACGTCCCGATGGACCCCTACGCACTGGGACTGCTGCTGGGCGACGGGTGCCTCACGGGTTCCACGACACCGAGTTTCACCACCGGCGACCCGGAACTGGCGGAGGCGCTCGGCGGGCTCCTCCCCGGTGTGTCAGTCCGGCACAAGACCGGACCGGACTACGTGTTGAACCGGATCGCCGATCCCGGCCAGGTCATGACGATCGAGAACCCGGTCACAGGAGTCATCCGCCGGATGGGCTTGTGCGGTACCAGGTCGGAGACGAAGTTCGTGCCGGAAGAGTACCTCTACAACTCCGCGCAGGTGCGGCTCGCAGTCCTGCAAGGGCTGCTGGACGCCGACGGCGGACCCGTGGCACAAGACGCGCGCACCTGCCGCGTCCAGTACACGACCACCTCGCGTCGGCTGCGCGATGACGTGCTCTTCCTGGTCAGGTCGCTCGGTGGTGTCGGCTATCACCGTGTGCGCCCGGTACGGGGCCGTGCTCCAGGGCGGGCCAACGGGCGCCCGGTCTCCCACCGGCATGACGCCTTCGCCCTCGACCTGCGATTGCCGCCCGGCGTCGTTCCCTTCAGGCTCGGCCGGAAGCTGGACAAGTACCGGGCGACCGGCGGCGGGCGGCCGATGCGGTTCATCGACAGCATCGAGCCCGCGGGGTCCGCGGAGGCCGTGTGCATCCAGGTGGCGGCCGCCGACTCCCTCTACGTCACGGAGGACTTCCTCCTCACTCACAACACGCTGAACGACTCGTTCATCATCCTGGACGAGGCGCAGAACACCTCGCCCGAGCAGATGAAGATGTTCCTCACCCGGCTCGGGTTCGGCTCGAAGGTCGTGGTGACCGGCGACGTCACGCAGGTCGACCTGCCGAGCGGCCAGACCAGCGGCCTGCGCGTCGTGCAGGACATCCTGGAGGGCGTCGAGGACATCGACTTCTGCCGGCTGGACAGCCGCGACGTCGTCCGGCACAAGCTCGTCACCGACATCGTCGACGCCTACAACCGGTGGGACGAGGAGCGCGTCCCGGACGTCAGGCAGGGCGGGCGCGGCGGGCCCCGCAAGCGGGGGCGGCAGTGAGCATCGAGGTGCTGAACGAGTCGGGGGCGCCCGTCGACGAGCAGGCGCTCGCCGCGCTGTCCCGGCACGTCCTGGACGGCATGCGCGTCCATCCGCTGGCGGAGCTGTCGGTGCTGCTGGTCGACGAGGCCGCGATGACCGAGCTGCACGTGAAGTGGATGGACGAGCCCGGCCCGACCGACGTGCTGTCCTTCCCGATGGACGAGCTGCGCCCCGGCCACCTGTCCGGCGGCGCCGACGAGGACGGCGAGACCGATCCCGGGCTGCTCGGCGACGTCGTCCTGTGCCCGGCGGTGGCGGAGCGGCAGGCGCGGGAGGCCGGGCACAGCACCGAGGCGGAGCTGGAGCTGCTGTGCGCGCACGGCATCCTGCACCTCCTCGGCTACGACCACGCCGAGCCGGAGGAGCACAAGGAGATGTTCGGCCTGCAGGCCGAGCTCCTGGCCTCCTGGCGGGAGAAACGCGGCGGCTGATGAGCACCGCGCAGGCGTGGCTGTCCGCCCTGGCGGTGGGCCTGGTCTTCTTGGCGGGCCTGCTGGCCGGCACCGAGACGGCGCTCGCGCGCGTGTCCCGCGTCACCGTGGAGGAGGCGCTGCGCGAGGGGCGGCGCGGCGCGAAGCGGCTCGCCGAGGTCGTCGCCGACCCGGCCCGCTACGTGAACATGGTGCTGCTGCTGCGGATCGGCTGCGAGCTGGTCGCCACCGTGATCGTGGCGGACCTGTTCATCTCCTGGCTGGACGAGACGTGGCGCGCCTACGTCACGGCCGCCGCGGTCATGATCCTGATCAGCTACGTGGTGATCGGGGTGGGGCCGCGCACGCTCGGCATCCAGCACGCCGACCGGATCGCGCTGGCGGGCGCCGCGGTGATCCACCCGGTCACCCGGGTGTTCGGGCCGCTGCCCCGGCTGCTGATCCAGCTCGGCAACGCGCTCACGCCGGGCAAGGGGTTCCGGGAGGGCCCGTTCGCCTCCGAGGCGGAGCTGCGCGACCTCGTCGACCTGGCCGAGCAGCGGGAGCTGATCGAGCCGGTCGAGCGGGAGATGATCCACTCGGTGTTCGAGCTGGGCGACACGCTCGTCCGCGAGGTGATGGTGCCGCGCACCGACATCGTGTTCATCGAGCGGACGAAGACGCTGCGGCAGGCGATGTCGCTGGCGCTGCGCAGCGGCTTCTCCCGCATCCCGGTCGTCGGCGAGAACGAGGACGACGTCGTCGGCATCGCCTACCTGAAGGACGTCGCCCGGCGCAGCCAGGAGCACCGCGCGGGCGAGTCGACCGAGACGGTCGACTCCGTGATGCGCCCGGCCACCTACGTGCCCGACAGCAAGCCGATCGACGAGCTGCTGCGGGAGATGCAGGCCCGCCGGATCCACGTCGCGATCGTCATCGACGAGTACGGCGGCACCGCGGGCCTGGTCACCATCGAGGACATCCTGGAGGAGATCGTCGGTGAGATCACCGACGAGTACGACCGGGAGATCCCGCCGGTGACCTGGCTGCCGGACGGCGCCGCCCGCGTCACCGCCCGCCTCCCCGTCGAGGACCTCGCCGAGCTGTTCGGCGTGGAGCTGGACGGCGAGGACGTCGAGACGGTCGGCGGGCTGCTCGCCCACGCGCTGGGCCGCGTCCCGATCGAGGGCTCGACGGCGGAGGTGGGCCCGGTCGACGGCGGGCCCGTCCTGTCGCTCAAGGCGGAGACGATCGCGGGCCGCCGCAACCGGATCGGCACGGTGCTGGTGCACCGGCTGGGCGCGACCGCCGCCGACGCGGCGGAGGCCGACGACTCGGGCCGGGCCCGCTAGCGCCGGACCGCTCGCCCCGGTGGGTCAGCCGAGGGTGGTGCGCAGCGTCCCGTCGGGGCCCGCGACGAGGACGGTCGCCTTGGCGCCGAGGTCGCGGACGGCGGCGACGTCGGCCGCGTCCGGGGCGTCGGCGGCGGTGACGACCGCGGCGGCCTCCAGGTCTTCGGCGCCGCTGGAGACGGCCATCGCGACGGCGACCTTGAGGGCCGAGAGCTTGAGTGACGGAAGGTCCACGCTCGTGGCGGCGTAGGTGCGGCCGGTCTCGTCGCGCACGGCGGCGCCCTCGGCGGCGCCGGTGCGGGCCCGCGCCGACCGGGCCAGGGTGATGATCTTGGCGTCCTCGGGGTTCAGCTCGCTCACGCCGCCCAGCGTACGGGGTGGCCCGCAAGTCACCGGCAAGTGGGCGGCAAGAGCGCCCCGCGATCCTCGGACGGTCGGAGTACGCCGTTTTCTGGGGGAAAGTGATGTCCCGTCTGCTCTACCGCCTGGGGAGGGCCGCGGCGCTGCGGCCCTGGCGGTTCATCGTCGTGTGGCTGGCGCTCGTCGCGGCGATGGGCGGTCTCGCGGGCGTCGCCGGGGGAGCGCTGCAGGACGACTACACGCTGTCCGGGACGGGCTCGCAGCAGGCCACCGACCTGCTACGGGAGAGGTTCCCCGCGGTCGCGGGCGCGGACGCGCGGGTCGTCGTGCACGCGAAGTCGGGCAAGGTCGACCAGGCGAAGCTCGACGAGGCGGCCGCGGAGCTGGGCCGGCTGCCGCACGTCAGCGCGGTGGCACCGGCGCAGCCGAGCGCGGACGGCGCGACGGCGCTGCTGACCGTCCGCTACAAGGTGCCCGTCACCGACCTGGCGCCGGGCGAGACGCTCGACCTGCTGCGGTCGGCGACGGACGGCCTGGACGCGGCCGGGTACCAGGTCGAGTTCGGCGGCCAGGTGCCCGAGAACGTGACGGCGCCCAGCGGCGTCGCCGAGGCGATCGGGGTCGTGGCGGCGCTGGTGATCCTGCTGCTGGCGTTCGGGTCGGTGGTGGCGGCCGGGATGCCGCTGGCGGTGGCGCTGGCCGGGCTCGGCGTCGGCGTGTCCGGGATCACGCTGGTGGCGGCCTTCACGAACGTCGCGACCACCGCGCCGACGGTGGCGAGCATGGTCGGGCTCGGCGTCGGCATCGACTACGCCCTGTTCATCCTCACCCGCCACCGCGAGGGCCTCGCGGCCGGGATGGACGTGCCGGAGGCGGCGGGCCGGGCCATCGCGACCGCGGGCCTGTCGGTGCTGTTCGCCGGGTTCACCGTGCTGCTGGCGCTGTCCGGGCTCGTGCTGTCCCGCATCCCGGTCTTCATGACCATGGGCTTCACCACCGGCCTCGTCGTCGCGGCGACCGTGCTGAGCGCCGTCACCCTGCTGCCCGCGGTACTGGGGCTCGCCGGCCGCCGGGTGCTGCGCCGCCGCGACCGCGCCGCCGGCGCGAAGATCACGGTCGAGTCGCCGCGGGTGCGGCGGTGGGCCGGGCACGTCGGGCGGCACCCGTGGCCGTGGCTGCTCGCCGCGGCGGTGCTGATGCTCAGCCTGGCCGCGCCCGCGCTCGGCATGCGGACCTGGCCGAGCGACGCCAGCAGCGAGCCGTCGTCCAACACCGTCCGGCAGGCGTACGACCTGGTCGCGGACGCCTACGGGCCCGGCGCCAACGGGCCGCTGCTCGTCGCCGTCGACCTGGAGAAGACCGGCGCGGATGCGCTGCCGGGGCTCGGCGAGCGGCTGGCCCGCGTCGAGGGCGTCGCGTCCGTCGCGCCGCCGCAGCTGTCCCCAAGCCGCGATGCCGCGGTGATCATGGTGACGCCGGAGTACGGCCCGCAGGACGAGCGGGTGACCGGCCTCGTCGACCGGGTCCGCGCGGACGCGCTGCCGCCCGGCGCGGAGATCACCGGGCTGACCGCCGTGTACGTGGACCTGTCCCGGACGCTGTCGGACCGGCTGTGGCCGGTGATCGGCGTGGTCGTCGCCACGTCCTTCGTCATGCTGATGATCGTCTTCCGGTCGGTGCTGGTGCCGCTGAAGGCCGCCGTGATGAACCTGCTGTCGATCGGCGCCGCGTACGGGGTGCTGACGGCGGTGTTCCAGTGGGGCTGGGGCACGAGCCTGCTCGGGCTGCCGCACAGCGTCCCGGTGTCGTCGTTCATCGTGCTGCTGATGTTCGCGGTCCTGTTCGGCGTGTCGATGGACTACGAGGTCTTCCTGCTGTCCCGGATCCGGGAGGAGTGGCTGGCGCACGGCGACGCCCGCGGCTCGGTGACCACCGGGCTCGCCGCGACCGGCCGGGTCATCACCAGCGCGGCGCTCATCATGGTGGCGGTGTTCCTCGGCTTCGCCGCCGACCCCGGACTGATCGTCAAGCAGATGGGGGTGGGGCTCGCGGTCGCGGTGGCGCTGGACGCGACCGTCGTCCGGCTGGTGCTGGTGCCCGCCGCGATGTCGCTGCTCGGCCGGGCGAACTGGTGGCTGCCGGGGCCGCTCGGCCGGGTCCTGCCGCGCATCGACGTGCACGGCGGCGCCGCGCCCGCCGGGGCGGCCGAACGGGAGCCCGAACCCAGCCGCGCGTAACCGGGGGAGTGATCACGATGGGCGGACATGTCCCGGTTAGGCTGATCGGGACATGTCGCCTGTCGTACGCGTGCTCGGGGCCTTCGGCGCGGAGGTGGCGGGAGCGCCCGCCGACCTCGGCGGGCCCCGGCAGCGCTCCGTGCTCGCCCGGCTCGTCGCCGCGCGCGGCCGGATGGTGCCCGCGGACCGGCTCGTCGAGGATCTGTGGGCCGCCGCGCCCCCGCCCCGCGCCGCCGCCGGCCTCCAGTCGTTCGTGTCGCACCTGCGCCGCGCCCTGGAACCGGACCGGCCGCCCCGCACCCCCGCGCGGATCCTCACCACCGAGCCGCCCGGGTACGCGCTGCGGCTGCCGGACGGCGCCGTCGACGCGTGGCGGTTCGACGCGCTGATCGACGCGTCCGCGGCGCTGCTGGACACCGACCCGGCGGAGGCGCGGCGCAGCGCCGAGGCGGCCCTCGCCGAGTGGCGCGGCCCCGCCTACGCCGAGTTCGCCGGGCTGCCGTGGGCCGCCGCCGAGGCCGCGCGGCTGGAGGAGCGCCGCCGCATCGCCGTGGAGCGCCGCGCCGAGGCCGCGCTCCGGCTCGGGGCCGCCGCCGAGGCCGTCCCGGACCTGGAGGCGCACGCCGCCGCCGACCCGCTGCGCGAGGAGGCGTGGCGGCTGCTCGCCCTCGCCCTCTACCGCGCCGGGCGCCAGGGCGACGCCCTCGCCGCCCTCCGCCGCGCCCGCGCCGCCCTGACCGAGGAGCTCGGCGTCGACCCCGGCCCCGCGCTGCGCCGCCTCGAAGCCGACATCCTGGCGCAGGCCCCCGCGCTGGGGGAGCCGGCGCCCGCGCGCCCGGTGCTGCGGATCGCGCCCGCGCCCCCGGCGGAGCACCCGGCCTTCGTCGGGCGCGTGCGGGAACTCGCGAGGCTGGAAGGCGCGGCCGACGCCGCCGCGGCCGGCCGGGGCGGCGTCGTCCTCGTCGGCGGCGACGCCGGCATGGGCAAGACCGCGCTCGCCGAGCGGTTCGCGGGCGGCCTCGCCGAGCGGGGCTGGACGTGCGCGTGGGGCCGGGCGCCCGAGACCGGCGGCGCCCCGGCGGCCTGGCCCTGGGCCGAGCTGCTGCGCGGCCTCGCCGCCGCCGCGCCGCCCGAGGCCGGCCTGGCCGCCCGGCTCGGCCCGCTGCTGGACGACGCCGCCACCGGGCGCGGCGACGCCGACGTCAGCATGGGCCGGTTCCGGCTCCACCTCGCCGTCGGCGACTACCTCGCCGGGCTCGCCGGCGCGGCGCCGCTGCTGCTCGTCCTGGACGACCTCCACTGGGCGGACGAGGAGACTCTCGCACTGCTCGTCCGGCTCGCCGAGCGGCTGCGGGACCGGCCCGTCCTGCTGGTGGCCACGTTCCGGCGGACGGAGGTCGGCGACGGGCTCGCCGGCGCGCTGGCCGCCCTCGCCCGGCACGAGCCGGCGCGGATCGACCTCGCCGGCCTGTCGCCGGACGAGACCGCCGCCCTCGTCCGCGGCGCCTGCGCCGCCCGCCTGGACGACGCGGAGGTCGCCGCGATCGCCGAGCGGACCGGCGGCAACCCGTTCTTCACCCGCGAGACCGCCCGGCTCCTGGACGCCGAGGGCCTGCCCGCCGCCACCCGCCGGGTGCCCGCCGGGGTCGGCGACGTGCTGCGCCGCCGGATCGCGCGGCTGCCGGAACCGGCGCAGGCCGTGCTGCGGGACGCCGCCGTCATCGGCCGGGACGCCGACCTGCGCGTCCTGTCCGACCTCGCCGGCGACGACGACACGGTGGTCGACGCCGTCGAGGCGGGCCTGGACAGCGGCCTGGTCGTCGAGCCGGCGCCCGGCCGGATGCGGTTCGCGCACGCGCTCGTCCGCGACACCCTCTACGCCGGGCTGTCGCAGGCCCGCCGCGTCCGGCTGCACGGCCGCGTCGCCGCCGCCCTCGAACGGCACACGCCCGACGAGGCCGCCGCGATCGCGCACCACTACCTGGAGTCGGGCGCCGACCCGGCGAAGGCCGTCCGGTACGCGCGCCGCGCCGCGGCGGCGGCCGAGGCCCGCTTCGCCCACGGCGCCGCCGCCGACCTGTGGGCCCGCGCCGTCGGCGCGCTGCGCGCGCAGGGGCCCGCCGCGACCGGCGAGCGGCTGGCGGCGGAGGCCGCCGCGATCCGCGCGGGCGCGCTGTCCGGGCAGGTCGTCGCCGCGCGGGAGCGGCGGCTGGCCGCCATCGCCGACGCCCGCGCGTTCGGCGACGTCCGGCTGCTCGCCCGGATCATCACGAGCTTCGACGTCCCGACCCTGTGGACGAGCCGCGAGTACGGGACCGTCGACCGCGCCGTGGTCGAGGCGACGGGCGAGGCCCTCGACCGGCTCCCCGCCGACGAGCCGGAACTGCGGGTCCGGCTGCTGACCACGCTCGCGATGGAGCTGGAGGGCGAGCAGGACGACCGCGGGCTCACCGCGTCCGAGGAGGCCATCGCCACGGCCCGCGGGCTCGGCGTCCCGGAGCTGCTCGCCGCGGCGCTCAACGGCGGCTACGTCAACGGCTACCGCACCGCCGACGGCCTCGCCCGCCGTACCCGGATCGCCGCCGAGCTGCTCGACCTCGCCGCCGCGCACGACCTCGGCACCTACCGCGTCCTCGCGCATCTGCAGCTCCAGCAGTGCGCCGTCGCCGCCCTCGACCTGCCCACCGCGCACCGGCACCTGGCGGAGGGGCGGCGGCTCGCCGACCAGTTCGGGCTGCCGCTGCTCGCGAAGATCGCCGGCTGGTACGCCGGGCTCGTGCACGCCTTCGCCGCCCGGTTCGACGCGGCCGAGCGCACCTACGAGGAGGTCGGCGGCGCCATCGGCCGGACCGGCATCTGGTTCAGCGAGCGCGGCATGGTCTTCGTCGGGCTGTTCTGCATGCGGCTCGGCCAGGGCCGCGAGGGCGAGCTGGTGGACGGCGCCGCCTGGCTGCACCGGCAGTGGAGCCACGTCGAGGCAACCGCCGACGTGTACGCCCTCGCCCTGGCCGCCGCCGGCCGCACCGCGGAGGCGCGGCGGGCCGCCGCCGGCGCGGGGCCCGTCCGGCTCGACTACTTCTTCGACCTCACCATGTCGATCCGGGCGCTGCGCGCGATGGCGCTCGGCGACCGCGACCTGGCGGAACGGGCCTACGCGGTGCTCCGGCCCTATGAGGACCACGTCAGCGGCGGCGCCACCGCCGCCGCCACGATCGGCCCCGTCGCGCAGATCCTCGGCGACCTCGCGCTGTTCCTGGAGCGCCCCGCCGAGACGGCCGCCGCCCACTACCGCAAGGCCGCCGAGGTCGCCGACCGCCTCGGCGCCGTCCAGTGGACCGACAAGGCCCGTGCGTCCCTCGGCCGCCTCGGTACCCCCGCCGCCTGACCGGACGTGCCGTCCGCCCCGCCGGGTGGGCGACAATTGGGGGATGACCAGTGTGGGAAACGGGGCGCCCGAGGGGCACCGGGCGGGGTTCGCGTGCTTCATCGGGCGGCCGAACGTGGGCAAGTCGACCCTGATGAACGCCCTCGTCGGGACCAAGGTCGCGATCACCAGCAGCCGCCCGCAGACGACGCGGCGGGCCATCCGCGGGATCGTGCACCGGCCCGGCGCGCAGCTGGTCATCGTCGACACGCCCGGCCTGCACAAGCCGCGGACGCTGCTCGGGGAGCGGCTGGACAGCCTCGTCCGGTCCACGCTGACCGAGGTGGACGCGATCGGGTTCTGCGTCCCCGCCGACCAGCCCGTCGGGCCCGGCGACAAGTACATCGCGCGCGAGCTGGCGGGCGTGAAGAAGACGCCCGTGGTGGCGATCGTCACGAAGACGGACCTGGCGACGCCCGAGCAGGTCGCCGAGCAGCTCCTCGCCGTCGGCCGCCTCGGCGAGTTCGCCGACATCGTGCCGTGCTCGGCCGCGGACGGCTTCCAAGTCGGCCTCGTGGGCGACCTGCTGATCTCCCACCTGCCGGAGGGCATGCCGCTCTACCCGGAGGGCGACCTCACCGACGAGCCCGAGCAGGTCCTGATCAGCGAGCTGATCCGGGAGGCGGCGCTGGAGGGCGTCCGCGACGAGCTGCCCCACTCGATCGCCGTGGTGGTGGACGAGATGGCGCCGCGCGAGGGCCGCGACCTCGTGGACGTCTACGCGCACCTGTACGTCGAGCGGTCCAGCCAGAAGGGCATCATCATCGGCCACAAGGGCGCCCGGCTCCGCGAGGTCGGCGCGGCGGCGCGCCGGCAGATCGAGGCGCTGCTCGGCACCAAGGTCTTCCTCGACCTGCGCGTCAGCGTCCTGAAGGACTGGCAGCGCGACCCCAAGCAGCTCCGCAGGCTCGGCTTCTACGACTGACCGCCGCCCGTGGCGGAGCTCCGGCGGAGCGGAGGGCGGCGGTCAGTCCTGCTCCTGCCGGGGGGTCTGGGGGGTCGTCCCCCCAGAGTGGTACTGATCCGGGTTCGCCTCCGGTTTCGGTTCCGGCGCGGGCTCCGGTTCCGAGGGATCTTCCGGCACGTCCTGGCGGCGGCCCCATGCCTGGTTCTCGTCGGGCCAGGCGGCGCCATCGGCCGGCTGGTCGGGGTAGGCGAACTGCGGCTGGTACTGCTCCTGCGGCTGGTACTGGTACGCGTACTGGTCCGGGCTCTGGGAGCGCGCCGCGCGCGCGCCGATGGGGCGGGCGAGGCTGAAGCCGACCACGAACAGGGACGCCACGACCGCGAGGTACCAGCCGTAGCGGACGGTGATCTGGTAGCCGAGGTCAAGGCCGGTCTCGGGGAGGTCGTCGCGGACGTCCCCGAGCCGCAGCACGAAGATGCCGCACACCAGCAGGGCCAGCGTGCCGGGGACGGCGGCGAGCCCGCCGATCCGCGCGTCCCGGCCGATCAGGTCCCAGCAGGCGAGCGCGATCGCGATGACCGCCAGCACCGGGACGGCGAGGACCATGTCGTCGGCGTCGATGCCGGCGACGCTGCCGAGGTCGCGGCTGAGCGTGCGGCCGAACAGCTCGACGGCGACCGCGGCGTGCGCCCACGGCAGGAACGCCGACACCAGCAGCGCCGACGCGGCGGCGATCAGCGCGAGGATCCACAGGGCGCCGCCGCGCGCCGGGGCCGGCTCCGGTGCGGCGTACGCGTCCGGGGCGGGCTCGCCGGCGGGCGGCGGGTAGCCGTCGACGGGCGGCAGGAAGGACGGGCGCGGCTGCGCGCGGCCCGCGTCGGAACCCAGGTCACCGGTCATGAACCCAGCGTAAAGGCAGGACGCGCCTGGACCGGGACGGCCACGGCGGCGGCGCCGGGTCGGTACTTTGGACAGAGTCCGTTATGGGAGGAGATCCCCGGTGTTGCTCGTTTTCGGGCTGACGGCGGTGTTCCGTACCGTCAGCGAGGGGACGTTCCACTGCCCGCAGTGCGGCGGCGACCGCGCCTACCGCAGGCGCGCCGGGCGCCGCTGGCTCTCGGTGTTCTTCGTCCCGATGGTGCCGCTGTGGCGGCTCTCCCACGCGGTGGAATGCCGCACCTGCAAGGGCCGGTTCCCGGTCGCGGCGCTGCGCACGCCGACCGCGCGGCAGCTGGGGGAGACCCTGGCCGCGGGCATGCGGGCGGCCGCCGCCCTGGTGCTGCGGGCCGGCGACCCGGCCGCCCCCGCGGCCCGCGCCCGCGCGATCGCCACCGTCAGCGGGTACGGCGAGCCGGACTACGACGCCGCCGCGATCGACGCCGACCTCGCGCTGCGCCGCACGTTCCTGCAGCGGGAGGTCGTGCACGCCGGCGCGCAGCTCGCGGTGGAGGCCAAGGAGTGGTTCCTCGCGCAGGCCGTCCGGATCGGGCTGGCGGACGGGCCGCTCGGCGACGGCGAGCGGCAGGCCCTGCACGGCATCGCCGACCTGCTCGGCATGTCCCCGGCGTACGCGCTGGGCGTGATCGTGACCACCGAGGGCGCGGCGCGCTGACATGCCCGCCGCCGGAACGGCGCTCGTCCGGGCTCCCGGCCCGCGGATCGCCGAGGGCATCGTCACCCACGCGACCCGCCGCCCGGTGGACGCCGCGCTCGCGGCGCGCCAGCACGCCGCCTACGTCGCGGCGCTGCGCTCGGCGGGCTGGTCGGTGCGCGCCGTGCCGCCCGCCGACGACCTGCCCGACGCCGTGTTCGTCGAGGACGCCCTGGTCGTCGCCGGCGACCTGGCGATCGTGTGCCGGTCGGGGGAGGAGCGCCGCCGGGGCGAGCTGCCGGGCGCCGAGCGGGCGGCGCGCGAGCTGGGCCTGCGGATCGAGCGGATCGAGCCGCCCGGCACCCTGGACGGCGGCGACGTGCTGAGCGTCGGCGGCACCGTCTACGCGGGCCGCGGCGCCCGCACCAACGAGGAGGGCATCTGCGCGCTGGCGCGGCTGCTGGGCGGGCGGCGGGTCGTGCCGGTGGACACCCGCGGCTGCCTGCACCTGAAGTCGGCGGTGACCGCGCTGCCGGACGGCGGCCTGATCGGCCGGCCCGAACTGGTGGACACCTCCGCGCTGCCGAGCCTGCGCGTCGCGCCCGAGCCGGCGGGCGCCCACGTGGTGCCGCTCGGGCCCGACCACGTCCTGATGGCGGCCTCGGCGCCGCGCACGGCGGCGCGGCTGGCGGCGGACGGGCTGCGCGTCACCAGCGTGGACATCAGCGAGTTCGAGGCCCTCGACGGTTGCGTGACCTGCCTCTCCGTCCTCGTCCCCTGACCGTCCCGGGGGAATGACCCGCGCGCCGGGAGGCGTTGCGATGAGACGGAGGAGGCCGCTGTTGTCTCAACATGCGGACCTGGGTTTCCGCAACCCGGATGGCATCTGTTACGTTGGCGGACGTGTTGCGTGAGCTGCTCCTCCTTAGCGGCCGCAGCGGGGGCCTGTAAGACAGGTCGGCTCCCTCGCTGCGGGACTTTGACGTGGACGTCGGCCGCGAGGTTCGAGCAGAGAGATCTCAACGGATGTATCCGCAACAGCAGTCCTCCGGTATGCCCTTCCAGCGCTACCGCCCCTTCGCCCCGGTCAAGCTGTCCGACCGCACCTGGCCGGACGCCGTCATCACCGAGGCGCCGCGCTGGTGCGCGGTCGACCTGCGGGACGGCAACCAGGCGCTGATCGACCCGATGGACGCCCACCGCAAGCTCAAGATGTTCGAGCTGCTGGTACGGATGGGCTACAAGGAGATCGAGGTCGGCTTCCCGGCGGCGAGCCAGACCGACTTCGACTTCGTCCGGCAGATCATCGACGAGGGCCGGATCCCCGACGACGTCGTCATCCAGGTGCTGACCCAGGCCCGCCCGGAACTGATCGAGCGGACCTTCGAGTCGGTGCGCGGCGCCAAGCAGGCCATCGTGCACCTGTACAACTCGACCAGCACGCTGCAGCGCCGCGTCGTGTTCGGGCAGGACACGGACGGCATCACCGCGATCGCCGTCGAGGGCGCCAAGCTGTGCGCCAAGCTCGCCGAGGACATGGGCGACACCGAGATCTACTTCCAGTACTCGCCGGAGTCGTTCACCGGTACCGAGCTGGAGTACGCCGTCGAGGTCTGCAACGCCGTCAACGACGTGTGGAAGCCGACCCCGGACCGCAAGGTCATCGTCAACCTGCCGGCGACCGTCGAGATGGCGACGCCGAACGTGTACGCCGACCAGATCGAGTGGATGAACCGGAACCTGGCCTACCGGGACTCGGTCGTCCTGTCGCTGCACCCGCACAACGACCGCGGGACGGCCGTCGCCGCCGCCGAGCTCGGCTACATGGCGGGCGCCGACCGCATCGAGGGCTGCCTGTTCGGCAACGGCGAGCGCACCGGCAACGTCTGCCTGGTCACCCTCGGCCTGAACCTGTTCACCCAGGGCGTCGACCCGCAGATCGACTTCTCCGACATCGACGAGATCCGGCGGACCGTCGAGTACTGCAACCAGCTGCCCGTCCACGAGCGGCACCCCTACGGCGGCGACCTGGTCTACACCGCCTTCTCCGGCTCCCACCAGGACGCCATCAACAAGGGCTTCGACCACCTGCGGCGCGACGCCGAGGCCGCCGGGACCCCGGTGGAGGCGTACCGCTGGGAGGTCCCGTACCTGCCGATCGACCCGCACGACGTCGGCCGGACGTACGAGGCCGTGATCCGGGTGAACAGCCAGTCCGGCAAGGGCGGCGTCGCCTACATCATGAAGACCGAGCACTCCCTGGAGCTGCCGCGCCGGCTGCAGATCGAGTTCTCCCGGGTGGTGCAGGAGCACACCGACAGCGCCGGCGGCGAGGTCACGCCGGAGCGGATGTGGGAGATCTTCGAGGCCGAGTTCCTCGGCAACGGGCCGCGCGCCGGGCTGCTGGCGCACCGCGCCACGTCCCGGGTGGACGAGAAGGACGCGCTCAGCTGCGACGTCCGCGTCGACGGCGAGATCCGCGAGATCGAGGGCGTCGGCAACGGCCCGGTCTCGGCGTTCGAGGACGCGCTCGCCACGATCGGGGTCAACGTGCGGGTGCTGGACTACGCCGAGCACGCGATGAGCGCGGGCGGCGACGCGCGCGCCGCCGCCTACGTCGAGTGCGACGTGAACGGCACGACGGTGTGGGGCGTCGGCATCGACGGCAACATCGTGACCGCGTCCCTCAAGGCGATCCTGTCCGCCGTGAACCGGGTGGCCCGCGCGCAAGAAGCGTAAGGGGCTTGCGCGATCGCGTCGTATAGTTTCGGCATGACACGTCGCCTGGCCGAGGTCGCCAAGAAGGTCGGGGTCAGCGAGGCCACCGTCAGCCGGGTCCTGAACGGCAAGCCCGGCGTGTCGGACGCGACCCGCGCGGCCGTCCTCACCGCCCTCGACGTGCTCGGCTACGAGCGCCCCACCCAGCTGCGGGGCGAGCGGGCCCGGCTGGTCGGCCTCGTGCTGCCCGAGCTCGGCAACCCGATCTTCCCCGCGCTGGCGGAGGTCGTCGGCGGCGCCCTCGCCCAGCGCGGGTTCACGCCGGTGCTGTGCACGCTCACCCCGGGCGGCCTGTCGGAGGCCGACTACGTCGAGATGCTCCTGCAGCAGCAGGCGTCCGGGGTGGTGTTCGCCGGCGGCCTGTACGCCGAGGCCGACGCGCCGCACGAGCACTACCACCGGCTGCTCGACGTGCGGCTGCCCGTCGTGCTGGTCAACGCGGCCGCCGACGAGCTCAGCTTCCCGCAGGTCTCGACCGACGACGCGGTGGCCGCCGAGCAGGCGTTCGCGCACCTGCTGTCGCTCGGGCACGAGCGGATCGGCGCCGTCCTCGGCCCGGCCGACCACGTGCCGTCCAGCCGCAAGCTCGCCGCCGTCCGCGCCGCCGCCGAGCGCGCGGGCGTCGAGCTGCCGGACGCCTGGATCCGGCGCAGCATGTTCTCCCTGGAGGGCGGCCAGGCCGTCACCGGGCGGCTGATCCGCGACGGCGTCACCGGCATCATCTGCGCCAGCGACCCGCTCGCGCTCGGCGTGATCCGCGCCGTCCGGCGCCTCGGCATGTCGGTGCCGGGCGACGTTTCGGTCGTCGGTTACGACGACTCGGCGTTCATGAATTGCGTGAACCCGCCGCTCACCACCGTCCGGCAGCCGATCGAGGCCATCGGCCGCGCGGCGGTCACGCTGCTGGTGAACCAGGTGGAGGGCGCCTCGGTGTCCGCCGAGGAGCTGCTCTACGAGCCGGAGCTGGTCGTCCGCGCCTCCACCGCGCCCGTGCGCGCCGCCTGATCTCCGGACCGTCCGAAAGCCGCCCTCCCGCAGGGCGGCTTTCGTCGTTCTGCACCCGTTTACGCCGCTGGACCGTTCTCACTGTCGGCTTTTTGCGCATGTTCATTCAGCTATTGCATTGAGTTGTTGGTCTATGTATGTTCCTCGCAATTGGCCGACCCGACGGCCCAGGAGGAACCCCCATGAGATCCCGGATTCTCGCCACCGCACGCCGCCGAACCAGCAGAACACCGGTGCCGGGTTCCGGACGGAGGCGTCCGCCAACGGCTCGGCGTTCTCCGGGTTCGGGTTCTTCGGCAACTACACCTCGCGGATCGACGGACCGGGAAAGGTGTTCGATTTCTCCAACGTCAGCGACATGACCATCGACGACATCTGGGCCGAGCACGTCGTCTGCCTCTTCTGGGGCACCAACGTCGACAATTCCACGATCAAGAACTCCCGCATTCGACAACCGCAACGAGCAGGAGACCGGCAACGCCTACGAGGACCTGACCTCCCTCCTCACCTGGCGCGCCGCCGGCCTCGCCGTCTACGGCGGAGGAGGCAACACCTTCCGCAACATCCACATCGCTGACACGCTCGTCTACTCCGGCATCACCATCGGGACGCTGACGTCAAGAACACGACGACCACGTTCACGATCAACCGCAACCCCTGAGAGGGGGCCGGGGCCGCGGGTGTTGGGAGGCGCCCGCGGTCTCCGGTAGGCCGGGCCCCCGGTCGCGCCCGCGGGTCAGCGGGCGCGGCCGAGGACGTGGTGGACCAGTTCGCGGAGCGGACCGTGCAGTTGCGCCTCGCCGACGGTGGTGCGGTCGCCGTCGATGTCGATCTCGTACAGGAACTGGTCGGGGATCCGGCCCGGCGGGGGGACCGACGCCAGATCCACCCGGTGGACGAGCCGCGTCAGCATGGGGTCGCTGGCGCTGTCGGACTCGGCGCGCCGCTCGATCCCCGCGAATCCTCCGCTGCGGACGACTGTCACTTTCACTGCGCTATCCGTTCGCCTCCATGGAGACTCCTACCCCGGTCCAGGCGCGGTTCACCGCCTTCGCCTCGGCGGAGCCGGCGCCGAACAGCCGGCCCGCGGTCGCGGCGGTCGCGGCGGCGAAGGCCGCGAAGTCGGCGTCGGCGGCGAGGGTGCCTCCGGTGAGCGTGTCGTACCAGACGCGGCCGGCCTTCTCCCAGGCGTTGCCGCCGAGCGCGGTCGCCGCGAGGTAGAACGCGTGGTTGGGAATGCCCGAGTTGATGTGGACGCCGCCGTTGTCGCGGTAGGTCTCCACGTAGTGGTCCATGTGGGCGGGCTGCGGGTCCTTGCCGAGGCGGGGGTCGTCATAGGCGGTGCCGGGCTCCTTCATCGAGCGCAGCGCGACGCCGTTGACGCCCTCGGCCAGCAGCCCCTGCCCGATGAGCCAGTCGGCCCGGTCGGCGGTCTGCCCGAGATGCCACTGCTTGATGAGCGAGCCGAACACGTCCGACATGGACTCGTTGAGGGCGCCGGCCTGGCCGTAGTACTCCAGGTTGGCGGTGTACTGGGTGATCCCGTGGGTGAGCTCGTGCCCGGTGACGTCGAGGGGACCGGTGAAGCCGGTGAACAGGACGCCGTCGCCGTCGCCGTACACCATCTGCTCGCCGTTCCAGAAGGCGTTGTCGTAGTCGTCGCCGTAGTGGACGGTCGAGACCATCCGCAGCCCGGCGCCGTCGATCGAGTTGCGCCGGTACGCGGCCTCGAAGAAGTCGAACGTCGCGCCGAGCCAGTCGTAGGCCTGGTCGGCGGCCCGGTCGCCGGTGGCGGGGCCGCCCTCGGAGCGGACGGTGCGGCCGGGCAGCTCCTCGCGGTGGCCCGCGTCGCCGATGGTCCGGTCGGGGACGAAGTCCTCCGAGGGGCCGGGGGCGCCGGCCGCGGCCAGCTTGCGTTCGGCGAACTGCGCCGACGTGAGCGCCAGCGTACGGCGGGCGCGGGCGCGGAGGGCCGGATCGTCGGCGTCGCGGGCGATGCGCTCCAGCATGTGCGGTGGCACGATGTGGCATCTCATGCCACAACGCTGCCAGCTCCGGGTGGTTCGAGCCACAACTTTCGGCGGGACGTCACGGCCGAATCCGGTCACGGTATGTGATTGTTATGAAGCGCAGCGGTACCACCCGAGCGCCTTGAGAAGTTCCTGGGGAGATGTCCGCACGCCGCGCCGAGGCATCGCGCGGCGTGCGTCAGAATGAACGGGTGACCCTCTACCGCGACGAAGGCATCGTCCTGCGCACCCAGAAGCTGGGCGAGGCCGATCGCATCGTGACGGTGCTGACCCGGCGGACCGGCCGGATCCGCGCCGCGGCGAAGGGGGTCCGCAAGACCAAGTCCCGGTTCGGCGCGCGGCTGGAGCCGTTCACGCACGTGGACCTCCAGCTGTACGAGCGGCGCTCCCTCGACCTCATCACGCAGGCCGAGACGCTGCGCCCGTACGGGGAGGCGCTCGTCGCCGACTACCCCCGCTACACGGCGGGGACGGCGATGCTGGAGACGGCGGAGAAGCTGGCCGGCGACGAGGGGGAGCCCGCGCTGCGGCAGTTCCTGCTCCTGGTCGGCGGGCTGCGCACCCTCGCCGAGCGCAGCCACGACCCCCGGCTCGTGCTCGACGCCTTCCTGCTGCGCTCGCTGTCGGTCGCCGGCTGGGCGCCCGCGCTGGACGAGTGCTGCCGCTGCGGCACCCGCGGCGGGCTGCGCGGGTTCGCCATCGCGGCGGGCGGCGCGGTCTGCGCGAACTGCCGGCAGCCGGGCGCCGCGACCCCGGCGCCGCCGACGTTCGCGCTGATGCTGGCGCTGCTGCGCGGCGACTGGGAGTACGCCGACGCCAGCGAGCAGCGGCACCGGGCGGAGACCAGCGGCCTGGTGGCCGCCTACCTGCAGTGGCATCTGGAGCACGGGATCCGCTCGCTCCGCCACGTGGAGCGGGACGCGACCCCCCGAACGCACGACGAGTCACACGACGACACCGACAGGGAGCGAGTTTGAGCAGGCCCGTATCGCCACCGGAGCCGCACCGGGACGGCGCCGTCCCGCCCGCGATCCCCGCGGAGCTGGTGCCGCGGCACGTCGCCATCGTCATGGACGGCAACGGCCGCTGGGCGAAGGAGCGCGGGCTGCCGCGCACCGAGGGGCACAAGCGCGGCGAGGACTCGCTCTTCGACGTCATCATGGGCGCGATCGAGCTGGGCGTCCCCTACCTGTCGGCCTACGCGTTCTCCACCGAGAACTGGAAGCGCTCCCCGGACGAGGTCCGCTTCCTCATGGGCTTCAACCGGGACGTGATCCGCCGCCGCCGCGACCAGCTCAACGCGATGGGCGTGCGGGTGCGCTGGGCGGGCCGCCGGCCGCGGCTGTGGCGCAGCGTCATCAAGGAGCTGGAGACCGCCGAGGAGATGACCCGCGGCAACGACGTCCTCACCCTGCAGTTCTGCGTGAACTACGGCGGCCGGGCCGAGATCGCGGACGCGGCGGCGGCGATCGCCCGCGACGTGCGGGACGGCCGGCTCAGCCCCGACAAGATCAACGAGAAGGTGTTCGCCCGCTACCTGGACGAGCCGGGCATCCCCGACGTCGACCTGTTCCTGCGCTCGTCGGGGGAGCAGCGCACGTCCAACTTCCTGCTCTGGCAGTCGGCGTACGCGGAGATGGTGTTCCTCGACACGCTGTGGCCCGACTTCGACCGCCGCCACCTGTGGCACGCGTGCCAGCTGTACGCCTCCCGCGACCGCCGGTACGGCGGCGCGGTCCCCAACTCGGTGGAACCCGCCGCCGCGACCGGCTGACGCCTCGATCGACCGGCCGGCGCCTCAGCCGAGGGCGGCGTCCAGGGTGATCTTGGTGCCCTTGAGCGCCTGGCTGACCGGGCAGTTCTCCTTGGCGTTCTGCGCGGCCTTCTCGAAGTCGGCCGGGGAGAGGCCGGGCACGCTCGCCCGGACGGTCAGGTGGATGCCGGTGATGCCCTCGCCCGGCTGGAAGGTGACCTCGGCCTTGGTGTCCACCTTCTCCGGGGGCGTCCCGGCGCCGGCGAGGGCGTGCGAGAGCGCCATCGAGTAGCAGGTGGAGTGCGCGGCGGCGATGAGCTCCTCCGGGCTCGTCCGCCCGCCCGGCTCCTCGCTCCGCGACGCCCAGGTCACGTCGTAGGTGCCGAGCTTCGAGGAGTCCAGCGAGACGGTGCCCTGGCCCTCCAGGAGCGAGCCTTCCCAGTGCGCGTTTGCGGTACGTGTCGTAGCCATGCCCCGATTCTCCACCATGGCCCCCGCCGGGGGATCATCAACCCGGGAATGCCCGTGCCCGTGTCGGCGCGGACCCGGGAAAGCCCCGTGCCTCCACGGGCACGGGGCTTCCTTCCCCGGAACGGGGGTCCTAGGTGACGTTCACCGCGGACCAGGCCGCGGCCACGGTGCTGTACTGCGTGCTGCCCGCGCCGTAGAGGTCCGCCGCCGCGCTCAGGGTCGCGGTCCGCGCGCCCTTGTAGTCGGTCGAGGACGTCATGTACGTGGTCAGCGCCCGGTACCAGATCTTCGTGGCGGCGTCCCGGCCGATGCCGGTGATCGTGGAGCCGTTGGACGTGGGGCTGTTGTAGGAGACGCCGTTGATCGTCTTGGCGCCGCTGCCCTCGGACAGCAGGTAGTAGAAGTGGTTGGCGACTCCCGAGGAGTAGTGGACGTCGAGGTTCTTGGTGTTGGACGACCAGGCGTCGGGGGAGTTGCCGTCGCGGCTCGGCTTGTCCATGAACCGCAGCGCGGCCTTGCCGAAGCCGGGCAGGACGACCTCCTCGCCGACCAGGTAGTCGCCGACGTCGTTGGGGTTGTTGGCGTAGAACTCGACGGCGGCGGCCATGATGTCGGACGTCGCCTCGTTCAGCCCGCCCGATTCGCCGGAGTAGGTGAGGTTCGCGGTGGCGCTGGTGACGCCGTGGCTCATCTCGTGCGCGGCGACGTCCAGGGACGTGAGCGGGCCGAGCTGGGAGCCGTCACCGTCGCCGTAGGTCATGCAGAAGCACGAGTCGTCCCAGAACGCGTTGGCGTAGCCGCTGCCGTAGTGGACGCGGTTGAACGACCCCTTGCCGTCGCCGGCGATGCCGCTGCGGCCGAAGACGTTCTTGTAGAAGTCCCAGGTCATGTCGGTGCCGAACTGGGCGTCGACGGCGACGGTGGCGCGGTCGGACGTGGTGCCGCTGCCCCAGTGGTTGTCGGCGTCGGTGAACAGGGTGGCGGGGGCGCGCCGGAAGCACCAGATGAGGAAGCAGAGGTCGGTCTGGTTCTCGGCGTCGCCGGTGTAGGTGTTGCCGCGGGTCGGGTCCTTCAGCTGGTAGGTGGTGCCCGACTTGGTGGTCTCCAGCGGGACCGTCCCGGTGTAGAGCGACTTGCCGTCGCCCGCCTCGGTGCGGATCATCTCCTCGCGCAGCAGGACCTTGCCGGTCGCGGCGTCCACGGAGGTGAAGACCCGGCTGGGCGTGCCGTCGGCCTGCGTGCCGACGGTCTGGACGCGCCAGGCGAGCCGGGGCGCGTGGTCGGCGGTGCGCGCCTCCACGACCAGGGCGGGGGAGCCGTCCGCCTTGCGCTGCTTGGTGACGGCGCGCTTCTTGGCGGTCGCGGCGCTGACCTCCGGGGTGGAGTCGGCGGGCGCCTGCGCGAGCGTTCCGCTGCTGCCGCGCCAGGCGCCTGCCGCGGACTGGTGGACGACGATGTCGCCGCCCAACACCGGCAGCCCGTTGTAGGTGCGGGTCATCCGGGTGTGCGAGGTGCCGTCCCGGTCGATGCCGACCCGGACGACCTTGAAGGACTGCCCGTCCCCGGCGCGGACCGCCGCGCCGCGGTCGGCGAGCGCGTGGAGCGCGCGCTCGGCGGCCTGCTGGGGGGTGGGAGGGGACGGCGCCTGCCGCGCGGAGGCGGGCAGCGCGGTGCCGGCCGTCGCGAGCAGGGTCGCCGACGCCAGGAGCGCGGTACGTCGGCTGGTGAACGCCCGTCTTGTCATGAACGCCCTCTCGTGCGGGCGCCACGCACCCCCCGAGAGGCCCGCCGTCGGGCCCGCCGTGGCGATGCGACATTTATGACATAGGGCAGGACTGTTGTAGATGTGACAATTCGCCAAGAAATCCCGGCGGCGCGTGTGGACTACGCGTCTTGCTACCGATCAGTAGAGTGCCGCTCCGCAGCTCAGCGCCGGGCGGCGGAGCAGGCGGCGCAGGTGCCGAACACCTCGACGGTGTGCGTTATGTCGGTGAACCCGTGCTCGGCGGCGATCGCGTCCGCCCACCGCTCCACGGCCGGGCCCTCGACCTCGACCGTGCGGCCGCAGTCGCGGCAGACCAGGTGGTGGTGGTGCTGCTCGGTGCGGCAGGCGCGGTAGACGGCCTCGCCCTCGTCGGTGCGCAGCACGTCGACCTCGCCCGCGTCGCTGAGCGCCTGCAGCGCCCGGTACACGGTGGTCAGGCCGATCTTGGAGCCGTCGGCGCGCAGGTCGGCGTAGATGTCCTGCGCGCTGCGGAACCCCTCGCAGCCGGCCAGCACCTGCCGCACCGCGTCCCGGCGGGCCGTCGTCATCCCCCAAGCACCTCCGCCTCGGCATCCACGCGCGCCTCCACGCCGGACCCGGCGGGAACGGCGCCGTCCGCCGCGCGGGCGCGGGCGCGCCTGCGGCGCACCACCGGGCCCCCGGCGACCGCGACCACGAACGCCGCGAGCGCCAGCAGCACGATCGAGGGGCCTGGAGGCAGATCGTACTCGAAGGACCCCGCGAGACCCGAAACGGCCGAGACCACACCGATCCCCATCGCGGCCAGCATCGTCTGCCAGAAGCCCCGGGTGAGCTGCTGCGCCGCCGCCACCGGGACGACCATCAGCGCGCTGACCAGCAGCAGCCCGATCGCGCGCATCGAGATCACCACGGTCACCGCGGCGGTCGCGGCGATCAGCACGCTGAGGAACCGGACGGGCAGGCCCGCCGCCCGCGCCACCTCCTCGTCCTGGCACAGCAGGAACAGCTCCCGGCCGAACACCGCCACGATCGCGAGGACGGCGGCGGCGAGCCCCGCGACCACGTACAGGTCGGTCACCGTCACGCTGCTGATCGAGCCGAACAGGTACGACTGCAGGCTCGCCGAGCCGGCGCCGTTGGCGTTCGTCAGGATCACGCCGCCCGCGAGCCCGCCGTAGAACAGCAGGGCGAGCGCGACGTCCCCGCCGCTGCGGCTGCGGGCCCGCACCACCTCGATCGCCACCGCGCCGAGCACCGACACCACCAGCGCGCCGAGCACGGGGGAGGTGCTGGTGAGCAGCCCGAGCCCGATGCCGGTCAGCGCGATGTGGCCGATGCCGTCGCCGAGCAGCGACAGCCGGCGCTGGACGATGAACGTGCCCACGGCGGGGGCGGTCAGCCCGATCAGCACCGCCATCACCAGGGCGACGCGCATGAAGTCGTACTGCAGCATCTCGCTCACGCGGGCCTTCCCGTGGTCGCGGTCCTGCCGACCGTCGTCGCGTGGGTGGTCGTCTCGTGCACGATGCGGCCGTGGCCGAGCTCGACCGTGCGGGTGACGAGCGGCTCCAGCGGGCCCAGTTCGTGCGCGACGAGGACGACCGTGCGGCCGTCCCCGGCCAGCTCGTGCAGGGTGGCGGCGAGCGCCGCCTGGCTGCGCGCGTCCACCCCGGCGGTCGGCTCGTCCAGCACGAACAGGTCGGGCTCCCCGGCGAGCGCGCGGGCGATCAGCACCCGCTGCTGCTGGCCGCCCGACAGCAGGTGCGCCGAGTCGCGGGCCCGGTCGGCGAGCCCGACGGTGCGCAGCGCGCGGTCCACCGCGGCGCGGTCGGCCGTCCGGTCGGTGAACGCCGCGGGCAGCCAGCGCGACCGCCGGGCCACCCGCCCGGACGCCACGACCTCCCGGACGGTCGCCGGCACCCCGCCGCCCATCGGCAGCCGCTGCGGGACGTACCCGATCCGCCGCCAGTCGCGGAACCGGGCGGGCGCCGCGCCGTAGATCTCGGTGCGTCCGGCGGCCAGCGGGACCAGCCCGAGCAGTGCCTTGACCAGCGTGGACTTGCCCGCGCCGTTCGGCCCGAGGACCGCCAGCACGTCGCCGGCCGCGACCCTCAGGTCGATGCCGGCGAGGACCTCGCGGCCGTCCCGCCGGACGAGCCCGCCCGCCATCGCCAGCGGCGGCGCCGTCTCCTCGCTCATGAGCACTCCAGGGCCGGACGCAGCGTCCGCAGGTTCCGTTGCATGATCGTCATGTAGTCGTCGGGCGAGCCGTCCTCGATGCCCTCGACCGGGTCCAGCACCGCCGTCCGCGCCCCCGCCTCCCGGGCCAGCGCCTCGGCGACCTTCGGGCTGACCAGCGTCTCGGTGAAGACCGTCGTCGCGCCGGTGGCCGAGATCAGCCGGGTCAGCTCGGCGAGCCGCTTCGGGGACGGCCCGCCGGACGGGTCGACCCCGGACACCGGGATCTGCCGCAGGCCGTAGCGGTCGGCGAGGTAGCCGAACGCGGCGTGCGCGGTGACGATGTCGCGGCGGGCGCAGGTGCGCAGGCCGTCCTGGAACGCGCGGTCCAGCCGGGTCAGCTCGGCGGCGGTGGCGGCGGCGCGGCCCCGGTAGCCGGCCGCGCCGCCGGGGTCGGCGGCGGCGAGCCGCTCGCCGAGCGCGGTGGCGACGGCGGCCATGCGGCTCGGGTCGAGCCACAGGTGCGGGTCGTAGTCGGCCTCCCGGTGGCGGACGCCGTCGTGCGCCTCCTCGTCGTCGGTCTCGCCGGCCGGGGACAGCGTCTTCACCAGGGCGGCCGCGTCCAGCGACCTGCCCTTGGCGTGCCGGCCGACGGCGTCGTCCACGGCGGGCTGGACGCCCCGCACGTAGACGGCGAGGGCGGCGTCCTCGATGCGGGCGACCTGCCGGGCGGTCAGCTCCAGGTCGTGCGGCTCGGTGCCGGGCTTGGTGAGCGTCCGGACGAACACGTCGTCGCCGCCGACCCGCTCCGCCAGCCACGCCACCGGGTAGAAGGACGCCACCACCGCGGTCTTGCCGGGCGGGACGCCGGCGTCCGCGTCGGCGCAGGCCGCGAGCCCCGCGGCGAGCCCGGCCAGGGCCAGGGCGGCCGCCGGGAGGGCGCGCAGGGAGTCGGGGAAGCGGAGCACCTGCCGATTATGGACAAAGTGAAAACGGTTGTCAAAACCGCCCGATGCCGCGCCCCAGGGCGAACCCCACGAGGACCGCCAGCGCCACGACGCGCAGGATCCTTCCCGAACCGTCCAGCGCCGGCCAGTTCAGATAGGCGAACCAGCCCAGCGCGGCGGCCAGGACCAGCAGCCCGGCCGCGGCGACCCAGCCCGTCCCGACCATGCCGACCACCAGCAGCAGGAACACCGCGACGAGCAGCACCCACCGCGGCAGCCGGTGCAGGAACACCACGGGCGCCGCGCTGTGCCGCTCGACGGCGGCCCGCAGGCCGCCCCCGCGCTCACCTCTCGTCTCCACACGCCCCAACGTACTGCCAGGATGGACGGATGATCGCGATAACCCGCTACCGGGTGCCGGACGCGCAGTCGGCCGGCTTCGCCGAGCGGATGACGGCGGTGCTGACCGCGCTGTCGGCCAGCCCCGGCTTCCGCTCCGGCCGCCTCGCCCGGACCGTCGACGACCCCGGCCTGTGGGCCCTCGTCACCGAGTGGGACGGCGCCGGGCACTACCGGCGGGCGCTCGGCGGCCACGACATCCGGATGCAGTTCATGCCGCTCGCCGCGCTGGCGGTGGACGAGCCCGGCGCGTACGAGATCGTCAGCACGGCCTGAGGACGGCCCCCGCGCCCCGCCGGGTCACGAGCGGGGCAACCGCCGGGCAAGAAGCGCCCGGGGCCGGTTTCGGGCGCCGCCGCCATGGTCATCTCTGCCCCTACATGATCACCGCGCGGGTCCCGGGGGAGATGTGATGCGCCACGCCGTCCTGTTCAGCGTGCTTTCCGGGGCGGCGGTGGCCGCCCCCCTCCTCGCCGTCCTAGAGGCGGCTCCCGCCCGGCTCGCGGCCCGGCCCGCCGGGCTGGCCGCGCACGCCGGCGCGCCGAGCGCCGCCGGGCCGCGCGTCGTGGAGTACCGGGGCCTGCGCGTGCCCGTCCCGGCGGGCTGGGCGGTGCACCGGCTCGACACGGACCCGACCCGGTGCGTCCGCTACGACCGGCACGCCGTCTACCTCGGCCGCCCCGGTCCGCAGCAGGACTGCCCGGCCCGCGTCGTCGGCCGCACCGAGGCCGTCCACATCGAGCCCGCCGGCAACGGCCGCTCCGCGCGGACGGTCGTGCACGCCGACAAGATGGCCTCGCTCACCATCACGCCGAACCTCGACCACGAGACGCGGCTCACCCTCCCGGAGGCGGGGGTCGCGATCACCGGCGTGTACGGCGCGGACCCGGGACGGCTGCAGCGGATGCTGCGCGGCACCCGGCTGTCGGCGAAGTGGACGGCGGCGCCCGCCTCGTCGGCCCGGCCCGCCGTCCGCCGGGACGCCCCGCCCCCGGACCCCGCCGCGTCGGCGTCCACCGAACCGGTGCCCCCCGAACCGGTGCCCCCCGAACCGGCGCCCGCCGAGCCGGCGCCCGCCGAGCCGGCGCCCGCCGTGCCGCGCGGGGACGCCGGGCTCGACCGCCCGTGGGTGCGCGGCAAGGGCTTCGACACGTGCACGGCGCCCTCGCTCGCGACGATGAGGGCCTGGAAGCCCTCGTTCAAGGTCACCAACATCTACATCGGCGGCGCGGCGCGCGGCTGCGCCCAGCCGAACCTCACCGCGTCCTGGGTCCGGCAGGTCCGCGAGATGGGGTACCGCATCACGCCCACCTATGTCGGCCTTCAGGCGCCGTGCGGGAGCCGCCCGCAGCGCTTCACCGCCAAGAACGCCGCCAAGCAGGGCGCCAAGGCGGCTGTGAACGCGGCGCGCAAGGCGCGGGCGCTGGGCATCCCCGAGGGCGAGCCGATCTACTACGACATGGAGGCGTACAACAGCAAGAAGAGCGGGTGCAAGGCGGCCGTCCTGCGGTTCATCGACCGCTGGGTGCGGAAGCTGGAGGCCGAGGGTTACGTCCCGTGCCTCTACAGCAGCGCCAAGTCCGGCATCCGCGACGTGGGCCGGGCGGCCGGGATCAGCAAGCCCGCCGCCATCTGGTTCGCCAACTGGAACGGCCGCGCCTCGGTCTACAACGACCCGCACCTGCCGGACAGCTGGTGGTCCCCGCACCGCCGCATCAAGCAGTACCGCGGCGGCCACAAGGAGAAGCACGGCGGCGTCACGCTCAACATCGACAGCAACATCGTCGACGGGCGCGTCTACTAGCGCCTTGGCGGCTCGCCGGGTGCCCTAAGCTGGGGATGCTCTCCGGCGGCGGGCGATGACCGCGCCGGAGCACTCACCGGGGATCACACTCGCCGCCGCCCGCCGTGCGCGGACCGGGGCGCACTCACTGTCCCGCCGACCGCCAGCCGGATGGAGAAGAACTCATGGCACGCCGTTCCGATGTGCTGGACACGATCGTCAACCTCGCCAAGCGGCGGGGCCTGGTCTACCCGTCGAGCGAGATCTACGGCGGGCTCCGCGCCTCCTGGGACTACGGGCCGCTCGGCGTCGAGCTGAAGAACAACGTCAAGCGCCAGTGGTGGAAGTCCATGGTGCAGGGCCGCGACGACATCGTCGGCCTCGACTCGTGCGTCATCCTGGCGCGCGAGGTCTGGGAGGCCAGCGGCCACGTCCAGGCGTTCGTCGACCCGCTCACCGAGTGCCAGTCCTGCCACAAGCGCTTCCGGGCCGACCACCTGGAAGAGGCCTACGAGGAGAAGCACGGCCGCCCGCCGGCGGGCGGGCTCGCCGACGTCACCTGCCCGAACTGCGGCGTCAAGGGCTCCTTCACCGAGCCGAAGATGTTCAACGGCCTGCTCAAGACCTACCTCGGCCCCGTCGAGGACGAGTCCGGCCTCGCCTACCTGCGGCCCGAGACCGCGCAGGGCATCTTCATCAACTACCTGAACGTCCAGCAGTCCGCGCGCCGCAAGGTGCCGTTCGGCATCGGGCAGATCGGCAAGTCGTTCCGCAACGAGATCACGCCCGGCAACTTCATCTTCCGGACCCGCGAGTTCGAGCAGATGGAGATGGAGTTCTTCGTCAAGCCCGGCAGCGACGAGGAATGGCACCAGTACTGGATCGACGAGCGCATGCAGTGGTACGTCGACCTCGGCATCCGCAAGGAGAACCTGCGGCTCTTCGAGCACCCGCAGGAGAAGCTGTCGCACTACTCCAAGCGCACCGTCGACGTGGAGTACCGGTTCGACTTCGTCGGCAGCGAGTGGGGCGAGCTGGAGGGCATCGCCAACCGCACCGACTACGACCTGACGACGCACTCCAAGGCGTCCGGCGCCGACCTGTCGTTCTTCGACCAGGAGTCCGGCGACCGGTTCACCCCGTACGTGATCGAGCCCGCGGCGGGCGTCGACCGCTGCACGCTCACGTTCATGATGGACGCCTACGCCGAGGACGAGGCGCCCAACGCCAAGGGGAAGATGGAGAAGCGCGCCGTCATGCGGCTCGACCGCCGGCTCGCCCCGGTCAAGGTCGCGGTGCTGCCGCTGTCGCGCAACGCCGACCTGTCCCCGAAGGCCCGCGACCTCGCCGCGCGGCTCCGCAAGCACTGGAACGTCGAGTTCGACGACGCGGGGGCCATCGGCCGCCGCTACCGCCGCCAGGACGAGATCGGCACCCCGTTCTGCGTCACCGTCGACTTCGACACCCTGGAGGACGACGCGGTGACCGTCCGGGAGCGCGACTCGATGAGCCAGGAGCGCATCTCGATCGGCCAGGTCGAGTCGTTCCTCGCGGCGCAGCTCGTCGGCTGCTGACCCGCCGCCGTCCGGCAGGCCGCCGATCGGCCGGCCGTACCGGGCCGTAAGACCACTACGGGCCGCCCCCGCGTGATGGGGGCGGCCCGCTTCTCATGGGAGCACGTCCTGGGGAGCGTGTCCTTTACCGGGAGCGTGGTGTTACGGGGGCTTCGGTCAGCCCGTGACGTACAGGGACTGGTTGTAGGTGCCGGATCCGGCGGTGGCCTCGCCCTTCAGCGCGTACGTGGCGCTGACGGTGGCGGTGCCCGGGCAGAGGAAGCTGCCGCCGGTCTTGCTGACCTGGGCGTTCTGGACGCCGACCTGCGCCTCGGAGCTGCCGGCGACGGGCCGCGAGGCGTTGTCGCCGTTGTAGCCGTTGGCGGTGAGCGTGCCGCCGTACTGGCAGCTGATGCCGCCGAAGATGTCCACGGTGGCCTTGACGCTGAAGTTGCTGATCGTGACCGTGGCGTCGCGGCCGCCGGTGTGCCCGGCGTCGTAGGTGACGTTGCCGCCGGTCCACGGCAGGTTCAGGGTCTCGATGGTCGAGCTGCTGCTGCCGGAGCAGGGTCCGCCGTTGTCGCCGCTGAAGCTGGCGCTCCTGATGGTGAGGCCGCTGCCGTCGGAGTTGATGGACCCGGTCATCGTCGACTGGCTGCAGGACCCGCTGCCGATCGACGTGGAGACCGTCGCGGTGCCGAGCAGGGACGCCTGGACGTTGCCGGAGTAGGCGGCGGCCGAGGCCGAGCCCTTGCGGATGGTCGTGCCCGCGGCGTACGCGGGGGCGACCCCCGCGGCGAGGACGGCCAGTGCGGCGGTCCCGACGATCGCGGTCTGTCTGATTCGTGCCACCGGAGACTCCTCTGTCCGGTTCGGGGTGGGCATACGCGAAAGTAATTCGCGTTGTCGGACCGGGCAATGGATGGCGGCCGATTGCGGCCTGGCCGGATTGGGACACCGGCCAGTGTCTGCTGGTGGGGACGGCGGAGGCGGGGTGGGTGACGACAGTGTCACGCCGGGTCACTTGACGGGGATTTGCGCCCGTGTTTCAGCCGCCGGGAAACGAAGGTCGTCTCCGGCCCGGAGAACCTGGGCTAGGTTGGCCTGAGCGGACCGGCGGACGGCCGGACCCGCGGCGAGCGGAACGGCGGGAAGGGAGAGGGCGGCATGCGCGACGCGCGGCACCCCGCCCTGCCCCCTGCGCGCCGGCCCTTCGCGGGCACGCCCGCCGCCCGGCTGCTCGTCGTCGTGCTCGGCCTGCTCGGCTTCGTCGTCGGGCCGGTCGGCGCCGGCACCCACGGCGGCACGTCCGCCACCGGGACGGTCTCCGGCCTCCGGCCCGCGCCGGTGGCCAAGGCGCCCACCCGCGGCAGGACGTCCACCAAGCTGCGGACGGTCCGGCACGCGCAGGTCGGCCCCCGCGCGCAGGCGGTCGTCGCCGCCGCGGCCCAGCACGCGGCCGGTGCCGCCGCGCCGGGCGCGCAGCCGGTGCCCGCCGCGCTCCCGGCGGCCGGCGCCGACGTGCCGCCCCCGGCGGGGCGCCCGTACCGGCCCGCCGCCGCCCCCGTCTCGCCCGACCTCGCACCCCCCGCCGCCCCCCGCGGCCGCGCACCGCCCTCCACCGCACGGATCTGAGCCATCTGTCCGCGGTGCCGCGCGCTGAGGCGCGGCGCCGACACCCCCGTGTGGAGGTTCCCTCTTGACGCGCGCCAACATGGTGCGGGCGGTACTGGCGTTCGCCGTGCTCGCCACATCCTTCTACTTCGCCTGGTCGAAACCGGCCCGCCTCGGCCTCGACCTGCGCGGCGGCACCCAGATCGTCCTCGAGACGCAGGACTCGCAGACCACCAAGGCCAACCGCGAGTCCACCGACCGCGCCCGCGAGGTCCTGCACCGCCGCATCGACGCGCTCGGCGTCGCCGAGTCGTCCATCACCCGGTCCGGCGACAAGCGGCTGATCGTCGAGCTGCCCGACGTCCAGGACCCGACCCGCGCCACCGAGGCGATCGGCAAGACCGCGCAGCTCACCGCGCACCCCGTGCTGCCCAACACCGGCAAGGCCGAGAAGGGGCAGCAGCTGATCCCGGACGAGAGCGGGCAGCAGATCCTCATCGGCCCCGCCGCGCTCACCGGCGCCGGCATCGGCGAGGCGAGCGCCTCCTACGACGCGCAGAACCTCGGCGGCTGGGCCGTCAACGTCGACTTCAAAGGCAGCGGCGGCAAGACCTGGGAGAAGCTGACCGCCAAGGCCGCCTGCGCCGTCGGCGACGAGCGGCGCGTCGCGATCGTGCTGGACGGCAAGGTCATCTCCTCCCCGCAGGTCACCCAGAGCGTGCCCTGCGGCGTCGGCATCACCGGCGGCTCCACCCAGATCACCGGCGACTTCACCGCCGGTGAGGCCAAGGACCTCGCGGCCCTCATCCAGGGCGGCTCGCTGCCCGTCCCCGTGAAGATCATCGAGCAGCGGGTGGTCGGCCCGACCCTCGGCGACGAGGCCATCGACGCCAGCGCCAAGGCCGCGATCATCGGCATCATCCTGACCGGCCTGTTCATCGTGGCCGTCTACCGCATCGTCGGCTTCCTCGCCACGCTCGCCCTCGCCGGCTACGCGCTGATCTCCTACGCGGCGCTCGTCGCGATCGGGGCGACGCTCACCTTGCCGGGCCTCGCCGGTTTCGTCCTGGCCATCGGCATGGCGATCGACGCCAACGTGCTGGCCTTCGAACGAGCGAGAGAGGAACGGGCGGCGGCACCGGGCCGCAGCGCGCGCAACGCGCTCGCCATCGGCTTCAACAAGGCGTGGTCGGCGATCGCCGACTCCGCCGTCACCACGCTGCTCGCGGGCGGCCTGCTGTTCTGGCTGGCCTCCGGGCCCGTCCGGGGCTTCGGTGTCACGCTGACCATCGGTGTGCTCGCCTCCCTCGTCTCGGCGATGCTGCTCAGCCGCGTGCTCACCGACGCCGCCGCCGCCCGGATGCCCAAGATCATGAAGGGCAGGGCCGGCGGGCTGGCCGGCCCCGGGCGGATCCGCAACTGGCTGGAGAGCAGCGGCCCCGACATCATGAAGCGCAGCCGGATGTGGATCGGGATCTCCGTGGTCGCGGTCGCCGTCGCGCTGACCGGGATCTTCGCCCGCGGGCTGAACTTCGGCGTGGAATTCACCGGCGGACGCCTCGTCGAGTACTCCACCAGCCAGCACCTCGACATCGACAAGGCCCGCGCGGCCGTCGCCGACGCCGGGTTCCCGCGCGCCGTCGTCCAGACCTCCGGCCAGGACGACATCTCCGTCCGCACCTCCGACCTGACCAACGAGGAGGAGAAGCGGATCCAGGAGGCGCTCGCGAAGGAGGGCGGCGGCGCGACCAAGCAGCGCGACGAGCTGATCGGGCCGAGCCTCGGCGACGAGCTGCGCAAGAACGCGCTGATCGCCCTCGGCATCGCGCTGCTCGCGCAGCTGGCCTACCTGACGATCAGATTCCGCTGGACGTTCGCGAGCGGCTCGGTCCTCGCGATGTTCCACGACATCACGATCGTCACGGGCGTCTTCGCCTGGCTCGGCAAACCGATCGACGGGGTCTTCCTCGCCGCGCTGCTCACCGTCATCGGGTACTCGGTGAACGACTCCGTGGTCGTGTTCGACCGGATCCGGGAGCTGTGGGGGAACAACCCCAAGGGCCGGTTCGCCGACATCGCGAACCGGGGCACGCTGCAGACCGTCCCGCGCACGATCAACACCGGCATGGGCGCGCTGTTCATCCTCGCGGCCCTCGCGATCCTCGGCGGCGACTCGCTGACCGACTTCGCGATCGCCCTGCTGATCGGCATCGTCGTCGGGACGTACTCCAGCGTCTTCACCGCGACGCCGATCGCCGTCGTGCTGGAGCGCTTCGCGAAGGCCCCGCCGCCGCAGGGCAAGGCGAAGAAGCCCGTCCGCCGCACCGCGGACAGCTCCGGCGCCGTCGTGTAGCGCCCGCGTGCCGCCGGTGCCACCCGGCACCGGCGGCACGCCCGCGCGGTCAGTGCGGGACGACGGAGCGGTCGAGGAAGCCGTTCCGGCCCGTCACCAGGCAGATGACCAGCCGGTTGCCGGCCTCCCAGCCCAGCTTGTCGGGACCCGCCCACGCCATGTCGGCGATGTCGAACGGCGGGTCCGACCGCCACACCTCGACCGCGCGCTTGGCGCAGCCCTCCAGCGCCTTCCGATCCATCTTCGCGGCCCCCGGGTACTTGCCGCCGGGCATCGTGTAGAAGGCGAGCACCTCGTACTCGTGCTTCTCGGTGCAGGGGACGAGGGGCTGGTAGCCCTCGTCGTCCCACTTCTTGACGCAGTCTCCCGGCTGGAGCTCCGGCGTGTACCGCTCCTTGGTCTCCATGGTCTGGTCGAGGGACGCCGGGAGCAGGCCGGAGCCGGTGTAGCGCATGACGCAGGTGGCGGCGTGGTCGCCGTCCTTCCACGCCGCCTCGTCCGGCGGCGCGACGTGGAGCCGGAGGTCCTTGCCGTAGCGGCTCTTCTCCAGGAACTGCGTCCGCTCGCGGCACACCGTCCACGCCCGGTTGCCGACCTCCTCCCGGCCCGGGAACGGCACGTCCGGCAGCTCCGCCTCGGCGCCGACCTCGCCCTGGTGCGGCGTGGTGCACGGCAGCGGCCGCACGAACATGCCGGCGGGGCTCTCCTCGAACTCGCTGAAGCAGTCGCCCGGCCGCATCGAGGTGACGGCGACCTTGCCGTCCGCGCGGGCGGCGGGCACGGAGGTGTCCGGGGACAGCGGCCCGACGGTCACGACGACGGCGATGGCGGCGACCCAGGCCAGGGAGGCGGCGAGCCCGCCGACGGCCAGGCCGGTGCCCTTCTCGCCCCGGCGCCCGGTCTGGACGAAGGCGGCGACGGCGAAACCGACCGCGAGCAGGACCATGCCGAGCAGGCCCGCGACGAGCGCGACGATCGCCCACCGGTTCGTTCGCGGCCGGGCCGCGGTGGGCGGCGCGGCGAGGGGCCCAGTGAGGGGCTCGGTGAGGGGTTCGGCGAGGGGCGGGCCCGGCGCCGCCGGTGCGGTCGCGGGCGGGGGCGGGGGCGCGGCCGGCGCGTCCGGCGGCACCCAGGCGGGCGGGGTCTCGTTCGGCGGGTCGTCGTCGGGGGTGGTCATGGCGTCTCCGGAGGCGGGGGAGGGCAGTTCGTGCGGAGCGGTCGTTCGAGCGGGCTCACTTGGGCACCACTGATCCCCTCAGCAGGCCGGTGGTTCCGGTGACGAGGCAGGTGACCTGCCGGTTTCTCTTCTTCCAGTTGTCCAGGACCGGCGCCTCGACGTGCCGGCCCGCTTTCTGGCCGGCCGGGACGCGCGGCCCGGCGGGGCCGAACATCTTCTCCCAGCGGTTCCGGCACCCCGCGTCCGCGTCGCGTGCCACCGCGTCCTCGCCCGGCCACTCGCCGTCCCGCAGCGTGAAGAGGGCGTACACCTCGAACTTGTGCTCCAGGCGGCAGTCGATGGCCGGCAGGAAGCCGCTGATCTGCCACGTGGTGAGGCAGTCGCCGGGGACGAGCCGCGCCAGCGGTGTCAGTACCGTCTCCTTGGCGTCGAGGAGCGGTGCGGTGAGCCGCTTCGGGCCGGGGTAGCGCAGGAGGCACACCACGTCGCGGTCGCCGTCCTTCCACGCCTTCTCGTCGGGACGGTCGGCGTACAGTTCGAGCCGGTTCCCGTAGGCGCTCTGCCTCAGGAACCCGGTGCGTTCGCGGCACTCCTTCCGGGCCATCTCCGCGACGGCCCGGTCGCCGGGGAACGCCGAGGCGGTCAGGGTCACCTCGGCGCCGATCTCCCCCTCGTGCGGCCGGTCGCAGGGCGAGGGCAAGAGGAGCACCCGTGTCGACCGCTCTTCGAGTGCGTTGAAGCAGTCGCCGCTGCGCAGGTCGGAGGCCCACGTCTTGCCGTGCGTGTCGATCCGGCGGGCCGTGTCCTCCACGCGGTGGGCGGCCATGACCGCCGCGACGCCGAAGACGGCGGTCCAGACGGCCGCCGCCACCAGCCCGGCGGCGGCGAGGCCCCTGCCTTTCTCGCCGCGGCGTCCGGCCTGGACGAGCGCGGCGATGCCGAAGCCGACCGCGAACAGGACCAGGCCGAGCAGGCCCGTGACGAGCGCGGCGACCGCCAACCCGTTCGTCCGTCGCGGTGCGGCGGGGCCGCTCGGGTCCGCTGGTTCGGGCGCGGTCATGGCAGCAGCGGCTTCGTCATGGGGCGCTTCTCGCTTTCGCCCAGGCAGACGACGGTGCGGAGGCCGGACGTCCACTCGTCCTCCTCCGGCATCATCCAGGTGAGGATGTCCGGTGTGCGGCGCCCGCTGAACACCTTCTCGTAGCGCTTGTCGCAGCCGGCCTCCGCCCGCCGCTCGGTCGCCTTCGCGCCCGGGTACGGCCCGTCCTCGAGCCGGAAGACGGCGAAGACCTCCATCCAGTGCTCATCGGTGCACGCGAGGACGCGCTGGGCCGGCAGGTCCTCGCTCCACTTGCCGAGGCAGTCGCCGCGGGCGAGCTCGTGCCAGAGCTTGCGGTTGGGGTCAAGCGTCTCGGCGAGCGGTGCGCTGATCTTCCCGGTGCCCTCGTAGAGCATCAGGCAGACCGCCTCGCGGTCCCCGCTCCGCCAGGTCGGCCGGGTCGGCGTGATGACGTAGAGCTGCAGGTCCTCGGCGTACCTGCTCTTCTGCAGGCGGGCGAGGCGCAGGAAGCACGCGTCCTCCGCCTGCTGGAAGACCTCATGGTCGCCGGGGTAGTCGGTGCCGGGCAGGCGCAGGCTGGCACTGACCTCGCCCTGGTGCGGCCGGGTGCAGGGCAGCGCCGTCACCAGTGCCTGGACGTTCCCGTCGAAGCCGGTGAAGCAGTCGCCGACGCGCAGGAGGGAGGGCAGCACCCTGTCCTTCCCGGTGACGTGCCCGGACTCGTCGCGGTCGACGGTGAGCAGGGAGCCGACGGCCGCGGCGGCGGCGACCGCGGCGACGGCGACCCAGACGGCCGAGGCCGCCAGGCCGCCGGCGGCGAGGCCCCTGCCCTTCTCGCCGCGGCGTCCGGCCTGGACGAGCGCGGCGATGCCGAAGCCGACCGCGAACGGGACCAGCGCGAGGACGCCGGTGATCAGGGCGGCGATCGCCAGCCGGTTCGTCCGAGCGGGACCGGTCCGTGGCGGGAGGCCCGGCGGCGGTAAGGCGCCGGGCGGGGGTGCTGCACCGAGCGGAGGTGCGGGGGTGGATGAGGGTGCGGGGGTGGACGGTGGTGCAGGGGAGGGCGCCGGGTCGGCGGGGGCGTCGGGCGGAGCCCAGGCGGGGGCGGGGTCCTCCGGGAGGTCGTCAGCGGACGGTGGCGTGGTCACGGCGGAACGGTAGCCGGGGCCTCCGACAAAAGCGTCATTTCCGGCGTATGTCGATCAACTTGTGATCAAGCCTCCGGATGGCCGGGACGCCGCCCCGGCCATCCGTCCGGTCAGGCGAGCGGCGGCTGCGGCTCGTCGTTCTCCGCGCTGATCACCTGCATGACCGCGTTGATCAGCGCCAGATGGGTGAACGCCTGCGGGAAGTTGCCGAGGTGCCGGCCCGTGTGCGGGTCGATCTCCTCGGCGTACAGCTGCAGCGGGCTCGCGTACGACAGCAGCTTCTCGCACAGCGCGCGGGCCCGCTCCAGCTCGCCGATCATCACCAGCGTGCTGACCAGCCAGAACGAGCAGATCGTGAACGTGCCCTCATCGGACTCGAACCCGTCGTCGGTCTCCCCGGCCCGGTAGCGCAGGACGAGGTCGTCCTCCGACAGCTCGTCGGCGATGGCGAGCACGGTCTCGCGGACCCGCTTGTCGTCGGCGGGCAGGAACCCGAGCAGCGGGATCAGCAGCGCCGAGGCGTCCAGCGCCGTCGCGCCGTAGTGCGCGGTGAACACGCCGCGCTCGTCCAGCGCGTTCGCGAGCACGTCCGCGTGGATCTCGTCGGCGGCGGCCTGCCAGCGGCGCGCCCGGTCCTGGTCGCCGCGGATCCGGGCGAGCCGGGCACCGCGCTCGGCCGCCACCCAGCAGAAGACCTTCGAGGAGGTGAAGTGCTGCGGCTCGCCGCGCACCTCCCACATCCCGCAGTCGGGGGTGCGCCAGTTGGCGAGCGCGTCCTCCACCTGCTTGATGATGATCTTCCAGAGCCGGTCGTCGAGCCGGTCCCGCTTGCGCACGAACAGGTAGATGGAGCCGATGATCGCGCCCCACACGTCGTGCTGCGCCTGCATGTACGCCTCGTTGCCGATGCGCACGGGACGGGCGTTGCCGTACCCGGTGAGGTGCTCCAGCGTGGACTCCGGCAGCTCCTCCCGCCCGTCCAGGCCGTACATGATCTGCAGCTTGCCCTCGGCCGCCTCGGCGACGTCGGTGATGAAGTAGAAGAAGTCGTTGGCCTCCCAGTCGTAGCCGAGCGTGTAGAACGCCCACAGCGCCATCGTGGAGTCGCGGATCCAGGTGTAGCGGTAGTCCCAGTTCCGGTCGCCGCCCGGCGTCTCCGGCAGCGACGTCGTCGCCGCCGCCGCGACCGCGCCCGACGGCGCGAACGTCAGGCCCTTCAGCGTCAGCGCGCTGCGCTGCAGGTGGCTGCGCCACGGGTGGTCGGGGAAGCGGCCCCGGTCCAGCCAGTGCTGCCAGTGGTGGACGGTCCAGACGAGCCGCTCCTGCGCCTCCTCCCACGACGACGGCGCCGCGTGCTCGCTCCACGACAGCGCCACGAAGCGGGACTCGCCCTGCTTCAGCAGCGTCCGGGACGTGGCGAGCGACCCCTCGAACCCGACGTTCATGTCGGTGGTGAGCCGCAGCCCGATCCCGTTGCCGCGCGCGACCGCCTCGTGGTACCCGGCGCCGGTGTGCTCCCAGCGCGCGGGCGTCTGCCCGTAGTCGAACACCGGCATGCAGTCGAGCCGTACCTGGACCTGCCCGTTCACGCACCGCACCATCCGCAGCAGGACGTGGTCGGCGTCGTAGTCGGTGGGGGCCCTGCGGTGCGTGTGGGACCGCTCCGTCTCGTGGTGCCACGGGCCCATCAGCAGGGCGTCCGTCACCACCAGCCAGCCCCCGTGCACCCACCAGGTGGTCTCCATCACCATGGTGCCGGGGATGTACCGCTGCGCGGCGGGCACCTCGACGCCCGCCGGGCCGACCCGGAAGTACCCGGCGTCGCGGTCCAGGATCGACCCGAACACGCTCGGCGAGTCCATCTTCGGCAGGCACATCCACTCGATGTTCCCGCTCGGCGCCACCAGTGCGGTCGTCTCGCAGTCCGACAGGAACCCGAAATCGGCGATGGGGGCGAACGGATCTCCCGCCCGGCCGCCGGCGACCTTCGGCCTCACCTGGACCTCCCGCCAAATCCTTGGACTTTGGCCCGGGGAGGGACCTGGCCTCCTTCAGGGCTGCCCCGATGGAACCGGGACGGCCCCGAGTGGACGGGGTTCATGAACCGCTCCTTCCGAAAACGCTTATCGATCATGGGCCCCTGCAATACGGTTCGAACATGCGTACGGCATACAAGGTGCGGGTCTACCCCACACCTGAACAAGCGGCGGTGCTGAACCGCACGTTCGGGTGCGTGCGCAAGGTTTGGAACGAGGTCCTGGAATGGCGCACCAAACGCTACTGGGCCGAGCAGACCACAACCTCCTACGCTCAGACCGACCGGTACCTGACAGAGCTGAAACGCGACCCCGAGTTCGTGTTCCTGTGCGAGGTCTCCTCGGTCCCGCTCCAGCAGACGCTGCGGCATCAGTACACGGCGTTCGTGAACTTCTTGGCCGGACGGGCCCGCCATCCGAGGTTCAAGTCTCGTGTAGGCCGCCAATCGGCGGCCTACACTCGGTCGGCGTTCCGGTACCAGGACGGCGAGTTGCGCCTCGCGAAGATGTCCGGGCCACTGCGGTTCGTATGGTCCTGGGACGACATCGACCCCGCCACGATTGATCCGACCACGGTAACGGTGTCTCGTGACCCGGACGGCATGTGGCACGCGTCGTTCGCCGTCGCCGGCGGCGCCCCCGAACCGCTGAAGACGGCCGGTACCCGAGTCGGGCTCGACCTGGGCATCAACGACTTCGCCGTGACGAGTGACGGGGAACGCATCGCCAACCCTCGTCACCTGGAGCGCAAGCAGCGGAACCTGGCCCGGTACCAGCGGCGCGCGGCCCGCAAGCGCAGGGGCAGCGCCAACCGCAAGAAGGCCGCGCGAAAGGTCGCTGCAGGCCACGGCAAGGTCCAGCGCGCGCGAGAGGACTTCCTGCACAAGACCACCACCGAACTCGCACGTCGCTACGACGTGATCGTGGTCGAAGACCTCCATGTCGCCGGTATGGTCCGTAACCATCGACTCGCCAACCGCATCTCCGACTGCGGCTGGGGCACCTTCCGCGCTCTGCTCGAGTACAAGACAGCTCGGTGGGGACGTCGGCTCGTGGTCATCGACCGCTGGTTCCCCAGTTCCAAGATGTGCTCTCAATGCGGGCACCTGCTCGCCCGGTTGAGCCTTTCCACTCGGCACTGGACGTGCCCCGATTGCGGCACCCGGCATGACCGGGACGCCAACGCCGCCAAGAACATTCTGGCCGAAGGACTTTCGGTGTCGGCCTGTGGAGCTGATGTGAGACGGGCCGGGACATCCCGGACGCGGTCGGCGGCGAAGCAGGAAGCCCCCCGGAGCGATCCGGGTCGCGCAGGCGGCGGACGGCCGTAGGCCGCACGGGGGTCCCCCGGCTTCGGCTTGGGGACTAGTCAAAACCTCACCTCCTTGATCCATCATTCCCGCTTCCGAGCGATGGGCGCCCAAGGCCGCGCGACCCTCTCCCCGGCCGGGCCGGGAGTCGGGGTGTGGCGCTGGTCTCGCCATTGGAATAGACCATTATCTGCGGTCTGAGCTGCGAAAACTCCCTCCGCCGCACCGGGCGCCGAGGAACCGCGGCGGGCGCGGGTACAGTCCCCGCAAACAGGGCAGCGGACCCGCTTCTGCCTGGGGGAACGCGACGGCGCGCACCCCCGGCGCGGCGGGCCCGGACCTGCCACTGGGTGGAACCGGAGCGAGAAGGAGCTCCCCGTGCCGAAGTTCGTGTACGACTTCACTGAGGGCAACAAGGACCTCAAGGATCTGCTGGGCGGCAAGGGCGCCAACCTGGCCGAGATGACCAACCTCGGACTGCCCGTGCCCCCCGGGTTCACGATCACCACCGAGGCCTGCCGGCACTACCTCGAGCACGGGAACCTGCCCGAGGGACTGGCGGACGAGGTGAACGCGCACCTCGCCGGCCTTGAGTCCGCGATGGGCAAGAAGCTCGGCCAGAGCGACGACCCGCTGCTGGTCAGCGTGCGGTCGGGCGCCAAGTTCAGCATGCCGGGAATGATGGAGACCGTCCTCAACGTGGGGCTGAACGACGAGTCCGTGCACGGGCTCGCCGCCCAGGCGGGCGACGAGCGGTTCGCGTGGGACTCCTACCGGCGGCTGATCCAGATGTTCGGCAAGACCGTGCTGGACATCGACGGCGACCTGTTCGAGGAGGCCATCGAGGACGCCAAGCGCGAGCGCGGCAGCGACAACGACGCCGACCTCACCGCCGCGGACTTCGAGGCGCTCGTCGGCCGGTTCAAGGCGATCGTGCGCGAGCAGGCCGGGCGGGACTTCCCGACCGACCCGCGCGAGCAGATGGACCTCGCCGTCAAGGCGGTGTTCGACTCCTGGAACGCCGACCGCGCGATCCTGTACCGGCGGCAGGAGCGCATCCCCGTCGACCTCGGCACCGCCGTGAACATCTGCTCGATGGTCTTCGGCAACATGGGCCTGGACTCCGGTACGGGTGTGGCGTTCACCCGCGACCCCGCGTCCGGCCAGCAGGGCATCTACGGCGACTACCTGCAGAACGCGCAGGGCGAGGACGTCGTCGCCGGCATCCGCAACACGGTGCCGCTGACCGAGCTGGAGCGCATCGACAAAGCGTCCTACGACCGGCTTCTGCAGATCATGGAGACGCTGGAGAACCACTACCGCGACATGTGCGACATCGAGTTCACGATCGAGCGCGGGAAGCTGTGGATGCTGCAGACCCGGGTCGGCAAGCGGACCGCCGCCGCGGCGTTCCGCATCGCCTGCCAGCTGCTCGACCAGGGGCTCATCGACGTGGACGAGGCCGCCCGCCGCGTCACCGGCGACCAGCTCGCGCAGCTGATGTTCCCCCGGTTCGCGAGCCGGGTGGACGGCGTCCAGAAGCTGACCAAGGGCATGAACGCCTCGCCGGGCGCGGCCGTCGGCAAGGCCGTGTTCAGCTCCGCCCGCGCCGTGGAGCTGGCCGACCGGGGCGAGGACGTGATCCTCGTGCGCCGCGAGACCAACCCCGACGACCTCGCCGGCATGGTCGCCGCGAAAGGCGTGCTGACCTCGCGCGGCGGCAAGACCTCGCACGCCGCCGTCGTCGCCCGCGGCATGGGCAAGACCTGCGTGTGCGGCGCCGAGGAGCTGGACGTCGACGTCAAGAACGGCCACTTCACCGCCCCCGGCGGCGTGACCGTGTCCGAGGGCGACGTCATCTCGATCGACGGGTCGTCCGGCGACGTCTACCTCGGCGAGGTGCCCGTGGAGGACTCGCCCGTCGTCCGGTACTTCGAGGGCGAGCTGGCGCCCGACGGCGACGACCTCGTCACGGCCGTCGACCGCGTGATGAAGCACGCCGACGCGCGCGCCGCGCTGAAGGTCCGCGCGAACTCCGACAACCCCGAGGACTCGGCGCGGGCCCGCCGGTTCGGCGCCGCCGGCATCGGGCTGTGCCGCACCGAGCACATGTTCCTCGGCGACCGGCGGCAGCTGATCGAGGAGCTCGTGCTCGCCGCGGACGACGCCGAGCGGCAGGCCGCGCTGGACGCCCTGGAGCCGCTGCAGCGCGGCGACTTCGAGGGCATCTTCGCGGCCATGGACGGGCTGCCCGTCACGATCCGCCTCATCGACCCGCCCCTGCACGAGTTCCTCCCCGACATCACCGAGCTGTCGGTCAGGGTCGCGCTCGCGGGCGAGGACGCGGACCCCAAGGACCGGAGACTGCTCGAGGCGGTCAACCGACTGCACGAGCAGAACCCTATGCTCGGACTGCGCGGCGTGCGGCTCGGTTTGGTGATTCCCGGCCTGTTCGCCATGCAGGTGCGCGCGATCGCCGAGGCCGCGGCGGCGCGCCGCCGCGCGGGCGGCGACCCGCGCCCGGAGATCATGATCCCGCTCGTCGGCGCGGTGCAGGAGCTGGAGGCCGTCCGCGACGAGGCCCGCGGCATCCTCGCGCAGGTACGGGAGGCCACCGGCGTGGACGTCCCGGCGCTGGTCGGCACCATGATCGAGCTGCCGCGGGCGGCGCTGACCGCCGGGCAGATCGCCGAGGCCGCCGAGTTCTTCTCCTTCGGCACCAACGACCTCACCCAGACGACGTGGGGCTTCTCCCGCGACGACGTCGAGGCGGCGTTCTTCTCCCGCTACCTGGAGCTCGGCATCTTCGGGGCGTCGCCGTTCGAGACCCTCGACCGGGAGGGCGTCGGGCGGCTCGTCCGGATCGCCGCCGAGGAGGGCCGCCGGGCCCGTCCGGGCCTCAAGCTCGGCATCTGCGGCGAGCACGGCGGCGACCCCGACTCGGTGCACTTCTGCCACGAGGTCGGGCTGGACTACGTGTCCTGCTCGCCGTTCCGCGTCCCCGTCGCCCGGCTGGAGGCCGGCCGCGCGGCGATCGCGGCGGCGGACGCCGCGGGCGGCGCGAAGGGCGGCAGCGACAGCCGCTGACGCACCCGGCGGGCGGCCGGTTCCCTCCGGCGGGGAACCGGCCGCCGAAGGCCGTGTGGGGTCGGTAACACGCGGTACCCCCGAACTTCGGGCGCGCGCCGGACCATCTCACCTAGTGTGTCCGATGCGATGACGTTGGAAGTGGAATTGCCGGAGCCCCAGCCCGAAGAGCCCGCCGCCGAGACCCCGGACGGCCCGCGCCGGCGCCGCCGCCGCTCGCCCTGGTTCACGGTTCCGGTGAGCATCGTCCTCGGGCTGCTCGCGATCGCCGTGCTGACGCCGCTGACCGTCGGCACCCGGATCTGGTACCAGGCCCGGCAGGACGAGCGCCCCCGCTCCGACGCGATCATCGTGCTGGGCGCCGCGCAGTACAACGGGCGGCCGTCCGAGACGCTGAAGTGGCGGCTGCAGCACGCCCTGGAGCTCTACCGCGACGGCGTCGCGCCCGCCATCGTCACCGTCGGCGGCAAGGCCCCCGGCGACAACTACACCGAGGCGGGCGCCGGGCGCGCCTGGCTGATCGAGCAGGGCGGGGTGCCCGCGACCAAGGTCTTCTCGGTGCCGGTCGGCCGGGACACGCTGGAGAGCCTCAAGGCCGTCGGCGCCGAGTTCGACCGGCACCACTGGTCGTCCGCCGTGATCGTCACCGACCCCTGGCACGGGCTGCGGTCCAAGAAGATGGCGGAGGACCAGGGCATCGAGGCCGCCGCGTCGCCGACGCGGAGCGGCCCCAGCGTGCAGACCCGCGACACGCAGTTCAACTACATCGTCCGGGAGACCGGCGGCTACCTGTCGTACGTGCTGCTGGGCAAGAGCGTCCAGGTGCCGGACGAGACCATCAAGCGCATCCGCATCGACCCGTCCGGGACGCCGGGCCCGTCGTCCTCCGCGACGCCCGGGGCGTCGTCCTCCGGGACGCCGGGCGCGCCGTCCTCGGCGCCGCCGAGCCGCTGAACCGGCCGCGCCCGCTTACCCTGGATAGGGCCATGACGAGCAACGACACCGCGGGCTACCGCGACACGGCGGGCTACGGCGCCCGCGACCGGCGGCGCTGGGCGCCGGAGCCGGCCAAGCGCCGCGACCGGACGGCCTTCGAGCGCGACCGCGCCCGCGTCCTGCACAGCGCCGCGCTGCGGCGGCTGGCCGCCAAGACCCAGGTCGCCTCGCCCGGCGCCGACGCGGTGGCCGACACGGTGCAGAGCCTGCGCACCCGGCTGACGCACTCGCTGGAGTGCGCGCAGGTCGGCCGGGAGCTCGGCAAGTCCCTCGGCTGCGACCCCGACCTGGTCGAGGCGGCGTGCCTGTCGCACGACATCGGGCACCCGCCGTTCGGCCACAACGGCGAGAGCGCCCTCGACGTCGTCGCCCGCGACTGCGGCGGCTTCGAGGGCAACGCGCAGAGCCTGCGCGTGCTGACCCGGCTGGAGCCGAAGTCGTTCGCGCCGGACGGCCCGCCCCTGCACGGCCGCAGCGTCGGGCTGAACCTGACCCGCGCCGCGCTGGACGCCGCGATGAAGTACCCGTGGACGCAGGCCGAGGCGGTCAACGGCAAGTTCGGCGTCTACCCCGACGACCTGGACGTCGCCGCCTGGGTCCGGGAGGGCGCGCCGGAGGGCCGGACGTGCTTCGAGGCCCAGGTGATGGACTGGAGCGACGACGTCGCCTACTCCGTCCACGATCTGGAGGACGCGCTGGTCGCCGGGCACATCGACTTCGCCCGGCTCGCCGACCCGGCCGAGCGCCGCCTCGTCGCCGCCACCGCCGCCAAGCTGTACTGCCCGGACGCCGACCTCGCCGAGCTGGAGGAGCGCTTCACCGCGCTGCTCGCCGAGCCCTACTGGCCGGACCGCTACGACGGGACGCCGCGCAGCCTCGCCGCCCTGAAGAACCTGACCAGCACGCTGATCGGCCGGTTCTGCCTGGCCGCCGAGTCGGCGACCCGCGCCGCCTACGGGGACCGGCCGCTCACCCGGTACGCGGCGGAGCTGATCGTCCCGCGCGCGCAGCGGCTGGAGAACGCCCTGCTCAAGGGGATCACGGCGCACTACGTGTGGATCAGCCACGAGGAGGTCCGGGCCCGGCAGCGGACGCTGATCACCGAGCTGGCCGAGCTGATGCTGGCCGGCGCGCCCGAAACGCTCGACCCCGGGTTCCGCGCCGCGTTCACCGAGGCCGCCGACGACGCGGCCCGGCTGCGCGCCGTCATCGACCAGATCGCCTCGCTGACCGACCTGTCCGCGATCGCCCGGCACCGCATGCTGGGCGGCCGTCCGCGCTGATCGGCGGGCCCGCCGGGGCCGCCGCCGCCCCGCGCCCGCGCGCCGACGCGCGCCTTCGGCCCTTGTTTCCCCAATGGCGCCGCTGTAGCTATAGCTACAGGTCAACTACAGGAGGTCGCCATGCCCGAGGAGACGTTCGTCATCGCCGGAGCGAGCCTGGCCGGCGCCAAGGCGGCGGAGACGCTCCGCGCGGAGGGCTTCGAGGGCAGGGTCCTGCTGATCGGGGACGAGATCGAGCGGCCCTACGAGCGGCCGCCGCTGTCCAAGGGCTTCCTGCTGGACAAGGAACCGCGCGACAAGGCGCACGTCCACGAGGCGGACTGGTACGACAAGCACGACGTGGAGCTGCGGCTCGGCACCTCCGTCGCGTCCATCGACCGGGCCGCGCACCAGGTGCGGCTGTCCACCAAGGAGCCGGTGGGCTACGACCGGCTGCTGCTGGCGACGGGCTCGTCCGTGCGCCGGCTGGAGGTGCCCGGGTCCAAGCTGCAGGGCATCCACTACCTGCGCACGATGGCCGACTCGGCGGCGCTCAAGCAGGCGTTCGCGCACGGCGGCCGGCGCGTCGTGGTGGCGGGCGCGGGCTGGATCGGGCTGGAGACGGCCGCCGCCGCCCGCTCCTACGGCAACGAGGTGACGGTGATCGAGCCGGAGCCGGCGCCGCTGCACGCCGCGATGGGGCCCGAGCTCGGCGGGATGTTCGCCGACCTGCACCGCGAGCACGGCGTCGACCTGCGGCTGGACCAGGGCGTCGCGGGGTTCTGGGGCGCCGGGCAGGTGTCGGCCGTGGTCACCTCCGGCGGCGCCGAGGTGCCCGCGGACGTCGTGGTCGTCGGCATCGGCGTGCGGCCCAACACCCGGCTCGCGGAAGAGGCGGGCCTGGAGGTGTCCGACGGGATCCTCGTCGACCAGTCGCTGCGCACCTCCGATCCCGACATCTTCGCCGCCGGCGACGTCGCGAACGCCTACCATCCGCTGCTCGGCCGGCGGATCCGGGTGGAGCACTGGGCGAACGCGCTGAACGGCGGGCCGGCCGCCGCCCGCGCCATGCTCGGCCAGGACGTCGTCTACGACCGGATCCCGTACTTCTTCACCGACCAGTACGACCTCGGCATGGAGATGTCGGGCGTCGCGGCGCCGGGGGAGTACGACGAGGTCGTGTACCGGGGCGACCGCGCGGCCCGCGAGTTCATCGCGTTCTGGCTGTCGGGCGGGCGGGTGGTCGCCGGGATGAACGTCAACGTGTGGGACGTCACCGGGGACGTCCAGGCGCTGATCCGCTCGCGGCGCCCGGTGGACGCCGCCCGCCTCGCCGACCCCGCGGTGCCGCTGGCCGATCTTGCCTGATCCCGGCCGCGGACGGTCGGCCGGATGGCGACGGAGGAGATCGCGGCGCTCGGCCGGGCGCGGCTCGCGGTGACCGCGGTCGGCTACGCCGGGCTGCTCGGCGGCCCGCCGGTGATCGGGTTCGTCGCGCAGGGGGTGGGGCCGGCGTGGGCGCTCGCCGTGCCGGTCGCGCTGGTCGGGCTGATCGTGCTGCTGGCCCCGGCGGCGGCCACGGCGGAGGGCTGACGGCGCGCCCCCTTGATCTTTTAGTGGGGTTCCGACTTTCGGATATGTCCTACTCAGGTAAGGTCTGGGCAAGTGAGCACCTTGCAGCGGTCGAGACCGGTCGATTTGGTCTCGTCCGCCCCGGCATACCGGACATTCCTCCGCGAATTGCTGAGTTTCGGCTTCGTGGGGTGCGTCGGCACGCTCATCATGATCTTCGGTGCCAACCTGATGCGCGCCTGGCTCGGCGGCAGCCCGGTCATCAGCGTGGTCGTCCCGACCGTGGTGTCGACGCTGACGTCCTACCTGCTCAACCGGCACTGGACGTTCCGGCACCGGGACAGCGACGGCTCCGGCCGCGAAGTCGCGATCTTCTTCGCGCTGAACGGCGTCGGCCTGCTCATCCAGGTGCTGTGCACCGGCTTCACCTACTACACCCTCGGCCTGCACGGCGGCATCGCCTACAACCTCGGCCTGCTCGCCGGCGTCGGGCTCGGCGCGGCGTTCCGCTACTGGTCGTACAAGAAGTGGGTGTTCACACCGGCGGCGGCCTGACATGGCCCGGCTCGACGACGAGTGGGCGGAGCACCGCCCCGCCGTGTTCGGCGCCGCCTACCGCATCACCGGCAGCGTCGCCGACGCCGAGGACATCGTCCAGGACGTGTGGCTGCGCGCGTCGGCGCGCGGGACGCTGGACGACGTCCGCGACCTGCGCGCCTGGCTGATCACGGCGGCCGCGCGCCGCGCCTACGACGTGCTCGGCTCCGCCCGCGCGCGCCGCGTCGACTACGTCGGGCCGTGGCTGCCCGAACCGCTGCCGACCGGGCCGGACGCCGCCGAGCCGGTGCTGCTGGACGAGACCGCCGGCACCGCGATGCTCGTCGTGATGGAGGAGCTGTCGCCGCCCGAGCGGGTCGCGTTCGTCCTGCACCAGGCGTTCGGGGTGCCCTACGACCAGATCGCCGGGGTGCTCGGGAAGTCGGCCGCCGCGTGCCGGCAGCTCGCCTCGCGGGCGCGCCGCAAGGTCGCCGCGGCGCTGCCGTCCCGCCCGGCGTCCCCGAAGGAGCGCGCGGCGGTGCTGGCGGCGTTCCGGGACGCCTACGAGCGCGGCGACGAGGCGGCGCTGCTGGCGCTGCTCGACCCGGACGCCGCCTACACCACCGACGGCGGCGGCCGCGTCTTCGCCGCCCGCAAGGTCATCGCCGGGGCGGGCCGGGTCGCCACCGCGCTGCTGCGCGTCGCCGCCCGCAACGCGCTGCGGCTGGAGTTCGCGGAGATCAACGGCCGGCGCGAGCTGCTGGCGATCAGGGACGGCCGGCTGTTCGCCGTGGACATCGTGGAGGTCGCGGACGGCCGCGTCACCGCCGTCCGCCGCGTCCTCAACCCCGACAAGCTCGCCGCCGTCCGGCGCGCGGCGGCGGGACCGCGGCTCAGCGGCCCGCCGGAATGACCTTCTCGGTCCGGGCCGCGGCCTCGGCCAGCACGCCGGCCAGGTCCTGCCCGGTGGCCTGGGAGAAGATCACCTGGTCGACGCCGCGCTCGGCGGCGCGGCCGACGACGTCGACGACCTCGTCCACCGACGGCGAGCCGGGGAGCAGGGCCAGCGACGTCTTCTCGATCTCGGCGTAGTCGCGCCCCTCGCGCTCGCAGTGCTCCCGCAGCACCTCCAGCTTGCGGGGCAGCTCGTCGCCGTCGAAGAGGTTGCACGCGTCGGCGTACTTGGCGACGAACCGCAGCGTCTTCTTCTCCCCGCCGCCGCCGACCAGGACCGGCGGGTGCGGGCGGCGCAGCGCGGGCGGCGAGTTCAGCGGGCGCTCCAGCCGGTAGTGCTCGCCCTCGAACGCCGACTCGTCGCCTTGCCACATCTGATGGGCGAGCCGCAGCGTCTCCTCCAGCCGCTCGAACCGCTCGGCGGTCGGCGGGAACCGGACGCCGAGGCCGCGCGACTCCTCCTCGTTCCAGGCCGCGCCGATGCCGAGCCACGCGCGCCCGCCGGACAGCACGTCCAGCGTCGTCACGGTCTTGACCAGGATCCCGGGGTGCCGGTAGGTGACGCCGGTGACCATCGTCCCGAGGGTGATCCGCTCGGTCAGCGCCGCCGCGTAGGCGAGCGCGGAGTAGCCCTCCAGCATGGGCTCCTCCGCCGGGCCCACCCCGGTGATCTGGAAGAAGTGGTCCATCACCCAGAACGAGCTCAGCCCGCCCTGGTCGGCCTCGCGGGCCATCCGGCCGAACGTCGGGGCGATCTGCTCCGGCCCGCCGGGAAAGGTGAAGCTGGGAACCTGTAGTCCGATGCGCATGGCAGTCCCTGGTGGTCGTGTGTCCGCTCTTTCCTCCACTGTGCGACCTGGAGCGCGCTCCAGGTCAAGCGGCCTCGCCGGGCGCGCATTGACCTGGAGCGCACTCCAGGTGGAATCCTGGGGGACGTGAGCTCCTACTCTCCGGCGGAGACCGCCGACAAGAGCGGCTTCAGCATCGACACCCTGCGCTACTACGAGAAAATCGGCCTGCTGCCGGGCATCGCCCGGAACGCCGCCGGCCGGCGGGTGTTCAGCGACGACGACCTCGCCTGGCTCCACATGCTGCGCTGCCTGCGCGGGACCGGGATGCCGATCGCGGAGATGCTGCGCTACTCCGAACTGGCCCGCGGCGGCACCGGGACGTTCCAGGAGCGCCTCGACCTGCTCGAAGAGCACGACCGCCGGGTGGAGGAGCAGATCGCCGCCCTGCGCGAGCAGCAGGCGCAGATCAAGATGAAGATCGGCCTCTACCGCGACGCGGTCTGCGAGCCCGCCCCCGCCTCCGCCTGAACCAGCACGCCCTCGGCCCGCGCCCACACCTCCACCGGGTCGAACGCGTCCGCCCGCCAGGCATGGGCGCGGATCATGCCGCGGTCCCGGAACCGGCGCATGATCGCGACGTGCGGCGGCCAGCCGACGAAGCGGCGCAGCGCGGCCTCGTCCGTCCAGACGGAGACCGATCCGCACCGCCGCTGCCGGGGCCGCGACCACAGCCACAGGCCGACGGCGCCTTCCAGGTCCGGCCAGGACCGGCGGAGCGCCATGCCCGCCCGGAAGACGGACGGCAGGTCGCGCGTGTGCGCGCAGGTGAAGTCGGTGACGCTCACCAGGACCGGCCCCGCGGCGGCGGCCGGACCGGCCTGCCAGGGGCTTCTCAGTGACCCGCTCTTCAGCGTCCTGCTGTTCAGTGCCCTGCTCTTCAGTGCCATGAGGGGTCCCGTCCCAGCAGGGCGAGCAGCCGCCGGCGCGGGGCCGCGCCGGCGGGGGAGGGCAGGGCCGCGGCGAACGAGTCGGCGGGGCCCCGGCCCTCGGCGGGGACGAGGGCGGCGACCTTGAGCGACGCGGCGACGAGGTCGTCCGCCGGCTCCCACGGGACGCCGATCGCGGCGGCGACGTCCCACGCGTGGACGACCAGGTCGACGAGGTGGAAGGCGATCGCGAGGGCGGCCGGGAAGCGCCCGCCCAGCTCGGGGAGGGCCAGTTCGGCGTCGAGGGCGACGTCGGCGAAGGCGCGGGCCACGAGGTCCGCACTGGCCGCCGCAGCGGCGTACGGATCGTCCCCGAGGTCGCCGCCGCGCCAGTCGGACAGGCGGTCGCCGCCGCCCCGGGCCGACGCGGCGAAGCCCTCGTCCTGGCCGACCTGGTGGCGCAGCAGGCCGTGCAGGGTCCAGTCCGGGCACGGCGTGGGCAGGGCGAGCGCGTCCGGCTTCACCTGCGCGACGGCCGACAGGTAGAGGTCCGCCGCTCTGCGGTCCAGCGGGCGGAAGTCGGTGGTCGATAGTTCGGTCATCAGATCCATGCGGCCACGCTAGGAAGGTCCAGAGGCCCAGGTAAAGGGCCAAAAACGCGTGAAATGACTGAGCCGATTTAAGGTGGGCCCTCATGGACCTGCACGTGAGCCTGGTGGGCCGCCGCGACCTCGCCGGGCAGATCTACGCGCAGCTGCGCGCCGCGATCCTGGACGGGCGGCTGCGTGCCGGCGAGGCGGTGCCCCCGACCCGGGAGCTGGCGCGGCGGCTCGCGATCTCCCGCAACACGGTCGCGGCCGCCTACGACCGGCTCGCCGCCGAGGGCTTCCTGGAGAGCAGGGTGGGCGCCGGGACGTTCGTCCGGGAGACCGGGTCCGCCGCGCGGGGCGCCCCGGCGGCGTCGCCGCTGCGGCCCCGGGCGCGCTGGGACGAGGTGGCCGTGTGGCCCCGGCCGATGCCCGGGATCCGGTGGGACTTCCGCGCCGGGCTGCCCGACGCGGCGCTGTTCCCCTACGAGGCGTGGCGGCGGATCATGGCGGGCCTGCTGCACCCCTCGGCGCTCGGCGACCCCGGCGCGGCGGGCGACCCGGCGGGGCTGCCCGCGCTGCGCGAGGCCATCGCCCGGCACGTCGGGGTCTCCCGGTCGGTGCGGGCGGCCGGCCGCGACATCGTGGTCACCTCGGGGACGCAGCAGGCGCTCGACCTGATCGTCCGGGTGCTCCTGGAACCCGGCGACACGGTCGCCGTCGAGGACCCGGGGTACCCGCCCGTCCGGATGCTGCTGGCCGCCGCCGGGATGCGGGTCCGGGGCGTGCCGGTCGACGCGGAGGGGCTGCGCGTGGACGCGCTGCCCGGTGACGCGCGGGCCGTGTACGTCACGCCGTCCCACCAGTTCCCGCTGGGCATGCCGATGTCGCTGCCGCGCCGCCGGGCCCTGCTGGACTGGGCGCGCCGCCGCGACGTGGTGATCGTCGAGGACGACTACGACACCGAGTACCGGTACGGGGGACGGCCGATCGAGCCGCTGCAGAGCCTGGACGAGGACGGCCGCGTGCTCTACACCGGCACCTTCTCCAAGATCATGCGGCCGGTGCTGCGGCTCGGGTTCCTGGTGGCGCCGCCGTCCCTGCACCGCGCGTTCCGGATGGCGCGGTACGTCTCGTCCTGGCACGCCGAGCTGCCGGCGCAGGCGGCGCTCGCCCGGTTCATCGACGAGGGCCTGCTCGCCCGGCACATCCGCAGGTCGCGCCGCGCGTACCGGGCCCGGCACGAGCGGATCGCCGGGCTGCTCCCGGAGCTGTTCGGCGACCGGCTCGCCGTCGTCCCGGCGGAGGCGGGGCTGCACCTGAGCGCCGTCCTGCCGGCCGGGACCGACGACGCCGCGATCGCCGCGCGGGCGCTCGGCGCGGGCGTCGGGCTGTTTCCGCTGTCGGAGTTCGCGGTCACGGGGCCGGCGGTCCCCGGACTGGTCTTCGGGTACGGCGCGGTGGAGCTGCCCGCGATCGAGGCGGGCCTGCGCAGGCTGCGCGCCGCGGCCGGCGACTAGGGCGGCCGGCGACCAGAGCCGCGGGCGGCTAGCGGTGGACGGGGGTGACGCGGCGGCCGTCGGCGCCGAAGAACAGCACGCGGTCGAAGTCGACGGTCAGCGCCACGTGGGCGCCGCGGTCGGGACGGTCGCCGGGCGCGATGCGGAACACCAGGTCGGAGCGCCGGTGGTGGCCGGCGTGCTCCTCGGCGAGGCCCTCGTCGGGGGCCGGCTTGCCGAGCATCTCGCGCAGCCGGTCCCGCCAGCCGGCGGGCTCCGCCTCGTGGGACGGGGCGCGCGGCGGGCGCCCGACCTCGGACGCGTCGATCGTGGGGATGCCCGCCTCGGCGTAGGCGAGCCACTCGTGCCCGTGGAACTCCAGCGCCCTGACCTGCCCGGACAGCACCGACCCGGGCGGCGCGGGGGCGCCCGGCGCGATCGGCATCAGGGTGTCCGGCCGGATCCCGACGATCACCGCCTGGCCGTGGTGGCTGATCAGCGAGGACGCGCGCGGGTCGTCCCATGGCACGGTCAGCCGCTGCGGCCCGAAGTCCAGCAGCAGGCCCTCGCCCTCGATGGCCCACAGGGTGGCCTGCAGCAGGTTGATCGGCGGGGAGCTGAGGAACGCGGCCACGAACACCGTCGCCGGGTCCTCGTAGATCTGCTCGGGGGTGCCGACGTCCTCCAGGACGCCGTCGCGCAGCACCGCCATGCGGTCGGCCATCGTCATGGCCTCGACCTGGTCGTGGGTGACGTACACGGTGGTGGTGCCGGTGGAGCGGACCAGCGCGGCGATCTCGACCCGCAGCTCGGTGCGCAGCCCCGCGTCCAGGCTGGACAGCGGCTCGTCCATCAGGAACAGCGACGGCTCGCGGATGAGCGCCCGGCCGATCGCGGCGCGCTGCCGCTGGCCGCCGGACAGCGTGCGCGGCAGCCGGTCGATCATCGTGTTGAGGCCGAGGGCGCGGGCCAGCTCGACGACCTTCGCGCTCGCCTCGGCGCGGTCGTCGCCCGAGACCTCCAGGGGGAACATCATGTTCCCCTTGACGGTGCGGTGCGGGTAGAGCGCGCCCTCCTGGAACACCATGGCGACGTTGCGCTCGCGCGGCGGCAGGTCGTTGGCGACGGTGCCGTTCAGCCACAGGTCGCCGCCGGTGATCTCCTCCAGCCCGGCGATCATCCGCAGGATGGTCGACTTGCCGCAGCCGGACGGCCCGAGCAGGACGAACAGCTCGCCGTCGTTGATGCGCAGGCGGACGTTCCGGACGGCGGCGTGCCCGCCCGGATACACCTTGTCGACGCCGTCGAGCACAACATCCGTCATCGCGTCCGCCTGGGTGTGAGCAAAATCTCGGTTCGCCATCACATCGCGCGACAGTCCGGGTTGTCCAGACTAAATCCGTACTTGGCGGTGGTCGTTCCGGCCGAGTCCGGCCATGGACCATGGCATTTGCCCCAAGCTAGGACGTTCCAGGCTTTCCGGAGGGCGTCCCCGGACGGACTCCCCGGGGCGGGTGCGCGGCCGGTTCGGACGGGGAAGCGCCGGATGTCGCGGGCCCGCCGTAGACTCCTTCGTCGTGGCAGGCCGGATTCGCAATGAGGACATCGCACTCGTCCGGGAGCGCGCGTCCATCGACGCCGTGATCGGCGAGTACCTGCAGCTGCGCAGCGCGGGCGGTGGCAACCTCAAGGGCCTCTGCCCGTTCCACGACGAGAAGTCCCCGTCGTTCAACGTGACCCCCTCCCGCGGCCTGTACTTCTGCTTCGGCTGCGAGGCGGGCGGCGACGTCATCAAGTTCGTCCAGGAGATCGAGCACCTGTCGTTCTCCGAGGCCGTCGAGCGGCTCGCCGCCCAGGCCGGCATCCAGCTCCGCTACGAGGAGGGCGGCGGGCGCGGCCCCCGGCAGGACGGCGGCCAGCGCGCCCGCCTGATCGAGGCCCACAAGGCCGCCGCCGAGTACTACACCGGGCAGCTGGAGTCCCCGGAGGGGGCGATCGGGCGCAAGTTCCTGTCCGAGCGGGGCTTCGAGGCCGCCGACGCCGCCCGGTTCGGCGTCGGGTTCGCGCCCCGCGAGTGGGAGGGGCTCGTCCGGCACCTGCGCGCCCGCGGGTTCGCCGACCGCGACATCGTCGCCGGCGGCCTCGCCAAGGAGGGCCGGCGCGGCCCGATGGACCGCTTCCGCGGCCGGCTGATGTGGCCCATCCGCGACCTGTCCGGCGACGTCATCGGGTTCGGCGCGCGCCGCCTCTACGAGGACGACGACGGCCCCAAGTACCTGAACACCCCCGAGTCGCCGCTCTTCCACAAGGGCTCGGTGCTGTACGGCGCCGACCTGGCGAAGAAGGAGATCGCGCGGCGCAGGCAGGCCGTCGTGGTCGAGGGCTACACCGACGTGATGGCCTGCCACCTCGCGGGCGTCCCGACCGCGATCGCGACGTGCGGGACGGCGTTCGGCGACGACCACATCAAGGTGCTGCGCCGGCTGCTGATGGACCAGGACGAGTTCCGCGGCGAGGTGATCTTCACCTTCGACGGCGACGCGGCCGGCCGGAAGGCGGCGCTGCGCGCGTTCGACGACGAGCAGAAGTTCGTCTCGCAGACCTTCGTGGCCGTCCAGCCGGACGGGCTCGACCCCTGCGACCTGCGGATCCGGCACGGCGACGCGGCGGTGCGCGACCTGGTCGCCTCCCGGCTGCCGCTGTTCGAGTTCGCGGTGCGCAGCGCGATCGAGCAGCACGACCTCGACACCGTCGAGGGGCGGCTCGCCGCGCTGGACGCGGCGGCCCCGGTCGTCGCCGCCATCAAGGACCGGTCGCGCCGGCACATGTACGCCGTCAACCTCGACCGCTGGCTCGGCATCATGGACGAGCAGTTCGTGCTGCGCCGCGTCCGCGAGCTGGCGAACCGCCGGCACGCCCGCGCCCAGGCGGGGCGCGCCCCGGCCGGAAACGGCCGGAACGGCCGGCCGGGCGCCGACGAGCGGAAAGGGAACGGCGCCGAGGCGTGGCCGCCGCAGCGGCCCGCGTTCGACCCCTCGGACCCGGAGGTGCAGCGCGAGCGGGAGCTGCTGAAGCTCGCGGTGCAGCGCCCGGCGCTGCTCGGGCCGGCGTTCGACGAGGTCCCGGCCGAGGCGTTCATCGCGCCGCCGCACGCGGCGGTGCGCGCGGTGATCGCGGTGGCGGGCGGGGTGGGCGCGGCCGGCGGGGTCGCCGAGTGGGTCGCCCTGCTGCTGGAGAGCGCGCCGAACGACCAGGTCAGGGATCTGCTCACCAAGCTCGGCGTGGAGCCGGTGCGGTCCGCCCACGATTCGGATGACCGCTATGCCGGGGAATTGCTGGCCCGGATACAGGAGCGCCAGCTCACCCGGATGATCGCGGACGCGAAGTCTAAACTCGGGCGGCTGAATCCGGCCGAGGCGCAGGAGGAATACCACAAGCTCTTCGGCGATCTTGTCGCGCTTGAGCAGCAGCGACGGGTGTTGCGCGAGCGAGGGCTTGGATCACAGTAAGTCAAGGGACCGCAAAATGGGTCCTGTGATCTAGCCCTCCTTTGACGCAGACTGTCTGCGTGGGCCCTTCGGTGCTGCCTAGCGAGGCGCCATCGGTTGATCAGGTGGCGGACCTCGTCGCACGCGGCAGAGAGCGCGGCGGTGTGACCGTCGAGGACGTCGCTGCCGCGCTCGATCGCTCGGACTTGCCGGACGACTCGCTGGAGCGGGTCGTCCGGATGCTCGCAGAGCAGGGGGTGGAGGTCCTCGAATCCCAGCAGGAGACCGAGGACGTCACGCGAGCGGATGAGGGAGACCTCGGCAAGCGGGCGCCGACGAGCGACCTGGTTCGGATCTACCTGAGAGAGATCGGTCGCGTACCGCTGCTCACGGCAGAAGAAGAAGTAGAACTGGCGAAATCGATCGAGGCGGGACTGTTCGCCGAGGAGAAGATGGCGCGTACCGCCGTCCTCGCCCGCGGCGAGCTGATCGACCTCGAAATGCTCTCCCGCGAGGGCGTGCGGGCGAAGCAACGGCTGATCGAGGCCAACCTGCGGCTGGTGGTCTCGATCGCGAAACGGTACGTCGGCCGGGGAATGCTCTTCCTCGACCTGATCCAGGAGGGAAATCTCGGACTCATCCGTGCGGTCGAGAAGTTCGACTACACCAAGGGGTTCAAGTTCTCGACCTACGCCACCTGGTGGATCCGGCAGGCGATCACCCGGGCGATCGCCGACCAGGCCCGGACGATCCGCATCCCGGTCCACATGGTGGAGACGATCAACAAACTGGTCCGGGTGCAGCGGCAGATGCACCAGGACCTCGGCCGGGAGCCGACGCCCGAGGAGATCGGCCTGGAGATGGGGCTGTCGCCCGTCCGGGTGGTGGAGATCCAGCGGATCGCCCAGGAGCCGGTCTCGCTGCAGTCGCCGATCGGCGAGGAGGACTCCGACCTCGGCGACTTCATCGAGGACGCGGACGCCGTCGTGCCGATCGAGGCCGCGGCGTTCATCCTGCTCCAGGACCAGCTGGAGGACATCCTCGGCACCCTGTCGGACCGCGAGCAGCGCATCATCCAGCTGCGGTTCGGCCTGGCGGACGGCCATCCGCGCACCCTGGAGGAGGTGGGCCGCGAGTTCGGCGTGACCCGGGAGCGGATCCGCCAGATCGAGTCCAAGACGCTGGCGAAGCTGCGCCACCCGTCCCGCGCGCAGATGCTCCGCGAGTATCTGGAGTGACGGCCGGCCCGGGGAGGGCGGCCCGCCGGGCCGTCCTCCCGGGGCCTGTCCCGGCATTTTGTCGCTTTTCGTCCGAGCGGTGATCTACCGTGGTGACATGCTGATCGTGACGACTGACGGGGTGCCGGGGCACGAGATCAGGAGCGTGCTCGGGGAGGTCCTCGCGACGGCCCTCCAGGCCGGCCAGGGCGACCAGGGCGCCGCGCCGCAGCCCGGCAGCAGCGCGACGTTCCGGGTGACGGGGGAGCGGCCGGCGGCCGGCCTCGCGGCCGCGCGCCGCGAGGCGGTGGACCGGCTCGGCGAGGAGGCGCGCCGCCGGGGCGCCAACACCGTGGTCGGGATGCGCTTCGACACCGCGGCCGTGGGCGGCGGGTTCGAGGTCTGCGCGTACGGGACGGCCGTCTGGGCCGAGCCCGCGGGCCGGCAGCGCGACCAGGCGCCGCAGTACCAGCAGCGGCAGGCCCCGCAGCAGGGCCAGCTCCCGCCGTACGGGGACCCGCAGCCGGGCGGCCCGCCGATGGCCGCGCGCAACCTCACGATGGGAATCCAGGACCGGCCGCGCTGAACCGCCCCGCCGGGGCACGGCCCCGTCGCCCGGGGGCCTCTTGACGGGCTGAGGACAGGCTTCGCTAATTTAGGTGAGCCTAACCATCTGCTTCGCCCCCTGGAGTCCCTGATGCGCCCTGTGTCCGTCCTCGCGATCGCCGGCGCCGCCGCCGTGTCGATGTCCCTGCTCACGGGGTGCGGCGGTGACGGGGACGAGGCGGACGCCGCGGGCGCCGCGGGCGCCATCCCGGTGACGGCCACCGACGACGCGTGCGAGGTGGCCAAGACCGACCTCACCGCGGGCAAGACCACCTTCAAGGTCACCAACAAGGGCTCCAAGGTCAACGAGTTCGAGGTGCTCAAGCCGGACGGCAAGATCCTCGCCGAGCGGGAGAACATCGGCCCGGGGACCAGCGTCGACTTCGTCGTGAACCTGCCCGCCGGGCAGTTCAAGCTGCTGTGCAGCGCCGGGCAGACCGGCAAGGGCCCGTCCCAGAACGTCACGGTCACCGGCGCGGCCGCCGGCGGCGCCGACGCGCGGCTCACCAAGGCCGCCGCCGACTACAAGGCGTTCGTGATCGTCCAGCTCGACGACACGATCGCCAAGACCCGCCAGTTCGTGGACGCCGTCAAGGCCGGCGACGTCGCGAAGGCCAAGGGACTGTACGCCCCGTCCCGCGTCGGCTGGGAGACGATCGAGCCCGTCGCGGAGAAGTTCGGCGACATCGACCCGAAGGTCGACGCCCGCGAGGCCGACCTCAAGCCGGAGGAGAAGAAGGACTGGTCCGGCTGGCACCTGCTGGAGAAGGCCCTCTGGGAGGACGGTTCGGTCAAGGGCAAGGAGAAGTACGGCGACCAGTTGCTCGCCGACCTCGGGACGCTGAAGTCGCGGCTGCCCGGCCTCACCCTCGACCCCGTCAACGACATGGCGGGCGGCGCCAAGGAGCTGCTGGACGAGGTCGCCACCGGCAAGGTCACCGGCGAGGAGGAGGCGTTCAGCCACACCGACCTGGTCGACTTCAAGGCCAACGTCGACGGCGCCAAGAAGATCTACGACCTGCTCAAGCCGGTCGTCCAGGAGCGGGACGCGCAGCTCGCGGGCGACCTCGACGACAACTTCGCCAAGGTCGAGGGGCTGCTGGAGAAGCACGAGGAGGGCGACGGCTACGTCTCCTACGACAAGGTCGGCAAGGACGACCGCAAGCAGCTGGCGGACGCGGTGAACGCCCTCGGCGAGCCGCTGTCCAAGCTCGCCGAAGCCGTCGCGAAGTGACCGGGACCGGAGAGGCGGCGGCGAGATGACCGAGGCGCGGCCGGGACTGTCCCGGCGCCGGATGCTGGGGTTCTCCGGCGCGAGCCTGCTCGTCGGCGCGGCCGCCGGCGCGGGCATCGACCGGATGGCGTTCGCCGACGGGGACGCGGACGCCGGCGCGGCCGTCGCGTTCCGCGGCCCGCACCAGGCGGGCATCGCCACGCCCGTCCAGGACCGGCTGCACTTCGCCGCGTTCGACGTGACGACCGGCGACCGCGACCGGCTCGTCCGGATGCTGAAGGAGTGGACGGAGGCGGCGGCCGCCATGACCGCCGGGAGGCCGGTCGGGGACGGCGCGGTCGGCGGGCCGGCGGTCGCGCCGCCCGACGACACCGGCGAGGCGCTCGGCCTGCCCCCGTCCCGGCTCACGCTGACGATCGGGTTCGGGCCCACGCTGTTCGAGAAGGACGGGAAGGACCGGTTCGGCCTCAAGGCGCGCCGCCCGGCCGCCCTCGTCGACCTGCCGCACTTTCCCGGCGACAGTCTCGACCCCGACCGCAGCGGCGGCGACATCGCCGTCCAGGCGTGCGCGGACGACCCGCAGGTCGCCGTGCACGCGATCCGGAACCTCGCGCGGATCGGGTTCGGCACCGTCTCGGTCCGCTGGTCGCAGCTCGGGTTCGGCAAGACGTCCTCGACCACGCCGGACGCGCAGACCCCGCGCAACCTGTTCGGGTTCAAGGACGGCACCGAGAACATCGGCTCCACCGACACGGCGCTGCTCGACGAGCACGTCTGGGCGGGGAAGGGCGACGGCGCGGCGTGGATGGCGGGCGGCTCCTACCTCGTCGCCCGCCGCATCCGGATGCACATCGAGACCTGGGACCGGACGTCCCTGCGCGAGCAGGAGGACATCTTCGGCCGGAACAAGGGCGAGGGCGCGCCCGTGGGGGAGGCGAAGGAGCGCGACAAGCCCGTGCTGTCCCGGATGAAGCCGGACGCGCACGTCCGACTGGCGCACCCCGACTCCAACCGCGGGGCGCGGATCCTGCGGCGGGGCTACTCCTTCACCGACGGGTCCGACGGCCTCGGCCGGCTGGACGCGGGCCTGTTCTTCATCGCGTTCCAGCGCGACCCGCGCACCGGGTTCATCCCGATCCAGCAGTCGCTGGCGACCGACGCGCTGAACGAGTACATCCAGCACGTCGGATCGGGTGTCTACGCGTGCCCGCCGGGCGTCCGCGAAGGCGGCTTCTGGGGCGACACCCTGTTCACTTAGGACGCGCAGGAGCGGGCCTTGGCGCTAACCCTGCCCGGCCCGCTCCGAGCGGATGCGGGTCACGACGTCCCCGGCGGCGGTCTTGATCGACTCCAGCTCGCGGAGGTAGGCCCAGTAGTCCGGATGGGCGCCGCCGAGCCGCTTCGGCGCGTTCTCCAGCCGCTCGACCAGCCCGTCCAGCACCCGGACGTGCTGCGGCGCGGGACCGCCCGGCTGGGCCATGGCGAGCCGCTGCGCGTCCCGCACGGCGAACTGGGCGCTCTCGGCGGGCTTGGCCGGGTCGGCGGCGACCGCCTTCAGCTCCTCCACCCGGCCGGTGACCTGCCCGGCGCGGCGGTCGGCGGCGTTCAGCTCGGTGCGCGCGGCCGTGAGCGCCCGCTGCGCCTGCTTCCACTCGGTGCGGGCGACGTGCGCGGACGCCTCGTTCAGCCGCTCCCGGGCCCGGGTGACGGCGGCCTCGATGGACTCCGGCGCGCCCTTGAGGTCCTGCCAGCAGGCCTGCGAGTAGCCGCGCAGCAGCACCCGCATCGCCTCCCGGACGGGCCCGACGCGGTTCGCGGCGGCGTCCGCCCGCGTCCGGACGGAGGCGAGCGAGTTGCGGACCTTCTGCGCCAGCTGCGGCAGCTCCGCGGCGGCCTCCCGGGCCCGCTCGGCGATCTCCCGGACCTCCTCGGCCTTGCGGAGGGCGCCGTCCAGCCCGAGCCCGCCGAGCCCCTTCGAGCCGAGCTGGGCGAGGACCTGCCGGGCGCGGGCGAGCTCAGCCTCCGGGTCGGCGGCGTCCATCCCCGCCTCCCGCGCGGCGGTGACGGCGGCGTCGGCGGCGGCGACCGCCTCGCGGGCGGCGGCCAGCCGCGGCGGGAGCTGGTCGAGGGCGGCCTCCAGCCGGGCCATCCGCGGCGCGAGCCGCTCGGCGAAGCCGTTCAGGTTGCCGGTGACCTGCTGGAGCCGCTCGGTGGAGGCCACGAACGCGCGGCGGGCCGCGTCGTACTCGGCCGGTGACCGGTCCTGGTCATCGACGTCGTGCGCGTCCAGCACGGAGATGTAGGCGATGGACGCGGCGTCGGCGGCCTCCGACAGCCCGTCGAACTCCCGCCGGACGGGCGCCGCCGCGGCCGCGTCCAGGTCCTCGAAGACGGTGACGCGGCCGCCGAGGTACTTCTGCGCCTGGTCCATGTCGTAGAAGGCGGCCGCCGCCGCCTCCTTGGCCTCGACTGCCGCAGCGGCCGCCTGCGCGCCCCTGCCGCCCCGGCGGCGCTGGTCGCCCGGTCCCCGCAACGCTGCCTCCTCTCGTCCCTGCCCAGTCTGGCCCAGACCGCGCGTGTTTCGCGCCCCGGGTGGGCGTCCGGCCGCCGCCCGGGGCGTTCCGCGTCACAGGTCGACAACGGATGGAACGGATAGCATCGCTGCTACGTCGATAATGCTGGGCGCCGGGTCGGCGTCCCCATACGGCATGCGATCTTGGAGGCCCATCGTGCCCGTCAGCCTGAGCAAAGGCGGCAATGTCTCGCTCACCAAGCAGGCGCCCGGACTGACCGCGGTGATCGTCGGTCTCGGCTGGGACCTGCGGACCACCACCGGCACGGACTTCGACCTCGACGCCTCCGCCATGGTGCTGGACGGCTCCGGCAAGATCATCACCGACCAGCACTTCGTGTTCTTCAACAACCTGCGCACCCCCGACGGCGCGGTCGAGCACAGCGGCGACAACACCACCGGCGCCGGCGAGGGCGACGACGAGCAGCTGAAGGTCAACTTCGGCGCGATGCCGGCCGCCGCCGAGCGGGTGGCGTTCGCGGTCTCGGTCTACGACGCCGACAGCCGCGGGCAGAACTTCGGGCAGGTCCGCAACGCCTACATCCGGGTGCTGAACCAGGCCGACGGCGCCGAGATGGCCCGCTACGACCTGTCCGAGGACGCCTCGATGGAGACCGCGATGGTCTTCGGCGAGCTGTACCGCAACGGCACGGAGTGGAAGTTCCGCGCGGTCGGCCAGGGCTACGCGTCGGGGCTGGCCGGCATCGCGATGGACTTCGGCGTCAACCTCTGACCCGCCCCCGCCGACCGGAACCGCCGACCGGAACCGCCGTCCGGTCGGCACCCCGTCCGAACCGCGCCGGCGCCCCCGGCCGGCGCAGCACACCACACCAGGAACTTCAGGAAGGGAACGGCCCGAACATGGGAGTCTCACTCGCCAAGGGCGGCAACGTCTCGCTGACGAAGGCCGCGCCCAACCTCACCGCGGTCACCGTCGGCCTCGGCTGGGACGTCCGCGCCACCACCGGCGCCGACTTCGACCTGGACGCGTCCGCGCTGATGCTGGCGGGCACCGGCAAGGTCATCTCCGACCAGCACTTCGTGTTCTTCAACAACCTGCGGAGCCCGGACGGCTCGGTCGAGCACACCGGCGACAACCTGACCGGCGAGGGCGAGGGCGACGACGAGTCGATCAACGTCGACCTCACCGGGGTGCCGGCCGAGTGCGAGCGCATCGTGTTCCCGGTGTCGATCTACGACGCCGACAACCGGCACCAGAGCTTCGGCCAGGTGCGCAACGCCTTCATCCGGATCGTCAACCGGACCGACGGCAACGAGCTCGCCCGGTTCGACCTCACCGAGGACGCCTCCACCGAGACGGCGATGGTCTTCGGCGAGCTCTACCGCCACAACGGCGAATGGAAGTTCAGGGCCGTCGGGCAGGGGTACGCCTCGGGTCTGGCCGGCATCGCGATGGACTTCGGCGTCAACGTCGGCTGAGGCCGGCGCACCCCGCATCCCGGCCGCCCCGCCCGGCCGTCCTCTCTAGCAGAAATACGCGCATGATTCTTCGCACCTTCGGTTGGTCCTTCGGCGTCACGGCCCTCGGGTTGCTGGCCGCCTTCTTCTACGACGGGCCGACCGGCCTCGCGCTGGTCGCCGTCCTGGCCATCCTCGAGATCTCGCTGTCGTTCGACAACGCCGTGGTCAACGCCAAGGTGCTCGACAGGATGAGCCCCTTCTGGCAGAAGATCTTCCTCACCATCGGCATCGCGATCGCGGTGTTCGGCATGCGGCTGGTCTTCCCGCTGCTCATCGTGGGCATCACCGCCAAGCTCGGCCCCGTCGAGGCGTTCGACCTGGCGCTCAACGACTCGCACCGCTACCACCAGCTGATGAACGACGCGTACCCGATGATCGCGGCGTTCGGCGGCATGTTCCTGATGATGCTGTTCCTGAACTTCGTGTTCGAGGAGCGCGGCGACAAGTGGCTGCCGTGGCTGGAGCGGCCGCTCGCCCGCATCGGGAAGCTGGACCAGCTGGCGGTCGTCGTCGCGGGCGGCTCGCTCGCGCTGGTGTCGTGGCTGTCGGCCGACGACCCCGGCAACGTCATGATCGCGGGCGTGCTCGGCATGGTGACCTACATCCTGGTCAACGGGCTCGGCGAGCTGTTCTCCGAGGCGGGCGAGGACGACGAGGACGAGGACGAGGCGGCCGAGGGCGCGGCCGGCGAGGGCCGGGAGGCGGCGCCCGCCGGGCGGTCCGGGCCGAGCTCGCTGGCGCTGGCCACCGGCAAGGCCGGGTTCTTCCTGTTCCTCTACCTGGAGGTGCTGGACGCCTCGTTCAGCTTCGACGGCGTCATCGGCGCGTTCGCGATCAGCACCGACCCGATCGTCATCGCGCTCGGCCTCGGCATCGGCGCCATGTACATCCGGTCGCTGACGGTCTTCCTGGTCCGCAAGGGCACCCTGCACGAGTACGTCTACCTGGAGCACGGCGCGCACTGGGCGATCGGCGCACTCGCGGTCTGCATGCTGATCAGCATCGGGCACCACGTGCCCGAATGGATCACCGGCGGGCTCGGCGCCGGGCTGATCATCGCGGCGTTCATCAGCTCCATCGTCCGCAACCGGGGCGAGGGCGACGTCGAGGCCCCGCCGTCCGGGGACGGCAAGCAGCTGCACTCCAGCAACGTCTGACCGGCGGATCCCCGCCCGCGCCCGGCACGACCCACCGAAGGAGCCAACGATGTCGATTTCGCTGCAGAAAGGGCAGAAGGTCTCGCTCGCCAAACCCGGCGGCGGGACCCTCACCCGGGTCCGGATGGGGCTCGGCTGGGACGCCGTCGCCAAGAAGGGCCTGTTCGGCAAGGGCAAGGCCCAGTCGATCGACCTGGACGCGTCCTGCCTGCTGTTCGACGCCGCCGGGAACCTCGCCGACCAGGTCTGGTTCCGGCAGCTGCGCAGCAAGGACGGCTCCGTCCAGCACACCGGCGACAACCTGACCGGCGAGGGCGCGGGCGACGACGAGGTCATCAACGTCGATTTGCAGAGCGTCCCCGCCAACGTCGCCCAGCTGGTGTTCACGGTGAACTCCTTCACCGGGCAGGACTTCTCGCAGATCGCCAACGCGTTCTGCCGGCTCGTCGACGAGAGCACCGGGCAGGAGATCGCCCGCTACGACCTGAGCGGCGCCGGCCAGCACAACGCGCAGATCATGGCGAAGGTATCGCGGGACGGCCAGGGCTGGTCGATGACGGCGATCGGCGCGACCGCGACCGGGCGCACGTTCCAGCACCTGCTGCCCGCCGTGTCGGCGCACCTGTGATCCGGCGGGTGTGACGGGCGCGGCCATGCGGCATTTCGACCACATCGACGCCGCGCGTCGCAAGCACCTGTTCTACCGGCACCCGCGCCCGTTCGACCGGCACGACGACCCGGCGGTGCTGGCCGTCGCGCTCGGCGCGACGCTGTACTGCCCGGCGACGAGGCCCGCCCTCGCCGCCGACGTCGAGCGGGCGGCGGGGCGCGGCGTGATGAGCATGGTCGTCTGCCTGGAGGACGCGATCGCCGACGCGGAGGTCGCGGCCGGCGAGGCGAACCTGGTGGCGCAGTTCCGGACGCTGCACGCCGGCGGCGCGGACGTGCCGCTGCTGTTCGTCCGGATCCGCGACCCCCGGCAGATCGGCGACCTGCTCCGCCGGCTCGGCGGCGCCGCCGACCTGGTCAGCGGGTTCGTGCTGCCGAAGTTCACGCCGGTGTCCGGTGGAGCGTTCCTCGACGCGCTCGCCGACGCCGCCGACCGCACCGGGCGGCGGCTGCTGGCGATGCCGGTGATCGAGAGCCCGGAGGCGGTGTACGCCGAGTCCCGCGCGGAGATGCTGGACGACGTGGCGCGGCTGCTCGCCAAGCACCGGCCGAGTGTCCTCGCGGTCCGCATCGGCGCGACCGACATGTCCGCCGCCTACGGGCTGCGCCGGCCGCCGGACCTCACGATCTACGACATCCGGCCGGTCGCGAACGTGATCTGCGACGTGGTGAACGTCCTCGGCCGGGCCGACGGCACCGGATACGTGGTGACCGGCCCGGTGTGGGAGTACTTCTCGGCGGGGGAGCGGATGTTCAAGCCGCAGCTGCGACAGTCGCCGTTCGACGCGCAGCAGGCGGCGCCGCTGCGGCAGCGGCTGATCACCTCGGACCTGGACGGCCTGATCCGCGAGGTCCACCTGGACAAGGCCAACGGCCTGACCGGCAAGACCGTCATCCACCCGAGCCACGTGGCGGCCGTCCACGCGCTGTCGGTGGTGACGCACGAGGAGTACTGCGACGCCGCCGACATCCTCGGCGTCGCCGGGGGCGGGGCGATGGCCAGTTCGTACGCGAACAAGATGAACGAGGCGAAGCCGCACCGGGCGTGGGCGCAGCGGCTGATGCTGCGGGCCCAGGTGTTCGGGGTCGCGGCGGAGGGCGTCACGTTCGTCGAGCTGCTGGAAGCGGCGGGCAGCCGGTGACCGCGTCCTGGGTCTCCGCGCGTCTCGGGGTGCGGCTGGCGGACGGCGCGTCCCCGGCCGGGGCGGGGCTGTCGTCGCTGGTGGGGCTGGCGGTGCGCCGCAATCCGCGCCGCGCGCACCTGCTGGTCTCGGCCGTGCTGGGCAAGCACGTCCCGACGGATCCGCGGCTGGTGTACGGGTCGGGGCTGCTGCTGGGCGAGCTCGTGCGCGCGCGCCTGGCGGGCGAGGAGCCGTCCCATCCCGGTGCGCTGCTTTCGGACGCCCTGCGCGGCACGTCCGGGGCCGCCGCGGGGCTGCGCGACCTCATGCGTGCTCCAAAGAGCCCTGTGGACGCGATCGTCCTGGGCTACGCCGAGACCGCCACCGCACTGGGGCATTCGGTTGCGGACGCTCTGGGCGGCGCCTACTACCTGCACTCGACGCGGCGTCCCGTGCCGGGCTTCGCGGCCTACGGCGGGTTCGAGGAGGAGCACAGCCACGCCACGAGCCACCTGCTGCTGCCGGCCGACCCGGTGATGCTCGACCGGGACCTGCCGGTGGTGCTGGTGGACGACGAGCTGTCCACGGGCCGGACGGTGCTGAACACCATCGAGACCTTGCACGCCGCTCGGCCGAGGGGTCATTACGTCCTGGCGTCCCTGGTCGACTTGCGCGACCCCGCCGACAGGGCGCGCATGGACGCTCTCGCCGACCGTCTTGGCACCCGCATCGACGCGGTGGCACTGGCCGGGGGGCACGTGGAGCTTCCAGAGGGCATCCTGGAGGCGGGGCAGTCGCTCGTTGCCGGTATGTCCGGTGGCTCTGCCGCCGCCCTTGGTGGCGCGCAGTCCGAGGTGGCGCGGGCTGCGCTGGACTGGCCCGCCGACCTGCCGGACGGCGGCCGGCACGGCTTCCTCCCCGAGCACCGGACGCGGCTGGAGAAGGACCTCGCCCGCATGGGGGACGTCCTCGCGGCGGAGCTCGTCCCAGGGGCGTCACGGGTTCTCGTACTGGGCTTCGAGGAGCTGATGTACGCGCCGCTGCGTCTGGCGGAGGCGCTCGCCGACACCCTGCCGGACGTGGACGTCCGCTACTCCACGACCACGCGTTCGCCTGTGCTCGCCGTAGACGACCCCGGGTACGCGATAAGAACCCGCTTGGTGTTCCCCTCACACGACGACCCCGCCGACGGGCCGGGGGAGCGGTACGCCTACAACGTGGCCCCTGGCACCGGTGAGCGCGGGTTCGACCAGATCATCTTCGTGGTGGACGACATCGGCGACACCGAGGCGCTCGCAGGCGGGCTCTTGGAACGGCTGCGCGCGCTTGCGCCGGTGCTGGTCGCCACCGTCCCCGCCTACAGGAGGGACACGTGAAGCCGCTGTACGGGCCGTCCTTCGGCAGTTACCAGGCCGAGGACGTCGCCTGGCTGCTCAAGGACCTTTCGCATGTGCGGCTGGAGGCGCCGACGGAGGAGCGCGAAGCGGCGATCCAGGCGGGACGCGCCCACTACGCCGAGTCGCTCCCCGTCGAATACCAGCCGGGCCCGGAGTACCGGCGGCTGTTCCACCGGGCGCTGGAGGCGTCGGCGGAGCGGCTCGCCTACGCGGCCGGGCTCGTCACCGAGATGGTCCTCGCCGAGCGCGGCCCGGACGCCGTCCTCGTGTCGCTGGCCCGCGCGGGCACGCCCGTCGGGATCCTGCTGCGCCGCTGGGCCCGCTACGCGCACGGCCTCGACCTCCCGCACTACGCGGTCAGCATCGTCCGGGACCGCGGCATCGACGCCGTCGCGCTGCGCTACCTCGCCGAGCACCACGACCCCGCGTCCGTGATGTTCGTGGACGGCTGGACCGGCAAGGGCGCGATCACGCGGGAGCTGACCGCCGCGCTCGCGCCGACCCCGTTCCCCGCCGACCTCGCCGTCCTCGCCGACCCGGGGCGCTGCACGTCCCTCTACGGCACCCGCGACGACTTCCTGATCCCGTCCGCGTGCCTCAACTCGACCGTGTCCGGCCTGGTCAGCCGGACCGTCCTGAACGCCGAGCTGATCGGGCCGGACGACTTCCACGGCGCCAAGTTCTACCGGGAACTGGCCGGCGACGACGTGTCCGCCCTGTTCCTCGACGCCGTGTGCGCGCGGTTCCCCGACGTGGCCGAACGCGTCGCCAAGGACCTGCCCGACCTGCGCGCCGCCGACCGCGCGCCCGACTGGTCCGGGTGGGAGGCCGTCGCGCGCTGCGCCGAGGCCGAGGGCGTCGACGACCTGAACCTCGTCAAGCCCGGGATCGGGGAGACCACCCGGGTGCTGCTGCGGCGCGTCCCGTGGAAGGTGCTCGTCCGCGCGGACGCGGGCCCCGAAGTGACGCACATCAGGCTGCTCGCCGACGAACGCGGCGTGCCCGTCCATGAAGTCGAGCCCGAACGGTTCCCCTACGCGTGCATGGGGCTCATCCACCCGCGCTTCGGAAAGGGAGCCGTCCAGTGACCGTCCTGGTGTGCTCCGACCTCGACCGTACGCTCATCTACTCCGCGGCCGCCTTCGCCTTGGACGGCCCGGACGAGGCCATGCCGCGCCTGCTCTGCGTGGAGTTCTACCAGGGCGCGCCGCTCTCCTACATGACCGAGTCCTCAGCACGGACACTCGAAACACTCGCGACGGCCGCCGCGTTCGTCCCGACGACGACGCGCACACCCGAGCAGTACCGGCGCATACACCTGCTGGAGAAGCCGCCCGCGTACGCCATCTGCGCCAACGGCGGCCACATCCTCGTGGACGGCGAGGACGACCCCGAATGGGCACGGGCTGTCCGCTCCAAGGTCGCGGACGGCTGCGCCCCGCTCGCGGACGTCCAGCACCACCTCGCCCAGACCGGCGGCGACTTCGTCCTGAAGCAGCGCACGGCATCCGACCTGTTCGCCTACACCGTCGTCGACCGGGCCGCCCTCCCGCCCGGATGGGTCGACGACCTCACCGGCTGGTGCGCCGAACGGGGCTGGCGGACGTCCCTGCAAGGCCGCAAGGTCTACTGCCTGCCCGCCTGCCTGACCAAGGCCGCCGCCGCCCACGAGGTCGCCCGCCGCACCGGCGCCACCGCGACCCTCGCCGCCGGCGACTCCCTCCTCGACACCGAACTCCTCGAAGCCGCCGACCGGTCGATCCGCCCCGCCCACGGCGAACTGCACGACACCGGCTGGACGTCCCCCACCACCGCCGTCACGTCCGGCCGGGGCATCGCCGCAGGCCAGGAGATCGCCGAATGGCTCCTGGCCCGCGTCAACGAACCGTAAATAATCACGGACCACTCGCCGACCCCGTTGAGAATCGACACACCTTCAGGGGTCGCCGTCACCGCGATCTGAGGTGACAATCACGGTGAGAGCCCCCCGCTCGCCGAGGAGGTCACCTGGACCACATGAGCTCCCGTCTGACCGGTGACGAGACCGCGCTGTGGAAGGCCGCGGCCCGGGTACTCGACGCGAACTGGACAGGGACCGCGACCGCCGCGTCGCCCGGCCTCTACCCCCACCAGTGGAGCTGGGACGCGGCGTTCATCAGCATGGGCCTCGCCCGCCACCGCCGCGACCGCGCCGAGACGGAACTGCTCACCCTCTTCCGCGGCCAATGGGCCGACGGGATGCTCCCGCACATCGTCTTCAACACCAACCTCGCCCGGCACGCGTTCTTCCCCGGCCCCGAACTGTGGCGCAGCGAACACCAGCCCGACGCGCCCCGCGGCGTCCACACCTCCGGCCTCACCCAGCCGCCGCTGCACGCCCTCACCGCCCTCCGCCTCCACGAAAGCGCCACCGACGCGGACGGCAGCCGCGCCTTCCTCGCCCGCCTCTACCCCATGCTCGCCGCCCAGCACCGCTACCTCGCCCGCGTCCGCGACATCGCCGCCAGCGGCCTCATCGCCATCTGCCACCCCTGGGAATCAGGGCTCGACAACAGCCCCGCCTGGGACCGCCCCCTCGCCGCCCTCCGGCTCCCCCCGACCTCCTACGCCCCCGCCCAGCAGCCCCACACCCTCCCCACCGGCGAGGACTACGACCGCTACGTCCGCCTCGTCGCCCTCATGCGCGACGCCGCCTACGCACCCGGCTACCTCCGCGAAACCCACCCCTTCGCCGTCGAGGACCCCCTCGTCAACGCCATCTACCTCGCCTCCACCCACGCCCTCGCCGACATCGCCGAGATCATCGGCACCGACCCCGCCCCGCACCGCGAACGCGCCGAACGCGTCCACCGCGCCGTCCTCGACCGCCTCTGGGACCCCGAGACCAGCTGCTTCCGCGCCCGCGACCTCCGCGACGACCGGCTCCTGCCCGTCATCACCGTCGGCTCCTTCGGCCCCCTCCTCGACCCCGACCTGCCCGCCCCCATCGTCCGCGACCTCGTCGACCTCCTGCTGTCCGCCCGCTTCGCCGGCGCCGCCGGCTACCCCGTCCCCACCTGCGACATCCAGGCCCCCGCCTTCGACCGCGCCGGCTACTGGCGCGGCCCCACCTGGATCAGCACCAACTGGCTCGTCTGGTACGGCGCCCTCGGCCACGGCCTCCCCGTCGTCGCCGACCTCCTCTACGGCTCCACCATGCGGCTCGTCCGCCAATCCGGCTTCCGCGAGTTCTTCGACCCCTTCGACGGCACCGGCCGCGGCAGCCACGACTACGCCTGGTCCGCCGCCCTCGTCCTCGACCTACTGGGGGCCCGCCGTGCACCCCAGGCCGCCTGATCGCTTACCGTGAACACATGCGCCTGCTCCGGGGCTCACTGCCCGCCGAAGTCCGCGCCGCGCTGACCCTCGAACGCGGCGAACGCGTCCTCGCGTCCGCCCCCACCCGCGGCGGCTCCCACGTCGCCGCCACCACCACCGCGCTGCACCTGCCCACCCCGTCCGGCGGCTTCACCCGCGTCCCCTGGGAACGCGTCGACCACGCCACCTGGAAGGACGGCTGGCTGCACGTCCACGAGACCACCGGCGGCCCCGAGCACCACATCCGGCTCACCGACCCCGGCTCCGTCCCCGAAACCGTCCGGGAACGCGTCACCGCCACCATCGCGGTCAGCCACCAGGCCCAACTCCCCGGCGGCAAGGTCCGCATCGCCGGCCGGCGCCCCGCAGCCGGCGGCGACGTCCGCTGGACCTTCGTCTTCGACGCGGGCATGGACCCGACCGACCCCGGCCTACGCGCCCAAGCCGAACAAGCCCTCGAAGAACTGCGCCGCCAGACCGGCCTCTAACCGGGGAACACCTCAGGCCGCTCCCGGTCCGCCTTGCGGCCCTGCACCTGCTCCGGCACGCGCTCCTTCAGATGGTTCGCCTTCCCGCGCGCCGCACCCGCGAACTCCTCGCCCTTCGCCCGCAGCATCCCCGCGGCCTCCTGCACGTTCGGGTTCTCCGACACCTGCTGCGACAGCCGCTTCAACTGCTCGTACCGCTCGCGCCCCGCCTTCGTCCCGAGGACGTATCCGATCGCGGCGCCTGCCATGAACATCATGCGCGTCTTCATGCCAACTCCCACTGACGGCGGAATCGTGACCACCCCCATACCCGCCATCCGCCCGCCCATCCATAACGCGTGCGCGAAGACCCCCTCACATGCGCTAACCTAGACCCGCCGACAGGGGCACACGCCCCACCGGACGCACGATCCCGCGTAGCTCAATCGGCAGAGCAGCCGGCTGTTAACCGGCAGGTTATTGGTTCGAGTCCAATCGCGGGAGCTCGAGGCGGGTCAGGCTGCTCGATGAGCTTTGCTCATCTTCGCCGGGGCCCGCCGTGTCTTTCCGGGGGGCGACCCCCGGAGCCCCCCGGTCTCCGCCGTCCTCCCCCGCCCACCCACCCCCGCCCAGCGTCTGCTGGCGCTCGGGTCCTTGAAGGGCTGCGGGTGGTTGTGGGGTGGGTAGATGCCCTCGGGCTTTAGTGCTTGACCGCCTTGAGGTGTCGGCTGACTATGCCTGGTGTGGCCTCTCGTGAGGAGTGGGTGGCGGCTCGGGCGTTGGTTGCTGAGATTGCTCGGCGGCTCTGGGCGCGGTACGGAAGCGACCTCAATGTGGCCGGCATGGGCTTCGGGTCGCCGATCCGGTGGGTTCTGGCTGTGGCGGGATGCGGGGTTGACCGGTAGCACTATGAGTGGCCCCCGCCTGACCACAGGAGTGTTCCTTGCCCGCTGTGTCCGGACCCCCGCCCGCTCCCGAGGACGCTTCCACCTGGGCGGAGTTCACCGCCCGGCTCCGTGCGCTGCACGAATGGTGCGGGCGGCCCAAGTACCGCGCGCTGTGCGGGCGCGTTGACGGGCTGTCGCCCGCCGCGGTCTCCACGCTGATCGGGAAGAACCCGCTGACCACGCCGCCGGAGACCGCGACGGTCCGGTTCGTCGAGGCGTGCCTGCGGTACGGGGAATCGGCGGCTGTCGAGGCGGAGGCCGAGAGGTGGGGCGCTCAGTGGCGGGTGCTTGCCGCCGGGGGCTCGCCGCGACCGCGGCGGCGGTGGGGGCGGTGGGTCGCTGCCGGGGGTGCCGTGGTTCTGGTTGCGGGGGCCGTTGTCTGGGTCGCTGTCGCGAGTGCGTCCGGGGAGGGGTGCCGGCGGTTGAGCGAGACCATCGAGGACCTGCGGACGAAGCAGACGTGGCAGTACATGTTCCAGTGCCCGAACCGGCCCCGCGTCGGCGTGTACGAGAAGGCGGAGTTCGGTACCGAGGTCGCCGTGCTGGAGACCGATCCGAGCTGGTTCATCTGCTGGACGCGCGGCCAGGCGCACGAGGGCGGCAACGACGTCTGGTACTACACGCAGGGCGACCGGGCGACGGGACGGCCCGAGCTGTACGGGTGGGGGTACGTCCCCGCGTCCCAGTTGCGGGTCGGGGAGGCGCCCGACCCGGCCATCACGCGGCACTGCTGACCTGGGCGTTCGCTGTTCTGAACGTTCAGAACGGTGCCGAGCCGAACCTGCCGGGCGGTCCGGGGTCTAACGTTCGGGGCACACGCCCCGCACACCCCGCGACGAACCGCCAGGGAAAGGTGACGCGACGGGTGGAATTTCGGATCTTGGGGCCGCTGCGGGCCGGGGTGCAGGGGGAGCCGGTCGATCTCGGGGGCGCGCGGGCCCGGCTGGTGCTGGCCGCGCTCCTGCTCGAGGCGGACCGGCCGGTGCCGGTGGAGCGGCTCGCGGACGTCGTATGGGGGGACCGGCCGCCGTCCTCGGCGCGCACGCAGATCGCGATCGCCGTGTCGGGGCTGCGCCGCGCGTTCCGGGACGCGGGCCGCCCGCAGGTGATCGAGACCGTCCGGCCGGGGTACCGGATCCCCTCGGCGGCCGCGGCGGTCGACGCGGCGGCGGCGGAGGAGCTGATCGGGGCGGCGCGCCGGGACGCCGCGGCTGGGCGGCTGCCGCGGGCCGCCGAGGGCTTCCGGGCGGCGCTGGCGCTGTGGCGCGGGCCCGTCCTCGACGGCCTCGACCGCCCGCGGATCGAGGCGGGGGCGCTGCGCTGGGAGGAACTGCGGCTGGCCGCGGTGGAGGAGGCCGCGCACGTGGACCTGCTGCTCGGCCGCCACCGGGAGCTGATCGGCGAACTCGTCGGGCCGGTCGGGGAGCATCCGTACCGGGAGCGGCTGCGGGGGCTGCTGATGACGGCGCTGGCGCGGGCCGGACGGCCGAGCGAGGCCCTTGAGGTCTACCGGGAGGGGCGCCGTCTGCTCGCCGCCGACCTCGGCTTGGAGCCGGGCCGCGAGCTGAGGGAACTCCAGATGGGCATCCTGCGGGACGATCCGCTGGTGCGGCCCGGGGCGCCCGGCGTGCCGCGGCGGCGGGGACGCGCGCTGCGGTGGCGGCGCACGGCGGGGCCCGCGCGGGGCGTCCGGTCCTGCTGACGGCGGAGGGCCGCCGGGCGCGGTGCCCGGCGGCCCTCTCTCAGCGGGAGGCTAGTTCGCCCACTTGTGGGAGTTCATGAGCTGCCCCTCCCAGAAGCTGCCGCGCTTGCCGGCGTCGATCGTGCCCCAGTAGCCGTCGTAATTGGCGAAGTGGTACACCTTCACCTTGCTGTAGGAGCCGGTGTAGCCGTTGTTCCAGTACGAGGCGACGAGGAACCGCGGGTTGCACTGGACGTTGCCGCCGCGCCAGTCGGGGTCGTCGCCGTCCCAGGCGCACTTGGTGCCCGTGCCGTTCTGGCCGCTCCAGACGCAGAAGTCGCCCTTGGCGCAGGAGCCCTGCCAGGCGGCGCCGTCGGCCTGCGCGGCGGCGGGCGAGAGCAGGGCGGCGAGCCCCGCGACGGCCACGCCGGCCACGGCGATGCGGACCTTGTTCATGCCGCCTCCTACTTCGCCCACTTGTGGGACCGGATGGACACATTGCCCGCGTTGATCGGCCCCGAGGTGACCTGCACCGGGTCGGAGATCTCGCCCCCGTAGTTCGCGTACCGGAAGAACCGGACCTTGTTGTACGGGTCGCCGGTGTAGCCGTTATTCCAGATGCTGTTGACCTTGAACCCGTACGGCTTGCAGCGGATCGCCCCGCCCTGCCAGTCGGGGTCGTCGCCGGTCCAGTTGCAGCGGGTGCCGGTGGCGTTCTTGCCGCTCCACACGCACACGTCGCCCTTCGGGCAGACGCCGTCGGTGGCGGAGGCGGCGGCCAGCGCCGCCGAGGGCGCCAGCACGGTGACGGCCCCCGCCGTCACGGCACCGGTCAGCAGCCCGATCCTGATCTTGTGCATCGTCTCCCCGTTCCCGCTCAGTAGATCCCGGAGCAGGTCTTGATGGTCTTGCCGTTGACGTCCACGGCCTTGTCGTCGCCGTTGCCGGGCCCGGTCAGGAAGTAGGCGGACACCCAGCCGCGCGTGGCGCCCTGGTCGAGGTCGGTGTAGAGCCACCAGTGGTTGGTGCCGTACTGGCCCTCGTACTTCTGGCCCCACATCTTGCAGAAGACGTAGTTCTCGCCCTGGTACAGGTAGCCGACGCGGTCCCCGCACTGGAGGTAGTTGGGGTTCGCGAACGCCTTGTCGAACGTCCGCACCCATTGCTTGCCGTCGACCTTGGCGTCCGTCCAGCAGGCCGCCTTGGCGCTCGGGCCCGGCCCGTCGGCCCAGGCGGCGGCCGGAGCCGCGCTCAGGACGGACGCCGCCGCGACCGCGCCCGCGATGATGCGTCTCTTGTGCATGCCTTTCTCCCCGTTCGTGTGGTTGAACGCGGAACACGCTAGAGAAGCCCGTTATCGAACCCTTATCGGCGGCTCGTCCGCCCCCGCCGTTCCCGGGTTACCGGTGCCGTCATGGGGAGTCGAATGGCCGGTTGCGGCCAGGGCGGGCGGACGTGAGTGGTGCGTTTGCGGGAGCGTGACGTCCGGTGGTGTGATTCATCCGGCCTGTCGTAGAAGGGTGGGGGATGGATACCGGAGCGGTGCTCGGAGGGCGGTACCGGCTCACCACGCGGCTCGGCCGGGGCGGCATGGGGGAGGTCTGGGCCGCCGACGACACGCAGCTCCGGCGCCGGGTCGCCGTGAAGATCCTCCTGGCGGACGTGGGGTCCTCGTCCGTGCTGATCGACCGGCTGCGGCGGGAGGCCGAGAACGCCGGGCAGCTGCAGCATCCGGGGATCACCGTCGTCCACGACCTCGGGGAGCACGGCGGCCACCCGTTCTTCGTGATGGAACTGCTCAACGGGACCGACTACGCGACGCTCCTCGCGCGCAGTCCGGGCGGGCTGCCCGTCGGGCGGGTGCTGGAGACGGGCGCCGCCGTCGCCAACGCGCTGGCCTACGCGCACCGGCGCGGGGTGGTGCACCGCGACGTGAAGCCCGCCAACCTGATGGAGCTGGCCGAGGGCGGTGTGAAGATCTGCGACTTCGGGATCTCCCGGTCCGCCGACGCGGTCGGCGACCTCACCGGCACCGGAGGGATGCTGGGGACGCCGGCCTACATGGCGCCCGAGCAGTACGAGGCGCGGCCCGTCGACGCCCGGACGGACCTGTACGCCTTCGGCTGCACCCTGTACGCGCTGCTGACCGGCGACGCCCCGTTCGACGGGGGGACGATGCCCGCGCTGATGCGGCAGCACCTGACCGTCGATCCGGTGCCGCCGTCGCAGCGGAGGGCCGGGATCCCTCCGGAGCTGGACCGGCTGGTGCTCGCGCTGCTCGCCAAGAACCCCGCCGACCGGCCTTCGTCCGCGGAGGACGTGGCGAAGTGGCTCCGGGCGCCGGCCGCCAGCGAGCCGCGGTTCCCGCCGCCCGTCCCGGCGCCGGGGTTCCCGCCGCCGGTCCACGCCCCGCACGCGCAGCCCGTCCCCGCCGCGCAGGCACCGCAGCCCTGGCCGGTGGCCGGCGCCCCGGCGCCCGGGTTCGCGCCCGCCGCGCCGCTGGGTCAGCCGCCGCCACCGGGGGCGCTGCCGCCGATGGGCGGGATGCCGCGGACCGCGCCGCCGGTGCGGCGCGGTCCGGGCCGGCGGGGGTTCCTGATCGGGCTCCTGGTGGTGGGCGGCGCGACCGCGGCGGGCGGCGGCGTGCTGGTGAAGGGCTACCTCGACGACAAGGCGCCCGCCAACGCCCTGAGCGGCCACACCGAGGACGTGCAGGCGGTGGCGTTCAGCCCGGACGGCAAGACGCTGGCGTCGGGCGGCGAGGACCACACGGTACGGCTGTGGGACGTGGCCGGCGAACGTCCCGTCGCCGTCTTCGACGACTACCAGGACAAGGTCTACGCGGTGGCGTTCAGCCCGGACGGCCGGCTCCTCGCGGCCGGCGGCTCCGGCGGCAAGGTGCAGTTGTGGGACCTGGGCACCAGGCGCGCGGTCGCCGCCCTCGACAACGACGGCGTCCACATCGGTGACCTGGCGTTCAGCCCGGACGGCAAGACCCTCGCCGTCGCGGGCGACGGCGGCGCGACCGTGAAACTGTGGAACGTGTCGGGCCGGCGCGTGGCCGCCCAGTACGGGAACAGCGCGTGGAACGGCGACTCGGTGGTATTCAGCCCGGACGGGACGATGCTCGCCGCGACCGGCAACTCCTCCCCGACGATGCTGTGGAACGTGCGGACCAAGCGCCTCATCAGCAGCTTCGACAATTCCACCGCCCTGGCGGTCGCGTTCAGCGGGGATGGCAAGACCCTCGCCGTCGGCGGGCAGGACGGCAAGGTGAACCAGTGGAGCACCGCCACCAAGCGCGTGACCGGTACGTTCACCGACGCCGGCAACTGGGTCCAGTCGCTCGCCTACAGCCGCGACGGGAAGTACCTCGCCGCCGGTGACGCCGACGGCACGACATGGGTGTGGGACCTGGCCACCAACAAGGCCACCGCCTTCAAGGTCCGCGTGGCGGCGGTGATGTCCGTCGCGTTCAGCCCGGACGGCAGGACGGTGGCCAGCGCGCACCGCTACGACCACAAGGTGCGGCTCTGGAAGGCCCCCTGACGGCCCCCTGACGCGTCCGGTCCTTCGTTTCGGGAACGCTGGTCGGGTAGATCGCCTGCAGACGTGCCTTGGGGGAGGGGGCTGCGGGCGGCATGCTGGCGCTGGTCGGGATCTATGCCGTCGCGGCCGTCGCCGTCCCCTGGGCACTGGGGCGCCACCGGCGGACGATGGCGTGCGCCGCCGCGCTGCCGCCCGCCGCCACGGCCGTCTGGGCGGCGGCCCGGGCCGGGCAGGGGGAGCTGACGACCCGGGTCGTCTGGGCCGCCGACCTCGGCCTGGAGTTCGACTTCCGGCTGGACGCCCTGGCCGCCGTGATGCTGCTGCTGGTGGGCGGGGTCGGGGCCGTCGTCCTGTGCTACTCGGGGTGGTACTTCGAGCGGTCCGAGCGGCTGATGACCGGGACGCTGGTGGCGTTCGCGGGGGCGATGACGGGGCTGGTGCTCGCCGACAACCTGCTCGTCCTGTACGTGTTCTGGGAGCTCACCACCGTCAGCTCGTTCATCCTCATCGGGCACACGCGGCCGGACCGGACCGCCGACCGGCGGGCCGCCACCCAGGCGCTGCTGACCACCACGGCGTTCGGGCTGGTCATGCTCGTCGGGTTCGTGGTGTTGGGGCAGGCCGCGGGCACCTACCGGATCTCGGCGCTGGTCGCGGACCCGCCGGGCGGGACCCCCGCGCAGGTGGGCGCGGTGCTGGTGCTGCTCGGCGCGTTCGCCAAGTCCGCGCAGGTACCGCTGCACGCCTGGCTGCCGGCCGCGATGGTCGCGCCGACGCCGGTGAGCGCCTACCTGCACGCGGCGGCGATGGTGAAGGCGGGCGTCTACCTGGTGGCGCGGCTCGCGCCGGGGTTCGCCGGGGTCGACCCGTGGCGGCCGCTGGTGCTGGCCGTGGGGCTGCTGAGCCTGCTCGTGGGCGGCGTCGTCGCGCTGCGGCAGGACGATCTCAAACGGCTCCTCGCGTACGGGACGATCAGCCAGCTCGGCTTCCTCATGGTGCTGCTCGGCGACGGGTCGCGGACGGCGGCCCTCGCCGGTGCGGCGCTGCTGCTCGCCCACGGGCTGTTCAAGGCGCCGCTGTTCCTGGCGGTCGGCGCCGTCGAGCACCGCACCGGGACGCGGCGCGCGGACCGGCTGTCGGGCGCCGGGCGGCGGCTGCCGGTGCTGGCGGTCGCGGCGACGGCGGCGGTCGCGTCCATGATCGGGATCCCGCCGTTCCTCGGCTTCGTGGCGAAGGAGGTGGCCTTCAAGGCGTTCGCGCACGGCGGCCTGGACCTCGCCGTCCTCGCGGGCGTGGTCGCGGGATCGGCGCTGACCGTGGCGTACGGGGTGCGGTTCCTGCACGGCGCCTTCTCCGGCGGGACGGAGGAGGAGCCGGCCGATCCCTGGGGCCTGGTCGTGCCGGTCGTGCTGCTGGCCGCGGCGGGGTTCGCCGCCGGGCTCGTCCCGGGAACGATGCAGGCGCTGATCGGACCGTACGCCGAGACGCTGCCGGGACCCGGCTACGAGCTGTCGCTGTGGCACGGGCTCGGGGTGCCGATCGCGATGTCGGCGGTCGCGCTCGTGGTCGGCGCCGGCCTGTACGCGGCGTTCGGACGGACGTTCCCCGGCAGGGCCACGCGGTGGTGGCACCCCGACGCCCAGCGCGCCTACGACGCCGTCATCGGGGGGACCATGAGCGGCGCGCACGCGGTGACGCGGCGGCTGCAGACCGGGTCGCTCCCGGCGTACCTCGGCGTGATCGCGGTGATGGTGCTGCTCGTGCCGGGCTCGGTGCTCGTGGCCGGGCTCGTCCGCGGCACCGGCCCGGACCCGCCGGCGGGCTGGCCGCGGGCCTGGGCCGACCCGGCGCAGCTCGTGCTGGCGGCGGTCGTGATCGCGTGCGCGGTCGCGGCGCGGTGGGCGCGCGGCCGGCTGTCGGCGGTGGTGCTGCTGTCGGGCGTGGGGTACGGCATGGCGGGGCTGTTCGTCCTGCACGGCGCGCCCGACCTCGCGCTCACCCTCGTGGTCGTGGAGACGCTGACGCTGCTCATGCTCGTGCTGGTGCTGCGGCGCCTCCCGGAGCGGTTCCCGCCCTACCTGCGCAAGCGGTCCGCGCGCCTCGCGACCGGCGTCATCAGCCTGTGCATGGGCGGATTCGTCGCGCTGTTCCTGGTGACGGCGTCGCTGAGCCGGAGCGCGCCGCCGGTCGGCCCCGGCTACACGCGGCTCGCGGCGCAGGAGCACGTGAAGAATGTGGTGAACCTGATCCTGGTCGACCTGCGCGCGCTCGACACCCTGGGCGAGATCGCCGTGCTGGCCGCGACCGGGATGGGCGTCGCGAGCCTGGTGCTGACCGGGCCGGGTGCGCGGCCGCCCGGCCCGGCGCGGGAGCAGCGGAGCCGCTGGCTCGCCACGCCCGGCCGGCCCCCGCTCGGCGGGTCCTCGGTGGTGCTGGAGGCGGCGGCGCGGCTGCTGGCCCCGACGGTCCTGGTGTTCTCGGTGTACCTGTTCTTCGCCGGGCACGGCCGTCCGGGCGGCGGGTTCGTCGGCGGCCTGGTGGCGGGCATGGCGTTCGTGCTGCGCTACCTGCCGGGCGGGCGGCGCGAGCTCGCCGCCGCGCTGCCCGTCCGCCCCGCCCTGCTGCTCGGCGGCGGGCTCGGGATCGCGGTCGCGGCGGGCGCGGGCGGCTGGGCGTCCGGCGGGGAGTTCCTGCGGTCGGCGCACCTCGGGGGGACGGTGCCGGTGCTCGGGCACGTCGAGCTCCCCACCAGCCTGTTCTTCGACGCGGGCGTCTACCTGCTGGTGCTCGGGCTGGTGCTGACGATCCTCAGCACGCTCGGGGCGAGCCTGGAGAATCCGGACGAAGAGCTGGACCAGGAGCCGGAGGGGGAGCCGTCGTGACCGGGCCCGGCATCCTGCTCGTGGTGGTCGTCGCGGTGCTGTTCGCGACCGGGTTCGACCTGCTGATGCAGCGGTCCCTCATCCGGATCGTGATCGGCTTCAGCCTGCTCGGCCACGGCGCCAACCTCCTGCTGCTGCTCGCGGGCGGACCCGCCGGGACGCCGCCGCTGCTCGGCGCGAAGGGCCCGGACGGTCCCGCCGACCCGCTCCCGCAGGCGATGGCGCTGACCGCGATCGTCATCACCTTCGGCGTCACCGCGTTCCTGCTGGCCATGGCCTACCGGAGCCGGCAGCTGCGCGGCGGCGACGAGGTCCCCGACGACGTCGAGGACCGCCGGATCTGCACCGAGCGGCGCCGCCGCGGCGAGGCTCCCGGCGGCACCCCGCTGGAGCAGGAGAACCCGGGACCGGAGGACGGCGCGTGAACGTCCTCGTCCCGCTGCCGTTCGCGCTGCCGCTGCTCGGCGCGGCGCTGGCGGTGCTGGCCCGCCGCCGGAGCACCTGGCTGCGGATCCTCGCCCCGCTCTTCGCCGCCGGCGGCGTCGCCGCCTGCGCCGGGCTGGTCGCGGCCGTGGCGCGGGACGGGATCCTCGCCGTCCAGCTGGGCGGGTGGGCCGCCCCGCTCGGCATCACGCTTGTCGCCGACCGGCTGTCGGCGCTGCTGCTGGCGGTGTCCGCGACCGTGCTGCTGGCGATCATGCTGCACGCCGTGGGGGAGGGCGCCGGCGGGCTCGGCGGGGACGAGCCCGGCGTGTTCTATCCCGCCTACCTCACGCTGACCGCCGGGGTCAGCCTCGTCTTCCTCGCCGGGGACCTGTTCAACCTCTTCGTCGGGTTCGAGGTCATGCTCGCGTCGAGCTACGTCCTCATGACGCTGACCCCGACCGGGGAGCGGGTGCGGGCCGGGATGACCTACACGGTCGTCAGCCTCACGTCCTCGATCCTCTTCCTCACCGCGCTCGGCCTCACCTACGCGGCGACCGGCACGGTGAACCTCGCCGACCTGGCCACGCGGACCCCGGACCTGCCCGGCGCCACCCGCACCGCGCTCGCGCTGCTGTTCCTGGTGGTGTTCGGCATCAAGGGTGCGATCGTGCCGATGCACCTGTGGCTGCCCGACAGCTACCCGGTGGCGCTCACCAAGGTGACCGCGGTGTTCGCGGCGCTGCTGACGAAGGCCGCCGTGTACGCGCTCATCCGCGTGGAGACGCTGGTGTTCCCCCGCGAGCAGGCGTCCTGGCCGATGCTCGTCCTCGCCGCCGCGACGATCCTCGTCGGCACCCTCGGCGCGCTGACGCACGACGACATCCACCGGGTGTTCTCGTTCGTCCTCGTCGGGCACATCGGCTACATGCTGTTCGGGCTCGCCCTGTTCGACGTCGCGGGCCTCACCGGCGCGATCCTGTACCTCGTCCACCACATCGTCGTGCAGGCGACGCTGTTCCTGGTGAGCGACCTCATCCAGGGGCACACGGGTGAGACGTCGCTGCACAGGCTCGGCGGGCTCGCGGGCCTGTCCGCGTTCGTCGCCGTGCTGTTCTTCATCCCCGCGATGAGCGTCAGCGGCGTCCCGCCGACGTCCGGGTTCGTCGCGAAGCTCGCGCTTTTCCAGGCCGGTGTCGGCTCCGGGAGCCTCCTGGCGTACGCCGTCACGGGCGTGGCCGTGCTGGGCAGCGTCCTCACCCTCATGGCGATGAGCCGGATCTGGACGCTCGGGTTCTGGCGCCCCCGCCCGGAGGAGGCGGACGAACCGCCGCCGCCCGACGCGTCCTACACGAAGGGCGGCGCGCGGCTCATGAAGTCGGTGACGGCCGTCCTGGTCGTCGGGGGGCTCCTCATCGCGGTGTTCGCGGGCCCGCTCGCCGCCTGGAGCCGGCACGCCGCCCGCGACCTCGTCGACACCAGCGCTTACCGGCACGCCGTCCTGGACGGGGGCCGGCCGTGAGCACACGCGCGCGCCGCCTCGTCTCCCGGCTGGGCATGGCCGGGTGGCTGTTCGCGGTGTGGCTGCTGCTGTGGGGGCGGGCCGACCCGCTCATCGTGGTCGGCGGCGCCGTCGTCGTCATCGCCGTCTACCTGGTGAGCCGGCTGCCGGCCGTGCCCACCATCAAGCGGATACGGCCGCTGTGGCTCGCCGTGGCGCTCTTGGAGTTCGCCTGGGACCTGCTCGTCTCCAGCCTGGTCATCGCCCGGCACGCCCTCTACCGGCCGCGCGCCGTGCGGGGCGCCATCGTCGAGGTGAACGCCCGGACGCGCTCCGAGCTCATCCTGCTGGCCGTCACGACGAGCATCTCGCTGCGCCCCGGCACGCTGCTGGTCGACCTCGACTGGGACCGGCACCTGCTGCGCATCCACGCCATGCCCGCCGGCTCGCGGAAAGAGGCGGACGCCGCGCGGAAGGGCGTGCTCCGCACCGAGCACCGGCTCATGCGCGCCCTCAGGACGTCCGAGGACGCGGCCGAAGAAGACGTCTCCACCAGGGAGGACCGATGAGCATCGTCTACGACGCGGCGCTGGCGCTGCTGGGCGCCGCGTTCCTGCTGACGGCCGTGCGGCTCGTCCGGGGCCCGTCCACGTTCGACCGCATCATGGCGCTGGACGTCCTGGCCGTGCTGCTGGTGAGCGGCATCGCGGTGCACACCGCGGTGCACAAGGAATCCGCGAACGCCACGATCCTCGTGGTGATCGCGCTGATGGGGTTCGTGGGGTCGGTCAGCGCCGCCCATCTCGCGGCGGCGCGGGCGGAACGGCGGGAGCGGGGGGAGCGGGCATGACCACCGCCGTCTCCGCCGTCCTGCTGCTCGCCGGCGCGGCGTTCTGCGCGGTGGGCGCGCTCGGCATGCTCCGCTTCCCCGACCTGCTCACCCGGCTGCACGCCGCGACGAAGCCGCAGACGATCGGGCTGCTGCTCGTGCTCGCCGGGGTCGCGCTGCGGGCCGACTCGGTCACGGCCGCCGCGCCGCTGCTGCTCGTCGCCGTCTTCCAGCTGATCACCGCCCCGGTCACCGCGCAGACGATCGCCGGCGCGGCCTACCGCGCCGGGGTCATCGACCCCGCGACCCTCGCCCTGGACGAGACCGGCCGCGCGACCTGACCGGGGACACCCGCCCCCGCGGGGTGTCCGTTAAAGGATCAGCTCTGCGGGTCGCGGCGGGCGACCATGCCGGAGCAGCCCCAGCCGAGGCCGATCAGGACGGCGCCCAGGGACGCGACGACGCCGACCGCCGGGACGTCCAGCGCGGACAGCAGCGCGATCACGAGGCCGTAGAGGACGGTGAGGGCGAAGAGGGCCCGCCGGACGGTGTTCTTGTTCATGGCCACGAGCCTGCCGCGACCTGGAGGGCAGTAGTATCCACCGGTCGGTGGACAAAAGGGGTGCAGGTGGACGAGGCCGGGGAGCCCGTGGCGCGGGCGGAGAACGTCTGGCGCCGCTCCTACCCGCTCTGGGACGCCTACTTCGCGATGGTGCTGGTCGGGACCGTGGCCGCGACCGCCGCCGACGAGCTGCCGCCCGGGCGGCGGGCCGCGGCGATCGCGCTGCTCGTCCTGCTGAGCGTGGCGTACGCGGCGATCGGGCGGGCGGCGCTGCGGTCGCCGGAGGTGCCGCGGCCCGGCTGCAGGGTCTACGCCGTCGCGCTGGTCTGCATGTTCGTGCCCGCGACGCTGCTGGCGCCGGTGACGGCGACGGGCCTCGCGGCGCTGGCGCCGCAGGTCTACATGATGTACGGGGCGGCGCGCGGGTTCGCGCTGATGCTCGTGCTGTTCTCCGGCCCGGTCGGGCTGGGGCTGGCGGAGTCCGGGGCGAGCACGGCGATGACGGCGGTGGTCGTGGCGGCGGGCCTCGCGTGCAGCCTGCTGCTCGCGGTGTTCATCGGGCGCCTCGGCCACCAGAACGCCGAGCGGCTGCGGCTCATCGAGGAGCTCGACCGGACGCGCGGCGAGCTGGCGGAGGTGTCCCGCGAGGCGGGGATGCTCGCCGAGCGGGAGCGGCTCTCCCGCGACATCCACGACACGATCGCGCAGGGCTTCACCTCGATCACGATGCTGCTGCAGGCGGCGGAGGCCGAGATCGGGCCGAACCGGCACGTGGAGCTGGCGCTGCGGACCGCGCGCGAGAACCTCGCCGAGACGCGCGGCCTCGTCGCCGCGCTCGCGCCGCCCGCGCTGGACGGCGGCTCGCTGGTGGAGGCGCTGCGCCGGCTGGCCCGCGACTTCGACCTGCCCGTCGACCTGGCCGTGACGGGCGAGCCCCGGCCGCTGGACGCCGTCGAGGTCGTGCTGCTGCGGGTGACGCAGGAGGCGCTCGCGAACGTCCGCAAGCACGCCGCCGCAGGCGCGGTGCGGGTGGAACTGGACTACGGCGACCCGGTGCGGCTGGCCGTCGCCGACGACGGGCGCGGGTTCGCGCCCGGCGAGGTCGAGCGCGGCTTCGGGCTGCGCGGCATGCGGACCCGGGTCGAGCGCGCCGGCGGGACGTTCGCCGTCGCCGCCACCACCGGCGGGACCCGGATCGAGGTGGCGGTGCCGTGCTCCGCGTGATGATCGTCGACGACCACCCGATCGTCCGGGAGGGGCTGCGCGGGATGCTCGCCGCCGAGCCGGACATCGAGGTGGCCGGGGAGGCCGCGTCCGGGGACGAGGCCGTCGCGCTGGTGCCCCGCGTCCGGCCGGACGTCGTCCTGATGGACCTGCGGATGCCGTCCGGCGACGGCGTGAGCGCCATCGAGCGGCTGCCCGGCCACCGGATCCTGGTGCTGACGACGTTCCAGGACGACGCCGACATCGTCCGCGCGATCGAGGCGGGCGCGGCGGGCTACCTGCTGAAGGACGCCTCGCGCGCCGACCTCGCCGCGGCCGTGCGGGACGCCGCGGCGGGCCGCCGCGTCCTGTCCCCCGAGGTGTCGGCACGCCTCGCGGCGGTGGACCAGACCCCCGCGCCGCCCGTCCTGTCGGCGCGCGAGGCGGAGGTACTCGCGCTCGTCGCGGAGGGCCTCACCAACGCCCAGATCGGCGAGCGCCTCTACATCGGCCAGGCGACGGTGAAAACGCACTTGCTGCGCATCTTCACCAAACTAGGCGTCTCCGACCGCACCGCCGCCGTCATGACCGCCCTCCAACACGGCCTCATCCCCGCCCCCTGACTCATCTCGTCTTCGCGTCCGCCGAATGGCGCGCGTTCGCGCGGCGGGCGAAGAGCGGCGGGTTCGACCTGCGCTGACCCGCCGCGTCCCGCTTCCGCGCCGGCCTACTCCTCGGTGGCGGGGCTGCCGCCGGCCTCGTATTCGGCGAGGAGGTCCTCTTCGGAGGCGCCGCGGCGCCAGTAGCCGGTGAACGTGACGGCGCGGCGGTCCATGCCGCGCTCGTTCACCAGGTGCCGGCGCAGCGCCTTCACCACGGCGGACTCGCCCGCGATCCACGCGTAGGCGCCGTCCGGGATCTTCGCGTCGCGGACGGCGTCCAGCAGGCCGCCGGGGGAGACCCAGGTGACCTCCGCGTCGGCGGCGGTCGGCATGTCCTGCCGGTCCTCCGGGTGCGGGACGTCGACCCAGACCTGGGCGGGCGTCCCGGCGGGCAGCCAGGCGAGGTTGCCCGCGACGGCGGGCAGCGCGGTCAGGTCGCCCGCGATGACGACCGGCGCGCCGTCCGGCGGCCGGAAGTCGACGCCGCCGTTGTCGGGGCCGGTCGGCCCGAGGATCGTCACGCGGTCGCCCGGGGCGGCCTTCGCCGCCCACCGGCCCGCGGGGCCGGACGCGCCGTCCATGTGCAGCGCGAAGTCGACGTCCAGCTCACCGGGCCGGTACTCGCGGACGGTGTAGGAGCGCATGATGCCGCGCTCGGCCGGGTCCAGCGCCCGCCAGTCGGCGAACCAGGTGGCGCCGTCGCTGTTCTCCGGCATGACGGGGGCGTCCTGGTGCGGGTGCGGCAGGAACACCTTGAACCGCTGGTCGCGGCCGCCGGTCGCGAAGCCGTCGAGGGACGCGCCCCCGAAGGTGATCCGCGCCATGGACGGCCCGAGCCGCACGGACCGGACCACGTGCACGTCGAAGAAGGCGTAGGGGTGGGCCGGAGTCGTCATCGTGCCGCCTTTCAGCCGAGCTTCTTCGCGGACTGCAGGGCAGCGGCGACCGCTTCGAGGAGCGGCGCGCAGCCCTCGTAGGAGAAGCGGGGCTCCGGCTGCCACGGGATGACCTGGCCGGCCTTCACCGCGGGCAGTTCCTGCCAGGACGGCTTGGAGCCGAGGTCCTTGGGCTGGAGCGCCTGCGTCCGGGAGTCGAGCAGGATGAGGTCCGCCTTGTACTTGTCGGCGTTCTCCCAGCTCAGGTTCTCGAAGTAGTCGTCGGCGCCCAGCTTGTCCGGGAGGATCAGGTCGACGCCGAGCTCCTTGTAGTAGATGAGGTCGGTGTTCTTGTTCGGGCTGGAGGCGTAGAACAGGTCGGGGCTCGCGGACGCCGCGAGCACCTTCAGGCCGGGCTTGGCCTTGGCCGCCGCGCGCACCGCCTCGGCGGCCTTCTCGAACCGGGCCTTGGCGGCGGTGACCTTCGCGGCCTTCAGGTCGGCGCCGAGCGCGGCGGCGAGGGCGGCGGTCCGCTCGATCGGCTTCGGCAGCGGGACGGACCCGGCCGCGACGGCGACGCTCGGCGCCAGCGCGTAGATCTTGTCCTTGCTCTCCTCGGGGACGTAGAAGAGGTCGCCCGGGATGAACATGTTGTCGACGAGCAGCTCGGGGCGGAGCGCGGCGTACTTCTCGATGTTGAACTCGCCGTACGCGTTGCCGATGATCTCCAGCCGGTCGACGGGCAGGTTCCCGGCCTGCGGGTCGGGCTTGCCGTCCTTGAGCTTCGTCGGGCCGAACACGCCGACGAGCTGCTTGTCGATGCCGAAGTCGTAGAGGGCGGCGGCGGTCGCGACGTAGCCGACGACGCGCTGCGGGCGAGCCTTGAGGTCCACCTTCGTGCCGCGGTCGTCGGTGAACGTCCAGGCACCGCCGGGGGAGGCGGTGCCGCCCGCGCCGTCGTCGCCGCCGCAGGCGCTGATCAGGGCCCCGAGGGCGACGGCGCCGCCGGCTCCGAGGAAGCCGCGGCGGGTGAGGTGGCGGGCACCGGTATTCGACATTTCGGGCGATCTCCAAGAATCAACTACAGTGATCGGATAGTGGGCCGATCAAGACTTAGGTTAACCTAACCTAAGATCTTGTCCAGAGGGGGCCCGCAGGTGCTGTCGACCACGCCGCCGCCGCTGCTCACCGAGCGGCCGGCCGATCCGCCGCACCGCTCGCGGCTGGCCGCCGGGCTCCTCGCCGCGGTGCTGCTCCTGCTCACGACCGCCGTGCTGAGCCTCGCGGTCGGCGCCAAGCCGCTGTCGCTCGCGGAGGCGTGGGACGGGCTGTTCGACCCCGGCTCGGCCGCGTACACGGTCGTCCACGACATGCGCCTCCCGCGCACCCTGCTCGGCCTGCTCGCCGGGACGGCGCTCGGGCTCGCCGGCGCGGTGATGCAGGCGCTCACCCGCAACCCGCTCGCCGACCCCGGCATCCTCGGCATCAACGCGGGCGCGTCCGCCGCCGTCGTCACCGCCATCTCGTTCCTCGGCATCACCTCGTTCACCGGCTTCGTGTGGTTCGCGTTCGCGGGCGCCGGCGCGGTCGCCGTGCTGCTCTACGCGGTCGGCGGCGGGCGCGGCGCCACGCCCGCCCGGCTCGCGCTCGCCGGGTCCGCGCTGAACGCCGCGCTGTTCTCCTACGTCAACGCCGTGCAGCTGCTGGACACCGCGTCCCTCGACCGGATGCGCTTCTGGACGGTCGGCTCCCTCGCCGCCGCGCAGCAGTACACGGTCGTCCGCGTCGCCCCGTTCGTCCTCGTCGGGCTGGTGCTCGCGCTGCTGCTCGCCCGCCCGCTCAACGCGATGGCGATGGGCGAGGACGCGGCCCGCGCGCTCGGCGCCGACCCCGGCCGCGCCCGCGTCGTCGCGATCGTCGCCGTCACGCTGCTGTGCGGCGCGGCGACGGCCGCCTGCGGGCCGATCATCTTCGTCGGGCTGATGGTGCCGCACCTCGTCCGCTCGCTGACCGGCCCGGACCTGCGGCGGCTGCTGCCGTTCTGCGCGCTCCTGTCGCCCGCGCTGATGCTGGCGGCGGACGTCCTCGGGCGCGTCGTCGTCCGGCCGTCGGAGCTGCAGGTCGGCATCGTGATGGTCGTCGCGGGCGGGCCCGTCTTCCTGTACTTCGTGAGGCGGCCGTTCGGGAAGGCGGTGGCGTCGTGAGCCGCGCACCCCGCGCAGCCGTCCTCCGGACGCCGGGCGGCGTGTCGTTCCGGTTCCACCCGCGCGCGTTCGCCGTCGCGGTGCTCTGCCTCGCCGTGGCGCTCGGCGCCGGGGTGCTGCTCATCGGCAGCGGCGACTTCCCGATGAGCCCCGCCGACGTCGTCGCGACCCTGTTCGGCCAGGGCACCCCCGCCGACTCGCTGATCGTCAACCAGATCCGGCTGCCGCGGGTGGCGGCGGCGCTCGCCGTCGGCGCCGCGCTCGGCCTGGGCGGCGCGATCTTCCAGTCGCTGACCCGCAACCCGCTCGGCAGCCCCGACATCCTCGGCTTCACCCAGGGCGCGGCGAGCGGCGTGCTCGCGGTGATCGTGCTGACCGGCGGCGGCACGCTCGCGGTCGCGGCGGGCGCGGCCGGCGGCGGGCTGCTCACCGGGCTGGTCGTGTGGGCGGCGGCGGGCCGGCGCGGCGCGCACGGCCAGCGGCTCATCCTCGTCGGCATCGGCGTCGCGGCGATCCTCACCGGCGTGAACGGCTACCTGCTCACCGAGGCGGACATCACCGAGGCCGCGCGCGCCGTGCTGTGGCTGACCGGCAGCCTGGACGGCCGCGACTGGGCGGACGCGGCGCCGGCGATCGCCGGGCTCGCCGTCCTCGGGCCGCTCGTCCTCATCGGCTGCGGGCGGGCGCTGCGGATGCTGGAGATGGGTGACGACGCCGCGCACGGCCTCGGCGTCCCCATCGAGCGGGTCCGGCTGATCATGCTGGCGGCGGCCGTGCTGCTCATCTCGCTCGCCGCGGCGGCGGCCGGGCCGGTCGCGTTCGTCGCGCTGACCGCGCCGCAGCTCGCCCGGCGCCTCACCCGCACGACCGGCCCCAACCTGCTGCCCGCGACGTGCATGGGGGCGGCGCTGCTGGTCGCCGCCGACTGGGTCGCGCAGCGCGCCTTCCCGGGCCACCAGCTCCCGGTCGGCGTGGTGACCGGGCTCCTCGGCGGCGGGTACCTGGTCTGGCTCCTGGTGACCGAACGCAAGACGGGACGGATCTGAATGAAGGACGCGAACGCGCGGCTCACCGGCACGGGACTCACCCTCGCCTACGACAAGCGCACCATCACCGAGAACCTCGACGTGGCCGTGCCGGACGGGTCGTTCACCGTCATCGTCGGCCCGAACGCGTGCGGCAAGTCGACGCTGCTGCGGGCGCTCGCCCGGATCCTGAAGCCGGCCGCCGGGACGGTCGTGCTGGACGGCCGGCCGATCTCCGGCTGGCCCGCCAAGAAGCTCGCCCGCACGCTCGGGCTGCTGCCGCAGTCGTCCATCGCCCCGGAGGGCATCACGGTCGCCGACCTGGTGTCGCGCGGCCGGTACCCGCACCAGAGCCTGCTGCGCCAGTGGTCCCGGGAGGACGAGCGGGTCGTCGCCGAGTCGATGGCCGCGACCGGCGTCCAGGACCTCGCGGCCCGGCCCGTGGACGAGCTGTCGGGCGGGCAGCGGCAGCGCGTCTGGATCGCGATGGCGCTCGCCCAGCAGACCCCGCTGCTCCTGCTGGACGAGCCGACGACCTACCTCGACATCGCGCACCAGATCGAGGTCCTCGACCTGTGCGCGCGGCTGCACGAGGAGGGCCGCACGGTGGTCGCGGTGCTGCACGACCTGAACCACGCCGCCCGCTACGCCACCCACATGATCGCCATGCGGGAGGGCCGGATCGTCGCCGAGGGCGCCCCCGCCGCGGTCGTCACGTCCGAGCTGGTCGAGGAGGTGTTCCGGCTGCCGTGCCGGGTGATCGACTGCCCGGAGACCGGGACGCCGCTCGTCGTCCCGGCCGCGCGCACCCGGGTGCCCGCCCTGCACTGAACCGGCACTGAACCGGCACTGAACCGGCACTGAACCGGCGCGGGACCGGCACGCCGAGGATCGTTGTAGGCTTATAACCGTTATATGCCTACAACGAGTGGAGTGCCAGTGCCCGAGCTGAGCCACCGCCGCAGGCTCCTCGTGCTGGCCATCTGCTGCATGAGCCTGCTCATCGTCAGCCTCGACAACACGATCCTCAACGTCGCGCTGCCCACGCTCCAGCACGACTTCGGCAGCTCCCTGTCCGGCCTGCAGTGGACGATCGACGCGTACCTGATCGTCCTCGCCTCGCTGCTGATCCTGGCCGGCTCGACCGCCGACCGGATCGGGCGGCGCCGCGTCTTCCAGACCGGGCTCGCGCTGTTCGTCGCCGGGTCGGTGCTGTGCAGCCTCGCGCCGTCCCTCGGCTGGCTCGTCGGCGCCCGCGTCGTGCAGGCGGTCGGCGGGTCGATGCTCAACCCGGTCGCCATGTCGATCATCACGAACGTGTTCACCGGGCCGCGCGAGCGGGCCCGCGCCATCGGCGTCTGGGGCGGCGTCGTCGGGCTCAGCATGGCGATGGGCCCGCTCGTCGGCGGGCTGCTCGTCGACTCGGTCGGCTGGCGGTCGATCTTCTGGCTGAACGTGCCGATCGGGCTCGCCGCCCTCGCCCTCACCGCGCTGTTCGTCCCCGAGTCGCGCGCCCCGCGGCCGCGCCGCGCCGACCCGCTCGGCCAGGGCTACCTGATCGTCCTGCTCGGGACGCTCACCTACGCGATCATCGAGGCGCCGGGCCGCGGCCCGGCCGACCCGGCCGTCCTCGGCGCCGCGCTGCTGGCCGCCGCGTCCCTCGCCGGGTTCGCGGTGCACGCGCTGCGCGCCCCCGAACCGCTGATCGACCTGCGCTTCTTCCGCAGCGTCCCGTTCTCCGGCGCGACGCTCATCGCCATCAGCGGGTTCGCGGCGCTCGGCGGGTTCCTGTTCCTCAACACCCTGTACCTGCAGAACATCCGGGGGCTGTCGGCGCTGCACGCCGGGCTGTACCTGCTGCCGATGGCCGCGATGACCGCCGTGTGCGGCCCGCTGTCGGGACGGCTCGTCGGGAGCCGCGGCCCGCGGCTGCCGCTGCAGCTCGCCGGGGCGGCGATGCTGGCCAGCGCGCTGCTGTTCGCCGGGTTCGACGCCGAGACCCATGACGCCACCCTGTTCGCGTCCTACGTCCTGTTCGGGATCGGGTTCGGGATGGTGAACTCGCCGATCACCAACACGGCCGTGTCCGGGATGCCGCGCGCCCAGGCCGGCGTCGCCGCCGCGGTCGCCTCCACCAGCCGGCAGATCGGGCAGGCCCTCGGCGTCGCGGTGATCGGCGCGGTGCTCGCCGCCGGGACGGCCGGCGCGCCCGGCGCGGCCGCCTTCACCGCCGCGGCCCGCCCGGCATACTGGATCCTGACCGGATGCGCCGCCGCCGTCCTCGTGCTCGGCACGGCCACCACCGGCCGGCGGGCCGCCCGCAGCGTCGCGCGCGTCGCCGGCCTGTTCGACGCCGGCGACCCGGCCCCAGACGGATCCCCTGTGACGGGAGCGAGCGCCCGATGAGCACCCAGCCCGCCGCCGAGCCGGCCGCGCCCACCGAGCCGCCCGGCACCGACCAGCCCTCCGGCACCGACCAGCCCTCCGGCACCGCAGAGACCGCCGCGCGGGCGTGGCGCAACCTCGGCGTCCTGCTGCACGAGCGGGGCGACCGGCGCCGCGAGGTCACCGAGGCGCTCGGGATGAGCTTCTTCCGGGTGAAGGCGCTGCGCCGCATCGCCGCCGCGCCCGCCCCGCTGCCGCTGCGCGACCTCGCCGAGCTGCTGCTCACCGACCGCCCCTACGTCACGCTCGTGGTGGACGACCTGGTCGGCCGCGGCCTGGTGGAGCGCAGCGCCAACCCCGCCGACCGCCGCTCCAAGCTCGTCACCGCGACGGAGGCCGGGCGCGCCGCGGCGGCGGAGGCCGAGCGGATCCTCAGCACCCCGCCGCCGGAGCTGCGCGCCCTCCCGGCCGAGGACCTCGCCGCCCTCGACCGGATCGCGGCCCGCCTGGTCGCCGGGGACTGAGCCCCGGCGGCCGGCGGTCTAGGCGCCGGACGGGACCTTGTAGGTCTCGGCGGCCTCCGACTCCGCCGCATCCCGCTCGACGACCATGCCGCCGAGCGCCTTGGCGTCCGTCCGCAGGATGTAGGTCTTGCGGGTGCCGGGCTCGTCCACCTTCGAGAAGTCCATCGGGGTGCCGTAGCCGCCGTCGTGCGCGGTCGTCGACCGGTGCGCCGCGATCACGCCCTCCCGGGTGAGGTCCTTGGACTGGCACGCCTTCTTGAGCGCGTCCGCGAAGATCACGGCGCCGGTGTAGCCGTTGACCACCGCGCTGTCGCGCGGCTGCCCCGGGTACTTCTTGCCGTAGTCGTCCGCCAGCTGCTTGATCAGGGGCAGGTCGGAGGAGATCGGCGCGCCCGCGCTGGCGAGGTAGAAGCCCTTCAGCAGGGCGGGCGCGGCCGGGGTCTGGAGCAGCTGCGGGGAGAACCCGGAGTTGCTCGCCACGATCGGCGCCATGATGCCCTTGGCCCGCGCGACGCCCGCGAGCGACGCGGACTGCTTCGGCCCGGCGCTCATCAGGATCGCCGCGACGCCGGCCTCCTTCAGCGCCGAGACCTGCGCGGTCATGTCGTTGTCGGTCGCCTTGATCTTCTGCTCGACGATGGTGAGGCCGAGCTTGCCCGCCGCGTACTTGGACCCGGCGAGCGCGCTCTCGCCGTAGTCGCCCTCGAAGTACACGTGCCCGATCTTGTCGCCCTTCTTGATCCCCTTCTCCTTGGTGAGGAAGTCCAGGGCGTTGATCATGTCGACGTCGTAGGTGGTGCCGGTGACCTGGATGTACTTGTTGCCGAGCAGCGTCGTCGACCACGCGTTCGGGATCACGAACATCTTGTCGGAGGTGATCCGCTGGTTCAGCGCCGTCACCATCGGCGACCCGACGAACTGCGCGAGGCCGATGACGCTCGACTGCATCTCGCTGTACCCGGCGACGGCCTTCTGCACGTCGTAGCCGTGGTCGCGGACGACCAGCTCGACCTTGCGGCCGCAGATCCCGCCCTGGGCGTTGACCTGCTCGAAGTACAGCTGCTGCGCCTGGGTGAGGCTCTTGCCGAGCGGCGCGTACACGCCGGTCAGGTCGGTCGCCGCGCCGACGCGGATCGTGTCGTCGGTGACGCCGGGGCCGGTCTTGACGCCGTCCGCGCCGGTGCCGCCGGAGCCGCCGGTGGCCTTGCCGCTGCAGCCGGACGCCAGGCCCAGCGGCAGCGCGACCGCCAGCGCGGCGACCGCCGTGAGACGTGCCGTTCGGTTCATGTGAATTGCTCCTCTTGGTCGAGTCGGGTGAGGGGACGGGCGGCCCGGCGCCGGGACGCGGCGGTGCGCAGCCGCGACCACGTCCCGGCCAGGCCGCCGGGCAGGAACAGCACGACGGCGACGACGGCGGCGCCGTACAGGATCCGGGCGGCCTCGGCGGGGGAGACCCCGGCGGAGCCCGGCGCGGCGACGAGCGGCAGGTCGTCGCCGAAGCGGGTGAGGAGCTGCGGCAGGACGGACACGAACACCGCCCCGGCGACGGCCCCGGCGGCGGTGCCGAGCCCGCCGATGACGATCATGGCGAGGTAGTCCAGCGACAGGAACATGCCGAAGTAGTCCGGGACGGTCCGCCGGAACGCCAGCGCGAGCAGCGCCCCGGCCGCCCCCGCGTACATCGACGACAGCACGAACACCCCGGCCCGGTAGCGCGCCACCGGCACGCCCATCACGGCCGCCGCCGTCTCGTGGTCGCGGATGGTGTTCATCGCCCGCCCCGGCCGGCCGCGCAGGATGCCGCGCGCGATCCACGCCGCCGGGACCAGCAGCAGGACGGCGAGGAACCACAGCCGCTCCAGCGCGCCCAGCGGCACGTTGAACAGCACCAGCTCCGGGGAGTCGTCGAAGCGGAACCCGGCGATCTCCAGCGGCGGGACGTCCCGGCCGTTGAACCCGCCGGTGACGGTCTCGGCGTTGAACAGCACGTGCTGCCCGATGAAGATCAGCGCCAGCGACGCGATGCCGAGGTAGACGCCGCGCAGCCGGCCGGCGATCGGGCTGAACAGCCCGCCCGCGACCCCGGCGAGGACGATCGCGCCGACGAACGCCAGCGGCGTCGGCAGCCCGAGGCCCGCCCCGTGCGGCCCCGAGTCGGACGCGAGGTACACGTACCCGTAGGCGCCGACCGCGAGGAAGAACGCGTGCCCCATCGACAGCTGCCCGGTCGCGCCGGTCAGCAGGTTCAGGCCGATGGCGCCGATCGCCGCCGACATCGCGAACAGGCCCGTCTGCAGCCAGAACGCGTCGAGGTAGAAGGGCAGGGCGAGCAGCACGAGGAGGCCCCCGGCCGCCGCCGCCAGGCGCAGCGGACGCTCAGACACGCGACAGCTCCCTCGTCCCGAACAGGCCCGCCGGCCGGATCAGCAGCACGGCGAGCATCACCAGGAACGGCGCCACCTCGCCGATGCCGCGCCCCATGAACGCGAGGTCGCCCTGGTAGCCGGTCGCCAGGGACTCGGTCAACCCGACGATGAGGCCGCCGGCGAGCGCGCCCGTCGTCGAGTCGAGCCCGCCGAGGATCGCCGCCGGGAACGCCTTCATCGCCGCGAACGAGGTGCTGCGGTCCAGCCCCGGCGTGGGGAACACGGTGAGGAACAGCGCCGCGACCGCCGCGAGCGCGCCCGCGATCGCCCACGCGGCCAGCGAGACCCGCGACAGCCGGACGCCCATCAGCGCCGCCGTCTCCCCGTCCTCGGCCGCCGCCCGCATCGCCACGCCCCACGAGGTGTAGCGGAACGCCAGCAGGAACGCCGCGATCAGCACGGACGCGACGGCGAACGCGGCGATGCGGGTCTGCGCGATGCCGACGCCCGCCACGTCCACGATCTTGTTCTGCCAGGGGTCGCCCATCGACAGGACCTGCGTGCCGATCTCCCGCGTCAGCGCCGTCGTCAGCACGATGTCGACGCCGATCGTGACGATCGCGAGCACCGCGTGGTCCTCCACCCGGGCCCGGCGCAGCACCACCAGCTCCACCAGCACGCCCGCCACCGCCGCCCCGGCGACGCCCGCGCCGAGCGCCGGCAGGAAGCCGATGTCGTCGTGCAGGACCGCCGTGACATAGCCGCCCACGAGCAGCAGCGACGCGTGCGCGAAGTTGACCACCTCGGTGGCCTTGAAGATGATCACGAAGCCGAGGGCGATCAGCGCGTACACCGACCCCGCCGAGACCCCGTTGACCACCAGCTCGATGAACGTGCTCAAGGGTTTCCCTCCGAATCCGCGGGGACGTGCGCAGCGCCGAGGTAGGCGCGGACCACGGCCGGGTCCCGCTGCACCGCCTCGGGCGCGCCGCCCGCGATGCGCTTGCCGAAGTCCAGGACGGTGACCTCGTCGGCCAGCCGCATGACCATCCCCATGTCGTGCTCGACCAGCAGGACGGAGACGCCGAGGTCGGCGCGGACCCGGGCGATGACGCCGGCCATCCGCCGCCGCTCGGCGCCGTTCATCCCGGCGACGGGCTCGTCCAGGAGCAGCAGCCGGGGCTCCATCGCCAGCGCGCGCGCCAGCTCGACCCGCTTCTGGACGCCGTAGGACAGCAGCCCCACCGGCGCCGCCAGATGCTCGGCGACCCCGACGAACCGGGCGATGTCGCGGACCCGCGCCCGGTGCCGGGCGTCCTCGCGGCGCGCCCGCGGCAGCCGCAGCCCCGCCGACACGAACCCGGCCCGGGTGAGCCGGTGCCGCCCGAGCATCAGGTTGTCCTCGACGGTCAGGTGCCGCGACAGCGCGATGTTCTGGAACGTCCGGGCCACGCCGAGCGCCGCGATCCGGTGCGGCGGCAGCGCGGTCAGCTCCGCGCCGCCGAACCGGACGCTGCCCCCGCTCGCCCGGTACACCCCGGACAGCACGTTGAAGCACGTCGACTTGCCCGCGCCGTTCGGCCCGATGACCGCGTGCACGCTCCCGGCCGCGACGGTGAACCCGACCCCGTCCAGCGCGGTCAGCCCGGCGAACCGCACGGTGAGCCCCTCCACCACCAGGTCGCTCATCCGACCCACCGCTCCAGCGACGGCGGCGGCGCGGACTCGTCCCCGCCCTCGTCGCCGTCGTCCTCGCCGCCGACGCCGAGGTAGCGCCGCCGGACCTCGTCGCTCGCGGCGAGTTCCGCCGACGGCCCGTGCAGCGCGACCGCGCCGACCTCCAGCACGTGCGCGGACGACGACAGCTCCAGCGCCAGCGCCGCGTTCTGCTCGATCAGCAGGATCGCCGTGCCCTGGAGGTTGATCTCCCGGACGGTCTCGGCGATCCGCTCGGCCATCAGCGGCGCGAGGCCGAGCGTGGGCTCGTCCAGCAGCAGCACCGACGGGCACGCCATCAGCGCCCGCCCGATCGCGAGCATCTGCTGCTCGCCGCCGGACAGCAGCCCGGCCCGCTGCCGGGCCCGCTCGGCGAGCACCGGGAACAGCTCCAGCACCCGCCCGTGCGCCTTGGCCGCGGCGGCGCGGCCGGGCGCCCCGAGCGCGCCCGCCCGCAGGTTGTCCTCCACGCTGAGCCGGCCGAACACCCGCCGCCCCTCCGGGACCTGCACCACCCCGGCCGCCACGACGGTGGCCGGGTGCAGCCCGATGAGGGACCGGTCGCCGAGCCGGACCGTGCCGGTGTCCACCGCCCCCCGGTGGAACGGGAGCGTGCCGGAGATGGCCCGCAGCAGCGTGGTCTTGCCGGCCCCGTTCGCGCCGAGCACGGCCGTGACCGCGCCCGCCGGGACGTCCAGCGACACGCCGCGCAGGGCCCGGACGGCCCGCCCGTAGCTCACCGACAGATCGCGGACCACGAGGGTCCCGTTCGCCATTCGCCCCTCCCGAAGTTCGTGTGGCGGGCAGCCCAGCACGGGCCGCCGACCTGCGTCTACGGGCCCGGGGCAAGACGTGGCGGGAGTCCAACCGAAGGTCGTTCGGGTTGTGCGGCGAGCACAGTTCGACCCTCCGCGCCCGCCCATGCGTATGTCCCGGTATGAGGGAGTTGAGGCGCACCGGAGCGGCGGCCGCGGCGGTGCTCGCGCTGACGGCGGCGTGCCAGTTCCAGGTCCGCCCGCCCGGCCCGGCCGCCGTGGCACCCGCCCAATCGCGGCCCGTGCCGAGCGCGTTCGACGAGGCGGGTTTCCAGGAGGACCTGCGGACCGCCGAGCAGACGACCGACGACTACTGGCGCCGCCACTGGGACGAGCTGTTCACCGGCTCGTACGGCTCACCGCGCGTGGTCGGCCTCTACGACGGCCGCGACCAGGGCTCCGCCCCGCTCTGCGGCGACGAACGCCTGACGAGCGACAACGCCGCCTACTGCCCGGACGGCGACTACGTGGCGTGGGACGCCCATCTCATGCGCTCGGGCTACGCGCGCGGCGACGCGTGGGTGTACCTGGTGATCGCGCACGAGTGGGGTCACGCGATACAGGCGCGGCTCCGCCGCGGCCTGGTGTCGCCCGCCGCCGAACTCCAGGCCGACTGCCTGGCCGGCGCGGTCCTGTACGGCTCGTCCGACGACGGGACGCTGCGGTTCGAGGACGGCGACGAGCAGGAGCTCGTGGACGCGTTCCAGGTCATCGGCGACGGGGCCCCGTGGACGAAGCCGGGCGACCACGGCACGGCCGTGCAGCGGCTGCGCAGCTTCTCCCGCGGCGGCGAGAACGGCGTAAGCGCCTGCTTCACCTGACGGGGGACCGCGGCGCGCACCATCATGGCGTCATGAGCGTCGCCGATCTGGTCGTCATCGAGGGCGACCGCCACACCACGGCCCTCCTGTCCGGAGAGCTGGATCGGGCATCGTGCTCCGACGTCCGGCCGCGGCTGCGGGCACTGGCCCACCGCCCGCTCGTCCTCGACCTGTCCGGGCTCACCTTCATCGACGTGGACGGGTTGCGCATGGTCCACCAGTGCGCCCGCGTCTGCGAGGCGGAGGGGGCGGCCCTGGCCCTGGTGGGCGCGAACCCGTTCACGGCCAAGCTGTTCCGCCTCTTCGGCCTGGGCGTCCCGCTGTGCGCCTCGGAGGAGGAGGCGCTGTGGTGCCTGCTGCCGCCGACCGACGACGACATCCAGGACTGGCTCAGCGGCTGAGGTGGCGCTCCACCGACGCGACCTTGGCGTCGAGGGCTCCCGTGACCCCGGGCCGGATGTCGGCCTTGACCACGAGCCCGACCCTCGGCGCACGCGCCGCGACGGCGTCCGTCGCGCGCTTCACGACGTCCATGACCTCGTCCCATTCGCCTTCGATCGTGGTGAACATGGCGTCGGTCCGGTTCGGGAGGCCGCTCTCCCGCACGACCCGGACCGCCTCGGCGACGAGTTCGCCGACCTCCTCACCCGCACCGAGCGGCGTCACCGAGAACGCGACGAGCATCGTGCACCTCCATCAAGGCTGGACGACCTGCCTCACCACGATCTCATCCAGCCGCCGCTCGACGATCACCCCCACCGGCCAGTCGCGCACGAGGCACCGCAGCAGCGCGGCCTCGTGCTCGGCGAACGAGGGGTCGCAGCCCTGCTGCTCAAGGCTGGACCGGATGGCCATGACGTAGTCGGCCTCGGTGAACCCGGGGACGTCCCGGACCATCGCGGTCGTGGTGGCCCGGTGCGAGTTGAGCCCGGCGAACGAGCGGCCGCAGCCGCAGCCGCCGTCGGGGTCGCCCCGGTCGCGGGCGCACACGAGCCCGATGTGCACCAGTTCCCCTTCGACGCACCAGTCGAAGTCGTTGTCGCGCAATCCCTGGCCGGCGTTGGTGGCGGTGAGCAGCTTCAAGGCCATACCCCCTCGGTCCTCGGACCCACCCACCGTACGACGCGGGTCTGACATAACGTCGATGTCATGAGCGATGACAAAGACGTCCTGGTTCAGCGCGAAGGCCCGTTCACCACGATCACGATGAACCGCCCCCGCCGCCGCAACGCCCTCTCGAAGGCGTTCCTCAAGGACCTGACCGACGCGTTCCACCACGTCGGCGCTACGGACGCCCGCGGGGTGATCCTGGCCGCGAACGGCCCGGTCTTCTCCGCGGGCCACGACTTCGCCGACATGGCCGGCGCGTCCCACGCCGACGTCCGCGACCTGCTCCAGGTCTGCACGGACCTGATGCGGACGATCCAGTCCGTCCCGCAGGTGGTCGTGGCGCGCGTGCACGGCCTGGCGACCGCCGCCGGCTGCCAGCTGGTCGCGAGCTGCGACCTGGCCGTGGCCGCGGAGAGCGCCGGCTTCGCGGCCCCCGGCGGCAAGGGCGGCTGGTTCTGCCACACGCCCCTGGTGGCGATCTCCCACAACATAGGCCGCAAGAGGGCCGCCGAAATGGCTCTCACCGGCGAGATCATCGACGCCGCCACAGCGGCCGACTGGGGCCTGATCAACTACGCCGTCCCCGACGAGGGCCTGGAGAAGGAGACCCGGGAGCTCCTCACCCGAGCAACCCAGGGCAGCCCCCGAAGCAAGGCCCTCGGCAAACAGGCCATGTACGCCCAACTGGACCGCCCAGAACAAGACGCCTACGCCTACGCAATCGAGGTAATGGCCGCCTCCAGCCAAACCCCGGAGGCCCAAGAGGGCATGACGGCCTTCCTGGAGAAACGCCACCCCACCTGGCCCGCCTAACCCACAAGACCCGCACCATCCCCAGCCACAAGGGGACAAGGGCCAAAGCCAAGCCAGCCCGCACTGACCTAAGCCGCAGGGGGGCAAGGGGCGAAGCCCCAAACCCACGCGCGAGCCCAAGCCACCAGGGGGCGTGGGGGCGGAGCCCCCACATCGGGGGTCCGGGGGTCGCCCCCCGGGAAGGCATTGCGAAAGAGGCAAGGTCCGCGCTCTCCGCGGACACACCTCCCCCACCTCTGTAGGGCGGGCGGGACTCGAACCCGCGACCGGGAGATTATGAGTCTCCTGCTCTGACCAGCTGAGCTACCGCCCCGTGGCCGTTCCCCCGGTGGCGGTGGGGGTTTTGCCGCGTGCAATCTTAGCGGTGGAGGGTGCGGGCGGGCGGTGTGATGTCCTCCTTTTGGCGGGCGGATGTCATACCTGGAGGCGAGTGACGGCCGTGGTGACCGGTCGGTAGGGTCCCGCGTATGTCGAGACGCATGGTCGCTCTTGTTCCGGTTCTGCTGGCGCTGGTGTTCACCGGCGCGTGCGATGGCGGGTCGGATGAGCCGGCGAAGAAGGCGCAGTTCGACGCGGCGGGGACGCTGCGGGAGGCGGCGCGGGCGATGGGGGCGTTGAAGAGCGTCGGGTTCACGCTGGAGTCGGAGGGGAAGACGCCGGTCATCGTGAAGGGCGGCGATATGAAGCTGCTGCGGAGCGGGGACGCGGAGGGCACGCTGACGATCGAGCAGTCGGGCCAGAACGTGGAGATGAAGGTCGTCGCGGCGGGGGACAGCATTTTCTTGGACGCGGGGACGGGCGGGTGGCGGAAGCTGCCGAAGGCGCTGGCGTCGAGCGTGTACGACCCGTCGGCGGTGCTGGATCCGCAGCGGGGGATTCCGATGCTGTTGTTGTCGTCGGCGGCGTCGCCGGAGCCGCAGGCGGTGGAGAAGGTGGACGGCGAGGAGGCGTACCGGGTGGGCGCGAAGCTGCCGAAGGCGCAGATCGCGGGGCTGATCCCGGGGATCAGCGCGGACATGGACGGCCAGGTGTGGGTGGGTAAGGCCGATCACCGGCTGGTGAAGGTGCGGGGGGCGTTCCCGGACGGCGGCGCGGTGGTGATCGCGTTCACCGAGTTCGACGCCCCGTACAAGATCAGCGCGCCGAAGTAGGGCGGCCGGGGGTGAGGGTGCGGCGCCGGGTCGCGATCGGGGCGGGCGGCGCGGTGGTGCTGCTGGCCGCGCTGGACGCGTATGTGGTGACGACGGTCCTGGTGCCGATGGTCAAGGACGTCGGGGTCCCGATCAACCGGCTGGAGCGGGTGACGCCGGTCCTGACGGGGTTCCTGCTGGGGTATGTGGCGGCGATGCCGCTGCTCGGGCAGTTGTCGGACCGGTTCGGGCGGCGGCCGCTGCTGCAGGCGTGCCTGGTGTTCTTCGCGGTGGGGTCGGTGGTGACGGCGCTGGCGGGGGATGTGCCGGTGCTGACGGCGGGCCGGGTGGTGCAGGGCGTCGCGGGGGGTGCGCTGCTGCCGGTGACGATGGCGCTGGCCGGGGATCTGTGGGAGGAGCGCCAGCGGCCGGTGGTGCTGGGCGCGGTGGGGGCCGCGCAGGAGCTGGGGAGTGTGCTGGGCCCGCTGTACGGGGCGGGGGTCGCGGCCGTCCTGGACTGGCGGGCGATCTTCTGGATCAACGTGCCGCTGGTGGTCGTGGCGATGGTGGCGGTGCAGGTCGCGGTGCCGGGCGGGCGCGGGGAGGGGCCGCGGCCGCGGGTGGACGTGGTCGGCGGCCTGCTGCTGGCGCTGGGGCTGGGGCTGCTGGTGGCGGCGGTCTACAACCCGGAGCCGCAGGAGTCGGCGCTGCCGTCGTGGGGGCTCGCGGCGCTGGCGGCGGGCGCGGTGGTGCTGGCGGTGTTCGTCCTGTGGGAGGTCAGGTCGCGGACGCGGCTGCTGGACCTGTCGGGGGTGCGGCGTGGGCCGCTGCTGGCGACGCTGGGCGTGAGCCTGCTGTCGGGCGCGGCGCTGATGGTGACGCTGGTGGACGTGGTGCTGGTGGCGCAGACCGTCCTGCACAAGGACACCACCGAGGGCGCGCTGCTGCTGACGCGGTTCCTGGTGGCGCTGCCGGTCGCGGCGGTGGCCGGGGGGCTGCTCGCGCGGCGGGTGGGGGAGCGCTGGCCGATGGCGGCGGGCATGGCGGTGTCGGCGGTGGGCTACCTGCTGATCGCGGGCTGGCCGGCGGACCTGGCGAGCGCGTCGTACGGGCCGCTGCCGCGGATGGACGTCGATCTGGTGGTGACGGGCCTCGGCCTCGGCCTGGTGATCGCGCCGGTGTCGTCGGCGGTGCTGGCGTTCGTCCCGGCGGCGCAGCACGGTGTCGCGTCGGCGGCGGTGGTCGTCGCGCGGATGATGGGGATGCTGCTCGGCGTCTCGGCGCTGTCGGGCTGGGGGTTCTACCGGTTCCACGCGCTGACGGCCGATCTGAAGCCGCCGCTGCCGTTCTTGATGTCGAAGGACGAGTTCGCCCGGCAGATGGAGGTCTACAACGCGGCGCTGCAGGAGGCGCTGCGCACCGAGTACCAGGAGATCTTCTGGATCACCGCCGGGATGTGCGTGCTCGGGGCGCTGCTGGCGCTGTCGGTGGGGCGCGGCGGGCCGCCGCGTGAGGCGACCGGTCCGGATGGTGGCCTAAATCGGTCATCAACGCGGCATATCGGGCGGGATACGGGAAATGATTCGGCCACCGGCGATGTGCCGATCAACGAACTCGGGAATATCCTCGGTAAAGAAGGCTAAAGGCTGAGGGCCTCTTGCCGGGAGGGCGATCCCCGGGGAGGTGAACGCAGATGCGCGGGTCAGGCATCCGCCGCGCGAGCACGCCGGTGGTCAGGCTGCGCCGCCGGCTCGGTCTGGAGCGCAACGCGCTGCGCCGCCGGGTGGACCGCGTGCAGCGGCTGGTCGCGCTGGGGCTGCTCCTGCTGCTGCTCGGGACCGCGCCGCCGGTGGCGGCGCTGGCCGCGTCGTGGTCCTACGGTTCCGGCATGAACGCCGAGCACGCCGAGCGCGCGAACCGGCACCAGGTGGTCGCGACCGTCACCTCGACCGGCGGCCTCGGCTCGTCCGGCGACCGCTACATCCACGAGACCGTCCAGGCGACCTGGCCGGGGGCGAACGGCAAGCCCCATGTCGGGACGCTGCCGGCGTGGAAGAACGCCAAGGTGGGCGCGCAGAGGACGATCTGGGTCGACCGCAACGCCGAGCCGACGGTGCGACCGCGCCCGCACAGCCGCACGGTGACCGACGCCGTGTACGCGGGCGCCGCGGCCGTCCTCGGCTGCGGGATCCCGGTGCTGAGCGCCTACGCCCTCGTCCGGCGCCGCTGCGACCGGCACCGCGACGCGATGTGGGAGGCCGACTGGGCCCGGCTCGACTCCGCGGGCCACAACCCACGATCGTGACCCGTCCCTGCTCCTGATCGTCAGGGCGCGAGGAGGGCGCGGGCCGTCTGCACGAGCACCGCGTTGTCACCGGCGGGGGAGCCGTCCGGGAGGGTGAGGGTGTCCTCCAGGCCGATCCGGACGTCGAGGTTGTGCCGGACGGCGAGGCGCAGCACCGGCCAGGCGCCGCCGTCCTCGCCGTGCAGCAGGATCGGCCGCGCGTGCCGGGTCCCGAGGGCGCGCAGGAGCGCCTTGGCCGTGTCGGGGGCGGTCGCCGGGTCGGTGTCGGTGACCTCGGCGAGGACGCGCAGCACGTGGTGGGCGTGCGGCCAGCGCAGGAACCGGTCGGCGCCGTCGGTGCCGGAGAACACGCCCGCCTCGATGGCGACGCCCCGCTCGAACAGCGCCTCGGCGACCAGGCCGGCCCCGTCCTCGTGGAAGTTCACCGACGCGTGGTCGGGCAGGACGGTCCACGCGCGGATCAGCGCGGCGCGCTCGGCCGGGTCGGGGGCCGTCCACTCGCCGGTGGTGACGCCGACCTTCACCGCCGGGGTGGCCGCGCGGACGGCGGTGACGGTCTCGGCGACGTGGAACGGGTCCAGGGTGTCGGCTCCCGCGTCGTCCTTCGGGTGCACGTGGGCGTCGTCGGCCCCCACGTCGACGGCGGCGCGGACCGCGGCGGCGACCTCCGCCGCGGAGACGGGAACGCCCTCCGTCCGGGGTCCGTTCGGGCAGACCTGGAGCATGCTCCGATTTTCTCAGGTGGGGGTCAGGGGGTGATGACGCAGGGTCCGCCTCCGCACACGTCCACGACCGTGCCGGTCTTCAGGAACTCCGCCTTCTGGCGCCGCGCGTCGGCGTTGTTGCGCGGGTCGGAGTGCGGGTCGCGGCCCTCGGTGGGCGGGGTGTTGGTCAGCGGCGGCACGGGGGATCCGCTGTCCCAGACGACCATGGCGGAGCCGTCGTGGGACGCGCCGAACGTCGGTATGCCCCAGTACGGCACCTTGTCGGGGCTGCGGCCCGGCCGGACGGTCGGCGCGTGCACGCGGGCGCCGATCGTGCGGGCCTCGACCTCGGCGGCCACGGGCGCCACCTGGTGGTCGCCGAACGCCACGTGCAGCAGCACCCGGTGCTTCGGCGTGTCGGGCAGCGGGTCGTCGGTCATGTGCTGGGCGTAGCCGTTGGCCTCGCCGCGGTCCCACAGCATCTGGATCAGCGCGAGGCCGATCTGCTGGTCGAGCCTGTCCGGGTAGAACAGGTCGAGGACCTGCGCGTACTCCGGGAAGTCGGCGCTGCGGTTCAGCAGCGTGCTGTAGTTCATCGCGGGGACGCCGAGGACGGCGCGGCGGAGGTCGGGGGACACGGCGGTGAGCGCGCCGCCCATGATCCCGCCCTGGCTGTTGCCGTCGTAGGTCAGCTCGGCCCCCGTGTCGATCACCGGCTTCCCGGCGCCGTTCTGGAACGCCTTGTGGCCGGCGAACCCGCGGATCATGGCGCGGCCGAGGAAGGTGAAGTTCAGCAGGCTCTGCTGGAGGCGGTCGGCGACCGTCCGGAAGCGGGTGAGGTCGGCGAGCGCGGTGACGACGTTGGGGACGTCCTCGTCCGACATGCCGATCCACTTGGTCGCGCAGAACACGAACCCGTGCTCGGCCGCCATCGCCTTGACGTTGCCCGCGTCGACCTCGCCCTCGCTGCCGAGGAGGCCGTGCCCGTAGAGGGCGGGCCGGGCCGGGGCGGTGAGCGCCGACGCCGGGATCTCGCACTGGAACGGGACGCCCTGGGAGTTGCCGGGCAGCTGCGAGGGCTGCCCGTCCCGGCCCCGGTGCAGGGACGCGCCGGGCAGGCCGCCGTACTGGTCGAGGTAGCTCGGCGCCCAGACGATCCCCTTCACCTCGCGGGCGATCTTGTCGTCCACGCCGTCGGTCACCTGCGTCACGAGGAACGACGGGGACCGGTCGCCGAGCTTGCGGAGCGCCTCGTCGCGCATGTGCAGCACGGGCCCGGCGAGGCTCTGCCGGCTCGCGACGGTGAAGTCCCAGGCGAGGTGGAGGCCGTCGCGTCCCACGCCGCTCGCCTGGAGCGCGGCGAGGGTCTTCCGCGCGGCCCGCTGCCGCGCCGCGAGCGGGTCGCCGGACGGCAGGTCCGGCCCGAGGATCTTGGCGAACGCCGCGTTCGGCCCGATCGGGTTCCCGGACGCGTCGCGCAGGTTCCGCAGCGCGACCGCGTAGTGGTGGCCCTCACGGAAGTTCTTCGCCGGACGGACGATCAGCGCCTTCCGGTCATCGGGCGCGTTCGCGTCCAGTTCCGCCCAGTACGGCCAGCGCTCGCCGGTCGCGGTGTCCACGATGACGATCGGCGCGTCCGCGCGCAGCGACGCGCCGATGTCGGTGATCGGCGCGGCCCCCGTGCGGGCCAGGTCGACGCCGGGCACCCGGGCGAGCAGCGGGGAGCCGGGGGAGAAGCCGTCCGCGCGGTTCCACTCGGCGGGCGCCACGGGCAGCCCCAGCGCGTTCTTGATCGTCGTCTGCAGGTGGACGCGGCGGCCCGTGGCGGTGCCGCCGTCCGGCACCGTGTACCAGTCGCTCGGGAACGGCAGCAGGCAGGCGGCGGGGTCGATCGGGTCGCAGCCGTCGCCCGTCCCGGCCGCGGCGGGCGGCGCCGGCGGGACGGTCAGCAGGGCGAGGGCCGCGGCGATCGCCGCGAGGGCCGCCAGGGTGCGCTGGGGGAGACGCACGTCCACCTCCGGATGATCGCGGCGTGTAGCGGGATCTTGGTCTCACCGGAGGCCGAGGTCAAGGGGCGTCCGAAGGTGGCCATCGCGTTTCGCGGCCCGTTTGGCGGCCGAGGTGGGCCCGTAGGAACGCAGCACGACCGGCGTCCCGAGCGCGTCCTCTACCGTCGCGACGGCGTCGCCGAGCGGCGCGTAGACGGGGCGGGCCCGCAGGAGGCGGCGGGTGAGGGCGGCCTGGCGGTCCAGGTCGGGCGGCCCGGTCTCCAGCCGCTCGACCCGCGCGCCGTCGATCTCGTACGCGCGCGCGACACGCAGATCGGGACGCGCCCCCGCGACGTCCAGATGCGTGACCGCCAGGCCGTCCGCGCCGCCCGCCGCGTCCAGCGCGTACCGGAGCGCGACGGCGTCGAGATGGCCGACCCGGAACGCGCCCTGCCACGGGCCCGTGCCGTTGTGCCGGTCGGGGAGGCCGGCGGTCAGCGCCGGGTCCTCGGTGACGAACGGACCCGGCCCGTGCCGGGTCGCGTACGCGCGCAGCACCCCGAGCCGCGCCGCGGACGCGCCCGCCTCCGCCAGCAGCGTCTCGGCGTTGGCGAAGGTCGTCGTCGACCAGGTCGTGTACGGGTGGAAGCCGTGCCACTCGTCCAGCAGGACGCCCTGCGCCCCCTCGAACACCGCCGTGCCGCCGCGCAGCGGGCCGTGCAGGTGATCGCCGCCGACGATCGCGACCCGCTCCCCGAACGCGGCGAAGGCGGTGGCGCAGGCGTCCACGTCCGGGACGCCGGGGCCGCCGGGGAACGCGTCGCGGTACCAGTCGCGGACGGCGGCCAGCCGGCGCCGCAGCCGCGCGGGCTCCAGGCAGTCGCCCGCGCGGGGGGCGTCGGCGTGCGCGAGCGCGTAGGACGCCGTCTCGCCGATGCCCATGCCGCACGACCCGTGCCGGGCCGCGCCGCGCACGGTCTCCCGCGCGCGGTTGGCGGCCCGGTGGTACGGCGTCGTCAGCGGCGCGTCCCGGTCGACGGTGAGCCGGTCGAGCGCGTCGCCGACGCCGAGGGACCGCAGGTGGTCGGCCTCGGCGGCGAGGGCGAGCGGGTCGACCAGCATGAACCGCGACAGGTGCGTGCGCACGCCCGGCGTGAACGTCCCGGAGCCGAACTGGGCGAACGTGTGGTGCCGCCCGTCGCCGGCGACGACGTTGTGCGCCGCCTGCGCGCCGCCGTTGAACCGGACGACCACGTCCACGGGGCGGGTCGCGCAGAGGTGGTCGACGACCGTCCCCTTGCCCGCGTCCCCGAAGCCGAGGTCGACGACGATCACATGGTCCACGGGTCAGAGCCGGGTCGTCGCGGACGGGCCCGAGGCGTCCAGTCCGGGCGGCGCGGCCGACACCGCGACCGGCGCGCGGGACGCCTCCAGCGGGGCGAGGGCCCGCGACACCGACGCGCCGGCGTCCGACCCGGCCTCGGCGAGGTGCTCCAGGCCCTCGCCGAGGTCGATGGCGTCCTCGGCGAGCCCGACGGTCAGCGCGATCGTCTCGCACACCGCGTCCAGGTCGTCCAGGTAGAGGACGTTCTGGCCGAGGAGCTTCCGCCAGAAGTCCGTCAGCTCCCGGCTGCCGGAGTGGTAGGCCCCCTCGGGGATGATGAAGTACACGTCGTACCTGCGCTGCAGCTCCCGGACGATCGCGGCGACCGGGACGTCCTCGTCCGGCTCCCCGCCGATGACCTCGGCGATCTCGCGCCGCTTCGCCTTCGGGTAGGCGAGCTCGTCGCCGATCATGAACAGGTAGCCGCGCTTCCCGCGCTTGTCGAAGCAGTCGATCGCGGTGTGCCGGGCCATGAAGTACATCGCCAGCTCGTACGACTCGCGCATCTGGCCGCCGCCCCCGCCTTCGAGCAGGATCTTGCCGAGGTCGTCGTCCATCCGGTTGTCGGCCTCGAACTGGCCGATCTGCAGCGGCGCCCGGTCGCAGGTGGCGTCGCCGACCGCGCCGAACAGGATGTGCGGGTGCTCGACGTAGCCCTTGCGCAGCAGCAGCCCGAGCAGGTCGGGGAGCTTGGTCTGCAGCGTCCGGGGGACCGTGCCCATCGACCCGGTCACGTCGAACAGCACGCCGATCGCGAGCGACTCGGGGTGGTCGGCGGAGTCCCGGCTCTCCCGGACCGTCACGCCGGACGGGTCGAGGTCGGGGTGGACGGCGGTGGCGCCGCCGTCGGAGTAGGCGAACGCGCTCGCGCCGGTGGACGCGCGGTAGCTCGCTCGGGCGGCGTAGACGTCGGTGGACCAGTGTCCGCTTCCCATGGCGGTCTTCTCCTTCAGCGGGGGGTGGGCAGGTGGAACGGGCGGAAGCGCCGCGGGCCGTAGAGCCGCTCCAGCAGCTCGTCCAGTTCGGCCAGCAGCCGCCAGGCGTCGGACGGGCGCCGGTTCTGCGCGGGCAGCGTGCAGCCGCGCGCGAACGAGCGCATCGCCGGGGGCGCCTTGTCGCCCATCAGGTGCGTCATGCACCGGGTGGCCATGAAGATGTCGGTGGCCGGGCTCGCCGGGCGCCGCCCCGGCACCTCGGGCGGGTACCAATCGGCGTACCGGCCGACCATCGCGGGGACGCGCCCCGACCCGTCGACGTGCGCGTAGCAGCCGGGCACCGAGTGGCACCAGCCGGCGAGGACCAGGCCGTGCTCCTCCGGGTGGATCAGCACGTGCTCGGGGAGCACCGCGCCGTGCAGCACGCCCGCGCGGTGCGCGAACCCGAGCCCGACGAGCAGCCGCCGCCACATCCAGGCGGCGTCGCGCGGGTCGACGCCGTCCGGGAACGCCGCCCGGACCTCGGCCAGGCTGCGGAACCCGTCCAGCGCGCCGATCACGTTGACCTGCCGCTGGACGCCGGTGGCCGCGTCCCGGTGCCGGAACGACTCGACCAGGCGCGGGACGTAGGGCAGGAACTTGCCGTCGCCGTCCTTGGGGAGCTGGCGCAGCGCCACCGCCTCGCGCTCGATCAGATCGCCGTCGCGCGGGTCGCGAGGCATCTTCAGCAGCACCTCGCGGCCGGTCCCGGTGCGGGCCGGGTACAGCTCCGCGAGGTCGCCCCCGATCGGGTCGCCGTGCAGCCGGTACGCGTGGCGGCGGGTGCTGATCAGGGTCCCGTCGCCGCTGTGGCGGGCCCGCCACAGGTCGTTCAGCCGGATGAACGCCTCGCGGGTGCGGCCGCCGGTCGCGTCCGGGTGGACGAGCCGCGCCAGCGCCCGGTAGCGCCGCGCCGCCTCCGCCTCGTCCGCGCCGAACAGGTCGGCCGGGACGCGCGCCCGGTCCAGCCGCGCCAGCGCGTCGTCCAGGGCCCGCGTCATCTGATCTCCTCCTCCCGGCTGGGCCGCAGCAGGGCGGGGTGCAGGAGGCGGGCGTCGCCGGCCCGGTAGAGCCGGGGGCGGGGCCCGCCGCGCCGGCCGCCGCGGTCGGAGGTGGCGCCGGTGCCCTCCACGAAGCCGGGCACCGACAGGACCTTCCGGTGGAAGTTGCCGGCGTGCAGCTCCTCGCCCCACACCGCCTCGTAGACCGAGCGCAGCTCCGGGATCGTGAACTCGCCGCCGCAGAAGGCCGTCGCGAGCGGGGTGTACTCCAGCTTCCCGCGCGCCCGCTCCAGGCCGTCGGCGAGGATCCGCGCGTGGTCGAACGCCAGCCTGCGGGTGGTGCCGGGGCGCTGGTCGCCGGACTCGGTGAGGCCGAGCGCGTCGACCGGGACCCACGCCGCGTCGGCCGCGTCGCCGCCGGCCTCCGGGTCGGGCAGCTCCGGCGCGAACGCCAGGTGGGCGACGGAGATGACGCGCATCCGCGGGTCGCGGCCGGGCGAGCCGTAGGTGCCGAGCTGCTCCAGGTGCACCCGGCCGAGGACGCCGCCCTTGGCGCTGAGCCCGGTCTCCTCGGCCAGCTCGCGGACGGCCGCGTCGGACAGGTCCTCGGCGTCGGCGCCCTGCAGCGGCCCGCCCGCCTGGACGAACCCGCCCGGCAGCGCCCACATGCCCGCGTACGGGGGGTGCCCGCGCCGGACCAGCAGGACGTGCAGGGCGCCGTCCCGGATGGTCAGCGCCACCACGTCCACCGTCACGGCGACCGGGTCGTAGTCGCGCGGGTCGTAGTCGGCGAGGAACGCTTCCTCGCCGCGCCTCGGTTCCGGGGTCATCCGCGGGCCTCTCGTCGGTCTCCGAGTGAGTAAGTCTCAGAGTGAGTTCATCTCGTATTGAGAAGAACATAACCCGGACGGGTCCCGTTGTCCAGAGCGGGTGCCGCGATGCGAAGCGGGCGCCGTCCCCCGGGTGGGGGGGCGGTGCCCGCTGCGTTCGGCGGAACTTCACAAAGACGAAGTCAGCGGCGGTGCCGGCCGCCGGGCGGCTCCTCGTCGTGCTCCCCGTACTCGGCGGGGCCGTACGGCCCGGACCCGTAGGGGCCGGACGCGTACGGGTCCGGCTCGGTCCCGAACGGGTCCCCAGGCTGCCCGGGACCGTACGGCCCCGCGGGGTGTGGACCGGACGGCCGCGCGAGGTCGTCCCGGTCGTAGCGCTCGGGCGGGCGGCCCCCGGCCGGGTGCGGGTCCCGGGAGAACTGGCCGCCCGGCTGCCGCGCGGTCGAGTACCGGCCCGTCGGGTAGGGGCTCTCCGGCGCCCCGGGCCGCCGCGCGCCGGGCTCGTACGGGGGCGCCCCGAACGGGCCGCTCTCGTACGGGCCGCTCTCGTACCGGGCGTGCTCGGCCGGCCCGGCGGGGACCACGCCCGGCGGCAGCGCCCCGGGCGGCGGCGCGGCGCCCAGCGCGGCGGCGACCGAGCGGTCCGGCGGCGGCGCGTCCAGCAGCAGCTTCATCTGGCTCTTGCGGCGCCCGTAGAGCAGGTACAGCACGAGGCCGACCGCCATCCAGACGGCGAAGTACGCCCAGGTCTGGACCTTGAGGTTCAGCATCAGCCAGCCGACCGCGAGGATCGTCACGATCACCACCAGCGGCGCCGCCGGCATCCGGAACGGCCGGTGCAGGTCGGGCTGGGAGTGGCGCAGCGCGAGGACCGCGGCGGCGACGAACAGGAACGCGAACAGCGTGCCGATCACGACGAGCTGCTCCAGCGTCAGCACGTCGATGGTCTGCGACATGACGACCGCCGCGCCGCCGGCGAGCAGCGTGGCGCGGGAGGGCACCTTGTAGCGGCTCATCGCGGCGAGCGGGCGCGGCAGCAGCCCGTCCCGGGCCATCGAGAACACCACCCGGGTCAGGCTGATCATCACCACCAGGATGACGGTGGTGAGCGCGAGCACCGCGCCGACATCGACGATCTTGCCCATGGCGCCCGCGCCGGCCCCGTCGAACGCGGCGGCGAGCAGCAGCTTGTCGGGGTCGAGCTTGGCGAAGCCGTCCATCCCGACCATGCCGACCAGGGCGATCGCCACCGCCGCGTACAGCACGATCGCGGTGAGCAGGGCGGTGAGGATGCCGCGCGGCACCTTGCGGGGCGCGTCGTCGGTCTCCTCCGAGGCGGTCGCGATCAGGTCGAACCCGATGTAGGCGAACGCGATGGCGGGCGCCGCCGCGAACAGGCCCCACACGCCGAACACGTGCGGGGTGCCGCCGCCGAACGCGCCGAGCACGGCGTCCAGCACCGTCTGGTCGCCCTCCGGCGCGGGCTTGGCGGGCGGGACGAACGGGGTGAGGTTGCCGGCGTCGAAGAACTTCAGGCAGGTGGCGATGACGAGGCCGATGACGATGACCTTGGCCATCACCATGTACCACAGCGTCTTCAGGCTCAGCCGGCTGCCGGTGGCGAGCATCAGCACGACCAGCAGCAGGATGCCGAGGGCCAGCACGTCCGGCCCCTTCACCTGGCCGATCAGGTCGCCGAGCGCGCCCGGTATCGGCACCCCGAAGTCGTGCAGCGCCTGCGTGGCGTAGAGCGACCACACCCGCGCGAGCACCGACGCGGCCAGCAGCAGCTCCATGACCAGCGCCCAGCCGACGACCCACGCCCAGACCTCGCCGAACGCGACGTAGCTGAAGGAGTAGGCGCTGCCCGCCACCGGGATGATCGAGGACAGCTCGGCGAACGCCAGCGCGGCCAGCACGCAGACGCCGCCCGCGATGAGGAAGGAGACGAGCACGCCGGGGCCGGCGGTCGAGCTGGCCTGCTCTCCGGCGATCTTGAAGATGCCGGAGCCGATCATCACGCCGAGGCCGAGCACGACGAGGTCGCGGGTCCGGTAGACCACGCGGAGCCGGTGCCGCCCGCCGTAGAGCCGGCCGGTGGCCTGTTCCACCGGCAGCCGGCGGAACATGTTGTTGCGCATGCGCATGTCCCAGGTCCTAGGTTGTCCCGCCGGCCCGGGGGCCGGGCCGGGGGTGCTGAACCCGCGCCGCTGTTCGCGAGGTGATGGCTTGTCGAAGTCCCTAAGAATTCACCACGTATGGGGATAATCGCAACGTTTTCGTCGGGTCGGTTGTCGTCTCGTCGTTGTCGCATCCTGCCAAACCGCAGGTCCGCGACGTGCCGTGGCGGCGTCCGCACGCGCGGCAGCCGATTCCCGAATCCCTTTCTAATGGACCGTTCCGTGGCGAAAGGCCCTGATTTCTCAGGGGGAAAGCGCTTACGATCTTTCTCCGCGCCGCGTCCGGGCCCGGCCGGTGCGGACGGTGGCGCCCCGCGAAGATCGGTGGCACCGTAGGGACGCCGCGTTCGACTGGAGGTCCGGTGTTCCGCTCCCCATCGCCCTCGAAGCCGTCCGACCCCGCCCAGCCCGCCGACCCCGTACGGCCGTCCGGTCCCGTGCGGCCGGTGCGGGTGCGCGTCCGGCGCCGCACGCCGCTCGCCGCCGCGCTCACCGCCGTGCTGACCGCCGCCGCGGCGCTGACCGTGCCGGGCGCCGCCGTCGCCGCGCCGGTCCCCGCGCCGGGCCCGCACGCAGGGCCGCCGCAGAAGCCGGTCAAACAGCCGGTCGCCACCGGCTACGGCGGCGCCGTGTCGACCGTCGACCTCGACGCCAGCAAGGCGGCCCTGGACGTCCTCAAGCACGGCGGCAACGCGATGGACGCGGCCGTCGCCGCCGGTGCCGCGCTCGGCGTCACCGAGCCGTACGTCTCCGCGATCGGAGGCGGCGGCTACATCACCTACTACGACGCGCGCACGCGCAGCGTCCACGCCATCGACGGCCGCGAGTTCGCGCCCGCGCGGATGAAGGAGGACTCCTTCATCGACCCGGCGACGGGCAAGCCGCTCCCGTTCGACCAGGCCGTCACCAGCGGGCTCGGCGTCGGCGTGCCCGGCACCCTCGCCCAGTGGGACCTCGCGCTGCGCCGGTTCGGCAGCCGCGACCTCGGCGCCCTGCTGCGCCCGGCGATCCGGCTCGCCGACCGCGGCTTCGTCGTCGACCGGGAGTTCCACGACCAGACGGTGGTCAACGAGGCGCGCTTCCGCGACATCGTCCCCACCCGGGAGCTGTTCCTGCCCGGCGGGAAGGTGCCCGAGGTCGGCTCGGTGTTCCGCAACCCCGACCTCGCCGACACCTACCGGCAGCTCGCGAAGCGCGGCACCGGCTGGTTCTACGAGGGCGGGCTCGGCAAGGAGATCGCCCGGACCGTCGCGCGGCCGCCCGTCGACCCCGCGGCGAGCCGCACCGTGCGCCCCGGGCTGATGGAGCCCGCCGACCTCGCCGCCTACCGCGCGGTGCCGCGCCGCCCGACCCACGTCCCCTACCGGGGGATGGACGTGTACGGCATGCCGCCGTCTTCGTCCGGCGGCTCCACGGTGGGGGAGGCGCTCAACATCCTGGGCAACTTCCGCCTTGACGCCCGCGACCCCGTCACCGCCCTGCACTACTACCTGGAGGCGTCCAAGCTCGCCTACGCCGACCGCGGCCGCTACGTGGGCGACGCCGACAAGGTGGACGTGCCGCTGGACGAGCTGCTGTCCACCGGGTTCGCCCGCGAGCGCGCCTGCCTGATCGCGCCGGACCGGGCCGCGCCCGCGCCCGTCGCGCCCGGCTCCCCGGACGGGAGCTACGCGCCGTGCGTCCCGCCCGGCACCCAGACCCGCGCGCTGGCGTTCGAGGGCCCGCAGACCACCCACCTCGTCACCGCCGACAAGTGGGGGAACGTCGCGTCCTACACGGTGTCGATCGAGCAGTTCGGCGGCAGCGGCATCACCGTCCCCGGCCGGGGCTTCCTGCTCAACAACGAGCTGACCGACTTCTCCTTCCAGCCGCCGGCGCCGGGCCAGGCGCCCGACCCGAACCTGCCGGGACCGCGCAAGCGCCCGCGCAGCAGCATGTCCCCGACGCTCGTGCTCGAGGACGGCCGGCCGCGGCTCGCGCTCGGCACGCCCGGCGGGTCGACGATCATCACGACCGTGCTGCAGATCCTGGTGAACCGCATCGACCTCGGCATGGACCTGCCCACCGCCCTGGCCGCGCCACGCGCGACGCAGCGCAACACCCCCTACGTCTACGCCGAGCCCGCGTTCATCGACCGGTACGGCCGCGACCTCGCCGCGCGGGGCCACCGCCTGGAGCCGTTCCCCGGCCCGCCGGTGGGCGTGATCGGCGCCGCGACCGGGCTGGAGTTCCTGCGGCCCGGCCTCGTGCAGGCGGTGGCGGAGCCGGCGCGGCGGGGCGGCGGCAGCGCGCTGGTCGTCCGGCCGGCCCGGTGACCGCCGCGCGGCCGGAACGCGGGGCGTGCGCGGGCGGCGAGCGGGAAGGAGTCGTGCCATGGCGCACTCTTACGTGCAGGTGACGACCACGACCGACTCCCGCGCCGAGGCCGCCGAGCTGGCCCGGTCGGCGGTCGCCGAGCGGCTCGCCGCCTGCGCCCAGCTGGTCGGCCCGATCGCGAGCACCTACTGGTGGGAGGGCGAGATCGAGTCGGCGGAGGAGTGGATGGTGCTGTTCAAGACCTCCGCCGACCGCTTCGACGAGCTGGCCTCGCTGATCACCGAGGGCCACTCCTACGACACCCCGGAGATCATCGCGACGCCGGTGGTGGCGGGCAGCATGGACTACCTCGCCTGGATCACCGAGCAGACCGAGCCCGGCGCGCGCGACGAGGCCGTCGAGGACCCCGCCGACGACTGACCGCTGGACCGTGTGACCTGCGCCATGGCAGGGTAAGTTCTTGTTTACCCTGGCCGCGGGTGTGCTCCCGGGCCGCGGCGGGACGGAAAGGCGGTCGACGTGCGCGAACTGGGCGAGGTGGGAACCGACCACGGGCTGTTCGGGCCGGGCTCGGTGACCTGGCGTGTCATGGGCGAGCCCGTGCTGCTGGTCGGCGGGATCCGGGCGCTGCTGCTGCAGGCCCTGCATCCGCGCTCCATGTGGGGGACCGCGCAGAACTCCGAGCTGATGGACCCCGCCGCCGCGTGGGCGCGGCTGACCCGGACGGTCGAGTTCGTCCGCGTCCGCACCTACGGGACGGAGGAGGAGGTCGAGCGGGTGGGCCGCCGCGTCCGCCGGCTGCACTCCAAGCTGACCGGGCTCGACATGCGCACCGGCGAGACGTTCCCGATCGACGACCCGGAGAACCTGCTCTGGGTCCACCTGGGCGAGGTCGACTCCTACCTCGACGTGGCGCGCCGCGCCGGCGTCCCGCTGACCGCCGAGGAGGCCGACACCTTCGTGGACGAGCAGCGCCGCGCCGCCGCCGTGGTCGGGCTCGACCCGGCGGACGTGCCCGGCACGGTCGCGGAGATGCGCGACTACTACGAGGAGATGCGGCGCCGGATCTGGGCGTGCCGGGAGGCCCGCGAGGGGCTGCGCAGGATGTTCAGCCCGGCCGTCCCGCGGAACCTGCTGCCGCTGAAGCTCGCCGCGCCCGCGATCGGCACGCTGACCGTCGCGACGCTGCCGCGCTGGGCGCGCCGCATGTACGGGCTGCCGGGGCTGCCGACGTCCGACCTGGCGGCGACGCTGACGCTGAAGGGCCTGTACCGCACCTCGCACGTCGTCCCGGAGCGGTACCGGTACTCGCCGGACGCCCGGCGGGCCAAGCAGCTCACGCGCGAGCACGAGGCGGGCCTGGCCACCTGGTCCATCGCGTCCTGACGGGGGTTCCGGCCGCGCCCTGACCGGTCGCCGGGGCGTCAGCCCATGGGCGGCGGCGCGCCCGCGCCGCCCTTCTCCGCGTCCTCCTCGGCATGGGCGCCGTGGCGCGGCAGCAGCAGCGCCGGGACGATCAGCAGCGCGGTGAGGATCAGCGCGACCCAGAACGTGCTGCCGAACGCGTCGGCGAGCTGCGGCGCGAGCCGCTCGCGGACCTGCGCGGGGATCGTGCCGACGCCGCCACCGCCGCCGCCCGCCTGCGGGATCCGGTCGCTGATCTCGCGGGACAGGATGACGGCCAGCAGCGCGGTCCCGACCGATCCGCCGAGCTGCATGATGATGTTCAGCGAGCTGCTGGCCCGCGACACCGCCTCGCGGCGGAGCGTCGTGAGCGCGGCCGACATCGTCGGCATCATCGTGCAGCCGAGGCCGAGGCCCCGCACGATGAGCGCGCCGCCGAGCAGCCAGTAGGACGTGCCCGCGTCCACCAGGGCGAACGGGATGGTGCCGAGCACCAGCAGCACGATGCCGACGGGGACGATCCGCCCGGCCCCGAACCGGTCGGTGACCACCCCGGCCAGCGGCATCGCGATCGCCGCGCCGACGCCCTGCGGGGCCAGCAGCAGGCCGGCGGCGAACGCGCCCTCGCCGTGCGCGGTCTGGTAGAAGAGCGGGATCAGCAGCATCGAGCCCATCAGCGCGATCCCGACGAGGAAGACCGCGGCGGACGCGGTGGCGAACGTCCGGTCGGCGAACAGCCGCACGTCGATCAGCGAGCGCTCGCGGCGGCGCAGGCTGTGCAGCACGAACAGCGCCACCAGGACGGCGCCGGCGGCGAGCCAGCCGAGCGTGGTGGCGTTGCCGAAGCCGCCCTCCTTGCTCGCGGTGGACAGCCCGTAGATCAGCAGCGCGAACCCGGGCGGCAGCAGGGCCAGCCCGCGCAGGTCGAGCGCCGACGCGCCGTCGCCGCCGTGGCCGTGCGGCACCTTCCACCAGGCCAGCGCGAAGGCCAGCAGGCCGACCGGGACGTTCACGAAGAAGATCCAGCGCCAGTCGACGTCCTCGACCAGCCAGCCGCCGAGCACCGGGCCGAGGACGGGGCCGAGCAGCATCGGGACGCCGACGATGCTCATGATCCGGCCGAGCCGGCGCGGGCCGGCCGCCATCGTCAGGATGGCCATGCCGGTCGGCATCAGCATGCCGCCGCCGAGCCCCTGCACCACCCGGAAGACGATCAGCGACCCGATGTCCCACGCCGCGCCGGACAGCACCGATCCGGTCACGAACAGCACGATCGAGGTCAGCCACACGCGCCGCCCGCCGAACCGGTCGACGGCCCAGCCGGTGAGCGGGATGACGCTGCCCATGGCCAGCAGGTAGCCGGTGATGACCCACTGGATGGTGGACAGGTCGGTGGCGAAGTCGCGGCCGAGCGTCTCCAGCGCCACGTTGACGATCGTGGTGTCCAGGATCGCCATCACGGTGCCGGCCACGATCACGAGGCCGAGCACGATGGTCTGCCGGTCGAGCCGTTCGCCGCCGGGGCTGCCCGGCGGGGCCACCTTGGTGGACGGGCTTTCGGCCATGGTCGTCCCCCTTGCCTGAAGGTCCGGTACCCCCGAGTCCCCCGAACGCAAGATGTGAAACACCTTGAAGTTCAACATTTTGCAGTGCATCACGAAATGTGTTGAACTTCAAGGTATGTCCGAGGATCGCTTCTCCACCGACGCGCCCATCGACGCCGACCTGGAGACGATGGTCCAGCTCATCACCCGGATGGTGCGCGGGATGAAGGGCGGGCACGGCGCGGCCGACGACCTCATCGAGCGGGTGCGGAAGGCCGGCCTCGGCCCCCGGCACGTGCCCGCGCTGATGCACCTCGTCCTGCACGGCCCGGCGCCCGTGGGCGTCCTCGCCCGGCGCATGGCGCTCAGCCCCGCCACGGTCAGCCAGCTCGTCGGGGAGCTGCAGCGCGGCGGCTTCGTCGAGCGGCGCCCGGACGAGCGCGACCGGAGGCGCATGATCGTCAGCCTGGGGGAGCCGCACCGCGCGGTGGTCGAGCGGTTCGCCCGGCGCCGGCTGAGCCCGCTGCGGGCGACGCTGGAGGCGCTGGCCCCGGACGAGCGGGCGGCCTTCCTGCACGGCTGGCGCGTCCTCGTCGAGAACCTGGAGGCGCACGGCCCGGCGGCCGGGACGGCCGAAGCCGGGGAATGCGGGTGCCCGGGCGGCCACCGCCCGGGCCCGTGATCAGCCGCGGCGCATGAGCCGCCCGACGGCCGCCATCAGCTCGGTGGACATCTCGTCGCCCTTGCCCTCCTCGGCGCCCTCGGCCACGCAGTGCCGGACGTGCCCGTCCAGCAGGCCGAGCGCCACCTTGTCCAGCGCGGCCTGCACGGCGCTGATCTGGGTCAGGATGTCGATGCAGTAGCGGTCGTCCGCGACCATCCGGTCGATGCCGCGCACCTGGCCCTCGATCCGGGCCAGCCGGGTCTGCAGCTGGTCCTTGGTGGCGGTGTACCCGCGGGTGGGGGTCTCGCTGGTCGCCATTACCGTCCTCCGCAATCCTTCCGAGGGCGCACGCCCGGGTACCCCTGGGGGACATCCCCCAACAGGTACCTTATGCGCTGGCGGGGACTACGGCGCCGGGACGTTCCAGGCGCTGACGACCGGCCGGTCGTGCTCGGTGCCGAGCGCCGACAGCGTCCCGGTGCCTAGCGCGAACAGCCGCCCGAGGGCGGGCTCCAGGCCGAGCCGCCGCGCCGTCAGGACCCGCAGGAAGTGGCCGTGCGCGACGAGCACCACGTCGCCGTCCGCGAGCGCCGGCTCCGCCTCGGCCAGCACCGCGTCCGCGCGCGCGCCGACCTGCTCGACGGTCTCGCCCGGATGGTCGGCGTCGCCGGGGACCACCCCGTCGTCCCACAGGAACCAGCCGGGCCGGCCCTCGCGGATCTCGGCCGAGGTGATCCCCTCGTAGCCGCCGTAGTCCCACTCCCACAGGTCGGGGTCGGTCTCGGCCGCCGTGAGCCCGGCCAGCTCCGCCGTCCGCCGCGCGCGCCGCGCCGGGCTGACGAGCGCCCGCGCGATCCGGCGCTCCTTCAGCGCCCCGCGCAGCGCCCGCGCCTGCTCCTCGCCCCGCGCGGTCAGCGGCACGTCCGTCAGCCCCGTGTGCCGCCGCGCCCGGCTCCACTCCGTCTCCCCGTGCCGCACCAGCACCAGTTCGCCCATGGGGAACGGTCTACCCGGCGGGACGGCGCCCCGGAACCCCCGGCCGGGGGAACGGGCGGGGGAGAGGGTGGGGAGCCGGGTCAGTCGAGGAGGGAGGAGAGGGGCGTCCACGGCATCCCGTGCGCCTCGGCGACGTGGTCGTAGACCAGCTCGCCGGCGTGCACGTTGAGGCCGCGGGCCAGGGCGCCGTTCTCCCGCAGGGCGCGGTGCCAGCCCTTGTCGGCGATCTGGACGGCGTAGGGCAGCGTGACGCCGGTGAGCGCGTAGGTGGAGGTGTTCGGGACCGAGCCCGGCATGTTCGCGACGCAGTAGAAGATCGACTGGTGCACCCGGTAGGTCGGGTCGGCGTGCGTGGTGGGCCGGGAGTCCTCGAAGCAGCCGCCCTGGTCGATGGCGATGTCCACCAGCACGGACCCGGCCTTCATGCCCGCGACGAGGTCGTTGGAGATCAGCTTCGGCGCCCGCGCGCCGGGGATCAGCACGGCGCCGATCACGAGGTCGGCGGCGCGCGCCTCCCGCTCGACCGTGTAGGCGCTGGACACGAGGGTCCGCAGCCGGCCCTGGTAGATGGCGTCGATGTGGCGGAGGCGGTCGACGTTCACGTCCAGGACCGTCACGTCCGCGCCCATCCCGACGGCGATCTGCGCGGCGTTGAGGCCGGACACGCCGCCGCCGATGACGACGACCCTGGCCGGGGCGACGCCGGGCACGCCGCCCGGCAGCACGCCGCGCCCGCCGTTGGACGCCATCAGGTTGTAGGCGCCGACCTGCGGCGCGAGCCGCCCGGCGACCTCCGACATCGGGGCGAGCAGCGGCAGCGAGCGGTCGGGCAGCTGGACGGTCTCGTAGGCGATCGCGGTGACGCCGGCCGCCAGCAGCGCGTCGGTGCACTCGCGGGACGCGGCCAGGTGCAGGTAGGTGAACAGCACCTGGCCGGCGCGCAGCCGCGGGTACTCGGCCGCCACCGGCTCCTTGACCTTGAGGATCAGGTCGCCCTCGGCCCAGACCTCGTCCGGGCCGTCGACGATCTTGGCGCCCGCGGCGGCGTACTCCTCGTCCGGGATCGCCGACCCGCGGCCGGCGCCCCGCTCGACGAACACCTCGTGGCCGTGCCGGGTCAGCTCGTGCACGCCCGCCGGCGTGCTCGCCACCCGGTACTCGTGGTTCTTGATCTCTCGCGGCACACCGATCTTCACCGGGGGGCTCCTCCGTCAACGCTGACCAGGACCTGTGCCTCCAGCGTGCGGTCCGGAGGACGCCTCCGGCTATGAGCAGTGTGTCAAGGCATCGTCACTTCCGCTGACACTCTGTAAACGGCCCTGGCGGCGGCCCGACCCCCGTCACGGCTTGCGGGCGATGCCCCCGTACATCAGGCGCTGGCCGACGGTCAGCTCGTCCGGGACGTCCCCGTCGGGCCGCCACAGCGGCAGCGGGACGACGCCCGGGTCGAGCAGCTCCAGGCCGTCGAAGTAGCGGGTGATCTCCTCGGGCGTGCGGAACCGCCCCGTGCCGAGCAGCCCCTGGTACTGCTGCTCGGCGTCGACCGCCTCCTGGCTGGACGCGCAGAAGCTCGTGACGAACAGGTGGCTGCCGGACGGCACCGCGTCCATCAGCGTCTCGACGACGCCCTGCGGATCCTCGTCGTCGTGCAGGTGGTGCAGGATGCCGACCAGCATCACGCCGACCGGCCGGTCGAAGTCGATCAGCCGCCGGACGTCCTCGTGCGCGAGGATCTTCGCCGGCTCGCGGACGTCGGCGGTGATCACCGTGGTGTCGGCGTTCTCGGCCAGCAGCGCCCGCCCGTGCGCGAGGACGATCGGGTCGTTGTCGACGTAGACCACCCGCGCGCCCGGCGCGACCGCCTGCGCGACCTGGTGGGTGTTCTGCACGGTCGGCAGGCCGGAGCCGAGGTCGAGGAACTGCCGCAGGCCCGCCTCCTCGGCCAGGTACCGCACGCCGCGGCCGAGGATGCCCCGGTTGTAGGCGGCGACGTCGTAGATCTCCGGGACGATCTTCACGATCTCGGCCACGAAGGCCCGGTCGACCTCGAAGTTGTCCTTGCCCCGCAGCACCACGTCGTAGGTCCGAGCGATGCTCGGCTTCGTGGTGTCGATCCCCAGGGACGCCCAGTCGTACTGATCTTCGGCCATGCCGTGCCCGCCTCGTGCCGCTGTTGAGTTCTCGCGCTGCCTGTGAGACCCCGAGGGTCCGCCGCTGGCCCGGAGCGTAGGCGACCGATCACCTCCGGCGCCACGAAAGCGGTGAATGTTCACCGAAGTGATGCGATCACGGGCGGGCGGGGAGCCACTCGTCGGCGATCGCGACCGTCAGCTGCTCCAGCAGCGGCCCCGCCCGCCGGACGCGGCGCTCCTCGTCGGGCTCGATGTCGGCCAGCGCGTACGCGGCCTGGATGCGCGCCTTGCGCAGCTGCTCGCCGGTGAGCCCGCGCCGCCCGGCGACCGCGATGACCGGCGCGCCGGCGCGGGCGGCGGCCCGCGCCACCCCGATCGGCGCGGAGCCGCGCAGCGACCGGGTGTCCAGGACGCCCTCGCCGGTGACGACGAGCCGGGCGCCGCGCGCCCGGTCGGCGAAGCCCAGCAGGTCGAGGAGCAGCGCCGGGCCCGGCTCGATCGTCGCGCCGAGGAAGGTCAGCGCGGCGAACCCGACGCCGCCGGACGTCCCGGCGCCGGGCAGGTCGCGGGCCGTCCGGCGGGCGGCCGCCTCCGCGAGGTCGGCCCAGCGGCGCAGCCCCGCGTCCAGCACCCGCACCTCCTCGCGGCCGGCGCCGCGGCGCGGGCCGTCCACGGCGGCGGCGCCGCCGCGGCCGAGCAGCGGCCCCGCGGAGTCGCCCGCCACCACCACCTCGACACCGGACATGTCGGGCAGGCCGCGCAGGTCGAGGGCGTGCAGCGAGCGCAGCGCCGCGCCGCCGGGCGGCAGGTCCTTGCCGAGCGCGTCCAGCAGCCGCCCGCCGAGCCCCTGGACGAGGCCCGCGCCGCCGTCGGTGCAGGCGCCGCCGCCGAGCCCGAGCACGATCCGGCGGGCGCCGAGCCGCAGCGCGTGCCCGAGCAGCTGGCCGGTGCCGAGGCTGGACGCGGTGAGCGGGCGCGGCTTGCCGCCGGGCAGCCGGCGCAGCCCGGACGCCTCGGCCAGCTCCACCACCGCGCTGCGGTCGCGCACCGCCAGCCGCGCGGTGACCGGGCGGCCCGTCGGACCGCACACCTCGACCTCGACCGCCCGCCAGCCGGCCGCCACCGCGGCCGCCACGGTGCCCTCGCCGCCGTCGGCGACGGGCAGCTCCACCAGCGGCACGTCAGGCCGGGCGCGGCGCAGCCCGGCCGCGAGGCGCCGCGCCGCCTGCGCCGCGGTCAGCGCTCCCGGGAACCTGTCAGGCGCCAGCAGGACGTGACCTGGCGGAGACGGACGGGGGGGAGAGTCCGCGGACACCACAGCCACGCCTTTCACGCCGGGGGGTAAGGCCCTACCTTCTGCTTACGCCATGACGGCACTATTTGACACCCGCGAGCGCGCCCGAGAGTCTCAAATGGTCGCAGAGCCGTGTTCTCCCGGAGTTCCGACGTCCGCTACCGCACGTCCAGCCACTGCTCGATCGGGTTGATCGCGAAGAAGACCAGGAACAGCACCACCACGGGCCACAGCCAGACCGACACCTCGCGGACCTTGCCCCGGGCGAGCTTGATCAGCGCGTAGCTGACCATGCCGCCGCCGATCCCGATGGTGATCGAGAACGTGAACGGCATCAGCACGATGGTGAGGAACGCCGGGATCGTGATCTCCAGGTCGTTCCAGTCCACCTTGGCGACCTGCGTCATCATCAGCGCGCCGACGACGACGAGCGCGGGCGCGGCGGCCTGCGCCGGGACGGTCGCGGCGAGCGGGGTGAGGAACAGCGTCACCGTGAACAGCGCGCCGGTGGCGATGTTGGCGAGGCCCGTCCGGGCGCCCTCGCCGACCCCGGCCGCCGACTCCACGAACACGGTGTTGGCGGACGAGCTGGTGATGCCGCCGAACGCGGCGGACAGGCCGTCCACCGACAGGATCCGGCCGAGCCGCGGCACCTCGCCCTTCTCGCTGACCAGGCCAGCCTCGTCGCTGATGCCGAGGATCGTGCCCATCGCGTCGAAGAAGCCCGACAGCACCAGGGTGAACAGCACGACCAGCGCGGTGATGACCCCGGCCCGGCCGAAGCCGCCGAACAGGTCGATCTCCCCGAAGAGCCCGAAGTCGGGCGCCGCGAACAGCTTCTCGGGCATGTTCGGGGTGACGATGCCCCAGCCGCCCTCCTTGATGGAGGCGTTCTCCTGGATGGCGACGGCCCCGATCGTCCCGGCGACGATGCTGATCAGGATGGCGCCCGGCACGCGCCGCACGTAGAGCACGATCATCAGCAGCAGGGTGAGCGCGAACACCAGCGTCGGCCACGTCGACAGGTGGCCGCCGGTGCCGAGCGACAGCGGCGGGCTCGTCGCGCTGGAGGTGACGAACCCCGAGTCGTAGAGGCCGACCAGCGCGATGAAGGCGCCGATGCCGACCGCGATCGCGTGCTTGAGCGCCAGCGGGATCGAGTTCATGATCCGCTCGCGGATGCCGGTGAGCGCCAGCACCACGATGACCGCGCCCTCGATCACCACCAGGCCCATCGCCTGCGGCCAGGTCATCACCGGCGCCGCCTGGAACGCCACGACCGCGTTGATGCCGAGGCCCGCGGCGAGCGCCAGCGGCGCGTTGCCCACCAGGCCCATGATCACCGTGGTGACCGCGGCGGACAGCGCGGTCATCGTGGTCAGCTGCGGGATCGACAGCGTCGCGCCCGTGACGTCCTTCGCCCCGCCGAGGATGATCGGGTTCAGCAGGATGATGTAGGCCATCGCGAAGAACGTGGTGACGCCGCCGCGCAGCTCGCGCGCCACGGTGGTGCGCCGCCCGGTGAGGTCGAACAGCCGCTCCAGCGGCCCGCGCCCGCCCGCCGGCGGCGAATCGTCGGTCTTCGCGGTACTGATCTTGGACATGGCGGGCGCTCCGCTTTCCGCAGCGTGGATTCCGGCGGTCGGGGCCGGACTGGGCGTGCACAGAGTAGCCGCTGCGAACTTCGGAGCGTGACGAGGGTGAGGCGTCCGCTATAGCCTGCCCTGGTGCGAATGCGAGACTCGGTCGAACCGGCCGGGCGGGAGGTGCGGAACCGCCGCGCGGAGCCCTGCGCGGACTCGTGGCGGCGCAGCGCGACACGGCTGCACGTCCATGTGAACACGCTTCGGTACCGAATCCGGCGAATCGAGGACCTCACCGGCCGGGACCTCGGCACACTTGAGGATCGAGTCGACTTCTTCCTCGCCCTGCGCGCGACGCGGCCGGCGAGCTCCTTGTAGGCGGTGGCACAGATGGACCGGGAGACCCTGGGGCAGCGGATCCGCGCCCTGCGCATCCGGCAGGGCGTGAGCCAGGCGCAGCTCGCCTTCCCCGAGTTGTCCGACAGCTACATCTCGCTGATCGAGAGCGACAAGCGGGTGCCGGCCCCGAGCGTGGTCGAGCTGCTCGCGGCGAAGCTGAACTGCTCGGCGACCTACCTCGTCAGCGGCGTCAGCGAGGACGTCGTGGACGAGCTGCGCGTCACCCTCGACTACGCCGAGATCGCGCTGAGCAACGGCGCGGCGGCCGAGGCGCGGGCCCGGTTCGCCGAGGTCCTCGCGAGCGCCGACGCGGTCGCGCTGCCGGACATGCTGCACCAGGCCCGCTGGGGGCACGCCCTCGCGCTGGAGGCCGCGGGGGAGCTGGAGGGGGCGATCGCCGAGCTGACGGCGCTGACCGAGGAGGCCTCCGCCGAGGCCGACCTCGACCACTGGGCGAAGGTGCACGTCGCGCTGAGCCGCTGCCTGCGCGAGCGCGGCGACGTCAGCGCGGGCGTCGAGGCGGCCGAGACCGCGCTGCGCCACCTCATCGCGACCGGCGCCGACTCCACCGACGCGGCCGTGCACCTCGGCGCCGCGCTGCTCGCGGCGTTCATCGAGCGCGGCGACCTCGTCCGGGCCCGCCACCTCGCCGTCCAGCTCGTCGAGCGGGCCGAGCGGATCGGCAGCCCCCGGGCGCGGATGGTCGCCTACTGGGAGGCCGCCTACGTCGCGGAGATCCGCGGGGAGTACGAGGAGGGCGTCACGCGGGCCGAGCGGGCGCTGCTGCTGGCCGGCGACGGCGAGGACCCCCGCGACCTGAACCGGCTCCGCGTGATCTACGCCGGGCTGCTGCTGCGCGCCCGGCCCGACCAGGCCGCCCGCGCCCGCGAGCTGCTCGCCCGGGTGCGCGGCGAGATCAGCGCCAGCTCGTCCGGGGAGATCGACGTCGCCTGGTGCCTGACCGAGCTGGCCCGCGCCGAGACCGCGCTCGGCCGTCCCACCGAGGCGGTGGCGCTCGCCGAGGAGGCCCTCGACCTGCTCGGGGACGCCCCGCGCCGGGCCACCGCCGGGGCGCTGACCGTGCTCGGCGAGGCGTCGGTGCGGCTCGGCCGCCGGGACCGCGCCGTCGAGGTGCTGACCCGGGCGGCGACCTGCCTGGAGGAGATGGAGTCCTCCCGGGAGGCGGCGCAGGCGTGGTTCGACCTCGCCGAGGTGCTGGCCGAGGCGGGCACCGCCGAGGAGACCCGGATGGCCGCCTACCGGCGCGCGCTCACCTGCGTCGGCGTGTGACCGGACCGGCCGGTGCGAGAACCGGCGTGTGAGCGAACCGGCGCGGGCGGCGCGGCGTCCATAATGCTGCGAGTTGTCGGAGCTGGGGGGAGTCGCCGGTGTTCGGTGTCGTCCGGCCGTGCAGGCATGTCCTGTGCGGGTCGCTGTTCAAGGACTGGATGGCCCATCTGTGCGGGCTGTGCCTGACGCTGCGGGCCGAGCACGGCCAGGCCGCGCGGCTCGTCACCAACTACGACGGGCTCCTGGTGTCGGTGCTGGTCGAGGCGCAGGCGCCGGAGTTGTCGCCGCGCCGCAAGGCCGGGCCGTGCGCGCTGCGCGGGATGAAGACCGCCGAGGTCGTCACCGCGAAGGCGCAGGGCGCCCGGCTCGCCGCCGCCGCGTCGCTGCTGCTGGCGGCCGGTAAGACCCGCGACCACGTCGCGGACGGCGACGGGCCCTACGCGCGCCGCGCGGTCGCCGCCGCGGCGGGCCGGATGGCAGGCCGCTGGGACGCGGCCGGCGGCCGGACGGGTGCCGCGGTCGGCTTCGACCCGGCGGTGCTGCGCGACGCCGTCGCCCGCCAGCCCGCCCTGGAGGCGGCGCCCGGGCTCGGGCTGCTCGACCTCACCGAGCCGACCGAGACCGCCGTCGCGGCCGTGTTCGCGCACACCGCCGTCCTCGCGGGCCGGGAGGGCAACGCCGAGACCCTCGCCGAGGCCGGCCGCTTCTTCGGCCGCCTCGCGCACCTGCTCGACGCCGTCGAGGACCTCGCCGACGACCGTGCGGCGGGCGCCTACAACCCGCTCCTCGCCACCGGCACCTCCCTCGACGAGGCCCGCCGGCACGCCGACGGCGCGTTGCACGGGCTCCGCCTCGCCCTCGCCGACCTGGAGCTGGAGCGGCCGCGGCTCGTCCGGGCCCTGCTGGACCGGGAGGTCGCCCGCTCGGTCGACCGCGCCTTCGCCGACCCGGAGAACCAGTCGAAGCACGGCCCCCGGCCGCCGCGCCCCGGCTGGCCCGTCCCGTGCTTCACCGGGGCGGCCGTGTGCGTGACCTGCGGCGTCTTCCAGCCCGAGTGGAGCGACCACCACGGCGACTCGTGCGGGGACCGCTGCTGGTGCACCCGGCACTGCGACGACGGCTGCTGCGACTGCTGCGAGTGCTGCAACTGCTGCAACAGCGACTGCGATTGCGACTGCTGCGACGGCTGCTGCTGCGACTGCAGCTGACCGTCCGTCCCGGGCCGGGCCACCGCCCGACCCGGGACGTGCCATCCCGGCGGGCTCAGTAGGGTAGACGAAGCCCTTCGACTCACTAGAGAACCCGGCCCTCCATGAACATCCGCAAGCCCCGCCGGGCCGCGCGGCGCCTCGGCGCCGTCGCCGCCCTCGTCCTCGCCCTCGGCGCCGCCACCGCGCCCCCCGCGCTGGCGCACACCCGCCTGGTGAGCAGCACGCCCGCCAAGGGCCAGTCCGCGCAGTCGGTCACCGAGGTCAAGCTCGTCTTCAGCGACCAGATCCGCATGGCGCAGGTGGTCGTCAAGGACGACCAGGACAAGACGTACCAGTCGGGCCCGGCCGAACGCTCCGGCACGACGGTGACGCAGAAGCTGACGGGGCCGCTGCCCGCCGGGTCCTACACGGTGGCCTACCGGGTCGTGGGCGAGGACGGGCACCCGATCGAGGGCGACGGCCTGGCGTTCACCGCCGCGGGCGGTGAGGCCGCGGCGCCGGCGCCGGCCACCGGCGGGGTCGGCGCCGAGCAGCAGACGGGCGACGCCGCCACCACCGACGAGCAGCCGCTCAAGGTCGACCAGGAGCAGGCCGCCGAGAAGGACTCCGGCTCCGGGACGGTCCTGTGGGTGCTGATCGTCGCCGGGCTCATGGTCGGCATCGGCGTCGGGGTGGGCATCGTGTACCGCGCCAAGCGCAAGCACCAGGCGGCGACCGGGAAGTGAACCGCGGTGAATAGGGGCAGCCTGAGCGTCTGGCGGGCCGGCGCGGTCGCGGTGGCGGCCGCCGCCGCGGCCCTGGTCGCCGGCCTCGTCCTCGGCGGGTCGGTCACCGAGAAGGTCATCCCCGGCCTCGGCGACGCCGGCGCCCTCACCCGGTGGGGGCTGCCCGCGTCCCGGGCCGCGATGGACCTGCTGTCCGCGCTGACCGTCGGCGCCGTGCTGGCCGCCGCCGCGTTCCTGCCCGTCGAGGGCGGGCGCGGCGCCGCCCGGCTGTCCGCGGACGCGGTCGGCTACCTGCGCGCCGCGTCCTGGATCGCCGCTGGCTGGGCCGCCGCCGCGGCGGCCACCCTCGTGTTCACGGTCGCCGACGTGCTCGGCCAGCCGGTCGGGGAGGTCCTCACCGGCAGCGAGCTGAGCAGCTACGTCGGCTCGCTGCCGCAGGGCACCGCGCTCATGATCGTGGTGCTGCTGGCCGTGGTGGTGGCGCTGCTGGCGCGCACCACCACCACGCCCGCCGCCGCGTTCGGACTGCTCGTGATGGCCGGGATCGCGCTGCTGCCCGCGCCGCTGACCGGGCACTCGGCCTCGGCCGCCAACCACTCCGTCGCGACGACCGGCGTCGCGCTGCACGTCGCCGCGGTCGCGCCGTGGGTCGGCGGCCTGGCGATCGTCGGCGCGCACGCGCTGCTGCGCCGCGACCGGCTGCCGGTCATGGCGGAGCGGTTCAGCCGGATGGCCCTGTGGTGCTACATCACCGTCGGGGTCAGCGGCCTGGTGAACGTGATCGCCCGGCTGCCCGACCCGGCCGAGCTGGCGACGACGAACTACGGCCGGCTCGCCCTCGGGAAGATCGTCGCGTTCGGGGTGCTCGGCTGGTTCGGCTGGTGGCACCGCGAGCGGACGCTGCCCGCGCTCGCCGCCGGCAAGCCGGGGGCCTTCGCCCGGTTCGGCTCGGTCGAGGCGGCCGTGATGGCCGCCACCATGGGCCTCGCGGTCGCGCTGGCGCGCACCGCGCCGCCCCCGCCGACCGCCCCGGAGTCGGCGGTCAAGTCGCTGCTCGGCTACGACATGCCGCCCGAGGTCACGCCGATGCGGCTGCTGACGCTGTGGCAGTTCGACCTGTTCTTCGCCGTCCTCGCGGCCGTCCTCGGCGGCCTGTACCTGGCCGCCGTGGTCCGGCTGCGGCGGCGCGGCGACTCCTGGCCGATGGGGCGCACCGCCGCCTGGATCCTCGGCCTGGTGACCATCCTCGCCGTCACCCAGACCGGCGTCGCCAAGTACGCGCCGATCCTGTTCAGCGTGCACATGGCGCAGCACATGGTGCTGAACATGCTGGTGCCGATCTTCCTGGTCGTCGGCGCGCCGGTGACGCTGGCGCTGCGCGCGCTCAAGCCCGCCCGGGTGCGCGGCGACCGCGGCCCCCGCGAGTGGCTGACGGCGCTGCTGCACAGCCGCTACCTCGCGGTCGTCGCGCATCCCGCGGTGGCGACGCTGATCTTCGTGGTGAGCACGTTCGCGCTGTACTTCACGCCGCTGTTCGAGGCGGCGATGCGCAACCACCTCGGCCACATCGCGATGATGGTGCACTTCCTCGCGGCGGGGTCGCTGTTCTTCTGGGTGCTGCTCGGCGTCGACCCGGCGCCGAAGAAGCTGCCCTACCCGGCGCGGCTGATCCTGCTGTTCGTCACGATGCCGTTCCACGCGTTCTTCGGCATCGCGCTGATGAACATGAGCCAGGCGCTGGCGCGCGGCTGGTACGGGGCCGTCGACCCGCCGTGGGGCACCACGATCCTGCACGACCAGCACACCGGCGGCGCGATCGCCTGGGCGTTCGGGGAGATCCCGACGTTCATCGTCCTGATCGTGATGGCGTTCCAGTGGTACGCCGACGACCAGCGGCAGGCCCGCCGCATGGACCGCAAGGCCGACCGGGCCGCGCGGCCGGGCGGCCGCGCCGAGGACGACGAGCTCGCCGCCTACAACGCGCGGCTCGCCAAGCTGGCCGAGCGCGACCGGGCCGCCGAGGGGCAGGGCAAGACCTGAGGGCGACGGCGGAACCGCGTCCCTCCCTCGCGCGGGGGAGGGCCCGCGGCGTCCCGTCTGCCAGGATCGATGCGTGTTGCGCGTGTTCCGGCCGCTGATCGAGCGGACGACCTGGCAGCGCTGGTCCCATCTCGTGGTGGGCGGCGCGCTGCTGATGCCGTACTGGTTCCTGGCGATGAGCCTCACGCCGCTGCTGCCGGTCGGCGACACCGCCGTGATGCTCGTGCTCATGCTGGTGGTGATGCCGGCCGCGGCGGTGTTCGTCACCGGCCTCGTGCCGACGGTGCGGCTGCTGGAGGGCTCGCTCGCCAGGGAGCTGCTCAAGGGGCCCGCCACCGCGATCGCCCCCGGTTCGGCGGCGTCGTGGGAGAGCCGGGTCCGGGCCGCGGCGTGGTTCACGCTGCACCTCTTCGCGGGCGTGGTGGTCAGCGGGCTCAGCCTCGCGGTGCCGCCGTTCGCGGCCGTGCTGGTCCTCGCGCCGATGGTGTCGTGGGACACCCGGCTCATGGAGGCGTGGGGGTGGGAGGGGACGTGGCACCAGTGGCCCGCGCCGCCGCTCGGCCTCGCGTCGCTGGCCGCGCTGCTCGCGCTGATCGTCGCGTCCGGGGCGCTGCTGTCCCGGCTCGCGCCGTGGTTCCTCGGCCCGTCCGCCGCCGAGCGGCTCGCCGCCATGGAGGCCAGGGCGGTCAAGCTGGCCGAGCGCAACCGGCTGGCCAGGGAGCTGCACGACTCGGTCGGGCACGCGCTGAGCGTGGTGACCCTCCAGGCCGGCGCGGCCGGGCGGGTCCTGGACAGCGACCCCGCGTTCGCCCGGGAGGCGCTCGGCGCGATCGAGGAGTCGGCCCGCGCCGCGCTGGAGGACCTCGACCACGTGCTCGGGCTGCTCCGGGAGGACCCGTCCCGCCCGGCCGCGCCGCAGGCCACGCTGAAGGACCTCGGCCGGCTGCTGGAGCAGACCCGGATCGCGGGGGTGGCGCTCGACGCCGCCGTGGACCCGGCGGTCGAGCACGTCCCGGCGGCGGTGTCGCGGGAGGCGTACCGGATCGTCCAGGAGGGGCTGACGAACGCGCTGCGGCACGCGGGGAAGGTCCCGGTGCGGCTGCGGCTCGGCATCGCCGGGGAACGGCTGGAGGTGGAGATGAGCAACCCGCTCGGGGCGGCCCGCGGCGACGGCGCCGACCACGGCGGCGGCCGCGGCCTCGCCGGGGTCCGCGAGCGCGTCACCGTGCTGCGCGGCGACATGGCCGCGGGGGCCGACGGGGACGCGTGGCGGTTCCGGGTCTCGCTGCCGCTAAGGTCCGGAACATGACGATCAAGGTGCTGCTGGTCGACGACGAGCGGCTGATCCGGGCGGGCCTCGCCGCCATCATCGACGCCGAGGACGACCTGGCCGTGGTCGGCGAGGCCGCCGACGGCGCCGAGGTGCCGGACGCGGTGCGGCGGCTGCGCCCCGACGTGGTGCTGATGGACGTGCGGATGCCGCGCCTCGACGGCATCCAGGCGACCCGCCGCCTGCTGGAGACCGTGCCGGAGCCGCCGCGGATCATCGTGGTCACCACGTTCGAGAACGACGAGTACGTCTACGACGCGCTGAAGGCGGGCGCGCACGGCTTCCTGCTCAAGCGGACCCGGCCGGAGGAGATCCTGCAGGCGGTCCGGATGGTCGCGCACGGCGACAGCCTGCTGTTCCCGGCGGCGATCCGGGAGCTGGCGGCGCACCACGGCCCGTCCGGCGGCGGGGCCGGCGCGGACTGGCACGGCCGGCTCACCGAGCGGGAGGGCGACGTGCTGCGGCTGATGGCCAAGGGCCGCTCGAACGCGGAGATCGCCGCGGAGCTGTTCGTGAGCCCGCAGACGGTGAAGACGCACGTCGGCAACATCCTCGCCAAGCTCCAGGCGCGGGACCGCACCCAGGCGGTGATCCTCGCCTACGAGACGTCCTTCATCACGCCCGGCTGAGCTGGCAGCATGATCACATGACGGACTTCCGGTTCGGGTTCAACTTCTTCGACATCCCCTCCCGCGACGAGTTCGCCGACCGGTGCCGGCGCGGCGAGCGGTACGGCTACGACACGGCGCTGGTGCCCGACCACCTCGGGGCCCCGGCGCCGTTCCCGACGATGGTCGCCGCCGCGGAGGCCACGGAGCGGCTGCGGGTCGGCACGCTCGTGCTGAACGCCGGGTTCTGGAACCCGCACCTGCTCGCCCGGGAGGTCGCCACCGCCGACCGGCTCACCGGCGGGCGGGTGGAGCTGGGCCTCGGCGCCGGGCACATGAAGTGGGAGTTCGACGCGGCCGGCATCCCCTGGGAGGGGTTCGGCGCCCGCGCCGAGCGGATGACCGGCATGATCGAGGAGCTGGGCGCGCTGTTCGGCGGGGACGGCTACGAGCGGCACCGGCCGATCGCCGAGCACTTCGGGCTGGCCGAGCTGGCGCCGGTGCAGCGCGCCGGGTTCGGCGGCTCGGGGCCGCCGCTGCTGGTCGGCGGCACGGGCGACACGGTGCTGCGGACGGCGGCGCGGTACGCCGACATCGTCGGGATCGCGGGGGCGTACCAGGTGGCGGGGGAGCCGCCGGGGACGTTCCGGCTGGGCACGGCCGCGGAGGCGGAGGAGCGGGTCCGGTTCGTCCGGGAGCACGCCGGCGACCGGGCGGACGCGATCGAGTGGAACGTGCTCGTCCAGCACGTCCAGGTGACCGCCGACCGGCGCGCGGAGGCCGAGCGGATCCGCGCCGAGCGCATGCCGTACATGGACGTCGAGGAGATCCTGGACACACCGTTCCTCCTGCTCGGGACGGAGGAGCAGCTCGCGGCGCAGATCCGGGAGCGGCGCGAGCGGTTCGGCTTCTCCTACACCACGGTGCACGCGCCGTTCCTGGACGTCCTCGGCCCGGTGATCGAGCGGGTCTAGGCGGGCGCATCGGCCGCCCCTTACACCTGATTTACCTGTCGGTAGCTAGAAAAGAGACATAAACGAACAAGGCCGACCGATCGGGGGATCATGGACGCCGTTACCCTGTCCGAGCTGCGCAAGCCGCGGGCCTACCCGGCGGTGTCGGTGCTGATGCCGACGCACCGCTCCGTCCCGGACAACCGCCAGGACCCGATCCGACTGCGCAACCTGCTGGCCGAGGTCCGGCGGCGGCTGCACGACGACGTCCGGGTCACGCCCGAGGCCGCCGACCATGTCGTGCGGGGGCTGGAGCGGGCGGCGGACGAGGTCGACCTGCGGCACGCCGCCGACGGGCTCGTGCTGTTCGCCGCGCCCGACGGGGAGCACCACTCCTTCGCGATCGGCCAGCACGTGGACGAGCGCGTCGTCGTGGACACCGGGTTCGCCACCCGCGACCTCGTCGCCGCCTACACCCGCACCCCGCGCTACTGGCTGCTGTCGCTGTCGGACCAGCGGACCCGGCTGTGGGACGGCCGCGGCGAGGAGCTGACCGAGCGCACCGGCGGCGGCTTCCCGGTCGAGCCGGAGCCGATCGACGAGGCCGGCTCCGGGCGGCTGGCGCGGCGCGCCGCGCAGGGCGGGGACGGCGAGCGGCAGCGCCGCACCATGCGGGACGTGGTGGCCGCGCTCGACCGCGTCCTGGCCCGGGACCGGCGCCCGCTGATCGTCGCCGGCGTCACCCGCCACCAGGCGTTCTTCGACGAGGTGGCCGGGCCGCACATCACCGTGGCGGGCCGCGTCGACGGCAGCTTCGAGGGCGCGGCGCCGAGCGTGCTCGCCGAGGCGGCGCGCCCGGCGCTCGCCGCCTACGAGGACCTCCGCGAGGTCGGCGTGCTGGCGGAGCTGGAGGCCGCGCGCAGCATCCAGCGCTACGCGGGCGGGCTCTGCGAGGTCACGCCGCTCGCCGAGGAGGGGCGCGGCGAGCACCTCGTCGTCGAGCGCGGCTACTACGCGCCGGCGGTGAAGGCCCGCGGCGAGATCGTCCCGGTGGACGGCATGCCCGGCGTCCTCAGGGGCGCGGACGTCGTCGACGACGCCGTGGACGACGTCATCGAGACGGTGCTGGAGTACGGCGGCGAGGTGACGTTCGTCTCGGACGGCTTCCTCGTCGACCACGGCCGCATCGCGCTGGTGACCCGCTACTGAGCCGCTACCGAGCCGCCGGGCAGGACGGGTCGTGCCAGAGCACCCAGCCGACCGACCAGTCCTCCCGGGCGTAGTGCCGCCAGCCCGCCGGGTGCCCCGGCCATGACGCGGCCGGGGACGTCCCGTCCGGCAGGGAGACCACGACCGTGCACACGCCGGGCGCGGGCGGGCGGCCGTCGCGGACGTCGGTCCGGCCGACGCGCGTCCACCAGACCGGGTACATGAGCTTGGTCCTGACCGCCCAGTGGACGGCCGCGTCCGCGACGACCCCGCCGGCCTGCGGGCCGGGGACCGGCGAGGCGGGCCGGACGCGCTCGGGCGAGGGCCCCATGGCGAACGTCATCGCGGCCAGGCTCGTCGCGGCCAGGGCGGCGGCCATCAGCGGCGCCCGCCGCAGCCGGGACAGGACGGCGAGCGCGCAGAGCAGCCCGACCGCGGTGAGCGACGCCTCCCGCAGATGGAGCGCGGTGCGGTCGTCGGCGAGGAACATGATCTCGGGGAAGTCGAACCCGATGAACGTGTGGGTGCGGAGCCGCTCGCCCGCGTAGGCGGTGACGCAGAGCCCCGCGGCGGCGAGGACGAGGGCGGATGACGCCGCCAGCCCGAGGGCCCGGCGGGCGCCCGACCGTAGCAGCGCCGCCGCTCCGGCCAGCGCGTACACCAGGGCCACGCACGCCAGGTACCGGCCGTAGGCGAAGTTGCCGACCCGGTGCTCGTCCGGCAGCGCCGCCGACGACGCGTAGGCGATCCCGAACGTGGCGGCGAGCAGCACGCCCGCCATGATCCGGTCGGCCGCCGGGGTGCGCCGCCGCACGAGCGCCGCCGCCACGACGGCGAGCCCCACTCCGGCCAGCCCCCAGGTGGAGGCGACCAGGTACCAGACCTGCCCGACGGCCCCCGACAGCGCCCACGCCTGCCCGGCGGCCGTGGTCAGCCGGGTCTCGATGTTGCCGGCCAGGTCCCGGACGCCGCCGGGGTACAGCGCCGCCTCCAGCCGCGCGTTCAGCGCGGCCCCGAGGGCGTACCCGGCGGCGGCCGCGCCGCCCCCGGCCAGGGCCCCGCGCCACCGCCGCCCGCTCACCGCGATGACGGCCAGCGCCAGGACATGGACGAGCAGGACGATCGTCCCGCGCGAGTGGACGGCCGCCATGGAGGCCGCGGCCAGGCTCGCGAGCACCGCGCCGCCCGCACCGCCCGTGCGGGCGAAGCGGTCGAGCGCCAGCAGCCACGCCAGCACGAGCACCGGCAGGACGGCGTCCGCGAGCGCGAAGGCGCCGAAGAAGGTCCCGGCGGGCAGCAGCGCCGCCGCGAACGCCGCCGGGAGCGCGGCGCGGCGGCCCAGCCCGAACCGCCGCGCCGCCGCGTACCCGAGCGGGAACAGCGCCGCGCCGATCACCGCGTTGATCACCATGACGGCCGTGTAGACCGTGGACGGGTCGTGCGACAGCCAGTGGGCGGGCGTGAGCAGCAGCGCGTAGCCGCCCTGGTAGAAGGTGTTGCCGGACAGGTCGGCGCCGGGACCGCCGGCCAGCCACCGGGCCGCGACGAGGTAGCCGGTCTCGTCGGGGTTCGCGACGGGCCCGGTCCGGGCGCGGGCGAACCACAGCCGGACCGCCGCTTGCGCGAGCACGCCCGCGACGAGCAGCCAGGGCAGCGCGCGGGGACGGCGGCGGCCGGGCGCGGGCGGTGCGGCCGGGACGGGGGGCCGGGACCGGGCGGTCGTGGCGATCATGGACCCCACCGTCCCGGCGGCCCGTCATGGTCCCGTGCCGGTGATGTCCGGATCTCGTGACACGCGGCGCTGAATGATCAGCTGTGGCCGATACTGTGCTGGTGGCGAGCATTCTGTTCATCGAGGATGATCCGTCCGCGCGGACGGCCCTGGAGCTGGCGCTGACCCGCCAGGGGCACGGGGTCACCTCCCGGGCCACCGGCGAGGACGGCCTGGCGGCGCTGCGGTCGCGGCGCCCCGAGATCGCGATCCTGGACGTGATGCTCCCCGGCATCGACGGGATCGAGGTGTGCCGCCGCATCCGCCGCGAGGACTCGCTGCCGGTGATCCTGCTGACCGCCCGCGGCGACGACCTCGACATCGTGCTCGGCCTGGAGGCGGGCGCCGACGACTACGTGGTGAAGCCCGTCGAGCCGCGCGTCCTGGACGCCCGCATCCGGGCCGTCCTGCGGCGCGCCGACCAGACCCGCACCGACCGCTCCGTCTACGGCGACCTCGTCATCGACCGGCTGTCGCTGAAGGTGACCAAGGGCGGCGCCGACCTGCGCCTCACCCCGACCGAGCTGCGGCTGCTGCTGGAGCTGACCCGCCGGCCGGGGCAGGCCCTCACCCGGCAGCACCTGCTCGCCGAGGTGTGGGAGCACACCTACCCGGGCGACTCCCGGCTCGTGGACGCCTGCGTGCAGCGCGTCCGCGCCAAGATCGAGGACGAGCCCGCCGAGCCGCGGCTGATCGAGACGGTCCGGGGGTTCGGCTACCGGTTCACCGCGCCGTGACGCGCCGCCGGCTCACCGGGCTGCGGATGCGGCTCGCCGCCGCGTTCACGGCCGTCGCGCTGCTGGCGTCCGTGCTCGCGTCCGGCATCTCCTACGTGCTGATGCGGCGGATGATGCTGCAGCGCGCCCAGGCCGCGGTGCTCTCCGACGTCCGCGGCACCCTGTCCCAGCAGGTCCCGGTCAGCCTGCCGCCCGACTCGGCGCCGCTGGTCGGCGCGGCCCTGGAGGAGGCGCTCGGCGCGGCCCCCGGCCGCAGGGCGGCCGCGGTGCCGGTGCCGCTGATCGGCGGCGAGACCGGCGTCCCGCCGCCCGGCGCGCTGGACGTCCCGGTGACCCGGGAGTTCGCCCGGCGCGCGCTGCACGGCGTGGTCTTCCAGCGCGTGTACCGGCACGGCACGCCCTACCTGCTCGTCGGGGCCCGCGTCACCGGCTACGCGACCACGGCGGACGAGCCGTGGCGGACGACGCCGCCGATGGTGTACGTCTCGGCGAGCCTGCACCGCGAGGCCGCCGACCTTCGGCTGTTCACCCGCGTGCTGCTGATCGCGGACGCCGCCGCGCTGGCGGCGGCGCTCGGCCTCGCGCTGCTGGCCACCCGGGGCGTGCTGGGCCCGGTCCGCCGCCTCGGCGCCGCCGCCCGCGCGCTCGGCACGGGCGAGCTCGGCACCCGCGTCCGGGTGGACGGCCGGGACGAGCTCGCCGACCTCGCCCGCACGTTCAACGGCACGGCGGCGGCCCTGGAGCGGACGGTCACCGAGCTGCGCGCGATGGAGGCCGCGTCCCGCCGGTTCGTCGCGGACGTCTCGCACGAGCTGCGCACCCCGCTCACCTCGATGGTCGCGATGACCGGCGTGCTGGCCGAGGAGGCGGCGGACGCGCCGGACGGCGGCGGCGCGGCGCGGCTCGTCGCGGCCGAGACGCGGCGGCTCGGCGCGCTGGTGGAGAACCTGATCGAGATCAGCCGGTTCGACGCGGGCGCCGCCGCGCTCGTCCTCGACGACGTCAACGTGGCCGCCGCGGTCGGCGCCGCCCTCGCGGCGCGCGGCTGGCGGGACGAGGTGGCGGTCGAGGGCCCCGCCGACCTGTTCGTCCGGCTGGACCCGCGGCGCTTCGACGTGATCGTCGCCAACCTCGCCGGGAACGCCCTCAAGCACGGGCGACCGCCCGTCACGCTGCGCTTCGAGCGCGCCGCAGGCGAGCCCGGCGGCGGCGTGCGGGTCGTGGTCGCCGACCGCGGTCCCGGTCTCCCCGGCGACCTGCTCGCCGTGGTCTTCGACCGCTTCACCAAGGCCGAGGCGGCGCGCTCGCGCAGCGAGGGCAGCGGCCTCGGCCTCTCGATCGCCAGGGAGAACGCCCTGCTGCACGGCGGGACGCTGGACGCCGCGAACGGGCCGGACGGCGGGGCGGTGTTCACGCTGTGGCTGCCGGACGGCGAGGGGGAGGAGCCCGCATGAGACGGCCGCACCGGATGCCGCGCGTGCTCGCGGCGGCGGCGGCCTGCGCCGCCCTGGCCGGCTGCGGGATCAGACCGACCGGGATCGTCCGGGCGGGCGGGTTGCCGTCCGCCGGCGCCTACCCCGCCACGGTCACCGTGTACCTCGTCCACGGCGACCGGCTGAGGTCCGTGACGCGGCCCGGCCTGCCCGGCCGGCCGCATCTGGGCCTGGAGCAGCTGAACGTGCCGCCGACGACGCGGGAGCGCGCCATGGGGCTGCGCACCGAGGTCGACACGCCGCTGGAGGCGTACGCTGTCGTCGACGCGTCCGGCCCGGTGGTGGGGCGCTCGCTGATGGTCGTCCGGCCGGCCGACGGCCAGCCGCGCTCGATGGGCTGGTCGCGGATCGCGATGGCCCAGATCGCCTGCACCGCGCAGGCCGTCCCGGGCATCGAGGGCGTCAGCCTGTGGGGCGCCCCGAACCGGGACGGGGCGGCGTGGGCGCCGGTGACCTGCGACCGGTTCGCCGACCTGCTCGAATGATCAGTTGCGGGTCAGCCACTCGGTGGTGGCCTCGCCGAGGACCGAGCGGACGGCGAGGACGGCGATGCCGAGGGTGAGGACGGGCATCACGACCCAGCGCTCCACCTTGCCGTCCGTCCGCGGGACGAGCGGGACGTCGATCCGCCACGGCAGCGGCCAGAACACCGGGCAGCCGCGCGGTGTCAGGCAGTCGCCGACCACGTGCGCGAAGCAGCCGAGCGCGACCGCGAACCCGACGAAGCTCATATCGATCTTGTGCATCAGCCAGACGGCGACGAGGGCGAGCGCGCAGTCGGCGAGCGCCGACTGCGGCTCCTTGCCCTCGAAGTCCAGCCCGACGCCGCGCAGGCCCAGCCCGACGATCATGAAGAGGCAGGCCCACCAGGCGTAGACGTAGTGGGTGGCGAGGGTGTCCATCGCCCAGCCCATGCCGACCGCGAACAGGATCGAGTGGGTGGCGTGCCGGTGCCCGCCCGAGATCTTCCCGATCCACTTGCACATGTGGTGGGTGATGGGGCCGAACGTGTTGGCGATGCGGCCGTTGTGGTGGTCGATGTCCGGCAGGATCGCCGCGCCCGCGCACACCACGGCGCCCGCGGCGACCTGCTCCACCGACAGCGACACCGCGTGGCCGCCGAGGAGCGGCTCGTAACCGAGCACCGGGACGGCGGCCAGCCACGCCAGCGCGCCGCTCAGGGCGTGCGTCTTGCCCATCATGTGCCGTTCCCCGCCTTCCAGACCGTCCCCACCGCCCGTACTCAGGGCGGGACTCTAACCGGCACCTGATCGTTTTCAGTGGCGACGCGCCGTAGCGGGCGCTACGTCCCTTTGATGCGAAACACGGGGCTTCGGTTCCCCGCGGTCCGGCGGTGGATCACGGTCGCGTACCGAGGCGGGGCGCGGTCCGGTCAGACCGGGATGAAGCGCCAGGCATCAGACTCCTCGCCCGGCTCGTACGGGGCGTCCAGGCGCTTGGCGAGCACCCCCGGCAGGCCCTGGTCGCGCGCCGCCGCCGCGACGGCGTCGCCGTCACCGGGGAACCAGGGCGCCGTCTGCCACGTCGGCCCCGACAGCCCGAGGCCGTCGAGCCGCTCGCGCCGCTCCCGGTACGGGACGTCCAGCAGCGGACGCCCGTCCAGGTGGAGCACGTCGTAGAGCATGTACATCTCGCGGCCCTCCAGGACGGCCAGCTCCCCGTCCAGCACCGCGCGCCGGGAGCCGAGCTCGGCGCCGAGCCGGGAGCCGAGCCCGCCCGGGCCGTCCACGGCGCGGCCCCGCCCGTCGGTGAACCGGGTCCGCCCGCCCTCGACGTAGGCGGCCAGCCGCCGGCCGCCCCACCCGAACTCGAAGCCCCACGCGTCCTGGTCGCGGGGCAGCCGCGCCCGCTCCGCCGGGCGCATCGGGCGCAGCGACTCCGGCAGCGGCTCGGCGTCCGGGTCGGCCGGCGGGTCCATCCGGTGGATCATCCAGTTCTTCCCGCGCGTCCGGAACAGCACGTACCGGCCGGAGACCCGCGCGCCGTGGATGACGATCTTCACCTCGCGCTCGGACCACTTCTCCGTCTCGTACGTCCCGCGGTCCCAGACGGTCATCGTCCCGGCGCCGTACTCGCCGCGCGGGATCTCGCCCTCGAACGTCGCGTACTCCAGGGGATGGTCCTCGGTGTGCACGGCCAGGTGGTTCGTGTCCGGGCTCCACGGCAGGCCCTTCGGGACGGCCCACGACACCAGCACGCCGTCGCGTTCGAGCCGCAGGTCCCAGTGCAGGCTGGTCGCGTGGTGCTCCTGGACGACGAACGTGTCGTCGTTCCCGCGCGGCACGGCCGCGTCCGCGGGCACGGGCTCCGGTGTGCGTCCCGGATCGCGCTTGCCCCGGTACTCGGCGAGCTTGTCGCCGCTCTTCGCGTCCTTGCCGTCGTCGCCGGTCTTCTTGCGGCGGGCGCTCCTGTCCGAGGCGGCCCGCTCCTTCGGGGGCGTGTCCTTCTTCGGGGTCACGCCGGGGACATACCCGAGATCAGCGGATGAAGACGGCGTAGTCGGCGACGTCGCCCGTCAGGTCGGGCGGCAGCCCCGCGACGGCGGCCAGTTCCTCGGCGGACATGAACCCGCCCGCCTCCGCCCGCACCCGCGTGATCTGCGCCGCGAGCTCCGGGGTGATGCCGGGCAGCAGCGTCAGCGCCTCGGCGGGGGCGTGGTTGACGTCGACGAGCCCGCCGTCGTTGTACTGGCGCGGCAGGTCGGGCCGCCCGATCCGCAGCTCCTTGGCGAGCCCCGGGTCGGCCGCGGCCAGCTCCCGCGCCTTCTCCCGCAGCAGCCGGCGGCGCTTGACCTGCTCCACCACGGCCTCGTTGTCGACGCCCGACAGGCCGTGCGGGTCGAACACCCGCCGCCGGATCAGGAACGCGTGCCCGCAGCCCACCACCGCGAGCACGAACAGCAGCACGCCGACCAGGCGCTCGGCGCCCTCTTCCCTGCCGATGTCGGGGAGCAGGAACATCGCCAGCGCGAACACCCCGAGGTAGGCGGCCGTGGACACCATCAGGTGCGCGCTGCGCCGCCACAGCGCCGCCGCCGCGAACGTGAACGGCGTGGCGTAGCCGAGGGTCAGGAACGGCAGCGCCGCCCACGTCACGCTCAGCGCCGCCCGCCCCGGAGGCATGCTGTCGGACGGAACCCTCGGCTCGTACGGCGCTGGGGCGTTCATCCAGAAATTCTCCCGGCCGGCTGGGCGCTGTATCGGACTCTAGATCAAGGGAACCGTCACGGGAGGGTGAGGATTTCGTGGCCGTCATCGGTCACCAGCAGCGTGTGCTCGAACTGCGCGGTGCGCTTGCGGTCCTTGGTGACGACCGTCCAGCCGTCCGGCCAGATGTCGTAGTCGTGGGTGCCGAGCGTCAGCATCGGCTCGACCGTGAACGTCATCCCCGGCTCGATGATCGTCGTCGCGGCGGGGTCGTCGTAGTGCGGGACGACCAGGCCCGAGTGGAAGGTCGTGCCGATCCCGTGCCCGGTGAAGTCGCGGACGACCCCGTACCCGAACCGCTTGGCGTACGACTCGATGACCCGCCCGATCACGTTCAGCGCCCGCCCCGGCTTGACCGCGCGGATGCCGCGCATCGTCGCCTCGCGGGTGCGCTCCACCAGCAGCCGCGACTCCTCGTCGACGTCGCCGCACAGGAACGTCGCGTCGGTGTCGCCGTGCACGCCGTCGATGTAGGCGGTGATGTCGATGTTGACGATGTCGCCGTCGCGCAGGACCGTGTCGTCCGGGATGCCGTGGCAGATCACCTCGTTGATCGAGGTGCACAGCGACTTCGGGAACCCGCGGTAGCCCAGCGTCGACGGGTAGGCGCCGTGGTCCAGCAGGAACTCGTGGCCGATGCGGTCGAGTTCGTCGGTGGTGACGCCCGGCTTGATGTGCGCGCCGACCTCCGCCAGCGCCTGCGCCGCGATCTTCCCCGCCACCCGCATCCGCTCGATGATCTCGGGGGTCTTGACGTCCGGCTCCCCGGTCTTCGGCCGCTTCTTCCCCACGTACTCCGGGCGCGGAATGGCCGACGGGACCTTCCGCATCGGTGAAACGGTGCCGGGCCGGAGCAGCTGGGTCGTCATAGTGATGGAGTGTAGTCAGCGGGATCGCGGCAACGAATCCCGCAGAGCGAGAGGAGCGCCGATGGCCGACGACGACGGTGACTGGTGGTTCTGCCTGAAGCACATGAAGCCCGAGCACGGGCCTGGGTGCCCCGGCAAGGACCGGATGGGGCCGTACAGGTCCGAGGGCGAGGCCGCGAACGCCATGGAGCTCGCCCGCGAGCGCAACGAGTCCTGGCGCCGCCAGGAGCCCGACGACTGATCAGCCCACGGGTCACTCCACGACGGGTCAGTCCACGACGGGCCCGGAGACCGCGTCGAGGAGCCTGGCGAGCCGGACGCGGAGCCCGCGGGGCGTCCGCGCCGGCTCCCGCCCGGCCGCCGCGCTGACGAGGTGCTGCGCCCCGTCGAACGACATCAGCGCCTCGTCCGGCGGGACGGTCAGCGCCTCGTGCGCGAGGCCCCGCAGCTCCCGGTCGCCGCCCTCCAGCGCCAGCACGGTCGCGCCGGTGCGGCGGGCGTCGTCGACCCGCTCCAGCAGCGGGACGGGCGCCTCCTCCTCGGCGACGACGAACAGCGTCTCGCCGCGCCGCGCCGCCTCCAGCCGCTCCAGGCCGACCCGCAGGTGCGGGGGCGCGTCCGCGGGCGGCGTCCAGCGGACCAGCGTCGGCGCCAGGCCGGGGACGCCGCCGAGCCTGCTCTCGTCGTCCAGGTGCGCGGCCAGGTGCCACGGGTCGCCGGCGGGCGTGCCGACCAGCAGCAGCCCGCCCGGCGTGCGGGAGGTGACCCGCAGCGCCCGGCCGAACTCCTCGGTCCGCTCCAGCCAGCCCGTGGCCGACAGGACCTCGCGCAACATGGTGATCTGCTCGGCGTCCACGGGCACCATGGTGCCGCACCCGGCGCCCTGATCAGGCGGTTTTCCGCGAGCCGGGAGCCCTGGCCGCGGCGGCCCGGAGCCGGTTTGGCAGACTCGGCCGCATGACTGAGCAGCAGCAGAAGACGCCCTACGACCTCCCCGACGTCGGCGGCCTGTCGATCGGCATCCTCGGCGGCACCGGTGACCAGGGCAAGGGGCTCGCGCGGCGGTTCGCGCTCGCCGGGCACACGGTGACGATCGGGTCGCGCAGGGCCGAGCGCGCCCAGGCCGCCGCCGACGAGCTGGCCGCCGAGCGCGCCGGCCTGCAAATCTCCGGCGCCGAGAACCCGGTCGCCGCCGGGCGGTCGGACGTCGTGGTCGTCGCCGTCCCGTGGGACGGCCACAAGGCCACGCTGGAGTCGCTGCGCGCCGAGCTGGCCGGCAAGATCGTCGTGGACTGCGTGAACCCGCTCGGCTTCGAGAAGGGCAAGGGCGCGTTCGCGCTGCCGGTCGAGGAGGGCAGCGCCGCCGAGCAGGCCGCCGCCGTGCTCGCCGACAGCCGCGTGGTCGCCGCCTTCCACCACGTCTCCGCCAAGCTGCTGCTCGACCCCGGCGTGGACGAGATGGAGCTGGACGTCCTCGTCCTCGGCAACGACCGCGAGGCCACCGACCTCGTCCAGGCCCTCGCGGGCCGCATCCCCGGCATGCGCGGCGTCTACGGCGGCCGGCTGCACAACGCCCACCAGGTCGAGGCGTTCACCGCCAACCTCATCTCCATGAACCGCCGCTACAAGGCCCACGCGGGACTGCGCATTACCGACGTTTGATCGTTAGGCTCGGTGCGGTGCCGAGTCTGAACGATCCCGAGGCGGCGCGGCGGCCGCTGGTCCTGCTGCCCTCGACGAGGACGGGGCCGCTGCGCGCGGTGGCGACGCGGGTCGGGATCGCGCTGCTGCTCCTGTTCGCCGTGGTCGCCGTCGTCTACGCCGACCGCGGCGGCTACCGCGACAGCGGCGACGGGGAACTGTCGCTGCTGGACGCGTTCTACTACGCCACGGTGACCGTCTCGACCACCGGCTACGGCGACATCACGCCGGTGGGGGACGCGGCCCGGCTCGTCAACATCGTCTTCATCACGCCCGTGCGGGTGCTGTTCCTCATCGTCCTCGTGGGCACGACCCTGGAGGTCCTGGCGGAACGCACCCGCGAGGACTGGCGCAAGTCACGCTGGAGGGCACGCGTGCGCGACCACATCGTGGTGGCCGGCTACGGCACGAAGGGCCGCAGCGCCATCAAGACCCTGCTGAGCACCGGCGTCGACCGCGCGTCGATCGTCGTCGTGGACCCGGACCCGCGCGTGGTCGCGGAGGCCGCGGAGGCCGGGTTCGTGAGCATCGTCGGGGACGCGACGCGCAACTCGGTGCTGAAGCAGGCGGGGGTGCAGCGCGCCCGGGAGATCGTGGTGGCGAGCGCCCGCGACGACACCGCGGTGCTGATCACCCTGACCGCGCGGCAGCTCAACCCGCACGCCGGGATCCAGGCGTCGGTGCGCGAGTCGGAGAACGTCCCGCTGCTGCGGCAGTCGGGCGCCGACCGCGTGGTCACGTCGTCGGAGGCGGCGGGGCGGCTGCTCGGGATGTCCACCAGCCAGCCCGCCGTCAGCGAGGTCATCGAGGACCTCCTCGACCAGGGCAGCGGCCTCGACCTGGTGTCGCGCGAGGTGCGGCCGGACGAGGTCGGCGGCTCGCTCGCCGCCGTGCGCGAGCCGGCGCTCGCGGTCGTCCGGGACGGCCGCACGCTGCCGTTCGACGACCCGCGGTGCACGACCCTGGAGGCCGGCGACCGGCTGATCGTCGCGCGCTCGTCGCCGCGCCCTCGCGCCCGTTCCGCCGAGGAGAGGGGAGCGGACGGCGCCTCCGCTGCGTCCGAACAGTGACATATCATCGGGGTGGCGACAGGCAGGTGGACATGCGAGAGATCCGGTCGGCAGATCCGTGGAGCGCCTTTCTGGCCCCTCCCGGGCGCGCGGGAGCGCGCCGGGAGCCCGGCGCGGCGCCCGCCGCCGAACCCGGTCCGCCCGCCGGGCCGGCCGGTGGAGGGCCCGGTGGAGGGCCCGTCCCCGAGGACTCGTGCCGGCGCGTGCTCGCCCAGTTGAAGGCGGCCGGCGCCCCGCAGTCGCTGGAGCAGCTCCACCACGCGACCCGGCTCGGGCTGCTGGAGGTCGCGGACGCCGTGGACGCGCTGCGCGAGCGCGGCCTGGTCGCCGTGGACCGCGAGATCGACGAGGTCGTCCGGCTGACCGGGGGCTGAGCCGGTGCTCGGATACGCCGTCGCCGTCTCGCTGAGCTGCCTGGTCGGCATCGCCGAGCTGGTCAGCCGCTACCGGGACCGTCCCACCACGCTCGTCCGGGTGCCGAGCACCTGGGCGTACGTGCTGATCAACGGGGGAGCGGGCGCCGGGTCGCTGCTGCTCCTGCACACCTTCGACTGGCGGTTCGGCGTGCAGTCGCCGCAGATCGCCGACGCGACGCAGGTGCTGGTCGCGAGCCTCGGCTCGATGATGGTGTTCCGCAGCGCGGTGTTCACCGTCCGGGTCGGGGACGAGGACGTCGCGGTCGGGCCGAGCACGCTGCTGACCTCGCTGCTCGCCGCCGCCGACCGGGGCGTCGACCGCATGCAGGCCAAGACCCGCGCGCAGGAGGCGGGGGAGATCATGCGCGGCGTCTCGTTCGCGAAGTCGCGGCTGGCGCTGCCGACCTACTGCCTGGGGCTGCTGCAGAACGTCTCCGCCGAGGACCAGGCCGACCTGCGCACCGCCGTGGACGCCCTCGCGGGCAGCGAGATGACCGACGGGCAGATGGCCCTCAACCTGGGGCTGCTGCTGATGAACGTGGCCGGGCCCGACGTGCTGCGCTCCGCCGTGGAGACGCTCCGCGACGAGATCACGGCGGACGGCGCGGCCGCGCGGCTCGTCCCGCCGCCGCGCGAGGCGGAGGCCCGCCAGGCGGGCGGGGGCGCGGCCCGCGTCCGGGCGGCCCGGTCGGACCCCGACGAGTAGGGCGCGACCGGGCCGTCGCGGGACGGTTACCGGTAGGTGTGCTCGGGGGCCGGGAAGACGCCGCCGACGACCTCTTCGGCGTAGCCGCGGGCGGCCTCGCCGAGGAGCGTGTTCAGGTCGGCGAACTTCTTGACGAACTTGGCGGTGTGCGGGGTGAGGCCCGCCATGTCCTGCCAGACGAGCACCTGCGCGTCGGTGCCGCTGCCGCCGCCGATGCCGATCGTCGGGATCGACAGCGACGAGGTGACGCGGGCGGCGAGGTCGGCGGGGACGCATTCGAGGACGACCGCGAACGCGCCGGCGGCCTCCAGGGCCTTCGCGTCCGCCATCAGCTCGTCGCCGTCCTGGCCGCGGCCCTGCACCCGGTAGCCGCCGAAGACGTTCACCGACTGCGGGGTGAGGCCGAGGTGGCCCATGACCGGGATGCCGGCGGAGACGAGCGCCTCGGCCTGCGGGATGACCCGGCGGCCGCCCTCCAGCTTGATCGCGTGCGCGCCCGCCTCCTTCATGAAGCGGGTGGCGGTCGTCAGCGCCTCGCCGACGCCCGTCTGGTACGAGCCGAACGGCAGGTCGGCGACGACCATGGCGCGCTTGGAGCCGCGCACGACGGCCGCGGTCAGCGGGATCAGCTCGTCCACGGTGACGGGGATGGTGGAGTCGTAGCCGTAGACGACCATCGCGGCGGAGTCGCCGACGAGCAGGACGGGGATGCCGGCCTCGTCGAAGACGCGCGCGGTCTGCGCGTCGTACGCGGTGAGCATCGGCCACTTCTCGTGCCGCTCCTTGGCGGCGGCGATGTCGCGTACGGTCACCCTCCGCGTGCTCGTGCCGCCGTAGAGGGCGGTCGGCTGTGCTGGGGGTGCGACGGATGAAGACATGCGAGAACCTCCGGTCTTGAGGCGCCACGGTGGCGTACCCAGACGGAACCGATCGTGCCACTTCGAAAACGATTCGGGTACCCCCGGGATTCCCCCGGATCGGGCGGATCGGGAATAGGTTACGAAACGCTACCGTTGCGTATCGGCATGGACCCCCAGACGATTCAGCGCCGGCGATGGTACGTCCTCGGCGTCCTCACCATGAGCCTGCTGGTGGTCGTGCTCGACAACACGATCCTCAACGTCGCGCTCAAGACCATCGCGGACCCGGAGAAGGGGCTCGGCGCCACGCAGAGCCAGCTCGAGTGGTCGATCAACTCCTACACGCTCGTCTTCGCCGGCCTGCTGTTCACCTTCGGCGTGATCGGCGACCGGCTCGGACGCAAGCGCGTGCTGATGGGCGGCATGGCGGTGTTCGCCCTCGCCTCGCTGCTGTCGGCCTACGCGCAGACGCCCGACCAGCTCATCTACGCCCGCGCCCTGATGGGCCTCGGCGGCGCCGCGGTGATGCCGCAGACGCTGTCGATCATCACCAACGTCTTCGAGCCGCACGAGCGCGCCCGCGCGATCGGCATCTGGGCCGGCGCGGTCGGCCTCGGCGTCGCGATCGGCCCCCTCACCGGCGGGCTGCTGCTCGCCCACTTCTGGTGGGGCTCGGTCTTCCTCATCAACGTCCCGGTCATCGCGGTCGGCGTCACGCTGATGGCGTTCCTCGTGCCCGAGTCCCGCAACCCCGAGCCCGGACGGCTCGACCCGGTCGGCGTCGTGCTGTCGGTCATCGGCCTCGTCGTCCTGTCGTACGGGATCATCCAGGGCGGCGAGCGGGGCGACTGGCTCGCGCTCCCCGTGCTCGGCCCGATCCTCGCCGGCGCCGCCGTCATCGCGCTGTTCGTCGCGCACGAGGCCCGCACCGCGTCCCCCGCGTTCGACGTCCGGCTGTTCCGGGACCCGCGCATGTCGGCGGCCGTCGCGTCCATCGCGCTGTGCTTCTTCGCCGCGAGCGGCGTGTTCTTCTTCGCCAACTTCTACATGCAGTCGGTGCGCGGGCTGACCCCGCTGCAGTCCGGCGCGATGGTGCTGCCGTTCGCCGTCGCCCAGCTCGCGTTCGCGCCGCGCAGCGCCGCGATGGTGCACCGCTTCGGCGCCAAGGCCGTCTGCACGACCGGCCTGCTGCTGGTCGCCGCCGCGCTGGCGAGCTACCAGTTCATCGGCACCGACACCCCGATGTGGATCCTCGGCGTGATCTTCTTCGTGCAGGGCACCGGGATGGCCAACGTCATGCCGCCCGCCACCGAGTCGGTCATGTCGGCGCTGCCGCGCGAGAAGGCCGGCGCAGGATCGGCCATCAACAACACCGCCCGGCAGGTCGCCGTCGCGATGGGCGTGGCCGTGCTCGGCTCCGTCGTCGCGTCCGTCTACCGCCGCGACCTGGAGGGCGACCTCGCCGCGCTGCCCCCCGGCGCGCGCGAGGCGGCCGGCGAGTCCATCGAGGGCGCGCACGCCGTCGCCGCCCGGATGGGCGACGCCGGGCGGCAGCTCGCCGGGCACGCCGACGCCGCGTTCGTCAACGCCATGCACACCGCGTCCGTCGCCGCCGCCGTCATCGCGCTCCTCGGCGCGCTCGTCGTCGCCAAGTGGATGCCGGGCCGCACCCCCGCCGCCCCCGCCGCGCACGCCGGCGCGCCGCGCGAACCGGAGAAGGCCGCCGCATGAGGACGCGGATGTGAGAGCGTGAACGCGCCATGACCGGGACAGAGCGGCGGCACGGCGGGCGACCCCGCAGCGAGCGTGCCGAGAAGGCCATCATCGAGGCGGTCCTCGAGCTCCTCGCCGAGGAGTCGGGGGTGGACGGCGTGTCGGTGGAGGCGGTCGCCGCGCGCGCCGGCGTCGGCAAGACCACCATCTACCGGCGCTGGCCCGGCAAGGACGCGCTGATCCTCGACGCGCTCGGGTCGGCCAAGGCGCCGCTGCCCGAACCGTCCGGCGCCTCCGTCCGGGACGACCTCACCGAGATCGCGCTGGCGATGGCCGCCGAGCGGGGCCGCCGCTACCTGCGGGTCTTCTGGAACGTCATGGGCGGCGCGGAGAAGTACCCCGAGCTGTACGCCCGCTACCGCCGCGACATCATCGAACCGCGCCGCGACGTCGTCCGCCGGGTGCTGCGCCGCGGCGTCGAGACCGGGGAGCTGCGCGCCGACCTCGACGTCGAGGCGGCGATGTCGATGCTGCTCGGCACCCTCGCCGGCCGCCGGCCCGGGGAGAGCTTCCCCGCCGGCCGCGCCGAGGCCGTCGTCGACACCCTCATGCGGGGCATCGGAGCGGGCGCGCGATGACGCGGCGACGACGGAAGCGAAGCGATTTCGGCACGGTAGGCGTGATCTTCTCCCTTGCGGCGGTGTCATGCCCCATACTGTCGCTGGGTAGTGCTGAGACGACCGGCTGTCTGGAGCGCGTCAGGTGAGATCCGTCATGGCGCCGCGAGGCGATGCGCCCGCCACCGATTCCGCGTCCCGGACCCTGGTCCTGGGCATCGACGGTGCCAGGCGGATCGTCCAGTGCGGGCCGAACGCCCGGGCCGTCCTCGGCCGGGCCCCCGAGGAGCTGATCGGCCGCCCCGCCACCGACCTGGTGGGCGAGGAGGCCAAGGCCGAGCTGGAGACCCTCCTGGAGGTCGGCGACCAGGAGCGCAACGGCGTGATGACCGTGCAGCGCGGCGACCAGGGCACCTCCGCCCTCGTCACCGTGCAGCCGCTCGTCGGCGGCGCGCAGGACGCCGGGCCCGCCGCGCTGCTGTTCGTCCGCGTGGAGCTGCCGCCCAGCGAGCGCTACCAGGACCCGGCCCTCATGCGCCGCGCGCTCATGGACGACCAGCTCACCCGGTTCGGCGCGTCCCTCGACCTCGACCAGTCCGCGCGCGGCCTCGTCGACGTCGTCGTCCCGCACTACTGCAACGCCGCGTCCGTGCTCGTGCTGGAGAGCCTCGTCGCCTCCGACGAGGTGCACAGCGAGTCCGGCTCGGCGGTGCTGCGCCGCATAGCGGTCACCTCCGACGACGGCAACCCCGCCTGGACGTCCACGTTCCCCGTCGGCGAGGTGCTCGTCTTCCCCGAGGGCACCCCCTACCGGGAGGTCATGGAGACCGCCCGGCCCGTCCACCTGCCGCACATCCCGCTGGACGCCGCCACCGAGATCGGCAAGCTGTGGCGGCGCGGCCCCGCGGGCGAGCTGCTGTCCAACGTGTCGATGGTGCTGCTGCCGCTGATCGCCCACGACACCCTGCTCGGCTTCATCGCCTGCACCCGCGTCCCCGGCTTCCGCAAGTTCGACGCCTACGACGTCGAGATCGGCATGGAGTTCGCCGCCCGCGCCGCGATCGTCATCGACAACGCCCGGCGGTTCAGCCGCGAGCGCGCCACCGCGCTGGCGCTGCAGCGCAGCCTGCTGCCGCTGCGGCTGTCCGCGCCGTCCTCCGTCGAGGTCCGGCACCGCTACCTGCCCGGCAGCAAGCTCGTCGAGGTCGGCGGCGACTGGTACGAGTCGATAGCGCTGCCCGGCGCCCGCGTCGCGCTGATCGTCGGCGACGTCGCCGGGCACGGCGTCCGCGCCGCCGTCACCATGGGCCGGCTGCGCACCGCGCTGCACACCCTCGCCAACCTCGAGCTGCCGCCCGCCGACGCCCTGCACGTCATGCACGAGCTCATGATCGAGCTCGGCGAGCAGGAGCCCCACTTCGCCACCTGCGTGTACGCCGTCTACGACGCGACCACCGGCACCATCGAGATCGCCTCCGCCGGGCACCTGCCGCCGCTGCTGGCCAGCCCCACCGGCGACAACGAGTACCTGAAGGTCCCGCCCGCCCCGCCGCTCGGCGTCGCCGGCGGCGCCGCGATCGAGAGCCGCGAGTTCACCGTCGAGGACGGCAGCCTCTTCGTCATCTACACCGACGGCCTGGTCGAGAACCGCGGCCGCGACATCGACGACGGCCTCGCCCGCCTCCAGGGCATCTTCGGCCCCGGCTCCGTCGACCGCCCCATGGAGGAACTCGCCAAGGCGACCCTCGCCGGCGTCTACGCCGACCAGCACCGCGACGACATCGCCGTCCTCATCGCCCGGCTGCGCCGCCTCCCCGAAGACCAGTACGCCTCCTGGACCCTGCCCGCCGACCCGGCCGCCGTCCGCCGCGCCCGCGGCCTCGTCAGCGCCCGCCTGGAGGAATGGGGCCTGGAGGACCTGAGCTACACCACCGAGCTGCTCGCCTCCGAACTCATCACCAACGCGCTCCGCTACGCCCCCGGCCCCATCGAGCTGCGACTCCTCCTGGAACGCACCCTCGTCTGCGAGGTCCTGGACCGGTCCGCCGCCCTGCCCCGCCTCCGCCGCGCCGAAGACGACGACGAGAACGGCCGCGGCCTCCTCGTCGTCAGCCAGCTCGCCCACCGCTGGGGCAGCCGCCGCACCGCCGCCGGCAAAGTCGTCTGGTGCGAGCAGATCGTCCCCGGCACCGACCCCGACGCCTCAGAACAAGTCCCGGCCTGGCCCGACGAGGCATGGCCAGGCGAAAGCCACCACCGCGGTTAATCGTGTTACCCAGGGGGGCGACCCCCTGGAACCCCCGTCACGGGCGGGAGGCTGTGTTTGCCCAGGGGGGCGACCCCCTGGAACCCCCGTTACGGGCGGGAGGCTGTTTCCCCGATCCGCTGGCGCGTCTCGGCGAAACAGCCTCTCGCCCGGCGGGCCGGGCGGCCTCCGGGCGCTAGAGCGCCCTCCGGCCGCCCGACCCGTGGGCGGTGGTTGGGGTTAGTGTTCTTGTTCGCGCCAGGCGTTGGTTATGGGGAGGCGGCGGTCTCGGCCGAAGTTCTTGGGGGTGATCTTCGGGCCCGGGGGGTACTGGCGGCGCTTGTACTCGGCGATGTCGACCAGGCGGATGGCGCGGTCCACCAGGGCGGGGTCGTGGCCGGCCTTGATGAGGGACTCGCGGCCCATGTCGCGTTCGACGTAGTCGGCGAGGAGCGGGTCCAGGACGGTGTACTCGGGGAGCGTGTCGCGGTCGCGCTGGCCGGGGCGCAGCTCGGCTGACGGCTCCTTCACGATGATGGCCTCGGGGATGGGCTCCTGCGCGAACGGATGCAGGAACGGCAGGTCGACGCCGGCCTGCGTGTTGCGCCAGCGGGCGAGCTGCCACACGGTGAGCTTGAAGACGTCCTTGATCGGGGCGAAGCCGCCCGCGGAGTCGCCGTAGAGGGTGGAGTAGCCGGTGGCGAGCTCGCTCTTGTTGCCGCCGGTCAGGACGAGGTGGCCGTGCTCGTTGGACAGGGCCATCCACACGTTGGCGCGGATGCGGGCCTGGAGGTTCTCGGCGGCGAGGCCGTGCAGGTCGAGCTGCTTCTCGAACGCCTCGACCATGTCGGCGATGGGGACGGTGCGGGAGTTGACGCCCTGGCGCTTGACGAGGTCCTCGGCGTCCACGACGGAGCCCTCGGAGGAGTAGCGGCTCGGGAGCAGGACGGCGTGCACGTTCTCCGGGCCGATCGCGTCGGAGGCGATGGTGGCGACGAGGGCGGAGTCGATGCCGCCGGACAGCCCGAGGACGACGGAGCGGAAGCCGTTCTTGCGGACGTAGTCGCGGGTGCCGAGGACGAGCGCGGCGTAGATCTCGGCGAGGTCGTCCATTGGCTCGGCGGCGGCCTGCGGCCGAACCGGGTAGGCGGGCAGCGGCTCCGGGGTGAGGACATGCCGGTCGATGGTGATGGTGGTGCCGTCGTGGGCGTCGACCGGGGTGCGGCCGGGTGCGGCCGAGGGGTCGGCGGCGGGGAGTGCCAGGTCGGCGACGAGGAGGTGCTCGACGAACTGGGGCGCGCGGGCCAGGGGCGTGCCGTCGGGGCCGACGATGACGGAGTCGCCGTCGAAGACGAGTTCGTCCTGGCCGCCGACCATGTTGACGTAGGCGAGGGCGCAGCCCGCCTCGCGGGCGCGTTCGGTGCACAGGTCGAGGCGGACGTCGTCCTTGTTGCGCTCGTAGGGGGAGGCGTTGACGGCGAGCAGCAGGCCCGCGCCGGACGCGGAGGTGACGCTGACCGGGCCGCCGTCCTGCCAGAGGTCCTCGCAGATGACGGTGGCGACGTCGACGCCGCGGACGCGGACGACGGGCAGCCGGTCGCCGGGGACGAAGATCCGGTACTCGTCGAAGACGCCGTAGTTCGGCAGGTGGTGCTTGGCCGAGCGGACCAGGACCTCGCCGCCGTGCAGCCACGCGGCCGCGTTCAGCGGCGCGCCGGCGGGCTGCCCGGAGCGGACCGGGCCGACGGAGCGGCGGTCCAGGTAGCCGGTGACGACGGGCAGGTCGCCGAGGCCCTCGTCGGCGAGCCGGCGGGCGAGCCGGTCCAGGGCCCGGCGGCACGCCTCGACGAAGGACGCGCGGAGCGCGAGGTCCTCCACCGGGTAGCCGGTCAGCATCATCTCGGGGAAGGCGACCAGGTGCGCGCCCGCGTCGGCGGCGCGCCGGCTCCATTCCACGATCAGGTCGGCGTTGCCGTCGAGGTCGCCGACGGTCGGGTTCACCTGCGCGAGCGCGATCCTGAGCTGTGCCACCCTCCCAGGGTAGAACGCGCGCGGCCGTTTCGTCACTTTGACGAGAAGTCGGCGGCGAGCGCGGCGGCCCGGCGGCGGCGGATCGCGGGGGCGAGGGCGAGCTGCGCCAGCGCCGCGATGAGGGCCAGCCCCGCGCAGGTCAGCCACAGTGCGGCCGCCCCGCCGGTGCCGAGCAGCTGGGTGCCGCCGAGCGGCGCCAGCAGGAAGCCGCCCGACCACGCCATCCCGTACAGGCCGTTGTACCGGCCGCGCAGGTCGGCGGGCGCGAGGTCGGCGACGACGGCCTGCAGGACGGACGCCGCCGTGATCTCCCCTAGCGTCCACACCAGGATCGTCGCGGTGTAGGCGGCCACCGTCGAGGCCAGCGAGGTCAGCCCGTAGCCGAGCCCGACCAGCAGGAACCCGGCGACCATCACCAGGCTGTGGTCGCGGCGGGCCAGCCACGCGTTCACCAGCGGCTGCACGATGATGATCAGCACGCCGTTCGCGGCGATCGCGAGGCCGTAGGACTGGGGGCCGAGGCCGTCCTCCTTCATCGCCAGCGGCATCGTCGTCATGCCCTGCATCAGCACGAACGTGTACACCAGGGTGACCAGTACGTAGCCGACCATGACGCGGTCGCGCAGGACGCGCAGGAACCCGCCGGTGCCGCCGGCGCGGGTCTCCCGCGACCGCGTCTCGGGGATGGCGCGCCACACCAGCAGGCCGAACCCGGCGCAGGTGGCCGCGTCGATCCAGAACAGCCACAGGAAGCCCTGCTGCGCGAGCGTCCCGCCGAGCACCATCGCGACCGCCCAGCCCAGGTTGATCGCCCAGAACAGCAGCCCGAAGGCGCGCGGCCGGTCGGCGGGGGAGATGATGTCGGCCACCATCGCCTGCGCGGCGGGCCGGTACATGTCCAGCAGGACGCCGAGCAGCAGCGCCGCCGCCACGAGGGCGGCGATGCCCTGGGCGTAGCCGAGCGCGAGCATCGCGGCGCCGGTGCCGACGGTCGCGATCGTCAGCGTCGCCCGCCGGCCGATCCGGTCGGCGAGCAGCCCGCCGACGATCTGGCCGCCGAGCGAGCCCGCGCCGAGCACCGCCATCACCACGCCGGCCTGCGCCAGCGACAGCCCGCGCATGGTCGTGAGGTAGAGGCCGAGGAACGGCTCGACCATGGTGCCGAGGCGGTTGAGCAGCGTCCCCGCCCACAGCACCCAGAACGGCCGGGGGAAGCCGCCGACACGGGGGCGCAGGAACGCCGCGACCCGGCCCGGCGCGGCGACGGGGGTGTCTTCCAGAGTGGTCACTCGCACGATGGTGGGCGCTCCGGACGGCACCGGATAATCATTTAGCCTGGACTGAATGATCGAGTTCGTGTTCGCGCCGGACGACGTGGCCCGCGTCCGGTTCGCGTTCTCGCCGCTGTGGGAGATGGTGCGCAGCCTGCGGGTGCTCGCCGACCCGTCCGGGCACGCGCTGCACCTGCCGTGGGTGCGCACCGTCCGGCCGCGGCTGCGCGGGCTCGGCCTCGGGCCGCTGCACGAGGTCGTCGGGCCCGCCGGGTACATCCCCGACTTCCTCACCCCGCCGCCGGGGACCCCGCTGCCCGACCTCGCCGAGGAGCTGGGGATCGTCCGGGCCACGCCGCCGGAGGTCGTCGCCGCCGAGCTGCGCTGGACGGAGTTCGGCACCCGGCCGGGCGCGACGCGGCTGGCGATGGCGGCCACTCCTGAGCGCACCCTGGCGCACCTCGCCGACCTGCTCGAACGGTACTGGGAGGTCGCCGTGGAGCCGTTCTGGCCCCGCGTCCGCGACCTGCTCGAAGGGGACGTCCTGCGCCGGACGGGCGCGCTCGCCGCCGAGGGCGCCGCCGGGGTGTTCGGCGACCTGCACGAGGCGGTGTCGTGGCGCGCCGGGACGCTGACCGTCGACCGGCGCTGGACGTTCCGCGGCGAGCTGGCCGGGCGCGGGATGCTGCTCGTCCCGAGCGCGTTCGTGTGGCCGCACGTCTCGGTGATGATGCCGCCCTACCAGCCGATGCTCAGCTATCCGCCGCGCGGCGTCGCGACGCTGTGGGAGACGGGGCGGCCGGACGAGCGGCGGGACGCGCTGGCCGCGCTGATCGGCCGGCGGCGCGCGGAGCTGCTCGCCGCGCTGGCGCGGCCCGCCGCGACGACGGACCTGGCGCGGCGGCTCGGCGTCACCCCCGGCGCGGTCAGCCAGCATCTCGGCGTGCTGCGGGCCTGCGGCCTCGTCACCGGGCACCGCATGGGCCGCCGGGTCCTGTACGTGCGCACCCCGGCGGGCGACGCGCTCGCGCGCGGTCAGCGCAGTGAGGCGAGCGCGTCCAGGCGCAGCGTGCCGGGCGCCGAGTCGGGCGCGTAGCGGCCGGACTCGGCGAGCCAGTCCAGGTGGGCGCGCGGGGTGTCCAGCAGCACCTTGACGACCTGCGCGGCGGCGGCGCGCTGTGCGACCGTGAGGTCTAGCCGGTCGAGCATGTCGGGCAGCTTGCGCGCCGCGGCCCACGCCTGCTCCAGCCGGTCGACGATCTGGTCGGCGACGGCGGCGGCGGCCTGCTCGGCGGTCAGCCCGCGCGTCCGGGCGAGGACGGCGGGCAGCGCGTGCACGTCGCCGCGGGCCGCCTCCAGGTCGCAGGAGGCGAGGTCGTTGGACCAGGCCACGGCGTCGGCGACGCCGTCGGCGAGGGTCTTCCAGCGGGGCGTGCGCAGCAGCCGGGCCGGCAGCTCGACGCCGAGGACGGGTTCGACCAGGTCGTACAGGAACGGCCCGCACGCCCGGCGGCGCAGCGGCGGGTACTCCGCCTCCGTCGGGACGTGCCGGATCCGGCGGTTGACCGCCTCCTCCGCGCAGCCGTCCCGGTGCGTCTCCAGCTGCAGCATGAACCGGCGCCGCCACTCGCGGCTCATGTCCTTGGCCGTCTCCTGCCACAGCTCGACCAGCGACGCCTCCAGGGGCCGCGCCCCCGGCCGGGCGTGGCCGCGCCGCATCGCGCGCAGCAGGTCGTCGTACAGCGCGTGCACGGCGCTGCCGCTGTCGGCGAGCGGCGGGTGGTCCATCGTGTCGTCCAGCGCGAGCGCCCAGGTCAGCCAGCGGGCGAACAGGTCGACCCCGGCGAGCTCGGCGGACGGCAGCACGCGGGCGGCGAGCCGCTCGCAGCGGGCCCGGCCGAGCGGCGAGGTGTCCGGATCGCCGAGCACGAGGCCGCGGCCGCGGGCCCAGGTCTCCACCTGGGCGCACAGCCGCCACGACTCCGGGTGCATGGCCGACGGTGTCGCCAGTGCGGGCACCCGGTCCGTCATCGAGAGCAGAAGAGAGATGTCCACGACCCTGACCACGCTAATGATCATTCCGTCGAGCGACCATGATCGCCGCGTCAATTTCCGGGAAACGGTTCCGTGCGGACGGTCATGGAGGCGCCATCCGCCCGCCCGTACCGGACGCCGCCCTGACGTGCGATAGTTCGATGATCGGCAACACGCTCATACCAGGAGGAAAAGTGTCCAGAGGGACCGTGCGATGGGCACTGGGCGCGGGCCTCGCGGCCCTGGCGCTGACGGCGTCGGCCTGCGGTGGCGACGAGGGCGCCACCGTGCAGGGCGTGACGCTCATCGAGAAGGGCGCGCTGACCTCGTGCACCCACCTGCCGTACCCGCCGTTCCAGTCCGAGGACAAGAAGACCGGCAAGGTCGTCGGCTTCGACGTCGAGCTGATCGACCTCGTCGCCAAGAAGCTCGGCGTCACGCAGAAGGTCGTCGACACGCCGTTCGAGACGATGAAGACGGGCGCCGCGCTGAACGCCGGCAAGTGCGACATCCAGATGGGCGGCATGACCATCAAGCCCGACCGGGTGAAGTTCATGGACGTCTCCGCCCCCTACTTCGACGCGACGCAGTCGCTGATGGCGAAGAAGGGCAGCGGGATCACCTCGCTGGACGACGTCAAGAACAAGAAGCTGAAGCTCGGCTCCCAGGCGAGCACCACCGGCGAGGACTTCGTCAAGGAGAAGGGCTTCGACCCGCGCTCGTTCGACAACTCCAACGCCGAGCTGGACGCGCTGCGCACCGGCCAGGTCGACGTGATCGTCCAGGACGACCCGGTCGTCAAGGGCTGGCTGAAGGACCCGGCGAACTCCGGCTACGAGATCGTCGCGAACCTGAACACCGGCGAGCAGTACGGCTTCTGGATGCGCAAGGGGAAGAACCCCGAGCTGGTCAAGATCACTAACGAGGTGCTCGCGCAGGCCAAGGCCGACGGCACCTACAAGAAGATCTACGAGAAGTGGATCGGTCCGATGCCCGCGGCCGCCGGCGGCGGGTCGTGACCGCGGAACCGGTCAAGGCGGCGGTGCCCGGCGGGCTGTCCCGCCGGCGCCGCCGGCAGCTGTCGCTCGGCGGGCAGTACGGGCTCTTCGCCCTCGTCGTGATCGTGGTCGTGCTGCTGGCCGACTGGGGCACGCTGCGGCTGAACTTCGCCAACTGGGAGGTCGCGAAGAGCCTGTTCCCCGACGTCATCACGGTCGGCCTCCGCAACACCGCGGTCTACACGGCCACCGGCTTCGGGCTCGGGCTGGTGCTCGGCCTCGCCATCGCGCTGATGCGGCTGTCGTCGGTCGCGCCCTACCGGTGGTTCGCGGCGGCGTTCATCGAGGTCTTCCGCGGCCTGCCGCTGCTGCTGATCTTCATCTTCATCAGCGTCGGCGTGCCGCTGGCCTTCGGGACGACCGTTCCCGGCGGGGCCGTCGGGCAGACCGCGCTGGCCCTCGGCCTGGCCGCGGGCGCCTACATGGCGGAGACGATCCGGGCCGGGATCGAGGCCGTCCCGAAGGGGCAGACGGAGGCGGCGCGCTCCCTCGGGATGTCGCACGCCCGCGCGATGCGGTCGATCGTCATTCCGCAGGCGTTCCGCATCGTCATCCCGCCGCTCACCAACCAGCTGGTGCTGCTCTGCAAGGACTCCTCGCTGGTGCTCTTCCTCGGCATCACCCTGGAGCAGCGGGAGCTGACGAAGTTCGGCCGCGACCTGGCGGGCCAGGTCGGCAACACGACCCCGATCATCGTGGCCGGGATCTGCTATCTGATCATCACGATCCCGCTGAGCCTGCTGGCCCGGCGGCTGGAGGCGCGGCAGCGCAGGGGGCAGCGATGACGGGCCTCGGCAAGGGCACCGGCGGCGGAGCCATCGAGATCACCGGGCTGCGCAAGTCGTTCGGGACGAACGAGGTGCTGCGCGGCATCGACTTCCATGTCGAGCCGGGCGAGGTGGTGTGCGTGATCGGCCCGTCCGGGTCGGGCAAGTCGACGCTGCTGCGCTGCGTCAACCTGCTGGAGGAGCCGTCCGCGGGGACGATCCGGGTCGCGGGCGCCGACGTCACCGACCCCGAGGTGGACATCGACGCCGTCCGCCGCCGGATCGGCATGGTGTTCCAGTCCTTCAACCTCTTCCCGCACCTGACGGCCCTCGGCAACGTGGTGATCGCGCAGCGGAAGGTGCTGAAGCGGGACAAGGCGGAGGCCGAGCGGATCGCCCGGGAGAACCTGGAGCGGGTCGGGCTGTCCGACAAGGTCGACGCGTACCCGGCGCAGCTGTCGGGCGGGCAGCAGCAGCGGGTGGGGATCGCCCGCGCGCTGGCGATGGGGCCGGAGGTGATGCTGTTCGACGAGCCGACGTCCGCGCTGGACCCGGAGCTCGTCGGCGACGTCCTCGGCGTCATGCGGGGCCTGGCGGAGGCCGGGATGACCATGCTCGTGGTCACCCACGAGATGTCGTTCGCCCGGGAGGTGGCCGACCGGGTGGTGTTCATGGACGGCGGCGTGGTCGTCGAGGAGGGCCCGCCGCAGCGGGTGATCGCCGACCCGTCGCACGAGCGCACCCGGGCGTTCCTGTCCCGCGTCCTCGACCCGGCCGCCGCGCGGGTCGGGGAGGGTGAGTAGTCGGATATGTTCCGGTCAGCGGGAATGGTCCGGTGTAACGTCGCGGTAACAGCCACCGGGCATACTGCGAAGTAGCCGGACCGTCTCTCGCGGCCGGCATGCGTTGCCCGGCCCCATGTCGGCGGCGGGGCAGTACCGAGGGAGAAGGCTTTGGACCGTCAGCAGGAGTTCGTGCTCCGCACGCTGGAGGAGCGCGACATCCGCTTCATCCGGCTGTGGTTCACCGACGTGCTCGGGTTCCTGAAGTCGGTGGCCGTGGCGCCCGCCGAGCTGGAGGGCGCGTTCGGCGAGGGCATCGGCTTCGACGGGTCGGCGATCGAGGGCTTCGCGCGCGTGTACGAGGCCGACATGATCGCCAAGCCGGACCCGTCCACCTTCCAGGTGCTGCCCTGGCGCTCGGAGTCGCCGGGCGTCGGGCGGATGTTCTGCGACATCCTGATGCCGGACGGGACGCCGAGCTTCGCCGACCCCCGCTACGTGCTGAAGCGGGCGCTGTCGCGGGCCGCCGACCTCGGGTTCACCTTCTACACCCATCCCGAGATCGAGTTCTTCCTCCTCAACGACAAGCCGGAGGACGGCAGCGAGCCCGAGCCCGCCGACTCCGGCGGCTACTTCGACCACACCCCGCACAGCGCCGCGCACGACTTCCGGCGCAACGCGATCATGATGCTGGAGGCCATGGGCATCTCGGTGGAGTACAGCCACCACGAGGGCGCCCCCGGCCAGCAGGAGATCGACCTGCGGTACGCCGACGCGCTCACCACCGCCGACAACATCATGACGTTCCGGCTGGTGATGAAGGAGGTCGCGCTGGAGCAGGGCGTCCACGCGTCCTTCATGCCGAAGCCGTTCACCGAGCACCCCGGCTCCGGCATGCACACCCACATGTCGCTGTTCGAGGGCGACCGCAACGCCTTCTACGAGCCGGGCGCGGAGTTCAAGCTGTCCAAGGTCGGGCGGGCGTTCATCGCCGGGCTGCTGCGGCACTCCGCGGAGATCACCGCGGTGTGCAACCAGTGGGTCAACTCCTACAAGCGGCTGTGGGGCAACGTCGGCTCGGCCGCCGGCGCCGGGGGAGAGGCCCCGTCCTACATCTGCTGGGGGCACAACAACCGGTCCGCGCTCGTCCGCGTGCCGATGTACAAACCGCACAAGGGCCACTCGACGCGGATCGAGTTCCGGTCGCTGGACACGGCCGCGAACCCCTACCTGGCGTTCGCGGCGATCCTCGGCGCCGGGCTGAAGGGCATCGAGGAGGGCTACGAGCTGCCGCCGGGCGCCGAGGACGACGTCTGGGCGCTGACCGTCGCCGAGCGGCGCGCCCTCGGCATCGAGCCGCTGCCGCAGAACCTGGACGAGGCGATCCACGCGATGGAGCGCAGCGAGCTGGTCGCCGACGTCCTCGGCGAGCACGTGTTCGACTTCTTCCTGCGCAACAAGAGGCAGGAGTGGGAGGAGTACCGGCGCCAGGTGACCGAGTTCGAGCGCAGGCGCCTGCTGGCGGTGCTCTAACGGGGCGGCCGGATTACGGTTGACGCTGTGACCGAGTCCCGCACTCCCGAACGCCGCTCCTCCCTCGCCGGACGCCTCGCGCGGCTCGGCTTCACCGACGCGGCGCGCGCCGAGTGGCTGCTGCGGGACGCCGAGCGCGGCACCGGCGCGCCGCCCGGCGCCGACCTGCTCGACGCTCTCGGCGGCACCGCCGACCCCGACCTCGCCCTGGACGGGCTGCTGCGCCTGTTCGCGGCGGCCGACGAGCACGGCGAGGGCGCCGAGCTGCGCGCGGCCCTCGCCGCCGAGCCGGGGACGCGGGAGCGGCTGACCGCGGTGCTCGGCGTGAGCGCCGCCCTCGGCGACCACCTGGCCCGCCACCCCGGCCACTGGCGGGTGCTGCGCGACGGCTGGGCGCCGCCGCCCGGCGGCCCCCGGGACGAGCTGCTGGCCGCGGTCGGCGCCGACCCCGCCGACCCGGAGCCCGTGGCCGGCGCCGGCGACGCGCTCGTCGCGCTGCGCGTCGCCTACCGGCGCCGGGTGCTCGCCCTCGCCGGCCGCGACCTCATCGGCGCGGCCGGCGTCGCCGCGGTCGCCGCCGAGCTGGCCGACCTCGCCGCCGCCGCGCTGGAGGCGGGCCTCGCGGTCGCGCGGGCCGGCGTCCCCGAGCACGGGACGTGCCGGCTCGCCGTGATCGGCATGGGCAAGTGCGGGGCCCGCGAGCTGAACTACGTCAGCGACGTCGACGTGGTCTTCGTCGCCGAGGCCCGCGACGGGCACGACGAGGACGCCGCGCTGCGCACCGCAACGCGGCTCGCGTCGGCGATGATGCGGGCCTGCTCGGCCAGCACCGAGGAGGGCGCCCTCTGGGAGGTGGACGCGGCGCTGCGCCCCGAGGGCAAGGCCGGCCCGCTGGTGCGCACCCTCGCCAGCCACCGCGCCTACTACGAGCGGTGGGCCAAGACCTGGGAGTTCCAGGCGCTGCTGAAGGCCCGGCCCGTCGCCGGCGACGCCGAACTCGGCGCCCGCTACCTGGACATGATCACCCCGGTGGTGTGGCGGGCGGCCGAGGGCGAGAGCTTCGTCGAGGACGTCCAGGCCATGCGGCGCCGCGTCGAGACCGACCTGAACCGGCGCACCGCCGACTCCGAGCGGCAGCTCAAGCTCGGGCCGGGCGGCCTGCGCGACGTCGAGTTCTCGGTGCAGCTGCTCCAGCTCGTGCACGGCCGCGCCGACGAGTCGCTGCGCGCCCGCGCGACCCTCGACGCGCTCGCCGCGCTGTCCCAGGGCGGCTACGTCGGCCGCGACGACGCGGCGGCGCTGGCCTCGGCGTACCGGTTCCTGCGGCGGGTGGAGCACCTCGTCCAGCTGCACCGGCTGCGCCGCACCCACCTCGTCCCGGACGGCGCGGACGGCCTGCGCCGCCTCGGCCGCGCCCTCGGCCTGCGCACCGACCCGGTCGGGGAGTTCACCGCGCTGTGGCGGCGGCACGCGCGGGAGGTCCGCCGCATCCACGAGAAGCTGTTCTACCGGCCGCTGCTGCGGGCCGTGGCGCGGCTGCCGGGGGAGGAGGCCCGGCTCACCCCCGAGGCCGCCCGGACCCGGCTGGAGGCGCTCGGGTACGCCGACCCGGCGGGCGCGCTGCGGCACATCGAGGCGCTGACCGCGGGCGTGTCGCGGCGCGCCGCGATCCAGCGGACGCTGCTGCCGGTGATGCTCGGCTGGTTCGCCGACGCGCCCGACCCGGACGCGGGACTGCTCGGGTTCCGGCAGGTCAGCGACGCGCTCGGCACGACGCCCTGGTATCTGCGGCTGCTGCGGGACGAGGTGACCGTCGCCGAGCGGATGGCGTGGGTGCTCGGCTCCAGCCGGTACGCCACCGACCTGCTGCTGCGCGCCCCCGAGGCGGTCGCGCTGCTCGGCGGCGGCGAGGACGACCTCGCCCCGCGGCCCTGCGCGGCGCTGTCCGCCGAGGCGCTCGCCGCGGTCCGGCGGCATGCCGAGGGCGGCCGGCCGGCCGAGGAGGCGGTCGGCGTGGTGCGCGGGCTGCGGCGCCGGGAGCTGTTCCGCGTCGCGGTCGCCGACCTGCTCGGCCTGGCGGACGTGCGGACGGTCGGGGACGCCCTCACCGGCATCGCCACCGTCACGATCGAGGCCGCGCTGCGGACCGCCGTGCACAAGATCGAGATGGAGGCGCGGGAGCCGCTGCCGACGCGCCTCGCCGTGGTCGCGATGGGCCGGTTCGGCGGGCACGAGCTCGGCTACGGCAGCGACGCCGACGTGATGTTCGTGCACGACCCGCTGCCCGGCGCGGACGAGGCCGCCGCCGGGCGCGCCGCGCACGCCGTCGCCGAGGAGATGCGCCGGCTGCTCGCGCTGCCCGCCCCCGACCCGCCGCTGGTGATCGACCCGAACCTGCGGCCGGAGGGGCGGCAGGGGCCGCTCGTGCGCACGCTCGCGTCCTACGCCGCCTACTACGCCCGCTGGTCGGAGCCGTGGGAGGCGCAGGCGCTGCTGCGCGCCGACCCGCTGATCGGCGACGCGGGGCTGCGCGAGCGGTTCCGCGCGCTGATCGACCCGGTCCGCTGGCCGGAGGACGGGATCGGCGACGACGCCGTCCGGCAGATCCGGCGGCTGAAGGCGCGGATGGAGACCGAGCGGCTGCCGCGCGGCGTCGAGCGGCGGCTGCACACCAAGCTCGGGCCGGGCGGCCTCGCCGACGTGGAATGGGTCGCGCAGCTCCTGCAGCTCCAGCACGCCCACGACGTCCCAGGGCTGCGCACCACCCGGACGCTGGACGCGCTGGACGCCGCCGTCGAGGCCCGGCTCCTGGACGCGGACGACGCCGAGGTCCTCGCGGAGTCGTGGTGCCTGGCGACCCGCATCCGGGGGGCCGTCATGCTGGTGCGGGGCCGCGCGTCCGACCTGCTGCCGACCGACCACCACCGGGAGCGCAGCGCCGTCACCCGCGTCCTCGGCTATCCGGGGACGGGGGACCTGCTGGAGGACTACCGGCGCTGCACCCGCCGCGCGCGCGCCGTCGTCGACCGCGTGTTCTATGGAGCCGACTGAGAAGCGGGGCGTACCACTGGAGGAGGCCCTACTACTCCGGTAGTAGGGCCGTCAGGGCCTGCTCGCCCGGCATGGGGCGGCGCGGCCCGTCCCGGACGGGGTCGCGGGGCCACGGCCGGTGCGCTGCGCGAGCCGGTGCGTGATCCGGGCCCGCACGATGAGGATCGGGATGGGGCAGCGCGCGTAGAGCAGCCACGACACCCACAGGGCGCCGCCGATCAGCGCCATCCCCGCCACCGCGTCCAGCACGTAGTGGTTGGCGGTGGACAGGATGACGAACACCGTCGTCGCGGGGTACAGCGCGCCGAGGATCTTCGCCCACGGCCGCGACGCCAGCTTGACCAGGATGAACCCGCACCACAGCGCCCAGCCGGCGTGCATCGACGGCATCGCCGCGTACTGGTTGGTCAGGCTCCCGGACGCGTCGCTGGCGTACAGGCCGAGCGAGTGCAGCGCGGTCACCGGGTCGACGAAGCCCTCGCTGTGCAGGAACCTCGGCGGGGCGAGCGGGTACAGCCAGAACCCGATGAGCGCGACCCCCGTGGCGACCATGATGGACGTGCGGAGCCACCGGTAGTGCTCCGGCCGGTAGCGGTACAGCCAGACGACGACGCCGAGCGTCACGATGAAGTGCATCGTGGCGTAGAAGATGTTGGCGGTCCGCGCCAGCCACGGCACGGCCAGCAGGGTGTGGTTCAGGTGCAGCTCAACGTCCAGCCCCAGGTGGCGTTCCAGGCGCAGGATCTCGTCCGCGTGGGCGAACGCCGGGCCCGTGCCGTCCTGAACCAGGACGACGCGCGTCAGCGTATATCCGGTGTAGAACAGGACGACCAGCAGAAGCTCACGCCAGACCGGAGGCGCGGTGAGCACCCGGTGCCGCATCCTTGCGGCGGCCTGGCCTCTGCGGGCTGCTGGGGGGGCGGGTTGAGCCATGCTACCTATCTTTGCCTCAGGGCCCCCTTAAAGAGATCACCGCAATGAATGGTCTTCATCTCAGCCTTGAGTAGTACGACCCTGATGCGGTATCCGGACTTTCGGGGGAGGGCCCTCGGGGACGCCGGGCGGATGCCCTGCGTGCTCCCCCATGCGCGTGGAGCCTATGGAGTTGATCAGGAGTCAGCATAAGAGGCCCTGGGTAGGTCACGAGCGCCCCCCGCGACACGAACAGGGGGATGAATGGCTAAGTACCGGGGCATTCCCGGCATTGCACTGGTGACCGCCGCCGGAGTGGCCGCATCCGGACTGGTGTCCCTCCACGGAATGACCGGGCACGGGCGCCCGGTGGCCGCCGCGCCCCGCGCCGCCATCGGCACGTCGGTCGGCACGTCGGTCGGCACGGCTCCGATCCCGCCTGCGGGGACGCTCCCGTCCCCGCCCGCCGCGCCGCCCCTGACATGGGCGCGCTGCACCGGGCTGCCCGCCCCGCCGCCCGGCGGAGCGCCCCGGCCCGCCGGGATCCGCTGCGCGACGCTCCGGGTACCGCTCGACTACGCGCGACCGTCCGGCGCGACCATCGGCCTCGCCCTGGTCAAGGTGCCGGCGACCGACCGGCGGCGCCGCATCGGCTCGCTGCTGTTCAACTTCGGCGGCCCCGGCGGCGCCGGCGTCGACACCCTCGTCCAGGCCGCGGGGGAGTACGCCGCGCTCCGCGCCCGGTACGACCTGGTCGGCTTCGACCCGCGCGGCGTCGGGCGCAGCGCCCCCGTCCGGTGCGCGGACGACCGGCGCCTGGACCGGCTCGCCGCCCTGGACGACACCCCCGACACCGCCGCCGAGGAGACCGCGTACATCGACGCCCGCGCCGCCTTCGTCAAGGGATGCGCGACCCGCTCCGGCGACCTGCTGCCCCACGTCGGCACCAAGGACGCCGCCCGCGACATGGAGGCGATCCGCGTCGCGCTCGGCGACCCGAAACTGCACTACTTCGGCGTCTCCTACGGCACCTGGCTCGGCGCCGCCTACGCCCACCAGTTCCCCGGCGGCGTCGGGCGGGCCGTCCTGGACGGCGCCGTCGACACCGGGATCGGCGCCGCCGACCTGGCCCTCCAGCAGGCCGGCGCGTTCCAGCGCGCCCTCGGCGGCTTCGCCGCCGCCTGCGCCCGCCTCGGCCGCACGTCGTGCCCGCTCGGCGCCGACGGCCCGGCGGTCGCCGCGTCCGTCGGGCGGATCCTCGCCGGGCTCGACCGGAGACCGCTCGCGACGTCGTCCGGCCGCAAGCTCACCCAGAGCCTCGGCGCGACCGGCGTCGCCGCCGCGCTGTACTCCCGGGACGCCTGGCCCTACCTCGCCCAGGGCCTCGTGGACGCGGTGAAGCGCCGCGACGGCTCGCTGCTGCTGATGCTCGCCGACGTCCAGAACGGCCGGTCCGGCGACGGCGCCTACAGCAACCTGTCCGCCGCCAACACCGCCATCACCTGCGCCGACACGACCGAACGCCACACTCCCGCGGACGTGCGGCGGCTGCTGCCGAAGTTCCGCGAGGCCTCGCCGGTCTTCGGCCCCTCGATGGCGTGGGGGCTGCTCCAGTGCACGGGCTGGCCGGTCCCGGGCGACGGGTCGGCGCGGGAGGTGTCGGCCCCGTCCGCCGCGCCGATCCTCGTGGTCGGCAACACCGGCGACCCGGCCACCCCGTACGCGTGGGCGCCGGCGCTGACGCGCGCGCTCGGCGGCCGGGCCGTGCTCCTCACCCTCAAGGGGGAGGGGCACGGCGCCTACGACACCGGCGACCCCTGCGTCCGCGCCGCCGTGCACGCCTACCTCCTGGACGGCCGGACGCCGGCACCCGGCACGACCTGCGGCTAGACGACCTGCTCGACCTTCTTCGGCTCCCGGAGCGCCTCGCCGACCGTGCAGTACCGCTCGTGGACGCGCGCCGCCACGGCCTTCAGGACGTCCTCGGCCTTGTCGTCGCCCTCGGGCAGCTCCACGTCGTAGGTCACCGTGATCGTGCCCAGCGTGCTCGTCGCGACCTTGTCCGCCTGGACGGTCGCGGCGAGCCGCGCCATCCGGTGCCCGCGCTGAGCGGTCAGCGGCTCGACCGTGACCAGCTCGCAGCCGCCGAGCGCCGCCAGCAGCAGCTCGACCGGCGTGAACACGCCCGCGGCGTCGCCGTCTCCGATCGCGACCTCCGCGCCCCGCGCGTTCACCGCCCGGAAGCCGTCCTCGGTGCGCTCCACCCTGACCTCGGCCATGGGATCCCCTTTGATCGTCCGATACCCGCCAGGTGAACACGGCGTCCCGGCGCGTTCTTCCCGACGACGTTTCCCGGAAGACCACGGGGTATCCGGGGTGGAGGCGGCGCCGGGACCGGGCCGCCGCAGGCCACGGCATCATCGATTCGGGGGACCGATGGGGCACATCAAGACACGTGACGGCACGGAGATCTACTACAAGGACTGGGGCCGGGGGCGGCCGGTCCTCTTCATCCACGGCTGGCCGCTGAACGCCGACGCGTGGGACGACCACATGAAGGCGGTCGCCGACGCCGGCTTCCGCGCCATCGCGCACGACCGCCGCGGCCACGGCCGCTCGTCCCAGCCCTGGGACGGCTACGACTTCGACACCTTCGCCGACGACCTCAACGACCTGATCGACGCGCTCGGCGTCTGGGACGTCGTCCTCGTGGCGCACTCGATGGGCGGCGGGGAACTGGCCCGCTACATCGGCCGGCACGGCACGAGCCGCGTGTCCAAGGCGGTGCTGCTGTCGGCGATCCCGCCGCTGATGATGCAGACCGGCACCAATCCCGAAGGGGTGCCGGCCCAGGTCTTCGAGGACATCAAGAAGGGCATCCTGAACGAGCGGTCGCAGTTCTGGATGGACACGTCCGAGAGCTTCTTCTCCGCCAACAGGCCGGGCACGAAGGCCACCCAGGGCAACCGGAACGCGTTCTGGTTCATGGCCATGCAGGAGAGCGTCAAGGCCGGCGTCGACTGCGTCACGGCGTTCGCCGAGACCGACTTCACCGAGGACCTGCGCCGGTTCGACGTCCCGACGCTGATCATCCACGGCGACGACGACCAGATCGTCCCGATCGACGCCACCGCCCGCAAGTCCGTCGAGATCATCCCCGACGCCGAGCTGAAGGTGTACGAGGGCGGCTCGCACGGCCTCGCGATGGTGCCGGGCGACAAGGAGCGCTTCACCCGCGACCTCCTCGAGTTCCTGCGCGCCTGACCGCCGCCGGCTCGGGGCCCGCGTTCAGGCCCCGAGCCGCTCCCGCTCCTCGGCGACGATCTGCCGGGCGAGGTCCTGCTGGGAGATGTCGAGCGCCTCCGGGGCCTGCTCCGCCAGGTCGCTGCGGCGCGCGTACTCGTCGAACAGCCGGGCCTTGTGCGCCAGGATCTGGAGCATCCGCTCGTCCACGCCGCCGGGCGTCAGCAGCCGGTGCACCTGCACCGTCCGCACCTGCCCCATCCGGTGCGCGCGGGCGATCGCCTGCGTCTCGATCGTCGGCTTCACCTGCGGCTCGCAGATGATCACCACGGACGCGGCCTGCAGGTTGAGCCCGACCCCGCCCGCCTCGATCTGGGCCAGCAGGACGGCGTGCCCCGGCTCGGCGGTGAACGCGTCCACGATCTCCTGACGCCGTGCCGGGGGCGTGTCGCCCCTGATCGGCCCGCGCGCCGCCGCTCCGAGCGCGTCCCGCACCGCGTCCAGGACGTCCCGGAAGTAGGAGAACACCACGACCTTCAACTCGTTCTCGGCGGCCTCCCGCACCAGTTCCGCCAGCCGGTCCAGCTTCGCCGACTTGTCCGGGACGGCGTAGGCGGCGCGGCGCATCGCCATGAAGTTGCCGTCGAGCACCGCGGCCCGGTAGGCGTCCTCGTCCGCCGCGCTGAACTCCTCCCACTCGTCCACGCGCACGACCTCGGGCAGTTCGACGAGCACGTCCCGCTGGTTGCGGCGCAGGTAGACCGGCGCGACCGCCGACCGGAACGCGCGCGCCCCGAGCGCCGCGTCGCTCGACCGGATCTCCCCGGCCAGCTCGGGCCGCAGATGCGCGACCAGGCTGCGGAACTCCTCCACCCGGTTCTCCATCGGGGTGCCGGTGAGGAAGAGGACGCGCTCGGTCCGCGCGCACCAGGCGGCCACGGCCCGCGCCCGCCGGGTCTCGTGGTTCTTGGCGTAGTGGGCCTCGTCCACCACGAACATGCCGAGCCGGACCCCGTCCGGGACGTCGAGGCCGTGGAGCGTCGCGAGCGTCGTCACCGCGATGCCGCCGCCCGCGACCCACGCCTCCAGCGCCGCGCCCCGCCCGCCGCCGTGCAGCGGATGCGCGGCGAGCGCGCTGCGCCGCTCGATCTCCCGCACCCAGTTGATCAGGACGCTCGCGGGGCAGGCCACCAGGAAGTGCGTCGCGCCCTCCGCCCGCAGGTGCGCGATCGCGGCGATCGCCTGGACCGTCTTCCCGAGCCCCATCTCGTCGCCGAGGATCACCCGCCGCTGCGCGAGCGCGAACCGCGCCCCGAACGCCTGGTAGCCGCACAGCGCGACCCGCCGGTGGGCGTCGTCGAGCGGCTGGGCCTTGACCCGCGCCGCCAGATCGTCCGGCAGGAACCCCTCGGCCGCCTCCCGCTCCGGCCCCGCCGCCGCCAGCTCCGCCAGCAGGGTCTGGTAGTCGGACGCGCGCAGCTCGAAGTCGATCCACGCCTCGTCCGGCGAGACGTGCGGCCGCAGCAGGTCCACCGAAGCCTGCGAGATGAGCAGCCGGGCGCCCGCCGCCTCCCTCAGGGCCTCCGCCAGCTCGCCGACCGCCTCCCGGGCCCGCTCCCGCTTCGCCGGCCGCGCGAACGCCCGCCGCCACCACGACCCCGCCGGCCGCGCGTCGTGCACCAGCGGGCCGAGCCGCTCGTCCAGCCCGTCGGCGGCGGCCCGCGCCCTCGGCAGCTCCGGCCCCGCGCCGACCAGCCGGTGCAGCGCGACGACCACCGGCGCCATCGCCTCGTCCCGCCGGTCGACGTCGATCCGGACGCTCACCGACCGCTCCGCCGCCTCGGCCAGGCTCCCCGCCGCCGCGTGCAGCTGCTGCGCGGTCTGCGGCCCGATGCCCGGCAGCAGCTGGAGCCGGTACGGGGTCGCCTCCAGGACGTCCGCGACGCTGCCGAACCCCGCCTCCTTCAGGGGGCCGAGCCGCAGCCGCCCGTCCGTGACGTCCTTCAACCGCGCCAGCGGGATCTCCCGCAACTGCCCCTTCGCCGCCTCGGCGCGCAGCGGCGCCAGCGCGGCGTGGACGTCCGCCACGGCCCGCCGGTGGTCGGCGATCAGATCGCGCGCGGCACCCAGCAGCGCCGACCCGTCCCGCAGGACGTCCTTGGCCTCGCCGGTCATTCCGCTCCCCACCGCGCCTGCTCGTCCTCGATGATCCGTGCGGGATCGCCGTCCACCAGCTCGTCCACGCCCGGCGCCACCAGGCGGTGTACCAGCAGGGGACCGGTCCGGCCCTGGAGGCGGCCGATCGCGCGGGCCTCCAGGGCCCGGTCCGGCTGCGGCTCGCAGAGGATCGCCACGGCCGCGCCTGGCGGAGGCGGTGCGCCGATCCCGGCCGTCGCGACGGCGACCGAGTCCCGGACGACCTCCAGCACCTCCGGGAAGCCGGACAGCACGACGGTCTCCAAGCCCTCCGCGGCCGCCTCCTCGACCAGCCGCCGCAACCGCCTGAGCTTCGCGGACGTCTTCGGGACGGCGAACGCGGCCCGCCGCATCGCATCGAAGTCGCCCGCCCCGACCGCGTCCCGGTAGGCGGCCCGGTCGGCCCGGCTGAACGCCACCAGCTCGTCCACGCGCACGATATCGGGCAGCTCCCTGAACACGTCCTGTTGCTCCCGCCGCAGGTACACCGGCGCGGCGCCCGCCCGGAACTCCCGCGACCCCAGGACCGCGTACTCCGGACGGACCATCGAACCGAGCAGCTCCGCCAGAGTGCGGAAGCACTCCGCCCGTTCCCGCATCGGCAGCCCGGTGAGAAAGAGGGCGTCGTCCACGCGCTCGGCCCAGGAACCGATCGCCCGCGCACGAGCGCTGTCGGGATTCTTCACACGGTCAGCCTCGTCCAGGACGAACATCCCCACCGCGACATCCGCGGAGACGTACAGGTCGGCCAGCGACTCCAACGGCACGATACCGACGCCGCCGGTGTCGGCCCACCTCTGCACGGCGGCGGCCCGGCCGGGACCGTGCAGCGGACGCGCCGGCAGCGCGCTGCACGCCTCGACGTCGCGGACCCACGAAGGCAGGACGCTCGCGGGGCAGGCCACCAGGAAGCGCGTCACGCCCTCCGCCCGCCGATGCGCCATCGCGGCGACCACCTGGACCGTCCTCCCGAGCCCCATCCCGTCACCCAGGATCGCCCGCCGCCGCTCCAGCGCGAACCGGGCCCCGAACGCCTGGTAATCCGCCAGCGGCACCTTCAGATGCGTTTCGTCGAGCCTCTGGGCCGCGACCCGTGCCGCCGCCTCAGGCGGCAGAAAGCCCTCTGCGGCCGCGCCCCCGGACGCGACCCCGGCCACGTCCGCCAGCACGCCCAGATACTCGGCCGTCCGCCGCTCGTAGTCACGCCGCGCCTCGTCACCGGACACCTCGTCCGGCACGACCGCGGCGGTTTCAAGGATCTCCGCCAGCTCGGCGACCGCCCGCTGCTTCCGCCGGTACGGCGGCAGGAACCTCCTGCTCCGGGCCTGCCTCAGCAGCGACGGAACCCTCTCCACCACGACATCGGCCTGCGCGGGATCGACGTGCACCAGCCAGTGCACCGCGATCACCAGCGGCTCCAGTTCGGGCCGGCCGAGGTCGATGCCCGGATCCGCCGCCCGCCCCGCCGCCTCCGCCAGCCGCACGGCCGCCCAGTGCAGCCGATCCGCCGTGACCGGCCCGATGCCCCGCAGCAGCCGGAGCCCCTGGGGCGTCGAGTCGAGGACGTCCACCACGGTGACGAACTCCGCGCCGTGCACCGGCCCGAGCCGGAACGGCCCGTCCGCGACCTCCTTCAGCCGCGCGACCGGCACGGACCGCAGCCGCTCCCGCGCCGCCTCCCGCCGCAGCGCCCCGACGGCCGCCTCCACCTCGCCCCGCAGCCGCCGCCGCTCGCCCTCCAGCCCGCGCACGGCGTCCAGCAGCGCCTCCGCGTCCCGCAGGACACGCCCGGCATAGTCCCTCATCCCGCCCCTCCGCGCCCATAATGCCAGCGCCCCCACCCCAAACCCCTGGGAAACCCCAACCCCCCGGCCTAGCCTGTAAGCGTCGCGACTCGGAGGAAGGGCTGGGCCTTGAACGAGCGGAGTATGGACCCCGCGGACCCCGACCTCACCGTGGGGCAGCGCATCCGGTACTACCGGGAGCGGCGCGGGATGTCGCGTGAGGTACTCGGCGGCCTCATCGGCAGGAACGCGCGGTGGGTCAAGGCCGTGGAGCGGGGAGAGATCGGCCAGCCCAAGCTCCCGACGCTGCTCAGTCTCGCCGAAGCCCTCAAACTGCGGGACGTCGGCAAGCTCACGGGCGGAGAGCCGGTCCCGATGAGCATGTTCCGCGGCCCGGGCCACCCGGCGCTCAACGACGTTCGGGACGCGATCAATGCCGTGGCCGTGGCGATGACCGGCCCGCCGAGCCCGTTGGACCACTTGCAGGCGCGCCTCGACGCGGCATGGCGGGCCAGGCACGCCTCCCCGGACCACCGAACCGTCCTCGGCGGGCTGCTCCCCGAACTCATCCGCGACGCCAAGCAGGCCGTGCGCGGCTACGAGGGCGCGCAGCGCCGGCGCGCCCTGTCGCTCCTCGCGCGGATCTACAACCTCGCACAGTTCTACGTGGCGTATCAGCCGTCCGCCGACCTGCTGTGGCGCATCGTCGAGCGCAGCATCATGGCAGCCGAGGAGTCGGAGGACCCCAAGGCGTTCGGCGGCGCCGTGTGGCTGGCCGCGCAGGCGCACCGGGACGCGGGTGATTTCGACGCGGCCGAAGCCGTCAACCGGGAGGGCCTCGACCTCCTCAGGCCCCACGTAGTGGACGCGGACGCCGAGCTGCGGGCGATGTGGGGTGCCCTCCACCACGAGGTCGCCTACACCGCGGCGCGGGCCGGGCAGGCCGGGACCGCATGGCGCTGGTGGGACCGGGCCGACCGGATCGCGAAGACGCTCCCGCCGTCCCACTACGATCCGATGACCTCGTTCTCGCAGGTCATCATGGGCGCCCACGCGGTGACGATCGCGGTCGAGCTGAGGCAGGCGGGCGAGGCACGCAAACAGGCCCGCAGAGCCGAGGCGTCTGCGATTCCATCCCAACCCAGGCGCGGCCGGCATTTGATCGAGGCGGCCCGGGCCTGTCAGCTCGCGGGTGACGATGCCGCGACGCTCGGCATGCTCGACCATGCCTACATCGCCGCGCCGGAGACCGTCCGCTACAACGGGTACGCGCGCCGTATGACCGTCGAACTGGCGAAAGATGGGCCGACCGCAATGCGGCGAGATGCCCGAGATTTGGCAGGTCGGATCGGTCTTCTCGTCTGACACAGGGACAGAAACCCTGTCCGATCGGTCGTGCGGTCACGGAGAGTCTTGCCTCCATGACGTACTACATCCACAGGGTGCGCCCGACCCGTGAACCGCTCAGGCTCTACGCGTGGGACGTGTGGGGCGGGGACGCGGGGCGGGCAGGGGTGACCGATGACCAGAACGCGGCGATCCGGCACGTCCACGAGGGGCTGCGCGACCTGGAGAGCCGCGCCGGAAGGGTGCGGCACGTCGCCCTCGCCCCCGACGGCACCACGGCCTACATCGACCTCCGCACGGTCGGCGAAGCCTGGCGGGACGAGGCCACCGGCAGCATCATCTGGCGGGCCGAGTGAACCCCGCCGACCACCTCGACCGCCTTGGCGAGGCCCTCATATGTGCGGGCTGGAACACGGCACAGCGCTACGGGGACTCGCGGCCACTCCTGCGAGTGTTCTCGTCCGCGCTCCCGGAGGTGGGGGAGAGCGTCTGGGTGAAGCCGGGCGTGGGCGGCGTGCCGTGGTTCATCGCCTCCACGGGCGACCCGCTGGCCCCCTGCCACGCCCCTGACCGGGCCCGGATGGCCCTGGAGGCGCGCCTGTCGGCGTTCGGCTGCGTCCCGCCATGGCCAGGGCGCAGGCTTCGGCTGAGGGATCGCGTGCGGGCGTGCGTGAAACGGCTGGACGCCCGCCGTCCTCATGCGGCGTAGAGGGCGGTCAAGGGCATGGAGGTGTTCGCGATCTCCAATGCGCCTTCGGGGAGCGGGGGCCGGCCTTGTGCGAGCAGTCGATCAGCTCCGCCGTGAGGGCCGGGACGTCCTTTCCCGTCTGGAGCCGTGTACGCGGCGATGCTTGGGGCGCGGGCGTCGGCGGAACACTCGTGCCGGGCAAGCCCGAGGGCCCGGCGGCAGACCGCCGGGCCCTCGGACTTCAGATGATCAGATGTCGTAGTACAGCTCGAACTCGTGGGGGTGGGGGCGGAGGCGGATCGGGTCGATCTCGAACTCGTTCTTCATCGTGATCCAGGTCTCGATGAGGTCCGGGGTGAAGACGCCGCCCTCCAGCAGGTAGTCGTGGTCGTCGGCCAGGGCCGCGAGGACCTCGGGGAGGGAACCCGGCACCTGCGGGATCGCGCGGGCCTCCTCGGGCGGGAGCTCGTAGAGGTCCTTGTCGACCGGCTCCGCCGGCTCGATCTTGTTGCGGATGCCGTCCAGGCCCGCCATGAGCATGGCGGAGAAGGCCAGGTACGGGTTGCAGGACGGGTCCGGGACGCGGAACTCGACCCGCTTGGCCTTCGGGTTCGAGCCGGTGATCGGGATGCGGATGCAGGCCGACCGGTTGCGCTGGGAGTAGACCAGGTTGACCGGGGCCTCGTAGCCGGGGACGAGCCGGTGGTAGCTGTTCACCGTCGGGTTCGTGAACGCCAGCAGGGACGGGGCGTGCTTCAGCAGGCCGCCGATGTAGTAGCGGGCGTTGTCGGACAGGCCCGCGTAGCCGACCTCGTCGTAGAACAGCGGCGCGCCGTCCTTCCAGAGGGACTGGTGGCAGTGCATCCCGGAGCCGTTGTCACCGAAGATCGGCTTCGGCATGAACGTGACGGTCTTGCCGGCGGCGCGCGCGACGTTCTTGACGATGTACTTGTAGAGCTGGAGCTGGTCGGCGGTCTTCAGCAGCGTGTCGAAGCGGAAGTCGATCTCGGCCTGGCCGGCGGTGCCGACCTCGTGGTGCTGCATCTCGACGTGGATGCCGACGTCGAGGAGCTGCGCCACCATCTCCGAGCGCAGGTCGGTGTAGTGGTCCATCGGCGGGACGGGGAAGTAGCCGCCCTTGTAGGGGGGCTTGGCGCCGAGGTTGCCGCCGGGCTCCTCGCGGCCGGTGTTCCAGGCGCCCTCGACCGAGTCGAGGTAGTAGTAGCCCGCGTTCTGCTTCGTCTCGAAGCGGACGTCGTCGAAGATGTAGAACTCGGCCTCGGGGCCGAAGTAGCAGGTGTCGGCGATGCCGGTGCCGCGCAGGTAGTCCTGCGCCTTCTTCGCCACGTTGCGCGGGTCGCGGCTGTACGGCTCGCCGGTGAGCGGGTCGTGCACGAAGAAGTTCAGGTTCAGGGTCTTGTGCTGGCGGAACGGGTCGACGACGGCGGTCGTCGGGTCCGGGAGCAGCAGCATGTCCGACTCGTGGATCTCCTGGAAGCCGCGGACGGACGAGCCGTCGAACATCAGCCCCTCGGTGAAGACGCTCTCGCCGAAGCTCTCCACCGGGAACGTGAAGTGCTGCATCTTGCCGGGCAGGTCCACGAACCGGCAGTCGACGAATCGCACACCTTCGTTCCTGATATAGCTCAGTACCTCGTCGGCGCTGGTGAACATCCGGCCTCCTCAAGGCGCATCTCGGCTTCTTGAAAAGCTAGGTCGGCGCCGTTTCCCGGCCGTGTCTCGTATGTTTCCGCTGTGTTACGCGTCACTCGGGGCCCGTCGGAGCGCCGCGGCGGACGGGATAGCGTAGACGCCATGAGCGGTGGTAAGGGGCGGGCGGCCGGGCCCCGGTGGACGCAGACGTGGCTGAGCGGCGCGGGCGCGGCGGGCGCCGACCTCGGCCGGCCCGGGGAGCGGCTCGGGCTGCCGGAGCAGGGCAGCGGCGCCGTCGCCTCCTACGGCCGGCGGCTCATCGCGCTGTTCCTCGACTGGGGCCTGTCGATGCTGGTCGCGAGCCTGCTGGCGCGCGGGTTCGGCTGGGAGCCGGCCGAGCGCAGCCTGTGGACGCTGGCGATCTTCGGGCTGCAGGCGTGGGTGCTCACCGCGTTCCTCGGCATCACGATCGGCAAGCGGCTCGCCGGCATCCGCGTCGTCCGGCTGGACGGGCGGCCCGTCGGGCTCGGCTTCGGCCTGGCCCGGGCGGCGCTCCTCCTGCTGGTGCTGCCCGCGCTGTTCTGGGACCGCGACTACCGGGGCCTGCACGACCGCGCCAGCAACACGGCCGTCGTCAACATCTAGCCTCGGCGGACTTCTCACCGGAAACGAGAAGAGCGCCCCCGCGGGGGCGCTCTCGCTCATCGCTTTCCTGCGCGGTGCGTTCTCGGTTCACCGCGTCTTCGGCTTGGGGCCCTTCGGCATCTTCACGCCCTTCGGAATGGGCCCCTTCGGCATCTGCATCGACCGGGGAAGTGCCTGGAGCCGGTCGTTCAGCTCGGCGACCTGCCCCTTGGTGAGGTTGCGGGGCAGCTTCATCAGGTGGCGCTGCAGCTTGTCCACCGTGATCTGGCCCTCGTCGTCCCCGACCTGCACGTCGTAGATCGGCACCTGCTGGGCGGCGCGGGAGATGCGCTTCTTCTCGGCGCCGAGCAGCGGGCCGACGCGGTTGCGCGGCCCCTCCGACACGAGGATCACGCCCGGGCGGCCGACCGCGCGGTGCACCATGTCGAGGTTGCGGTTGCCGCTCACCGCCTCGGTGACCGTCCAGTTGCCGCGCATGTTCTTCAGGATCGCGGCGGCCGCGCCCGGCTGCCCCGCGATCACCTTGTACTGCGCGCGCTGCGCCAGCTGGCCGAAGACGATCATGCCGACGGCGAGCGCCGCCAGGATGCCCAGCGGGATGAAGAACCACAGCTGGCCGGCGAGCAGCCCGATGACGATGACGACGACCAGGGTCCCGATCGCCGAGGCGAACACGATCGGCAGCGCCTTCGGGTCGGCCTGGCGGAGCACCTGGGCGACCATGCGGATCTGCTTGAGGCGGCCCGGACGCTCCTGGGCCCCGTCCGTGGGCTTTTTCGACATGAATACAAGGATAGTCGGGTCGGTCGCCTGACCCGACAACCCCCGCTAGGCGCGCGCCTCGATCGCCTGCCGGTACAGGCGCCCGGCGCGGTAGCTGGACCGGACGAGCGGCCCGGACATGACGCCGGCGAACCCGATCTCCTCGGCCTCCGCCGACAGCTCCACGAACTCCTCCGGCTTCACCCACCGCTCCACCGGGTGGTGGCGGGGGCTCGGCCGCAGGTACTGGGTGATCGTGATGAGCTCGCAGCCCGCCTCGTGCAGGTCGCGCAGCGCCTGCGAGACCTCCTCGCGGGTCTCGCCCATGCCGAGGATCAGGTTGGACTTGGTGACCAGGCCGTCCTCGCGGGCCCGGGTGATGACCTCCAGGGACCGCTCGTAGCGGAACCCGGGCCGGATCCGCTTGAAGATCCGCGGGACGGTCTCCACGTTGTGCGCCAGCACCTCCGGCCGGGTGGAGAACACCTCGGCGAGCTGCTCGGGCACGGCGTTGAAGTCGGGGATCAGCAGCTCCACGCCGCAGCCGGGGACGGCCGCGTGGATCTGCCGGACGGTCTCGGCGTACAGCCAGGCGCCGCCGTCCTCCAGGTCGTCGCGGGCGACGCCGGTGACGGTCGCGTACTTCAGCCCCATCGTCGCGACGGACTCGGCGACGCGGCGCGGCTCGTCGCGGTCGAGGGCCTTCGGCTTGCCGGTGTCGATCTGGCAGAAGTCGCAGCGCCGGGTGCACTGGTCGCCGCCGATGAGGAAGGTGGCCTCGCGGTCCTCCCAGCATTCGAAGATGTTGGGACAGCCGGCCTCCTGGCACACCGTGTGCAGGCCCTCGGACTTCACCAGCCCGATGAGCTCGCGGTACTGCGGGCCCATCTTCAGCCGGGTCTTGATCCACTCTGGCTTGCGCTCGATCGGGGTCTGGCTGTTGCGCGCCTCGACGCGCAGGAGCTTGCGTCCCTCGGGTGTCACCGTCGTCACGCGTCCCAGACTACGTCCCGATCTCCGGTGGCGGCACCTCGGCCGACGGGGCCTCGATGGCGTATCGGAGCGATCTCGAACGTATGACAGTACCCCGGTAGCGTAGCCGATTCGCGTGTTTCGGCCATGGTCGACAGCGGTTCTCTCTAGGGTGACTCCCTGTCGTCACGCAACAGCGTTAGCAGGAGGACCGCAGTGGGTCTGGCAATGTCGTACCTCAGGGTGCCGCCGGTGCTGGAGGGGGAGCCGGATCCCGGCCGCGTCGCCCGCCACATCTTCGGTGCCCCCGACTGGCGCCGCCGCGGCGCGCCGGGACTGTTCGAGCTGGGCTGGGCGTGGCAGGCGGTGCACTACCTCGTCACCGGCGACCCGTGGGACGGGCGGCAGCCCGAGGCGGACGTCGTGTGCGGCGGCCGGCTGCTCACCGAGGACGGCGCCGACGAGCTCGGCATGGATGTGATCTTCCTCGCGCCGGACCGGGTCAAGCCCACCGCCGACCATCTGGCCGCGACGCCGTTCGCGAAGGTCGCGGGCCGGTTCGACCCGGCCGCGATGAACAGGGCCGGGGTGCAGGACGCCGGCCGGCTCGACGGCGCCGCCCGCGACAAGGTGCTCAAGCCCGCCTACGAGGGGCTGACGCGGTTCTTCGCGGCGGCGGCCGCCGAGGGCCAGGCCGTCTACAAGGTCATGGCCTGATCCGCTGACACGCCGAGCTGCGCCGTGGTGCGGTGGAACGTCTCCGCCGCGCCGAGCACCGCGGCGAGGTGCCGCTCGACCAGCGGGACGACCTCCGCGACCGTGACCTCCCGGCCGAGTTCCCGGCTGAGGTTGGTCGACCCGACGTCCCGGATCCCGCAGGGGACGATCTTGTCGAACCAGCCCATGTCGTTGTCGCAGTTCAGCATGAAGCCGTGCATCGCCACGCCCCGCGCCACCCTGATCCCGATCGAGCCGATCTTGCGGTCGGGCGCGCCCGGCACCCACAGCCCGCTGCGCCCCTCCACGGTCGCCGTCGCCAGCCCGAGCTCGGCGCAGACGTCCATCATCATCCGCTCCAGCAGCCGCACGTAGCCGACGACGTCCACCGGGTCGGGCAGCCGGACGATCGGGTAGCCGGTGAGCTGCCCCGGCCCGTGCCAGGTGATCTTGCCGCCGCGGTCGACGTCGATCACCGGTGCGCCGGGGTCGCCGAACGGCCGGTCGAGCGCCTCGGTCCGCTTGCCCGCCGTGTAGACCGGCCGGTGCTCCAGCAGCAGCACGGTGTCGGGGATCGCGTCGTCCACCCGCAGCGCGTGGGTGCGTTTCTGCAGCTCCCAGCCCGCCTCGTAGGGGACGGCCGCCTCGCCGAACCCCGCGTGCACCACCACCAGCTCGCGTACGTCCACATCGCTCACCCGGCCAGCTTATGCCGCGGGCGGCGCGGCCGCTCCTCAGAGGGCGGCGAGCAGCCGCGGCTCCAGCCGCGTCTCCTTCGCCGTGCCCGGCCCGTCCGGTTCGACGCGGTAGGCGCCCGCGTCCCGCCGGTAGGAGACGGCCTGGACGAACTCGGTGCCGACGTAGTGCAGCGCCACCGACTCGTCGGCCGCGTACCCGCCCGGCAGCGTCCCCTCGCCGACGAGCTGCTGCAGCAGCGGCCGGCGCTGCGGCTCGCTGTCGTAGTGCACCCCGCACGAGAACGGCAGCAGCCCGAGGCCGTCGGTCATCGGCGCGAGCTGCGGCCCGAACGAGTCGGTGTTGCCGCCGACGTGCCAGCACAGCGCGCCCGCGCTCTGCCCGGACAGCACGACGCCCTCCTGCCACGCCTCCCGCATGATCTCGTCGAGCCCGTGCAGCCGCCACAGCGCCAGCAGGTTCGCGACGCTGCCGCCGCCCACGTAGACGAGGTCCTGGGTGAGCAGGTGCGCCCGCATGTCGGCGACGTTCGGCATCGGGAACAGCGCCAGATGGCTGACCTCGGCGTCCAGGGCGGAGAACGCCGCGTACGAGCGGGCGATCGGCTGGGGGGCGTCGCCCATCGCGGTCGCGACGACGCAGACGCGGGGCCGGTCCTGCCCGGTCAGGTCGAACGCGTAGCGCAGCAGCGGGCTGGGCGCGAGCCCGTCCCGGCCGTCGGGCACGAAGGTGCCGCCGCCGATCGCGAGGATGTGCGGCTGTCCGTCAGTGCTCATTCACTCTCCTCTTGAGCCGGGCTGTCCCGATGTCACCGTATGACTACCGAATGGGGCCGGCCGGGACTTTGACGAATCTTGGGACTCACAGGGCGGCGGCGAGGGCCTCGTCCACGTGCTCGTGCGCGAACCGGAACCCCGCGGCGGTGAGCCGCCGGGGCAGCACCCGCTGGCTGACCAGCGGACCCTCGTCGGCGAACCCGAGCAGCGCCGCCCGCAGCGCGAACCGCGGCACCGCCAGCCGCGCCGGCCGGTGCAGGACGCGGCCGAGCGCCCGCGTGTAGGCCGCGTTCGTCACCGGGTTCGGCGCGGTCAGGTTGACCGGCCCCGCGATCTCCTCGTCGATCAGGAACCGCAGCGCCGCGACCTGGTCGGCGAGGGAGATCCAGCTCGTCCACTGGCGGCCGTCGCCGAGCGTGCCGCCGAGCCCCAGCCGGAACAGCGGCAGCGTCCGCCCGAGCATGCCGCCCTCGCGGGCCAGCACGACCCCGGTGCGCGGCAGGACGACGCGGACGCCCGCCTCCCGCGCCGGCTCGGCCGCCGCCTCCCAGTCGCGGACGAGGTCGGCGAGGAACCCCCGCCCGGCGGGGGAGTCCTCGTCCACCTCCCGGTCGCCGGTGTCGCCGTAGTAGCCGATCGCCGACCCGCACACCAGCACGCGGGGCCGCGGGTTCGCCGCCGCGATCCCCTCCGCGAGCGTCCGGGTGCCGGCCAGCCGGCTCTCCCTGATCTTGCGCTTGTACGCCTTCGTCCACGGCCGGTCGCCGACCCCGGCGCCCGCCAGGTGCACGACCGCGTCCGCGCCCTCCAGGGAGTCCTTCTCGACGCAGCCGTCCGCCGGGGACCAGCGCGCCTCGTCGTCGCGCGCCGGCTCCCGCCGGACCAGCCGGACGACGTCGTGGCCGTCCTCCCGCAGTGACTGCACCAGCGCCGAGCCGATGAGGCCCGACGAGCCCGTGACGGTGACCCTCATGCACCCCACACTAGGCGGACGATGCCACGGACGGTGAGATTCTCACCCCGGTCCCGCGTTTCCCCGGACGCGCCGAAGCCCCGCCGCCCATAAAGCGCGGCGGGGCTCCAGCGACCAGACGCCCTAGTTACAGGCTGCTACAGGCCGAGGTCGGCGTCGAAGTTGCCCTCTTCCAAGCGGTGCTTGATCGTGGCGAGGAAGCGGGCGGCGTCCGCGCCGTCGATCAGCCGGTGGTCGTAGGTCAGCGCCAGGTAGACCATCGAGCGGACCGCGATGACCTCGCCGAGCTGCGGGTCGTCGATGACGGCGGGGCGCTTCACCACGGCGCCGGTGCCGAGCATGCCGACCTGCGGCTGGTTGAGGATCGGGGTGTCGAACAGCGCGCCGCGGCTGCCGGTGTTGGTCAGCGTGAACGTGCCGCCGGCCAGCTCGTCCGGGCTGACGTTGCCGGCGCGGGTGCGCTCGGCGAGGTCGGCGATCCGCTGGGCGAGGCCGCCCAGGTTCAGCTGCCCGGCGTTGTGCACGACCGGGACCATGAGGCCGCGCTCCTGCACGTCCACCGCGATGCCGAGGTTCTCGACGTCGTGATAGGTGACCTCGTTGGTCTCGCTGTTGATGACCGCGTTCAGCTTCGGGTGCGCCTTGAGGGCCTCGACCGCCGCCTGCGCGAAGAACGGCAGGAACGACAGCTTGACGCCCTCGCGGGCCTCGAAGTCGGCCTTGGCCTGCTCGCGCAGCCGCGCGATCCGCGTGACGTCCACCTCGACCACGGTGGTGAGCTGCGCCGACACCTGCAGCGACTCGACCATGCGGCGGGCGATCGTCTGCCGCATCCGGGACATCTTCTCGGTGCGGCCGCGCAGCGCGAGCTGCTCGGCCGGGGCGCCCGCGGGGGCGGGCGCGGCGTGCCGGCCGGCCGGCGCCTGCACCGGCGCGGCGGGGGCGGCCGGGGCGGGCGCGGCCTGCTGCCGGGCGGCGGCCTCCTGCGCGGCGCGGGCGGCCTCCAGGACGTCCTGCTTGCGGATGCGGCCGCCGACGCCGGTGCCCTTCACCGTACCGAGGTCGACGTTGTGCTCGGCCGCGAGCTTGCGCACCAGCGGCGTCACGTACGGGCCCTCGCCGGACGGGGCCGCCGACTGGGCCTGGGCGGCCGGGGCCGGCTCGGGCGCCTGCGGGGCCGGCTGCTGCGGCGCCTGCTGCGGGGCGGGCGCGGGCGGGGCCGGCGGCGCGGGCGGCGCCGGGGCCTGCTGCTGCGCGGGCGGCGGCCACGCGGCGGGCGGCGGGCCCTGCGGCGCCGGCGGCTGGGGGGCCTCCTGCGGGGGCTCCGGCGCGGCCGGGGCCTGCTGCTCGGCGGCGGCGGGGGCGCCGCCGCCGGACGGCGCCTCGCCCTCGTCGCCGATGACGGCCAGCTCGGCCCCGACCTCGACGGTCTCGTCCTCGGCGACGGTGATGCTGGTCAGGATGCCCGAGGCGGGCGAGGGGATCTCGGTGTCCACCTTGTCGGTGGACACCTCAAGGAGCGGCTCGTCGGTCTCGACGCGCTCGCCCTCCTTCTTGAGCCAGCGGGTGACGGTGCCCTCGGTGACGCTCTCGCCGAGCTGGGGCATGGTGACGGAGACCGGCATGTCTCAGCGACTCCTTCGTATTACTTGTGCGGCGTTCAGCCGTGCACGTGCAGTGGTTTGCCGGCGAGGGCGAGATGTGCCTCGCCGACCGCCTCGGACTGGGTCGGGTGGGGATGGATCAGCTGGGCGACCTCGCTCGGGAGGGCCTCCCAGTTGTAGATGAGCTGGCCCTCGGCGATGAGCTCGCCGACCCGCGCGCCGACCATGTGGATGCCGAGGACGGGGCCGTCCACGGCCGCGATCACCTTGACCTCGCCCTGCGTCCCCAGGATCTTGCTCTTGGGGTTGCCGGCCAGGTCGTAGACGACCTCCTTGATCTGGTGGCCGCGCTCGCGGGCCACCGCGGACGTGATGCCGACCGAGGCCACCTCGGGGTCGGAGTAGGTGATGCGGGGCACGCCGTCGTAGTCGATCGGCGGCGGGGTGAGCCCGCTCAGCCGCTCGGCGACGAGGATGCCCTCGGCGAAGCCGACGTGGGCGAGCTGCGGGGTCGGGATCAGGTCGCCGACCGCGGAGATCGTGGGGACGTTCGTCCGGCAGTACTCGTCGACCTTCACGAACCCGCGCTCGGTCTCGACGCCGGCCTCGGCCAGCCCGATGCCGTCGGAGACCGGGCCGCGCCCCACCGCGACGAGCAGCAGCTCGGCGTCGATGGTCTTGCCGCCTTCGAGGGTGACGGAGACGCCGCCCTGCGTCGGCTTGGCGCTCTCGAACCGGGTGCCGGTCTCGAACTTGATGCCGCGCTTGCGGAACGCGCGCTCCAGCCGCTTGGAGCTGGACTCCTCCTCCAGCGGCAGCAGGTGCGGCAGCGCCTCCACGATCGTGACCTCGGCGCCGAACGAGCGCCACACGCTGGCGAACTCGACGCCGATCACGCCGCCGCCGAGGATGACGACGGACGCGGGGACGTGCTCCAGCCGCAGCGCGTGGTCGCTGGAGATGACGCGCTCGCCGTCGATCTCCAGGCCGGGCAGGCTCTTGGGCTGCGAGCCGGTGCCGAGCACGATGTGCCCGCCCTCGATCACGCTGGTCGCGCCGTCGGGCGCGGTGACCTCGATGGTGGTCGGCCCGGTCAGCCGCCCGCTGCCGTGCACGACCTCGATGCCGCGGGCCTTGATCAGCCCGGTGAGGCCCTTGACGGTCGTGGAGACGACCTTGTCCTTGTAGGCGTTCACACCGGCCACGTCGATGCCCTCGAACGTGGTCTTGACGCCGAAGTTCGCCGCGTCCCGCGCGTGGTCCGCCACCTCGGCCGCGTGCAGCAGCGCCTTGGTGGGGATGCACCCGCGGTTGAGGCACGTCCCGCCGAGGGACTCGTCCCGCTCGATGAGCGCGACCGACCTGCCGAGCTCGGCGGCGCGCAGCGCGCACGCGTAACCGCCGCTGCCGGCGCCTAGGACGACGATGTCGAAGGTGCCGTTGTTGGCCACTGGACGCTCCATTTCCCCTGTCGCGGCGCCCGCGTGGATCGGGGCGCCCGTAGTGGTAGGGCGGGGCGGGGAGCACCGTCGGCGGGCCCCCGCCGCCATGAGAAACCTATTCTGTTCTCCGCCGGGTGACAGCGGTGGGGTTCGCTAGAGAATTCCCGCGGCGACGTCCTCGGCGATCTGGACCAGCGTGCGGGCCGCCGCGCCGGTGCCGCCCTTCGGGGTGTAGCCGTACGCCTCGCCCTTGTTGAAGGACGGGCCGGCGATGTCGAGGTGCGCCCACTTGACGCCCTCCGGCACGAACTCCTTCAGGAACGTCCCGGCGACGAGCATGCCGCCCCAGCGCTCGCCGCTGATGTTGGCGATGTCGGCGACCGCCGAGTCCAGGCCCTTGCGCAGCTCCGCCGGCAGCGGCATGCCCCAGGACGGCTCGCCCGCGCGCTCGGCCGCCGCGACGACCTTCTCGCGGACGTCGTCGTCGTTGGCCATGACGCCGGTGGTGCGGGTGCCGAGCGCGACGAGCTGCGCGCCGGTCAGCGTGGCGACGTCCACGATGAGGTCGGGGGAGTCCTCGCCGGCGCGGACGATGGCGTCGGCCATGACGAGGCGGCCCTCGGCGTCGGTGTTGAGGACCTCGACGGTCTTGCCGCCGTAGATGCGCAGCACGTCGGACGGGCGCTGCGCGGTGCCGCTCGGCATGTTCTCGGCGATGGCGAGGTAGCCGACGACGTTGACCTTCGGGCCGAGTTCGGCGATGGCGTCGAGCGCGCCGAGCACCGCCGCGGCACCGCCCATGTCGGACTTCATCCAGTCCATCGCCTCGGTGGGCTTGAGGGACAGGCCGCCGGAGTCGAACGTGATGCCCTTGCCGACCAGCACGAGCGTCCGGGACGCCTCGGGGTGGGTGTAGGCGAGCCGGACGAGCCGCGGCGGGTTCACCGAGCCCTGCCCGACGCCGGCGATGCCGCCGTAGCCGCCGTCCACGAGGGCCTTCTCGTCCAGCACCTCGATGGCGAGGCCGGATTCGGCCGCGACGCGGCCCGCCTCGGCGGCGAGGTCCTCGGGCGTCAGGTGCGAGGGCGGGGTGTTGACCAGGTCGCGGACGAGCTTCACCGACGCGGCGAGGGTGCGGGCGCGGGCGACGGCGGCCTCCTCGGCCGCGGGCGCCGCCAGCCGGATCTCCTCGACGGGGGCCTTGCGGTCGCCGCCGGTGCGGAAGGAGTCGAAGGAGTAGGCGCCGAGCAGCGCGCCGAGCGCGACCGCCTCGACGGTCTCGGCGGACGGCGCGGGCAGCGCCACGGCGACCCGGGCGGTGCCGGCGAGGGACCGGACGGCGGCGCCGGCGGCGCGGCGCAGGTCCTCGGCGGAGGGGTCCTCGCCGAGCCCGGCGGCGACGACGACCTTGGCGGTGGCGGCGCCGAGCGTCGGCAGCCTGGTGATCTCACCGGCCTTGCCGGTGGCGCCGAGCGCGCCGAGCGCGTCCGCGAGGCGGCCGTCGAAGGCGCGGTCGAGGTCTTCCGCGCCGGCGGCCGGGGCGGCACCCGCCCCGGCTGGGGTGACCCCGATCACGATCGCGTCGGTGTCAAGACTGGCCAGGGCTGCGCTGTCAAGGCTGATGCTCGTCACGTAGCACGATGGTAGTCCTCCCGGTGACCGGTTTCGTCCTTTTGGATCAAGCATTGCCCGGCCCGGAGCCGGTCCCGGCGCGCCCGTGGCCGTCAGGGCCGTGCGGTGGGCCGTCAGGGCCGCGCGGCGAGGACGACCAGCGCGGCCGTGACGGCGATCTCGACGAGCGCGCCGAGGACGTCGCCGGTCACGCCTCCCAGCCGCCGGACGGCGTGCCGCAGCATTACCAGCGCGGCGGCCAGCGCGACGAGTACCGCGACCGCGGCCTGGACGGCGCCGCCCGGCCCGCCGGTGGCTGCTCCGGCGCCGGCGGCGGCGGCGAGGACGGCCGCCGTGACGGCCAGTGCGGCGCGCGTGCCGACGGTCCCCGCCACGAGCGCTCCCAGGCCGCCGGGACGCGCGGACGGCACTCCGCTGCGGCAGGCCCACGGGAGCACCGCCCGCCCGGCGACCGACGCGACGAGCACGGCGACGGCCGGGTGCGGGGCCGAAGCCAGCGCAGCGACCTGGGCCAGCACGGTCAGCAGCAGCGTCACCACGCCGAACGGGCCGATGTCGGAGCGTTTCATGATGGCGAGGGCGTCGGTGGCGGGACGGCCGCTGCCGAGCCCGTCCGCGAGGTCGGCGAGCCCGTCCAGGTGCAGCGCCCGGGTCGCAACGGCCGTCGCGGCCACCGCGAGCACCGCCGCCAGGAGGACGGGCAGGCCGAGCGGGCCGCCCGCGAGCAGGACCAGCGCGGCGGCGCCGCCGGGGACCAGGCCGGCGGCCGGGGCGAGCAGCATCGCGGCGCGCGCGGTGCCCCGGTCGACCCGCGCCCGGCCCAACGGGACGACGGTCAGCAGCGTCACCGCCAGCCGCAGCCCCTCGATCACCGGAGCTCCGTGACGCGTCCCGCCACGACCAAGGCCGCCTCCTCCGACTCGGCCGTGAGCCGCTGGTTGGCCAGCCCGAGCATGTCCCGGAAGGCCCGTCCGGACGCCGTCGTCGGCACCAGGGACAGCCCGACCTCGTCGCTGACCGCGACCACGCGCGCCGCCGTCCCGCGCCACGCCTCGACCAGTTCGTCGAGGCGGGGCAGTGCCCGCGACGGGTCGTCCCAGGCGGCGGACTCGTCCATCGCGGCGGCCAGCCAGGTGCCGATGCCGTCCACCAGGACGGCGCCCGTCGCGGATGCCAGGACGTCCGCCAGGGCCGTCGTCTCGGCGGTGCGCCACCAGGGCGGGCGGCGCCGCCGGTGCGCGTCGACCCGCTCGGCCCAGGCGGGGTCGTCGTCGCGGACGGGGCCGGTCGCGACATAGAGGACGTCCGGGCACGCGGCCAGCCGCAGCTCCGCCTCGGCCGACTTCCCCGACCGGCTGCCGCCGAGCAGCAGGGTGCGGAACGGGCCGTCCGCGGGCCGGTTCCAGAAGGCCATTCGGCGCTCCAGCTCGGCGGGGGACGGCAGCCGGTGGTCCACGTGGACGGCGGCGACCCGGGTCGCGGCCGTCACCGCTCCGACGCGGCGGAGGTGGCCGAGATGCTCGGGGGAGCCCGCGAGGTCGAGCAGTACGGCGTCGTACCGCACCCCGGAGACCGGTTCCGGCCTCGCCCCCGGGCCCGCCGCCACCAGGACTCGCGCGCCGCCGGGGGAGCGGACCTCGTGACCGCCGGGCACCTCCGTGCGCGGCAGGTCGTCCAGAGGCACGCCGTCGACGAGGCCCGTGAGCGGCTCGTGCCGGACGCCGGCGGCGCGCAGCCGGTTGCAGGACGCGCACCGGCAGCCCGGCGCGGGCCAGCCCTGGGCAGCGGCGATGCCGCGAAGCTCGATGTTCATACCGGTCGGAACTCTACGGTTACGCTCCCCTGGAAGGATCACCTCGCCCCCGACAGGAGGAGCCCGGTGGGCAACCCCCCGAACAGTCCCTGGCCGCATCAGCCGGGGCAGCCCGGTCCCGGCGGCCCGCCGCCCTACGGCCCGCCTCCCGTCCCGCCGGGCGGTCCCGCGCCCGGCATGCCCGGCGGCTACGGCCCACCGCCCGGACCGCCCCACGGACCGCCCTACGGGCCGCCTCCGCCCAGGCGGAAGGGCGGCGGCGGGCTGGTGTTCGCGCTGGTCGGCGGCGGCCTCGTCGTCGTGCTGATCATCGCCGCGGTGGTGGTGCTCGCCCTCCAGAGCGACGACGGCGGCGGCGGTGGCGGCGGCGACGTCCAGCTGCGGGCCGGCAAGATCGCCGGGGGCGCGGAGGCGGTGCCGCTCGCCGACGGCAGCCTCGTCATGTCCAGGCCCGGCGTCACCGCCCCGGTCGTCGACATCTACGAGGACTTCGCGTGCCCGCCCTGCGGCGCGTTCGACAGCAAGCATGACCCGATGCTGAAGCAGCTCGTGGTCGCGGGACGCGCCAAGGTCGTGTTCCACCCGATGCTGATCTTCGGAGAGAGCTCCCAGCCGGCGCACGACAACTCGCTGCGCGCCGCGTCCGCCCTCCGCTGCGTCGGCGACGGCGCGCAGTGGCTCTCCTACCAGGACGCCCTCTACGCCAACCAGCCCGAGAGCGAGACCTCCACGGGCTACACCGTGGTGCAGCTGCTCTCCCTGGCCGAACCCCTCGGGCTCACCGGAGACGACTTCACCTCCTGTGTGAAGAGCCGGCGCTACGCCGCCAGCGTGAAGACCGTCAGCAAGGGCTACATATCGTCCGGGATCCAGGGCACGCCCACGGTGCGGGTGAACGGGCGCACGCTCGACACGTCCGACACCGAGAGCCCCGAGGCGCTGCGCCGCGCCATCGAAGCCGCCTCGTGACCGGCTAGTCTCACCCGCGACGAGGGAGGTCGACGCGATGGCGTGGAGCTGGCGTTTGGAGCGGGCCGACGGGCGCGCGATCGGCATGTCGGAGGAGACCTTCTCCACCCAGGCGGACGCGGAGAGCTGGCTGGGGGAGAACTGGCGCGGCCTGCGCGCCGACGAGGTCGACAAGGTCGTCCTGCTGGACGGCGAGACGCTCGTGTACGAGATGAGCCTGCAGGACCCCGAGTGACGCGAGGGCCGCGGAGCCGGCGGCTCCGCGGCCCCTGTCAGCGCCCGTCCGGGCCCGCGGGCCCGGACGGGAGCGCGGGCCCGGTCAGGGGCGCTTGCGCGGGCTGGCGGTCTTGGCGGGGTCGCGGATGACGGCCGAGCCGAGCACGTCGTCGATCCGCTTCATCACGTCGGCGTCCAGCTTCACCCCGGCGGCCTTCACGTTGTCGGTGACCTGCTCGGGACGGGTCGCGCCCACGATCGCCGCCGACACGTTCGGGTTCTGCAGCGTCCAGGCGATCGCCAGCTGCGCCATCGACAGCCCGAGCTCGTCCGCGATGGGCCGCAGCTCCTGCACGCGGGTCAGCAGGTCGTCGTTCAGATAGCGCTTGATCATGTCCGCGCCGCCCTTGTCGTCGGTGGCGCGCGACCCCTCGGGCAGCGGCTGCCCCGGCTTGTACTTGCCGGTCAGCACGCCCTGCGCGATCGGCGACCAGACGATCTGGCCGACCCCCTCGCGCTCGCACAGCGGGACGACCTCCTCCTCGATGACCCGCCACAGCATCGAGTACTGGGGCTGGCTGGAGACGATCCGGTCGAAGCCCATCTCGTCGGCGATCTTGAGGGCCCGCTCGATCTCCTCGGCCCGCCACTCCGACACGCCGACGTACAGCACCTTGCCCTGCCGGACGAGGTCGTCGAACGCGCGCAGGGTCTCCTCCAGCGGCGTCTCGTAGTCGAACCGGTGGGCCTGGTAGAGGTCCACGTAGTCGGTGCCGAGGCGGCGCAGGGAGCCGTGGATCGACTCGAAGATGTGCTTGCGGGACAGGCCCCGGTCGTTCACGCCGGGCCCGGTGGGCCAGTAGACCTTGGTGAAGATCTCCAGCCCTTCGCGGCGCCGCCCCTTGAGCGCGCGGCCGAGGACCTCCTCGGCGCGCGTGCCGGCGTAGACGTCGGCGGTGTCGAAGGTGGTGATCCCCTCGTCGAGGGCGGTCCGCACGCACGCGTGCGCCGCGTCCTCCTCGACCTGGGAGCCGTGGGTGAGCCAGTTGCCGTACGCGATCTCGCTGATCTTCAGACCGCTCCGGCCCAGGTTTCGGAACTCCATGTCTCCGACCCTAGCCCGGAGATGATCGCCGTTCCCAGGCCGCAGACGGGGGGCCGGGCGGCGCCCGGCCCGCGTCCGGTCAGACCTTCTCCTTCTCGCCGATCCGCACCTGCGGGTTCGGGACGCGCAGCCGGCGGATCTGCATGGCGCGCATGGCGGCGTACAGCCCGACGCCCTTGGCGTCCTCCTCCGGGAAGCGCTCGGCGGCCAGCCGCTTGATGCCGCGGCTCAGCCAGAAGCCCTCGCCGAACACGACGATCAGCAGCAGCGGCGGCGCGAACAGCACCAGCAGCCGGGCGGCCGGGATCGGCAGCATGCTCAGCAGCACCATCGCGAACATGGCGTACATGAGGTACGAGCCGACGGTGCGCCGGGAGTCGACGTAGTCGCGGGCCATCCGCCGCACGGGGCCCTTGTCCCGCTTGAGCAGGTGCTTCTCGTCGCCTTGGGCCATGCCCTGGCGCGCCTTGGCGCGCTCCTCCGCCAGCTGCGCGCGGCGCCGCTTGTAGGCCTCCTTACCGGAGGCCGGTGCGGTGATCGGCTGGCGGCGGCGCTTCTCGGCGTCCTTCCGCTTCGGGGTGGGACGGCCCTTGCCTCCCGGCTTTACTACCTGAGGAGGATTCGCCGGGGGCTCCGGGGTACGACGCTTGAACACGGGATCAGACTACCGGCTGCGAACATCGTGGCTGCCTCGCGCGTTAACGCGTAGGGTGATAAGAACCCCAGCAGTGGTCAATGAGCCCAGTTCACGACTGAGGCGACAGCACGAAGGGACCGGCGCCGCGCGATGAGCGTGATGAAGCGAATGTCGATGATCTTCAAGTCCAAGGCGAACAAAGCCCTGGACCGCATGGAAGATCCTCGGGAGACCCTCGATTACTCCTACCAGCGTCAGCTGGAGATGCTGCAGAAGGTTCGTCGCGGGGTCGCCGACGTCGCCACCTCGCGCAAGCGTCTCGAACTGCAGATCAACCAGCTCGAGCAGCAGCAGAGCAAGCTGACCGACCAGGGCAAGAAGGCGCTGCAGGTGGGCCGCGAGGACCTCGCCCGCGAGGCGCTGACCCGCCGGGCCGGGCTGGAGAGCCAGCTGAACGACCTGCGCGGCCAGTACCAGCAGCTCCAGGGCGAGGAGGAGAAGCTCACGCTCGCCTCCCAGCGGCTGCAGGCCAAGGTCGACTCCTTCCGCACCCGCAAGGAGACGATCAAGGCGACCTACACCGCCGCCGAGGCGCAGACGAAGATCAACGAGGCGTTCTCCGGCATCTCCGAGGAGATGGGCGACGTCGGCCTGGCGATCCAGCGCGCCGAGGAGAAGACCGACACGATGAAGGCGCGCGCCGGCGCGATCGACGAGCTGCTGGCCTCCGGCGCCCTGGAGGACTTCTCCGGTCCGAAGGACGACATCCAGGCCGAGCTCGACCGGATGGGCTCCGGCCCCGGCGTCGACCTGGAGCTGGAGCAGCTCAAGGCCGAACTGGGCCAGGCCCCCGCGCCCAAGCAGCTGAACCAGGGCAGCCCGAACGCGCAGCCGCAACAGCAGCAGCAGGACACCCCCCAGCAGGCCCCGTGGCCGAACAACCCCGGGGGTGCCCAGTGATCGTCCGCCTCATGGGCGAGGGCCAGCTGGACGTGGCCGAGGAGGACCTGTCCTCGCTCAACGCCCTCGACTCCGAGCTGGAGTCGGCGATCGAGTCGGGCGACGAGACGGCGTTCCGCGCCGCCCTGCACGCCCTGCTGGAGAACGTCCGCAAGGTGGGCAGGCCGCTGCCGGCCGACAGCCTGGAGCCGTCGGAGCTGATCCTGCCGCCGGCCGACGCGCACATCGACGAGGTGCGCTCCATGCTCGGGGACGAGGGGCTCATCCCGGACTGACCCCGCGCACCGGGGGAAGGGGACGTCCCGTGACACGACGCCGCGGGGCCCCGGGTGTGCCGGCCGGTCCGGACAGCCGTTCTGGACACACAGGCACAAAACCCGGGTCTCGTGCGTTGGTACAAATGAATAGAGCAAGACTTGGGGGTGGCCGCATGGCCAGGACGCGCTACGCCTCCGACCGGGGGCTGACATCGCGGATGCTCATGACGATGTTCCTGCTGGGGCTGGTCTACGTCGTCTTCGTGGGGGCTTTCTTCGTCTTCGTGCCGCAGTGGGCGTTCGTCGCCCTCGGCGTCGCAGTGGCGTTCCTGTTCGCCCAGTACTTCTTCTCCGACCGGATGACGCTGTTCGCCATGCACGGCCGCGTCGTCTCGCCGGAGGAGGCGCCGGAACTGCACGGCGTCATCGACCGGATCTGCGCGATGTCGGACGCTCCGAAGCCGAAGGTCGCGATCTCCGACACCGACGTGCCGAACGCGTTCGCCACCGGCCGCAACCAGAAGAAGGCGGTCGTCTGCGTCACCACCGGCCTGCTGCGCCGGCTCGAACCCGTCGAGCTGGAGGGCGTGCTCGCGCACGAGATGGCGCACGTCGCCCACCGCGACGTCGCGGTCATGACGATCGCCTCGTTCCTCGGCATCTGCGCCGGCCTGATCACGCGCTTCGGCCTGCAGTGGGGCCTGTGGGGCGGCTTCTCGCGCCGCAGCAACGACCAGAACACCGGGCTGATCCTGCTCGCCGTCGTCGCGGCCAGCGCGCTCGCCTACGCGGTCAGCTTCCTGCTCACCCGCGCCCTGTCGCGGTACCGCGAGCTGTCCGCCGACCGCGCCGCCGCGCTGCTGACCGGCCGCCCCTCCGCGCTCGCCAGCGCGCTGACGAAGGTCAGCGGCGAGATCGCCCGGATCCCGACCAACGACCTGCGGTCCGCGCAGGCGTTCAACGCGTTCTTCTTCACCCCGGCGTTCGGCCGCGGCGCCAGCGTCGCGACGCTGTTCTCCACCCACCCGCCGCTGGACAAGCGGCTCGCCCAGCTCTCGAAGATCTCCGCCCAGCTCAGCAGGGGAGTCTGATCCCGTGGGTTTCCTGGACACCCTCCTCGGCCGCTCCAAGCCGGCCAAGCCCGACCTCGACCAGATCTTCGGGCTGTCGTCGGCCGCGATCACGCTGGAGGCGGCGACGGGCTTCCGCCCGACGGGCCGCGGCTCGGTGTGCTTTCGCGCGGCCGAGGGCGGCGCGTTCGCGCGGCTGCAGGCCGACGTCCAGGAGCTGCTCGACGCCGACCAGGGCCCCAAGGTGGAGATCAGCAACGACGCCTACGGGTACACCTGGCTGCTCGACACGCACGCCCCCGAGGAGCTGCCCGACCTCGTCACCGACCTGCACGCGGTGAACTCCACGCTGGAGTCCGGCGGGTTCGGCCCGCACCTGCTGTGCTCGCTCGCGGGCTTCCGCGGCCCGGAGGGCCAGCGGCTCGCCCTCGTCTACCTCTACAAGCGCGGCACCTTCTACCCGTTCGCGCCGCTGCCCGGGGACAAGCGCGACAACGCGCTCGAACTCCAGGTGCGCGGCGCGATCGGCGCCGACCTCCCCTTCGAGGAGGACCTCGGCCGCTGGTTCCCCGTCTGGGGCGCCCCCGGCCTGTAGCCGTCCCGTCACCCGCTTCTGCGTCGCACGACGCTGAATCCTCTCCCGCGCCGGTCTACTGTCAGGCCATGACGCCCTCCCGCGACGCGGACGAGCCGAGCCTGACGTGGCGGATGCTCGCCACGACGGGCCTCGTCGCGCTCGTCTACGCGGCCGCCGTGCTGCCCGCGTTCCTCGCCGGACCGGTCTGGGGCGCGGCCGCGGTGGCCGCCGCCGCGGCCGTCGCGGTCTGCTCGGCGCGGGCGGCGGACGGGCTGGTCCTGCGCGCGATGGACGCCCGCCAGGTGACCGCCGCCGAGGAGCCGGAGCTGCACGCGGTCCTCGACCGGCTGTGCATGTCGTCCGGGCTGCCGAGGCCGCGCCTCGCCGTCTCCGCCGTGGCCGCGCCCAACGCCTTCGCCGCGGGCTCGGGCCCCGGCTCGGCGGTCGTGTGCGTCACCGAGGGGCTGCGCGCCCGGCTCGACCCCGCCGAGCTCGCCGCCGTCCTCGCGCACGAGACCGCGCACGTCGCGAACCGGGACGTGCTCGTCGCGGCGGTCGCCTCGTTCCCGAGCCTGGTCGCCGGGCTCTTCCTCGACTGGTGGGCGGGCCTGCTGACCGGCCGCGGCAGGAGCGCCGCGGGACGCGTCGCCGCGCTGCCCGCCGGGGTCGTCCTGCTGCCGCTCGCCGCGGTGGCCGCGGTGCTGTACGCGGCGGGCACGCTGGTGCTGCTCGCGCTGGCGCGGCAGCGCGAGCTGTGCGCCGACGCCACCGGGGCGCTGCTGACCGGGCGGCCCGCCGACCTCGCGACCGCGCTCGACAAGATCACCGATGAGCTGCGCGACGCGTCCCGCGACGACCTGCGGGCGCTGCGTCCGGCCGCGGCGCGCTGCGTGGTCGCGGCGCGCGGCGGCGGCGTGTCCGGGCTGCTGGCCACCCACCCGCCGACGGCGCGGCGCAAGGAGCGGCTGACCGGCCTCTCCTGGCGGCTCGCGAGCGGGGGATGAGCGTGGGCCTCCTGGACGGGCTCCTCGGCAGGCCCGCGCCCGCGCCCGCGTCCGGCACCGGCCGGCTGTTCGGCCTCCCGGCCGCCGCGCCGGTGCTGGAGGCGGCGACCGGCTTCGTCCCGACCGGGGAGGGCGGCGTCTGCCACCGCCTCGTGGAGGGCGGGCCGTTCGGCGCGTTCGGGCGCGCGCAGCGCGAGGTCGAACGGCTGCTGTCGGGGGACGCGGCCCGGCGGACGGGCGTCAGCGCCGATCCGCACGGCTGGGGGTGGATCCAGGTCACGCGCCCGCCGGACGACTTCGAGGCCCTGGTCGCCGACCTGCACCTCATCGAGTCGACGCTCGCGGACGCCGGATACGGGCGCTACCTGCTCTGCTCGGTCGCGGGATTCCGCAGGGGCGCGGAACGCCAGCGGCTCTTCCTGGTCCACGCGCCGGTGCGGGACGCGTTCTACCCGTTCGCGCCGCGCCCGCCGGACGGCCCGGACGGCATCGCCGACGCCGCCTCCCGCGGCCGCAACAACCTCGTCGAGACCCGCACCAGGGACGCGCTCACCGGCACCCTGCCGATCGAGCCGGACAGGGCCCGGTGGTTCCCGGTATGGGACGCCCCCGGCCTGTGACCGGCCGGGCGCGCCCCGCGGGCTCGGCTAGGGCAGGGCGAGCATCTGGTCGAGGGCGGCGCGCGCGTAGTGCGCGGTCTCCGCGTCCACCTCGATGACGTTCTGGACGTCGCCCGCCGCCAGCGACTCCAGCGACAGCACCAGGTGCGGGAGGTCGATGCGGTTCATCGTCGAGCAGTAGCAGACCGTCTTGTCGAGGAACATGACGTTCTTGTCCGGGTGGGCGTTCGCGAGCCGCCGGACGAGGTTCAGCTCGGTGCCGATCGCCCAGGACGAGCCGGGCTCGGCGGCCTCGATCGTCCGGATGATGTACTCGGTGGAGCCGATCTGGTCGGCGGCCGTGACGACCTCGTGGCGGCACTCGGGGTGCACGAGGACGTTCACCCCGGGGACGCGCTCCCTGACCTCGTCCACCGACTCCCTGGTGAACCGGCCGTGCACCGAGCAGTGGCCGCGCCAGAGGATCATCTTGGCGTCGCGCAGCTCCTGGTGGGTGAGCCCGCCCTCGCGCCGGTGCGGGCTGTAGACGACGCAGTCGTCCAGCGAGAAGCCCATCTCCAGGACGGCGGTGTTGCGGCCGAGGTGCTGGTCGGGCAGGAACAGGACCTTCTTGCCCTTGCCGTAGGCCCAGTCCAGGGCGCGCTCGGCGTTGGACGAGGTGCAGACCACGCCGCCGTGCCGCCCGACGAACGCCTTGATGTCGGCGGAGGAGTTCATGTACGTGACCGGGACGACGTCGTCGGCGACGCCGGCGTCCTCGAGGACGTCCCAGCAGTCCTCGACCTGGTCGAAGGTCGCCATGTCGGCCATGGAGCAGCCGGCGCCGAGGTCGGGGAGGATCACCCGCTGGTGGGCGGCGGTCAGGATGTCGGCCGACTCCGCCATGAAGTGCACGCCGCAGAACACGACGTAGGGCGCCTCGGGGCGGGCCGCCGCCTGCTGCGCCAGCTTGAAGGAGTCGCCGGTGACGTCGGCGAACTGGATGACCTCGTCCCGCTGGTAGTGGTGGCCGAGGACGAACACCCGGTCGCCGAGGGACGCCTTGGCGGCGCGGGCGCGCTCGACCAGCGCGGGGTCGGACGCCGGCGGCAGCTCGCCGGGGCAGTCCACGCCGCGTTCGCTGGCGGGGTCGGCGCCGGTGCCGAGCAGGAGCAGCGGAAGGTCGCGTACCGGGGTGGTCATCGGGAGTCTCCCTTCGGCGACGGGACTTATCGTCGCTTTGACGACTAATGATGGCACATCCCGGGGCCGGCGGCGGTGTGACGTAGAACGCACCATGGCGGGGAGTTAAACCCGGCCGATAAGCGGAATGGCCCTGTACCGAGGTACGTTGTCCTACGGGAAGAGGCGCATCACGTCCTCGGACAAGCGACAGCCCGCCGCACCCGCGGCGCAGTGAGACCCGGGAGCTGAACACATGACGGTTTCAGGCGAGACCACGCAGGAGACCACGCAGCAGGGCGTCGTCCTGACCGACGCCGCCGCCGAGAAGGCCAAGGGCCTGCTCGAGCAGGAGGGCCGCGACGACCTTGCGCTGCGTGTCGCCGTGCAGCCGGGCGGCTGCTCCGGCCTGATCTACCAGCTCTTCTTCGACGAGCGGGAGATGGACGGGGACCTGGTGCAGGACTTCGGCGGCCTCAACGTGCGCGTCGACCGGATGAGCGCCCCCTACCTCACCGGCGCCACCATCGACTTCGTTGACTCGATCGAGAAGCAGGGCTTCACGATCGACAACCCGAACGCGTCGGGCTCCTGCGCCTGCGGCGACTCCTTCAACTGAGGAGCCGGCGCGGCCGCGGCGCCGCGCCGAGCGGGCGCGACCCGAGCGGTCGCGTCCGAGTGGAACGTCCCGGAGGGGCGGTCCGGGCCCCGGCCCGGGCCGCCCCTCCGCATGCCCGGCGGCGGGCGTTTTCGCCCCGCCCGCTGGGGCACGGCGACGATCTGTGGTGCGATGGGGAAGTAGTCTTTCGGGGTTCGAAACAGCCGGTGAAACAGCCGGACGACCACGACGAGGAGAGCGACGCCGTGCGCATCGCCGTGACTGGCTCCATTGCGACCGACCATCTGATGACCTTCCCAGGCAGGTTCACCGACCAGCTCCTGCCCGACCAGCTGGACCGGGTGTCGCTGTCCTTCCTGGTGGACGAGCTGGAGATCCGCCGGGGCGGCATCGCCGCCAACATCTGCTTCGGGATGGGCAGCCTCGGCAAGGAGTCGATCCTCGTCGGTTCCGTCGGCGACGACTTCGCCGACTACCGGTCCTGGCTGGAGCGCCACGCCGTGGACACCGCGTCCGTGCACGTCTCGGACGTCCACCACACCGCCCGGTTCCTGTGCACCACCGACCAGGACCAGAACCAGATCGCCACGTTCTACGCGGGCGCGATGAGCGAGGCCCGCTCCATCGAGCTGAAGCCGGTCGCCGACCGCGTCGGCGGGCTCGACCTCGTCGTCATCAGCCCGAACGACCCGGACGCGATGGTCCGGCACACCGACGAGTGCCGCACCCGCGGCATCCCGTTCGCCGCCGACCCGTCCCAGCAGCTCGCCCGCATGGACGGCCCCGAGGTGCGCCGCCTCATCGACGGCGCCGCCTACCTGTTCAGCAACGAGTACGAGAAGGCGCTCGCCGAGGAGAAGACCGGCTGGAGCGGCGCGGAGATCCTGTCCCGCGTCGGCGTCCGCATCACCACCCTCGGCGCCAAGGGCGTCGTCATCGACCGCGAGGGCGAGGAGGGCGTGCACGTCCCCTGCGTCCCGGTCGAGAAGGTCGCCGACCCGACCGGGGTGGGCGACGCGTTCCGCGCCGGCTTCCTGTCGGCGACGGCCTGGAACCTGCCGCTGGAGCGCGCCGCGCAGGTCGGCTGCGCCATCGCCGCGCACGCCCTGGAGGCCGCCGGCCCGCAGGAGTACGCCCTCGCCACGCAGGCGTTCCTCGACCGCTTCAGCGCCGCCTACGGCGCCGAAGCCGCCGCCGACGTCGCGGCCCACCTCACCTGCCCGAACCCGTAGCGCACCGCACACCGGAGGGCCGCGCCGCCCGGCGCGGCCCTCCGGCGCGTCGGCGGGCGCGTCAGTACGTGCGGCGGATGTGGAAGCCCCAGCCGCCCTGCTGGAGGGTCTCCTCGCGGACGAAGTCCTGCGACTTCATCCGGCACCAGGCGGGGACATCGGTGCGGGCGGCGGCGTCGTCGGCGAGGACGGCCACGACCTGCCCGACCGGGACCTCGCGGATCCGCTCGGCGAGCATGATGATCGGGATGGGGCACTTGCGGCCGAGCGCGTCGATGACGAGCACGGGCGGCGGGCCGGCGGGGGCCGGCTCGGGCGCCGGCGCGGCGTCCGCCGGCGGCGTCCCGTTCCTGCCGCGTCCTCGGAACCTCATGGGCGCGACCGCCTCCCCGTCTCGAAGGTGCCGACCGTACGGCGGCCCGTCCCGTCGCGGCTCGTCATGTCGCGGCTCGTCATGTCGCGGCTCGTCATCTCACGGCTCGTCATGTCGCGGCCCTCAGCGTCTCGCGGAGCCGGGCGACGGCGGCGGGCAGCACGCCGAGGAAGCGGTCGACGTCCGCCGCGGCGACGCCGCGCGGCAGCGATACCCGGACGTTCCCATGGGTGAGCACCCCCATCGCCTCCAGCACATGACTGGGACGCAGCGTATCCGCCGTGCACGAGCTCCCGGAGGAAACCGCGAAACCCAGCCGGTCCAGTTCGGTCAGCAGCGCCTCGCCCTCGACGTACAGGCACGAGAAGGTCACCAGGTGCGGCAGCCGCCGGACCGGGTCGCCGACCACCTCCACGTCGGGGACGCTCCGCGCCACCTCCGCGCGGATGCGGTCCACCAGCGCCGAGACCCGCGGCGCGTCCGCCGCCATGTCCGCACGGTACGCCTCCAGCGCGGCCGCCGCCGCCGCGATGGCGGGAACGTTCTCGAACCCGGGGACGCGGCGGCCCTCGCGCTCGTCGTCCGGCAGCGGGGAGCGCCACCGGGTGCCCTTGCGGACGGCGAGCACGCCGACGCCCGCGGGACCGCCCCACTTGTGCGCGCTGCCCGCGAGGAACGACCAGCCGGCCGGGACGTCCGCCCGGCCGAGGGACTGCGCGGCGTCCACGAACAGCGGGACCCGGGCGGCGCGGCACGCCTGCGCCGCCTCGGCGACCGGCTGCACGGTGCCGACCTCGTGGTTGGCCGACTGCAGGCACGCGAGCGCCGTGTCGGGCCGCAGCGCCGCGGCGAACTCGGCCGGGTCGACCCGCCCGCCGCGGTCGACGCCGACGACGGTCACCTCGCCGCCGCCGCGCTCGTGCGCCTCGGCGGCGTGCAGCACGCTGGAGTGCTCCACGGCGCTCACCACGAGGTGGCGCCCGACCCGCCGGCGCGCCTGGAGCCCCCCGAGGACCGCCAGGTGCACCGCCTGGGTGCCCGAGGACGTGAACGACACCTCGTCCGGGCGCGCGCCGAGCACGTCCGCGACACGCGCGCGGGCGCGGTCGAGCAGCAGCCGGGTGGCGCGCGCCGGCCCGTACAGCCGCGCGGGGTCGGCCCAGCCCGCGTCCAGCGCCTCCAGCAGCGCGGCCCGGGCGGCCGGGTGCGGCGCCTCGGTGGACGCGGCGTCGAAGTAGGCGACCCCGGACGGAGCGCCCGCCGTGCTCGTATCGGCCACGCTCAAACACTAACCGGGCACCCGATCGGGGGTTCCGCCGACCCTCGCGCTAGGGTGTCCACCACACGTGTAAACAGTGATCTCACCGCCCGGCCGACCGGGCTTCATCCGTGGGGAAGGCATTCCGTGAGTCCGACCCGCTCTAGGGAGCGGCGTACGCCTGTGCGCAGTCGCCGCGCATTGAAAAGCGCCGGTGCGCTAGGGCTGCTGGCGCTCGCCGCCACCGGCTGCAGTGGTTCCCGGCTGGGCCTGCCCGAGCCGATCAGCGTTCAAGGCGAGCGCATGCTGCACCTGTGGCAGGGCTCCTGGATCGCGGCGTTCGCGGTCGGGGGCGTCGTCTGGGGCCTGATCATCTGGGCGGTGCTCTTCCACCGCAAGCGCTCCGACGACCTGCCGCCGCAGGTCCGCTACAACATGCCGATCGAGATCCTCTATACGGCGGTCCCGTTCGTCATCATCGCGGTCCTGTTCTACTTCACCGCACGCGACGAGAACTTCGTCGAGAAGACCACCGACAATCCCGCGGTGGTCGTCGACGTGACGGCGTACCAGTGGAGCTGGCAGTTCGACTACAAGGAGAACGGCAAGACCGTCGCCACCGTCACCGGCGTGCCGGTGGCCCCCAACGGGCCCGCTCCGGGCAAGCCGGTCATGACGATCCCCGCCGGCAAGACGGTCCGGGTGAAGCTGCACTCCAACGACGTCATCCACTCGTTCTGGGTCCCCGCGCTGATCTACAAGAAGGACGTCATGCCGGGGTACGTCAACGAGTTCGAGTTCACGGCGAACAAGCTCGGCACCTATGAGGGCCGCTGCGCCGAACTCTGCGGCGTGGACCACAGCAGGATGCTGTTCCAGCTGCGCGTCGTGACGCCGGAGCAGTACGACAAGTTCATCGCAGATTCGAAGCAAGCACTGGCCGCGGGAGGTGGGAAGTGACCGCGACGAGTCACGCCCCGAGCGCGCCGATCGCCGCGCCGCGGACGAGCAAGGGGCGCCTCATCGCCTCCTGGATGTCGTCCACCGACCACAAGGTGATCGGCTACCTCTACCTGATCACCTCGTTCTTCATGTTCCTGTTCGGCGGTGTGCTCGCGCTGCTCATCCGCGCCGAGCTGTACGAGCCGGGGCTGCAGGTCGTCAGCAACGAGCAGTACAACCAGCTGTTCACCATGCACGGCACGATCATGCTGCTGATGTTCGCGACGCCGCTGTTCGCGGGCTTCACCAACGTGATCATGCCGCTGCAGATCGGCGCCCCCGACGTGGCGTTCCCGCGGCTGAACATGCTGGCGTACTGGCTGTTCCTGTTCGGCAGCCTGATCGTCATCGCGGGCTTCCTGACCCCGGGCGGCGCGGCCAGCTTCGGATGGTTCGCCTACGCCCCGCTGTCGGACGCGGTCCGCTCGCCGGGCATCGGCGGCGACATGTGGGTGATGGGCCTGGCGATGTCCGGCTTCGGCACCATCATGGGCGCGGTCAACTTCATCACCACGATCCTGTGCATGCGCGCGCCGGGCATGACGATGTTCCGGATGCCGATCTTCACCTGGAACGTCCTGCTGACCTCCATCCTGGTCCTGCTGGCGTTCCCGGTCCTCGCCGCCGCGCTGCTGGCCCTGGAGGCCGACCGCAAGCTGGGCGCGCACATCTTCGACGCCGCGCACGGCGGCGCACTGCTGTGGCAGCACCTGTTCTGGTTCTTCGGGCATCCGGAGGTCTACATCATCGCGTTGCCCTTCTTCGGCATCGTGACGGAGATCCTCCCGGTGTTCAGCCGCAAGCCGGTCTTCGGCTACATCGGCCTGGTCTTCGCGACCATCAGCATCACCGGCCTCTCCATCACGGTGTGGGCGCACCACATGTTCGTGACCGGCCAGGTCCTGCTGCCGTTCTTCTCCTTCATGTCGTTCCTCATCGCCGTGCCCACGGGGGTGAAGTTCTTCAACTGGGTGGGAACCATCTGGCGAGGACAACTGACGTTCGAATCGCCGATGCTGTGGTCGCTGGGCTTCCTGGTGACGTTCCTGTTCGGCGGTCTCACCGGCGTCATCCTGGCCTCCCCGCCGATGGACTTCCAGCTGTCGGACTCCTACTTCGTGGTGGCGCACTTCCACTACGTCGTCTTCGGCACCGTGGTGTTCGCGATGTTCGCGGGCTTCTACTTCTGGTGGCCGAAGTGGACCGGCAAGATGCTCAACGACAGGCTCGGCCACGTGCACTTCTGGCTGCTGTTCATCGGCTTCCACGGCACGTTCCTCGTGCAGCACTGGCTGGGCGCGGCGGGCATGCCGCGCCGGTACGCCGACTACGCCGCCGAGTTCCACGGGCTGAACGAGATCTCGACGATCTTCTCGTTCATCCTCGGCGCCTCGATGCTGCCGTTCTTCTACAACGTCTACATCACGTGGAAGAAGGGCAAGAAGGTCGAGGTCGACGACCCGTGGGGCTACTCCAACTCGCTGGAGTGGGCGACGTCCTGCCCGCCGCCGCGGCACAACTTCAACTCGATTCCGAAGATCCGTTCCGAGCGGCCGGCGTTCGACCTGCACCACCCGCACGTGGGTGCCAAGGGCGAGCTCGCCGGGGCGAAGGGGGAGTAGCGGATGCGCGTCCAGGCGTTCATGTTCTACGGCTGCGCGGTCTTCTTCCTCGCGACCGACGTCGTGTACTGGCTCTGGTCCAAGGACTGGACGGGCACGACGGCGCTCGGCCTCGCGGTCGGCCTCGCCGGGCTGATCGGGTTCTACGTCCACTTCACGATCCGCCGCCTGGAGCGGGCGAACGCGGGCCCGCTGTTCGAGGACGACCCGCAGGGCGAGATCGCGGACGCGGCCGGTGAGCTGGGCTTCTTCAGCCCGCACAGCTGGTGGCCGCTGTGGGTGGCGCTGTCGGCCACCGCGGTGGCGCTCGGCATCGTGTTCGGCTGGTGGCTGGTGATCCTCGGCGTGGCCAGCGCGATCCTCACGACCATCGGTCTGGTGTTCGAGTACTATCGGGGTCATTTCGCCCACTAGTCGGTAAAAGACTCCCATCAGGGGCCGGTGTCCGCTTTTTAGCGGGTACCGGCCCTTTCACATACTGGGCGCCGTTCCAGCCACCGGGCTGGGCAAGGCGGACCGATCGCCCAGGAGGACGACCGGGGGGTCCACATGCGGGTGGGTGGCTCAGGACCGGGGGAGCGGGGCCGGCGAACCGCCGCCGTGCTCGTCGGCGCGAGCGTCGTGGCGGGTGCCGCGGCGTGCTCGGGCGGCGAGCCGGAGGCCGGCGACACGGTACGGCTCGCGGTGTCACCGGTGAGCGGCGGCGGGAAGCTCAAGCCGGACAGCCAGATCGACGTCAGGTCGCACAGCGGCACGATCGAGAACGTCACGGTGACGACGGGGAAGGGCGAGGTCGAGGGGGACCTCAGCGCCGACCGGACGCAGTGGCGGTCGCGCTGGTCGCTGGAACCGGGGAAGACCTACACGGTCGCCGCGACGGCGCTCGGCCGGGACGGCCGGACCCGCACGGTGTCCAGCCAGTTCACCACGGCCGAGGCCGCGAAGACCAACGGCGTGACGGTCGAGGCGCCGTACAACAAGGAGACCGTCGGCGTCGGCATCCCGATCATCATGAACTTCAAGGAGCCGGTGAAGGACCGGGCCGCGGTCGAGCGGGCGCTGGAGGTCACGGCGGACCGGACCGTCGAGGGCGCCTGGCACTGGTTCAGCGACCAGCAGGTCGTGTTCCGCACCAGGCAGTACTGGCCGGCCCACACGAACGTGCGGTTCCGGGCGCACCTGGCCGGCGTCCGCACCGGCGGCGACGTCTACGGCGGCAAGAACTACGCCGTCGACTTCAAGATCGGCGACTCGCACGTGTCCACCGCGGGCGAGGACAACCACAAGATGGTCGTGAAGGTCAACGGCAAGAAGGTCAAGACCATCCCGACCAGCATGGGCCGCGGCGGGTCCCGCATGTACACCACCACCAACGGCGTCCACCTGACGATGGCCAAGGAGGACCCCACCGTCATGACGTCGTCGTGGATGGGCGTCAGCCCTGGAAGCCCCGGCGGCTACAGCCTGACCGTGTACAAGGCCGTGCGCATCTCCAACAGCGGCGAGTACGTGCACAGCGCGCCGTGGTCGGTCGGCTCCCAGGGGAGCGAGAACGTCAGCCACGGCTGCATCAACATCAGCCCGTCCAACGCCAAGTGGTTCTACAACCTCAGCTACCGCGGCGACCCCGTCGAGGTGACGGGCACCAGCCGGAAGCTGGAGCCCGACAACGGCTGGGGCTTCTGGCAGGTCGGCTGGAACGACTGGGTGAAGGGCGGGGCGCTGAAGCGGCCGGTGACGACCGCACCGCGCCCTGATGCGGCGACCCTGTCCGCGCAGCAGGGGCAGGGCGCCCAGCCGAAGGCACCGCACAAGCAGGGCGCCGAGGGCAACTGACGCGCCCTCAGCGGAGCGGCGGCGGAACCGGGACGCGGTTCATCCGGGCCCAGTCGCGGGCCATCGCGATCCGGTCGGGCCCCGCGGGGTGCGTCATCCACAGGACGCGCTCCGCGGCGTCGGGGCTCAGATCGGAGATGTTGCGCACCGACAGTTCGTGCTGCATCGACACGAAGGTCGCCGGGTCGCGGGTGAGCTGGAGGGCGTGCGCGTCCGCGCGGGCCTCGATGTGCCGGCTCACCAGGTTCTGGACGGGGGCCGAGACCTGCGTCCCGGCCGCCACGAGCGCGAGCACCAGCGCGACGGTGCGCGGGTCCGCCGCCGCCCGCCCGCGGGACGCGTCCCCGGGCGGGCCGCCGGGATCGACCCCGGCGCGCCGCAGGAGCCGCGGAGAGGTCATCAGGAGGTACAGCAGGCACAGCGCCCCGGCCACGCCCAGCGCGCCCACCAGCGTCCCCCACAGGACGTCATTGCGCTTCGCGTGGCCGAGCTCGTGCCCGACGATCGACTCGATCCGCGGGCGCGGCGACTTCAGCAGCGTGTCGTACAGGACGATCCGCCGCGTGGAGCCGAACCCGGACACGTAGGCGTTCAGCGACGTCGTCCGGCGTGAGGCGTCGGCGACCAGGACGTCCTTCACCGGGACACCGTCCCGCTGCGCCATGGCGAGCAGGTCGGTGCGCAACTGCCCCTGCGGCAGCGAGTGGAACTTGTTGAACACCGGCTCGACGGCGATCGGGTAGATGAACGACACGAACACCACGAGCGCGAACCCGCCGGCGGCGGCGCCCGTCCACCAGTAGCGCGGGAACCGCCGTACGACCGCGTACAGGAGCAGCAGCGCGACCGTGTAGATGACCCAGCTGACGCCGAGGGACTTCAGCTGGTCGACGAGCCACGCGGACCAGCTCTGCGTCGACAGCCCGTACCGGCGCAGCACCGACTCGTGCCAGATGTCGAACGGCAGCCCTGCCAGGCGCAGCACGGTGATGAGGACCACCGCGGCGAGCGCGATCTTGAGGGGGCGGCGGCGGGTGCGGGCGGTGACCCGGCCGATGAGGCGGGCGCCGAGCGGGGTGAACCCGAGGGCCAGCACCACCGCGAGCCCCACCAGCAGCCCCGCGTAGGCGGGCGGGTTCACGGCCGAGTCGAACGCCCTGGACCGGGCGATCTCGGCGGGGGAGAAGTCGAGCGCCGGGTCGGCCTTCACATGCCCGCCCGGGACGTGCCCCGGCAGCGGGTTCCACGGCGTGGTCAGCGCCAGCACGGCCGCCACGGCCGCGAACAGCACCCCGGCGGCAACGGCGGCGGCGACCCGAGGCCGCCGCATCCCCGCGCCGTCGTTCTCGGCCGGGTCTCCATCAGCTCGGCCCCCACCCACCCCAGCCTCGCCCACGCCCTCCGACCCGCTTCGCTCAGTCGTGTTCTTTGTGGGGGGACGACCCCCCACACCCCCCGACTCGCTCCGCTCAGTCGTGTTCTTTGTGGGGGGACGACCCCCCACGCCCCCCGCATCGCTCCGCTCAGTCGTGTTCTTTGTGGGGGGACGACCCCCCACGCCCCCCGACTCGCTCCGCTCACTCATGCGAGCTCCTTCTTCACGTATTCGCGCCACAGGGCGGTGAAGCGGTCCCGGCCGAGGCCGAGCACGTCGCGCAGCGCGGCGGCCTCCGGGACGCGTCCGGCGGCCCGGTAGAGCCGCACGAGCGTCGCCTCACCGTACCGGTCGGCGACCATCCGGCACGCGAGCCAGGACTCCTGGTACGCCTGGGACAGGCGCGGGGAGCCGCCCGCGAAGGCGGCCGCCGCGGGCAGCGCGGCCGGGAGCCGCCCGGCGGCGACCTCGCGGCGCAGCTCGCCGGCCGCCGACCGGACGCTGATCTTGACGCGCCGGTAGCCGACGTAGTCGGCGAAGCCCTCGATGAGCCACAGCGGGGTCCGCCGGTCGCGGGCGCCGCCGGTGGCGACATGGGTCAGCTCGTGCGTGAGGACGACGTCGCGCCCGAGGCCGTTGAGGCGGCCGAAGGTGCCGGGGGAGACGATGACGCGGTCCTCGCCGCGGCCGGTGCCGCCCGCCGGCGCGACGGTGGCGAGCGCGGCGATCTCGCCGAGGCTCTGCCCCGGGCCCGCGAGCGCGGACGCCAGGCCCGCGTCGGCGGGGACCAGCGCGACGACCCGCTGCGCCCAGCCGCGGCCGACGACGCCGGTCACGACCGGCACGGCGGCGTCCAGGCGCGCGGCGATGCCGTCGAGGCCGGTGGTGTCGCCGATGACGAGGCTGCCGCGGCCCTTGACCACGGTCAGGGGCCCGCCGTCCCAGATCTCGGCGTCGTCGGTGAGGCCGCGGGACGTCCCGTCCCCGGCGATCGTCCAGGTGCCGGAGCCGGGGGCCATCGCGAGGTAGCGGGTGCGGGCGACGTGGCCCTTGTCGAAGCCCCGCAGCCGGTAGCGCACCTCGACGCGCAGGACGGCGCCGTCCTCGGACGCGGCCTGGACGTCGACGGCGCGTTCCTCCCAGCCTTCGAGGGGCAGCCTGCGGAGGTTGTCGTACATGCGGGACTGGGCGTCCTGGAACGTCTCGGGCGCGTCCCCGACGGTGGCGAGGAAGGCGAAGCGGTCGCCGGTCCGCACGGCCCGGGCGCGGTTGGCGAGGACGGTCCCGGCGGCGTCGAGGCTGAAGGGCCCGGCCGCGCGCGACGCGCCGTCCCGGGCGGCGCGGGCCTGCGGCGCCGCGCCGGCGCCGGCCCGCGCGCCGAGGAGCCCGGCGCCGCCCGCGAGCAGCGCGGCGGTCCCGCCCGCGCCGAGGACCAGGGCCCTGCGCCGCGTGACGGGACCGCCGTGCCGCGGGCCGTCCCGCTCGGGGGCGTCCCGCTCCGGATCGTCCTGGTCCCGAGCGTCCTCCATGCGCGCGATCCTATGCAGCCCGCGCCGCCGGGGAGGCCGTCACGACTTGTAGTCGGGGTATCCGTAGCCGACGATGTCGGCGGCGGAGCGCACCTTGACCTTGACGGCGTTGCCGGTGTTGCCCTCGACGGTCTGGACGGTGCCGTCGCCGACCTTCTTGATCACCATGCCGACGTGCCGGATGTCGGTGACCTTCTTGCCGCCGTCCCAGGCGAAGAAGACGATCGCGCCCGGCTTGGGCTCGGTGCCCCAGCGGCCGTGCTCCTGGAACCAGCGGGCGTGGGCGACCGTCCAGGCGTCGCTGCCGATCTGGTCGGTGAAGCCGATCTGCTCGCCGACCCAGGAGACGAACATGTCGCACCAGTTCGCGTCGCTGTAGCCGCCGAGCGAGCCGCCGTCGCGCGCGAGGGTCTGCTGCGCGCGGGAGGTGCTCATGTACCACTGCTGGAACTTGGTCTCGCCGCCGTCGTCCTCCTTCACGCCCACCTGGGACCGGGCGAGCGCGATGGCCTGATCGGCGGTGGGCCGCGAGGCCGCGGCCTGCGGTCCGGCGGCGGCCGGCTCCGGCTCGCCCTTCGCGGTCTTGCCGGGGGACGGCGCGGACGGCTTCGGCGTCTTGGCGGCCTTGCCGCTGCGCCCGCCCTTGGAGGCGTCCTTGGACGAGTTTCCGGACGAGCCCTTGTCCGCCTTCTTGGCGACGGCGGCGTCGGCCGCCGTGGTCGCCGCCGGGGCGGAGCCGAACGGCAGGACGGACGCCTGGGCGGTCACCGCGGCGGTGCCGAGTACGGCGGCGCCGACGAGGACGCCGCCGGTCGTCCGCCAGGGGAGGGACAGGGGGCGCGCCTTGCGGTGCTTGCCCGGGATCTTCTTGCGATGTGCGCCTGGCACGGGGGGTCTCCTCGACTTCCATGCCGCCTACCGGGTTAGCTGACGGGTTCGGGCGTGGAAGCCGCCCTACGGCCGCCCTTGGGCAGGCCGATTCACCCCGATGTGATGGGACTGGATGGGTCCCCGGCTCCGCGGACGGCGCGCCGGCGCGGCCGCGGACTCGGCGGTGACGTGCCCGCCATCGGGCACGCCGGTTCGGATGGGGAGCGCTCGGCGGGCGGGGCCCGCGGAGCGCAGGGGGTCCGGGCGTGGCCGCATGATGGGCGGCCACGCCCAGGTAACGCTGCGGAATCTCTCCTTCGCTCTTCCAGACGCCTACCGGGTTAGCTGACGGGTTCGGGCGAGGAAGCTGGCCCTACGGCGGGCTCCACCGGAACGGGGCCGGGAGAGACGCACCGATTCACCCCGGGTGCCGGAATGCCCGTCCGGGAGGACTCCCGGACTCCGGCGATGTGGTTCCCCGGTTCCGCGCTGCGGCGGATTCGGCGCTGCCGCTGCGCTCCTGGGGGCGAGATGGGGCCCGGCGCGGGACCTGTCTCCCGCGTGCGAACGAGCGGCGCCTGATGTTGTGCACGGACGACCGTCCCGTTGAAGGGGGGACGTCCGGGGAGGCTGACCCGGATGGACCGCCGTGGCCGCGCTCTCAGCGCCATGCCGCTGCGGGCGTGCGCACGGTGGGCCGGGCCGGCCGCGGTCCGCGTGCGGACCGCTGCGGCACCCTGAGGGCGCCGCGGGGACGGCGCGTGGGCCGTGCCGTCCCGAGGGGGTGCGGCGCGTGGCTCGCGCCGCCGTCACGCGGCGGACTGATGCGCCGCGTGGGGCCGCGGCGCCTGGTGGGCGTCGCGTGACCACGGCGTCTGGAGGGCGCCGTGAGTGAGGACAACGTACCAAAGCCCCAAGAGAAGGCAAACCCCCCCAAAATTAACAACGGACCAGGTCAACCCTGGTCCGTTGTCGGGGGGAGCCGTTCCGCGCCCCTGTGGCGGGGCGCGGCGGGACGCGTCAGGGGCGTCCGGCGCCGTAGTAGTTGCTCAGGTAGTAGCCCGAGGTGATGCTGACGACCTCGACGTTCTTGCCGGTGCGCGGGGCGTGGATCATCTTGCCGCCGCCCACGTACAGGCCGACGTGGCCGAGGCTGCTGAAGAAGACCAGGTCGCCCGGCTGCAGGTCGCTCTTGGCCACCCGCTTGGTGGCGGCGTACTGCGAGTTGGTGGTGCGGGTGATGCTGACGCCCGCCGCGGCCCACGCCTTCATGGTCAGGCCCGAGCAGTCGTAGGAGCCCGGGCCCTCGGCGCCGTACTGGTACGGCTTGCCGAGCTGGGCGTAGGCGAAGTCGAGCGCCGCGCGCGGGGCGCCGCTCGCCGGGCCGGTGTAGGTGCCGCCGGTCGGCCCGCCGCCGGAGGACGACGACGAGCCGCCGCCGAGCCGCCGGACCAGCGCCTTCTGCTTCTCGACCTGCTTGTCGAGCTCGACCTTCTTCTTCTTCAGCTCCGCCTGCTTCTGCTTCACCTCGTCGTAGGCGGCCTTGGCCTGCGACTGCTCGCGGCGGAGCCGCTGCGCGGTGGCGAGGAACTGGGTGAGCTGGGAGCTGCGCTCGTGCGACAGGTGGGAGAAGACGGCCGCCTGGTCGAGGATCGACTGCGGGTCCTTGCTGCCCACGAAGCCCGTCACGTCCGTGGAGTCGCCGTTCTTGTAGGCGGCGGCCGCCATCTGGGCGATCTTGGAGCGCTGCTGCTCGAAGGTGGCCTGCTCCTCCTTGCTCGCCTTGGTCGCCGCGTCGTACTTCTTCTTGGCGACCTTGAGCTTCTCCCGGTTCTGGTTGTACTTCTCGACTTCCTGGTCGAACTGCTCGCTCAGCTTGTCGAGCTTCTTCTGGGCCTGGGCCTTGGTCGGCCTGGGGTCGGCGTGCGCCACCACCGGGGGGGAGACCAGGGCGGCGGTCACGGTCAGGCAGGCGGCGGCCGCCAGGCGGCGGGAGGCGCCTCTGCTCGCGGGGCCGCCCCTCCGGTCACGCTCGCGTGCCGGTGCCCCGATGAGATCTTTGGCCACGGTCGGATTCGCCCCTCTCGTCCACGACGTCAGCGGACGACATTAGCGAGGGGCAACAACCGTCACAACCGATTCGTCACTCTTTGATGGAGATCGACGGGCTACGTCCACTTTCCGTGAGGGGCAGGTCACGGATTGCGACCCGTCCCTTATCGCGGCCTTAAACCGTCCTTAACCGGTGGCGCCCGGTCAGGACCGGCCGAGCCGGCGCAGCAGCAGCGTGGACGGGCACGGCCGGGCGTCGGCGCGCCGCGCCGCGTCGGCGACCTCGCGGTCCGAGGACACCACCACCACGGGACGGCCCGGCGGCTCCGCCTGCACCAGCTCGCCGATCAGCTCGTCCGCGGTCTGCCCGGGGGCGCTGAACTTCACCCGGACGCCGCGCGGCGCCGCGATCGCCACCGGCGCGTCCAGCTCCGCGCCGTCGAACACGCAGGTCACCTCGGCGCGGGTCTGCGCGGCCAGCCCGCCGAGCCCGGACACGAGCCGGCTGCGCTGGTCCGACAGCGGCAGCTCCCCGTAGCCGGTCTTCGTGACGTTGTAGCCGTCCACGATCAGGTGCACCTGCGGCAGCGCCAGCAGCCGGTCGAGCAGCTGCGGGTCGCTGTCGGACAGGGCCCGGCCCGGCAGCGTGCGGTGCGCGAGCCGGTCCGGCTCCAGCCCGCCGACCACGTCCGCCGGCCGGACGATCGTCGCGGGCAGCGCCAGCTCCCGCCGGACGCCCTGCGCCGCGTCCACGAGCGTGTCGAGCAGCATCCGCAGCCGGACGTCGTCGACGTTGCGCCCCTCCCTCGCGGCCCTCTTGGCGGCCTCCGCGGCCGTCTCCGCCCGCTCGGCACGGGCGCGCAGCTTGCGCACCTCCTTCTCCGCCGCGGCGGTCGACTCCCCGGCCGCGGCCAGCCGCCGCTCGGCGTCCGCCACGACCGTGTCCGCGCGCTCCTCCGCCGCCCGGTACCGGGTCCGGGCGTCGTGCAGCTTGCGGCGCAGCTCGGCCACCTCGGCCTTGACCTCGCGCAGCTCCGCGCGCAGCTTCTCGTGCTCGGCGGAGCGCGCGGAGCGCGCGGCGGCCAGCTCCTCCTTCAGCGCCGCGACGCGCCGCTCGGCCGCCTCCTCCTCCGACGCGCTCGCGGAGCGCTCCAGCTCGGCGCGAGCCGCGTCGACGAGCCCCGTCCAGCCGGCGGGCCGCAGCAGGTACGCCAGCACCGCGACCCGGACCGGGTCGGCGGCGGGCGGCACCCGCCCCGCCTCGACCTCCCCGACCAGGTCGGCCTGCGCCTCCCGCAGCGGCTCGGCGACCCGGCCGCGGAACGCGGCGTCCTTCTCCAGCACCGCCGCGATGTGCTGCCCCGCGAGCTTGGCGCGCTTGCGGCGCTCGAACCGCGCGAACCGGCGCAGCGGCACCGGGACCTCGTCGGCGGGCAGCGTCCCGATCAGCTCGGCGGCGGCCTCGACCACCGACTGCCGGACCGGTTCGGGGAGGGGCCTGCCCAGCTTCTCGTCGGACTCCGCGCAGCCGGGGGTCGCTTCGGGGCCGCTGTCGATGATCCCGCTCCTTCCGGGCTACGCCGCCGGTGGGCTCTGTCTTCCCTGCCGCCCCGCGTCCTAACCGGCGCCGACCAGGGCGGACGCGCGAACGGACGGGGCGCGCCGGGCTCCCCCGAGCCGTCCCCCGCGGCCCCCGCCCGGCGGGACGTGCCGGCGCCCCCCAACCCTAGCGGCCCCGGCTTCTGTCGGTGGGGTCCTCTACGGTCGCGCACATGACGGCTGCGCACGGTGTTGAGGGAGTGCAGGGGACGCTTGACGACCTCGGCACGCCGCTCGCCGAGGTCACCTTCGTGGTGGTCGACCTGGAGACGACGGGCGGCTCGGCCGCCGACTCGGCCATCACCGAGATCGGCGCGGTGAAGGTGCGCGGCGGCGAGGAACTCGGCGACTTCGGCACGCTGGTCGACCCCGGCGGGCCCGTCCCGCCGTTCATCACCGCGCTCACCGGCATCACCACGGCGATGGTCACGGCCGCGCCGCGCATCGAGTCGGTGCTGCCCGCGTTCCTGGAGTTCGCGCGCGGCTGCGTGCTCGTCGCGCACAACGCCCCCTTCGACATCGGCTTCCTGAAGACCGCCTGCGCCGCGAACGGGTACGCCTGGCCCGCCTTCCCCGTCGTCGACACCGTCGACCTGGCGCGCCGCGTCCTGTCCAAGGACGAGGTGCCCAACTGCAAGCTCGGCACCCTCGCCCGCTTCTTCCGGACGTCCAACGAGCCGACGCACCGCGCCCTCGCCGACGCCCGCGCCACCACGGAGGTCCTGCACGGCCTCATCGAGCGGCTCGGCTCGTTCGGCGTCACCTCGCTGGAGGAGATGCGCGGCTTCGCCAAGGCGCCCACCCCCGAGCAGCGCCGCAAGCGGCACCTCGCCGACGACGTGCCCAGCACCCCCGGCGTCTACCTGTTCGAAGACGCCGCGGGCGAGGTGCTCTACGTCGGCAAGAGCGGCGACCTGCGCTCCCGGGTCCGCAGCTACTTCACCGGCTCGGAGACGCGCTGGCGCGTCCGCGAGATGGTCGGCCTCGCCGAGAACGTCCGCACGATCGTGTGCGCCACCGGCCTGGAGGCCGAAGTCCGCGAACTGCGGCTGATCGCCGAGCACAAACCGCGCTACAACCGCCGCTCGAAGTTCCCCGAGCGGGCCATCTGGCTGAAACTGACCGTGGAACCCTTCCCGCGGCTGTCGATCGTCCGGGAATGCCGCGCCGACGGCGCCCGCTACCTCGGGCCGATCTCGTCCCGGCGGCAGGCCGAAGAGGCCCGCGCTGCCCTCCACGAGGCCGTCCCGCTGCGCCAGTGCACCCAGCGGCTGACGCTCCGGCTGATCGAGCGCGGCAAGGCCCGCGCGTGCGCGCTCGCCGAGATCGGGCGCTGCGGCGCGCCCTGCGACGGCCGCGAGTCCCCCGACGCCTACGCCGTCCACGCCGGGACGGCCCGCGCCGTCATGGAGGGCGACGTCCGCCCCGTGATGGCCGCCGCCCAGGTCCGCATCGACCGGCTCGCGTCCGAACTGCGCTACGAGGAGGCCGCCGCGCAGCGCGACCGGCTCGCCGCGTTCGTCCGGGCCGCCGCGCGAGGCCAGCGGCTCGCCGCCCTGTCCCGGCTGCCGGAGCTCGTGGCGGCCCGGCCCGCCTTCGACGGCGGCTGGGAGCTCTCGGTGGTGCGCTACGGCCGGCTCGCCGCCGCCGGCACCGTCCCGCCGCGCGCCCACCCCCGCCCGTACGTGGACGCGCTCATCGCCACCGCCGAAACCGTGTTCCCGCCCTCCGGCGAGGCGCCCGGCGGCGTCCCCCTCGGCGCGCCCCCCTCCGCGGGCGCCACCGCCGAGGAGATGGAGTGCGTGCTGCGATGGCTCGACCTGCCCGGCGTCCGGCTCGTCGAGGTCGACGGCCCGTGGACGTGCCCCGTGCACGGCGCCGAGGGCCTGCGCGAATGGATCGACAAGGCCTACGAACGACCCTACGAGCGGCCCGAGACGTCCCGCTCGCGCCCCGGCCGCCCACTAAGGTGACCCTGTGGCACTGCCCCTCTACGACAGCCAGCCGGCGCGCCGCGTCCCGTGGGTGACGTACCTGCTCGTCGCGGCCAACGTCGTGGTCTTCCTGCTCACGCCCATGTCGAACTTCGCGACCTGGTACGGCGAGGACCGCGTCCGCGAATGCCGGGCGGCGCACTTCACCTACGAGTACGGCGCGGTGCCCAAAGAGCTGACCACCGGCGACCAGCAGCCGCTGCCGACCGACATCGTCCGCGAATGCGGTCCCGCGTCCTTCGAGAAGGCGCCCTGGACCTCCGCGTTCACCTCGATGTTCCTGCACTCCGGGGCACTGCACCTGCTCGGCAACCTGGTGGCGCTGTTCGTCGTCGGCATGGGCGTCGAAGACCGCCTCGGCCGCTGGCGCTACCTCCTGAGCTACCTGGCGTTCGGCCTGGTCGCCGTCTACGGCTTCGCATGGACCTCACCCGGCTCGACCGTCCCGCTCATCGGCGCGTCCGGCGCCATCGCCGGCGTGATGGGCGCCTACGTGATCCTCAACCCGCGAGGCCGCATCGTCAGCTGGGTACCACCCGTCATCGTCGTCCGCCTGCCCGTCTGGGTCGTGCTGGGATACTGGTTCGTCCTGCAATGGCTGTCACTGGGCGACGAGAAGAGCAACGTCGCCTACACCGCGCACATCTACGGCTTCGTGGCCGGCGTCGCCTTCGCCCTCCTCGCCCGCCGAGCCGGCCCCGCCCGCCGCCCGGCCGCGCTGAGCCGCGGCTGACCCGCGCCCGATAGGGTCGGAGAGTTCCGTGTCTGAGGGGGAGGGTGAAGTGGTCACTGCGATCGTGTTCGTCAAGGCCGACGTCGCGCGCATCCACGAGGTGGCCGAGACGATCGCCGCGCTCGACGGCGTCAGCGAGGTCTACTCCGTCACCGGCGACCACGACCTCATGGCGATGGTCCGCGTACGCCGGCACGAGGAACTGAACGACGTCATCCCCGGCCGCATCAACAAGGTCCCGGGCATCGTCGGCACCGAAACCCACATAGCGTTCCGCACGTACTCGCAGCACGACCTGGAGCAGGCGTTCGCGCTGGGCCTACCGGACGCTGATTAATTGTGGGGGGGCGACCCCCCACGCCCCCCGCGGTCGGGGGTTGCCCCTGCGCCTTCCGGCTTCGCTAGCGCTTCGCTACAGGCGCCGGGGCAACCCCCGGTGGGAGCTCCGCCCCCACGCCCCCGGTGGGGGCTTCGCCCCCTACCCCCCCGACAAGCGGGTGGCGGCTTGGTGTTGTGCGAGCCCTACAACGGGGCATGGGGTGGCAGAGCGTCTGCGATGCGCAGTGATGTCGGAAGGTGTGAGGTCGTCCCCACAGCGGGGGAGCCAGTTGCCTCCTGCGTCGATACTCAGCGCAGAGAAGCTGACACCTCTACCCAGCGGGCCAGCAGGTCCTTCGCCTTGCCTGAGTCGACGGCTTCGGCTGCGCGGTCGTAGCCGGTTCGGAGGGCCTTGGTGAGGTCGGCGGCGGGCGGGGTGCCCTCGTAGGCGGTGATGAGCGCGGCCGCGTTCAGCAGCACCATGTCGCGGACCGGGCCCTCGGCGCCGGCGAACGTGTCGCGTGCGACGCGGGCGTTGAACTCGGCGTCGGCGCCGCGGAGGTCGTCCGGCTGGGCCGGGGGGATGCCCAGGTCGGCGGGGTCGAAGGTCGTCTCGGTGGCGGTTCCGTCGCGGACGACCCACACGGTGGAGGTGCCGGTGGTGGTGAGCTCGTCCAGGCCGTCGTCGCCGCGGAACACCAGGGACGAGCAGCCGCGGGCGGCGAACACGCCCGCGATGACGCCCGCCATTCGCGGGTGGAACACGCCGACGGCCTGCGCGGACGGGCGCGCCGGGTTCGTCAGCGGGCCGAGGAAGTTGAACACCGTCGGCGTGCCGAGTTCGCTGCGCGTCCGGGACGCGTACCGCAGCGCCGGGTGGTAGAGCGGCGCGAAGCAGAAGGTGATGCCGGTCTCCTCGGCGACGCGCGCGGTGGCGTCGGGCGGGAGGTCGATGGCGACGCCGAGGTGCTCCAGCAGGTCGGCGGCGCCGCAGGAGGACGAGGCGGCGCGGTTGCCGTGCTTGACGACGCGGACGCCCGACGCGGCGGCCACGACGGCGGCCATCGTGGAGATGTTGACGGTGTGGGCCCGGTCGCCGCCGGTGCCGACGAGGTCGGCGATGTGCCCGGGGACCTCGATGCGGGTGGCGTTGTCCATCATGCCGTCGGCGAGGCCGGTGACCTCCTCGACGGTCTCGCCCTTGGCGCGCAGCGCGACGGCGAAGCCCGCGATCTGCACGTCGGTGGCCTCCCCGGCCATGATGCTGTTCATGGCCCAGGAGGTCTCCTCGCTGGACAGCGACTCGCCCGACAGGAGGGCGTTGAGCAGTGCGGGCCAGTTCGTGCGGGCGTCCATGTCCCCTACCGGGTCGTCGTGTCGTGCGGCCGCCCCTTCGGCGGACGGGCGCGGGGGCTACAGGGCGGGCAGGCGGTTCTCCAGGCGCTGCCGCATCAGCCCGGCGAGGGCGTTCGCCAGCGCCATCGGGTCGATCGGCAGGCTCGCGACGGCGTCGGCGCGCGACCAGGTGGCGAGCCAGCCGTCGTCGCGGCGGGCGATGAGGGCGAGGAACGGCGGGCAGTCGTAGACCTCGTCCTTGGCCTGCCGGCAGACGCCGAGGCCGCCCGCGGGCTGCGCCTCGCCGTCGACGATCGCGACGTCGATGTCGCCCTCGTCCAGCCGCTCCACCACGGCCGGCTGGGTGGCGACCTCGACGAACTCGACCTTCGGCAGGTCGGCGGCGGGCCGGCGCCCGACGGCCAGCCGGATCTGGGCGCGGGTGTTCGCGTCGTCGCTGTAGACGAGGACCTTCATCGGGCTCTCCGGGGTGGTGCTCATGCACGTGAGGGTACCGGGTCGGGGGCTCCGGCAACACGCTCGGGGAACCCTAGGAGGGGGGTCATGCGTCACTCACGGGATGGGGGCGCAATAATGCTGCCCGTGACAGCATCCGCGATAGAGACAACACCTCACGCACGGGCGAACCGTCCCAATCTGGTCAGCGTGGGGACGATCGTTTGGCTGTCGTCCGAGCTGATGTTCTTCGCGGCGCTGTTCGCGATGTTCTTCACGATCCGCTCCGTGACGATCGGCCAGTCCGGTGAAGACGCGTGGCCGGGCGCCCCGCTGGACCTGCCGCTGTCGGCGGTGAACACGACCATCCTGGTGCTGTCCTCGGTGACGTGCCAGATGGGCGTGTTCAAGGCCGAGGCGGGCAAGGTCGGGCGTGACGGCAGCCTGCTGAACCCGGCCCGGTGGGGTCTGCGCGAGTGGTACATCCTCTCGTTCCTCATGGGCGCCTACTTCGTCGCGGGCCAGGCGTACGAGTACTACAACCTCGTCGTGCACGACGGGCTGACCTTCTCGTCCTCGGCCTACGGCTCGGTGTTCTACCTGGCCACCGGTTTCCACGGTCTGCACGTGATCGGCGGCCTGGTCGCGTTCCTGTTCCTGCTCGGGCGGACCTACGCCGCCAAGCGCTGGACCCACGAGCAGGCGACGAGCGCGATCGTCGTGTCCTACTACTGGCACTTCGTCGACGTGGTGTGGATCGGCCTGTTCTCGGTCGTTTACCTGCTCGACCTCTGACCCCATCCCGACGACATGACCCGAACGGGGATTTCCGTGAAAAGGATCACCGCATGGCGACGGCGCCCGTGGGCGGGCTACGCCGTCGTGCTGGCGGCCCTGGCGGCGATCGGCGTGATCTACGCCGGCTTCTCGCCGCAGACCGACCGCGCCGAGGCGCAGAGCACCGCGCAGGCCGCGGAGGACTTGAAGCACGGGCAACAGCTGTTCAACAAGAACTGCGCGAGCTGCCACGGGCTGAACGCCGAGGGCACGAAGGACGCCGAGGGCAACTCCATCGCGCCGAGCCTCATCGGGGTGGGCGCCGCATCCGTCGACTTCCAGGTCAGCACGGGCCGCATGCCCGCGATGAACCCTGGCGCGCAGGTGCCGCGCAAGACGCCGATCCCCACCTTCAACACCTCGATCAAGACCGACTACGAGGAGCCGGAGAAGCGGGAGGCGGCGGAGAAGCAGAAGGCCCAGGCCGAGAAGAACCTGGCCGACCTGCGGGCCTACATCGCCTCGCTCGGCGGTGGGCCCGAGGTTCCGCCCGCGTCCGCCGTGGACCCGAAGAACGGCGACGTGGCGCTCGGCGGGAAGCTGTTCCGCACCAACTGCGCGCAGTGCCACAGCTTCACCGGCCAGGGCGGCGCGCTGACGGGCGGCAAGTACGCGCCGCCGCTGTCCAACAGCGACGTCACGCCCACCCAGATCTACGAGGCGATGCTGACCGGTCCGCAGGCCATGCCGGTGTTCAACGACACCACGCTGCGGCCCGAGGACAAGCAGGCGATCATCTCCTACCTGGTGCAGACGCGCGAGGAGCCCAACCCGGGCGGCAACGGCCTCGGCCGCATCGGCCCGGTGAGCGAGGGCCTGGTCGCCTGGCTGGTGGGTCTCGGCCTGATGGTGCTGGCGGCCATGTGGATCACCGCTAAGAAGCCGAAGAAGCTGAAGAAGTCATGAGCGACGACAACAAGGAGACCGCGGGCTCGACGGGCCCGCGCGAGGACGGCGGCCGACGCGAGCGCGTGATCGGCACGCCGTCCCCGGCGAGGGAGAAGGCCCTCCTCGCCGAGGACGACATCTCGGCGCCCGCGGGCGTGGGGGAGCAGCTCGACGAGCAGTCGGCCAAGCGTGCCGAGCGCATCGTCGCGGCGTTCTTCCTGCTCGCGTTCGTGTCGAGCGTGGCGTTCATCGCCTACTTCATCGGCTGGAGCGGCCGCGACGGCGGCATGCACGGCCTGCTGGACGCCCGCGAGAACAACTTCTGGCTCGGCGGGACGATGGCGCTGGCCTTCCTGTCGATGGCGGTCGGCGTCACCATCTGGGTGCGCCGGCTGATGACCAGCAAGCCGATCATCCAGGAGCGGCACGAGCTGGCGGCGGACGAGGAGACCCGGGAGGCGTTCAGCCGGGACTTCATGGAGGGCGCGGAGGACAGCGGCATCACCAAGCGGCCGCTGCTGCGCCGCACGCTGCTGCTCGCCGCCGCGCCGCTCGGGCTGGCCCCGCTGGTGCTGCTGCGCGACCTCGGCCCGCTGCCGGAGAAGAGGCTCCGGCACACCTTCTGGGGCGAGGCCGTCAAGCAGGCGAAGGCGCAGGGCAAGAAGGGCGTCCGCCTGGTGGTGGACGGCACCAACGTGCCGCTGAAGGTCAGCGACTTCTCGGCGCCCGGCTCGATGATCACCGTGCTGCCGGAGGGCATGGAGGAGCACCTGCCCGAGGACGAGGTGCTCACCCAGGTCGCGAAGGCCGTCACGATCCTGATCAACGTCCCGGCCGGCGACTTCAAGCCCGCCAAGGGCCGGGAGAACTGGCACGTCAACGGGATCGTCGCGTACTCGAAGGTCTGCACGCACGTCGGCTGCCCGGCGGCCCTGTACGAGCAGACGACGCACCACATCCTGTGCCCGTGCCACCAGTCCACGTTCGACGCCACCGACGCCGCGAAGGTCGTGTTCGGCCCGGCGGCGCGGCCGCTGCCGCAGCTGCCGCTGTCGGTCGAGGACGGTTACATCGTCGCCACGAGCGACTACCACGAACCCGTCGGCCCGAGCTTCTGGGAGCGCGGATGAGCGAGGCGACAGCACCCAAGGCGGTCGAGGCCCCGCTGACGTTCCTCGACGACCGCCTCGGGTCCACCACCTTCTTCAAGCGCAATATGAAGAAGGTCTTTCCGGACCACTGGTCCTTCATGCTGGGCGAGATCGCCCTGTACTCCTTCATCATCCTGCTGCTGACCGGGACGTTCCTGACGCTCTGGTTCAAGCCGAGCATGGTGGAGGTCGTGTACGAGGGCTCCTACAAGCCCTTGAACGGCGTGAAGATGTCCGAGGCGTACGCCTCGACGCTGCACATCAGCTTCGACGTCCGCGGCGGCCTGCTCATGCGGCAGATCCACCACTGGGCGGCGCTGCTGTTCATGGCGTCGATCCTGGCGCACATGCTCCGGGTCTTCTTCACCGGCGCCTACCGCAAGCCGCGCGAGCTGAACTGGCTGATCGGCATCGGCATGTTCACGCTGGGCATGCTGGAGGGCCTCGCGGGCTACTCGCTGCCGGACGACCTGCTGTCCGGCACCGGCCTGCGCATCACGCAGGGCGTGGCCGAGGGCATCCCGATCGTCGGCACCTACCTGTACATGTTCCTGTTCGGCGGTGAGTTCCCCGGCCAGGACATCGTGCCGCGCCTGTACATGGTGCACATCCTGCTGATCCCGGCGCTGCTGCTCGGCATGGTCACCGCGCACATGATGATCATGTGGGTGCAGAAGCACACCGCGATGCCGGTCAAGAACCAGTCCGAGAAGCAGGTCTACGGCTACCCGTTCTACCCGGTCTTCATGGCCAAGACGGGCGCCTACTTCCTGTTCACCTTCGGCGTCCTGGCGCTGCTGGGGGCGTTCGCGCAGATCAACCCGATCTGGTTGTTCGGCCCGTACGACCCCGGCGCCATCTCCTCGGGCTCCCAGCCCGACTGGTACATGGGCGTCCTGGAGGGCTCGCTGCGCATCATGCCGGGCTGGGAGATCAACGCCTGGGGCCACACGCTCAGCCTGAGCGTGCTGATCCCGGCGGCCCTGCCGCTCGGCATCGTGTTCGGCGGCGCGGCGGCCTGGCCGTGGATCGAGGCGTGGGTGACCGGCGACAAGCGGCACCACCACGTCAACACCCGGCCCCGCAACGCCCCGGTCCGCACTGCGACGGGCGTCGCCGCGGTCACGTTCTACGGGCTGCTGTGGCTGGCGGGCGCGAACGACGTCCTCGCGGACAAGTTCCACCTGTCGCTGTTCGCCACGACGTGGTTCTTCCGGGTGACGTTCTTCGTCGGGCCGGTCATCGCGTTCATCGTGACGAAGCGGATCTGCCTCGGCCTGCAGCGCAAGGACGCCGACATCGTCGGGCACGGCGTGGAGAGCGGCGTGATCCTGATGTCGCCGGACGGCAAGTTCTCCGAGCGCCACGAGCCGGCGCGCGACGAGGAGCGGCACGTCCTGCTGTCGAAGGAGAACACGCGGCCGGAGCCGCCGGACCGGGACGCCGCGGGCATCCCGGCGCCCGGGGCGAAGGGCCCGATCGGCCACCTGCGGTCGCGGCTCAACCGGGCGTGGACCTTCGACGACATCCCCGTCGAGGAGCACGAGCACGAGGAGATCGAGGGCGGCCGCAAGTCGCAGGAGATCAGCCACTGACCGCACGCTCGTCGGAGGCCCGTCACCGCAGCAGCGGTGGCGGGCCTCTCCGTATTCTGGCCGGACGATGACCAAGACCCTGTTCGTCACCAACGACTTCCCGCCGCGGCCCGGCGGCATCCAGGCGTTCGTGCACGGCCTCGCGGCCCGCCGCCCGGCCGGCTCGGTGGTCGTGTACGCCCCGGCGTGGAAGGGCGCCGCGGAGTTCGACGCGCGGCAGCCGTTCCCGGTCGTCCGGCATCCCGGCTCGCTGATGCTGCCGGAGCCGGGCGTGCTGCGCCGGGCCGCGGACGTGCTCCGCGCTGAGGGCTGCGACTCGGTCGTGTTCGGCGCGGCGGCGCCGCTCGGCCTGCTGGCCCCGGCGCTGCGGCGGCGCGGCGCCGAGCGCCTCGTCGGCATCACGCACGGCCACGAGGCGGGCTGGGCGGCGCTCCCGGTGGCGCGGCACCTGCTCCGCCGCATCGGCGACGACCTGGACGTGCTGACCTACCTCGGCGAGTACACCCGCACCCGGCTGGCGCGGGCGCTGGCACCGGGCGCCGCCGCCCGGCTGGCGCGGCTCGCCCCCGGCGTGGACGAGAAGGTCTTCCACCGGAACACGGGCGGCGAGGAGATCCGGGCCCGGCACGGGCTCGCGGACCGGCCGGTGGTGGTGTGCGTGTCGCGGCTGGTGCCGCGCAAAGGCCAGGACGCGCTGATCCACGCGTGGCCGCGCGTCCTGCGGGAGCAGCCCGACGCCGCCCTCCTTCTCGTCGGCGGCGGCCCCTACCGGGATCGCCTGCAGCGCCTCGCGGCGTCCCTCGGCGTCGACCGCAGCGTGGTCTTCACCGGCGGCGTGAGCTGGGAGGAGCTGCCCGCCCACTACGACGCGGGCGACGTCTTCGCGATGCCGTGCCGGACCCGCCGCCGCGGCCTGGACGTGGAGGGGCTCGGCATCGTCTACCTGGAGGCGTCGGCGACCGGGCTGCCCGTCGTCGCCGGCGACTCCGGCGGCGCGCCCGACGCCGTCCTGGACGGCGAGACGGGCCTGGTCGTGCCGGGCCGCTCGGTCGCCGGGATCGCCGCCGCGCTCACCGGGCTGCTGGCCGACCCGGCGCGCGCCCGCGCGATGGGGGAGCGGGGCCGCGCCTGGATCGAGCGCGAGTGGCGCTGGGAGGTCCAGGCCGCCCGGCTGGGCGGCCTGCTGACGCCCTGAGATGGCAGGATGCGGCTATGGACATCGAGGACGCATGGGCCCGCGTTCCGGGGGAGGCCGCCCGGTGGCTGCGCGAGCTGGATCCGGCCCACGGCCATTCGGGGTTCGAGCCGCCGCGCCGCCCCGACGCCGCCTGGCTCCTGCACGCGATGTACGTGTGGGAGGGCGGCCTGGTCACCACGACGCACGACGATGTCCACCAGTCGGTGGCGGCGGCGGGGCTGACCGGTCCGTCCGACGTGGGCGACCTGCTGGAGGGCGCGATCGTCACCGGCGTCGACCTCGGCCGCACCGGCGACCCCGGCGCGGGGTGGCGGCGGCTGCGCTGGCGTGAGCTCGCGCGCGGCTTCGGTGAGCCGGTCGTCCCGGACGGGGCGCTGCCGGGGAGCCGCTGCCTGCGCCAGGGGCACCCGGCGGGCAGCTGGTCGGCGGCGGTCCGGCCGCCCGCGGAGGGCTGCCTGGACCGGGAGAGCTGGCACCGGCTCATCGGGGTGCTGCTGCGGCACAGCCCGTCCGACGCGGACACCCGCTGCCTGGCCTACTACTGCCCGCTGGTGACCAACGACTGGGACGACGACACCGTCCTCGCGGGCCGCCTCGGCGACGCGACCGCGCTGTACGACCATCCCGGGCTGAACAGCTGCCCGTCCGACCTGTGGGCCGAGGACCGGTCCTGGGTCGTCTACTGCGACTGGGACCTGTGGGGCACGAAGATCGTCGGCCCGACGTCCCTCATCGAGGCCGTCCTGACGGATCCGGCGCTGGAGGCCGTCCGCCTGCCCTGGACGAGCTGAGAGGTAGAAGGAGGGCCCTGCCCCCGCGCCGTGGGCAGGGCCCGGTCCCTGGGTGTGGCCGGGGACGGGTGAACCGGGTCGTGCCCCGCGCCCGGAGGCCGTTCCGCGCGGACCCGCCCCTGCCGAGGGGGATGGGTGTGATCCGGTCGCGGCCGGCCCGGCGCCCTCGTGGAGGACCTGGAGGTGGGGTGCGCCGTGGTGGGCCGGCCCGCCGGACCGGGTCCGCGGGACGGGAGCGCGGGGCACGGCCCGCGGCGTCCGGCACCGCGAGGATCGCTCCTTCGGCGGTGCCCGACCGCGGCTCCGGGGGCCGGGCGGCCCCCGGGCCGATCCCTTGTCGCGGTGATCGATGCAATGGGGCCACCTCCCTGCCGCCGTTCCGTCCGCGGTCGCTGACGTTTCCGAAGGTAGGGGCGTTTCGGTGCTTCGGGGGCGCCGTTAAAGCGGGTTTAAGGGACGGATGAGTCGTCGCTAAGCCGCCTTCCAGTTTCGGCCACAAAAACGGCTCTATGTCGCATGTACGGAATATTCGGACACTGGGATGATCAAGTGTTCGAACGGCGGGCGGGGTGGAGGAGGGGTCATGCGGTCTCGCGGTGTCGTGGTGCTGGCCGTGGTCTTATCGGTCGTGCTGGTGGCGGGGCTCACGGCCGGATGGGTGCTGCGGCGCGGGCGGGACGACACGCCCGAGGAGGTCGCGGCGGGCTTCTTCACCGCCTGGGGCGAGGGCGACCTCGACGGCATGCGGGAGCTGGTCGCCGACCCGCCGGCCGACTTCGCCGAGCAGTACCGGGCGCTGTCGCGGGGGCTCCTGGTCACGGCGATCGCGGTGGAGCCGCGCCCGGTCGTCCGGTCCGGGAAGGACGCGGCGCAGGCCGCGTTCACCGTCACGCGGACGCTGTCCGGGCACGGCAACTGGACCTTCCAGGCGGTGCTCCGGCTGGGCCGCGTGGACGGCCGGTGGCGGGTCCTGTGGACGCCTGCGACGCTGTACCCCGGCCTGAAGGGCAAGGGGGCGTGGACGGTGGGGCAGGTCCGCGTCCCGGCGGTGACGCTCGCGGCGCGGGACGGCAAGGCCCTGCCGCGCGACGGGCTGCTCGCGCCCTACCTCGACGGGATCACCGCGGGCCTCGACGCGGACGAGGAGGAGGTCGGGTACGCGATCGTGCTGCGGGACGGCGACGCGCCGCCGCGCCGGGTGAAGCTGTTCGACGTGCCGAAGGGCCGGAAGGTCCGCACGACGCTGGACCGGCGGCTGCAGGCGGCGGCGGAGAAGGCGGTCGCGTCCGCTTCCGGCCAGGCCGCGATCGTCGCCGTCCGGCCCGGCACCGGGGAGGTCCTCGCGGTCGCGGACGGCCTCGGCGGCCTCGGCGCGTTCGCCGGCCTCTACCCGCCCGGCTCGACGTTCAAGGTGGTCACGGCGGGCGGGCTGGTCGCCGACGGGGCCGGCGCCGGGACGGGCGCCGACTGCCCGGCCTCGGTGGTCACCGCGCAGCGCACGATCCGCAACGACGAGGACCACGCGCTCGGCCGGACGACGCTGCGCGGCGCGTTCGCCGCGTCCTGCAACACGACGTTCGCGCGGCTGGCGGTGGAGCGGCTCGGCGCCGCGAAGCTGGCGGCGAGCGCGCACCGCTTCGGGTTCGGCGCCCCCCTCGCGCCCGGCGTCGACGCGGCCGCGGGGAGCTTCCCCGACCCGCAGAGCGGCGCGGAACTGGCCGAGGCCGCGATCGGGCAGGGCCGCGTCCAGGCGAGCCCGCTGCTGATGGCGACGGTCGCCGCGGCGGCGGCGGACGGCACATGGCGCCCGCCCCGGCTGCTGCCGGCGAAGCTGATCCGGGAGGGCGGGGGAGAGGTTCCGGCACCGCGCACGGTGCCCGGGGCGGCGGCGCTGCGCACGATGATGCGGGCCGTCGTCACCGAGGGCACCGCGGCGGGCGCCGGCCTGCCCGGCGGGACGGCGGGCAAGACGGGCACCGCGGAGTTCGCCGGCGGGACGCACGCCTGGTTCATCGGGTACCGGGACGACGTCGCGTTCGCGGTGTTCGTCCAGGGCGGCGGGTCCGGGCCGGAAGTGGCGGCGCCCCTCGCCGCGAAGTTCCTGCGATAGGTGCCAGAAGAAATGAACCCGTTGCGCCGTTCATGCGTACTCGTCCGGAGAGTGGAACGGCCGGGTGATAGGGCCGGGACGGTTTCTTGGCACCAATTGCCGTCAGAACGACTCCTAGGGCGTATGCTCCCGGAGTGATCGGGCGGGTTCGCCGAGAATCCGTCCGGGGAACGCGGTGGGAGCGAGCGGGCTCCGACACCGCGGTCCCGTGATGTCTCAGCGGAACCGCCGCCGGGCCCGAGGCCCGGCGGCGCGGAGCCACCGGCGTTCGCCGAGCCCTCCGTCTCCTCCACAGGAGAGGGCATGGCGCGACGCGATAACGGGCATGCGTCCCGGGGCGACACGCATGTTTCATCGTGGGCGGAGACGCCCGCGCGCCCCTCATCGAGACCGGCCGCCGGGCAGGCGAGCTGGTCCGAGGAGCCCCAGTGGCCCGAGGGGTCCTGGTGGTCGGAGCAGCCGGACTGGTTCGAGCGCGGGCGCAAGGCGGCCCGCCGCGAACCCGGCCGGCGCGAGGCGAAGCGGCGCGAGGGCAGGTCCCGCGCGCGCCGCGAGGCGGAGGAGCGGCCCGACCCGCCCACCAGGCGGCGCGAGCCGCCCGCGAAACGGCGCGAGCCGCCCGCGAAACGGCGCGAGCCGCCCGCGAAACGGCGCGAGCCGCCCGCGAAGCGGCGCGACGGGAGGTCCGACCCGTTCGCCGTGCGCAACAAGGGCTCCGGCCGCGCCGACCCCTTCGAGGCCCGCAACCGGCGCACCCCCCGCCCGTCCGACTCCCGCGCCACGCGGACCGACGTACCGACGGTGCAACCTGCTGCACCACCACCCACCCCGGCCCCACGCACCGCCCGGACGGCACAGCCCGCGCGCGACGCCCGCACACCACGGCCTGAGCGTGACGCGCGGAGGGCCCAGCCCACGCGCGATGCCCGCAGGCCGCAGTCTGACGCGCGGACCGCGCAGTTCGACGCGCGTGACGCGCGGAGGGCGCGGCCCGCGCGTGATGCCCGTACGCCGCGGTCTGACGCGCGTGACGCGCGGACGGCGCAGTTCGATGCGCGTGATGCGCGGGCCGCGGGTGAGGTTCGCAGGCCGCGGTCTGACGCGCGGACGGCGCGGTTCGACGCGCGGGCCGAGGGGGTCGGGCGGTCGCGGCGGGTGGAGCGGCGGGGGGCGCGGTCCGGGCCCAAGGCGCGGCCGCGGCGCGGCCGGCGGCCCAGCGACCGGCTGGGCATCGGCGCGATCGTGCTATCCACCGCCGTCGGGCTCTCGCTGCTCGGCATCGCCGAGCGGGCGCTGCTGGACGGGGGGCCGCTCGGCGGCACGTCCGGGCCGGTCGGCTCGCAGCGCGCGATCCAGCCGCCGAAGCCGGGCACGGACGCGCCCGCGCAGCCGGGGCAGCCGTCCCGGCAGCCCGTCGAGGGCGGCGGTGCCGGACCGGTGGCGGACGGCCCCAGCCTGCGGGTGCTCGCCGCGCAGGTCCGGAAGCTGACGCTGGAGGAGCGCGGCGCCGCCGCGCGGCAGGCCTACGGCGCGGCGCCGACGCAGCCGCCGATCGTCGGCGCCACCCGGACCAGCGCCGACCGGACCTGGGTGTTCGGCACGACCGCGATCCCCGTCCCCGAGTCCAGCGCCGCCAACCCGGAGGTCGCGTTCTACGCGGCGCACTGGACCGGGGAGCGGTGGCAGGTCGGGCTGTCCGGCGGGGCGGCGTTCGCGACGCTGCTCGGCGACATGCCCGCGGCCGTGATGCCGGCGGCGGAGGGCCGGCTGCTGCGCGAGTACGGGACGGTCACCGCCGAGGGGGCCGCCGCGCTCGTCAACGGCACCCGGGCCGGCGACCGGCTGATGCTGCCGTGGAAGATCGGCCAGGTCTGGGCGATGACGACCTCGGACGGCTCCGCCCGCCCCCTGGCCTCGCTGGCGTTCTCCGGCGGCGACGGCCGCGTGGTCGCGGCCGCCAAGGGCAGGCTCTACCGGTTCTGCGGCAACGCGTCCGGCAACGCGATGGTGATGCTGATCCATCCGAGCGGCCTCGCGACCACCTACTACCGGCTGCGGAACGTGACCCGGCTGCGCGACGGCGGTGTCGTCGCGCAGGGCGGCGCGCTCGGCGGCACCGGCACCGAGCGGCCCTGCGGCGGTGCGGAGGCGCCGCGCGCCGAGGTCGGGTTCGGGCTGCGCGGCGGCACCGGGACCGTACCGCTGGACGGCGCCGAGATCGGCGGCTGGACGTTCCGGGAGCGGGCCAAGCCGCTGCTCGGGTTCGCCGAGCGCGGCGCCCTGCAAGTGCTCCCGGGGGGCCTGATGGCCAACCTCGGCCCCGTCCCGGCGGCGGAAGAGGAGGAGCCGGCGCCGCCGTCACCGTCCCCCGCCCCCTCGCCGGCGGACGGCGCAGGAACGGCCGCCGCCCCGGCGGCGGCCGCAACCGAGAACAGGAGTGCGAACGGTGCGAACTCGCAGCAGTGATGATCCCGCGGTGCCCACCTGGGTGCTGCGCGTCGTGCTCGCCGGCGCGGTGCTGGTGCTCGTCGGCGCGGCGACCCCGCCGGGAGCGGTCGCGGTCGCGAACGTGCAGTACTTCCTCAACTTCTACGCCGGAGTGTTCGCGCTCGTCTCCTACACCACCGCCGTGATGTGCGGGCTCCTCGCCACCGAGCGGCTGATCCTGAAGATCCGGCACCGGGTGCTCGCGCAGGCGGTGCACCGCGCGGCGGCCGTCGTGGCGACCGCGATGCTCGTCGCGCACGTCTCGGTGAAGGTGATGAACGGGCTGGCGCTGCCGGCGCAGGTCGTCGTCCCCGACGGCGGCGCCGTCGGTCTCGGCACGATCGCCGCCGAGCTGATGGTGCTCGTCCTGGTCACCGGGATGGTGCGGGCCCGGTTCGCGGTCCGCGGCAAGACCTGGATGTGGCGGTCGGCGCACGTGCTCGCCTACATCGCCTGGCCGATGGCGATCGTGCACGGCCTCATCACCGGCCGGTCCGCGGCGAACTGGGTGGTGCTGAGCTACGTGATGAGCGTGGTGCTGGTCGTGCTGGCGCTGGTCACCCGCATGATCGTGGTGATCAGGCCGCGGGAGCTGCCGCGCGCCGGCGCCGAGATCGACCCGTTCGCGGTGCCGGACGGCGCCGGTCGCGCCCGCGACCGGCGGGCGATGGCGGCCCGCGCGCACGACGAGGGGCGCGCCGCGGCGGCGGCCCGCGACCTCGGCGGCCGCGACTTCGCCGAGCGGGACTTCGGCGAGCGGGACGGCTACGACGATCCGCGCCGGACCACCCGCGACCCGCGCGGCGTGCCGCTCACCGGGCCCGGCCGCGACACCGAGGTGCTGCGATGACGTCGACGGTCACGGTCTCGGGCATCGGCGGCCCCCGCCTGACGCTCGGGTTCGACCGGTTCGACCGGCTGGACATCGACCGGCACCTGGCGGTGCACGGCAAGCTCCGCGCGCCCGGACTGGACGAGCTGATCCGCATGGCCGAGCAGGTCGACCTGCGGGGGCGCGGCGGGGCCGGGTTCCCCTTCGCGCGCAAGCTGATGGCGGTCGCGGCGCGGATCAGGCACCCCGCCGCCGACCAGACCGCGCTGCTGCCGGGGGAGCGCGCCGACGAGCGCGGCTCCAGCGAGAACGTCGTCGTGGTCGTGAACGGCGCGGAGGGCGAGCCCGGCAGCGCCAAGGACAAGGTGCTGCTCGGCCGGGCCCCGCACCTCGTCCTGGACGGGGCGCAGATCGCCGCGTCCGCGCTCGGCACGCAGCGGATCGTCGTGGCCGTCGAGGACGACGAGGCCGCCCGCTCCGTGCGCGCCGCGATAAGCGAGCGGCGGATGCCGGCCCGCGTCGTCCGGCTGACCGAGCGGTTCATCTCCGGGGAGAGCGGCGCGGTGATCCGCGCGATCAACGGGGAGACGCCGATCCCGCCGGGCGTCAAGGTCCGCGCGTCCGACTCCGGGGTGGACGGCTTCCCGACGCTGCTGTCCAACACCGAGACGTTCGCGCAGCTCGCGGTGCTGGTCTCGCTCGGCTCCGACCTGTACGCCTCGGCCGGGACGGAGGAGGAGCCCGGCACCACGCTGCTCACGATCGGCGGCACCCAGGTCGTGGAGGCGCCGCTCGGCACGCCGCTGCAGACCGTCCTCGACCACTGCCAGGTGCCGCCGTCGCCGGGCGTGCTCGTCGGCGGCTACCACGGCATGTGGCTCGGCCCGGCCGGGGTGGCGCGGGCCGTGCTGTCGCGAGCCGGGATGCGGCGCGTCGGCGGGACGGTCGGCGCCGGCATCATCCTCCCGCTCACGCAGGGCACCTGCCCGCTCGGCGAGGTCACCCGCATCGCGTCCTACCTCGCGGCGCAGTCCGCCGGGCAGTGCGGCCCGTGCCGGCTGGGGCTGCCGGACGTCGTCCGGTCGCTGAACGCGCTGACCGAGGGCGCCGGGACGGTGGAGGACGTGCGCCGCGCCGCCGGGGTCGGCCGGGGCCGCGGCGCCTGCACCCACCCGGACGGGACGGCGCGGTTCGTGCTGTCGGCGATGGAGGCGTTCGGCGCCGACATCGACGCGCACCGCTGGGGCGGCGGCTGCGGCCTGTCCACCTACGGCGTGCTGCCGCTGCCGGTGCCGGACGGCTCCGAGGGCCGGGTGGCGATCGACTGGAGCCGCTGCGACGGGCACGGGCTGTGCGCCTACCTCGTCCCCGAACTGATCCAGCTCGACCGGTACGGCTTTCCCGTGGTGCTCGGCACCGACATCCCGGAATGGCTGGAGAAGGACGTGCAGAAGGCCGTCGCGATGTGCCCTGCATTGGCGCTCCGCGTGGTCGGCGGCGTCCCGGGAGCACCATCGCGGCGATGAATTTCGGAGGCGCGAAAAAGTGACGTCTGCCGGACACCGTTGAACCTCGCGCCGGTGCGGTGCGTATTCACTGGCGGACCCGCGCCGCGTCCGTCGAGAGATCCCCGAGAGGAGGAAGAGGAACCTTGAGGAAATCCTACGGAATGGCTGGAGCGCGCAGGCTCCCGCGCCTGCGCAAGGGGCGCCTGCTGCTGGTGCTGGCGGCCGTGGCCGCCGTCGGCGCGGCCTTCGCGGTCGTGCTGAACCCGGTCGGCGTGCCCGCCAGCGGCGCGGCCAACCTGGGCGGCACCGTGCAGACGAAGTGGGGGCCGCTGAGCACCCTGGACCGGCAGCTGCTGGTCAAGGTCCGGCAGGCCGGGCTGTGGGAGATACCCGCCGGCCAGCAGGCGCAGCAGCGCGCCCGGGCGCCCCGCGTGCGGCAGGTCGCCGAGATCATCTGGCAGCAGCACGTCCAGCTGGACGCCGACACCCGCGCCACCGCCGAGAAGCTCGGCGTGCTGGTGCCGAACGAGCCGAGCGGGAGCCAGAAGAGCTGGCTCCGGGAGATGTCCGGAAAGTTCGGCGGCGATTACGACAAGACGTTCGTGCTGCGGCTGCGCGCCGCGCACGGGCAGGTCTTCGCGGTCATCGCGAAAGTGCGCGCGCAGTCGGAGAACTCGGTGATCCGCGCGTTCGCCGAGCGGGCGATGAAATTCGTCAACACGCACATGTCGCTGCTGGAGAGCACCGGCCTGGTGCCCCGGCGGGCCCTGCACTGACTGAACATCCCACCCCCGCAAAGGGAGACCTTTTCCATGGGACGAAAGAAGAAAGCGTTCGCCGTGCTGGTCCCGGCGCTCGCCCTCATCGCGACCGCGTGCCAGGAGGCCCCCGGCGCCGCGGCCGGGCCCTACGGCCCGCAGACGACCCAGGCGGCCAATCCCGCCGCGTACCCGGCCCGCCCGGCCGAGGGCAACGGCATCCCCAACCTCCAGGGCGGCGGAGCCAGGCCGACCAGCGGCACCCAGCAGAACGGCGGCGGCCTGCAGGACGGCGCCCAGCCCACCGCTCAACCCACGGACCAGCCCACGGCCGAGCCCACCGGCGACCCCGCCGACCCCCCGACCGCCGAGCCCACCGACCAGCCCACCGCCGAACCCACGGACCAGCCCACCGACCAGCCGACCGGTGAACCGACCGACGGCATGGGCGGCCAGATGGGCGACGGCGGCCAGATGGACGACGGCCAGAACGGCGGCCAGGGCGACGGCGGCGACCAGGGCCAGCAGCCCCCGCCCAACCCGGAACTGCGCGCCGACCAGTTCGTCGACATCCGCAAGGCGCCCCGCGTCCGGCAGCCGCGCCGCACCCGGCAGGCGTCCACCGGCGTGTTCTCGTCCAACTGCGGCGTGAACGAGGGCCAGGCGCACAGCAACCCCGACAACGTCCTCGCCGCGCCCGGCGTCGTGAACGGCGCGCACCACATCCACGACTACGTCGGGAACCTCGACACGAACGCGTTCTCCACCGACGAGACGTTCGCCGCCGCCGGCACCACCTGCACCAACGGCGACAAGTCGGCCTACTTCTGGCCGGTGATCCGGCTGCGCGACGGCAAGGACACCTCCGACCGGGCCGAGCAGAGCACGGCGGACGGCAACGTCGGCAGCATCGTCACCCCGTCCAGCGTGAAGCTGCAGTTCCTCGGCAACCCGCGCGCCAAGGTGACGGCGGCGCCGCCGTTCATCCGCATCGCCACCGGCGACGCCAAGGCCGTCACCAACGGGCTGAAGAACGCCCACGCGTCGTGGACGTGCAGCGGCTTCGAGAACCGGGCGTTCACCGACAAGTACCCGCTGTGCCCGCGGGGCAGCAAGGTCGAGCGCGTGCTGAACTTCCCCGGCTGCTGGGACGGCCAGAACACCGACAGCGCCAACCACCGCGACCACGTCGCCTTCGCCGACGCGCGGACCGGCGCCTGCCCGCAGGGGTTCAAGGCCATCCCGCAGCTGCGGATGACGCTGGCCTACGACGTGCCCGCCAAGCCCCTCGCCTTCGCGCTGGACAGCTTCCCCGAGTCGGGCCACGACCCGGTCACCGACCACGGCGACTTCATCAACGTGATGGGCGAAGGGCTCATGCGGCAGGCGGTCAACGCCATCAACAAGGGCGCGCGCACCACCGGCAAGCGCCGCTGACCCGCGCCCCCGCGTCCGGGAAGCCCGGAACGCCGGGGGAGCGCACCGGAACGCGGCCGGTGAGGGCGGGCCTCACCGGCCGCGTCCGCGCGCGTCCGGGGGCCGGGCGTCCTACGATCGCGGCATGGACATTGTGATCGCGGGCGGGCACGGGCAGATCGCGCTGCGGCTGTCCCGGCTGCTGGCCGCACGGGGGGACACCGTACGCAGCATCATCCGCAACCCCGCGCACGCGGACGACGTCCGGGACGCCGGCGCCGAACCGGTCGTGTGCGACCTGGAGTCCGCCGGCGCCGCCGAGGTCGCCGGGCTCATCGCCGGGGCGGACGCCGTCGTGTTCGCCGCCGGGGCGGGGCCGGGCAGCGGCGCGGCGCGCAAGGACAGCGTCGACCGCGCCGCGTCGGTGCTGATGGCGGACGCCGCGGAGCGCGCGGGCGTGCGCGACTTCGTGCAGATCTCCGCGATGGGCGCGGGCGAGAAGGCCGCCCCGGGGCGCGACGAGGTGTGGGACGCCTACATCCGCGCGAAGGGCGAGGCCGAGGACGACCTCCGCGACCGCGACGCCCTCGACTGGGTGATCCTGCGTCCCGGCCGGCTCACCGACGACCCCGGCACCGGCCTGGTGCGGCTGGACGAGCCGCCGATCGGGCACGACGCGGTCACCCGCGACGACGTGGGGGCGGTCATCGCGGCGCTGCTCGACGACCCCGGCGTCCGCCGCCGCACGCTCGACCTGCTGAACGGCGGCACCCCGGTCGAGGACGCCGTCGCCTCGCTCCGCTGACCCGCGGGCGGCCCCTGCTACGAGGCGTACCCGCTACGAGGCGTAGAGGGAGTCGATCTCGTCGGCGAAGTCCTTCATCACGACGTTGCGCTTCACCTTCAGGCTCGGCGTCATGTGGCCGGCCTCCTCGGTGAAGTCGACGCCGAGGATGACGTACTTCTTGATCGCCTCGGCGTGGCTGACCGACGTGTTGGCCTCGGCGACCGCGCCCTCGATCTCGGCGATGAGGTCGGGGTCGCGGCGCAGGTCGTCGACGCCCATCGCCGCGGGCTTGCCGTGCTGCTCCTTCCACGGCCCGAGCGCCTCCTCGTCGAGCGTGATGAGGGCGCTGATGAACTTGCGCCCGTCGCCGACGACGAGGCACTGGCTGATCAGCGGGTGCGCGCGGAGCCGGTCCTCCAGCGGGGCGGGCGCGACGTTCTTGCCCGCCGCGGTGACGAGGATCTCCTTCTTGCGGCCGGTGATGCGCAGGAAGCCGTCCTCGTCGAGGGAGCCGAGGTCGCCGGTGTGGAACCAGCCGTCCTCCAGGGCCTCCTTGGTGGCGGCCTCGTTGTTCCAGTAGCCGCGCAGGACGTTGATGCCGCGCACGAGGACCTCGCCGTCCTCGGCGATGCGGACGTCCACGCCGGGGATCGGCCGGCCCACCGTGCCGATCTTGATGGCGGTGGGCCGGTTCACGCTGGCGGGCGCGGTCGTCTCGGTGAGGCCGTAGCCCTCCAGGATCGTGATGCCGACGCCGCGGAAGAAGTGCCCGAGGCGCTCGCCCAGCGCCGCCCCGCCCGACACCGCGTACTCCACCCGGCCGCCGACGGCGGCGCGCAGCTTGCCGTACACCAGCACGTCGAACAGCTTGTGCCGCGCCTTGAGGGCGAGCCCGGGGCGGCCCGCGTCCAGCGCCCGGCTGTAGGCGATCGCGGTCTCGGCCGCGGCCTTGAAGATCTTGCCCTTGCCGTCCGCCGCGGCCTTCTGCTCGGCGCCGTTGTAGACCTTCTCGAACACGCGCGGGACGGCGAGCAGGAACGTCGGCCGGAACGAGGCGAGGTCGGGCAGCAGGTTCGGGATGTCGCTGTGCCCGAGGACGATGCCGCCCTCGATCGTCGCGACCTGGATCAGCCGCGCGAACACGTGCGCGAGCGGCAGGAACAGCAGCGTGGAGCTGCCCTCGACGGCGACCTCGGCGATCGCGCCCTGCACCGCGTTCCGCGCGGTCGACACGAGGTTGCCGTGGGTGAGCTCGCAGCCCTTGGGGCGGCCCGTGGTGCCGGAGGTGTAGACGAGCGTGGCGACGTCGGCGGCGGTGCGGGACCGGCGGCGCTCCTCGATCACGTCGTCGCCGACGTCCGCGCCGAGCCGGACGACCTCGTCGACGCCGCCCTCGTCGATGGTCCAGACGTGCGCGAGGCCGGGCAGCCGGTCCCGGACCCCGGCGACGCGCTCGGCGTGCTCGGCGGTCTCGGCGAACACGGCCTTCGCGCCGGAGTCGCCGACGATCCACTCGATCTGCTCGGCGGACGACGTCTCGTAGATGGGCACGGACACGGCGCCGGCCGTCCAGACGGCGTAGTCGAGGACGGTCCACTCGTAGCGGGTCCGCGACAGCAGGCACACCCGGTCGCCGGGCTCGACGCCCGCGGCCGCGAGGCCCTTGGCGGCCGCCGCGGCCTCGGCCGCGAACTCGGCCGCGGTGACGGCGCTCCAGGCGTCCCCCGCTCCCGATCCGCTCTTGCGGCGCGCCACGATCGTGCCGGGCTGCTCGGCGGCACGGGTGAAGGGCGCGTCGGTCAGATTGGCGGAGTCGGGAACCTCCACCATCGCGGGGACGCTGAACTCGCGCACGGCCCACTCCTGTTGTCGGTCTTCCAGGTCGGCGGGAAGTCTCCGGAGGCTTCCGCACCCGAATGATACCCATCAGTAGGAATTTCGCCGGTTCAACGGCACGGCAAAGAACGCCCCGTCGCCCGTGGCGCCCGCCGCCGCGTCGCCTACGCTGGTCCCCGGTCGCACTACGCAGGCGGTTCGGGGGAGGGCCATGTCGCTGCTGGAAGTGATCGCGCTCACCGTGGACGACGCGCGCGCGGCGGAGGAGGGCGGCGCCGACCGGATCGAGGTCGTCGCCGACATGGCCGCCGACGGGCTCACCCCCGATCCGGACCTCGTCGCCGCGATGCGGGCCGCCACGGCGCTGCCGATGCGGGTGATGCTGCGGGCGAACGCGGGGTTCCGCACGACCGGCGCCGAACTCGACCGGCTCCGGCGGGCCGCCGCCGACCTCGCCGCCGCGGGCGCGGACGGCTTCGTGCTCGGCTTCCTCGACTCCGCCGGCCAGGTCGACGCCGCCGCGACCGGCAAGCTCGCCGCCGTCGCCGCCCCGCTGCCGTGGACGTTCCACCGCGCCCTCGACCACGCCGCCGACCCCGTGCAGGCGTGGCGGGCCGTCCGCCACCTCGGCGGCGGCCTCGACACCGTCCTGACTGCGGGTGCCGCGCGCGGCGTGGACGCCGGGGTGGACGTGCTGGTCCGGCGCGCCACCGAGGACCCGGACGCGGCCGGGATGATCATGGCCGGGGGCGGGCTGCGCCGCAAGCACGTCGCGGTGCTCGCCGCCGCGGGCGTCACGGCATTCCACGTCGGCACCGCCGTCCGCCCCGACGGCGCATGGGACCTGCCCGTCGACCCGGCCCTCGTGCGGGAGTGGCGCTCGCTGGTGTCCGCCGCGACCGGCTGACCCCGAGCAGGGAACCGCGACCGGCGGCCCCGCCCGCCCTGCGGGGTGGTCTGTCCTATTAGAGTCGGTTCATGAGGATCCACGTGGTGAGCGACGTCCACGGCCGCGCGGACGCCCTGGCGAGCGCGGCGGACGGCGCCGACGTCCTCGTCTGCCTGGGCGACCTGATCCTGTTCATCGACTACCAGGACCACGCGCAGGGGATCTTCGGCGAGCTGTTCGGCCAGGAGAACGCCGACCGCTTCATCGCGCTGCGCACCGAGAAGCGCTTCGACGAGGCCCGCGCCTTCTCCCGGGGCCTGTGGGCGTCGCTGGAGGGCGACGCGTGGCCGCACATCGAGCGCGCCGTCGACCGGCAGTACGCGGAGCTGTTCGCCGCGATGCCCGCCCCCGCCTACCTGACGTACGGCAACGTCGACGTCCCGCGCATGTGGGCGGCGCACCTGCGCGACGGCCACCACGTCCTGGACGGGGAGACCACCGAGATCGGCGGGCTGCGGTTCGGGTTCGTCGGCGGCGGCCTCCGCACCGAGTACCGCACCCCCTACGAGCTGGACGACGAGACCTACGCCGCCAAGGTCGCGGCGATCGGCGAGGTCGACGTGCTGTGCTCGCACATCCCGCCCGCCGTCCCCGAGCTGCTCTACGACACGGTGGCGCGCCGGTTCGAGCGGGGCAGCGAGGCGATCCTGGAGCTGATCCGCCGCACGCAGCCGCGGTACGCGCTGTTCGGGCACGTCCACCAGCCGCTCGCGAGCCGGATCCGCATCGGCCGCACCGAATGCGTGAACGTCGGGCACTTCCGCACACGCGGCGTTCCGTACGTCCTGACGGTGTGACGGATACCGTCGTCACGACGGCGGGCCCCGGCGCGGGCCCGCGGACGGCAGGAGGGAGACGGAAATGGCCGACCGCACGCGTTCCTCCATCACGGTCAAGGCCGGCAAGGCCGAGATCATGGCGGTGATCGCCGACCTGGAGGCGTACCCGCGGTGGGCGAGCGGCATCCGCGAGTTCACCGTGCAGGAGACCGGCGAGGACGGCCGCGCGCTGCGCGGCCGGCTGACCTTCGACGGCGGCCCGTTCAGCGACACCGTCGGGCTCGCCTACACCTGGGAGGGCGACGACCGGGTCAGCTGGGAGCTGGTCGAGCCGGGCACGGTCGTCACCGGCCTGCACGGCACCTACGCCCTCGCCGAGGAGGGCGGCGCCACCGAGGTGACCTACGAGCTCGCCGTGGACGTCCGCATCCCGATGATCGGCATGGTGAAGCGCAAGGGCGAGAAGCGGATCATCGACTCCGCGCTCAAGGGCCTCAAGCGCCGCGTCGAGAGCTGAGCCCGGCGGGCGCCCCGCCGCGCGGCGGGGCGCCCGCCGGCTGCGCCGATACCGCGCGCGCCCGCGGCGGGGGATGATGGAGGCGACGGCGGGGCATGGGACCGTGCCAACGCACGGAGCCCGGGCCCCCGGAGGCGTCGATTCGCCCGCGGGCGGGTACGTCCGACCGGTCGGGATGGCCCGGCCCGGCGGACCCGGCCCGGCCCCGCCGGCATCGGGTACTGCGGCAGTGGCTCCATCCGGGGCGCGCGAGGAGGAGGAAGCGTTACATGGCCCTGACCATCGGCGTGGATGTGGGCGGCACGAAAGTGGCCGCGGGGGTCGTCGACGACCGGGGGACGATCCTGGAGAAGGTCCGCCGGCCGACTCCCTCGACGAACCCCAAGGAGACCGCCGAGACCATCGCCGAGGTCGTCGACCTGCTGAAGGGCAAGTACGACGAGGTGTCGGCGGTCGGCCTCGGCACCGCGGGCTTCGTCGACGAGGCCCGCGCCACCGTGCTGTTCGCGCCGAACCTCGCCTGGCGGGACGAGCCGATCAAGGAGAAGGTCGAGAGCCTGGTCGGCCTGCCCGTCGTCGTGGAGAACGACGGCAACGCGACCGCGTGGGGCGAGGCCCGGTTCGGCGCCGGGCGCGGTGAGGACATCCTCGTCCTGGTGGCGCTCGGCACCGGCATCGGCGGCGGCATCATCATCAACGGCGAGCTGTACCGGGGCCGGTTCGGCATCGGCGCCGAGATGGGGCACTTCCGGGTCGTCCCGGACGGGCGGCGCTGCGGCTGCGGCAACCGCGGCTGCTGGGAGCAGTACGCCAGCGGCAACGCCCTCGTGCACGAGGCCCGCGACCTCGCCCGGGTGGCGCCCGCGATGGCGGGGCGGCTGCTGGAGCTCGGCGGCGGGCGGCCGGAGGGCATCAGCGGCCCCGAGGTGTCGCAGGCGGCCCGCGAGGGTGACAAGGCCGCCCTGGAGTGCTTCCGCACCATCGCGCACTGGGCGGGCCAGGGCCTCGCCGACCTGTCCGCCATCCTGGACCCGGGCGCGTTCATCATCGGCGGCGGCCTGTCGGACGCCGGCGACCTCCTCCTCGACCCGATCCGCGCCGCGTTCGAGGACGCGCTGACCGGACGCGGCCACCGCCCGCTGCCCGACATCCGGATCGCCGAGCTCGGGTCGGCGGCGGGCATCGTCGGCGCCGCGGACCTCGCCCGCGTCCGGCCCGTCCAGGACGCGGCCGTCCAGGACGCGGCCGTCTAGGCGTGGCCGCCGTCCGCCTGCTGAGCTACAACGTCCGGTCGCTGCGCGACGACGCGGCGGCCGTGGCCCGCGTCGTGCGCGGCGCGGGCCCGGACGTGCTGTGCCTGCAGGAGGTCCCCCGATTCCGGGCGTGGCGGCTGCGGCGCCGCCTGCTGGCGCGGGCGTGCGGCCTGCGGATCGCGGCGGGACGGCGGGCCTGCGGGCTCGCCGTCCTCACCGCGCCGCACGTCCGCCGGGTCGCGCGCGAGTTCCATCTGCTCACGCCCGACCGGGGCCTGCACCGGCGCGCGCTGGCGATCGCCGTGCTGGAGGCGGACGGCGCCCGCCTGATCGCCGCGAGCACCCATCTGGACCTGGAGCCCGGCGCGCGCGAGCGCCACGTCCACGAGATCCTGGCCCACCTCGACCGGGCCCGCGACCGCCACGGCGCGCCCGTGGTGCTGGCGGGCGACTTCAACGAGGAACCGGGCGGCGCCGCCTGGGCCGTGCTGGCGGGCCGGTTCCGGGACGCCTACGCGGTGGCCGGCACCGGCGGGGAGCTCACCTTCTCCGCCCGGAACCCGAACCGGCGCATCGACGCCGTCTTCACCGACCCCGAGATCGGGGTCGACGCGTGCGGCGTCCCCGAGGAGGAGGCCCTCGCCCGCGACTACCCGATCGCGACCGACCACCGGCCGGTCCTGGCCGACCTGCGCCTCGACCGGACGGCGGGCCCGGGCTAGACGATGGCCCCGTCGTCGGGGTCGCGGGGCTCGTCGCCCATCCGCAGCACGAGCGTGACGAAGCCGCCGATGAAGGCGGCGACGGCGAGGAAGGCGGCCCAGCCGGGCACCTCCCAGTCGAGGATGACGGTGACGAGCAGGTAGACGGGCCCGCCGATCAGCGCGATCCAGGCGCCCTTGGTGAGCGGGTCGGCGGCCGGCAGCGGGGGCGGCGGCGGGGGGACGTAGTGCTCCTCCTCGTCGTCGTCCGCGGGGAACTCCGGCGGCTCCGGCGACTTGATCACGCGGGCGCGGGGGAGCCGGCCGGTGCGGTCGTCGCCCTCCGCGGGCGGGTCGGCGGCGGGCTCGCGGATGTCCTCCTCGTCCGGCCAGGGGACGTCGCCCTCCGGGGCGGTGTCGAAGCCGGCGACGATCTCGGCCCAGATGGCGTCCTCGTCGCGCTCGGCGGCGCCGCCCGCGTCCGCGCTGGCGGCGCCGCCGGCGAGGTCGGCGAGGCCGGTCTCGGCGCGCTCGGGCTTGTCGGCGCGCTCGGTCTTCTCCAGCCGGTCGGCCGTCTCGGCGCGCTCGCCCTGGTCGCCGCGCTCGGCCGGCTCGGCGGCCTCCGCGCGGTCGGCGTCGGAACCGCGGGCGGACGCCTCGCGGAGCCGCGCCAGATGGACGCGCAGGATGCCCTCGGCGGTGGGCTTCATGTCGACGTCCACGTACAGCCGGTCGAGGACGTCGCCCGCGACCGGCTCGGCGGCCGGGTCGGCGAGTTCGGGCAGCCCGGCCGGCGAGGTCGCGTAGGCGGCCACCCCGGCCTCGCCGAGCGCCGCCAGCATCGCGTCGGCCAGGTGCGGGGCGAGGTCGACCAGCGGGGCGTAGGTGTCGGCCGACAGGCCGTTGCCACGGCGATTCACGGGGCCGGCTCCTTCGACGACTCCGGCGTGACCGTCGGCACCGGCATGGCGGCCTCCGCTCCCCCATCGACACTGCGGTGCCCGGTCGTGCCCGCGGCCCGCCGCGGCACTCCCGGACACCCCGAAACGTGTGTCCCACGGTATTCGCTGCGCCGCGCGGGACAAGCCCCCGGGCGCGCCCGATTGAGGTTCACCGTTCAGAGCCTACGTTCCCGCCGGGCCCCGCCGCCGCGCGACCGCGTCCCGATGAGGGGTACCGGTCGGTAGATCGGTGGGACGGGGAGTGGGAGGATGTCCCATCGTCTCCGCTCGGTCAGGGACCGGTCGTGCTCCCCCGGAGGGCACGGGTCCGAGGAAGGTGCCCGCATGCTGTGGTTCTGGATCCTGCTCAGGATCGTCCTGTCGCCGATCCTGTACCTCGGGTGGTGGCCGCGGAACAAGGGCATGCGCAACGTCCCGAAGCGGGGCCCCGCGCTGATGGTGAGCAACCACCTGTCCTTCGCCGACCACTTCTTCGGCCCGCTGCCGCTGATGCGCCCGATCTTCTTCATCGGCAAGGGCGAGTACTTCACCGGCAAGGGGATCAAAGGGCTGATCAGCAAGGGCTTCTTCACGGGGGTGGGCGTCGTCCCGGTCGACCGCACCGGCGGGGACGCCGCCGAGGCGGCGCTGCAGACCGGCCTGCGGATCCTCGGCGAGGGCAAGCTGCTCGGCATCTACCCCGAGGGCACCCGGGCCCCCGACAACCGGCTGTACCGCGGCAAGACGGGGGTGGCGCGGCTCGCGCTGAAGTCCCGCGTCCCGGTGATCCCGATGGCGATGATCAACACCTTCGAGCTGATGCCGCCCGGCAAGCCGCTGCCCCGGCTCGGCGTCCGCCCCGGCGTGCGGTTCGGCGAGCCCATGGACTTCTCCCGCTACTACGGCCAGGAGGACGACCACCGGGTGCTGCGGGAGATCACCGACGAGATCATGCGCGCGATCCGGGAGCTGTCCGGGCAGGAGTACGTCGACCGGTACGCCGCCGAGGTCAAGGCCGAGATGGCGGGGAAGCCGGTGCGGTCCGCCGAGGAGGACGACGGCGGGCTCAGCGACCGCGGGTAGCGGCCGTGATGGGCCTGGAGGTCGCGCTGTGGCGGGCCGTCGCCGTCTACCGGGGCCTGGCGCTGGTCTACGCCGCGATCGTGATCGCCATGAACTTCGACGGCTACGCGCACCCGGCCGCCGGCTGGGCCGTCCTCGCCGTCATGACCGCGTGGACGGCCTACGCGGTCGCCGCGTTCGGCGACCCGCGCCGCCGCGGTTGGCCGCTCCTGGCCGCCGATCTCGCCGTCGCCGCGGCGAGCATCCTCGCGACCGCGTGGGTGGAGACCGCCGCGAACATCGCCGCCGGGCGCCCCACGCTGCCGGTGTCGTGGGTGGCGGCCGCGGTGCTGGCGTGGGCGGTGGCGGGCGGGCGGCGGCTCGGCCTCACCGCCGCGCTCGTGCTGGCCGCCGCGAACCTGCTGGTCCACGCGATCGCCGGGACGAGCGGCGGCATCGGCAGCACGACTTTCAACGGCATTGTGCTGCTGGTGCTGGCCGGGCTCGTCGTGGGGCACGTCGTCCGGCTGGCGCGGGAGGCCGAGGCGCGGCTGGCCAGGGCGGTCGAGCTGGAGTCGGCGAACCGGGAGCGCGAGCGGCTGGCCCGCCGCATCCACGACTCGGTGCTGCAGGTCCTCGCCATGGTGCAGCGGCGCGGCGGCGAGCTCGGCGGCGAGGCGGCAGAGCTGGGCCGGCTGGCGGGGGAGCAGGAGGCCGCGCTGCGTGCCCTCATCGGCACCGCCCCGGCGGTCCCCGCACGGGACGCCGGCGCCGCCGACGCCGACGCCGACCTGCGCCCGCTGCTGACCGCGCACGCGTCCACGTCCGTCACGGTCTCGACGCCGGCGACGGAGGTGCGGCTCCCGGCCCACGCCGCCCGCGAGGTCGCGGCGGCCGTCGCGGCGGCGCTGGACAACGTCCGGCGGCACTGCGGCGACGGCGCCCGCGCGTGGGTGCTGCTGGAGGACGGCGCGGACGGGGTCGCCGTGAGCGTCCGCGACGACGGCCCGGGCCTGCCCCCGGGCCGGCTGGACGAGGCGGCGTCCGACGGGCGGCTCGGCGTCGCCCAGTCGATCCGGGGCCGCGTCGCCGACCTCGGCGGCTCCGTCGCGATCGCCTCCGCGCCCGGCGAGGGCACCGAGATCGAGATGACCGTGCCCCGCCGCCCGGATCGTCCGGCTTAGGGTGTGAACGTGAGCCTGCGAGTCATGGTCGTGGACGACCACCCGATGTGGCGTGAGGCCGTCGCCCGCGACCTCGCCGAGGCGGGGCACGACGTGGTCGCCACCGCCGGGGAGGGCCGCGCCGCCGTCCGGATCGCCGCCGCCGCGCGCCCCCAGGTCGCCGTGGTCGACCTCCAGTTGCCCGATCTGAGCGGCGTCGAGGTCACCCGCCACCTCGCCGCCGCCGACCCGCCCGTCCGGGTGCTGGTGCTGTCGGCGAGCGGGGAGCAGCAGGACGTCCTGGAGGCCGTGAAGGCGGGCGCCACCGGCTACCTGCTGAAGTCCGCCGCCCGCGAGGAGTTCCTCGACGCCGTCCGCCGGACGGGGGAGGGCGACGCCGTCTTCACCCCCGGGCTCGCCGGCCTCGTCCTCGGCGAGTACCGCCGCCTCGCCGCCGCGCCCGCGCGCGCCGACGACGACGCCCCCCGCCTCACCGACCGCGAGACCGAGGTGCTGCGGCTCGTCGCGAAGGGCCTGACCTACAAGCAGATCGCGCAGCGCCTCGTGCTGTCCCACCGCACGGTGCAGAACCACGTGCAGAACACCCTCGGCAAGCTCCAGCTCCACAACCGCGTCGAACTCGTCCGCTACGCCATCGAGAAGGGCCTCGACCAAGAGGACTAGCCGGAGGCCGCGCGTCGGCCCGTGGGCCATTCCGAGATGGGTGAGACTTTGCGCGCGCGCCCGCCGCGATGATCTCGGCGCGGACGCGGCGCGGGAACTGGCGCTCGCCCGGGGTCCGGTGGTCATATGACGGCGAGTCCCCGCCCGGCCGCCGCGCACCACAGACCGGGGGAGTGACGGTGCTGGTTCGCGGGTACGTCCGGGTCTTCGGACGGGTGCATCCCACCGGCCCGCGCGTTGCGGGGTGAACGGTGTGCCGCCGCCCCCGGCAGCGGCTATGGTCTAGACCAATGGCGGCGCGCCGGGACGCCCGGACGCGCCGGCACCGTGGCCGTATGTTCGGGCCTGTGAATCGAGGGAGGAGCCCGGTGGCGGGAGAAGGAGACGGCATGCGCGTCGGAGTGCTGACCGGAGGCGGGGACTGCCCCGGACTGAACGCGGTGATCCGCGCGGTCGTCCGGAAGGGCGTGCAGGTCTTCGGCTACGAGTTCGTGGGCTTCCGGGCCGGCTGGCGCGGGCCCCTCGAAGGCGACACCGTGGCCCTCGACGTCCAGGCCGTGCGCGGGATCCTGCCGCGCGGCGGCACGATCCTCGGCTCGTCCCGGACCAACCCGGTCAAGGTCGAGGGCGGCATCGAGCGGATCAAGGACAACCTCGCCGGCCTCGGCGTGGACGCCCTGATCGCCATCGGCGGCGAGGACACCCTCGGCGTCGCGCGCGAACTGTACGCCAACGGCGTCAACGTCGTCGGCGTCCCGAAGACGATCGACAACGACCTGAACGCGACCGACTACACGTTCGGGTTCGACACCGCCGTCAACATCGGCATGGAGGCCGTCGACCGGCTGCACACCACCGCCGAGAGCCACCACCGCGCGCTGATCTGCGAGGTCATGGGCCGGCACGCGGGCTGGATAGCGCTGCACGTCGGCATGGCCGCCGGCGCCAACGTCATCCTCATCCCCGAGCGGCCCTTCGACATCGAGAAGGTCTGCCAGTACGTGGAGAGCCGGTTCAAGACCCGGTACGCGCCGATCATCGTCGTGTCCGAGGGCGCCCACCCGGTCGACGGGCAGATGCAGCTGCAGACCGGCGAGCGGGACGCGTTCGGGCACGTCCGGCTCGGCGGCATCGGCCAGGCCCTCGCCGACGAGATCGAGAAGCGCACCGGCAAGGAGGCCCGCGCCACCGTGCTCGGGCACATCCAGCGCGGCGGCACCCCCACCGCGTTCGACCGAGTCCTCGCCACCCGCTTCGGCCTCCAGGCCATCGACGCCGTCAAGGACGGCGACTTCGGCAAGATGGTCGCGCTCCAGGGCACCGACATCGTCCGCGTCGGGCTGGACGAGGCGACCAAGGAGCTGAAGACCGTCCCGCTCGAGCGCTACGCCGAGGCCGAGGTCTTCTTCGGCTGATCCGGTCCTCCTGGCGGGAACACGTTTTCCAGGTCGCGGTGTTGCCCACTGTGGGCCACACTAGAAGCCCACCCCTAGACCTGCTCCCGCCAGGAGGATCACGCATGACCACGCTCGACACCGCGCCGGCGGACGTCCGGGAGCAGTCGCCGGTCGACGGCGAGCCGTGCGTGCTGCTCAAACTGGGCGAGGTCGTCCTCAAGGGCAAGAACCGCGAACTGTTCGAGCGCCGCCTCGCCGACAACGTGCGGCTGGCCGTCCGGCCGATCGCCCGCGTCGACGTCGTCCGCCGCCACGGCGTGTTCATCATCCGCAAGCACGACGCCGACCTGGCCACCATGGAGCGCGTCGCGCAGCGGGTGACCGACGTCATGGGCATCGTGTGGGCGCACCGCGCCTGGCGGGTCGGCAAGGACCTCGCCAGCGTCGAGCGCGCCGCCCTCGAACTCATGGACGGCCGCACCGGCACCTTCGCCGTCCGGTCCCGGCGCCGCGACAAGCGCTTCCCGATGACCTCCACCGAGCTCGACCGGCACATCGGCGGGCTCGTCGCCGAGCGCTACGGCCAGCCCGTCAAGCTCAAGGACCCCGAGCACACCCTGTCCATCGAGGTCGACCGCGACGAGGTGTTCGTCTACTCCGGCGGGCTGCCCGGCCAGGGCGGCCTCCCCGTCGGGATGAGCGGCCGCGCCCTCGTGCTGATGTCCGGCGGCATCGACTCGCCCGTCGCCGCCTACCGCATGATGCGCCGCGGCCTGCGCGTCGACTACCTGCACTTCTCCGGCATGCCGTTCACCGGCCCCGAGTCGATCTACAAGGCGTACGCGCTGGTCCGCGAGCTGGACAAGTTCCAGGGCGGTTCCCGGCTGTTCGTCGTCCCGTTCGGCAAGGCGCAGCAGCAGATCAAGTCGTCCGGCGCGGACCGGCTCGCCGTGATCGCGCAGCGCCGGCTGATGCTGCGCACCGGCGAGGTCCTCGCCCGCCGGCTGCGCGGCGGCGCGCTGATCACCGGCGACGCGCTCGGCCAGGTGTCCAGCCAGACGCTCACCAACATCACCGCGCTGGACGACGCCGTGGAGCTGCCGATCCTGCGGCCCCTCGTCGGCATGGACAAGAGCGAGATCATGGACCAGGCGCGCCGCATCCGCACCCTGTCGATCTCCGAGCTGCCCGACGAGGACTGCTGCACCATGCTCGCGCCCCGCCGCGCCGAGACCAAGGCCAAGATCGACGACCTCCGCCGCATCGAGAAGCGCCTCGACGTCGACGAGCTGGCCGACCACCTCGCCGAATCCGTCCAGGAGCACCGCCCGGTCTACGGCGACACCTCCACCTGACCCGCGCCCCTCAGCGTTTCATCGTGGGGGCAACCCCCCACACCCCCCGCAAAGAGACGCCCGCTGAGTGTCCGCCCTCCGCTAGCGCTCCGGTCGGCCCCTCAGCGTTTCATTGTGGGGGGCAACCCCCCACACCCCCCGCAAAGAGCGGCCCGTTAGGGGCCGACCTCCGCTAGCGCTCCGGTCGGCCCCTAACGGGCGTCGAAGTCCGTGGGGCGCGGGGGCTCGGGGCCGTCCGGGCCCATCAGCGTGATGCGCTCGATGCGGACGATGCGGAACCGGCGGCCCGCCACCGCGATGCCGTTGCGGCGGGGCTCGGCCTCCAGCAGGTCCGCCGCCTCGGCGAACCGGGCGACGTCCGCGTCGGCCGGGCTCTCCACCGCCGGCACCACGTGCCGGAAATAGGTGATCAGCGCGTCGCGGGCCTGCCGCGGGGCGGCGTGCAGCCGGCCGACCGGGCGCCAGCGCCGCTCGCTGCGCTCGGCGACCGTGAACGCGGGCGCCAGCGCGACCGGGGTGAGGAACGCGCCGGACGGCTCGTGCCCCGCCGCCGCGGCCGCGTCCAGCACCTGGCACAGCAGCTCGGCCGCCGCCGGCTCGGACACCGGGCCGTCCTCGGGCAGCAGCTCGTACGGCCGGACGGCCGCGGCGCGCTCCGCATCCGGCCGCGGGTCCGGGTCCGTGGGGCGGGGCGGCTCCGGGCCGTCCGGGCCGGTGCGGACGAGCTGCTCGATCCGCACGATCCGGAACCGCCGCCCGCCCGCGGCGACCTCGTCGGCCGCCTCGCGCTGCACGGCGCGCGCGGCGGCGAGCAGCTCGTCCTCCGGCGCGCCGCCCGCGAGCGCCGCCAGGTCCTCCAGCCGGCCGGCCAGCAGCTCGCGGGCGCCCTGCGGCAGCGGATCGCACGGGCACACGACCTGCCAACCGCCCGGGACCCGCTCGGCGGCCGTGAACAGCGTGCCCACGGCCACGAGCTCCGGATAGGCGGACAGGGCGCGGCAGGCGTCCGCGAACCGCACCGCGGCGACCGGGTCGACGCCGTCGAGGTCTTCCGGGAACAACCGGCCCCCGGCGTCACCATCGCCCATCGTCATGCCGGACATCATCCTCGCCGCGCCGGTTCCGGCCAATGGTCCAGACCATTTTGTTACCGCCGCGTTCTCCACCGGGCCGGTGTGATCAGCACGACCAGGCTCGCGGCCAGCAGCGCCAGGCCGGCCAGCGCGGCGCCGCCCAGCCGCTCGTCCAGCAGGACCATGCCGAGCACCGCGGCCACCGCCGGCTCCGCCAGCGTCAGCGTCGTCGCCGTCGTGGCCGGGGTGGTGCGCAGGCCGCGCGCGAACAGCAGGTAGCCGCCGCCGGTGGTGACGACGCCGAGGTAGAGCGCGATCAGCGCGCCCGAGCCGGTGAGCAGCCACCCCGACCCGGAGGACAGTACCGGGAGCAGCGGGACGGCCGCCGCCGCGAACAGCGCCCCGGCGACCGCCCGGTCCTCCTCGCCGCGCCCGATGAGGACGGACGCGACCGTCGCGTACACCGCGTACGCCAGCCCGGACAGCAGCGCCAGGGCGATGCCCACCGGCTCGACGCCGGCGTCCCGGCCGCCGCCGATGAGCAGCGCGCAGCCCGCGATGGCGCCCCCGGTCGCCGCCGCCCACCGGCCGGTCGGGCGCGTCCCGCGGGCGAGCAGCCCGATCACGCCGGTGAAGGCGGGCGCGCTGCCGATCGTGACGACCGTGCCCACCGCCACGCCGGTGCGGCCCGCCGCGACGAAGAACGCGGTCTGGTACACCGCGATCGCGACCGCGCCCACGCCGACCAGCGGCAGGTTGCGGCGGTTCCCGAGCAGCCGCCGCAGCCCGGCGCCCCGGCGCGTGCACGCCGCGAGCACCAGCAGGACGGCGCCGCCGATGACGATGCGGATCGCGGCGACCGAGAACGCCGACGCGCCCTCGGCGAACGTGCGGACGGTCCCCGTCGTCCCCCACAGGGACGCCGCCAGCAGGACGTCGGCACCGCCGCCGGACCGGGCGCGGGCGGCCCGTCCGGACGCATGCCGGAGGAAGGTGTGCTGTGACACTGAGGCTCCTGACCTCGAATCGGACGAAGAAGATCCGGATTCGGGGCGCAGGAGGACGCCGGCCGGGCGCGGGTCCGCGCCGGGCCGGGGTCAGAACTCGCTACGAGTGCGGTCGCCGCGCCCCGTCAGGAGCGCGGCGGCCCGCAATCGGAAACCCAGTACGCCACACAGGGGACGATACCGTCCCGTGCCGGGCACGGGACGGGCGGGACTCAGGCCGGGACGGCGTCGGGGTCTTCGGCCTGGGTGAGGGCGCGGTCCACCAGCGGGGGCAGGTCGCGGACGAGCTTGGCCAGTTCGCGGAGGTCGCCGTCCACCAGGGCCTGCGGGCCGTCGCAGAGGGCGGTCTCCGGGTGCGGGTGCACGTCGATGATCACGCCGTCGGCGCCGACCGCGATCGCGGCGCGGGTCAGCGGCAGGACGAGGTCGCGGCTGCCGCCCGAGTGCGACGGGTCCACGATCACCGGCAGGTGGGAGAGGCGCTGCGCCACCGGGACCGCGGAGATGTCGAGGGTGTTGCGGGTGGCCTTCTCGAACGTGCGGATGCCGCGCTCGCACAGCACGATGTCGAGGTTGCCGCGCTGCGCGACGTACTCGGCGGCCATCAGCCACTCCTCGATCGTCCCGTTCATGCCGCGCTTGAGCATGACCGGCTTGCCGGACTCGCCCGCGGCCTGCAGGAGGGCGAAGTTCTGCGCGTTGCGGGTGCCGATCTGCAGCATGTCCGCGTAGGAGGCGACCAGTTCGACGTCGCCGGCGTCCACCACCTCGGTGACGATCGGCATGCCCGTCTCCGCCCGCACGTCCGCGAGGATGCGCAGGCCCGCCTCGCCGAGGCCCTGGAAGGCGTACGGGGACGTGCGCGGCTTGAACGCGCCGCCGCGCAGCAGCGTCGCGCCCGCGGCCTGCGCCATCTGCGCGGCGCCGAGGGTCTGCTCCGGGGTCTCCACGGCGCACGGGCCGGCGATCAGCGTCATCGTGCCGGGGCCGATCGGCACGCCGCCGACCCGCACCACCGAGCGCTCGCCGTGGTTCTCCCGGCTCACCAGCTTGTAGGGCGCCGAGATGCGGATCACGTCGGTGACGCCGCGCATCCCGCGCAGGTTGAGGGTGCCGAACTGCTGGACGTCGCCGACGAGCCCGACGATGGTCCGCTCCACGCCGCGGCTGACGAAGGCGTCACCTCCCGCCGTCTCGACCAGTGAGACGACGGCCTTGATATCCGCTTCGTTGGCCTCCGGGGCCATGACGACGACCATGCGTGTGCTGCCTCTCCTGTTTCGCCCGGAACCCCGGTGGGCCCCGCGGACGACCCCTGAAACAGAGAAAGCCCCGGGCCACTGGGCCCGGGGCTTCTCGTTCCGTGGTCTGTCAGCGCAGCGTCTGGCAGACCAGCCGCCCGGGCTGGCCGTACCAAAAGAAATAGACGACGTTGCGCACGGGCCCAAGCGTATCCGATGCGCGCGGCGGCCATTCGCACCGCCCCCGAATATGGCTCAGCTCACGCCGGATGGCAGGATGGCCGCGTCATGACCCACCCCGAGAACTCCGCACCGCAGCCGCGGGACCTGCCGCCGGGGCAGTACGTCCCCCGCGGCTGGCCCGTCCTGCACTACGGCCCCGTGCCGAAGTTCCGTCCCGCGGACTGGGACTTCCGGGTCTTCGGCGCGACCGAGTCCGGCGGGCAGCACCGCTGGACCTGGGACGAGTTCGACGCGCTGCCGAGGACCGGGGCGGTCTCCGACTTCCACTGCGTCACCAAGTTCACGATCCCCGGCAACGAGTGGGAGGGTGTCCCCGGCACGGCGATCGTGGAGCTGGCGCCCCCCGCGCCGGACGTCACCCACGTGATGGTCTGGGCCGAGTACGGCTACAGCGCCAACATCCGGATGAGCGACTTCCTCGCCGACGGGACCATGTTCGCCACCCACCACGGCGGCGAGCGGCTGACCGCCGACCACGGGTTCCCCGTGCGCATCGTCGTCCCGCACCTGTACGCGTGGAAGAGCGTCAAGTGGGTCCGCGGCGTCGAGTACCTGGTGAAGGACCGCCGCGGGTTCTGGGAGGAGCGCGGCTACCACAACGTCGCCGACCCGTGGCGGGAGCAGCGGTACTCCTACCAGGAGGACGAGGGCGAGTCCCCGCCCCTGTGAGGGGGCGCCGGGGCCGTGGCACCGGACGCGCGGCCGGGTGTGGCCTATCCGAGACATTCGTAAATGGGCAACGACCGGACCGCCGGGGACGGTAGACGTTACCGTAAGTCGTCATGGTCCTACCGTCCGTCGCAGATGCCGCGGTCCACGCCGCGGCCGCCGGCGCCGCCTCCGGGGTCTGGGCGCTGCGCCGGTGGTTCCGCCTGCCGCGCCGCGCGCCCGCCGACCCGGCCGAGGAGGCGGCGTTCGCGGCCCTGGGCCTGATCGCGCGGGCGTCGCCGCCGCTGCGCGCCGGGCTGACCGGCGAGGCGGCGCGGAAGGCGGCGCGCGAGCTCCGGCCGCTGCTCGGCGCCGAGGCGGTCGCGATCGTCGCGGTGCGCCCCGAGGACGCCGCGGGCGGCCCCGGCGGCGCCCCGCCCAGCGGTGACCCGGTCCGGGTGGCGCCCCGGCTGCTGGCCTGGGAGGGCGCCGGCGGCGGCGCCCACGCGGCCGAGGCCGTCGGGCTCGCGGTGCCCGTGCTCGCGTCCGGCCGCCCGAGGGCCGGCGCCCCGGAGCCGGTCGGCTGCGCCGATCCGCACTGCCCCGTCCTGGTCGCGCTGACCGCGCCGCTCACCGTGGCGGGACGGGTCGAGGGCACGCTCACCGCGTACTGGCGGAGCGTGACCGCGGCGCGGATCCGCGCCGTCGGCGAGGCCGCCCGGTTCGTCGCCGGGCAGCTGGAGCTGGCCGAGCTGGACACGGCCCGCGTCCGGCTCGGCGAGGCCGAGACGCGGGCGCTGCGCGCCCAGATCTCCCCGCACTTCGTCTACAACTCGCTGACCACGATCGCCTCGTTCGTCCGCACCGACCCCGCCCGCGCCCGCGCCCTGCTGCTGGACTTCGCCGACTTCGCCCGCTACTCCTTCCGCGACGGCCGCGACTTCACCACCCTCGCCGACGAGCTGCGCTCCATCGACCGCTACCTGCTGCTGGAGCGGGCCAGGTTCGGCGAGCGGCTGAAGTGCAGCGTCGACGTGGCGCCGGAGGTGCTGCCGGTCGCCGTCCCGTTCCTGGCCCTGCAGCCGCTCGTCGAGAACGCCGTCCGGCACGGCATGGCGGGGCGGCGCGGGCAGTTCCACATCGCGATCGTCGCGCGCGACTCGGGGGCCGAGGCCGCGATCAGCGTGGAGGACGACGGGGCCGGCATGGACCCCGAGCGGCTCCAGGAGATCCTGTCCGCGCCGGTCGGCCGGCCCGGCCCGACCGGCTGGGGCAGCGTCCCGGCGCGGCCCCGCAAGGACGGGCGCGGCGACCCGGGCATCGGCCTCGCCAACGTCGACGAGCGGCTGCGCCAGGTCTACGGCGACGACTACGGGCTCACCGTCGAGACAGCGCTCGGCGCCGGAACCAAGGTCAGATTGCGCGTTCCGAAGTGCCGCCCAGGGGTCTTTCCGGAGTGACGCCCCGCCCCTCGGCGCGACACTCACTTCTTGGAATCGATTGCGGACGGACGGTAATCGCGGCAAAGTCGCCCTCATGCTCCACGTCCTCGCCGTCGACGATGAACGCCCCGCATTGGAGGAACTGGCCTATCTCCTCCGCCAGGACCCGCGGATCGGGCAGGTCACCGGCGCGGGGGACGCCTCGTGCGCGCTCCGCGACCTGAGCCGCATGCTCGTGGAGGGCGAGCGCCTCGACGCCGTGTTCCTGGACATCCGGATGCCGGGCCTCGACGGGCTCGACTTCACCCGGCTGCTCACCGGGTTCTCCGCGCCCCCGCACGTGGTGTTCGTGACCGCGCACGACGACTGCGCCGTCACCGCCTACGAGCTGGGCGCGCTCGACTACCTGCTGAAGCCGGTCCGGCCGGAGCGGCTCGCCGAGTCGGTGCGGCGGGTCGCCGAGGCCGTGCACCGCACGGCCCCGCCCGCGCCGGAGGGCCCCGCGCCCGACGACGAGCTGATCCCCGTCGAGCTCGGCGGCCGCACCAGGCTCGTCTCCCGCCGGACGGTGACGCACGTGGAGGCGCAGGGCGACTACGTCCGGCTGCACACCGCCGACGGCGGGTACCTGGTCCGGATGCCGCTGTCGGCGCTGTCCAAGCGGTGGGAGACCGCCGGGTTCATCCGGATCCACCGCAGCACCCTGGTCGCGTCCGCGCACATCACCGAGGTCCGGTTCGACGGCGGCCGCGCCGCCGTCCGGATCGGCGACGAGCTCCTGCAGGTCAGCCGCCGGCACACCCGCGAGGTGCGGGACCGCCTGGTCCGCCGGTTCCACCACCCGGAGGAGGACCCGCCGGACGGCGGCCCGGCGGGGGGCGGCGCGGCGGGGGAGGCGGGCGATGGGCGGTGAGCACCGGGCCGTGCTGCCGGCGGAACCCGCCGCGGGCACTGCGGGGGAGGCCGCCCGGCCGGACGCCCGGGCCGCCGCCCCCGAGACACCGGACGCCGACCCGCTCCATACCGGCCCGCCCAGCACCGCCGCGACCGGCACGGCACCGCCTCCGGGGCCGGCCGAGACGCGCGCCCTGATCCGCGCCCAGTTGCGGGCCGCCCTCGGCACCTGCGCGATCGTCATGGCCGTCCTGGTGGGGCTGCCGCTGCTGGCGCTCGTCCCGCCGGTCGCGCGCGCCCGCGCGCACGGGCTCCCGGTGCTGTGGCTCGTCCTCGCGGCGGGCGTTCAGCCGGTCTGGGTCGCGGTCGCGGTCCGCCAGCTGAGACGGGCCGAACGGGCCGAGCGCGCGCTGGACCGCCGGTGACCGCGCCGGCCGCGGCGGCGGCGCTCGCCGCACCGGCCATGCTCCTCGGGGTGACGGCCGCGATCGGCGTGTACGGGCGCCGCTCCGCCCGCACGACGTCCGACCTCCTGGTCGCCTCGCGCGGCGTCACGCCCTGGCGGAACGCGTCCGCGATCGGCGGCGAGTACATCTCCGCCGCCGCGTTCCTCGGCACCGCCGGGCTCGTCCTCGCCTACGGCGCCGACATGCTGTGGCTGCCCATCGCCGCGACCGCCGGGCACGTCCTGCTGCTGGCGTTCGTGACCGCGCCGCTGCGCCGCTCCGGCGCCTACACCCTCTCCGACTTCGCCGAATGGCGGCTCGGCTCGCGCGCCGTCCGCCACCTCGTCACCGGCTGCGTCTGCTTCGCCGGCTGGTTCTACCTGCTGCCGCAGTTCCAGGGCGCGGGCGTGACGCTGCGGGTGCTGACCGGCGCCCCCGCCTGGACGGGCTGGGCCGTCGTGGTCGCCGTCACGCTGGGGCTCGTCCTGTCCGGCGGGATGCGCAGCATCACCGCGGTCCAGGCCCTCCAGTACTGGGTGAAGCTGGTCGCCGTCGCGGTGCCCGCGGTCGCGTTGCTCGGGATGTGGCACCTGCACGGCGGCCCTGGCCCGCTCGGCGCCGGCGTCCCGCGCTTCGAGCAGACCACGCGGGTGGACGTCCGCACCGACGTGACCGTCACCGTTCCCGCGGACGTCACCGTCACCGCGCACGGCACCGTGGACGGCGCCCGCCGCCCCGGCGGCGAAATCCGCCTGCCCGCGGGGCGGCACACCATCGGCCGCGGGACCACCGTGGTCTTCCCCGCCGGGACGCCGGTGCCGCACGCCGAGAGCCTGCCCGTCCAGGACGGCGGCACCTGGGCGACGCCGTTCGGGCGCGGCGACCGGCACGAACTGTTTCGCACCTACTCGGCGATGCTGTGCGTCCTGCTCGGCACCATGGGGCTACCGCACATCCTGATGCGCTTCTACACCAGCACGTCCGGAAGCTCCGCGCGCCGCACGGCCGCGATCGTGCCCGCCCTCCTCGCCCTGTTCTTCCTGTTCCCCACCCTCTACGGGACGCTGGGACGCCTGTACGCGCCCGAACTGCTCATGACCGGCGACACCGACGCGACCCTCCTGCTGCTCCCGAAGCGGATCGTCCCCGGCCCGCCCGGCGCGCTGCTCACCGGCCTCGTCACCGCCGGCGCCTTCGCCGCGTTCATCGCCACCTCCTGCGGCCTCGCCGTCGCCATCGGCGGGACGCTCGCCCAGTGCGCCCGCCGCGCTGGCCCAGCGGCGTTCCGCCGCGGCGTCCTGGTCGCGCTGGCCGCCCCGCTCGCCCTCCTGCCCGGCCTCGGCGGGCACGGCGCGGCGGACCTCGTCACCACCGCCCTCGGCGTGTCCGCCTGCTCGCTGTGCCCGCTGCTCGTCCTCGGCATCTGGTGGCGCGGCCTGACCGCCGCCGGGGCCGCCGCCGGCCTCCTCACCGGAGGCGGCCTGGCCGTCGCCGCCGGCATCCTCCGCCTCTTCCACGACGCGCCCGCGGGCTGGACGGCGGCCGTCCTGGACCAGCCCGTCCTGCTGATCGCCCCTGCCGCCTTCGCGACCATGGCCGCCGTGTCCCTGCTGACCCGCCGCCGCGTCCCGCGCCACACCGACGGCGCCCTGCGCCGACTGCACCTCCCCGAAGACCTCCGCGCCGGGTGAAGCCCCGCCCTCCGGCCACGAACGGCACCGGTGCCGCGGGGACCGTCAGCGCCCGGCCGCTCGTCCCGCAGAACCGACCGCTCATCGTGTGACTACGCTACGCACATCTATGACTACGTACCGTTCATCGAGGGCTGTGTTCTCCTGGTGCCGCCGGGCCGTCCCGCGCGTCTAGTGTTCTCAGTGGCACCACACGCCACACCGCCACCGGAGGGGCGGCGGCTCCCGGCCGCGAACCTCCCACAACAGCAAATCCCGGAGATCCGGCTACAGGCCGGATCGGAGTCGCCGGATCCCGTACCGGGGGGGTGGGATCCGGCGGCCTGTGGCTCGGGCGCCGTTGAACAGTCGGGGGGTTGTTCAGCGGCGTCCGAGTCGTATTTATTTGTTTCGCCCTTGGCGTCAGGCGCTAGGGCGCCTTCCTTCGGCGGGCAAAAGTGCGATTGCTGCATCGCTTCGGCTCGCCTTGCGGCTCGCTGCGCGATCAGGTTCTCGCTTCGCTCGAACCTGCCTTCGGACGCAATCGCGACTGCCCAGGTTGTCGCGGGGCCGGGGTGGTGGCCGGTGTTGTCGCAGTAGACGGTTGCGGTTGCCGGCTATCGGCTCGCCTTACTGCTCGCTTTGCTCTGCTTGTTCTGGGGTACGGAGGCGCTTCAGGGTTTCTATGTCCTTCGCGTGGGGTTCGGGGGCTCGGCCCGGGGTTTCGATGAGGAAGGGGAGGCCCTGGACGGCGGGGTGCGCGAAGAGGTCGGCGAAGGGCTGCTCGCCGATGTGGCCGGCGCCGATGTTCTCGTGGCGGTCGCGGCCGGAGGCGCAGGGATCCTTGGAGTCGTTGGCGTGGATCAGTTTCAGGCGGCCCTCGCCCACGGTGGCGATCAGGTCGTCGATGGTCTGCTTGGCGCCGCCCGGAGCGGCCAGGTCGTGGCCGGCGGCGAACGCGTGGCAGGTGTCGAAGCAGACGCCGAGCTTCGGGTGGTGCTCCAGCTTCTCGAAGAAGGGGCCGAGGTCCTGCACCTTGGCGCAGAGCATGTTGTTCTGCCCGGCCATGGGCTCCAGGAGGAGGTCGGGACCGTCCTCGGGGATCTCCTCCAGGAGGGGGAGGACGTGCTCGTGGACCTGGGCCATGGCCTCGTCGTAGGTCTGGCTCACGGCGGAGCCGGTGTGGACGACGACGCCGCGGGCGCCGATGGCCCGGCCGCGGACCAGGGAGTGGCGGACCGTCGCGACCGACTTGGCGAGGGTCTCGGGCGTCGGCGAGCCGAAGTTGACCAGGTACGGGGCGTGCACGTAGACGGGGATCCCGTGCTCGCGGAGCTTGGCGTCCTCGGCGGGCCTGCCCTCGGGCAGCGCCCAGCCGCGCGGGTTCGCGACGAACACCTGGATCGCCTCGGCGCCGATCTGCGCGGCGTACTTCAGGCCGCCGGTGGCGAGGCCGCCGGCCACGGGGACATGGGCCCCGACGGGGCTGTTCGGTGAGGTCATAGCCGGTTCAGCGTATCCGGTCACGGGCCCTTGACGATGGTGACCGTGGAGCCGCGCGGGGCCTCGCCGTTCGAGGGGGACTGGAAGCGGACGATGTTGCCGCCGAAGCCCGTCACGTTGACCTTGAAGCCGGACTCCTTGAGGGCCTTCTTGGCGTCGTCCACGGTGCGGCCGGTCACGTTGGGGACGGGGATCCTCTCGTCGCCGCCGTCGTCGCAGCCGAACTGGATCGGGCCCGCGTCGACGATGCAGTCGCGCTTGTTGACGACGATGGTGACGTCGTCGCCGCGGGAGACGCCGGTGCCCTCGGAGGGGGTCTGGCTGACGACGGTGTTCGGCTGCTTGCCGTCCACCGTCTTCTTCTGGACGGTGACGTTCAGGCCCATCGAGCGCAGCTGGTTCGCCGCCGTGTCGCCGTTCTGCCCGACGAGGTCGGGCATGGACATGCCGCTGGAGACGACGATCGCGACCGGCTCGTCGGGGGACTGCTTCTGGCCGGCCTCCGGGTCGGTGCTGATGACCCGGTCCTTGCCGACGGTCTGGGACGGGCTGGTGCTCGTCCGGCCGACGGTGAAGCCCTTGTCCTCCAGGGTCTTCTTGGCGTCGGCGAGCGGCTTGCCCTCGACGTCGGGGACCTCGCGGGGCGTGAGGCCCTTCGACGGCGTCAGCGTGATCGGCTCGCCCTTGGCGATGCGGGCGCCCGCCGGCGGGTCGGACTTGGCGACACGGCCCTTGTGGACGCGGTCGTCGTAGACCGCCTTCGCGGTGCGGACCTCCAGGCCCTTGGACTCCAGCTGGTCGCGGGCGTCGGAGACCTTCATCCCGATGATCGACGATGGGACGTGCTCGTACTGCCCGGACGTCTGGTACCAGACGGCCCAGCCGAGGATGAGCGCGGCGACCGCGCCGATGGCGATGAGGACGTAGCGGCCGGTCAGCGCGCCGATCGCGCGGTCGGTGCGGCTGCGCTGCGGGACGTAGTCGGCGGTGGGCTCGACGCGGGGGTCGAGGACGGCGGTGTGGCCGGGGGCGGGCGCCTCCAGCACGCTGGTCGCGCGGTGGGACGACTCCTCCAGCCGCCGGTCGAAGTCGCGGGGGAGGCCGCCGAACACCTCGGCCGCCTCGGCGAGGTACTGGTTCGCGTCGTGCGGGCGGCGCGCCGGGTCGTGGCTCGTCGCGTCGGTGACGAGCGCGTCCACCTGCACCGGCAGCCCGGGGACGAGCGTGGACGGCGGCGGCACCGTCTCGTTCACGTGCTTGTAGGCGACCGCGAGGGGCGTGTCGCCCTGGTGGGGGAGCCGGCCGGTGAGCAGCTCGAACAGCATGGTCCCGGCGGCGTACACGTCGGAGCGGACATCGGCGTCGCCGGACAGCACCTGCTCGGGCGCCAGGTAGCCGACCGTCCCGATGATCACGCCGGTCTTGGTCATCTTGCTCGCGGTCTCGGCCCGGGCGAGCCCGAAGTCGGCGACCTTGACCTGGCCGTCCTCGGTGATCAGCACGTTCTCCGGCTTGACGTCGCGGTGCACGAGGCCGGCCCGGTGCGCGGCGCCGAGCGCCGCCAGCACCGGCTGCATGATCTCCAGCGCGGCGCGCGGGCCGAACCGGCCGCGCGCGGTCAGCTCCTCGCGGAGGGTGCGGCCCGGCACGTACTCCATCACCAGGAAGACGTGCTCGCCGTCGGTGCGCTGGTCGTAGACCGCGACGACGTTCGGGTGCGACAGCGCCGCCGCGGCCTTCGCCTCGCCGATGAAGCGGGCGACGAAGTCCTCGTCGGAGGCGAGCCCGGCGTGCATCACCTTGATCGCGACGGTGCGGTCGAGGCGGACGTCCCGCGCCAGGTACACCGTGGCCATGCCGCCGCGCGCGATGCGGGACTCGATGCGGTAGCGCCCGTCGAGCATCCGCCCGACGAGTGGATCTGCGACCGTCATGTCCATCGGTGCGAGTTTACGGGTGAACGGAAGTGGAACTCATCAGCCGGGAGTATGAGCATCCATGAGCCCCTGGGGTGATGCCTCTGGGGCGGGTGTGGCGCGGCGGCGGGCCCGGCTGCGGGAGACGGCCACGCCGGCCAGGCACAGCAGGCCGCCCGCGAGGGTGACCAGGCCGGGGACCTCGCCGAGGAACAGCCACGACATCGCGACGACGAGGGCGGGGACGGCGTAGGTGGTGGCGCCCATCTTCCCGGCGGACGTCCGGGCCAGCGCGTAGCCCCAGGTCGTGAACGCGAGCGCGGTCGGGAAGACGCCCAGGTAGACCATGTTGAGGGTGGCGCCGGCGGGGGCGTCGGCGGCCTGCTCGGCCAGCTGCCCGGCGAACGGCAGGCAGGCGAGCGCGCCGATGCCGCAGGCGAACGTGGTGAACTGCAGGGCGGAGGCGTGCCGCAGCGCGGGCTTCTGGCTCACCACGCCGGCCGCGTAGGTCACGGCGGCGACGAGGCAGAGCAGCACCCCGCCGACGGACGCGCGGCCCTCCCCGGACATCGACAGCCCGACGACGGCGGCGCCGGCGAACGAGACGGCCATGCCGACCACCAGCCGGGGCGAGATCCCCTCCTTCAGCAGCCAGCCGCCGAGGAGCGCGATCAGGATGGGCCCGATGTTGACGACGAGGGAGGCGGTGCCCGCGTCCACGAGCTGCTCGCCCCAGTTCAGCGCGACCATGTAGGCGCCGAACCACAGCACGCCCGCGGTGACGATGCCGGGCCATGCCGCCCTGGGCGGGAGCCCCTCGCGCCGGATCGCCCAGAGCACGCCGAGGACCACCGTCCCGGAAAGAAGGCGGCCGAGGGCGAGCGCGCCCGGACCGTACTCGGCACCGGCGCTGCGGATCGAGACGAACGCCGACGCCCACAGCACCACCGTGATCGTGGCGGCGGCGACCGCGCCCTTGTCGACGCGACCCGTGTTCTCCTGTTGCATGTCACGCACCTTAGGTATGGGTCGTTTCCATGAACACCGAAATGACGTGCCCGGTTGCGGCATGTCCGGGGTGAACGGACCCAGTTTGGTAAGGCGCACGTTTCAGGTCCAGCGAATACTTCTATAGGCGATGCTTTAGCCCTGCTACGAAGTGGCGAGCCCCTCGAACGGGGAGGACGCCTGCGCGTAGCGGCGCTTCGGGATGCGCCCGGCCAGCCGCGCGAGCCGCCCCGCCTCGACCGCGTGCCGCATCGCCGCGGCCATCCGGGCGGGGTCCTGCGCGCGGGTGACCGCGGTCGCCAGCAGCACGGCGTCGCAGCCCAGCTCCATGGCGAGCGCGGCGTCGGACGCGGTGCCGAGCCCGGCGTCCAGGATCACCGGGACGTTCGCCCGCTCGACGATCAGCTCGATGTTGTGCGGGTTGCGGATGCCGAGGCCCGACCCGATCGGGGAGCCGAGCGGCATCACCGCGGCGCAGCCGAGCTGCTCCAGCCGGTGCGCCAGCACCGGGTCGTCGTTGGTGTACGGCAGCACGGTGAAGCCGTCGTCGACGAGCTGCTCGGCGGCCTCCACCAGCTCGATCGGGTCGGGCAGCAGCGTGCGCTCGTCCGCGATCACCTCCAGCTTGACCCAGTCCGTGCCGAGCGCCTCGCGGGCGAGCTTGGCGGTGAGCACGGCCTCCCCGGCGGTGAAGCAGCCCGCCGTGTTCGGCAGCACCCGGATGCCGCACTCCTTGAGGACGTCCAGCACCGAGCCCCGCGCGGACGGGTCGACCCGCCGCATCGCGACCGTGGTCAGCGCCGTCCCGGACGCGGTCAGCGCCTCCCGCAGCACGTGCATGCTCGGCGCCCCGCCCGTGCCCATGATCAGCCGCGAGTCCAGTTCCTCTCCCGCGATGACCAGCGTGTCCTTCTGCACCCTCAGCCTCCTTGGACGGCGGTCAGCACTTCCAGCCGGTCGCCGTCGCGCAGCGGCGTGGTCTCCCACGCGGAGCGGCGGACGACCTCGTCGTTCAGCGCGGCGGCCACGCCGGTCCGCGCGGCGGTCACGGACGCGATCACCTCGGCCACGCTCGCGGCCTCGGCCAGCTCGCGCGGCTCGCCGTTGACGGTCACCTTCATGACGGCACCTCGGAGAAGCGGTCCGGGGCGAACGGCCCCGCGACCTCGGGGACGGGACGGTCCAGCAGCATCGCGGACAGGACGTCGGCGCTGACCGGGGCCAGCAGGACGCCGTTGCGGAAGTGCCCGGTGCCGAGGAGGAGGCCGGGGAGGGCGGACGGCCCCATCAGCGGCGCGTTGTCCGGGGAGCCGGGCCGCAGCCCGGCGGTGACCTCGGCGAACTCCAGCTCGGTGATGCCGGGCAGCAGCTCGCGGGCGTCGCGCAGCAGCTCCCACAGGCCGCCCGCGGTGACCCGCGTGTCGAAGCCGAGCTCCTCCTGGGTGGCGCCGAGGACGATCTCGCCGTCCGCGCGCGGCACCAGGTACACCGACGAGCCCTTCACCAGGCCGCGGGTGGTGCGGCGCAGGAACGGGACACGGGTGCGGAGCCGGATCACCTGCCCCTTCACGGGGCGGACCGGCGGCACGCTGCCGGGCGGCAGCCCCTCCAGGTCGCCGGACCACGGCCCGGCGGCGAGCAGCACCTTGTCCGCGCGCAGCACCGTCCCGTCGTCCAGCCCGACGCCGGCCGCCGCGTCGCCCTCGACGACGATGCGTGCGGCCCGCTGCCGGACGAGCCGCACGCCGGTCCGCTCGCAGGCCGCGAGCAGGGCCGCGGTGAGCCGGCGCGGGTCGATGGAGCCGTCGGAGGGGGCGAGCAGCCCGCCGCGCACGCCGGGCGCGAGCATCGGCTCCGCCCGCCGGCTCTCCCGGCCGGTCAGCGCCTCGGCGGGGATGCCGAGGCTCTCCTGGAAGCGGCGCAGGTCGTCGAGGTACTTCAGGTCGTCGGCGTCGAACGCGACCTGCAGCAGCCCGTCCGTGCGGTAGCCGGTGCCGCGGCCGGTCAGCTCCTCCAGTTCGGCGACGAAGGCGCCGTAGCGGTCGCGGGAGGCGAGGCCGAGCCGCAGCAGCGGCTCCTCGCCGTAGGTCAGCTCGCTGACGGGGGTGAGCATGCCCGCCGCCACCGACGAGGCGCCGCTCGCGGGGGACGGGTCGACCAGGGTGACCCCGCCGCCCGCCGCCGCGGCGGTCCGCCAGGCGGTGGCGAGGCCGATGACCCCCGCCCCGACGATCACGATCTCCATGCGCGCTCCCTTCGCCGGCATGATCCGGATCAGGTCCGGCGGTCGGCGGCCCGCTCAGCCGCCCTCTCAGCCCGGTCGCACCGGACTCCCGCGCTCTGTCACGTTTTACCTGTTCCCTACCTTACGACCTCGATCGCGTCCCCCAACTCCTGGACAGGTGTCCACCCGAAATCGGCGGCGCATTAGGCTGCCCTTCATGGACAGGGTCATCGTCGTGGGTGGCGGGCTGGCCGGCGTGCGCGCCGTGGAAGCCCTGCGCAGCAAGGGGTACGAGGGCGCGCTGACGCTCGTGTCGGCCGAGCGTGAGCGGCCGTACGACCGGCCGCCGCTGTCGAAGGCCGTCCTCGCGGGCGACTCCGACGACACGACGGTCGACGCCGACTGGGACGCGCTGCGCTGCGACCTGCTGCTCGGCGAGCGCGCGACCGCGCTGCGGCCCGCCGCGCCGGGGCGCGGCGGCGTGCTCGCCACCACCGCGGGCGACCTGCCGTTCGACGGGCTGGTCATCGCGACCGGCGCCACCCCCGTCACCCTGCCGGGGGAGGGCCGCCAGCACGTGCTGCGGACCATCGGCGACTCCCGCGACCTGCGGTCCCGGCTGACCGGGGGCGCCCGGATCGTGATCGTCGGCGCGGGCTGGATCGGCGCCGAGGTCGCGACCACCGCCGCGAAGAAGGGCTGCCGCGTCACCGTCGTGGAGGCCGCAGACACGCCCCTCGCCAACGCGATCGGCCCCGAGGTCGGCGCGCTGACCGCCCCCTGGTACGCCGAGGCGGGCGTCGAACTGCGCACCGGCGTGAAGGTCGCCGAGGTCGAGCCGGGCGGCCTCGCCCTCGCCGGCGGCGGCCGGATCGAGGCCGACGAGGTCGTGGTCGGCGTCGGCGTCCGCCCGGAGGTGTCCTGGCTGACGGGCTCCGGGCTGCTGGTCGAGCGCGGCGTGGTCACCGACGGCGCGTTCCGCGTCTACGAGGGCGAGGAGGAGCCGGGCGCCCTCCGCCCGGACATCGTCGCGGTCGGCGACTGCGCCGCCTGGTGGTCGGCGCGCTACGGCCGCCGGCTCCTCGTCGAGCACTGGGACACCGCCCTCAACGCCCCCGAGACCGCCGCGGCGACCCTCCTCGGCGCCGACGCCCGCTACGACGCCGCCCCCTACTTCTGGTCCGAGCAGTTCGGCCGCATGGTGCAGTACGCGGGCAGCCATGTCGCGTCCGAGCGGCTCGTCCACCGCGGCGACCCGTCCGGCCGGAAGTGGGCGGTGGCGTGGCTGACCGGCGACCGGCTCGACGCGATCCTCACCGTCGACCGGCCCCGCGACCTGGTGCAGGCGCGGCGGGTGATCGCCGCCGGCACGCCGGTGGACCCGGCGGCGATCGCCGACCCGGACGTGCCCGTCCGGCAGGCCGTTCGCGGATAGCGATCGGCGGCGGCGGGCAACGGCTGTCCAGGGGGTTTGAGGCTTCCGAAGGCGTGGTAGCAAGGGGGCGTGACGCAGATGCACGCAACCGTTGACAGCGCACTCGACCCCCGGACCGACGCCCTCGCCGGCGACTGGCTCACCCTCCGCGAGACCGCCGAACGGCTCGGGATCCGGCCCAACCGGATCAAGCAGCTCATCCACGAGCACCGGATCCTCGCGGTGCGCCGGGAGGGGCAGCCGATGGTGCCCGCGGCGTTCATCAAGGACGGCCAGGTCATCAAGGGCCTGCCCGGCACGCTGACGCTGCTGTCGGACGCCGGGTTCGACGACGTCGAGACGATCCGCTGGCTGTTCACCGCCGACGACACGCTGCCCGGCACGCCGGTGGACGCGCTCACCGAGAACCGGGGGACCGAGGTCCGCCGCCGCGCCCAAGCCCTCGCCTTCTAGCCCCGCCCAGTTCAGGACCCTCGCCTTCCCGCCCCGGCGGCGCCGCCGGGACGCGCACATGACACGATCGCGGGGACGCACGGCGGAACCACCGCCGCGCGGCCCCGCGATCCAGCCATGATCTGAGCTTGTGAAAGGACGTGCCCCGGCCGTGTCCAGGCATCTCCCCTCCGAACGCGCCGTCGCGCTGCGCGCCCGGCTCGGCCGGGCCCGCCTCTACCTGTGCACCGACGCGCGGGAGCGGCAGGGCGACCTGCCGGAGTTCCTGGACGCCGTCCTCGCGAACGGCGTCGACATCGTCCAGCTCCGCCAGAAGGGCCTGGAGGCCCGGCGGGAGCTGGCCCACCTGGAGGTCTTCCGGGCGGCCTGCGAGCGGCACGGCGCGCTGCTCGCCGTCAACGACCGGGCCGACGTGGCCCACGCCGTCCGCGCCGACGTGCTGCACCTCGGCCAGGACGACCTGCCGGTGCCCGCCGCCCGCGAGATCGTCGGCGGCGACGTGCTGATCGGCCGGTCCACGCACTCCGGCGAGCAGGCGTCGGCGGCGGCCGCCGAGCCCGGCGCCGACTACTTCTGCGCGGGCCCGGTGTGGCCCACGCCGACCAAGCCCGGCCGTCCCGCGCCCGGCCCGAAGCTGCTGGAGTACGTGGCGGCGCAGCGGCCGTCGCGCCCCTGGTTCGCGATCGGCGGCATCGACCTCGGCACCCTCGACGCGGTGCTGGCCGCGGGCGCGACCCGCGTCGTCGTGGTGCGGGCGATCACCGAGGCGGACGACCCCGGCGCCGCCGCCGCGGAGTTCGCGCGCCGGCTCGCGACCTGAGCGTTCCGAGGCCGGTGTTTGACCCGGATCACGGTGCGGCGCGGCGGGACGATCACCGACAATGGGGATCATGAGCCTCGGACCCGACGACGACCGCACCGTCGAACTGGACGACGACCTGCAGATCCTGCCCGACCAGACGTCCGACGACACCGACGTCGGCTGGGGCGAGTGGCGCGGCGGCGGCGACGATGACGCCCGCCTGCTGGAGGAGCGCCCGCCGCACTGGTGAGCGGCCGGGCGCCCGGTCAGGACATCCTGCAGGTCAGGACTTCATGCGGGTCAGAACATCATGCCGAGCGCGAACCCCGCGACGACGACGGCGCCGAGCGCGACCATCATCCGCCAGCGGTAGCGGGGGATGCGCTTCGGGCGCGGCTTCGGCGCCGGCGTGCGGCCGTCCCGCAGCGCCCGGACGAGCTGCGGCGCGGTCGGCCGCGCCGCCGGGTTCTTGTCCAGGCAGCGGGCGGCGAGGTCGCGCAGCGGGCCGCGCATGTCGCCGAGGTCCGGCGGCCGGGAGGTGACGCGCCGCATGACGGCGGCGCTCGGCCCGGTGCCGAACGGCGGCCGCCCGGTCGCGGCGAACACCATCGCGGCGCCCCAGGCGAACACGTCGGCGGGCGGCCCGACCGGCTCGTCCTCGATCTGCTCGGGCGCCATGTAGGCGGGCGTGCCGACCGGGCCGGTGGTCAGCGGGGTGGCAGGCCCGAGGGCGTCGGTGGTGCGGGCGATGCCGAAGTCGATGACCTTGGCGCCGTCCGGGCCGAGCAGCACGTTGCCGGGCTTGAAGTCGCGGTGCACGATCCCGGCGCGGTGGATCGCGGCCAGCGCCGCCGCCGTCCGCAGCGCGGCCTTGCGCAGCTGCGGGGCGGGCAGCGGGCCCTGGTCGGCGACGACCTGCTGCAGCGACGGGCCCTCGACGTACTCGCTGACGATGTAGGGCCGGTCGCCGGTCATGTCGGCGTCCAGGACGCGCGCGGTGTGCCGCCCGGACACCTGCAGCGCCGCCTCCGCCTCCTTGACGAAGCGGCTGCGCGCCCGCTGCCCGGCGGCGATGCCGCCGCGCAGCAGCTTGACGGTGACGAGCCCGCCGTCACGGTCGCGGCCGAGGTAGACGACGCCCTGGCCGCCCTCGCCGAGCCGGGCGAGCAGCGTGTAGCCGGCGAGGCGGCGCGGGTCGTCCGGGCCGAGCGGCGTGCCGGGCCCGCGGTCGCGGTCCTGCGCGGGCCGGGACGCGCCGCCCTGGCGCGCCTGGCCCGCGGGGGCCTGGCCCACGCGGCCCTGCTTGGCGCCGGCGGGCTTGGCCGCGGGCTGCTTGGCGGCCTGCTTCGCGGGCTGTTTGGCGGTGGACGGGGCCGGGCGCGGCTTGGTCGCGCGTCCGGGGCGCCCGGTCCGGGCTGCGGTGGGACGCGCGGCGTGGGCGTTCGTCCTCCCGCGGGAGGTGTCGTGCGGCACAGGAAGACTCCGACTCGGCGGGGACGGACGAAGATTTCCCTATTTGTACCGCGCCGCGGCTGCGCACGACAGGCGAACCGGGATCTTCGCCGCTACCCACATGTCCCCAAAGTCCCCTTCTGGGCGATCTGCCGGGACGATGCACCGACCATGACCTTGTAGCAGCCGTCCGCGACCTTCCACGCCTTCGCCTCCTCGTTCCAGTAGGAGAACGACCGCGCGGACAGCGGGAACGTCACCGTGGTGCTCTGCCCCGGCGCGAGCGTGACCTTGGTGTAGCCCTTGAGCTGCTTGGGCGGCTGCGGGACGTCCACACCCGCCGCGGGCATGCCGATGTAGAGCTGCGGGACGGCCACGCCTGCGCGGTCACCGGTGTTGGTGACCGTCACCTGCACCGCCTTGGTGCTCGCCTTGAGCCCGCTGTAGGAGAACGTCGTGTAGGACAGGCCGTGCCCGAACGGGAACTGCGGCGTGATGCCCTTCGCGTCGTAGTGCCGGTAGCCGACCAGGACGCCCTCGGAGAACGTGACGGTCTTGTTCACGCCGGGGTACTGCGCGGGGTTCCCGGACGCCGGGGCGTCGTTCTCCGCCACGGGGAACGTCACCGGCAGGCGGCCGCCGGGGTCCACGTCCCCGTACAGGACGCGCGCCAGGGCGTTGCCCGCCTCCTGCCCCGGATACCACGCCTCTACGATGCCCTTCACCTGGCCCGCCCAGGGTGTCAGCACGGGGCCGCCCGTGTTCAGCACGACGATCGTGTTGGGGTTGGCCTTGGCGATCTCCGTGATCAGGCCGTCCTGGTCGCCGCGGAGCGGTTCGCCGCACTGCAGCGTCAGGCACGACTTGTCGAAGAACTCGCCCTGGCTGTCGGTCGCGAACACGATCGCGACGTCGGCGGCGCGCGCCGCGTTCGCGGCGGCCGCGCGGTCATCGCCGTCGTGGTAGGTGATCGCGGTCCCGGCCCCGGCGCGGCGCGCGATGCCGTCCTGCGCGCTGACGGTGGTGAACGGCACGACCTTCGCCGAGCCGAACCCGCCCGGGGCCTCCCGCGCGGCGCGGCCGATCAGCGCGATCCTCTTCGGCGCCGCCAGCGGCAGGGCGCCGTCGTTCTTCAGCAGCGTGATGCCGCCCTCCTCGATCCGGCGCGCGGCGGTCTCGCTCGCCGCCCGGTCGATGCGGGACAGGTCGTTCGGGTACGCCTGCCGGTCGAACACCCCGAACGCGAACATCGTCCGCAGGATGTTGCCGACGTGCCCGTCGATGGTCGCCTGCGTGACCTTCTTCTGCGCGACGGCCATCTTCAGCAGGAACGCGTTGTACTTCATGCCGACCGGCAGTTCCATGTCGAGCCCGCCGTTGGCGGCCTCGGCGGTGTCCTGCGCGGCGGTGTGGTCGGACGGCACGAACCCCTTGAAGCCCCACTCCGACCGCAGGATCTTGTTGAGGACGGCGTCGTCCTGGCATGCCCAGCGGTCGTTCAGCTTCCCGAAGCCGCACATGACGGTCGCGGCGCCGCCGTCCTTCACGGCGGCCTCGAACGGCGGCAGGTAGATCTCCCGCAGCGTGCGCGGGTCCACCTTCATGCCCAGCGACAGCCGGTCGGTCTCCTGCGTGTAGACGGCCAGGTGCTTGACCGACGTCATCACGCCCTGCGCCTGCGCGCCCTTGACCCACGGCACGCCGAGCGTCGCGGACAGGTAGGGGTCCTCGCCGAAGCCCTCGAACGTCCGGCCGTTGCGGGGGGTGCGCAGCACGTCCACGGTCGGGCCGAAGATCAGGTCGTTGCCGCGGTGCCGGGCCTCCCAGGCGACCGTCCCGCCGTACAGCGCCGCCGCGTCGCGGTCGAAGCCGGCTGCCAGCGCGATCGGCGCCGGCAGCGCGGTCGCCTTGCCCTGCCGGACGCCCGCCGGCCCGTCCGACATGTAGACGGGCGGGACGCCGAGCCGGTCGATCCCGCGGTTGGTGTCGGCGTGCGCGTCCTCGAAGAACCCGCCGAGCGGGCCGCCGAACGGATCGTCCGAGGCCAGCAGCGCGATCTTCTCGTCGGCGGTCAGCTTCGGCAGCAGCAGCGCCGTCCGCTGGTCGGGGGTCAGCGCCGTGTCGCACCACGGCCGCTGCGCCGGGTCGCCGCAGCGGCCCGCGGCCGCCCGCGCGTCACCGGGCGCGGGCACCGAGAGCAGCGCCAGCGCCGCGGCGAGCGCGCCCGCCGCCGGGAGCCACCGTCCGGTCCGCATCAGCGGCCCTCCCCGTTCTGGACCGGTCCCTCGTTCTGGACGCGCAGCGCGTTCAGGGTGAAGGCGACCATGTGGTAGTGGCCGATCAGCATGACCAGCTCGATCAGCTCGCGCTCCCCGAAGCGGGTGGCGAGCTCCGTCCAGGTCGCGTCGGACAGGGTGCCGGACGCGTGCAGCTCGTCGGCCGCGGTGAGGACCATCCGGTCGTCGTCGCTCCAGCCGTGGCCGTCGAGGTCCAGCCTGAGCGCCGCGATGTCGGCCTCGGTGAGGCCGGCGCCGCGCGCGAGCCCGCGGTGGTGCTCCCACTCGTACGCGCAGGACCGGTGGTGCGCCGTCCGCATGATCGCCAGCTCGCGGTCGCGGGCCGTGAGCGTCCCCTTCATCAGCAGCATCGACCCGAGCCCGATCCAGGCGTGGAAGAGGTCGGGGTGGCGGGCGAGCGTGGTGAAGACGTTCAGCGGCCCGGTCGTCGCTGCCACGGCCTTGAGGACGTCGTCCCAGGCGTCCTCGGGCAGCGGGTCGAAGCGCGGGACGCGGTTCCCCGAAGTGTCGGCGCACATGGCGACATTTCTGCCACCGATCAGTGGGAAAGTTCTAGTCCACTGGGAAAATTTGGCCGGATTGTGTCATTAGTTACTTACGTGCTGCGGGTGGTGGCGGCCACGGCCAGCTCGCCGAGGGCCTCCCGGGCCTCCGCGGTGAAGGGGGCGGCCGCCAGGCTGCGCTCCGCCTCCCGCAGGTAGTGCTCGATCATCGCCTCGCAGGCGGCGAGCCCGCCGGTCTCCTCGATGATCGTGCGCAGCTCGTCCACCCCGGGGCGGTCGAGCGCGGGGTCGCCGAGGCGGCGCAGCACCGCGTCGGCCTGCGCGGCGGACGCGCGCTCCAGCGTCAGGGCGATCAGCACGGTGCGCTTGCCCTCGCGCAGGTCGTCCCCGGCGGGCTTGCCTGTCTCGGCGGGGTCGCCGAACACGCCGAGCACGTCGTCGCGCAACTGGAAGGCGATGCCGAGCGGCAGGCCGTAGCCGGTGAGCGCCGCCGTCACGTCCGGGCGGGCGCCGGCGAGGACCGCGCCGAGGTGCAGCGGGCGCTCGATCGTGTACTTGGCGCTCTTGTACTCCACCACGCGCAGCGCCGTCGCGACGGTGGCCTCGCCGCGCGTGCCCTCCAGCATGTCGAGGTACTGGCCGCACATGACCTCGGTGCGCATCAGGTCGTACACGGCCCGGCCGCGCCGCCGCGGCCCGGCGTCGAGCCCGCACGTCTCGAACATCTCGCTCGACCAGGCCAGGCACAGGTCGCCGAGCAGGATCGCGGCGCCGCCGCCGAACGCCTCGGCGTCGCCCGGCCAGCCCTGCGCGCGGTGCAGCGCCTCGAAGCGGCGGTGCGCGGACGGCTGGCCGCGCCGGGTGTCGCTGGAGTCCATCACGTCGTCGTGCACCAGCGCGCTCGCCTGGAGCAGCTCCAGGGACGCGGCGGCGGCCACGATGCCGGGCGAGTCCTCGCCGCCGGCGGCCCGCCACCCCCAGTAGCAGAACGCGGGCCGCAGCCGCTTGCCGCCGCCGAGCAGGGCGTCGAGGGCGGACAGCAGCGGCGCGAGGTCGTCGCTGATGGTCAGCAGCGCCGGGCGCTGCCGGTCGACGAAGCCGAGGAGGGCTTCGTCGACCTCCTTGCGGATACGGCTGGTCGACATGCCGAGATCGTATCCACCTGCGGCGATTCAACCCTGCCACCAAAACGTGAGAAGTCACTGGATCTTCGGAAATAGGCGCATAACGCCCGTGCGGTGTGGCGAGCATCACGTGATTCGGCGGTTCGAAGCCGCCTCCGAGGGCTTCTGTAGGCTTGGGGGATGCGACGCGTACGCCCCGACCGGCCCCCGACAGTCCGCGAGCTGCTGGCGGCGGGAGGCAGGTCCTTCTCCTTCGAGTTCTTCCCGCCCAAGACCGACAAGGGCGCGCGGAACCTGTGGCGTACGATCCGCGAGCTGGAGTCCCTGCACCCGACGTTCGTCTCGGTGACCTACGGCGCGGGCGGCGGCACCCGCGACACCACCGTCGACATCGTCGAGCGGATCGCGACCGACACCACGCTCACCCCCGTCGCGCACTTCACCGCCGTCGACCACTCGCAGGCCGAGCTGCGCAACCTCATCGGCCGGTTCGCCGCCGCCGGCGTCCGCAACGTCCTCGCGCTGCGCGGCGACCCGCCCGGCGACCCGATGGGGGAGTGGGTCAAGCACCCCGACGGCGTCGAGTACGCCGCCGACCTGGTCCGGATGATCCGCTCCTACGGGGACTTCTGCGTCGGCGTCGCCGCGTTCCCCTACAAGCACCCGCGCTCGCCCGACGTCGGCAGCGACGTCCGGTACTTCGTGGAGAAGTGCCGGGCCGGGGCCGACTACGCGATCACCCAGATGTTCTTCCGCGCCGAGGACTACTTCCGGCTCCGCGACCGGGTCGCCGCCGCGGGCTGCGACGTGCCGATCCTGCCGGGCATCATGCCGGTCACCCAGCTCAGCACGATCGAGCGGTCCGAGCAGCTGTCGGGCGCGCCGTTCCCGCCCGAGGTCAAGGCCCGGTTCGACGCCGTCGCCGACGACCCGGAGGCGGTCCGCAGGCTCGGTGTCGAGCACGCCGCCGAGCTGTGCCGCGAACTGCTGGAGCAGGACGCGCCCGGCATCCACTTCATCACGTTCAACAAGTCCACGGCGACGCGCGAGGTCTATTCGCTCCTCGGCGCCGAGGAGTACGGCGCGAGGGGCAGCGTCCCGCCCATGACCGCGTAGCGGGGCCCGCCGCCCGGGAACTCGAACCCGCTCAGCAGGTCCACCATGCCGACCGAGCGGTAGAGGCGGCGCGCGGGCGTCTCGGGGTGCCGGTCGAGCGTGGACAGGACGACCGTCCGCTCCGGCCTGCCCTCGCACAGCGCGGTCAGCAGGCTCCGGCCGAGGCCCCTGCCCTGCGCCTGCGGGTGCACGTGCAGCTCGGCGACCTCGAACGCGTCCGCCAGCCACTCCTCGGCGTGGTCCGGCCCCTCCAGGTCGGACAGCGCCTGGTGGACGACGTCGTGCCACCACTGGCCGCGCGCCCCGTGGAACCCGTAGGCGAACCCCTGGACGGGGCCCGGCAGGACGGGCAGCGTCCCGCGCCGCTCGGCGACGAACGCGCGGAAGCCCGGGTACGTGGTGTGCCGCTCCATGATGGTGTGCCGACCCGGAAGCTGCTCGTTCGGCGGCTCCATCGCGGCCGCGTACACGTCCAGCATGGGGTTGAGCCTGCGTAGGAAGGCGCGTTGGTCGATCTCGCGCAGCTTCGGGTCCCTCACCCGCAAGAGCCTAGACCCGGGGGATGGTGCGCTGCGTCACAGAGAGCCGATCGTAGAGGTCCCAGAGGATGCGGTCGGCGGCCTTCTTCAGCGTCCCCCGGTTGGCGTCGAGCTGCCCGCCCCACACGCGCGCCTCCGGGCCCAACCACGCGTCCGTCCCGCGCAGGGTCTTCACCGGCGAGTCCAGGGCCTGCCTGAGCCGGTCGATGCTGCCGTAGGCGTCCGCGTACGCCTGGTACAGCCGCTGGTACTCCGGGTTGGGCTGCTCTGTCGGGGACAGCTTGGCGGCGGCGGCACCGGTGAGCGGCAGGGGCAGGCTCCCGGGAGGCGGCGGAGCGGCCATGGCGACCTCTCAGGTCTCAGGCGACGGTGGTTGCTTCGGGCTCGTGCAGATCCAGCTTGGCGACGGCCGCGCGCGCCTGCTCGCTCAGGGGCGCACCGGTCAGCACCTGGACCGCCACGGGACGGACCCCGGCGCGGTCGGCCTCGGCCAGGAACGCGCGCAGCCACTTCACGTCCATCGCCATGTGGTGGCTGGCCACGCCCACCGACTCCTGGACGGCCTCCAGCCTCGCCTTGTCGCCCTCGGCCGCCTTCAGCAGATCGGCCGTCGCCGCCGGGCCGAGGCGCTCGTACAGCTTCTCGGTGTAGTCGGGATCGTCGGCGTTGGCCTTGAGGTGCTTCCAGACCGAGTCGGGGACGGGCCGCCCGTCCTGCACGGCCGCGACCACGGCGAGCGCGTCGGTCCTGGCGGCCTTGGCCGCGGACGGCCGGTCGGGGAAGTTGCCGATGTCGCCCGCGCCCCTCGGCGTGGGCTGCAGCGTGGGCGGCGCCGTCTTGACGGGCGCCCTAGGGGGCGGAGGCGTGACGGGCCGGGGCGTCCCGGCCGGACCCCCGCCCGGCCCGCCCGGCGCCGGGGCGGGAGCGGGGGCGGACGGCGGCGGGGCGTCGACCCCGCCGCCGGGAGAGGGATGGGTGACCGCGTAGTTGTAGCGGCGCGACAGCATCCCGAGCTGGTCGGCGGCCCACTGCGCCACCTGGTCGGCCTGCCGGTGCCCGGCCGTGGACACCCCCGGCGGAGGACGGTGCGCGTTCAGCCAGCCCTGGATCGCGTTCTGCGCGTCCTGCAGCTGCTTGATGACCTGGTTGAGCGCGGGCGGGTCGATCCCCCGGAACTGCGGATCGCGCGCCGCCGGGCCCGTGCGCATCTGCGCGGTCATCGCACCTCCGTGCCGGGGTCGGCCGAGTCACCGTTCGCCGTGTCCTGACTCCCCAGAATCACACCCGTGTCACTGGCTGTCGAGGGCCTTGCGCACCGATTCCTCGTCCCGCGCCACCACGGCCGCGTCGCCGGTCAGGACGATCGGCCGCTGGATCAGCACCGGGTTCGCCACCATGACCTCGATCCACCGGGCCCGGTCGTGCTCCATGTCCTTGAGCCCGAGCTCCTTGGCGACCGGCTCGTTCAGCCGCGCCACCTCCCACGGCTCGGCGCCGACCCGGGTGAGCACCGCGTCCAGCTCCTCCGCCGTGGGCGGCTCGTCCAGGTAGCGCCGCTCGGTGTACGCGACGCCCGCCTCGTCCAGCGCGGCCTTCGCGGCCCGGCTCTTCGAGCAGCGCGGGTTGTGCCAGATCTCCATCACTCCACCTCCGCGGGGGTTCCCCCGGTGATCCTCAGCAGTTCCTCGTACGACGTGGGGAAGACGGTGTGCGGGTGCCCGCCGGCCGCCCAGACCTGGTCGTACCTGTTCAGCCAGACGTCCACGAGCGTACGGAGCGGGGCCGGGTGGCCGAGCGGCGCCACGCCACCGATCGGCTGGCCGGTCGCCTCCCGGACGAACTCCGGCGTCGCCCGCTTCACCTTCGCCGCGCCCACGAGGGCCGCCACCTTCGCGGTGTCCACGCGGTGCGCGCCGCTGGTCAGCACCAGCAGCGGCGCCCCGTCGGCGTCGAACACCAGGCTGTTGGCGATCGCGCCGACCTCGCAGCCCAGCTGGTCCGCCGCGGCCTGCGCCGTCCGCGCGGAGTCGGACAGCTCGACGATGACCCCGGTCGCGCCCTGGTCGGACAGGGCCTTCGCGACGATTTCGGCATTCGGATGCATGGGAAGCACTTTAAGCTTCCTGCATGCGCGGGATACCGGTCGACGTGCGAAAGAGCGCGGTCCTGCTGATCGCGGCCGTTGCCCTGGCGGGCTGCGACGGGACGGAGCAGGCCGAACCCCGGGCCCAGGAGGGCTCCTCGTCCGCGAAGCCGCCGCCTGCGAAGGCGCCGGCGACGCCCACCCCGACGCCGTCCCCCGCGCAGCGCACGCTGAAGCCGGGTGCGAAGGGCGCCGACGTCGAAGACCTCCAGCGGCGCCTGAAGGAACTCCACTACGACCCGGGCAAGGTGGACGGCAGGTACGGGCCGTCCACGCAGATGGCCGTGTGGGCGTTCCAGGCGGTCAACCGGCTCAAGCAGAAGAGCACACTGGGCAAGTCCTTCTGGGCGGCGCTGGAGGCTCCCAAGGAGCCGCGCCCGATGGCCAAGAAGCGCGAGAAGGACCGCGTCGACGTCGACCTCAAGCGCCAGTACCTCGTCCTCTACAAGGCCGGGAAGCCGCGCCTGATCTCGCACATCTCCTCGGGGTCGGGGGAGTACTACTGCGCCAAGGACCGCGGCGCCACCGTCCCGCGCTGCCGCTACGCCACCACCGGCACCGGCGACTTCCGCACCGGGCGCCGCTTCACCGGCTGGGAGACCTCGCCCCTGGGGCGGCTCTACAACCCGATCTACTTCAACGGCGGCATCGCCTTCCACGGCGCGCTGGACGTGCCGAGGTACCCGGCCTCGCACGGCTGCGTCCGGATGCCGATGCACATCGCCGAGTACTTCCCCGGCCTCCTCGGGACGGACGTCCCCGTGCACGTCAGGCGCCCCCGCTAGCCCGCCGGCGCCCCGTCCTGCCCCCGCTGACCTGCGACGCGCGACACGCATTCGAACACGTTGACGAATCGGCGTCAGGGCTGTTTACTGGGGAATGCGTCGAACTTATGTTCGACGCTGGTGCGGGACTCGCGGCCCGCGCCAGGGCGACGTCCCCGCCGGTCGCGGTATTCCGGCGGGACGGACGGCCGGGCGGAGTGAGGGGAAGCTCTCCGCCCGGCCGGCCCGAGCCCGGAAGGAGGCACAGATGTCCGGAACGATGACCGCACGCGGCGTCCACTCCGCCGCCCAGTCCGTCCCGCCGCCGAGCCCACGCCACCGCCCGCTGCCCGCGCCGCGTCCGGCGCACACGGCCGCCGGCCAGCTGCACGCGGCCCGCATGGGCCTCGCCGAGGCCGCCGAGGCCACCTCGCCGGCCGTGCGCTACGTCTGCGCGCACCTGGCCGCGCTGCGCGCCGCCGCCGCGGTGCTCGCGTCCAAGGAGCCCCTGGAGACCCACCGCCGCGGGCGTCCCCGCAGCGTGTGGGTGCTGCTGCCCGAGGCCGAGCCCGCGCTGCGCGAGTGGGCCGCCTTCTTCGCCGCCGGCGCCGACAAGCGCGCCGCCGCCGAGGCGGGCCTGCCGCGCGCCGTCACCGCGCGCGAGGCCGAGGAGCTCGTGCACGACGCCGAGGTCTTCGTCACCCTCGTCGAGGACACCCTCGGCATCGACGGGCAGCCCACCCTGCCCGTCCCCGAGGCCAGCTAGCCATTCCGGCGGCCCGTCCCCACCCTCCCCATTCCGGGACCGGCCGCGCCGGGGGCCGGGGCGCCCGCCCCGCCGATCTCACCGCGCGGCGGGCGGCCCCGGCCCGCGGCGACTCCGGACGATCGCGCCGGCGGCGGCCGCAACCCCCCGAGCCGGTCCCGCCGGCGCGATCCCCGCCCGCCGCCCACCGGCCGCCGCGCGGCTGGGCGCGGCCAGCCGGTGGAGGCCGTGGTCCGTGGGCAGTGGCATGGGCCGTGGCCGTGCGCTGACGTGGCTTGTCGTCGGGAAGGCCGGGGCGCGCGGGGGCGGGAGCGGGGCGGGCTGATAGACAACGCTGCATGAGCGGAACCTTGCCGTTGGACGGGATGCGCGTCGTGGAGCTGTCGAGCTTCGTCGCGACGCCGCTCGGCGGGATGACCCTCGCGCAGCTCGGCGCGGACGTCGTCCGGGTCGACCAGGTCGGCGGCGGGCCCGACATCGACCGGTGGCCGCTCGCGCCGTCCGGGCGGAGCCTGTACTGGGCCGGGCTGAACAAGGGCAAGCGGTCCGTCACCGCCGACCTGCGGTCGGCGGAGGGGCGGGAGGTCGTCGCGGGGCTCGTCGCCGAGTGCGGGGTCGTCCTGACCAACGCGGCCCCGCGCCCGGGGCTCGGCTACGACGAGCTGAGGGCCGTCCGGCCGGACCTGATCCACATCCGGCTCCAGGGCACCCGGGACGGGGGCAACGCCGTCGACTACACGGTGAACGCCGCCCTGGGCTTCCCGGAGATCACCGGGCCGTCCGGCCAGGACGGCCCCGTCAACCACGTGCTGCCCGCCTGGGACATCGCGTGCGGCCTCTACATGGCCGTCGGCATCCTGGCGGCCGAGCGGCACCGGCTGCGCACGGGCGAGGGTCAGAGCCTCCAGGTGGCGCTGCAAGACGTCGCCCTGGCCACCGCAGGGAACCTCGGGTACCTCGCAGAGGCGCAATTGGGCGAGCCCAGGCGGCGTCTGGGCAACGACCTCTTCGGTGACTTCGGGCGCGACTTCGCAACGGCCGACGGCCGCGTCATGGTCGCGGTCCTCACCGCGCGCCACTGGCGCGACCTGGTGGAGGCGACCGGGCTCGGCGAGGTGAGCGCCGCCCTCGAGCGCGCCTTCGGCGCCGACTTCCGCCGCGCCGGCGACCGCTTCACCCATCGCGAGGCGCTCGGCGGCGTCCTCGCCCCGTGGTTCGCGGCGCGGACCTGCGCGCAGGTCGCGGACGGGCTGAAGGGCACGTCCGTCCTGTGGTCCCGGTACCGGGGCTTCGCCGAGGTGGCGGCGGGGCTGCGCGAGGAGCCCCTCATGGCGCCGCTCGACCAGCCGGGCATCGGCCCCCATCTCGCCCCGGGCTCCCCGCTGCGCCTCGGCGGCGCCTCGCTGCCGCCGGTACCGGCGCCAACGCTGGGCGAGCACACGGACGAGGTCCTGCGGGACGTCCTGTCACTTTCCCCGGACCGCATCGCCGCCCTGCGGGACGCGGGCGCGATCGGCTGACCCGAGCACGACGGTTACATTCATGAGGCCGGAGCTGGCCATGCTCGTGTATGGATAATTACACTCACCTCCATGATGGATGACCCCTCCGTCCGGATCATGGACGTCCTGGGCCGGCCGCTCTCGCCCGGCGAGGAGCCGCTGCGCTCGGCCCTGGAGGCCCTGGGCACGCCGGTGCAGTTCCCCGCCGAGCACACGATCTTCTGGGAGGGGCAGCCGTCGCACTCGGTGCTGCTGATCCAGAAGGGCAGCGTCAAGGTGACCCGGAAGGGCGCCGACGGCACGGAGATCATCCTGGCGATCCGCGGCGAGGGCGAGGTCATGGGGGAGGAGGGCGTCCTCATGGGCGAGCCCCGCGCCGCGACCGTGACGACGATCACCGACCTCGCCGGGCTGGACATCGCGGCCGACGCCCTGCTCGCCTTCGTCCGCGACCACGACCTGTGGCCGCTGATGTACCGGGCCGCCGTCCGCCGGCGCCGCCAGTCCGACCAGCGGGCGCTGCTCGCGCGGCTGGACGTGAAGAGCCGGCTGGCCCGCTGGCTGCTGGACCTCGCGAGCGAGGTCGGCGAGGAGGACGGGGACGGGTGGACGATCGCGGTCGCCCTCTCCCAGCAGGACCTCGCCGGGCGGATCGGCGCGTCCCGCGACGCCGTGGCGATCGAGCTGCGCAAACTCCGGGACGAGGGCCTGGTCAGCACGGGCCGGCGCAAGATCGTTCTACATGATCTCGAAGGTCTGCGTAATATTGCGCATAGGTAGCTGTAGACATCCATTTCTCTTCGTGTGTTAATACACATAAGAGAAGTCTGCAGAGGCTTCCCGGTTGCGTCCGGAGGGCACTTCATCATGACGCTGCAGGTGGTAGGCGCGGTGTGCATCCTGATAGCGCTGATCGGCGGGGACTTCGAGGTCGGCGGAGTGGAGATCCCGCGGCTCTCGCGGGGCCGGATCATCGCGCTCGTCACGGCGGGCGTCATCCTGGTGGGGCTCGGCCTGCTGGCCGACGCGGGACAGGTCCCCGACCTGCCCCAGGGGCCCGCGCCCGTGGCGCGGACCACGCCCGGGGGGTCGTGAGGATTTCGTACAGGAGGGACGCGCGCAACCATGACCGATCACCTTGGTCCGTTCCAATCCATGTGGGACGCATGGGACGAGGCCGACGATGAGATCGCGCGAAAGCCCTTGTCGCATTTCCGCCGGGCGGTCGACATCCAGTTCGACGAGCTGGAGGAGCATCTCGCGCGGGGGGACGAGCAGGCCGCGGCCCGCGAGGCGGCGGACGTGGTGAGCATCGCCCTCAACCTGATGCGCCGCCTCGGGCACCGGCCCGAGGAGATCGCCGAGATCGTCCGGTCCCGGGCCGAGCACCGGATGAAGGGGCAGGCACTCGCCATCCTCGACAAGTACGAGCGGGTCTATGGCATCTGACACGGCCCACCGGCCAACACGGCCGCGACCAACACGGCTGCGACCAACACGGCCGCGACCAACGCGACCCCGCGGCTGACCCGGCCCCGCCGGGCGCGGGCCGTACCGGGGAGCGGGACGGCCCGCCCTGTGTGCTTTGTCCGCATGTGAGATTGTTAGGGCGGCGAAGTACGGGAGGGGCGCGGTGGCGGTGCGGGACGGGCGCGGGCTTGTCCCGCTGCTGGCGTTCCTCGGGGTGATGGGCTACTCGCTGTCGATGGCCGTCGTGACGCCCGCGCTGCCGCAGATCCAGGAGGGCCTCGGCACGACGCCGGCCGGCGCCGCGTGGGCGCTCACCGCGATGACGCTGTCCGCCGCCGTCGCCACCCCGGTGGTGGGGCGGCTCGGCGACCTGTACGGGCCCCGGCGCGTGCTGCTCGCCGTGCTCGCGGTCGCGACCCTGGGCATGGTCGTCGCGGCGCTCGCCCCGTCGGTGCCGGTGATGCTGGCCGGGCGGGTGCTCGGCGGCATCGGCGGCGGCGTGTACCCGCTGGCGTACACGATCATCCGCGATGTCGTACCGGCGTCCCGGACGGCGTCCGCGGTCGGCCTCATGTCGTCCATGCTCGGTCTCGGCGGCGCGGTCTCCTGGTGCCTGGCGGGGCCGATCATCGACTTCCTCGGCTGGCGGTGGCTGCTCTGGGTGCCCGTCATCGGGCTGGTGCCCGGCATCGCCCTCGCCTGGTGGATCGTCCCGCGCTCGGCGCCCCGGGAGGCGGCACGGGTCGACTGGTGGGGCGCCGCCCTCTTCGCCGGCTGGCTGGTGGCCGCGCTCACCGCGCTGACCCAGGGCATGGACTGGGGCTGGACGTCGCCGGGCGTCCTCGGCCTGCTCGGGGTGTCGGCGGTGACGGCGCTCGTCTGGCTGCGGGTCGAGAGCCGCGTCGCCGAGCCGCTGGTCGACCTGCGGCTGATGCGCGTGCGCGGCGTCTGGACGGCGAACGCCGCGTCGCTGCTGTCCGGCTACGCGCTCATGGCGGGCGGCCTGCTGTTCCCGCTGCTCGTCCAGCTCCCGGAGAGCACCGGGTTCGGCTTCGGCGGGACGGCGACCGCGGCGGCGCTCCTGCAGTTGCCCGCCAGCATCGGCATGACCGCCGCCGGGATGGCGGCGGGCCTCCTCGACCGGCGGATCGGCTCGCGCATGGTGCTGCTCGGCGGCGCGCTGATGACCGGCGCGGGGTACGCGTTCGTGGCGTTCGAGCACGCCGCCATGTGGCAGCTCTACGTCGGCGGGGTCGCCCGGGGCGTCGGCCTGGGCTTCGCCTACGCCGCCGTCGCGAACCTCGTCGTCGCCGCCGTCCCGGCGGGGGAGACGGGCGTAGCGACCGGCATCAACACCCTCATCCGCACGGTCGGAGCGTCCCTCGGGACGCAGATCAGCGCGGTCGTCATCGTGGTGGTGCCCGGCGAGAGCGGCTACACGGCCGGGTTCGCGCTGAGCGCCGCCGCCATGGCCGCCGTGCTGCCGCTGGCCCTGCTGGTGCCGCGCCGCAGGCGCGGAACGGGGCCCGGCATGGCGCCGGGCCCCGTCGCGGTGGAGCAGGTGGTGCGGTGAATCAGAACGAGCGGTGAATCAGAACGACTCGACGGCGCGGCGCGCCTCCGGGTCGAGGACGCCCCAGCCGATCAGCTCCTCGGTCAGCTCGGTCGGGGACTTGTCGTAGATGACCGCGAGTGAACGCAGGTCTTCCTGGCGGATGGACAGGACCTTTCCGTTGTAGTCGCCCCGCTGGCTCTGGATCGTCGCGGCGTAGCGGGCGAGAGGACCGGCCTTGTCTTTCGGAAGCTGCTGCAACCGCTCTAGATCGATCACGAGCTTGGGTGTAGGCCCGAGCGGGCTCGGCGCGGCTCCGCCGGGCAGCAACTCGGATACCGGCACGCCGTAGAAATCGGCGAGCTCGGCCAGCTTCTGAACGGTGACGGCGCGGTCGCCCCGCTCGTACGAACCCACGACGACGGCCTTCCAGCGGCCGCGTGACTTCTCCTCCACACCGTGCAGGGACAGGCCCTGCTGGGTGCGGATGGCGCGCAGGCGCGCGCCGAGAGCCTTAGCGTATTCAGACGGCATTCTGCGGCCCCCCAGGCTCACTTTCGTCGTCGTTCGGACCCCGGTCGTGTCACCGGGGGGAGACAGGTTCATGAAGCCAGGGGGCCTCAGGAGTCTGTCTCCAGGGATGGTTACGGACAGTGACGGTAAAACGGGTACGGCCCCAGGTCAAGCTGATTGGAAAAAAGCGGTCGAATCCGCAGGACTCGATCCGGGCCGTCCGGATCGTCCAGCCGCGGTGGCGCCGCGTCGCGGCGGTGCCGCCGGGGCGTCGCGCCGCCGCTCCGATGTGACGCCTCTCACCTGCGAAGACGTGGGCCGGTCCGGGGTGCGGAGCGGTCCGGCCCGGCTGCTAACGTGGGGCCGACACAACGTCCTTTAAGGCCCGTCCCGTGAGGCGGGGAAGGAGGTTCCGCGGTGAACGCTGCCCCCGGGCAGGAACATCGCGTGGCGGACGGTGACCCCCGGCCCAAGGCCGTTCTGGAGGGTCCCGACATCCGGCGCGCGCTGACCCGCATCGCACACGAGATCCTCGAGCGGACCAAGGGCGGCCACGACGTCCTGCTGCTCGGCATCCAGACCCGCGGCGTGACGCTGGCCGAGCGGCTGGCCGGAGCGCTGCGCGAGGTCGAGGGCCGCCCGGTGCCCTGGGGCTCGCTCGACGTGACCATGTACCGGGACGACCTGCGGATGCGGCCCGCCCGCGCCCTCGGCCGCACCGAGCTGCCGCCCGGCGGCATCGACGACCAGGTGGTCGTGCTGGTCGACGACGTGCTGTTCTCCGGCCGGACGGTGCGCGCCGCGCTGGACTCGCTGAACGACCTCGGCCGGCCCCGCGCGGTCCAGCTGGCCGTGCTGGTCGACCGCGGGCACCGGCAGCTGCCGATCCGCGCCGACTACGTGGGCAAGAACCTGCCCACCTCCATGCGCGAGACCGTGAAGGTCCTGCTGGACGAGAACGACGGGCGCGACGCGGTCCTGCTGGGCCCGGCGGCGCCCGCCCCGACGGGGGGAGCCGAGTGAACCGCCATCTGATCTCCGCAGCCGACCTGTCCCGCGACGACGCGCTGCTCGTCCTGGACACCGCCGAGGAGCTGGCGCAGATCGCCGGCCGCGCCGTCAAGAAGCTGCCGACGCTGCGCGGCCGGACGGTCGTCAACCTGTTCTTCGAGGACTCCACCCGCACCCGGATCTCGTTCGAGGCGGCGGCGAAGCGGCTGTCCGCCGACGTGATCAACTTCTCCGCGAAGGGGTCGAGCGTGTCCAAGGGCGAGAGCCTGAAGGACACCGCCCTCACGCTGGAGGCGATGGGCGCCGACGGCGTCGTCATCCGGCACGGCGCGTCGGGCGCCCCGCACCGGCTCGCGGGCTGGGTCCAGGGCAGCGTCGTCAACGCCGGCGACGGCACCCACGAGCACCCCACCCAGGCGCTCCTGGACGCGTTCACGATGCGCAAGCGCCTCGGTGAGCTGGACGGCCGCCGCGTCACGATCGTGGGCGACGTCCTCCACAGCCGTGTGGCGCGGTCCAACGTCCTGCTGCTCAACACGCTCGGCGCCGACGTCACGGTGGTCGCGCCTCCGACGCTGCTGCCCGTCGCCATCGACACCTGGCCGTGCTCGGTGTCGTACGACCTCGACGGCGTCATCCCCAAGAGCGACGTCATCATGATGCTGCGCGTCCAGCAGGAGCGGATGAACGCCGCCTACTTCCCGACCGTGCGCGAGTACAGCCGCCGCTACGGGCTGGACGGCGACCGCATGGCGCAACTCCCCGAGCACGCCATCGTGATGCACCCCGGCCCGATGAACCGCGGCGTCGAGATCGCCGCCGAGGTCGCCGATTCGGTCCGGTCCACGATCGTCGAGCAGGTCGCCAACGGCGTCAGCGCCCGCATGGCCGTCCTCTATCTGCTGCTCGGCGGCTCCGAGCCCGCCATCGGCCAGGAGGTCGCGAAGTGACGACGTACATCATCAAGGGCGCCCGGATCCTCGGCGGCGACGCCGCCGACATCCTGGTGCGCGAGGGCGCCATCGCCGCGGTCGGCCGCGGCCTGGACGAGGCGGGCGCGCAGGTCGTCGACGCCGCCGGGCTCGTGGCCCTGCCCGGCCTGGTCGACCTGCACACCCACCTGCGCGAGCCCGGCCGCGAGGACGCCGAGACCGTCGAGTCCGGGACGAAGGCCGCCGCGATGGGCGGCTACACCGCCGTCCACGCGATGGCCAACACCGACCCCGTCGCCGACACCGCCGGCGTCGTCGAGCAGGTGTGGCGCCTCGGCCGCGAGGCCGGGTACTGCGACGTCCAGCCGGTCGGGGCGGTCACCCGCGGCATCGCCGGCGAGAAGCTCGCCGAGCTGGGCGCGATGGCCGACTCCGCCGCCCGCGTGCGGGTCTTCTCCGACGACGGGCACTGCGTGTCGGACGCGGTCATCATGCGCCGCGCGCTGGAGTACGTGAAGGCGTTCGACGGCGTCGTCGCCCAGCACGCGCAGGAGCCGCGCCTCACCGAGGGCGCGCAGATGAACGAGGGCGAGATGTCGGCCGCGCTCGGGCTGCGCGGCTGGCCCGCCGTCGCAGAGGAGGCGATCATCGCCCGGGACGTGCTGCTCGCCCAGCACGTCGGGTCGCGGCTGCACGTGTGCCACGTGTCCACGGCCGGCTCGGTGGAGATCATCCGCTGGGCGAAGAGCAAGGGCTGCCCGGTGACCGCCGAGGTCACCCCGCACCACCTGCTGCTGAACGACGCGAAGGCCGGGAGCTACGACCCGATCTTCAAGGTCAACCCGCCGCTGCGCACCGCCGACGACGTCGCCGCGCTGCGGCACGCCCTCGCCGACGGGACGATCGACTGCGTCGCCACCGACCACGCCCCCCACCCGGTCGAGGCCAAGGAGACCGAGTGGGCCGTGGCCGCGATGGGGATGATCGGGCTGGAGACCGCGCTGCCGGTCGTCCAGGAGGCGATGGTGGAGACCGGCCTGCTCGACTGGGCCGGGGTCGCCGACCGCATGTCCGCCCGTCCCGCCCGCATCGGCCGCCTTTCCGGACAGGGTCGTCCGCTGGAGGCAGGTTCGCCCGCCAACATCACGCTGTACGACCCGTCGCCGCGCCGCGCCGTGGACCCGTCGGCGATGACCTCCAAGAGCCGCAACACCCCGTTCGCGGGGCTGGAGCTGCCCGGCCGGGTCGTCGCGACGTTCCTGCGCGGCGAGCCGACCGTCCTGGAAGGGAAGCTCCATTGAACCCTGCACTGCTGGTTCTCGAAGATGGCCGGACGTTCCACGGGGTCGCGTACGGGGCCGAAGGGGAGACCTTCGGCGAGATGGTCTTCAACACCGGGATGACCGGCTACCAGGAGACCCTCACCGACCCCTCCTACGCCCGCCAGATCGTGGCCATGACGTCCCCCCACATCGGCAACACCGGCATCAACGCCGAGGACCCCGAGTCCCGCCGCATCCAGGTGGCCGGCTACGTGGTGCGCGAGCCCGCCCGCGTGGCGTCCAACTGGCGGGCCACCGGCTCGCTCGGTTCAGCGCTGCGCGAGCAGGGCGTGGTGGGCATCGCCATCCCCGGCACGCGCGCGCTGACGCGGCACCTGCGCGACAAGGGCGCGATGCGCGCCGGCATCTTCAGCGGGCCGGACGCCCTGGCGCCCGGTGAGGAGGCGCTCGTCCAGCGCGTGCTGCAGAGCCCCTCGATGGAGGGCGCCGACCTCGCGCGGGACGTCTCCACCACCGAGCCGTACGTCGTCGCCGCCCAGGGCGAGAAGCGCTACACCGTCGCGGCCGTCGACCTCGGCATCAAGTCGATGACGCCGTACCGGATGTCCGAGCGGGGCTGCGAGGTGCACGTCCTGCCCGCGACCAGCACCGCCGAGGACATCCTCGCCCTCGACCCCGACGGCGTCTTCTTCTCCAACGGCCCCGGCGACCCCGCCGCCGCCGACTACGCCGTGGCCGCGCTGAAGGGCGTCCTGGACGCCGGCAAGCCGTTCTTCGGCATCTGCTTCGGCAACCAGATCTTCGGCCGCGCGCTGGGCCTCGGCACCTACAAGCTGCGGTTCGGCCACCGGGGCATCAACCAGCCCGTCCAGGACCGGGCGACCGGCAAGGTCGACGTGTCGGCGCACAACCACGGGTTCGCCGTCGACGCCCCCGCCGACGGGCCGTTCGACACGCCCTACGGCCCCGGCGAGGTCAGCCACGTCAACCTCAACGACGGCTGCGTCGAGGGGCTGCGGCTCCTGGAGCGCCCGGCGTTCAGCGTCCAGTACCACCCGGAGGCCGCGGCCGGCCCGCACGACGCGTCCGGCCTCTTCGACCGTTTCTGCGAGCTCATGGAGGCGTCGAAGTAATGCCGCGCCGCGAAGACCTGAAGTCCGTCCTGGTCATCGGCTCCGGGCCGATCGTCATCGGCCAGGCGTGCGAGTTCGACTACTCCGGCACCCAGGCGTGCCGGGTGCTGAAGGCCGAGGGCCTGCGGGTCACGCTGGTCAACAGCAACCCGGCCACGATCATGACCGACCCCGAGTTCGCCGACGCGACCTACGTCGAGCCGATCACCCCCGAGGTCGTCGAGAAGATCATCGCCAAGGAGCGGCCGGACGCGCTGCTGCCCACCCTCGGCGGCCAGACGGCCCTGAACACCGCGATCGCGCTCTACGAGAGCGGCGTCCTGGAGAAGTACGGGGTCGAGCTGATCGGCGCCGACGTGGACGCCATCCAGGCCGGCGAGAACCGCGAGCGGTTCAAGGACGTCGTCGCCAAGGTGGCGCGCGAGCAGGGCCTGAACGCCGAGTCCGCCCGGTCGGTGATCTGCCACACGATGGACGACTGCCTCGCCGCGGCCGGCGAGCTCGGCTACCCCCTCGTCGTGCGGCCCTCGTTCACCATGGGCGGGCGGGGCTCCGGCTTCGCCCACGACGAGGCCGACCTGCGCCGCATCGCCGGCGCCGGGCTCGACGCGTCCCCGACCGGCGAGGTGCTCCTGGAGGAGTCGATCCTCGGCTGGAAGGAGTACGAGCTGGAGGTCATGCGCGACCGCGCCGACAACGTGGTCATCGTGTGCTCCATCGAGAACCTCGACCCGATGGGCGTGCACACCGGCGACTCGATCACCGTCGCGCCCGCGCTCACGCTCACCGACCGCGAGTACCAGAACATGCGGGACGTCGCGATCGCGGTGATCCGCGAGGTCGGCGTCGACACCGGCGGCTGCAACATCCAGTTCGCCGTGCACCCCGGCACCGGCCGGATGATCGTCATCGAGATGAACCCGCGGGTGTCGCGGTCGTCGGCCCTCGCGTCCAAGGCCACCGGCTTCCCCATCGCCAAGATCGCGGCGAAGCTGGCGATCGGGTACACCCTCGACGAGATCCCGAACGACATCACCCGGGAGACGCCCGCGTCGTTCGAGCCCACGCTCGACTACGTCGTGGTGAAGGTGCCCCGGTTCGCGTTCGAGAAGTTCCCCGGCGCCGACGGCACGCTCACCACGCACATGAAGTCCGTGGGCGAGGCCATGGCCATCGGCCGCTGCTTCACCGAGGCGCTGCAGAAGGCGCTGCGGTCGCTGGAGCAGAAGGGCTCGTCGTTCAGCTGGGCCGGCGACGCCGACGCCGCCGAGCTGCTCGAATCGGCCAAGCGCCCGCACGACGGGCGCCTCAGGGACGTCCAGCGCGCGCTCTGGGCCGGGGCGAGCATCACCGACGTGTACCAGGCGACCGGCATCGACCCCTGGTTCCTGGACCAGATCGCGGCCGTCAACGAGGTCGCCGAGGAGATCCGCACCGCCGACGACGCGCTCACCAGTGACAAGCTGCTGCGCGCCAAGCGGCACGGGTTCTCCGACGCGCAGATCGGCGAGCTGCGCGGCCTGTCGGAGGAGGTCGTCCGCGAGCTGCGGCACGCGCTCGGCATCCGCCCCGTCTACCTGACGGTCGACACGTGCGCCGCCGAGTTCGAGGCGCAGACCCCGTACCTGTACTCGGCCTACGACGAGGAGACCGAGGTCCCGCCGGGCACCAAGCCCAAGGTCCTCATCCTGGGCAGCGGGCCGAACCGCATCGGCCAGGGCGTCGAGTTCGACTACTCCTGCGTCCACGCGTCCTTCACGCTGGCCGAGGCCGGCTACGAGACCGTGATGGTCAACTGCAACCCCGAGACGGTCTCCACCGACTACGACACCTCCGACCGGCTGTACTTCGAGCCACTCACGCTGGAGGACGTCCTGGAGGTCGTCTACGCCGAGCAGCAGTCCGGTGAGGTCGCGGGCGTCATCGTCCAGCTCGGCGGCCAGACGCCCCTGGGCCTGGCCCAGAAGCTGAAGAACGCCGGAGTGCCGATCGTGGGCACCTCCCCGGAGAGCATCCACCTCGCCGAGGAGCGCGGCGCGTTCGGACGGGTCCTGCACAGGGCGGGGCTGCTCGCGCCCAAGCACGGCACCGCCACCTCCTACGAGGAGGCGCGCGAGATCGCCGCCGAGATCGGCTACCCGGTCCTCGTGCGCCCGTCCTACGTGCTCGGCGGGCGCGGCATGGAGATCGTGTACGACGACGCCACGCTGGAGTCGTACATGGCCCGCGCCACCGAGGCGAGCCCGGAGCACCCCGTCCTGGTCGACCGCTTCCTGGACGAGGCCATCGAGATCGACGTGGACGCCCTGTTCGACGGCGAGGAGCTCTACCTCGGCGGCGTGATGGAGCACATCGAGGAGGCCGGGATCCACTCGGGCGACTCGGCGTGCGCGCTGCCGCCCATCACGCTGGGGCACGAGGACATCCGCCGCATCCGGGAGTCGACGGAGGCGCTCGCGCGCGGCGTCGGCGTCCGCGGGCTCATGAACGTCCAGTACGCGCTCTCCGCGGGCGTCCTGTACGTGCTGGAGGCCAACCCCCGCGCGTCCCGGACCGTCCCGTTCGTCTCCAAGGCGACGGCCGTGCCGCTCGCCAAGGCGGCGGCGCGCGTCATGATGGGCGCCACCATCGCCGAGCTGCGCGCCGAGGGCATGCTGCCGGAGAGCGGCGACGGCGGGACCCTGCCGCTGGACGCGCCGATCGCGGTGAAGGAGGCCGTCCTGCCGTTCGACCGGTTCCGCAACGCCAGCGGGCAGGGCGTCGACACCGTGCTCGGCCCCGAGATGCGCTCGACCGGCGAGGTCATGGGCATCGACGAGGTGTTCGGCACCGCGTTCGCCAAGTCGCAGCAGGCCGCCTACGGATCGCTGCCGACCAAGGGCCGCGCGTTCGTGTCCGTGGCCAACCGCGACAAACGGCACATGGTGTTCCCGGTGAAGCGGCTCGCTGACCTGGGCTTTGAGATTCTTGCCACGGAGGGGACCGCGGAGGTCCTGCGCCGCAACGGCGTGCGTGCCAAGATCGTGCGCAAGCACAGCGACGGCCCCGGCCCGGCCGGCGCACGACGAGAAGAGGGAGACGGGTGTCCGACACGCCGGTGCAGACGTCGGCGACGGTGCTGACGGTCCGCCAGGTGCAGGACTACCACGCGATGACGCTGGTGGCCCCGGCCATCGCCGAGCGGTTCCGGCCCGGCCAGTTCGTGGCGCTCGCCGTCGGCGGCGAGCACACGTCCCGCCTGGTTCGCCGCTGCTTCGGCGTCCACGAGGTCAAGTCCGACTACGGCGGCACCGTCGAGCTGGTGTTCGCCGACACCGAGCCCGGCACCGGCTGGCTCGCCGGCCGCCGCTCCCGCGACCAGATCGACCTCGTCGGCCCGCTCGGCCGCCCGTTCCGGCTGCCCCGCGACCCCGTGACCTGCCTGCTGGTCGCCGGCGGGCCGGGCGGCGCGGCCGTGTTCGCGCTCGCCGACACCCTGCTGCGGCGCGGCTGCCAGGTGCACTTCGTGCTCGGCGGGCCGTCCGCCCGGCAGGTGTTCGGCTCCCGGATGGCGCAGCGGATCGGCGACAGCTCCACCGTCGCCACCGAGGACGGCTCGATGGGGGAGAAGGGCACCGTCCGCGACGTGCTGCCCCGCGTCATCGAGGAGACCGGCGCGGACGTCGTCTACGGCTGCGGCCCGACGAGCCTGCTGCGCTCGGTCACCCAGGTGGCCGGCGACTTCGGCCTCCCCTCCCAGGTGTCGGTCGAGGAGTTCCTGCAGCAGACGGGCGCGTGCGGCATCGGCGTGTGCATGACGTGCATGCTCCCCGTCCACGGCGACGACGGCGTGACCCGCATGGTCCGCGCCTGCGCCGACGGGCCCGTCCTGCGCGGCGACCGGGTCCGGTGGGGCGACCTCGGCACCATCCCGTTCGACGCGCTCGGCGCGCCGCGCGTCCTGAACGTCACCGAGGGAGGCTCGCAATGAGCGACAGGGTCAGGACCGCGCTCGGGCCCCTGGAGCTGCCCAACCCCGTCATGACGGCCGCCGGGTGCGGCGGGACGGGGCGGGAGCTCGCCCAGTTCTTCGACATCTCCCGCCTTGGCGCGTTCGTCACCACGTCCGTCATGCCGCAAGCGCGCGCGGGACGTCCCACGCCGCGTGTGACCGAGACGCCCAGCGGCCTCCTCACCGCCATGGGCCTCCCCGGCCCCGGCGTGGAGACGTTCCTCGAACGCGACCTCCCGTGGCTCATCGAGCAGGACGCCCGCACGATCGTCTCCGTGGCGGGCAACAGCGTCGAGGAGTACGGCGAGATGGCCCGCCGCCTGCGGGGCGTCCCCGGCGTCGCCGCGATCGAGGTCAACGTCGCCTGCCGCAACGCCGAGGACCGCGGGCGCGTGTTCGGCTGGCACCCGGCCGCCGCGGCGTCCGTCGTCCGGGCCGTCCGCGACCACGCCCGGCCCGGCGTCCCGGTCTTCGCCAAGCTCGCCCCGGACGTCACCGACATCGTCACGATCGCGCTCGCCTGCGCGGACGCGGGCGCCGACGGCCTCACCCTGATCAACACCATGGACGCCATGGCGATCGACACCGGGACGCTCCGGCCCGCCCTCACCGGCGTGTCGGGCGGCCTGTCCGGGCCCGCGGTCCGGCCCATCGCGGTCCGCTGCGTCTACCAGGTGCACGCCGCGCTGCCCAGCACCCCCATCATCGGCGTCGGCGGCATCGCCACCGGCCTGGACGCGCTGGAGTTCATCCTCGCCGGCGCCTCCGCCGTGGCCGTCGGCACCGCCGTGTTCCACGACCCCCTGGCCGGCCCCCGCGTCCTGCGCGAGCTGGAGGAGGCGCTCGCGGCCCGCCGCATCGGCCGCCTCGCCGACGCCGTCGGTCTCGCGCACAAGCCCGCCGGGTACGTGCCGCCCCAGGTGCGCCCGCAAGAGCCCGAGAAGGAGAAACTGTGACCGCCCCCATCGCCGTCGCGCTGGACGCGCCCGATCTGGAGACGGCCGCGCGCTGGGCCACCCTGGTCACGCCGCACGTCTCCACCGTCAAGGTGGGCCTGGAGCTCTACCTGCGGTACGGGCCGGACGTCATCGCCAGCGTCCGCGGCGCGAGCCGCGTGCAGGTCTTCCTCGACCTCAAGCTCCACGACATCCCCGCGACGGTCCGCGGCGCCGCCCGCGCCGTGGCGCGGCTCAAGCCGTCCTACCTGACCGTGCACGCCGCCGGCGGGCCCGCGATGATCCGGGCGGCGGTCGAGGCCGCCCCCAGCACGTCGATCGCCGCGGTGACGGTCCTGACGTCGCTGGGCGACGCCGACCTCGCCGCGCTGGGTCTGTCCGGGCCCGCGCCGGACGCCGTCCGCCGGCTCGCCGCGCTCGCGGTCGAGGCGGGCGCGCAGGCCCTGGTCTGCTCCCCGCAGGAGGCCGCGGCGGTCCGCGCCGAGGTCGGCCCCGGCATCACGCTGATCACTCCGGGTGTCCGCCCGGCCGGCGCCGCCACCCAGGACCAGGCCCGCGTGGCGACCCCGGAGGAGGCCCTGGCCGCGGGCGCCGACCTGCTGGTCATCGGCCGCCCCATCACCGGCGCCCCCGACCCCGGCGCCGCCGCGGCGGCCATCGCGGCCGCGCTGCGGCGCACCTCCGCCGACGTCCGCTGACGTCCGCCGATACGGCGCGCCGCGCGGATTGCGGTGACCGCGGACGCATGCGCGGAACTGCATTCCGCGAAAGTTTCGAGGCGTTCTCAGCCGGGTGGGATCGCGCATTGTGGTTTTAGTCGCATGCGAATGGCGGGGACGGAGTGTTCGCATTGCGAGTACGTGCCGAACGAGGAACTCGTTCACGCGGAGTGGCGATTCACCGGGCGGGAAGCCCCCGGCGGGTCGTCCGGTCGTTCCGCGTCCATGTGGGCGCCCTGGCGGCGGGCGGGGAGCTGAGTGGGGTGGCGCGGCCCTCCGAGCGGGAGACGATCTTGGCGGGGTCGGGTGTTGTCGAGGATGACAGTAACGGTGCCGCCGCGACGTGCGGAACGTCCCGGCGTGACGAGAGTCACTCGGTCGGGATCGGTTGTGGGAGACCTCACAGGGGGCGGCGGAGGGCGGTCGCGGACGCCCGCCGGGCGGGCCGGCGGAGCGCGGCGGAACGGCCCCGAGGGGGCTCGAACCGCTGCGACATAAGGGTACCGAGTGCCGCATTTGGGGTCAGATTGGGGGGATTTTCACGATCATGCGAAAGTCCCAGCAAGGCGCGGGGATGGGCCGCGGACCCCTCCAGATTGGGTACACTCTGTATTCAGGACACTCCGGGGAGTGATTTTCGTGAATTTGTGGTGGGCTAAACGGCACTTCACGTTGCCTTATGGGCGGTGAACTCGCTAGTTTCCCAACCCGTCCGACTCCGTCGAGTGGAAACCTGAGGTGACCCGGCGTGGCTCTTCCGCCCCTAACCCCCGAACAGCGCGCCGCAGCCCTGGAGAAGGCTGCCAAGGCTCGCAAGGAGCGGGCCGAGGTTAAGAACCGGCTCAAGCACGGGGGAACCTCGCTCGCCGAGGTTCTCAAAGAGGGTCAGTCCGACGACGTCATCGGAAAGATGAAGGTGTCGGCCCTCCTGGAATCACTGCCCGGTGTGGGCAAGGTCCGTGCGAAGCAGATCATGGAGCGCCTGGGCATCGCCGAGTCCCGCCGTGTGCGGGGCCTCGGCGCCAACCAGCGTGCCTCCCTGGAGCGTGAGTTCGGCGGAAGTGCGAACCGCTGACGCGCGACTCACGGGCGGGCGCGGCGGTCAGGCCGCCGCGGCCGGCCCGGGGCGACCCGGCGCCGGCTCCATCCCGTCCGGCTCCGGCGCACCCATTCCTGCGCCGGAAGGCTCCAGCACGCATGGCCCGCTCGCGCGGCGGCTGACGGTCCTGTCCGGGCCGTCGGGCGTCGGCAAGAGCACGGTCGTCGCCGAGATCCGGCGCTCGCACCCGCAGGTGTGGCTGTCGGTCTCGGTGACCACCCGGGCCCCCCGCCCGGGTGAGACCGATGGTGTGCAGTACTTCTTCGTCGACGACGCCGGTTTCGACCGGCTCGTCGCCGAGGGGGAGCTCCTCGAATGGGCCGAGTTCGCGGGGAACCGCTACGGCACCCCGCGCCGGCCCGTCGAGGAGCGCCTCGCACGCGGCGAACCGGTGCTCCTGGAGATCGACCTGCAGGGCGCCCGGCAGGTCCGCCGGTCCATGGCGCAGGCGCGGCTGGTCTTCCTCGCGCCGCCGAGCTGGGAGGAGCTGGTCCGCCGGCTCACCGGCCGCGGCACCGAGCCGCCGGACGTCATCGAGCGCCGCCTCGACGCGGCCCGCGTGGAGCTCGCCGCCGAGAAGGAGTTCGATGTGACGCTCGTCAACACGTCCGTCCAGGACGTGTGCGATGAGCTGCTAACCTTGATGGCTGTTCGGTAAGCGACCTACCAGTGGAAGGCCACCGAGTGGCAGCCAGCAACGAGGGCATCACCAACCCGTCGATCGACGAGCTCTTGGAGGTCGTCGACACCAAGTACGGCCTCGTGAGCATCGCGGCCAAGCGCGCCCGGCAGATCAACGCCTACTACGCCCAGCTGGGCGAGGGCCTGCTGGAGTACGTCGGCCCGCTCGTCGAGACCCAGGTGCAGGAGAAGCCGCTGTCGATCGCGCTCCGCGAGACGCGCGAGGGCCTCCTGAACGCCGAGCCCATCGAGGGCTAGCGGACCCGTGGCCGCCGATGCCGCCCGTCGGCGTCGCGGCGCGGCCGCCTCCGCCGCCGCCCGCAGGGCCCGCCGGGGGGCACCGGACCCCCGCCGCAGGCGCTCCGGGCGCGCGATGGGATCGTGACTGCATGACCTCCCGAAAGCCGCGCGTCGTCCTCGGCGTGAGCGCGGGCATCGCCGCGTACAAGGTGTGCGAGCTGCTGCGGCGGCTCACCGAGTCCGGCCACGACGTCACCGTGGTCCCGACCGCCGACGCCCTGCGGTTCGTCGGCGAGCCCACCTGGGCCGCCCTGTCGGGCAACCCGGTGTCCCCGCAGGTCTGGGACGGCGTCGCCGAGGTGCCGCACGTCCGGCTCGGCCAGGGCGCCGACCTGGTGTTCGTCGCGCCCGCCACCGCCGACCTGCTCGCGCGGGCCGCGCAGGGCCTGGCCGACGACCTGCTCACCAACACCCTGCTCACCGCCCGCTGCCCGGTCGTGTTCGCACCCGCGATGCACACCGAGATGTGGGAGCACCCCGCGACCCGCGCCAACGTGGCGACGCTGCGGTCCCGGGGCGCGATCGTGGTGGAGCCCGCGTCCGGGCGGCTCACCGGCAAGGACACCGGCCCCGGCCGGCTGCCCGACCCGGCCGAGCTGTTCGAGGTCGCGCGGCACGTGCTGGCCCGCGGCGCCGGCGGCCGCGACCTGGCCGGGCGGCGCATCGTGGTCTCCGCGGGCGGCACCCGGGAGCCGATCGACCCCGTCCGCTTCATCGGGAACCGCTCGTCCGGCCTGCAGGGCTACGCGCTCGCCCGCACCGCCGTGGCGCGCGGAGCCCGCGTGACGCTCGTCGCGGCGAACGTCGCCCTGCCCGACCCCGCGGGCGCCGAGGTCGTCGCGGTCGGAACGGCGGAGGAGATGCACAAGGCCGTCACGGCGGCCGCCTCCGACGCGGACGCGGTCGTGATGGCCGCCGCCGTCGCCGACTTCCGGCCGGCCGGCTACCGGGGCTCGAAGATCAAGAAGGCGGAGGGCGCGGAGCCGGAGCCGATCCGGCTCGCCAAGAACCCCGACATCCTGGCCGAGCTCGGGCGCGAGCGCCGGCCCGGGCAGGTGATCGTGGGCTTCGCCGCCGAGACCGACGACGTCCTCGCCAACGGCCGCGCCAAGCTCGCCCGCAAGGGCAGCGACCTGCTCGTCGTCAACCAGGTCGGCGAGAACCTGACCTTCGGGCGCCCCGACAACGAGGCGGTGATCCTCGGCGCGGACGGCTCGCACACCGAGGTGCCGCGCGGTGCGAAGGACGCCCTCGCCGAGGTCGTCTGGGACCTCGTCGCCGCCCGCCTGGACCCGCTGCCCGCGGATTGATCGGAGGCCGCCCGGCTCGACCGAGTCACTACCGGCGCCCGAGGGTGATCCGGCTAGACTGCGGGCCTACCACTTGGACACCGCCCACTTGGACAACGCGCGGGGGACGTCCCCGCCGAACTCGATGACCTATCCGTCCTGCGACGTCAGTCAGCAGCCGCTGCAAGGAGTTCACGTACGTGTCTCGCCGCCTGTTCACCTCCGAGTCAGTGACCGAAGGACACCCGGACAAGATCGCGGACCAGATCAGCGACGCGATCCTCGACTCGATGCTCAAGGACGACCCGAAGAGCCGGGTCGCCGTCGAGACGTTGATCACGACCGGCCAGGTGCACGTGGCCGGTGAGGTCACCACCGAGACCTATGTGGACATCCCCGGCGTGATCCGGGAGAAGATCCTCGAGATCGGCTACGACTCGTCCAAGAAGGGCTTCGACGGGCACTCCTGCGGCGTGTCGGTGTCCATCGGCGCGCAGTCGCCCGACATCGCGCAGGGCGTCGACGACGCCTACGAGACCCGCGAGGGGGAGGGCGTCGACGACCTGGACCGGCAGGGCGCCGGCGACCAGGGCCTGATGTTCGGCTACGCCACCAGCGAGACGCCCGAGCTGATGCCGCTGCCGATCACGCTGGCGCACCGGCTCGCGCAGCGGCTGTCGGCGGTCCGCAAGAGCGGCGACGTCCCCTACCTGCGCCCGGACGGCAAGACCCAGGTGACCATCGAGTACGACGGCGACCGCGGCGTCCGCCTCGACACCGTCGTGGTGTCCAGCCAGCACGCTCCCGACATCGACCTGAAGGAGCTGCTCGCCCCGGACGTGAAGGAGCACGTGGTCGACCCGGTGCTCGCCCAGTTCGACCTCGACACCGACGGGTACCGGCTGCTGGTCAACCCGACCGGCCGCTTCGAGATCGGCGGCCCGATGGGCGACGCCGGCCTCACCGGCCGCAAGATCATCGTCGACACCTACGGCGGCATGGCCCGGCACGGCGGCGGCGCGTTCTCCGGCAAGGACCCGTCCAAGGTCGACCGGTCCGCCGCGTACGCGATGCGCTGGGTCGCCAAGAACATCGTCGCCGCGCAGCTCGCCGACCGCGCCGAGGTGCAGGTCGCGTACGCGATCGGCAAGGCGCACCCGGTCGGGGTGTTCGTGGAGACGTTCGGCACCGAGAAGGTCGCCCCCGAGAAGATCGAGAAGGCCGTCGACGAGGTGTTCGACCTGCGTCCGGCCGCGATCGTCCGCGACCTGGACCTGCTCCGCCCGATCTACTCGCAGACCGCCGCCTACGGCCACTTCGGCCGGTCGGAGCCCGACTTCTCCTGGGAGTCGACCGACCGCGCCAAGGACCTGGCCTCCGCCGCGGGTCTCTGATCCGGCACGCGAAGAGGGCCCCGGGGTCGCCCCGGGGCCCTCTTCGCGTGCTCGGTCAGGAGGGGCAGTGGTTGCCGCGGTGCAGGCCGTAGCGGGCCGCGACGGTGTAGCGGCCGGGCTCCCGGGCCGTCAGCCGCACGAAGTCGCCCTCGCGGGCCAGGCAGGCGTCCCCGCCCGTGGCGCTCAGCCAGGGCGACCAGGAGACCCGCATGAGCACGGACCCCTTGGACGGCATGTCGACGACGAGTTCGCCCGCGGTGAGTTCGTGGACGGACGCGGGGCGGTCGACCAGCGGTGTCGGGGCGGCGACGCGGAACAGGCGCCAGTGCTCGTCCCGCCAGACCTCCGTGAGGTACGGCTGGCCCTTCTCCACCAGGGCGGCCTCTTCCTGCGCGGACCAGTCGACCTCCTGCTCGGGCAGGACGACGTACTGCACGGACCACTCGTGCAGCCAGTCGCGGTAGGAGTCGGCCGTCAGCGCGCCGTCCTCGTAGAACAGCTTGTGGCGCTCGGCGTCGACCTGGCGGTTCCAGCCGCGCGCCAGCACGAAGTGGCGGCTGAGGCCGGCCGACTCCCAGTGGGAGCGCAGTGGCACGACCTCGATGCGGGCCTTGCCGGCGCCGAGGGCGTCGAGTTCGGCGACGAGGCCGCGCGCGTGCGCGGCGGCGGCCGCCGCGGGCTCGGTGTGGATCAGGTCGTCGACGGGCTTCACGACCTGCCAGGACGCCGTGACGATGAACGCCAGTGACAGCACCGCGATCCGGACCCGGCCGTGCGCGCGCGCCACCGCCGACAGCAGGAACATGCCGCCGAACAGCAGCGCCAGGCGCTCGACGTTGCTGCCGACGGGGGAGGGGATCAGCCAGGTCAGCAGGATCCCGGCCAGGTAGACGCCCGCTCCGACGCGCACGAACGTCCAGCTCTTCGGGGCGCAGAGCAGGATCGCGATGACGCTGGTGATGGCGGGCAGCACGATGGCGGTGAGCGAGATCGGCTGGACGCCGCTGAAGGGGAACAGCAGGCTCGTCGTCCCCACCACGACGGGGAGGCCGACGGCGAGGCAGACGCCCGCGCGGCGGCGCCCGGTCAGGAACAGCGCTGCGGCCAGCACCAGCAGGAACAGCCCGGCGACGGGGCTCGCGAGCGAGGCGAGGACGCCGAGACCCACCATGCCCGCGGCGCGCAGCGCGGGCGTGCCGCGCGGGGTGAACGCCACGATCGTCGCCATGAGCGCGAACAGCAGCCCCAGGCTGAAGGTGACGCGCCCAGAGGCGGTGTTGCACGAGAGCGCGAACGCGGCCCACAGCGACGCGGGCAGTGCCACCGGGGCCCGGAACTTCTTGAGCAGGTACGCGGTCAGGGTCGCCGACAGCGTGCCCGTCAACACCGCGACCGTGCGGATGCCGAACAGCGCCATCAGGTACGGCGACAGGACGCTGTAGGACACCGGGTGCATCCCGCCGTACCAGGCGAAGCTGTAGGCGGCGCCGGGGTGCTTCCAGGCGAAGTCGGTCCACGCTGCCTGGGCCGCGAGGTCGCCCCCCTCGGTCGCCAGGGCGAGCGCCCAGACCAGGTGGAGGACCGCGGCGGCGGCCGTGGCCGCCACCACCGGGTGGCGTGCCCGCCTCTTCCACTTCTTCCAGTCGGGCCGGGAAAGTGCGGGACGGCGCGGCGATCCAGGCGGGACCGGGGCGTCCGCCCGCTCTCGAGTATGCGCTGTGGTCACTTCGCCTGCACGGGCTCGTCGGACGGCGGGGGCGCGGAGGGGGCGGCGGGCAATGGGCCGGCGGGCGCGCGCCCGTTCAAACGGGTCAACCCTAGCGTGCCCGTCCGGCTGTCGGGTCGATCTGGTAGGACGGGGAGCGTGACGAAGGACGGCGGGGGGACGGACCTGATCCCGGGGCTGGACGACCTTCCCCGGGCTCCTGCCGGCAAGCCCGACAAGCCCGGCAAGCCTAAGAAGACGGGCAGGTCAGGCGGGCGGAAGGGGGCGCGCAGCCCGGCCGGCGAGCTGCCCGTGGCGCGGATCGCGGTCGACATGTCGCTGCCGCACCTCGACCGGCCGTTCGACTACCTCGTGCCCGCCGAGCTGGACGCCCGGGCGGTGCCGGGGTGCCGGGTGCGGGTCAGGTTCGCCGGTCAGCTCGTCGACGGGTTCCTGCTGGAGCGCGCCGCCGAGAGCGGCCACGACGGCACGCTGCTGTTCCTGGAGCGAGTGACCTCGTCCGAGGCCGTCCTGACGCCGGAGATCGCCGCGCTGGCCCGTGAGGTTGCCGACCGGTACGCGGGCACGTTCGCGGACGTCCTGCGGCTGGCGGTCCCGCCCCGGCACGCCCGGGTGGAAGCCGAGCCCGTGCCCGAGCCGGAGGAGCCCGGCTCCGAAGTGGAGGCCGGCTCCGATGACCCCGGCGTATGGGGGGACTATCCGGCCGGCCCGTCGTTCTTGGGCGCGCTCGCCGACGGCAGGGCGCCGCGTGCAGTCTGGACGGCCCTGCCGGGGCCCGGTTGGGCAGCCGCAATAGCGCGCGCCGTCGCGGCCACATTGAGCAGTGGGCGCGGTGCGATCGTCGTGGTGGCTGATGGGCGCGATGTGGCAGGCGTGGACACCGCCCTAAAGGCGGAGCTGGGGGAGGGCCTGCACGTCGCACTAACGGCTGAACTCGGCCCTGCCGAGCGGTACCGCAGGTGGCTCGCCGTCCTGCGCGGCAGGGCGCGGGCGGTCGTCGGCACTCGCGCGGCCATGTTCGCGCCCGTCGCCGACCTCGGCCTCGTCGTGCTGTGGGACGACGGTGACGACGTCCACGCCGAACCCCACGCTCCCTACCCGCACCCCCGCGACGTCCTCGCGCTGCGCGCGCACAGGGCGAACGCGGGCGCGCTCATCGGCGGGTTCACCCGGACCACCGACGCCACCCAGCTGGTGGAGACCGGGTGGGCGCACGCACTTGCCGCCAGCCGTGACGGCGTCCGGGCGGCGATGCCCCGCGTCCGCTACGTGGGGGAGGACGCGCAGCTTGCGCGCGACGCCGCCGCCCGCACGGCGCGCCTGCCGAACGTCGCGTTCGAGGCCGCCCGCAGCGCCCTTGAGGACGGGCCTGTCCTCGTGCAGGTGCCGAGGCGCGGCTACGTCCCCGGCATCGCGTGCGGACGCTGCCGGGAGCCGGCCCGGTGCCAGGCGTGCCAGGGGCCGCTGGCGCTGGCGTCGTCCCATGCCGCTCCCTACTGCCGGTGGTGCGGGCGCATCGCGGGCGACTGGCACTGCCCCGAATGCGGCTTCTTCCAGGTGCGGGCCGTCGTGGTGGGCGCGAAACGCACGGCGGAGGAACTCGGCAGGGCGTTCCCCGGCGTCCCCGTACGCACGTCCGGGCGCGACGCGATACTCGAACGGGTCGGCCCGGAGCGTGCTCTGGTGGTGTCCACGCCGGGGGCGGAACCGCCTGCGGACGAGGGCTACCGGGCCGCGCTGCTGCTGGACGGCTGGGTCCTGCTGGGCCGTCCCGACCTGCGCGCCGGTGAGGAGGCGCTGCGCCGCTGGATGAACGCGGCGTCGCTGGTCCGCCCGCAGGGTCCGGTCATTGTGGCCGCCGAAGGGTCGCTGCCGGCCGTGCAGGCGCTCGTCCGCTGGGATCCGGCGACGTACGCGGAGCGCGAGCTGGCCGAGCGGAGGGAGGCGGGGTTCCCGCCCGCCGCGCGGATGGCGTCGCTCACCGGCTCCCCGGCCGCGATCCGGGAGCTTCTGGGCGATGCCAGGCTGCCGGAGGGGGCGGAGGTGCTCGGGCCGGTGCCGGTGCCCGTCCCCGCGGCGCAGGCGGGAACAGGCGTCCAGGAGAAGGAGCGCGCGCTGATACGCGTGTCCCGTCCCGCAGGACACGCCCTGGCGCGCGCGCTGAAGGAAGCCCAGGGTGTGCGCAGTGCACGTAAAGCCACGGAGACCGTACGCGTGCAGATCGACCCCCTGGAGCTGATCTGACCAATAGGGTTCTCGGGTGGGCGACAACTGGGTGGAGAGCACCGCCGGCGACCTGCGGCGGTGGGCGGACGAACGCGGCGAGGCGCTGGACGAGCAGGGGGTCCGTATCCTGCTCGGCCTGGCGCGCGAGGAGATGGGCCTCGCGGGGCCCGGCGAGCTGACCCCGGAGGGGGTCCGCACGCTGCTGCTGGAGGTCTTCCCCGAGAACGTGGTCGCCGGGAGCGATGACGTCCCCACCGTCCTGGACGCCTTCCGCAAGATCGTCGGCCATCTGGGCGACACCGGCGCGGTCGCCGCGCCGGACGCCGCCGCGCTGGCCGCGGAGATCGACCGGACGGGGCCCGAGTTCGCCGAGGTCGTGGCCGCCGTCGACAGCGAGGAGCGGCAGGCCGCCGCCGAGGTGATCGGCGGGCTGATGCAGGCCGACGGGGTCTCGCTGGACGACCAGGAGGCCGTCGACGCGTGGGTGCGCGCGTTCGAGGAGCTGCCGGAGTCCGAGCGCTACGCCCGCACCGAGGAGTACCTGCGGCTGGCGGGCGAGCTGGTCGTCCCGCCGGTGCGGCAGGCGCCCCGGGACGCGGTGGCCGCCGCCGCGCGCGCCTCCCGCCTGACCGGGGCGGTCCTGGCCCTGGCCGACTGGACGGGCGAGCGCGCTCTCACCGAGCACGACACGCTCACCGACGAGGACATCGAGGCCGCCGAGGCGGCCTTGGGGCTGGAGGTCCCGCGCCGCCACGGGCAGATGGAGGACGAGGGCGAGCTGGAGCGCCTGTGGTGGGCCGCCGTCGAGGCCGACGTCATCACGGCCGAGAACGGCCGCGCCGCCCCAGGCCCGGCGCTCGCCCGCCTCAGGTCCGAGGACGACGAGGAGTTCCTCGCCGCCTGGCTGCCGCTGTTCGAGTCGATGGTGGTGCCCGGCCACGACTACGCGGACGGCCTGGACGCGGTGGAGCTCGTCCAGAACGAGATGACCGGCGTCCTCATCCATCTGTACGAGCAGGAGGGGCCGACGGAGCCGGAGATCCTGGCCGGGGCGCTGCTCGGCCATGTCGAGGAGGCGTACGACCTCTCCGACGCCGAGGCCATGGGCGCCCTCGTCCGGGACGCGGTCCACCTGGAGCTGGCGACCCTGCGGGACTGGGGGATCGTCGAGCCGTCCGGCGAGGGGCGGGCGCTGACGCCGCTCGGCGTGTGGGCCGTCCGGGAGCTGCTGCTGGCGGACGGGTTCACCGCCCCCGTCATCGGCGAGCTGGCCGGTGCCCGCGCGTCCGAGCTGATCGCCGGGCTCACCTGGTACCGGCCCGACGCCGCCGACGAGGAGATCGACGGCTGGCTGGCCGCCCACGACCCGAAGGACGCCGCCGCCGACCTGCTGGACGTCATGCGCACCGGCGGACCGGGCGCCCGCAACCTCGCCGCGGCCGTCCTGCACCGGATCGGGCCGGAGGCCGCGGGCGTGGTGCGCGCCGCGCAGGAGCATCCGCTGGTGTCGCCCTATGCCGCGCTCTGGCTGAACGCCGTGGGCGACCCGGCCGGGCGGGAGCTGGCCCGCGAGGAGTACCTGTGGGTGTTCGTCGACACTGTCGCCGGGATGCTGGAGACCGCCGAACCGTCGGAGGCGGTCGAGGCGGCCCTCATCGACGCGCCGCCTGAGGCGGAGATGAAGGACATGGTCGACGACCTGTGGCGCACTGAGCATCCGGGTGCGGCCGACGTCCTGGAGGCGTTGGGCGCGCACCACCCCGACAAGGCGACCGCCAAGGCCGCGCGTACCGCCGCCTACAAGGCGCGCTCGGCCCGCCAAGGGGCGCACCGCGGCGTGTGAATCACCGTCGGATGTCTCCGTAGACTGGACGGATACATCGCCAGAACGTCAGAAGACCTTGCAGGGAACGGAGTCCCCGTTGGCCGTCAAGCCCATCCGCCTCTTCGGCGACCCCGTGCTGCGCACGCCCGCGGAGCCGGTGAAGGACTTCGACAAGGAGCTGCGCCAGCTCGTCAAGGACCTCACCGACACGATGATCGACGCTCCGGGCGCGGGCCTGGCCGCGCCGCAGCTCGGCGTGGGCCTGCGCGTGTTCACCTACTACGTCGACGACCGTCTCGGGCACCTGGTCAACCCCACGCTCGACCTGACCGACGAGCAGGAGACCGACGACGAGGGCTGCCTGTCCCTGCCCGGCCTCGCGTTCCCCACGCCGCGGTCGCTCGGGGTGGTGGCGAAGGGCTTCAACATGCACGGCGAGCCCATCACGCTGGAGGGCACGCACCTGCTGGCGCGCTGCGTCCAGCACGAGACCGACCACCTCGACGGGATCATCTTCATCGACCGGATGGACCCCGAGCAGCGCAAGGCGGCGATGAAGGCGATCCGGGAGGCCGAGTGGTTCGGCGACCCGGTGCCCGTCGTCAAGGAGTCGCCGCACCGGACCCTCGGGCAGGCGATCTAGGTGCGGCTGGTCTTCGCGGGCACCCCGGACACCGCGCTCCCGGCGCTCACGGCGCTGCTGGGCTCCTCGCACGAGGTGGCCGCGGTCGTGACCCGGCCCGACCGCCCGTCGGGCCGTGGGCGGCGGCTCAGCGCCTCCCCGGTGGCGGAGCTCGCCGCCGAGGCCGGCGTGGAGGTGCTCAAGCCCGCCAAGGCCCGCGACCCCGAGTTCCTCGACCGGCTCCGCGAGATCGCGCCCGACTGCTGCCCGGTCGTCGCCTACGGGGCGCTGCTGCCCCGCGAGGCCCTGGGCATCCCGCGGCACGGCTGGGTGAACCTGCACTTCTCGCTGCTGCCCGCCTGGCGCGGCGCGGCACCGGTCCAGCGCGCGATCCTGCACGGCGACGACATGACCGGCGCGGCCACGTTCCAGATCGAGGAGGGCCTCGACACCGGCCCCGTCTTCGGCGTGCTCACCGAGCCGATCCGGCCGACCGACACCTCCGGCGAGCTCCTGGGGCGGCTCGCCGTCGCCGGGGCGAGCCTGCTGCTGGACACCATGAACGGCATCGAGGCCGGCGTCCTCGAACCGCGTCCGCAGCCGACCGAGGGCGTGTCCCACGCGGCGAAGCTCACCGCCGAGGACGGCCGCGTCGACTGGGGGAGCCCCGCCCTGCACATCGACCGCCTCGTGCGCGCCTGCACGCCCGCCCCCGGCGCGTGGACGAGCTTCCGCGACGCGCGCCTCAAGCTGGGGCCGGTCCGCCTCGCGCCGGACGCCGACAAGCTCGCGCCCGGCGAGATCCGTCCGGGGAAGAACGAGGTGCTGGTGGGGACGGCCACGCACCCCGTCGCGCTCGGCGACGTCCAGCCGCAGGGCAAGCGCCCCATGGCCGCCGCCGACTGGGCCCGCGGCCTCAACCTCTCTGCCAAGGACGCACTGCACTGATGCCACCCGCCCGCAACCGCCGCCACGCTCCGAACCGCAGGCCCGGCGGTCCCCGCAGGACGGGCCGTCCGCAGGACCTGGTCCGCCGCACGGCGTTCGACGTGATCCGCGCGGTCGAGACCCGCGACGCGTACGCGAACCTGCTGCTGCCCAAGCGCCTGCACGACCGCGCCCTGACCGGACGCGACGCCGCCCTCGCCACCGAACTGACCTACGGCACCCTGCGCGGCCGCGGCACCTACGACGCGATCCTCGCGCTGTGCAGCGACCGGGAGCTGCGCCGCGTCGACGCCCCGCTGCTGGACGTCCTGCGCCTCGGCGCCCACCAGATCCTCGCCACCCGCATCCCGCCGCACGCGGCCGTGGGGACGGCCGTGGAGCTGGCCCGGTCGGTGGCGGGCCCCGGCCAGGCGAAGTTCGCCAACGCGGTGCTGCGCAAGGTCGCGACCCGCGACATGGACGCCTGGCTGGAGATCGTGGCGCCCGCCGACGCCGACCCGACGACCCGGCTCTCGATCGCGCACAGCCACCCCAAGTGGATCGTGTCCGCGCTGCGCGACGCCGTCGGGCCCGGCGAGATCGACGAACTCCTCGCGGCCGACAACGCCCGCCCCAGGGTGACGCTGGTCGCCCGCCCCGGCCGGGCCACACTGCAGGAGCTTTACGAGGCCGGCGCTGAGCCCGCCCCGTACTCGCCCTACGCCGCCGTGCTGCCCGAAGGTGACCCCGCGGGTATCGCCGCCGTCCGGGAGGGGCGCGCAGCCGTCCAGGACGAGGCGAGCCAGATGGTCGCCCTGGCACTGGCCGAAGCCCCTGTGGACGGCCGTGACACCCGCTGGGCCGACCTCTGCGCCGGCCCCGGAGGCAAGGCGGGGATCCTCTCCGGCCTCGCCACCCAGCGCGACGCACGTCTCCTGGCAGCCGACGTCCAACCGCACCGCGCGGCGCTCGTGCAGCGTGCGGTCGACGCGCGCGCGGGCGTGGTCGCGGCCGACGGCACCGCACCCGCCTGGCGTCCCGGTGCCTTCGACCGGGTCATGGTGGACGCGCCCTGCACCGGCCTGGGGGCGCTCCGCCGCCGCCCCGAGGCCCGCTGGAGGCGAGGCCCCGAAGCGGTCGCCGAACTCGGCACCCTGCAGCGCGGACTCCTCGCCACGGCACTGGACTCCGTCCGCCCCGGCGGTGTGATCGCCTACGTCACCTGCTCCCCGCACCTGGCCGAGACCCGCGTCGTGGTCGACGACGTCCTGCGCAAGCGCGACGACGTGGAACGGCTCGACGCGCCGTCGGTGCTGACGTCGCTCAGCTCCGGCCTCTCCGGGCTGGGAGACGGCCCCTACGCGCAGTTCTGGCCGCACCGCCACGGCACCGACGCGATGTTCCTGGCCCTACTGCGCCGCACCTGAGCGACTGAGGGGGGACCCGTGCTGACCAGCTTCATGCTCTTCATGTCGTACCTGGGCAGCTCGGCCTTCTACGTCCCGCTGCTGCTGGCGCTGTTCTGGTGCGTCGCACCGCGCCTCGCGGCGCGGGCCGCGGTCCTGCTGCTGTCCGGGGCGCTCCTCAACACGCTCCTGAAGCTGGTGTTCCACCAGCCCCGCCCCTACTGGACGGACCCCGCCATCAAGGGCAGGCAGTCGCTGTCCTCCTTCGGGATGCCGTCCGGCCACGCCCAGAACGGCATCGTGGCGTGGGGCTTCTTCGCCGCGCAGAGCAGTCGCAGGCTCCTGTGGGTGGGCGCCGCCGTCATCATCGCCTTGATCGGGGTGTCCCGCGTCTACCTGGGCGTCCACTCGACCAGTCAGGTCCTTGCGGGATGGGCCATCGGCCTGACCCTCCTGGTGGCCTTCCTCGCGCTTGAACCCATCGTCGTCCCGTGGTGGACCAGCCGCCACCTGGCCGTGCAGTTGGCGCTCTCACTGGCGATAGCCCTGCTGCTGCTGGCCGCGGCCTGGGGCGCGTGGCAGCCGCTGGAGAACTGGCACTGGCCCCAAGCCTGGGCGGACGCCATCAGGGCGGCCGGAGGGCGGACCGAACCCGTCACCCTGACCGACTCGGCGCGGGCGTCCGGCGGGCTCGGCGGCGCGATCGCGGGCCTGTCCGTCCTCGCCGCGCGCGGCTGGTTCGACCCCGGCGGGAACCCCTGGCAGCGGCTGGCGCGCCTCCCGGTCGGCTTCGCCGGCGCCGCCCTCATCGCCGCGCTGGACGTGCTGCCGGACGCGGCGAACATCGCCCAGGCGTTCGCCGTGCAGGCGCTCCTCGCCCTGTGGGTCACCGCCGGCGCGCCGGAGGCGTTCGTCCGGCTGCGGCTGGCCGCCCGCCCCACCCCCGGCATCACCCGGGCGGGTGAGGATCCGGCCGAACTGCGCCAATAGACTCGGGGCATCATGGCTCCACAGATCTCACCCAGCATCCTGTCCGCCGACTTCGCCCGCCTGGCCGAGGAGATCGCGCGCATCTCCGGTTCGGCCGACTGGGTCCACGTCGACGTCATGGACAACCACTTCGTCCCGAACCTCACCCTCGGGCTGCCGGTCGTCCAGGCACTGCTGGACCACAGCCCGCTGCCGCTCGACTGCCACCTGATGATCGAGGACCCCGACCGGTGGGCGCCGGAGTACGCCGAGGCGGGCGCGAAGAGCGTCACCATCCACGCCGAGGCGGCGAAGGCCCCCATCCGCACCCTGCGCACCATCCGCGCCGCCGGCGCGCGCGCGGGCCTCGGCGTCAACCCGGCCACTCCCGTGGACGGCTTCGAAGACCTCCTCGGCGAGATCGACATGCTCCTGCTGATGACCGTCGAGCCGGGCTTCGGCGGCCAGAAGTTCCTGGACGTCGTCCTGCCGAAGGTCCGCCGGGCCCGCGAGCTGATCAAGGGCCGCGACCTGCCCGTCTGGCTCCAGGTCGACGGCGGCGTCAGCGCCGAGACGATCGAGCGCTGCGCCGAGGCCGGCGCGGACGTCTTCGTCGCGGGCAGCGCCGTCTACGGCGCCGACGACCCGGCCGAGGCGATCCGCGGCCTCCGCGCCCAGGCGGAGGAGGCCACCGCCAAGGCGGACTGGTGATCGTCCCCTGCGCGGCCGTGCTGTTCGACGTGGACGGCACCCTGGTCGACTCCACGCCCCTCGTCGAGCGCGCGGCCCGCGCCTGGGCCGCCGAGTACGGCATCGACCCGGAGGAGTTCCTGTCCGACGCCCACGGCCGCCGCACGAGCGACCGCGTCGCCGACTTCCTCCCACCCGACCAGGTCGCCGACGCCACCGCCCGCCTGGACGCCCTGGAATCAACCGGCACCGACGGCATCACCGCCCTGCCGGGCGCGGTGGACCTCCTGACCGCCATGAACGGCCTGCCCCACGCCTTCGTCACCTCGATGGACAGGGCCCAGTTGAAACTCCGCACGACCGTGGCAGGCATCCCAGTCCCACCCATAATCGTCACCGCCGAAGACGTCCCGTCCGGCAAACCCGACCCGTCCGGCTACCTCCAGGCAGCCGCGCACCTGGGCGTCGACCCGTCCACCTGCGTGGTCATCGAGGACGCCCCGGCCGGCATAGCCGCGGGCCGCGCCGCCGGCGCCACCGTCCTGGCGGTGACCACGAGCCACGACCGCTCCGTCCTCACCGCGGCCCACCACATCGTCGCCGACCTGACCACCGTGGTCGCGACGCCAGAGGGCGTCCGCCTCACGGTGTGACACGCTCGCCCGAACCGGTGCATTCCGGTTGCGGCGGCGGCCGGGACTCCTGAAGTCTGGCGCCGTGATCAACGAGGTGCGGGGCTCCGTCCGGATCGCGGTCGCCTGGTCGGCCGTGCTCCTGTGCCTGGTGATCGCCTCGGCGGCGGTGCAGCTCGCGGGGCGCTCGGACGGCGAGGCCCGGCCGGTGCGCGCCCCCGTCGTGGTCATCGGCGTCGCCGGACTGGCCTGGGGCGACATCCGCGCCGACCAGACCCCGAACCTGGGGCGCCTGCTCGCCAGGGGCGCCGCCGCCGGGGCCGCGACGGTCCGCACGACCGGCGGCCCGGCCTGCGCGTCCGACGGCTGGCTGTCGCTGTCGGCGGGGCAGGCGAGCGTGGGGCCGCGCACGGACGGCGGCGAGTGCGCGCCGCTCCCGCCGGTGCGGGGGACGGGCGGCGGCGCCCGGGTGCAGCGGTGGGACCGGCTCGTCGACGCCCAGCGCCGGTCCGAGTTCTCACCCCGTCCCGGCGCACTGGGCATGGCCCTGGCCGAGCAGGAGGGCTGCGCGACGGCCATCGGCCCCGGCGCCGCGATCGCGTTGGCACGGCCGGACGGGACCGTCGACCGCTACAGCGCCACCGTGGCGGACGCCGCGCTCGGCTGCCCGGTCACGGTGATCGACGGCGGCCAGGTCGTGGAGTCCGGCTCCGGCCGGCTGAACTCGCTGGCCCGCATCGACGCGTTCGCGGGCGGCGTACTGGAGCGCCTCGGCGATCGGGCCACCGTGCTCGTCCAGGGCGTCTCCGAACCGCCCGGCGGGACGCCGTACCTCGCGGTGAGCATGGTCGACGGCCCGGCGACGGGCGCCCGTCCCGCCCTGCTGACGGTCTCCTCGACCCGCTGGGGCGGGGTCGTGCGGCTGCTGGACGTGCCGAGCACCCTGCTCGCGGCGGTCGGCGCCCCCGAGCCCGCGGAGTTCAGCGGCGCGCCGATCTCCCTGGGCCGCGCGCGTCCCACCGACCCGACGACGACCGTCCACGAACTCGGCGCCGTCCCCACCACGGACCGGACACTGCGCCGCTGGTCGGCCCTGCTGCTGCTCATGGCGGCCGCGACGCAACTCGCCCTGTACGCCGCGGCGGTGATCGTCCGGCGCCGCCCGCCCCCGGGCCCTGCCCGCCGGCGGCTGAAGCGCCTCTTCATCCACGCGGTGCTCGCGTTCTCGGTGCTGCCGGTATCGGTGTACCTGGTGTCGCTGACGCGCTGGTGGCACGCGCCGTCCCCGGACGCGGCCCTGTGGGGCGCCCTGGCGGTCACCGTCGTGCTCGCCGCCGTGCCGGCCCGGCTCCTGCCCGCGCGTCCGCCATGGCGGGTGCCGCTCGCCGTGGCGCTGCTCACCTTCAGCGTGCTGGTCGTGGACGCGGCGACCGGCACGCTCCTGCACCGCGCCAGCCCGTTCGGCCCCTCGGCGCTGTACGGCGGGCGCTACTACGGATTCGGCAACTCCACCTTCGCCGTCTTCGCCGTCGCCGCGCTGGTGCTCGCAGGGGCCGCCGCCGCCGAACTGACCGGCCGCGGCCGCCGCCGGACGGCCGCGGCCGCCGTGACCGCGATCGGGGCCATCGCGGTGGCGGTCGACACCTGGCCGGCCTGGGGCGCCGACGTGGGCGGCGGTCTCGCCCTGATCCCAGGGGCGGCGGTGCTGGCCTTCGCCGTGGCCGGGGTGCGGCTGACCCCGGCGCGGCTGTTCGCCGTCGGCGCGGCCTCGGTGGCGGTGGTCGCGGCCGTGGCGCTGCTGGACTGGCTGCGTCCCGCCACCTCACGCACCCACGCCGGACGCTTCGTGCAGGACGTCCTCGACGGCGAGGCGTGGCAGCTCATCGACCGCAAGGCGGGCTACGCACTCTCCTCCCTGGCAGGCGGCCCACTGGCCTGGGGCACGGCCCTCGTCCTCGTCCTCCTGGTGCTGGCACTCGCCTGGCCGCACCGGTTCTCACCCGCCTACCTCGACGCCGCCCTGCACCAATGGCCGACCCTCCGCCCCACCCTCGCCGCCGTCCTGACCACCTGCACCATCGGCGCCGTGGTCAACGACTACGGCATCCGCCTCATCACCTACGGACTCATCACCGTCCTCCCCCTCCTCGCCCTAACCTGCGCCCGCACCACCCAAGAACCCAACGAACACAACACCCAGACAAAGGACGACCCGACCAAGGCCAGTCCAGGAGCAGAGCCCCAGCCATAACCAGGGCCACCGCGATACGTGTCAGTGCCAGCGTGTGGCCAGCTCTGGCACACAACGGCGCAGACCCTCGATCGAGTACGTGCCGACCCGCAAACCCGACCCGTCCGGCTACCTCCGGGCAGCCCCGCACCTTGGCGTTGGCCCGTCCACCTGCACGGTCATTGAGGACGCCCCCCGGCATCGCCGGGGGCCGCGCCGTCGGCGATGCCGTCCTGGCCGTCCTGACCAGCCACCCGGCGGAGTCTCTGACGGCGGTGCGCCACACCGTCCAGACCCTGACCCATGTGAAGGCAACCCATACCGCCCTCCACCTGATCGCCCCCGGCTGATAGGCCCGACATGGAGCCGCCCTCGCCCGGCCGAGCGCTGGCCGCCCAAGACATGCTCGCGGGCGGGAAGATCTTGGGGCCCGAGCACAGGCGCTGGAGGCGGAGCGGTGGCCGGCGTTCATCCAGTCCTCAAAGGGCGGCTCCTGCGCAGATTGCACTTCGTCGCCTTTTGATGACCAGGTGTATCGGTTGGCGATGGAACAAATTAGGACGCCTAGGACGTGGCTCAGGTCTACAGAGTTTTCTTGTGATCTAGATCACAAAGCAAGATCGTCTGGGTGTCTTCCCCCAGCTTGACTGTGGAGTTAACTTAAAGCGACTTCAACGACCCTTTATGCCTTGGGGTTCACATATGGTTCGCGGTGTGGCATGCCGTTGTGCGGCGGTTCTCCGTTCGTTGTTGTGGCGGAGTCCCGGCCGAATGGCCCACCTGGTGGCGTTGCTCATGGTGGCCGGTTTGCTGCAAGTGCCGATCGCCGTTGTTGCGCTTGAATCCGCGGGTCACGCCGATGAACCGAAGGTGACGGCGGCTCAAGGAGCCGAGACCGAGCAGGAGGCGGTCGCGGCCGCGGAGCGGACAGGTGAACCGGTCGAGGTCACCTCTCGGCGTGGGGAAAGGCGCACGGTGAGGGCGCTGCCGAATGGTCGGATCGAGGTCGAGCAGCATCTCCAGCCGATTCGCGCACGTCAGGGCGGTGAATGGGTCGGCATTGACGCTACCCTGCGCCGTTCGGGTGACGCGATCGTTCCGGCCGCGACCACTGTCGGGCTCCGGTTCTCCGCCGGCGGGAACGGTCCGATGGTCGAGATGACGCGGGCCGGCCGCAAGCTCGCCCTGACCTGGCCTCAGCCGCTGCCCGAACCGGCTCTGGACGGGGACACCGCCGTCTATGCGGGCGTGGCCGGTCCGGATGTCGATCTGCGGCTGCGGGCGATGCCGGACGGGTTCGCCCACGTGCTGGTGATCAAGACTGCGGACGCCGCCAAGGATCCGCGGGTGGCCTCGTTGTCGCTGGCGCTGTCGGCCACGCGCCTGACGGTGGCTGAGGAGCAGGGCAGCGGAATGCTGAAGGCCACCGATCCCAGTTCGGGCGCGGTGGTGTTCCAGGCGCCGTCGCCGTTGATGTGGGATTCTTCCCAGCCGGCTGCCCCGGCACCGCAGACCCGCACGCGGACGACTGTGGACGCGGCCGAGGAGCCGGGAGTCGGGGCCAAGACGGCTGTTGTCGACGTCGCTGTCGGGGATGGCGCGCTCACGTTGACGCCGGATCAGGGGCTGCTGACGGCGCCGGACACCACGTTCCCGGTGTACATCGATCCGATGTACCGGACGCTGCTGGCGTCGTCGTGGGGCATGGTGTCGTCGGGGTATCCCGATGAGAACTACCCTCTTTTCGATGGCCGGTCCACCGAGGGTGTGGGGCGGTGTGAGGTCGGCAAGGATTCCCGCTGCGTCAAGGACCAGACCAAGCGCCTGTTCTACCGGATGGAACTGCCGCCGCTGAAAGGCCGCTATATCCAGAGCGCGGAGTTCATCGCCTATGAGACCAGCGCCTACAACTGCAGCAATTCGACTGTGGTGGAGTTGTGGCGGACCTCGGCGTACACCTCGTCGGCGACGTGGAACAACACCAAGAGGACCTGGCCCAATGGCGGCGCGTGGGGTGAGGTTCTGGACACCCGGGATGTGGCGTACTGCTCCAGGGCACCGGTGGAGTTCGGCGGTGCGAAGCTGCGCGAGCATGTGCAGGACGCGATCGGCAAGGGCTACGGCACGATCACCTTCGGGTTGAAGGCCTACAACGAGACGACGATGGACTGGTGGAAGCGGTTCGCCGAGGACGCCTACCTGAAGGTGCAGTACAACAACCCGCCGCTGCAGCCCGATAACGACACCATGTTCGCCGACCCCGGCACCAAGTGCCTGCCCAGTTGGGAGGCGCAGACGGTCAACCGCATCCCCACGGTGTACGCCTACCTCAAGGACCCCGACACCGAGGACAGGAACAAGGTGCGGGGCCAGTTCGCCTTGAACTGGGACGCCGGCGACGGCAAAGGCTTCATCGCCCGGTGGTTCTCGGATCTGACGGCTCCGAAGGCCTCGAACAGCAAGTTCGACACACCGCTGCCCTCCAACATCCCGCCGGGGAAGCTGATCGGATGGAATGTCCGGGCCTACGACGGTGAGCAATACGGTCCGTGGGCCTCGGATGGGGCGCAGATAGCCTGCTACTTCTACTACGACCCCGCCAAACCCGGTAAGCCGACCATCACCTCGACGGACTATCCACAGGACGGCGCCGAGCACGGCGGAGTCGGCCAGCCCGGCACCTTCACCATCGCCGATTCCGCTGGTGTCGCCGACCGGTACCTCATCACGTTGAATGGGGGGCCCTCGCGCACGGTGGCCACCACCGCCGGCGCGGCGCAGCAGGTGCAGATCGCCCCGACCCGGTTCGGCCCCAACGTGCTGACGGTGCAGGCGCTGGCGCCCTCCAACCAGAACGGCCCGGTCGTCTCCTATGAGTTCCGTGCGAACAAGGGGTCGGCTCCGGTGGCCAGTTTCGCTCTGGACGAGCCGGCGGGTGCCACGGCGGTGCAGGCCGTGACCCGTGACGGTGAACCGGCCGTCTCGGCGACCGTGCACGGCGGCGCCACCCTGGGCACGGTCGGCCATATCGACCAGGCCGTGCAGTTGGACGGCTCGACCGGCTATGCCTCGACCAGCGCCCCGCTGGTCGACACCAGCCAGAGCTTCGCCGTTTCGGTCTGGGCCAAGGTGGACGCGTCCGACCCCGACAACGACTTCGCAGCACTGTCGATGGAGGGCGTCCACGAGAGCGCCTTCTATCTGAAGTACGTCAAGGACACCCGCAAGTGGGTGTTCGGCCGGACAGCGACCGACACCACTGACGCGCCCGGGTGGTACCAGGCGTCCTCCGCGGCGCCGGCCCGGACCGGAGAATGGACGCACCTGGTGGGTGTCTGGGACGCGCTGGCCAACACGATGCAGATATACGTCAACGGTGACCGCGGCAACGACAGCCCGGTGATACCGGCGATGTGGAAGGCCACAGGCGGCCTGCAGATCGGGCGTTCCAAGTACAAGGACGTCCAACTCGACCACTGGCCCGGTCAACTCGACGACGTGCGGATCTACGACCGCATCGTCGGGGACGAGGAAATCAAGAAGATGGTCACCGACCATCCAGTGCTCAAAGCCCGGTGGATGCTGAACGAGACCGGCGAGGCGGACTCATTCCCGCCCGGAGCACCCGACCTGCTGTTCCACAATGGCGCGGCCATTGATCCGGGAGCGGGGTTCGGGTGGGGAACCTCGATGGCGGGGCTGATGCTCGGGGCGGGTACGTTCGCCGAGACGCTGGCCCCACCGGTGTGGACGAACGAGAGCTTCACCATCGCCGGGTGGGTGCGCAATATGGGGCGTCCACAGCAGGCGGCCACGGTGTTCTCCCAGCCCGGTGCCCAGGCGAACGCGTTCGTGTTGCGGTACGTGCCCGGCGAGGATCCGGTCGATCAAGGCAGTTGGCAGGTCGCGCTGCGCGGATCGGACGATGCGGCCGCAGCACCGATCGTGGTTTCGCATTCCAATTTCAGTCCGGGCGACTGGGTGCACCTGGCAGTGGTGTACGACGCGCTGCGGGACCGGGTCAGCCTTTACGTCAACGGGCAACTCGATGAAACCGCCGGCGGGGTCTCGCAGGAGGACGGCGCGATCCCCTTTGAAGCGAAGAATAACGGCGGCCTGCAAGTGGGCCGCAACAAATTCGGTGCCGCCGATGGCACCGAGTTTTGGCCGGACGCGGTGGACGACCTGTGGGTCTACCAAGCCGCGCTCACACAACCCCAGCTCGCCAGCCTCGCCGTCGACGTGGAACTCCCTTCCGGATCCAGGCCCTGACCACGCCCGGCCGCCAGCCGGGCGACGGCCGGAAAGAGCCCCCCTCTTGAACTTGATGCAAGCCGAGCGTGCCCGTTGAGGACCGCCCTGTGGAGGATGTCGTGAAGGCAGGCCGAGTGAAGCTCCGTCGCCGGACGCTGGTGCTGGAACCGCGCCGGTCGGCGCGGGCCACTGCGATCGTGACCGCGATGGCGCTGGCCGCAGGGCTGCTGTCGGTCCCTCCGGCATTGGCCGAGCCGCCGAACTCCCACCGGCCCAAGGTCGAGGACCACGAACGGGTGGTGGACGGCCGGCCCCTGAAGGCGCGGCCCCGCAAGACCGATACGCCCAAGCCGGGTCCGGCGGCCAAGGCGGCGTGGCCCGCGCCCGGCACTGCGGAAGTGAAGGTGCCGTCCGGCTCGGACGCAGGCCGCACTGCACGCGCCGCGGGCACCGCCGCCAAGGCGGGCGCACTCCCCGTGGAGATCTTGGCGCCCGCCGGAAGCCCCACCGCACGAACAGCGCCGCCCGCGGAACAGGTACGGGTCCAGGTGCTGGACCGGCAAGCGGCCAACACCGCAGGCGTGGACGGATTGGCGTTCACAGTCGCCCGCACCGATGCCGCCGCACCGGGCCGGGTCAAACTCCGGCTGGACTACTCGGCGTTCGCGCAGGCGTTCGGCGGTGCCTACGGGCCCAGGCTGCGGCTGATGCAGATGCCGGCGTGCGCGCTGACGACGCCGGACCAGCCGCAATGCCGCACCCCCAAACCAGTGGCAACCGACAACGACGGCGTGAGAAAGACACTGACCGCCGAGGTCGAGGCGGCCCCCGCTGCCACCTCCGGATCCCAGGCGGCAGCCGAAGCAGACCAGAGCGGGACGCTGCTGGTCGCCGCCGCCGGCTCTGACAGCTCACAAGGCGATTACAAGGCCACCTCGCTAGAGGCATCGGCGACCTGGCAGGGCGGCGGGAGCACCGGTGACTTCACTTGGTCGTACCCGATGCGAGTTCCACCCGTTCCTGGTGGGCTGACGCCCAACGTCACGATTTCCTACTCATCGGGCAGCGTGGATGGCCGGACAGCCAACTCCAACTCGCAGCCCTCCTGGGTCGGTGAAGGCTTCGAAATGTGGCCGGGATACATCGAACGCCGTTACAAGTCGTGTGAGGACGACGGCGCGCCCAAAGACGAGTGGGGCAACTCGCCAGGCGATCAGTGCTGGGGCTATGACAACGCGACCGTCACCTGGAACGGCAAGGGCGGGGAGCTGATCAAGACCTCGGACGGGACCTGGCGGGCCAAGTCCGACGACGGCACCAAGTACGAGAAACTGACCAGCTCCTCCGTCGAGAACGGTGACGACAACGGGGAGTACTGGAAGGTCACCACCACCGACGGCACCCAGTACTTCTTTGGCGTTAACCGGGCGCCCGGCTGGGTAAGCGGGAAGCCCGAGACAGGTTCGACATGGACCTCACCGGTGTTCGGTGACGACGCCGGTGAACCGTGCCACGGGTCGTCGTTCGCCACGTCCTGGTGTCAGCAGGCCTACCGCTGGAACCTGGACTATGTCGTCGACCCCAACGGCAACGCGATCCTCTACACCTATGGCCAGGAGACAAACCACTACGGTCGCAACCTCAAGGCCGCCGACGAGACCCCGTACGTACGCGGCGGCTACCTGAAGACGATCTCCTATGGTCTGCGCAAGGACGCGCTGTTCGCCAAGGCACCCGCGCAGGTCACCTTCGCCACCTCTGAGCGCTGCATCCCCACCGCGTCCTTCGACTGCGACCCGTCCAAGATCGCCGACAATCCCGACCAGTGGTGGGACGTCCCCTGGGACTTGCACTGCGATTCCGGACAGGAGTGCAAGGACACCCACGGCACCTTGTCGCCGACGTTCTGGTCCCGTAAACGACTCACCCAGGTCACCACCCAGATCCTCAAGAGCGACGGATCGGATTACCGGCCAGTCGACTCCTGGTCGATGAACCACGACTGGGGCTTGGCCGATGTTGAACGCGACCTGCTGCTGGAGGAGATCCAGCATTCCGGCTATGCCGCCGATGGCAAGAAGACGACTCTGCCGAAAGTCACCTTCCAAGCTGGCCAGGCGGACAACCGGCTCGATGAGGTCGGCGACGACATCCTGGCCTATGTCCGCTACCGGGTCGGCACGATCTGGGACGAGTCCGGTGGACAGATCGACATCACCTACTCCGACCCCGACTGCTCTCTGAGCGACCGGCCGACTCCGGAGACCAACACCACCCGCTGCATGCCGGTCATCTGGACACCGCCAGGACGGGAAGGCCCCATTACCGACTGGTTCCACAAGTACGTGGTGACCTCGGTGATCCAGACCGACCGGACCGGACTGTCGCCGGACATGGCTACCAAGTACGAGTACCTGGGAGGCGCTGCCTGGCATTTCGACGACGATGACGGGCTGACCAAGGATAAGAAGAAGACTTGGTCGCAGTGGCGCGGGTACGGCCACGTCCGCACCCTCACCGGCTCCTACAACACCCCGTCCGCGCAGTCCGACACCTACTACCTGCGCGGCATGGACGGCGACCGCAAGACACGCGACGGAGGCACCAAATCGGTGACCGTCTCCGACGGAGAAGGCGGCACCTACACCGACCACGACGCACTGGCCGGATTCACGCTCAAGACCGCCCAATACACCGGGCCGGGCGGCAGCATCCACTCCAAGACGGTCAACACCCCCTGGCGCGTCCAAACCGCCTCACGCACCCGTCCCTGGGGAACGACCACGGCGAACGTGACCGCGATCGACGATACGCGGACCTGGACCGTCAAGGACGGCGGCGGCTGGCTCCAGACCAAGACCGACAACTCCTATGCGAGCTCGGGCCCTGGCGTCGGACGTGTCACCTCGGTCAGCGACCTGGGCGACGTCGACTCCAACGATGACGACAGGTGCACCCGAACCGACTACGCCGACAACACAGGCGCCTGGATAGTGGACTCCCCGTCACGGGTCGAGACAGTTTCGGTGGCCTGCAGCGTCAGTCCCGACCGCTCCACGCAGGTCGTCTCCGACATCCGCACCTTCTACGACGGACTCGGTTTCGACGAAGGCCCGCCTGTGGGAAACGTCACCAAGGTCGAGACCATCGCTTCTCATGACGGTAATTCGCCGACGTATGTGGTGGAAGCTCAGTCCACCTACGACGGCTACGGTCGTCCGACCAAGGTCACCAATGCCGCGAACCAGACCACGACGACGTCCTACACCGACACCCAGGGACTGAATACCCAGGTCACCACCACGACACCGCCGGCCAAGCCGGATGTCTCCTCAACGGCATTGACCACGGTGAAATACCTCGATCCGGCATGGGGTGTTCCGGTCACCACCATTGACCAGTCCAACATGGGGCTGCGTACCGACTACGCCTACGATCCGCTCGGCCGGCTGACCAAGGTGTGGCTGCCCAACCAGTCCAAGGCCAACGGCCGTGAACCCAACTACGAATACAGCTACCGCGTCACCGAAGGCCAGATCGTCGCCGTCACCACCCAGACGCTGACCGCGACCGGCGGACAGCGGCTAGCCGGGATTGAACTGCTGGACGGATGGCTGCGGCCCCGCCAAGTCCAAGTCCCCGGCCAGACCGGACGGCTGATCAGCGACACCTTCTACGACAACCGCGGACAAGTCGTCAAAACCTATGCCGCCTACGCGGCCGAGGGCGCCCCAGCCACCGAGCTGTTCGGTATCGGGACCCCCGGCAACATCGAGACCCAGGCCCACACCGAGTACGACGGCCTGGGCCGCAAGACCGTCGAGAAACTCACTTCCGGCAACGGCTCCCAGCCCGACTCCGAACTGTGGCGCACCACCTACAGCTACGGAGGCGGCAACCGCGTCTCGGTCACCCCGCCGTCCGGCGGCATCGCCAACGCGCAGATCACTGACGCCCGCGGGCAGGTGATCGAACGTCGGCAGTACAAAGCCGCGACTCCGACCGGGGAGTACGACGCGACTCGCTACACCTATACCCCTGCCGGGGAGGTCGCCACGGTCACCGACCCGTCGGGGAACACCTTCACCACCAGCTACGACCTGCGCGGTCGCAAGATCCGGACCACCGACCCCGACAAGGGCACCAGCACCTTCACCTACGACGACCTGGATCGCCTGGTCTCCACCACCGACGCCCGCGGCAAGAAGATCTTCGTCGACTATGACGGGCTGAGCCGCAAGACCGCCACCCACGATGGGGCAGCCGACGGACCGCTCCTGGCCTCCTGGACCTACGACACCGCACCTTTCGGCAAGGGCAAGCTGGCCACCGCAACCAGACACACCGCCGACGGCAACTACACCAGCACTGTCCGCCACTACGACCAGCTGGGCCGCGCTGACAAGACCGCCCTCACCATCCCCGCATCACAAGGTGCACTGGCCGGCCAGTACCAGTTCTCCACCCAGTACGGCCTGGACGAAACCATCCTCGGACAGGCGCGCCCCGCCGCCGGTGGCCTTCCCGCCGAGAGCGTCACATACCAGTACGACGACCTCCTGCGCCCCACGGGCATGACCGGCGGGACAAGCCCCACCGATCAGACGCCTTACGTCAACGACGCCCTCTACACCCCCACCAACAAGCCCAACCTGCTCGAACTCGGGCCCGACGGCAAACACACCTGGCAGACCTTCACCTACCAGTACGGCACCCAGCGCCCGGCCACCGCCCGCACCCTGCACGAAGGCGTCCAAGGCGACGACCGCTACGCCACCTACCACTACACCGACGCCGGCACCATCACCTCGATCACCGACGTCTCCCGCGACGGCGTCGACAACCAGTGCTTCACCTACGACCACCTGCAACGCCTTACCCAGGCCTGGACGCAGAGCACCACTGACGCCTGCGCCACCCAACCCTCTGCCTCGCTGATCGGCGGCCCGGCCCCGTACTGGCAGTCCTTCACCTACGACAAGGCCGGAAACCGTACAGGCGAGACCCGGCACGGAATCGGCGGCACCACCGACACCACCCGCACCTACACCTACGCCCCCGCAGGCCAAGGCAACCGCCTCAACCAGGTCACCCAGACCGGCCCCACCGGCCAACGCAGCGACACGTACACCTACGACGCCGTCGGCAACACCACCAAACGCGCCATCGACGCCGGGCCCACCAACACCGGCCAGACCCTGGAATGGAACACCGAAGGCGAACTGACCAAGGTCACCGACAACGGCAACGACCTCACCTTCGCCTACGACGCCGACGGCAACCGCCTGATCCGCAAGGACGCATCCGGCGCGACGTTGTACCTCCCGGACGGCACCGAACTCCGCGCTCTCAACGGCGCCACCACCGCCACCGCAACCCGCTACTACACCTTCGCCGGCCAGACCATCGCGATGCGCACCTCCGATGGCACCATCACCTACCTGGCCGCCGACCACCAAGGCACTGCCCAGATCGCCGTCAACAGCACCACCCAGCAGACCACCGTCCGCCGCTTCACACCCTTCGGCTCCATTCGCGGCATGGACGACGATGCCACCTGGCCGGGCGACAAGGGATTCGTCGGCGGTACCCAGGACCCCACCGGTCTCACCCACCTCGGCGCCCGCGAGTACGACCCTGACACGGGCCGCTTCATCTCCGTCGACCCCCTCATGGACCAGGCCGACCCCCAGCAGATGAACGGCTACACCTACGCCAACAACAGCCCCGTCACCAACGCCGACCCGGACGGCAACATGTGCCGCAGAACCCGAGACGGCCTGGAATGCTTCAACGGCGATGGCGTGGACCGCCGCCCCAACGACAAGGGCGGCTACGACGTTTACAACCCCAGTGGTCGTAGAGTCGCAAGAAGCGGTGACAGTTACGGCAGAGACTCCCGCAACGCCCGCACGGTCGGCTCCACGGACATCATCGTCGTGCCGAAGAAGGTTGATGTTGTCCGCTTCCGGGCCAAGTTCTGGAAGCTGTACTTCGAGGAGTACGGCTATTCATCCTTCTCTCCTGAGATGCAAGCGAGTTGGGAATTGCGCATCGCCTACCTTGTTTGCGGCGAAATGAAGGACTGCAGTGGAAATTACACTGCCTGGCAGGTCCAGTTGCACCTCGAATGGATGGGATCACAGGGCGGGACCTTTGCCTTCGAGGGCGGACCAGGAAACGGCCTACGCAAATCCCCGCGGGTTCGAGTCGGTGGGAAGCCGACGGCGGCGGGTATCCGGAAAAATTTGGCAAACGCTGCTTGCAAAGGCGGCAATAGTTTCATGCCGGGAACCGACGTGCTAATGGCCGACGGGAGCCGGAAGAAGATCGAGGATATCGGGGTCGGAGACAAAGTCATTGCTACCGACCCGAAGACAGGGAAGACCACTGCTGAGCCCGTGATCGCCACCATCACGGGGGAAGGCAATAAGAAGCTCGTCCAGATCACCGTCGACACTCGCGTCCCTGCCCTGGCCTGGCTGGCAGGAAAGCAGCCCAACCGCTCAGTCTCCCCATTTCAGAGCCCCGAGCGGTCCAAGAGCGGCATGGTCATAGCCACCAACAGCCACCCGTTCTGGGTAGCGGGTGACATTAATGCCTGGGTCAAGGCCGCTGACCTCAAACCCGGCATGTGGCTCCGTACCAGCGCCGGAACCTACGTCCAGATCACTGCCACCAAGCATTGGATCAGCCACAACCAGCGTGTATACAACCTCACCATCCAAGACCTCCATACGTACTATGTGAAGGTCGGCTCCGCCTCGGTCCTCACTCACAATTACGATGATGATATCGACCCGCGCTTCCGCATCCCTGAGTGGGATCCTGGTGATGGTGACGATGACGGAAACGAGACGACCAAGGATCACGAGCGTCAGAACAAGCAGGCACGGGATGCCATTCGTGAAGCGGAGAGAAAGTTGGGTCGTCGCTTGAATCGAGCAGAGAAGCGTAAGGTTCACGACGCCATCACTAAGCAGGGCAAGGGGTATCATGGTGTCGTGGACGAGACCATGCATCTGTTTGGAACCTGTGAATGACCTTCGATAAAGGCGAAGCGGAGCGTCTTCTCCGGAGACACTTGCTCGGCGTTCCGCTTTCTGAAATAGGGCGGATAGGGCTCACTGTCATTCTCGGCTTCGGTCGCTCAGTATCCTGGCTTCAGGTGTCCAGTGATATGGAGGTGAAGGGTGGGGAATTTGCCCTACATATCCAGTGCCCGATGCGTATAAGGCAGGCGGGAAGAATCGTTCTCGGCACCGGAGATCTGGATGATAAATACAAAGTAATGCCATATGACAAAGGTGCTGAATCTCTGCAAGAATACCTCGCGAGAGTGTGTCCGACGGTCGAATCTGTTGAAGTTATTGATTGCGGTGAATTGCGACTTTGCTTGGCGCATGCCATTTCGATCGACGTGCTTCCAGTGAGTTCTATGAGAGTCGAAGAATGGCGGTTCTTGCACCGCTATCACGAGCATTATTCGTTTCCCGATGGTCCTTCCTAGGGTTTCGATTTCGGCGGCGAACGACAACGGTTATCAGTGGAAAATCCTCCTGAGGAGGGCCAGCATGTCGAGCCTGCTCGTACGTCTCTAGCACCTTGTCTAGTGTCGTGAGTCGTTAATTCGTTGGCAATATGCGGCGAGGATTTCGAGGTTTCGTCGGCAAGCTTGGTTCATACGAACGGCTTGGGATTCTTGTTCCACTCGTTGATCCAGCTGTGAGGGTTGAAATGGCTGACGAAATGAGCAAGGAGCTGATCATTAGCCCTCGCGGGAAGTGCGTGCGAGAGGAGTTGGCGGACGCAGGTGTGTGGAGTTCGTATGTGGCGGAACTGCGTCAGGTGCTTGGAGCGGTGATCGCGAAGAGTGGTGTTTGACCTCTTTGAGGTCGGCGAGCTATTGGTGAGTGAACCCCTTCCCGACAGGCACCTCGGCCTTAGCAGTGGGGCGGAAATTCAGCTCTCGCAGGCGATTGACCTTGTTGAAGGAATGGCAGCCGGGCGTGGGCCGTATTGTCAGCTCTCCATTCCGGGATGGCTCCAGATCGAGTCGGGATGGGACGGGGCTGTGCATCTCCACACGACGCAAGCGGTAGCCGCTGATCTGGCAAGATTCCATTGCCGGGACGCGATTCTCCAGTGGCGCGACGCAACTCCTGAACCCACAACGATCTCGAAGCCCGTTGGTGTCGTAGCGGACGAGAGTTTCTGGGAGGCGGTGGCGAAGGCCTCCGAGCGCTTCACCTTGTTGTGCGAACGCTGGGCGTACGGCGCCTACGGGTGCCGATGGTTCGTCGTGACTCGGGAGAACGTAGCCGAGTTGGCCCGACTCATGTGACCATGTTCACTGGTTTGCTTGGCTAGCGATCCGGAGCTGCAACTCAGTCCGGTGCTATTGGAGGACGACTTCACCGCTTTCGTAGCTCCTCTGATGCCCGGTGAGTTGGTCTACCGGGCCTACCCCGGTGGCGCTGATACGCTCTCCGAGGTCACGAGTGAGGGCTTCTCACTCATGCTGGCGGACAGGGTGATGGGCGATTGGTGCGCCGTGATGCCGGACTCGGACGGGGTGATCAGGGCACTCTGGGAGAGCCCAGAGGAACGCTATTCCGATTGACCGCACCTGTAGGCCAACACGTCCCGGACGAGTGTGGCGGAGGGACACGGGACGTGAAAGAAGTCCCGCTCGAACCGACGCAGCATCACGCGCTACAGACAAGTGGGCGGTCTCCGACATGCGCATGTTCAAGCCAGAGAGCATCGACGACGTCATCGCCCGTATCGCCGAGGACGAACTCGGCCTGGACGTTGATGTGGACGGCAAACGGTTCCTTGGCGCGTCCCGCCGGGCGAGCCTGCCGGCTTGGTCGAGTTGAACGAATTGGGGGATGTGACTGGAGTGACTGCGTGGCCGGGGTGGTATCCGCGCGGTTTCTGAACCGCGCCTAAGGAGGATGGGGCTTCCCTTCGCGTGGGGAACTGGAGAGACTGCCGGGGTGACCACCTTCGAGATTCGTGCGGCGCGTTCAGGGGACGGCAGCGGTGTGGCGAAGGCTTGGCAGGACTCGGCGGAGTTCTACCGGCAGATCGCGCCGGACTGGTTTTCGGCCGCCGCGCAGTGACGGCCTCGCTCGCTGGCTGGAGGGCAAGCTGGTGGGCGGCGGAGCGGACAGGCTGGCCTTCGTCGCAGACCAAGATGGTGAGGCGGTCGGGTTCGTCCATGCGGCTCTGTCGCTGCCGGACGAAGACGCCGACCGCCAGGTCACCCGGGATCCGGGAACGCGCCGTGTGTCCGTGAACGCGCTGGCGGTGCCTGAGCAGCCGGCGGCCGTGCTCGCGTGCGATGCCGAGTCCTGACGAACCCCGCGAGGAGGCCGCCCCGCGCCGGCCGCAGGCGTCCTCCGGCCCCGACCCCCGTCCCTCCAAGGATGACTTGCGGAGTGTTGCCCTTAACGACCTGCGGATAAGGGCAACACTCCGCAGGTCAACGTAGGGTGCGCTTCCCGTACTACAGGTCGAGCCCGCCGCTCTTGATCCGGCCGATCAGGTCGCGGAACGCCGCTGGCGTCACCAAGTGCATCGGACCACCAACGTCCTTGCTGTCACGGATCAGCACGGTCTCAGTGGCGCTCGCCACCTCGACACACTCCTGGCCGCCGCCGCTCGACTTGCTGCTCTTGCGCCAGATCAACCTAGATGGCTCCATGTGTCTCACTCAATCAATCTTGCGAGGTATGCGCCAGTTGCGACTGTGCTCTGGGCTGCATCGCGCAACCGGTGAAACCTGGTCAGATATCGTTCAAGCTCATCCTCTTCCTCCATCATGCGGTCGTCGATCGTGGTTTCGAGGAACACGATGTCGCGTTCTGAGGGCTCTGGGAACTTCAAGTACGAGAAGGGTTCGCTTGTCCCTGGATAGAGGCCATCAACTAGGAGGAGAAGTTGGATGTCGACATTGGGCCTGGTCGAGGCGTTGATGAGGTGACGGATCTGTTCTGATCGGACTGCTGTGTCCTTGATCCGGACCAACGCATTCTCGTCGATCAGCGCGTGGAAGCGGCATGGGGCCGACTTCCGCGAAATGATCTCCTGACGCTGTGTCCGGGCGGCGACATGGCGTCTGATCTCAGCATCGTCCTGTATGCCTGCCAGGCGTGTCACCGCCTCGATATACCCGGGTGTTTGCAAGAGGCCGGGTATGAGCGTGGTCTGGAACGTGAAGATCTCGGAGGCGCCCGCTTCCAGACCCACGTAGTCGTCGCGGAACACGTCGTTGTACTTGCGCCACCAGCCGCGCTGGCGGGCCTCCCGGGTGAGCTTGATCAGGGCTTCGGTGTCCGAGGGGCCCACACCGTACAGCTCGCAGAGATCGGCGACCGAGTCGCTGTTGGGGTCGACCCACTTCGCCTTCTCGATGTAGTTGAGCTTGGACGGGCTCCAGCGGAGGCGCTTGCAGACCTCGCTGGTGGTCATCCCGCACTGCTCGCGCAACTCGACGAGTTTGCGGCTCAAAGCGCGCTTCTTGATCGTCGGGCTGTAGCCGCTTGCCTGTATCGAAGGCATTTGTCCAGATCTCCACAAGATCGAATCATGGATTTTCGAGAATCTAACTTGAATCCCTTGATGCTTCGAGTTCTTGAGAGCAGTATCTAGCCCGTAACGCAGCGTTCGCAGCCGATTACGGAAACGATCTTGCTGCTTCGGACATAGACCCCTCGCGTAGAGGAGACCCCCATGGTTCACGGCCATCTCCCCGATCTGGTGCTCGGCGGGTGTTCGGCGTGGCCGCTGCCCGCCGACGAGACCTGCGCCGGTGTAGCCCGCGCGCACCTTCGGGTGGCGCTGACGGCGGCGAAGGTGCCGGGCGAACTCGTCGAGGACGTCACGCTCGCGGCGTCCGAGCTGGTGACGAACGGCCTCAGGCACGGCATCGGCGGCGCGTTGGGCCGCGCGGAGGCGGCGCCGGGGCGGCGCGTCCTCGAACTGTGGGCCTACCACCGGGTCACGCCGGAGAGCCAGCTCGTGTTCAAGGTGTTCGACCCGAAGCCCGAGTGGACGCGTCCCGGGAGGACGGACGGCGCGTGGGCGGAGAACGGCCGGGGAATGGCGGTCGTCGACGCGCTCTCGTCGGCGTGGGGCTGGCACCGGACGCGGTCCAGGCTGGGGCCGCTGCCGGTACCGGGCAAGGCGACCTGGTTCTGCGTCCCGGCAGCCCGGACGTGCGCGCCCCCGGTGCCCCCGCTCCCGTGGGAGGCGGCCGTGGTGCTGCGCCGGCTGCTGATCGCCAGGGGGCTGCACGGTACGCGCTGCCACCATGGGTCCGACCGTTCGGTGGTCGCGGTGCGGGGCCTGGCGGTCTGGTCCGAACCGCCGGGCGTTTTCCGGTGGCGCGTCCGGCCGGGAACGCGGAACGCCTACGCGTGCAGGCCGTTCGCGGATCTGCACGATGTCGCCGACGAGGTCGTCTGCCACCACGAGCGCGGTGTCGTTGCCGGAGACGGTGTCCGATGACGGCTCGTCCCGAAGAGTCGCTCGTCCGGGAAGCACGGGACGCGGCCCTCTCCGTCCTCGCGCGGGGCGACTCGGCTGCCGAAGCGAGCCGGATTTTGGCCGGTGCGGTGGCCGTGCTTGCCGACGTCCTGGACGCGCATCGTCCCACGGGGGCGGCGACGTGTCCGGCGTGCGAGACGGCGGCGCCCTGCCCGACCATGCGCCGCGTCGCTGCTGCGCTCGTCTCGCACGGGGCCCGCCAGGGCGCTCTGCTTGACCGCGGTGCTGCGTGGGCGTGTGCGGACGCGCACTTCAACCGCCCGTCCACGGGCGGCGCGCGTCGGCTCGTCTTGCTCAGCGACCTCGGCGTTGTCTATGTCGCCAGGGGCGTGTCGGCGGTGCTGCCCGAGCCGCCGCAGGTTCCGGTGCCCGGCGGGGAGACTGTGCTGGTCCTCGATAAGGGGAGTGGCCGGATGAGTCGGTGGCCCTGCTTCCGGACGCCGACCTGATCGGCCAGTACCGGCGCTACCTGCGCGGCGAACCGATGATCCTCGGCGGGCGGCCGACCGGCGAGCGGCCTTTTCGTCCCCGGCTTCTCCAGAGGGGCGCTTGGACGATCCGCAGTTCCCCGATTCCGTGAGGCGGGCCGTGGCTGCGGCATCGTCGGGCCGTGCGCTGGACGTGGACGAGGTACCGGAGCCGCGCCGCCGGGGCCGCTCGGCGGCGCGGCCTGCGGGGTCAGGTGAAGAGGGGGCCTACCAGGTTCAGGCCGGGGTGGTTGTCCGAGGCGTACAGGACGAACAGGGCGAGGGCGCCGCCGGCCAGGGAGAGGTCCTTTAGGAACTGCTGCTGCTCCAGTTGACGCGCCTCGGGGGACTCCTGCGTCCAGAAGTCGTGGAAGACGAAGGCCGTGATGAGCAGGAATGGGACGAGGACGATGGCGGCGAGGTCCGGCCAGATGCCGAGGACGAGCAGGACCGACGCCACGAGGATGTAGGCGCCGGAGACCTGCACGGCGAGCTTGGCCATCGGCAGCTTCTTCGCGGCCGCGTAGCCGGCCATCGCGTCGGTCGCGGTGAAGTGGCCGGCGGCGGCGCCGATGAAGATCGCCGTGAAGGCGATGCGGGCGATGAGGGCGACGACGTCCATGACTGCCTCCTGGGGGAAAAGTCCGTCATGCGTCACTTGTGGCGCAGGGTGTACCCCGACTCCAAGATCGTTGAACGTTCAATCCAGGACGGTCAGTGGCGATGGTCACAGGGGACGCGGAATGGAATGCATGGCACACTGGTTGGCAAAGCATGAACGCGTGCTCCGGGGTCGGTGAAATTCCGAACCGGCGGTGACAGTCCGCGACCCGGCCGAAGCCATCGGCCGGTTGACCCGGTGGAATTCCGGGACCGACGGTGAAAGTCCGGATGGGAGGCAGCGCGCGGTACGTCCCTGTCCCAGGGGCGTACGACGATGTATGAGCGTCCCCGGAGCCCTGAACTAGGAGGCCCGGGAGATGTTCACCGGCATCGTCGAGGAGCTCGGCGAGATCGTCGCGATCGACCCCCAGGGGGACTCGGTCACCCTCGCGATCCGCGGCCCGCTCGTCACCGAGGACGCCGTCCACGGCGCGTCGATCGCCGTCAACGGCGTCTGTCTCACCGTGGTGGACGTCCGGGACGGGGTCTTCACCGCCGACGCCATCAAGGAGACCCTCGACAAGTCCAGCCTCGGCGCGCTGGAACCGGGCTCCAAGGTCAACCTGGAACGTCCCGTCCGGCTGTCCGACCGGCTCGGCGGCCACCTCGTGCAGGGCCACGTCGACGGCGTCGGCGCGATCATCTCCCGCGAGCCCGGGGAGCGCTGGGACGTCGTGACGGTCTCCCTGCCCGCCGACCTGAGCCGCTACCTCGTGAACAAGGGCTCCATCACCGTCGACGGCATCAGCCTCACCGTCGTGGAGGCCGGCGCCGACCGGTTCAGCGTCGCCCTCATCCCGACGACCCTCGCCCTCACCACGCTCGGCCACAAGAAGCCCGGCGACCCCGTGAACCTCGAGGTGGACGTCGTCGCCAAGTACGTCGAACGCATGATGGGCGACCGGTCGTGAACTGGCTCGACGCGGGCTTCGAGGTCTTCGGCGAGCACATCCTCTGGACCGACCTCGTCGGGAACGTGCTCTCGCTCGCCGTCGTCTGGCTCGCCATGCGCAAGACCCTGTGGACGTGGCCGGTGCAGCTCGTCGGCGCACTGCTGCTGCTCGCCGCGTCCCTGCACGCGAGCGTCCCCGGCAACGCCCTCAAGCAGGTGCTGTTCTGCGGCCTCGCCCTTTACGGGTGGGTCATGTGGACGCGCGGGCGGCGGGAGACCGACGTCATCGTCGTCCGGCGGGCGACCGCGAGGGAGCGCGCCGTCCTGCTCGGCGTCCTGGTCGTCGGCACGGCCGTGGTCGCCCAGCTGTTCGTCCACCTCGACTGGCTGCAGGTCGCCTGGTCGCCGTGGGCCAACGCCTACATCTTCGTCGGCAGCGCCGTCGCGACGTTCGCGCAGAGCCGCGCGCTGGTCGACTTCTGGATCGTGTGGGTGCTCGTCGACCTGGTCGGGGTGCCGCTGGCGCTCAAGTCCGGGCTGTACGTCTCCGGCGCGGTCTACGGGATCTTCTTCGTGATGGTGATGGTCGGGTTCAGGAACTGGCTCCGGGAGTCCCGGAGCACGCAAACCCCCAGGCAGAAGGCGGTGACCGCATGAGCAGCGGCAACGACACGGGAATTTTCGACTCCATCGAGGCGGCGGTCGCCGACATCGCGGCGGGACGCCCCGTCGTGGTCGTCGACGACGAGGACCGCGAGAACGAGGGCGACATCATCTTCGCGGCGGCCAAGGCGACGCCCGAGCTGCTCACGTTCACGATCCGCTACACCAGCGGCGTCATCTGCGTCCCGATGGAGGGCGCCGACCTCGACCGGCTGCAGATCCCGCTGATGACGGCGCAGAACACCGAGCGGATGCGCACCGCCTACACCGTCAGCGTGGACGCGCGCCTCGGCGTCACCACCGGCATCTCCGCCGCCGACCGGGCGAAGACGATCCGCACGCTGTGCGACTCGGCGTCCGAGCCGGGCGACCTCGTCCGCCCCGGCCACATCTTCCCGCTGCGCTACCGGGAGGGCGGCGTCCTGCGGCGGCGCGGCCACACCGAGGCCGCCGTCGACCTCGCCCGGCTCGCCGGGCTCGCCCCCGCCGGCGTCCTCGCCGAAGTGGTGAACGAGGACGGCACCATGGCGCGCCTTCCCGAACTCCAGGTCTTCGCAAAGGAGCACGGGCTCAAGCTCGTCTCCATCGAACAACTCGCCGAATACCGCCGCCGCACCGAGGCGATGGTCACCCGCGTCGTCGAGACCCGCCTGCCCAACCGGTTCGGGACGTGGCGCGCCGTCGGGTTCTCCAGCGCCATCGACGGCGGCGAGCACATCGCGCTCGTGCTCGGCGAGGTCGGCGACGGCGAGGACGTCCTGATCCGGGCCCATTCGGAATGCCTCACCGGCGACGTCCTGCACTCCGAGCGCTGCGACTGCGGAACCCAGCTGGACGCCGCCATGGAGCGCATCGCGCAGGAGGGGCGCGGCATCGTCCTCTACCTGCGCGGGCACGAGGGGCGCGGCATCGGCCTGCTCGCCAAGCTCCAGGCGTACGCGCTGCAGGACAACGGCTCCGACACCGTGGACGCGAACCTCGAGCTGGGCCTCCCGGCCGACGCGCGCGAGTACTCCAACGCGGCGCATATGCTGCGTGACCTGGGCGTACGCTCCATCCGGGTGCTGACCAACAACCCCGACAAGCTCAAGGGCCTGGACGGCTTCGGCGTGGACGTGCGCGGACGCGAGGCCATGCCCGTCGTCGTGACCGAGCACAACCGGCGTTACCTGACGGTCAAGCGGGACCGTCTCGGACACCAGATCGAGGGAATCTGATGAGCGGAGCGGGACGCCCCGAGGACAGGACCGTCGACGCCGCCGGGCTCACGCTCGGCGTCGTCTGCACCCGCTGGCACGGGCAGATCACCGACCGGCTGCTGGAGCGCGCGCTCGCGGCGGCCAAGGAGTGCGGGATCGACCAGCCCGTCGTCGCGCGCGTCGCCGGCGCGCTCGAACTGGCCGTGGTCGCCCAGCAGATGGCCCGCGACTTCGACGCGGTCGTCTGCCTCGGCGCGGTCATCCGGGGCGCCACCGCCCATTTCGACTACGTCTGCGACTCGGTGACCGCGGGTGTGACCCGCGTCGCGCTCGACGAGTCGACTCCGGTGGGCAACGGGGTCCTCACATGTGACACCATTGAGCAGGCACTGGAACGCAGCGGGCTGCCGGGCAGCTCCGAGGACAAGGGATGGGAGGCGACTGTGGCCGCACTCGACACGGCACTGACCCTGCGAGGTCTGCGGCATCACGGTCACGCCGGGCACGGCCTGGAGCATCTGGGCTCCTGATCGACCCGGCATCCCGTACGCATCCTCATCCGAAAGGCAATTCCGTGCTGTCACTCGTCCTGCCCAAGGGGTCGCTGGAGAAGGCGACCATGCAGCTGTTCGACGCCGCCGACCTCACCGTCCAGCGCACGTCGGACCGCGACTACCGCGCCTCCATCGACGACCCCCGCATCGACCGGGTCCGGGTCCTGCGCCCGCAGGAGATCCCGACCTACCTGGAGCAGGGGCTGTTCGACCTCGGCATCACCGGCCGCGACTGGATCACCGAGACCGACGCCGACGTCGTCAGCCTCGGCGAGCTGAAGTACTCCAAGGCGACCGCCAACCCGGTCCGCGTCATCATGGCGGTGCCGGACGGCGCGCCCTGGCAGTCGGTGGCCGACCTGCCGGAGGGCGTCCGGATCTCCACCGAGTTCCCGGCGATGACCAAGCGGTTCCTCGAGGAGCACGGCGTGAAGGCCACGGTCGTCCCGTCCTACGGCGCGACCGAGGCGAAGGTGCCCGACATCGTGGACGCGATCGTCGACCTCACCGAGACCGGCTCGTCGCTGCGCAAGAACGGCCTGCGCATCCTCGACACGCTGCTGACCAGCTACACCGAGCTGGTCGCCAACCGCGAGGCCTACGAGGACGCCGAGAAGCGCGCCGCGATGGAGGACATCGCCCTCCTGCTGCAGGGCGTGATCCGCGCGCGCGGCAAGGTGCTGCTGAAGCTGAACGTCGCGCAGGCCGACCTGCGGAACGTCCTCGACATCATGCCCGCGATGTCGTCGCCCACGGTGACCTCCCTCGCCGGCGGCGAGTCGAACGCCGTGGAGTCGGTGGTCGCCAAGCGCGGCGTCAACACGCTGATCCCGGCGCTGAAGGCGGCGGGCGCGCACGACATCCTCGAGATCCCCATCGCGAAGATCGTTGACTGAGACTCCGGCACTGCCGACCGTGTGGCGTCCCCGCACCACCCGGATCGTCGCCTACATCACGGCGGGCGTGATCGTGCTCGGCCTGATCGTGCTCGCCGTGGTGGTGCCGGAGCAGTACAAGCTGTTCGACCGCGTCCTGATGGTCGCGTTCGGCGCGGCCGTCGCGTGGATCCTGCACATGCTGGCCCGCTGCCGCGTCGCCGCCGACGAGTCCGGTGTGACGGTCGTCAACGCCTTCAACACCCGCCGCCTGGAGTGGCCGCAGATCCTCGACGTCACGATGAACGTCGGCGACCCGTGGCCCACCCTCGACCTGGCGGACGGCACCTCCATCGGCGCCATGGGCATCAACGGCGCCGAGAAGGCCCTCGCCGCCCGCCAGCTCGCCGAACTCCAGTCTCTCCTGCGCGCCAGGGGCGAAGCCCCCGACCCCGCCTGACCGTCCCCGATCCAGGCCTTGTTCTAGGCTGTTGCCAGGACCAGGGCAACGCTCGTGTGCAAGGGTAAGCGCATGAGCGCTCAGAGTGTCGAAGCGATCGCAGAAAGTGGTCACATGGACGCCGCACCGCTGCCAGACTGGGTGTTCCCCCCGCCGGACGGTTTCACCGCTGACGACTTCCTGCGCATGCGCGGTCTGCCCCGGCACACCGAGCTGATCGACGGGAGCCTGGTCTTCGTGAGCCCGCAGCGGATGTGGCACTCCTGGGTCCTCAGCCTGCTGTCCATCGAGTTGGACGACCAGGCGCCGTCGGAGTTGCGGGCCGTGCGGGAGATGTCGGTCAAGCTGGCGAAGCGCCAGGTGCCCGAGCCCGACGTGTCAGTCGTCAGGGCGGAAGCCGTCGATCCCCTGCGCACCTGTTTCGAGGCGGAAGAGGTCGTGCTCGCGGTGGAAGCCGTCTCGCCGAGTTCGGAGGAGTTCGACCGGGACACGAAGCCGCGCCGGTACGCGGCCGCCGGGATCAAGCATTTCTGGCGGGTGGAGCTGGAGGAGGAACGGACTGTCGTCTACGTGTACGAACTCGATCGCGCCACAAGGTCGTACCTCCTCACCGGAATCCATCACGACCGGCTCAAGCTGACCGTGCCGTTCGACATCGAGATCGACCTCACCGCCGTCGGCAAGCGCACACGGTGACCACGGGCGGCGCCCCCGCGTTCGGTGTCCGGGGTCTCACAGGGCGGTGAACAGGGTGACGGTTCCGGCGCCGATGAGGGCGACGGCCCAGACGCGGTCGAGGTTGAACCAGGCGCGCCGCAGCACCGCCAGGCCGACGATCTCGTAGACTAGCACCGCGATGACGCCCGCCACGGCGAACATCGACAGCGTGTGCACGGCCGTCACGAAGATCCCCGTGGACAGGGCGCTGCCGGACGACGACGCCAGCCCGTGGTCGTGGCCCGCCGGGGCCGTCCCGGACGCGGTGAGCACGGGCAGCAGCATCAGCCCCGCGCCGTGCACCGACGACATCAGGAACGACCACCCGGCGAGCTGCCACAGCGAGATCCGCATCCCGACCCAGCGGAAGTGGCGCCGCGACAGCAGCCGCCACAACCCGAAGCCGACCAGCAGCGCGCCGCCGCCGATCGCGACCGCCTGCGTCGCGACGACCGACCGGGTCAGCGCGATGAGGACCGCGACGGCGCCGACGGACGCGGCGTGCCCCGCGGCGATCGCCGGGAGCGACTGCAGGACGAGCGCCCTGCTGCGCTCCTGGAGCCCGCGGGCCACCGCGAACAGCCACCCCATCGCCGGATTGAGCCCGTGGAACGCCCCGAGCACCACGAGCGCGGCGAGCGACCCGTCGCTCACGGGTAGCAGTAGGAGTCTGAGGAGGCGTCGCCGCCCTGGAGGCGGGTCTGGTGGGGGCGGCGGCCGCGGAAGGCGTCGCCGTTGGGGAAGAAGCGCTCGTCGAAGGCGAAGCCGTCCGGGGTGGAGTCGAGTTTCGCCATCCACGCGCCGACGCCGTCGGGGTAGAACTGGTCGTCCCACGAGCCGTAGAGCGAGTTGGTGACGTAGACGCGCCGGCCGTCGCGGCTGATCTCGACCATCTGCGGGCCCCCGGCGAGGGGGCGGTCCGGTGCGGACGGGTGCGGTGTCCTGTTGACGATGCCGCCGATGCGGACGGAGCCGGCCTCGACGGGGTTGAACGGGTCGCTGACGTTGTAGCGCTTCAGTTCGCCGGTGCCCCAGCAGGAGACGTACAGCCACTGGTCGTCCACGGACAGGTCGATGTCGGTGACGAGCGGCGGCACCGCGCCGAACGGCTGGATGACCGGTGGGAGGTCGGCGGGGTCGGCGGGTTCGGCGGGGATGGTGATGACCTTGGTGGCGGTCCAGGCGTCGCCGTCGCGGTGCCAGACCCAGACGGACGCCGACAGGTCCTCGACGTTGACGACCACGCCCGCGAAGCCGTACAGCTTGGTCGGGTCGTGCGCGGGGCGCAGCTCCAGCACCATCTGGTGCTCGTCGCCGAGGTCCACGGTCTGGACGTGCTTGCGCTTGCGCAGGTCGAAGAAGTTCAGCGCGTGCCCGTACTTGCGGCCGAGCAGCAGTTCGCCGACGACGCCGTCCTCCACCATGGACGGGGTGCCCCACTCGGACGTGACGAGGACGTCGTGCGCGATGTGCCACCACGCGTCGTAGGCGAGGTACTGCGGGCCCCGGTCGACCTCCCAGCGGCCGAGGACGTCGAACGAGGTGTGGTCGAGCAGCGCGATGCCGCCGGGCCCGTCCTCGCCGTTGGCGCCGCCGAGCGCCGTCAGGTAGAGGCCCTCGGGCCCGCAGTGGACGGTGTGGGGCCGCGAGTACCCGGCGCGCTTGGCCAGCTCGTCCGCCTCCAGCACCTTGACGATCTTGGGGGCGGTGGGGTCGTCCTTGGTGTCGATCACGTACACCCGCGACGACCGCAGCCCCGGCACGATGAGGTACCGGCGCTCCACGTGCGGGTGCGGCGACCCGGGGCACAGCGCGCTGCTGCACGCGTTCCACCCGAAGTGGTGCAGCTCGTCGCCGAGGTAGGGCAGTTCCGTCCAGCCGACCACGGACCCGTAGGACGAGGAGCCGGGGTCGACGTCCAGCACCGCGACCGCGTCGGGCTTCGCGGCGGCACGGTCGAAGGCGACCACGTAGGCGAGCTTCTCGGCGGGGGCCGAGGCCGCGTCGCGGGGGGAGGCGTAGAAGGTCGGATCCGGCTTCCACAGTGCCATGGTCGTCCTTTCGTGCGGGCTGCGTCGGGGCTTGCAGGGGTCGGGGGCTTGCAGGGGGGGTCGTTCAGGAGACGGTGACCGGGTGCCGTACGACGGCGCCGAACAGGTAGCCGAGGGTGTTGTAGGGGGCGTTGAAGGGCTGGGACGTGCCGGTCTCGTCGGTGGCGCGGGCCAGCAGTTCGTGGCGTCCGGAGGCGTGCGGCCTCCAGGGGAACTCCCAGCGCGTCCAGCCGCGCGGGTCGGGGCGGTCGAGGAGGCGGGCGCGGCGCCAGGTCGCGCCGCCGTCCACGCTGACCTCGGTGCGCCGGATCCGGCCGGTGCCGGACCAGGACCGGCCGCGCAGGACCTGCGGCCCGGACGGAAGCGGCGCCTCCCAGGGCAGCTCGAAGGCCGACTTGACGTTCATGCGGGTCAGCGGCGGCGACCCCTCCGCCGGGTAGCCGGGCCCGAAGAGCCGGTAGAAGCGGGTGTTCCACGGGGAGAACAGGGGTTCGGCGGCCACCTGGACGTCGCCGAGCCACTTGATGGACGCGATCCCCGTCCAGGACGGCACGACCAGCCGGACGGGGTACCCGTGGTCGGGCGGCAGCGGGGCGCCGTTCATCTCGTAGGCGAGCAGGACGTCCTTCATCGCCTTGGCGACGGGGAGGGGACGCCGCACGCGGCCGAGGTTCTCGCCCTTGTCCACATAGTCAGCGTCCAACCCGCGCGGCAGGATGTCCACGGCCTCACGGGTAAGACCTGCGAGCCTCAGCACGGTCGAGAGCCGGACTCCGCGCCAGCGCGCGACGCCGACCGCGCCGAGCTTCCAGGGCGTCCCGGAGACCTGCTGGCCCTGCTGGGAGGCGTAGAACCCGCGCGCGTTGCCGGTGCATTCGATGAAGGCCGTGATGGTCTCGGCGGGCAGCCGGAGCAGGTCGCCGTAGGAGAACTCGCGGGGGCGGTCCTCGGCGGGGGAGCCGTGCAGCCCGGTTCCCCAGAGCTTGAGCCGCCAGGTGCGCGCGTCGATGAGCGGCGTCGCGACGTGGTTGCGGACGAAGAACCGGTCGGCGGGGGTGAGCAGGCCCTGGCCGCGCATGGCGTCCCACCGCATCTCGGCGTTGGTGCCGTGAGGGATGAACAGCTCGGGGGGCAGCGGTTTCACGATTCCCGTGGCGCCGTCGGCGGCGGCGGGCGGCGCCACGGCGGCGGGGACGGCGAGCGCGGCGCCGGCGCCGGCCGACAGGCGCAGCATGCCCCGCCGGGACAGCGCGCGGACGTGCTCGTAGGCCCCCTCGTCGGTGAGGTCGGGTTCCTTCCGGTTACCGGATCGCATGGTCCGATGCTCGCGGGCGGCGCCCGCAAAGTCAACTTTCCCTACCTATTTCATATGAATTGTCCGGCGGTGGAGACGGCCGCGAAAACGCAAGAGCGCGGGCCATGTGACTTGCGTCTCCCGCCGAGTAGCCTCGATGCCGTGGGGGAGACGGCGTCGATGACCATGGACCGGGTCGGATCGCCCGCGGAACTCGCGGGCCTGCTCGACCGGCACGCCTACCTGTGCGACGAGGGGCTCGCCACGGCGTGCTTCCTCGCGCTGCGGATGGGCCGGCCGCTGTTCCTGGAGGGCGAGGCCGGCGTCGGCAAGACCGAGCTGGCCAAGACGCTCGCGCGGGGCCTCGGCGCGCCGCTGATCCGGCTGCAGTGCTACGAGGGCCTGGACGCCTCCCAGGCCCTCTACGACTGGGACTTCCCGCGCCAGCTGCTGCACCTGCGCGCCGCCGAGGCGGCGGGCGTGAGCGACGTGTCGCGGCTGGAGGGCGAGCTGTACGACCGGCGGTTCCTGCTGGCCAGGCCGCTGCTGCGGGCGCTGGAGACCGCGCCGAGCGTCCTGCTGGTGGACGAGCTCGACCGCGCCGACGACGAGTTCGAGGCGTTCCTGCTGGAGGTCCTCAGCGACTTCACGATCACCGTCCCGGAGCTCGGCACGATCCGCGCCGAGCGCCCGCCGGTCGTCGTGGTCACCTCCAACCGCACCCGCGAGGTGCACGACGCGCTCAAGCGGCGCTGCCTGTACCACTGGCTGGAGCACCCGTCGTTCGACCGCGAGGTCGCGATCATCAGGCGGCGGCTGCCGGACGCGGCCGAGCGGCTCGCCGGGCAGGTCGCCCGCGCCGCGCAGCGGATGCGCGAGGCCGGGCTGCTGAAGCCGCCCGGCGTCGCCGAGACCCTCGACTGGACCGAGGCCCTGGTGGCGCTCGGCGTCCGCGAGCTCGACCCGGCGTCGGCGGCGGTCACGCTCGGCGCCGTGCTCAAGTACCGCGAGGACCAGCAGCGCCTCCTCGGCGGCGGGCTCGAGGCCCTGCTCAACGGGGGCTGAGCCGTGCGGCGGGACGTCACCGAGACCCTGGTCGGGTTCGCCCGGACGCTGCGCGCGGCGGGCGGCGCCGCCGACCCCGAGCGCGTCCAGGCGATGCTGGCGGCGCTCGACCACCTCGACGTCCTGAACCCGAACGACGTGTACTGGGCGGGCCGGCTGACGCTGTGCGCCGACCCCGACGACCTCCGCCGCTACGACCGGTGCTTCGCCGCGTACTTCTCCGGCGCGACGGCGCGGCCGGGCCGAAGGACGCCGCCGCCCGTGGTCGTCCGCCGGATGGCGGTGCCGGACGCGGGCGCGCGGGGCGGCGCGGAGGAGGACGGCGACCTGACGACGGCCACGGCCAGCGAGGCGGAGGTGCTCCGCGACCGGGACGTGGCGCGGCTGAGCGCCGCCGAGCGCGCCGAGGTCGCCCGGCTCATCGCGCTGCTGGACGCGGGGGGCCAGCGGCGCAGGTCGCGCCGGTTCACGCCCGCGTCCTCGGGGCGGCTCGACCCGGCCCGGACGGTCCGCGAGACGCTGCGGCGCGGCGGCGAGACGTCCCTGCTGCGGCACCGGACGCACCGCACCCGGCCGCGCCGCGTCGTGCTGATCGTGGACGTCAGCGGGTCGATGAGCCCGTACGCGGACGCGCTGCTGCGGTTCGCGCACGCCGCCGCGCGGTCCGGCGGCCGGAGCGTGGAGGTGTTCAGCGCCGGGACGCGGCTCACCCGCCTCACCCGCGAGCTGCGGCACCGCGACGCGGACGCGGCGATGGCGGCGGCGTCCGCCGCCATCCCGGACTGGAGCGGCGGCACCCGGCTCGGCGAGGAGCTGAAGGAGTTCCTCGACCGGTTCGGGCAGCGCGGCCTGGCCCGCGGCGCGGTCGTGGTGATCGCCTCCGACGGCTGGGAGCGCGGCGACGCGGCGCTGCTCGGCGACCAGATGGCGCGGCTGAGCCGGCTCGCGCACCGGGTCGTGTGGGCGAACCCGCACAAGGCGCGGCCCGGGTACGAGCCGCTGACGGCGGGGATGGCGGCGGCGCTGCCGCACGTCGACGACTTCACCTCCGGGCACAGCCTGGCGGCGCTGGAGGAACTGGCCCGCATCGTCGCGGGCACCGCGGGAAAGGGGAGCGCTCATGCGTGACGTGCTCGGCGACATCGCCGGCTGGTACGCGTCCGGCGAGACGTTCGGTCTCGCGACCGTCGTGCACACCTTCCGCAGCGCGCCGCGCCCGCCGGGCGCCGCGATGGCGGTGTCGCCGGGCGGGGAGGTGGCGGGCAGCGTGTCCGGCGGCTGCGTGGAGGGCGCCGTCTACGAGCTGGCGCAGTCGGTGCTGGAGACGGGCGTGCCGGTCGTGCAGCGGTACGGGGTGAGCGACGACGACGCGTTCGCCGTCGGGCTGACCTGCGGCGGCATCCTGGACGTGCTGGTGGAGCCGGTCGGCCCCGCCACGTTCCCCGAGTTCGCCGAGGTCGCGGCGGCGATCGAGCGGCACGAGCCGGTCGCGGTCGCCACCGTCGTCGCCGGCCCCGGCCGGATCGGCGCCCGCCGCGTCGTGTGGGCCGACCGCGCCTCCGGGTCGCTCGCGCCGGGCGAGCCGCACGCCGCGCGCCTGGACGCGGCGGTGGACGACGACGCGCGCGGGATGCTCGCGCAGGGCCTCACCGGGCAGCGGCACTACGGGCCGGAGGGGGAGCGGCGGCTGGACGACCTGTCGGTCTTCGTCCACTCGTTCGCGCCGCCGCCGCGGCTGCTGGTGTTCGGCGCGATCGACTTCGCGGCGGCCGTCGCGCGGGTCGGCGCGTTCCTCGGCTACCGGGTGACGGTCTGCGACGCGCGGCCGGTGTTCGCGACGCCGAAGCGGTTCCCCGAGGCCGACGAGGTCGTGGTGAAGTGGCCGCACAAGTTCCTGGAGGAGGAGCGCGGCACCATCGACGAGCGCACCGCGATCTGCGTGCTGACCCACGACCCCAAGTTCGACGTGCCGCTCCTGGAGGTGGCGCTGCGCACGGACGCCGGCTATATCGGCGCGATGGGCTCGCGCCGCACCCACGACGACCGGCTCGCCCGGCTGCGGGAGGCGGGGCTGACCGAGGCCGAGTTGGGGCGGCTGCGCTCGCCGATCGGCCTCGACCTCGGCGCGCGGACGCCGGAGGAGACGGCGGTGTCGATCGCGGCGGAGCTGGTCCAGCTCCGCTGGGGCGGCTCGGGGCGGCCGCTCACCGACACCAGCGGCCGCATCCACGCCGACGCGCCCTGACGGCACTACCCTCGCGGGATGACGTTGCACCGCGCGGAGTCCCCGGCGGGCCTGCTGCTCGCGGCGGGGGAGGGCAGCCGGCTCGGGCGCCCCAAGGCGACCCTGGAGCTGGACGGCGAGCGCCTCGTCGACCGCGGCGTCCGCACGCTGCGGGACGGGGGCTGCACCCCGGTCCTGGTGGTGGCGGGCGCGGCGCAGATCGAGGTGATCGGCGCCGTGGTCGTCCCCAACCCCGGCTGGCGCGACGGCATGGGCTCGTCGCTGCGCACCGGCCTGGCCGCGCTGCCGCCCGGCTGTCCGGCGGTGGTGGTCGCGCTCGTCGACCAGCCGCTCGTCACCCCGGCCGCGGTCCGGCGGCTGGTCGCCGCGTACGAGGCGGGCGCCGGGATCGCGGTCGCCACCTACGGGGGAGCGCCGCGCAACCCGGCGCTGCTGAGCGCGGAGCACTTCGCGGGCGTCGCGGAGGCGGCGGTCGGCGACCGGGGCGCGCGCGGCTACCTGCGCGCCCATCCGGAGCTGGTCACCCCGGTGCCGTGCGACGACGTCGCCGCGCCCGACGACATCGACACGCCGGAGGACCTGGCGGCCTTCAACCGCCGCGAGCCTCGGTGACCGCGCGCTCGTAGGCGAGCAGCGTGTCGATGAACAGCCGGCGCTGCGCGGGCGTGAGCGGCTCCAGGGCGGCGCGCCAGGCGCCGGCGCCCCGGCCGAGCCACCCGTTGATCGCGGGCAGGTGCTCGTCGGCGACGCTGACGATGGTGCGGCGCCGGTCGGCGGGGTCCTCGCGGCGCAGCAGGATGCCCTGCCGGCTGAGGTCGCCGACCATCAGGCTCACGGTCGCGGGCGCCACCTCCAGCCGCGCGGCGAGGGCGTTCACCGTCAGCGGGCCGTCGAACAGCAGGTAGGCGAGCAGCGACAGGTGCCGGGGCGCGAGGTCGAAGGAGGCCAGCTCGGCCGGCACCTTGATCTTCTTGGCCGCGGAGACCAGCCGCGGCATCAGCAGCAGCATCGTCCGGATGCCGTCGTCGACGTCCGGCCCGGCGCTCTCTTCGGTTGACATTGGCTCTGCTTCCAAAATAGCTTTGCTATCAAAGCAAATGAGGCGCTGATCGCGTCCAGGATAGGAGGCCGCGTCCATGAGCGACTGGAACCGGCAGGTCATCGAGGAGTTCCGGGGCAACGGCGGGCGGGTCGGCGGCCCCTTCGAGGGTGCCGACCTGCTCCTGCTCACCAGCACCGGCAGGAAGACCGGCGAACCCCGCACCACGCCGCTCGGCTACATGGCGGACGGCGACCGGCTCCTCGTGTTCGCCTCCAACGCGGGGCAGCCGCACGACCCGGCCTGGTACCACAACGTCCGCGCCGACCCCCGCGTCACCGTCGAGGTCGGCACCGAGACCTTCGAAGGCGTCGCGCTTCCCGTCGAAGGCGAGGAACGCGACCGGCTGTACGCGCTGCAGGGGGAGCGCGTCCCCGCCTACGCCGAGTACCAGCGGCAGACGAGCCGCGTCATCCCGGTCGTCGCCGTCCACCGCGGCCACCTGGAAGGACGGGGCGCCGCCATCGGCGACGAGCTGATCAGGATCCACGACGACCTGCGCGCCCGCCTGGCGGACCTGCGCGCCGACGTGGACGCCTTCTACGCGGGCTCCCGCGACGTCCCCGACCTGGGGCGGCAGCTCCGCGAGCACTGCGTCTCCGTCTGCGGCGTCCTCGGCGAGCACCACGACAACGAGGAGGGGCGCGCCTTCCCCCGCCTGGAGGCCGAGTTCCCCGGCCTCGCCCCGGTGATCGGCAGGCTGCGCCGCGAGCACGTCGCCGTCACTGCGAACCGGCTGCGGCTCCAGGCCATGCTGGACGACCCCGGCTCCCGCGACCCCGGCCGCGTCCGCGCGGAGCTCGACCGGATGACCGCCGAACTCGACGCCCACTTCGCCTACGAGGAGGAGCAGCTCCGCGCCCTCATGAACGCCGTCGGCCCGCTCTGGAGGCGCCCCTAGGACGCCGGGAGGACGCTCTCGTCCAGCGCGCCGCAGTCGACCGCGCGGCGCAGCCGGGCCGTGAGCGCCTTGATCGTGGCGGGCTCGTCCAGGAAGCCGCTCGCGCCGGCCGCCGCCTGCTCGTGCCACGCCCGGACCCGCCCGATGACCTCGTCGGCGCCGGTCAGGTGGAACGCGTACACGGCCGCGTACCGGCTCGGCAGGTGCGCGGGGTGCAGGTCCCAGCCCTGGTAGAAGCCGTGCGCCAGCGAGTGCCTGACGTGCGCCGCGTGCGCCGCCCACGCCGCGTTGACCTCGTCCGGCCCGTCGTTGCGCGGGACGACGTTGGTGGAGCCGTCCGACAGCCGCACCCCGGTGCCGGCGAGCGACACCTGCATCAGGTGGCGGGCGAAGTCGCAGGCCGGATGGTCGAGCCGCTGCTCGTGCGGCGGCAGCCCCAGCGCGGCGGTGTAGTCGAACACGCCGAAGTGGGCGGCGGTGACGCGGCCCTGCGCCGCCTCGACGAGCGCGCCGAGCCCGACCCGCCCCTCCGCGTGGTCGATGAGCGACTGCGGCGTCTCGACCTGGAGCTCGAACCGCAGGATGCCCTGCGGCAGCCCGAGCGCGCCCTCCAGCCGGTCGAGGAACTCGGTGAACAGCCGGACCTGCTCCACGCTCAGCACCTTCGGGAAGGTGATCGTGAACCCGCCGGGCAGCCGGCCGAGCCGGTCGCGCAGCGCCGTGAGGAACCCGTCCAGCGTCCGCATCGCCCGCTCATGGCCGCCGTCGGCGAACGACTTCACCCGCAGGCCCCAGTAGTGGGGGAGGCCCTTCACCTGGTACGCGGCGGCGACGGCCTCCACGACCTGGTCGACGTGCGCGTCCTCCTCGGCGTCCGGGCGCACGCCGTAGCCGTCCTCGAAGTCGATCCGGACGTCCTCGACCGGCTCGGCGGCGAGCTTGGCCGCGACCCGCTCCCGCACCGGACCGGCCAGCTCCGGGTCGAGGCCGAACGCGGCGCCGAACGACCCGGCGCCGGGCGTGTGCGTGTTCAGCAGCCGCAGCGCCTCCGCGCCGAAGTCGGCGGGCGTCGAGCGGGAGAACCGGTCGGCCGGCACGTACACGGTGTGCACCGGCTGCCGGCCCTCCGCGCCGCCGGGGAAGCGCTCGCCGTGCGCGTCGCGGGCGGCGGCGATGCGCGCGGACAGGTCGTCGAACGAGGACACACTGAGGTTCACCCCGCCATGATCCCCCAACGGCCGCCCGCCGGGGAACCGCTCGCGGCGGATCGGTCCCGCCGCGATCGGTCCCGCCGCGATCAGTCGCCCGCGATGATGCCCCACGTGCCGTGGAACTCCGCGCCCGGCTCCAGGTGCACGAGGCCCTCGCCGGACGCGAACGCGTTCGGCGGGCACGTCATCGGCTCGACGCCGAGGCCGCCGCGCGGCGTCGGCGCGTTGTCGGCGGTGTAGATCTCCATCCACGGGTGCGCCTCGTCGGCCCACAGCCGGACCGTCCGGCCGCCGCCCGACAGCACCACCCAGACGCGGCCGTCGCCGTCGCGGTTCAGGTCGGCGAACGCGTTGTCGATCCGCCGGTCGCTCAGCAGCGGCCCGGTCCGCAGGTCGTACCGGGTGCCGGTGACGTCCTCGGACGGCCCCGACGGGATCATCCGGTCGTCCACCGGCACGTACCGGTCGGCGAGCAGGTGGACGGTGCAGGCGTCGATCGGCTCGCCGACCGTCAGGTAGGGGTGCGCGCCGTGCCCGTACGGCGCGGTCCTCGTCCCGGGGTTGCGGGCGGACATCCGCACGTGCAGCCCGGTCGCGGCGTCCAGGGTGTACTCGGCCTCCAGGTCGAGGCGGAACGGGTAGCCGCCCGTCGCGAGCAGGCGGTGGGTCAGCCGCACCCGGTGCGGCTCGTGCTCGGCGGCCCGCCAGGACGCCCACCGGACCAGGCCGTGGATCGCGCAGTCGCGTTCGGGCTCGGACACGTCCAGCTGGTGCTCGGCGCCGCCGTAGGCGTAGCGGCCGCGGTCGATCCGGTTCGGCCACGGGACCAGCAGGTGCCCGAACGCGGCCGGGGCGGGCTCGTCGGCGCCGTGCGACAGCACCAGCGGGCGCCCCTCGTGGGTCAGCTCCCGCAGGCTGGCGCCCGACTCGGTGACGACGGCCTGGTACGGCCCGGCGCTCAGGGCGTACTGCTCTCCGGTGATCGACTCGCTCATGACCGGGACGCTACCCCCTGGGGCCGCCGCTACGCGATCTCCGCGAGGGCGTGCAGGGCGTCCGCGAACACGTTCGGCGGCGGTTCGACGAGCCCCGCTCCGACCTGGCCGGTGCCGGCCTCCCGGCCCGCGATCCCGGTGTCGATGACGGGCAGGATCCCGGTGCGGACGACGCGCGCGGCGTCGATGCCGACGGGGGTGCCGCGGAACGACAGCAGCGGGATCTGCAGCGCCGGGTGCTCGGCCGCCGTGATCTCGTACATCCGCTGGGTGGCGGCGACCGCGTCCGGGACCTCGCCGCCGACGAACCGGACGATCGCGGGCGCGGCGGCCAGCGCGAACCCGCCCGTCCCGGCCGTCTCGGTGATCGCCGAGTCGCCGATGTCGGGGTTGGCGTCGTCCGGGCCGTAGTCGCCGAGGTACAGGCCGTCCGGGACGCCCGCCGGGCCGGTGAACCAGCGGTCGCCGGTGCCCGACACCTGGATGCCGAAGTCGGTGCCGTTGCGGGCCATCGCCGTGACCAGGCTCGACCCGGGGACGCCGCGCGCCGCGTCCGCGCACGCCTTCGCCGCCGCCATCCCCGCGTTCAGGAAGAAGTGGTCGTTGCCCGCCGCGAACCGCAGCGCCTCGGCGGCCCGGTCGCGGGGCACCTCCTCGGCGGCGATGAGGTCGGGCGCCAGCTCCCGCAGCAGCAGCGACGTCGCCGCGCGGTTGCGGTTGTGCAGCTCGTCGCCCATCTGCAGCGCCTGCGCGATGACCGACACCAGGTCGAGGGGGCCGTGCCGCCGGACGGCCGCCCGCAGCGCCGGGCCGAGCACCTCGCCCATCCACGTCAGCCGCTCGATCACCTCCGGCCCGTACGCGCCGTACCGCAGCACCTTCCCGAGCCCCTCGTTGAGGGAGCAGTAGGCGGTGCCGCCGTGCTCGGCGTCCTCCACCACGAACATCCACATCGACGGGCTGACGACGCCCGCCATCGGACCGACGGTCGCGTGGTGGTGGCACGGTTCGAGGACGGCCGCGCCGCGCTCCAGCGCGTGCCGCGCGCCGAGCGGCGTCTCGGCGAGCCCTTCGAGGAGCATCGCGCCGATGAGCGCGCCCCGCATCGGGCCGGACGCGCGCTCCCACTCCAGCGGCGGGCCCGCGTGCAGGAACGTGCCCGGCTCCAGGCCGAGGACCTCCCGCGCCGGGCGCACGTCCACCAGGTGGGGGCGGGCCGTCACCATGCGCCGCACGGCGCGGGCGTTGGCGCCGGCGTGGCCCGGGTCGGCGAGCACCGCGGCGAGCGCCGCCTCCGTCCCGGCGGGCGGCGGCCGCCAGTCGACCGCCCGCACCGGGACGGCCTGCTCGGCGAGCGCGTCCGCCAGCACCCGCACGCCGGCGGTGACGACGCGCGGCTCGCGGGTCAGCAGCCCGCCCAGCCGCTGCTCGGTCATGCCGGAACCCCTTCCACGGTGCGCAGGGCGTGCCGGGTGGCCGCCGCGTTGGAGGCGAACACGTCCGCGCCCGCCTCGCACAGCGCCGCGGCCTGCCGGTCGCGGCCCTGCGGGTCGGCCGGCGTCCCGCACAGCGACACCACGACCGCGAGGTCGGGCCGGTCGCGGACGGCGGCGGCGACGGCCGGGGCGAGCGCGGCGGCCGGGTCGGCCTCGGCGCCGTACCCGAGCACCACGTCCAGCAGCAGGACGCCGCACGCCGGGTCGGCGGCCTCGGCCCGCAGCGCCTCCAGCCGCAGCGCCGGGTCGATCATCGGGTGCGCGCGGCCCCGCGTGTAGGCGTCGTCGCCGAAGTCGGTGAACCGGTGGCCGCGCGCCTCCAGGTCGCGGCCGAGCGCCGCCGCGGCGATCATCGCGGCCTCGTCCCGCAGGGTGCCGCCCGCGAACAGCCCGCGCAGCGCCCGCGCGCCCGCCGGGCCGGGCGGCACGGCGGGGCGCCGCGCCGCGGTCCAGCGCGGCCACTCCGGGACGGCGCGGCCGAGGGCCGTCAGCACCTTCTCCGCGGCCCGGGTCAGGTCGTCCTCGCCGGGCACCGGCAGCGCGAACACCACCGGGGTGTCCAGCCGCCGCGCCGCCTCCCGGATCAGGTCGAGGACCTGCGGTGCGGGCGGCTTGGACACCAGCACGATCAGCTCGGTGCCCGGGTCGGCGTCCAGCGCCGCGAGCGCCGACAGCGCCGACCGGCCGCTCACCTCGGGCGACAGGTCGCGGCCGCCGACGCCGAGGACGTGGCTCACGCCGGTGCCCGCCGCGTCCAGCAGGCACATCAGCTGCTGCGCGCCCGTCCCGGACGCCGCGACGACGCCCACCGGCCCCGGCCGGACCGCGTTCGCGAACCCGAGCCCCGCGCCGCCGACCACCGCGGTCCCGCAGTCGGGGCCCATCACGATCAGGCCGCGCCGCGCCGCCGCCTCCTTCAGCGCGATCTCCTGGGCGAGCGGCACGTTGTCGCTGAAGATCATCACGTTGAGCCCGGCGTCGAGCGCGTCCATCGCCTCGGGGAACACGTGCGGGCCCGGCACCGACAGCAGCGCGACGGTCGCGTCCGCGCCCGCCGCCGCCGACCGGGTCGTGCGCGGCGGCTCCGGGGCGCCGAGCAGCCCGCCGCCGGCCGGCGGCCGGGACGCCTCGGTCAGCAGCCCGTCGAGCGCCTCCCGCGCCTCGTCGAGGACGCCGCCGTCCGCCCGGATCGCCACGACCAGGTCGTCGGGGCCCGTCCCGTCCGGGACGGCGAAGCCCATCCGCGCGAGCATCTCCCGGTTCAGCTCGGTGCCCATGGCCACCATCGCCCCGGCGACGCCGGGCCGCTCCGCCAGCCGCCGGCTGACCCGCATGAGCGTGACCGAATCGTGGTAGCTCCCTCGCCGCACCTCGACCCAGTCGTTCATGCGCGCCCCCTGCGGAGGTTCGACCCCCCGCACCCCCCGGTTCGCTGCGCTCATGCAGGAACCCTCGGAACGTCGACGACGTCGGGCGCGGTCAGGGCGAGTGCGGCGCGGCAGCCCGACAGGACGCCGTGCGCGAGGTCGGTGCCGGAGGTGTGCCCGATCGACAGCAGCCGCCGGACGGCGCCCTGGCCCGCGCCGCCCGGTGGTTCGTGGCCCGCGACGAAGCGCAGCACGGCCGCGACCTCGGCGCCGGCGCCGCCCGCCGCCGCGCAGTGCAGCAGCGTCGCGGCCAGCGCGGTCGTGCGGGTGCCGGCGTCGGCGGTGACGGCGGCGCCGAGCCAGTCGGCCAGCCGCACGGCCGCGTCGCCGTGCCGGACGGCGCCGCCGACCAGCCGCAGCGAGACCAGCACGCCGCACAGGATGTCGTCGCCGGACGGCGTCAGCCCCGGCCCGAGGCCGACGATCCGCTCGGCCGCCTCCACCGCGCCCGCGAGGTCGCCGGCCGCGCACGCGGCCGCGAGCGCGCCGGGGTCGGGATGCCCGTCCAGGCCGCCGCGCACCGGCTCGCCGGCGGCGAGCACGCCGGCCGCGGCCAGCTCCGCCTCCAGCGCGCGGACGCCGCGGGCGAGCGCGGCCGGGTGCGGCACCGCGAGCGCGGGCGAGGGGTCCCACCAGCGGCGGACGCGCACGCTCAGCCCGTCCGCCTCCACCCGGCCCTCGCCGACGAGGGCGTCCCCGCCCTCGCGGACCGACCGGAACGGGTGCTCGCGGCGCGTCGCGACGACGACCACCGCGTTCGGCAGCCGCCCGGCGTCGGAGGTGACGACGGCGAGCACGCGCGGCTCGGGGCCGCCCCGCATCTCCAGGTACACCGCCGAGGGGAACACGGCGATGACGCGGGCCGCGCGGCGCGGCGGGTCCAGCAGCGGGCGCAGCGCGAGGCTCGCGGCGCCGGCGGCGTGCGGCCGCCGCCGGGGTCCGGCCGGGAGCGGGATGGGGTCGCGGACGAGGGCGGTCACGGATCCTCCCGAGGCCGGTGTCGGCGGCCGCCCGGCGCGCGGGCGGCCCGGCCTCGCGACGACGGTAGAACGGCCCCCGCGGCGGTCGTATGGAGAAAGCTGCCAAGGATGGTTGTCATCGTTCGTCTTTGTTGTCATTTTTGATCAGGAACCGGTAGCGATCACGTCGTCACGGACGATGTACGCACCAAAAGCGAGGTGACCCCTGGCATGAGCTACACCACAGCCGATCCGGGCCCACCGGCCCTGCGGCTCGCGAGTACCGGAACACTGACCTACGGCCTGTCGGTGGGCGAGGTCCTCGGCGTCAGCACCCTCAACGGCGCCCGCCTCATCGCCGGCCGTGCCGGCCTCGACCGCGTCGTCCAGCGGCTCAACGTGATGGAGGTCCCCGACATCCTGTCGTGGGTCAAACCGAACGAGCTGCTCCTCACCACCGGCTACCCCCTCCGCAACACCCCCCAGTCGCTCGACAACCTGGTCGCCGACCTCGACGAGCGCGGCCTCGCGGCCCTGGCCATCAAGCTGGGCCGCTACCTCGACTCCCTTCCCGCCGAGATGATCGCGCAGGCGGACCGGCGCGGCTTCCCCCTGATCCTGCTCCCCAACGACGTCGGCTTCGACGACATCCTGAACCAGGTCCTGACCGACATCCTGAACCGGCAGGCGGCCGTGCTCGCCCGCACCGAGGAGGTGCACCGGGCGCTCGTGCAGATCGTGCTGTGCGGCGGCGGCCTCCAGGAGGTCGTCGACGAGGTCGCGACCCTGCTGGACGTGGCGGTCGTGGTGCTGGACGGCGAGCAGCGGGTGCTCGCCGGCGCCGGGCCCGACGAGCACGTCCAGGCGATGCGCGCGTTCGACGCGGGCCGGCACGCCGCCTGCGGGCGCGGCGGCTGCGGCGTCATCGGCGCGCACGGCACCGGCGACCACCTGGTGGTGCCGGTGATGGCCGGTGGCTTCGACCACGGCCGCATCGTCGCTTTCAGCCCCGGCGGCACGCTGCGCGGCACCGACCTCGGCATCCTGGAGCGCGCCGCGACCGTCGCGGCGCTGGTGGTGACCAAGCAGCAGGCGGTCGCGGCGGTGGAGAGCAAGTACCGCGCCGACTTCCTGCGCGACATCCTCGCCGGGCGGGCCGGCGAGGACGCCCGGGTCGTCGCGCACTGCGGCGGGTTCGGCTGGGACCTGGACCGCCCGATGATGGTGGTCGTGGCCGAGCTGGACGGCCGCCCGCGCGGCGCCGAGCCCGAGGGCAAGGGGCGCGCGAAGGCCGCCGAGCCGGACGGCCGGGGCCGCGGGGCGGAGGAGCGCTCCGCGCAGGAGCGGCTCGCCGCCGCGTGGACGACGGCCGTCCGCCGGCACGACAAGGGCGCCGCGGTCGCGAGCTTCGCGCACGAGGTCGTCGCGGTCGTCGGCGCGGACGGCGGCGACCCCGCCGAATGGGCGGCCGGGCCGGTGCAGGCGATGGTGAAGGAGGCTTCGTCGATCTTCGCCGAGCACCTGCCGGTGCGGCGGACGTTCTCCACCGGCATCAGCCGGACGGTGGCGTCCCCGGCGGCGCTGCCGGAGGCGTACGAGCAGGCGGTGAAGGCCGTCCGGGTCGGCCGCCAGCTGAACGGCGCGGGCGCGCGGGCGCACTTCGACCAGCTCGGCGTGTACCGGCTGCTCAGCCTCGTGTCGGACCCGGACGAGCTGCACGCGTTCGTCCGCGAGACGCTCGGCGACCTCGCCGCCGACGACGAGCCGGAGCTGGTGGACCTGCGCAGGACGCTGCAGGTGCTGCTGGAGACCAACCTCAACGTCGCCGAGACGGCGCGCCGGCTGCACTTCCACTACAACACGCTGCGGTACCGCATCGGCAAGCTGGAGCGGATGCTCGGGGCGTTCACGGAGGACGCGCATCTGCGGCTCAACCTCACCCTCGCTCTGCACGTTCTGCGCATGCGCGGTATCTGAGCGTAGTGCACCGGGGCGCACACCGGCCGGTCCTCTCAATCGGCGCGGCGGGGTTTGGCAGAAGTCGCCGATGCCCGCCTGTCAGGGTAGATCTACCTTGCCCGCATGAACGCGCTCGGCTGAGCAGGAGGAACCCCGCATGGTGATCGGCTGGAAGCTGCACGGCGACGGACGCACGCCGCCGCCCGGGGAGGTCGTCCGGCCGGACGAGCGGCTGTCGTGGCCGCGGACCGCCGGCATCGGCGCGCAGCACGTGGTGGCGATGTTCGGCGCCACGTTCGTGTTCCCCGTGGTGATGGGGCTGGACCCCAACCTCGCGATCATGATGTCCGGGGTCGCGACGGTGCTGTTCCTGCTGATCGTCGGCGGCCGGGTGCCGAGCTACCTCGGCACGAGCGCCTCGTTCGTCGGCGCGGTCGCGGCGATCCGCGCGGCGGGCGGCGACAGCGCGACCGTGACCGGCGCGATCCTCGTCGCGGGCGCGGTGCTCGCGCTGATCGGCGTGCTGATCCACTTCGCCGGCGGCGAGGTCATCCACCGGGTGTTCCCGCCGGTGGTGACGGGCGCCGTGGTCATGCTGATCGGCTTCAACCTGGCCCCGGTGGTCGCCACCGTCTACTGGCCGCAGGACCAGTGGGTCGCGCTGGCGACGCTGGGGTTCGCCGTCCTGGCCGCGGTGCTGCTGCGCGGGTTCTGGGCGCGGATCACGATCCTGCTGGCGCTCGTGTTCGGGTACGCCCTTTCGTGGATTCTCGACAAGACCGCCGGCATGGTCACGTCAGTCCTTCCCGGGCAGAACCTGCTGGACGGGGCGGGCAAGGCGTGCCCGGCGGAGGGCCCGTACTGCGTCGCCACCGCGTTCCCGCACGAGCGGGTCGACTTCTCGGGCGTGAAGGCCGCCGACTGGTTCGGGTTCCCGAGCCTGCACGGCCCCGACTTCAAGACCTCCGCGATCCTGCTGGCGCTGCCCGCGGTCATCGCGCTGATCGCGGAGAACACCGGGCACGTCAAGGCGGTGTCGGCGATGACCGGCGACGACCTGAACCCCGTCCTCGGCCGCGCGATCACCGCGGACGGCATCGGCACCACCCTCGCCAGCGCGGTCGGCGGCTCGCCCACCACCACCTACGCCGAGAACATCGGCGTCATGGCCGCGACCCGGATCTACTCGACGGCCGCCTACTACGTCGCCGCGATCGTGGCGGTGCTGTTCGGGCTGTGCCCCAAGTTCGGCGCGCTCGTCGCCGCGACGCCGGGCGGCGTCCTCGGCGGCATCACCGTCGTGCTGTACGGGATGATCGGGCTGCTCGGCGCGAAGATCTGGATCGAGAACCGGGTCGACTTCGCCGACCCGGTCAACCTCGTCCCGGTCGCCGCCGCGATCATCCTGGCGATCGGGAACGTGACGCTGCAGATCACCGACGACTTCCCGCTCCAGGGCATCGCGCTCGGCACGATCGCCGTCCTGGTCGGGTACCACGTCCTCAACGTGCTGCGCAGACCGGACGACTCGGGCGGCGGCGTCATCGCGCCCGCGGAGAAGGAGATCGGCGGCCCGGTCCGCCCGGCCCCGAACACGCCGGCCCCGAACACGGACGCGGGCTGACACGTGAAGCCGCCGCCGTTCGGCTACCACGCGCCCGGCACGGTCGCCGAGGCCCTGGACGCGCTGGCCGCCGCGCCGGGCGGCAAGGTCCTCGCGGGCGGCCAGAGCCTCATCCCGCTGCTGAACATGAGGCTCGCCGCGCCGTCCGACCTGGTCGACATCAACCGGATCGCCGAGCTCGACACCCTGCGGGCGGAGGACGGCGGCGTCCGGGTCGGCGCGCTCGCCCGGCACGCGCGGGTGGAGCGGTCGGCGGAGGCGGCGGCCGTCCAGCCGCTGCTCGGGCAGGCGCTCCGCCATGTCGCGCACCCCGTGATCCGCAACCGGGGCACGGTCGTCGGCAGCCTCGCGCACGCCGACCCCGCCGCCGAGCTGCCCGCCGTGCTGGCCGTCCTCGGCGGGACGGTCGAGGCGGTGTCGGCGGCGGGGCGCCGGACCATCCCGGCCGCCGGGTTCTTCGCGGGCCCGCTGGAGTCGGCGCTGGCGCCGGGCGAGCTGGCCGTCTCCGCGTTCTTCCCGGCGGCGCCGCCCCGCACGGGCACCGCGTTCACCGAGACGGCGCGGCGGCACGGCGACTACGCGCTCGCCGGGGTCGCCGCCGTCGTCACCCTCGACGGGGACCTGCGTGTCGCCGCGGCCCGCGCCGGGTACCTCGGCATCGCGGCGACCCCGCTGGTGTTCGACCTGACCGGCGCGGCCGGGCCGGACGGCGACTGGGCGGCCGCCGCCGCGCACGTCCGCGACCGGATCGACCCGGAACCCGACATCCACGCCGGCGCCGACTACCGGCGGCACCTGACCGGCGTGCTCACCGAGCGGGCGCTGCGCGCGGCGGCGTCCGAGGCGTTGCTGAAGGCGGAGGCGCCGCGGAAGGCGGGGGACTGATGGAGGAGCGCTTCGACGTCGCGCTGACCGTCAACGGCACGCACCGCACGGCCAGCGTCCCGGCCCGGCGGCTGCTGTCGGACCTGCTGCGGCACGACCTCGGGCTGACCGGCACGCACGTCGGCTGCGAGCACGGCGTCTGCGGCTGCTGCACCGTCCTGCTGGACGGGGAGCCGGTGCGGTCGTGCCTGATGTTCGCCGTCACCGCCGCCGGGCACGAGGTCACCACCGTCGAGGGCCTCGCCGCCGAGGACGGCACGCCGTCGCCGGTGCAGCGCGCCTTCCGCGAATGCCACGGCCTGCAGTGCGGCTTCTGCACGCCCGGCTTCCTCTGCACGGTCACGGCGCTGCTGCGGGAGACGCCGCGCCCGACCGAGGAGCAGGTCCTCGAAGGGATCTCGGGGAACCTGTGCCGCTGCACCGGCTACCAGAACATCGTCAAGTCGGTGCACCGCGCCGCCGAGCTGCTCGCTCCGTCCGCCGAAGAAGGGGAGTCGTGAATGGGCACGCGCGTGTTCGGTGAACGGGTCGAGCGCCGCGAGGACGCCCGGCTCACCACGGGCCAGGGCCGCTACCTCGACGACCTCGGCCGGAACGCGCTCGCGGCGGCGTTCGTCCGGTCGCCGCACGCGCACGCCCGCATCACCGACATCGACGTGTCCGGCGCGCTCGACGTGGACGGCCTCGTCGCCGTCTACACCTGGGAGGACCTGCCGGGCCGGATCGGCGAGCCGCTGCCGCTGCTCATCCCGCACCCCGCGCTCACGCACGGCCGCACCGGGTACCCGCTCGCGCGCGACGTCGTCCGGCACGTCGGCGAGCCCGTCGCCATGGTCGTCGCCCGCGACCGCTACCTGGCCGAGGACGCCGCCGAGCGCATCCGCGTCGAGTACGAGCCGCTGCCCGCCGTCGTCGGCATCGAGGCGGCGACCCGCGCCGACCACCTCGTGCACGACGACGTGCCGGGCAACGTCGGGGCCGTCCTCGTCCAGGAGAACGGCGACGCCCGCGCCGCGATCGACGCCGCGCCGCACGTGCTGGAGTTCGGCCTCGCCATCGAGCGCAGCGCGTCCATGCCGCTGGAGGGGCGCGGCGTCTACGCGCGGTGGGACGCCGACGACGGGTCGCTGCGCGTGTACTCGTCCACGCAGGCGTCCACCAGCGTGCGCGCCGCGATCGCCGCGCGGCTCGGGCTGCCGAACGGCAAGGTCGAGGTGGTCGCGCCGGACGTCGGCGGCGGGTTCGGCGTGAAGATCGTCCACCCGTGGCCGGAGGAGGTCCTCGTCCCGTGGGCGGCGCGGCTGCTGGACCGCGAGATCAAGTGGACCGAGGACCGGCGGGAGCACTTCGTGTCCGCCGCGCACGAGCGCGGCCAGCTCCAGGACGTGCGGGTCGGGTTCGACGGCGACGGCCGCGTCCTCGGCCTCGACGTGCGGATCCGGCACGACCACGGCGCCTACACCCCGTACGGGATCATCATCCCGATCGTCACCTCCACCCAGCTCCTCGGCCCGTACAAGATCGGCGCCTACCGGGCGGAGGTCGTCAGCCTCTACACCAACACGCTGATCGTCACCCCGTACCGGGGCGCGGGCCGCCCGCAGGGCGTGTTCTGCATGGAGCGGACGATGGACCGCATCGCCCGCCACCTCGGCCGCGACCGCGCCGACGTGCGCGCCGCGAACTTCATCCGGCCCGACGAGTTCCCCTACGACCAGGGCCTCACCTTCCAGGACGGGCGCCCGCTCGTCTACGACTCGGGCGACTACCCCGAGCTGCTCCGCAAGGCGCGCGACCTGATCGGCTGGGACGGCTTCGAGCGGGAGCGCGCCGCCGCCGCGGCCCGGGGCCGCCGGGTCGGCATCGGCCTCGGCGTCTACGTCGAGGGGACGGGCGTCGGCCCGTACGAGGGCGGCCACGTCGAGATCGACACCGCCGGGCGGGTGCACGTGTCGACCGGCCTCACCTCGCAGGGGCAGGGCCACGAGACGGTGTTCGCGCAGATCGCCGCCGCCGAGCTGGGCGTCCCCATCGAGGACGTGCACGTCACCACCGGCGACACCCGGCGGTTCGGGTACGCGGTCGGGACGTTCGCGTCCCGCGCGGCGGTGATGAGCGGCAACGCGATCGCGCTGGCCTGCCGGAAGGTCCGTGGGAAGGCGCTGCGCATCGCGGGGGAGGCACTGGAGGCCGACCCGCGCGACCTCGACATCACCGACGGGGTCGTGCACGTGCGGGGCGACCGGTCGGCGTCGGTCCCGCTGCGGACGGTCGCGGTGCTGTCGAACCCGCTGCGGTACGCCTTCGACGCGGAGGCCGCGGCGGCGACGCAGTTCGCGGTGGGCGGCCCGGTCACCGAGCCGCCGGTCGCGGCCGGGGACGAGCCGGGGCTGGAGGGGCGCGACTACTACTCGCCCGTCCGGTCGACGTTCGCGGCCGGCGCGCACGCGGCCGTGGTGGAGGTCGACCCGGACACCGCCGAGATCGCGATCCTGCGGTACGCGGTCGTGCACGACTGCGGGCGGCTCATCAACCCGATGGTGGTCGAGGGGCAGATCCACGGCGGCGTCGCGCAGGGCATCGGCGGGGCGCTGTACGAGCGGATGGTCTACGACGAGTCGGGGCAGCTGCTGAACGCGTCGTTCATGGACTTCCTGATGCCGTACGCGACGGAGATCCCGCGCATCGAGACCGACCATCTGGAGACGCCGTCGCCGCTGAACCCGCTCGGCATCAAGGGCGCGGGGGAGGCGGGCGTCATCCCGGTGTCGGCGGTGATCGCGTCGGCGGTGGAGGACGCGGAGGGCGTACGCGTGGACGCGATGCCGCTGTCCCCGGACGCCCTCTACTCGCTGCGGCGGCGCGCCGAGGGCGACGCGTCGCTGCGCGTCCGCGAGGGCGTGCGGGCGGGCTGACGCCGCCCCGGGGACGGCTGATGCTGGCGGGACCGGCTCGGGAAGCGGGGGACCTCGGCCCCGCCAGCGAGTTGACCCTAGTCAAGGACCTCCTGGGCCCTCGCCGTAACCGGGATTCCTCCGGGAAGGTCGGAAATCAGCAGTCGGGGATCAGCCGTGGGCGGGCGTCTCGGCGACGTTTCCGCCGAGCGACTTCGGCAGGTAGTTCTCCACGGCCGCGGGCCGGAACCCGGCCTGCTTGATCCAGCCGAGGATCATCTGGAACTCCTGGGCGAGGCCCTTGCGGTAGTGCATCAGGATGATGTCGCCCGGCTTGAACCCCTTGCCGCCGTCACCGCGCGCGAACCCGTTGAACCCGACGCCGGGGCCGGTCGTCCCGTTGTAGAACTCCGCGGACCACAGCAGCACCGACTTGATGCCGCACTGCTTGGCGACCTGCAGCGTGGTCTGGTTGTAGCTGCCGAACGGCGGCCGGAAGACCTCGGGCCGGCGGCCGTACTGCGCCTGGATGGCGTCGGAGGCGCCGCAGATCTCCTTCTTCTGCGCCTCGGCGCCGAGCGTCGCCATGTTGGGGTGGCTGATCGTGTGGTTCTCCATCGGCGACCCGGCGTTGCGCATCGCCCAGAAGTACTGGCCCTGCCCCTTGATGTAGGTGGAGGTCAGAAACGTCATGATCGGAACCTTCTCCTTGCGGACGAGGTTCACGAACTCCGAGTCGTAGGTGTAGCCGTCGTCGATGGTGAGGAAGACGACGCGCTCCTGCGTCTCGATGCGGCTGATGACCGCCGGCAGGCCGTTGGCGGCCGGTTTCGGCATCGTCCAGCTGCCGGGCTTCGGCGTCGGCCACCGCTGGTCGCCGAGGACCGCGGCGAGCTGCGTCCGGGTGGACGGTCCGGAGTCGCCGGCCTGCGCGGTGACGACGGGCCATCCGCCCGCGGCCACGCCGAGCACTCCGGCGGCCACCATGGCGATCACGGGCGTCTTCCCTCGCATCGGCCGCGTACTCCGTTCAGTGGGGGGTGGTGGATGTCGCATCGGTTGACGCGCGGCGAACGGCCGGGGTTCGCACCCGACCGGAACCTGCCGGACATATACGATCATTTCCGGGGCCCGTCAGGGTGCATTGCCCAATCGTCGGCGTGTACTCGGCAGATGTTGCCGTTCGGCGCCGCCGCCGCGTTCTCTACAGTCGGGACATGCAGCTGAACGGCAGTGCCGGCGTCGCCGCGCCGCTCGACCGCGTCTGGGACGCCCTCCAGGACCCGGCCGTCCTCGCCCGCACGATCCCGGGGTGCCGCTCCCTGGAGGAGACGGGCCCCGGCACGTACCGGATGACGGTCACCGCGGGCGTCGCGTCCATCCAGGGCACCTACGTGGGCCAGGTCGAGCTCGCCGAACCCGACCCGCCGCGCTCGTTCGTGCTGAGGGCGCGCGGCCAGGGCGCGCCGGGCACGGTCGACGCGACCGTCCGCGTCCGGCTGTCGGACGGCGACGGCGCGACCCGCATCGACTACGACGCCGAGGCGGTCGTCGGCGGGATGGTCGGCGGCGTCGGGCAGCGGATGCTCGGCAGCGTCGCCAAGCGCACCGCGGGCGAGTTCTTCGCCGCCGTCGAACGCGACCTCACCGCGCCCGCCCCGGCCGCCGCTCCCGGCGCCGCCCCGGCGCCCGCCGAGGTCCCGGCGGGCACCGGCACGGTCTACGCGGGACGCGCCGCGGCGGCGCCGGAGCGGGCGTCCGCGGCGTGGCCGATGACGGCGGCGTTCGGCGCCGGCGGAGCGGTCGCCCTCGCCGGCGTCGCGCTCGGCTACCTGCTCGGCCGCCGCGCGCGCCGCTGAGCCGCGCTCTCCTAGCTGACGGCGACCAGGTCGACGACGAAGATGAGCGTCTCGCCCGGCTTGATCGCCGGGCTCGGGCTGCGGTCGCCGTAGGCCAGGTGCGGCGGGATGACGAGCTTGCGGCGCCCGCCGACCTTCATGCCCTCGATGCCCATGTCCCAGCCCTTGATGACGCGGCCGGAACCGAGCTCGAAGTCCAGCGTCGAACCCCGGTTCCAGGACGCGTCGAACTCCTCGCCGGTGGACCAGGACACGCCCACGTAGTGCATCGACACCTGCGACCCCTTGGCCGCGGCGGGGCCGTCGCCCTCGGTGATGTCGGTGATGTCGAGGTACTGCGGCGGCTGTCCCTCGGGGAAGTCGATCTCGGGGCGTTCAAGCGCCATGAAAGGGCTCCAGCATTTGTCGTCCGATGGAAAATGCTCAGCCTAGCCCCACGCGCCTTCACGAAAGAACGACGCGCCCGTTGGCAGATTGCGACGGTTTCCCTGGTGGCCGCCGTCCGGTAGACCCTTCACCATGGCGAGGCGGCTGCGGATCGGGATCGACACGGGCGGGACGTTCACCGACGTCGTCGCGCTGGACGAGGGCGGCGGGCTCACCACCACCAAGACCCCGTCCACGCCCGCCGACCCGGCCGAGGGCTTCGCGGCCGGCGTCGCGAAGGTGCTGCGGCTGCTCGGCGCCGGGCCCGAGGACGTCGCGGCGCTCTCGCACGGCACCACGGTCGCGACCAACCGGCTCCTCGAAGACCGGATCGACGACCTCGGGTTCATCACCACCGAGGGGTTCGAGCCGGTCCTGGAGATCGCGCGGCAGAGCGTCCCGGACGGCTACGGCAACAGCTACTTCTGGGTGAAGCCGCCCCGGATCGTCCCCGTGCACCGGGTGCGGGCGGTCGGCGGGCGGCTCGACCACACCGGCGCGGAGATCCGCCCGTTCGACGAGGCGTCGGCGGTCGCGGCGGCCCGCTGGTTCCGCGAGCAGGGGATCCGCGCGATCGGCGTGTGCTTCCTGCACTCCTACGCCGACCCGTCGCACGAGCTGGCGATGCGGGACGTCCTGCGCCGCGAGCACCCGGACGCCGTCGTGTCGCTGTCGTGCGAGGTGCTGCGCGAGTACCGCGAGTACGAGCGGTCGGTGACGACCCTCGTGGACGCCGCCGTCAAGCCCGCGATGAACGGCTACCTCGCCCGCATCGCCGAGCGCGTCGCGTCCCGCCTGCTGGTGATGAAGAGCAACGGCGGCGTCCTGTCGGCCGACGAGGTCGCCCGGCAGCCCATCACGACGGTGCTCTCGGGCCCGGCGGCGGGCGCGCTCGGCGCGGCGTTCGTCGTCGCGCACAGCGGGCACGGCTCGGTCGTGACCCTGGACGGCGGCGGCACGTCCACCGACGTCGCCGTGGTGCTGGACGGCGAGCCGACCCTCACCACCGAGGGCGCCATCGGCCGCCACCCGGTCAAGATCCCGATGATCGACATCGTGACGGTCGGCGCGGGCGGCGGCTCGGTCGCGTGGCGCTCGCCCGAGGGCGCGCTGAAGGTCGGCCCGCGCAGCGCGGGCGCCGACCCCGGCCCGCTCTGCTACGGGCGCGGCGGCACCGAGGCGACGGTGACCGACGCGCACGCCGTCCTCGGCCGCATCCCGCCGCACCTGCTCGGCGGCGAGGTCCCCCTGGACGTGGACGCGGCCCGCGCCGGGCTCGGCGCACTCGCCGCCGACCTCGGCCTCCCGCTCGAACGCGCCGCCGCCGGCATCCTGGAGATCTCGGCGTGGAACCAGGCGAACGCGATCCGGCAGATCACCGTGAAGCGGGGCCTGGACGTCCGCGACTACCCGCTCGTCGCGTTCGGCGGCTCGGGGCCGCTGCTCGCCTGCCGGCTGCTGGACGTGCTCGGCCTGCCCGCCGCCGTCGTCCCGGAGAACCCCGGCAACCTCTCCGCGTTCGGCCTGCTCACCGTGGACGCGAAGAACGACTACGTGCGGACGCGGGTCGTCCGCGACGCCGAACTCGACTCCGCGCTCCTGCGCGACGGCTACACCGCCCTGGAGGCCGAGGCGTCCGCCGCGCTGGCCCGCGAGGGCTTCCCGGAGGGCGACCGCCGCTTCGCCCGCTCCGCCGACCTGCGCTACTACGGGCAGGCGTTCGAGGTGCGGGTGCCCGCGCCCGCCGGGACCCCCGGCGAGGCGTTCCGCGCGGAGGTCGTCCGCCGGTTCCACGACGCCCACGAGGCCCTCTACGGCTACTGCTACCGCGACGACCCCCGCCATCCGGTCGAGTGGGTCAACCTGCGCGTCTCCGGCATCGGCCCGATCGAGCGCCCGCGCCTGGCCGAGCGCCCGCCGGGCGACGGCGACCCGTCCCGCGCCCGGACCGGCACCCGGCGGGTCCACTTCGACTCCTGGCAGGAGACGCCGATCTACCGCAGGGAGAAACTCGCCCCCGGCGACCAGATCGCGGGGCCGGCGATCATCGAGGAGTTCGGCTCCACCGTCCCGCTGCATCCCGGCTTCACCGCGCGGCTCGACGGCTACGGCAACCTGGTGGTGACGCGATGACCGACCCGATCCTGCTGGAGATCGTCGAGGGCACCCTCGCCTCGGTCGAGCGCGAGGTGGAGACGGCGATCGCCCGCACCGCCCGCTCCCCGATGATCCGCGACGCGCACGACTTCCGCGCCGGCATCCACGACCGCCGCCTCCGCAAGCTCACCGGCCGCTCCTACTCGGCGCTCGTCCAGCCGATCGCGCGCGACTTCCCCCTCGGCGGCATGCGTCCGGGCGACGTGTTCTTCCACAACGACGTGTACCTCTCCGAAGGCGGCATCGGCCACCTTCCGGACCTGTGCGTCACGGTGCCGGTGTTCCACCAGGACGAGGTCGTCGCGTTCGTCCAGGCGTTCGGCCACCACGACGACATCGGCGGCGCCGTCCCCGGCTCGATGCCGAGCCACGCCCGCAGCGCGTTCGAGGAGGGCCTGATGGTCCCGCCGATCAAGCTGTGGGACCGGGGCGTCCCGAACGAGGCCGCCCTCGCCATCATGACCCGCAACTCGCGGATGCCCGACTCCCTCGCCGGCGACCTCGACGCCGAGTGCTCGGCCTGCCTGATGGGCGCCCGCCGGCTCGGCGAGCTGTTCGCCCGCTACGGCCGCGCCGCCGTCGAGGACTGCTTCGACGCGATCATCGACCGCACCACCGAGACGTTCCGCCGCGAACTCCTCGCCAAGATCCCGGACGGCACGTTCACCTGGGAGGACTACGCCGAGCACGACGGCGTCGACCCGCCCCGCCTGCACGCCCAGCGCATCACCCTCACCGTCGACAAGGCGGCCGCCGTCCCCCTCGTCATCGACTTCACCGGCACCTCGCCCCAGGCCAAGGGCCCCATCAACCACGCGGGCGACTACGCCGACGGCGTCTTCCTGAAGAAGTGGCTGGCGCCCGTCCTGCGGAACCTGGCCGACACCCCCGAGCGCGCCGCCGAACTCGACGTCAACGAGGGCGTCGTCCCCCTCATCGAGATGCGCTTCCCCGAGAAGGGCACCCTCCTCACGCCCGTCTTCCCGGCCCCGACCAACGCCCGCACGTTCGTCATCCTGCGGCTCCTCGGCGTCCTCGCGGGCGTCCTGGCGAAGGCCACGAACGGCCGGATGCCCGCCGACCAGGAGACGATCCGCTACACCGGCGTCTACGGCGAGGACGACCGCGGCCCGTACCTCATGCGCGAGGTCCTCGGCGGCGGCTCCGGCGGCCGCTACTACGCCGACGGCGAGGACACCATCCACGTCGTGCCCGACTCCCGCAACATCCCCGCCGAGTTCGCCGAGGCCCGCTGGCCGTTCATCGTCGAGCGCCTCGGACTCGCCACCGACTCCGGCGGCCCGGGGGAGCACCGGGGCGGCCTCGGCTACGACAAGCACATCCGCATGCTCCGCGACGCCCACTACATGTCGATCGCCGACCGCTCGATCCTGTCCTGCTGGGGCGTCAACGGCGGCCGCGCCGGACGCCCCTTCCGCGTCGACATCGACGGCGAGGAGATGGACGGCCTCGTCGACGACCACCCGGTCAAGGCGGGCCAGACGATCCGCATCCGGACGACCGGAGGCGGCGGCTGGGGCGACCCCCTGAACCGCGACCCGTCCCGCGTGGCCGCCGACGTCCGCGACGGCAAGGTCTCCCTCGAAGGTGCCCGCGAGGACTACGGCGTCGTCCTCCGGGACGGCACGGTCGACGACGAGGCCACCGCAGCCCTGCGCGCGCGCCTGCGCGCCGACCGCGGCCCCGTCCCGTTCTTCGACCGAGGCCCCGGCTACCCGCGCCTCGCCGACGGTGCCGCTTCCGCCGACGTCGACACCCTCGACTGAACGCTCGGCTAAGGGCCGATGAACGGCTGCAGGGCGGTCTGGTAATCCGTCATCGGGGGGTAGGTCTCAGCCCTCAGCACGTCGTTGTGGGGCGGTGGGCCGTAGACGAACTTGGCGGGGGCGCACTCGCCGACCTTGGCGCGGCCCGTCAGCATCCGCCGTCCGACGAGGCGGCCGGTGCGGGCCTCGTAGACGTCGAGCCGGTGGCGGCCCTGGTAGGACTCGGTGCTCAGGCCGCCCTCGTACAGGCACCACTGGATCGGCTTGTCCGAGACGCGGCCCGCCGGGTAGCTGCACGCCACCAGCTCCACCTCGTCCGGCGCGGGCCGCTTCGCGCCCTCGCCCGTGGTCGCGTACTGCGGACGGCCCGCTCCCTCGCGGAAGAACACCAGCGGATGCGGGCCCGCCCCATCATGCTTCGCGGCCCGCTCGAAGGGACGGTCCTGGCGCCAGCACAGCCGGGCGAGGTCCTGCAGCTGCTCCGGCCGTTCCCCGAGGACGGCGCGGACGAGCCACGGCTGCACGATCCAGCCCACCAGCACGAGCACCGCCATGCCCGCCGCCCCGACCACCAGCCGCGGACGGAGCGACGCCCGCACCGGCCCCCGGCGCTCCACGGCCCTGCCCAGATCCCGGGACGCGTTCACCGGGCCGACGAACACGGACCGCTCTTCGGCGCCGTCCGTCCATGCCAGCCGCACGACCCGCCGCTTCGGGCCCCAGTCGGGCGTCGTCAGCGAATCCCACGGGACGGCGGTGGAGGCGTCCCGCGCCCACACCAGCAGACCGTCCTCGCAAACGGCGAACCGGTGCCGCGGCCCGTCCACCGGCCCGCAGCGGACCCAGCAGGCCAGGCCCGCCCACACCAGCGCGGGCAGCAGCAGGACGAACCGCCAGTCGAAGGCGGCGGCCACGCCCGCCGCCATGGCGAAGCCGAAGACCCAGGGGACGAGGTCGGTCCAGTCGGGCCGGCCGCGGTGCTGCCGGTGCACGCGCCGCACGGCGCCCAGCCCCGCCTCGGCGGCCCGCCCCGACATCGCACGACGCAACCGCCTCACCGCTCGGGTTCGCGGCCGGTGGCTGGGCTCCAGAGATCCGTGCCGAGTATCATCGGCCCGGCTCGGCCCGCAGCTCGGCGAGCCGTTCCGCCGCGCCCCGGTGCCCCTTCTCGGCCGCCTTGGCGAGCCACGCCTCGCCGTCCCGGAGGTCGCCCGCCTCCAGCTTCACGCGCCCCAGGTTGGCCATCCCGTCGACGTTGCCGGTGTCGGCGGCGCGCCGGAACCACCGCTCGGCGTCCGCATGCTCGCCTTGGAGGACATGCTGGACGGCGAGGTTGTTCATCGCGATGTCGACACCGGCTTCGGCCGCGCGCCGGTACCAGGCCATGGCCTCCTCACGCCGGCCGGTGCGGCTGAGGAGCGACCCCAGGTTGTTCATCGCCAGCGCGTGACCCGCTTCGGCCGCCCGGCGGTACCAGCGCTCCGCCTCGTCCGGCTCCGGCACGGACCGCCCCAGCTCGTACATCGCCCACAAGTCACCGGTCAGGGCGGCTCGCTCAAGCCACGTCCGGGCGTCGCCGTCCTCCCCGGCCTCCCAGGCGAGCCACACCATGCACTTGACCGCGGCGAGGTCGCCCTCCTCGCCGGACGGACGGAAGTACTGCCTGGCCGCCTCGACCATCCCGAACTGGGCCAGCCGCGCACACCACAGGGACGCGGCGTCCTCGTCGTCCTCTGCCGCCGCCTGCGGCAGCGCTATCTTCGCCGCCGGACCGATCCCGTGCGCAAGGCCGTCACCGCTCATGACGCCAAGCTACCGACCGAGATCACACGGTCATACCGATTTCGCCAGACCCGTCCGCTCCGCTTGGGGCCGACCGAGTCACGCCGCCGTCGGCCCGGCTCCGGATCCCGCTCAGGACGGCGTCGAGCAGCCGGTCGAACTGCGCCGCGGAGCCGAAGTCGTCCTGCAGCGGCGCGAGGGCGGCCATCGTCGGATACTCGGCCGGGTCCATGGCGGGCATGTCGGCGGGCCCGTCGGGGCCGCGGTCGCGGCGGTGACTAAAGGGCGGGCTTGGTGGCGCGGAGGGAGTACATCAGGGGGACGCGGGGGTGGCCCTCCGGGAGGCGGTAGGTGGTGCCGTGGCGTTCCAAGATGGAGAACCGCTGCCAGAGCGTGTAGTCGTGCTCGTGAAGGAAATCGATGCGCAGGCCCTTGGTGGTCAGGGCCGTCACCACTTCGCCCAGGCCGTGGACGAACTCGATCGAGCGGGTGTGCTGGACCGGGGCCTGCGGGTCGGCGTAGCTGCCCATGTCCGGCTCGTCCCAGATCTGGGGGCCGTCGGCGAAGTAGTCATAGGTGAGCGTGCGGCCTTCGCGGTCGTCGAGTGTGTCGGCGAACGGGTGGAACTCCGCCAGGTACAGGAACCCGCCCGGCTCCAGCAGTGACGCCACGACTCCGGCCCAGCGGTCGATGTCGGGGAGCCAGCACAGGGCGCCGAGGCCCGTGTAGACGATGTCGTAGGTCTCGCCGAGGACCGCCGGCGCGTCGTAGACGTCGGCCACGGCGAAGCGCGCCGTGAGACCTGTTTCGTCCGCCACCCTGCGGGCGGCCTCGATGGCCTTCTCGGAGAAGTCCAGGCCGGTCACGTGCGCGCCCCGGCGGGCCCAGGAGAGGGTGTCGAGCCCGAAGTGGCACTGCAGGTGGACGAGCCGCCGCCCCGTGACGTCTCCGACCTCGGCCGTCTCGAAGTCGCGCAGGGCCTGGCCGCCGGCCTTGAACCCGGCCACGTCGTAGAAGTCGCTGGCCAGGTGAATCGGCACCCGTTCATCCCAGAGCGCCTTGTTCGTCGCCAGATGGTCGGCATCCGTCATGGCCAGAGCATAGGGCGCACTGATCACCCCTTGAGGGGGTAGAGGATTTGCTACACTCCCACTCGTCGACGAGGAATGGGAGATCCGCGTCACGAACGAGTTCCTCAGCTGGATCGGCGGGTTGGAGGAGCGCTCAAAGGCCCAGGTCCTCGGCCAGTCGACCGACTGGCCGAGGACGGCCAGGGCTTGGACGCCCCCTCGTCGATCGCCTGGAGGGTTCCGAGATCCACAACCTGAAGGAACTGCGTCCGGGCTCGGCGGGACGATCAGAGATTCGCATCTTGTTCGTCTTCGATCCGTGGCGATCGGCGATCCTGCTCGTCGGCGGGGACAAGTCGGGCGATTGGTCGGGCTGGTACCGGCGGGCGATACCGCGCGCCGAAGAGCTGTACGTCGACTACCTGAAGGAGCGAGAGGGCGAGGAGGGACTGTCGCGATGACGAATTTTCCCAAGTGGAGCGATGTGCGGGCCGACGTCGTCGAGGGCGCCGGCGGTGAGCGGGGCGTGGCCGAGGCGCGCAAGCGCAACCAGGCGTACATCGATGGGCACCGCCTCGCGGAGAGGCGCAAGGCCATCGGCCTGTCCCAGAAGGAGGTGGCCGACCGGATGGGCGTGACCAAGAGCCGCGTGTCCCAGATCGAGCGAGGCGAGGTCTCCACCGTCGAGGCCATTGCCCGGTATGTCCAGGCCATCGGTGGTGAGCTTCAGATCTCGGCCGTCTTCGGGGACGACATGTACGTCCTGCGCGGCACCGATACTCACGCCGCGTAGCGGGGCCGGTGTGCGTTCGCCATGGTCGCGAGCGTGAATCGGCCGTGGGGTCAGTGGGTGGTGAAGCGGTGGGGGGTGAAGGTGGTGCCGTCTATGTGGAGGTCGCAGCGGGGTTTTGTGTCGTCCTTGGTGAAGAACTCGGTTTCGCGGGCGGCCCATTGTTCCCAGGCGTCGGCGTACTCGACGCCGTCGCGGGCTAGGGCGCGGGCCTGGCGGACGTCGTAAGGCGCGTCGATCCAGATGCGGTAGGCGGCGGGGGAGTCGGCCCAGGCGGAGCCGACGCCCTCGACGATGAGGACGGGCGGCGGCGGGATCTCCTCCTCGGGGCCGTAACCGTCGCGGTGCCAGTCGTAGCGGCGGAGCCGGGCCGGGCGTCCCGCGCAGAGAGGGTCGAGGACGGCCGCGCGCAGCGGTTGCCACCAGGTGAGCGGGTCGGCGTCCCATGGGACGCGGAAGTCGTCGGAGCGGACGATCGGCGCGCCCACCAGGGCCTCCGCGAGGTGGCCGGCGAACGTCGACTTCCCGGCGCCGCTCGGGCCGTCCACCGCGACCAGGCGCGCCGGGCCGCAGGACGGCGGCAGGACGAGCAGGCGCGCGGCGAGCGCGGGGTAGGTCATCGCGGAAGGCGGCACGGACGGCATACTTCCAGGTGCCGTACCCGCGAAGGAGGACGTCCTTGCCCGGACCGCTCGAAGGCGTCGTGATCGTCGACCTCAGCCGCGTGGTGGCGGGCCCGCAGGCCACCATGGCGCTCGCCGACCTCGGCGCCCGGGTCATCAAGGTGGAGCATCCCGGCGGCGGCGACGAGACCCGCGGGTGGGGGCCGCCGTTCGCGGGGGACGAGCAGGTCAGCACCTACTACCTGTCGATCAACCGGAACAAGGAGTCGGTCACCCTCGACCTGAAGTCGCAGGAGGGCGCCGGCGTCCTGGCCCGGCTGGTGCGGCACGCCGACGTGCTGGTGGAGAACTTCCGGCCCGGGGTGCTCGACCGGCTCGGGTTCCCCGTGGAGCGGCTGCACGAGCTGAACCCCGGCCTGGTCGTCCTGTCCATCACCGGGTTCGGGCACGGCGGGCCCGAGGGCGGGCGGCCCGGCTACGACGCGATCGTGCAGGGCGAGGCGGGGATCATGAGCGTGACCGGGCCGCCCGGCACGCCCAGCAAGGTCGGTCTCTCGATCGCCGACATCCTCGCGGCGCACAACGGGGTCGCCGGGGTGCTGGCCGCGCTGTACGAGCGCACGAGGACCGGGCGCGGGACGGTCGTGCGCACGTCGCTGCTGGCGTCGGTGGTCGGCGCGCACATGTTCCAGGGCACGCGGTGGACGGTCGCGCGCGACGCGCCGGAGTCGGTCGGCAACGACCACCCGTCCATCGCCCCGTACGGGACGTTCCGCTGCAAGGACGGGCAGATCCAGATCGGCGTCGCCAACCAGGGCCTGTGGCGCCGGTTCGCGCCGCTCGCCGGGCTCGACCCGGACGACCCGCGCTACGCCACGATCCCGGACCGGGCGGCCCGGCGTGCGGAGTTGACCGCCGACATCGAGCGCGCGCTGGCGGCCGACACGCGGGACGCGTGGCTCGCGCGGCTGGACGAGGCGGGCGTCCCCGCCGGGGCGATCCGGTCGATCGACGAGGTCTACGAGTGGTCGCAGACCCGGTCGCAGGGCCTGGTCATCGAGGTCGACCATCCGCAGCTCGGCCGGATCGAGCTGCCCGGCCCGCCGCTGCGGTTCGACGGGGCGCCGCCGCGCGAGCACACCGCGCCGCCGCTGCTCGGCGAGCACAACGACGCGGTCCTGGCCTGGCTGGAGGAGAAGGAGAGGGGCGAATGATGGACCTGCTCGGCGAGACCGGCGGGCCGGTGCGCGTCGCGGGCCGGGAGCTGGCGCGGGACGAGCTGCTCGGCCGGGCGTCCGCGGTCGCCGCGGAGATCCGGGGCGCGGACGCCGTGGCCGTGCACGCCACGGCGTCGCTGGAGACGGTCGCGGCGGTCGTCGGGGGCCTCCTCGCGGGCGTCCCGGTGGTGCCGCTGCCGCCCGACTCCGGGCCCGCCGAGCGCGCCCACATCCTCGGCGACTCGGGGGCGAGCATGATCCTCGCCGCCGGGGGCACGGAGCCCGCGCCGGGCGAGCCGCCCCTGGTTCCGGTCGACCGGCTGCCGCGCGGCGGAAGCGGCGGCGGCGCCGTCCCCGCCGACGCGACCGCGCTGATCCTCTACACCAGCGGGACGACGGGCGCGCCGAAGGGCGTGCTCATCTCGCGGAGCGCGATCGCCGCCGGGCTGGACGCGCTCGCCGAGGCGTGGGCGTGGACGCCCGGCGACGTGCTCGTCCACGGGCTGCCCCTGTTCCACGTGCACGGCCTGGTCCTCGGGGTGCTCGGGGCGCTGCGGGTGGGGTCGCCGCTCGTCCACACGGGACGTCCCAAGCCGGAGCTGTACGCGGCGGCCGCGCAGGACGACGGCGGCAGCCTGTTCTTCGGCGTCCCCACGGTGTGGTCGCGGACGGCGGCCGATCCCGCGACCGCCGAGGCGCTCCGCGGGGCGCGGCTCCTCGTCTCGGGCAGCGCGCCCCTGCCCGTGCCCGTCTTCGAGCGGCTCTCCGAGCTCACCGGGCACCGGCCTGTCGAGCGGTACGGCATGACCGAGACCCTCATCACGGTCAGCGCGCGCGCCGACGGTGACAGGCGCCCCGGTTATGTCGGCATGCCGCTGCCCGGCGTCGAGACCCGCCTGGTCGCCGAGGACGGCAGCGCCGTCCCGCACGACGGGGAGGCGCCCGGCGAGCTGCACGTCCGCGCGCCGCTGCTGTTCAAGGGCTACCTCAACCGGCCCGAGGCCACCGCGGAGTCGTTCGCGCCGGACGGCTGGTTCCGCACCGGCGACATCGCGACCATCGGCCCGGACGGCTGGCACCGCATCGTCGGCCGCGCGTCCACCGACCTCATCAAGAGCGGCGGGTACCGGATCGGCGCGGGGGAGATCGAGAACGCACTGCTCGCGCATCCCGCGGTCCGGGAGGCGGCCGTCGTCGGCACCCCGCACGACGACCTCGGCGAGCAGGTCACCGCCTACGTCGTCGCCGACGGCGTCGGCGCGGACCAGCTCATCGGGTTCGTCGCCGAGCGGCTGTCGGTGCACAAGCGGCCCCGCGTCGTCCACCTGGTGGACGCGCTGCCGCGCAACGCCATGGGCAAGGTCGTGAAGACCCGCCTCGGCGAGCTCTAGGGCAGCACCTCCGCCAGGACGGGCCGCACGAGGCCGCGCGCGAACGACTCCGGCAGGTCGGGGCCGTCCTCGCCTTCGGCGAAGTAGTGCAGGAACCCCTGCTGGAAGCACGCCCCCATGAGCAGCGCCGCCACCGCCTGCGCGTCCGCGCCGGCGGCGACGCGGCCGAGGCCGCGTTCGGCGTCCAGGTACCGGGCGAGCGCCCGCACCGGCTCCTGCGGCCCCGCCCCGTACTTGCGCAGCGACTCGCGGGTGGCGTTCAGCAGCGCGGGCTGCGCCGCCATCGACGCCATCATCGGGAACGCCCGCCGGTAGAAGCGCAGCGCGCCGTGGACGACCGCGACGAGGTTCGACTCCACGGTGCCCCTGCCGGGGACGGCCATCGAGGCGAACGGCGGCATCCGCTCCTTCAGCACGCTCAGCATCAGCTCCTCCTTGTCGCGGAAGTGCTTGTAGAGCAGTGCCTCGGAGTAGCCGGACGCCTTCGCGATCTCCTTGGTGGTGGCGCGGGCGACGCCGTGCCGCCGCATGAGGTCCGCCGCGGCGTCCAGGATCCGTTCCCGCGCGCTCAATAGGGCCCCCTTGACAGGTGAGTGAACGCTCACCACGATAGAGGTTAGTAAATACTCACTCACCACAGGGGGCGACCATGAGGATCACCATCTTCGGGGCGACCGGAGCCACCGGCCGGCTCACCGTCCGGCGGGCGCTGGACGCCGGGCACCACGTCACCGCCGTCGTCCGCGACCCGGCGCGGCTGCCGTCCGAGCTGCGCTCCTGCGCGGAGGTCGTCCAGGCCGACGTCATGGACCCGGCCGCGATCGAGGAGGCGGTCAAGGGCGCCGACGCCGTCGTGTCCGCCCTCGGCACCCGCGAGGGCCGCGCCCCGACCAGCGTCTGCGCGGACGGCGCCCGCAGCGTCCTCGCCGCCATGGACGCCGCGGGCGCCGACCGGTTCCTGCTGGTCAGCGCGTCCGGGCTGCACGCCGGGCCGGGCGACGACCCGCTCACCCGGTTCGTCGTCAAACCGCTCGTCCTGCAGCCGCTCCTCAAGCACGCGTTCGCCGACATGCGCGCCGCCGAGCGCCTGGTCCGCGCGTCGGGGACCCGCTGGACGATCGTCCGCCCGCCCCGCCTCACCAACGGCCCCGGCAACGGCCGCTACCGCAGGGCGGTCGAGCGCAACGTACTCGGCGGCGCCTCCATCGCCCGCGCCGACCTCGCCATCGCCCTGCTCGACCAGCTCGCCGACGACTCCACCGTCGGCCGCGTCGTCAGCGTCGCGAGCTGAGAGACGTGACACCTGTCATGCCGATCGCCTGACAGGCGCCGCCGGAACCGGTGACAGCGGCTCCTACCGGCCGCCGCGCGCGGCCGCGAGGCTGGGACGCATGGACGATCCAGCCATCACCGCCACCGGCCTCCGCCAGCGGTACGGGGACTTCGAGGCCGTCGCCGGCATCTCGTTCGACGTCGGCGCGGGCGAGCTGTTCGCCCTCCTCGGCACCAACGGCGCCGGCAAGACGACCACGCTCGAAACCCTGGAGGGGCACCGGCCCGCCCACGCGGGCACGGTCCGGGTGCTCGGGCACGACCCGTACCGGGAGCGCCGCGCCGTGCGCCCGCGCATCGGCATCATGCTCCAGGACGGCGGCTTCTTCACCGACCTCACCGTCGCCGAGACCGTCGAGCACTGGCGCGGCTTCACCCCGGCGGCGCGGCCCAAGGACGAGGCCATCGCCATCTCCGGGCTCGCCGCCAAGGCCGACGTGCGGGTGCGGCAGCTGTCCGGCGGCCAGAAGCGCCGCCTCGACCTCGCCCTCGCGCTGCTCGGCCGCCCCCAGGTCATCTTCCTGGACGAGCCCACCACCGGCATGGACCCCGAGGCCAGGCAGGCCACCTGGGCGACCGTCCGCGGCCTGGTGGCGGACGGCACGACCGTCCTGCTCACCACCCACTACCTGGAGGAGGCCGAGCACCTCGCCGACCGCCTCGCCATCATGCACCGGGGCCGGATCGAGACGTCCGGGACGGTCGGCGAGGTCGTCGCCGGGCACGGCGACCGCATCCGCTTCCGCGTCCCCGACAGCCTCCAGGTCGCCGAACTGCCCGACCTGCGCGGCGCCCGCGCCGCCATCACCGTCGACGGCGGCCGCACCGTCGCCTCCTACACCGTCACCGACACCGGCCTCCAGGCGGGCCTGTACGACCTGCTGCGCTGGGCCGACGACCAGCGCGTCCGGCTCGACGGCCTGGAGGCGCGCAGCGCCTCCCTCGAAGACGTCTTCCTCCGCACCGCCGAAGGAGCGGCCCGATGAACCCGTCCGCCCTGCTCAGCGTCGCCCGCCTCGACGCCACCCTGCTCTGGCGCAACCGGACGGCGATGTTCACCGTCTTCGGCCTGCCGGTGCTGTTCGCCGCGATGCTCGTCCCGATGAAGGGCCAGGAGATCGGCGGCGTGGACGGCGCCCTCCTCCAGGGCACCGGCCACCTCGGGTTCTTCCTCGTCTTCGCCGTGTTCATGAACCTCGTCAACGTGTTCACCGCCCGCCGCGAGGACCGCACGCTCAAGCGGCTGCGCGGCACCGCGCTCTCGGACGCCGAGATCACCGGCGGCAGCGTGCTGACCGCGACCGCCATGTACGCCGTGCAGGCCCTCGCGCTGCTGGTCGCGCTGGGCGCCGCGTTCGGCGGCCGGTTCCCCGCCGACCCGGTGCTGCTGCTCGCCGGGCTCGCCGGCGGCGCCGCCGTCTTCGCGCTGCTCGCCTTCGCCGTCTCCGGCCTCACCCCGAACGCGGAGCTGGCGCAGCTCACCGTGCTGCCGATCATGTTCGGCTGCATGCTCGGCGGCGGCGTGATGTTCCCGCTGGAGGAGCTGCCCGGCTGGCTCCAGCAGGTGTGCCGGGCCGTCCCGCTCAACCCGGTCGTGGAGATCGTCCGGACCGGGTACTTCGGGCGGGACTTCGTCCACCACGGCGCCCCGCACCCGTCCCTCGGCATCGTCGAGGGGTGGGCGGCCTGCGTGCGGCCGTTCCTCTACCTGGTCGTCTGGGGCGTCCTCGGCCGCGCCCTCGCCGCCCGCTGGTTCCGGTGGGAGCCGCGGCACGCCTGACCGGCGTCTACGCTGCGTTGAGAGGAGGAACGGCACATGACGGTCGCCACCACGGCGGATCTCGAAGAACAGGACACCCGCAGGCTGGAGCGCTACCGGCGGGTCACCTACCGCTCGTTCATGTTCGCCGCCGTGGGCTTCGCCGCGCCGCTCGTCGCCGGGCTCGGCTCCGCCTACGCCGGCGGCGACGTGGGCGCCCCCGTCGCCGCCGCCGTGCTCGCCGGGTTCGGCGTGCTCGTCTGGTACTACCACCGGCTCGTCCGGACGGGCCTGGAGGGCGGCGCGTCCCGCCGCGACATCGCCGGCGGCGGCGCCGTCGCCGCCGCGCTGAGCCTGATGCTCCTCGTGAGCCCCTGGTTCACCATCGTCCCGGTCTTCTGGCTCTCCGCCGTCGTCCTGACGCCGATGGGCCGTAGCCGCGTCGCCGCCCTCTGCGCGGCCACCGGCGCGTACAGCGGCGCGGTCTCCACCGTCGCCGCCGACCGCCTCGACACGCACGGGTCGCTGCCCTGGTACGCGGTCTTCCCGATGCTGTTCGCGCTCTACACCGCGGTCTGCGGCGTGGTCGCGTTCGTCAACATCTACCAGCGCCGCATGTGGGACATGCACCGCGAGACCCACGCGGCCCGCGACGCCCTCGCCCGGCTCGCCGTCACCGAGGAGCGGCTCCGCTTCTCCCGCGACCTGCACGACCTGCTCGGCCACAGCCTGTCGCTCATCGCGGTGAAGAGCGAGCTGGCGATGCGGATGGCCGGCACCGACCCCGAGCGGGCCGGCGCCGAGATGGCCGACGTCCGGCACGCCGCGCGGGAGGCGCTGCGCGAGGTGCGGGCCGCCGTCAGCGGGTACCGCGCCGTCGAGCTGGACGCCGAGCTGGCCGGGGTCCGGGCCGTGCTGGAGGCCGCCGGGGTCCGCTGCGAGGCCGGCGCCCCGCCGGACGGGCTGCCGTCCGAGGTCCGCTCCGTACTCGCCTGGGTGATCCGCGAGGGCGCCACCAACGTGATCAAGCACAGCGAGGCGCGCCGCTGCACGATCTCGATCACCGCCTACGGCGGGTCCGTGGTGCTGGAGATGCTGAACGACGGCGCCCGCGCGGCCGACGGGCCGGGCGGCTCGGGCCTGACCGGGCTCGCCGAGCGCGCGGCCGTGCTCGGCGGCGAGGTCGCCTTCGGGCGGCGCGGCCGCGACGGGTTCCTGCTGCGTGCGGCCGTCCCGCTGCCCGAGCCCGGCGACGGTGACGGCGCCGTGCCCGCCGCGGCGCCCGCCGGGAGGGGAGCGTGATCCGCGTCCTGCTCGCCGACGACGAGCACCTCATCCGCGGCGCCGTCGCCGCGCTCCTCGGCCTGGAGGCCGACCTGGAGGTCGTCGCCGAGGTCGGCCGCGGCGACGAGGTCGCCGCCGCCGTCGCCGCGCACGACCCGGACGTCGCCGTCCTCGACATCGAGATGCCGGGCGCGGACGGCCTCTCCGTCGCCGAGGACCTGCACGCCGCCGGCGCCCGCTGCGCGGTGTGCATCCTCACGAGCTTCGGCCGCCCCGGCTACCTGCGCCGCGCCATGGCCGCCGGGGTCCGCGGCTTCGTCGCCAAGGACGCCCCCACGCAGGAGCTCGCCGCCGCCATCCGCAAGGTCCACGGCGGCGGCCGCTACCTGGACGCCGAGCTCGCCGCCGGCGCCATGGCCGCCGGCGACAACCCGCTCACCGAACGCGAGCGCGAGGTCCTCCGCCTCACCGGCACCGGCGCCGGGACCGCCCGCATCGCCGCCGCCCTGCACCTGTCCGAGGGCACCGTCCGCAACTACCTGTCCACCGCCATGGGCAAGCTCGACGAGTCCAACCGCCTCGCCGCCGTCCGCACCGCCGAGCGGATGGGCTGGATCTGACGCCGTTACCCTGGTCGGCGTGGGTGAGCCTCTCGTAGCGCGCATGCAGGGATTCGGCGAGACGATCTTCGCCGAGATGTCGGCCCTCGCCGTCCGGACCGGGTCGATCAATCTCGGCCAGGGCTTTCCGGACGAGGACGGCCCGGCCGGCGTCCTGGACGCGGCGGTCGAGGCCATCCGCTCGGGCGGGAACCAGTACCCGCCGGGGCCGGGCGTGCCCGAGCTGCGGGAGGCGGTGGCGGCGCAGCGGCTCGGCCGGTACGGGCTGGAGTACGACCCCGCGACCGAGGTGTACGTGACCGTGGGCGCCACCGAGGGCATCGCCGCGTCCGTCCTCGCGCTCGCCGGGCCCGGCGACGAGGTGATCGTCTTCGAGCCGTACTACGACTCCTACGCGGCCGTCGTCGCGCTCGCGGGAGCCGTGCGCAGGCCCGTCACGCTGCGGCCGGTCGAGGGCCGGTTCACCTTCGACCCCGACGAGCTGCGGGCGGCCGTCGGGCCCCGCACGCGCGCGATCCTGGTGAACTCGCCGCACAACCCGGCGGGCACCGTCTTCACGCGGGACGAGCTGGAGGCCATCGCCGGCGTGTGCCGCGAGCACGACCTGGTCGCCATCACCGACGAGGTGTACGAGTACCTCACCTTCGACGACGCCGAGCACATCCCCCTCGCCACGCTCGACGGGATGCGGGAGCGGACGGTGTCGGTGTCGTCGGCCGGCAAGTCGTTCTCCGTCACCGGCTGGAAGACGGGCTGGGTGACCGCGCCCGCGCCGTACGTCCGGGCCGTCCAGACGGTGAAGCAGTTCCTCACCTACGCGGTCAGCGCCCCCTACCAGCGGGCCGCCGCGTACGCGCTGCGCAACGAGATCCCGTGGGTGGAGGAGCTGCGCAAGTCGCTCCAGGGCAAGCGCGACCGGCTCATCACCGGCCTGGAGGCCGCCGGGTTCACCGCGTACCGGCCGCAGGGCACCTACTTCGTGCAGGCCGACATCCGGCCGCTCGGGTTCACCGACGGCATGGAGCTGGCCCGCGCCCTGCCGGAGCGGGCGGGCGTCGTCGCGATCCCGACCCAGGTGTTCTACGACCACGCCGAGGCCGGGGCCCACTTCGTCCGGTTCGCGTTCTGCAAGAAGGACGAGGTCATCGACGAGGCCGTGGAGCGCCTCGCCCGGCTCCGCTGAGAAAACCGCGCCGCCCCTGTAAACGGGGCCGCCCGTCCGGGATTACGTCACGACAACCGATCCCGACGGGAGGTACTCGTGGATGATCCCGGATCACGGTTCACCCGCCTGTACGACGAGAACCACCGGCGCGTCCTCGCCTACGCGCTCACCCACGCCGAGCCGCACACGGCCGAGGACATCGCCGGCGAGACGTTCCTGATCGCCTGGCGGCGGCTGGACGACGTCGGCGACCCGCCGCTGCCGTGGCTGCTCGGCGTCGCCCGCAACCTGCTGCGCAAGCAGCACGACCGGCGCCGCCGCGGCCACGCCCTCGCCGACCGGATCCGGGCGCTGATGACGCCCGCCGACCTCGCGGCCTGGGACGTCGCCGAGCACGTGGTGGAGCGCGAGACCGCGCTCGCGGCGGTCGCCGCGCTGCCCGAGCGCGACCTGGAGGTGCTCGCGCTCGTCAACTGGCACGGCCTGGAGCCCCGCCAGGCGGCGAAGGTCATGGGCTGCTCGGCGCCCGCGCTCGCCGTCCGGCTGCACCGCGCCCGCAGGCGCCTCGCCCGCGCCCTGGACACCGCCGCCGCCCCGGCCGACCCCCGCCCCGCCCCCGCGGTCGCCGAGGAGGCGGCCCGATGACCACTGGAGACACGATGCCCGACACCGCGTTCCGCGCGCTCAAGCCCGCCGCGCTCGACGAGCTGGCCGAGGACGGCCACGCGCGCCGCCGCGACGCCGACCTGGCCCGTGCCATGAGCGCCGCCGCAGCGCCGCGCCCGCGCCGCCGCGTCCGGCGGCCCGTGCTGCTGGTCGCCGGAGTCGCGGCCGCCGCCTGCGCCGCCGCCGGGGCCGTCGTCGTCACGGGCGGCGGCGACACTCCCGCGCGGCCGCCGTCGGCGCAGGAGGGGCCCGCCGACGCGCGCACGTTCCTGCTCGCCAGCGCGACGACCGCGGCGAAGGCCCCGGCCGCGACCGGCCGCTACTGGTACAGCCGGCAGCTGACGACGAGCGAGGTGGGCGGGCACCGCAGGGCGATCGTCGGCACGGGGCCGGACCGCCGCAAGGTGGACAAGAAGATCACCTACAGGGCCCTCATCGAGAGCCCCGGCGAGGTCTGGCTCGCGCGCGACGGAAGCAGGGCGCGCAAGACCGGCGGCCCGGACAAGCTCGTCTTCCCCACCGACCGGGACAAGGCCCTCTGGCAGCAGGACGGGTCCCCCCGCCTCGCCGGCTCCAGCGAGAAGCGGGTCTGGGAAGGGCCGATGCGCCGCGGCCTCGGCACCGGGGAGATGACCGCCGAGCAGATCGCGTCCCTGCCCGAGGACCCGCGGAGCCTGTCGGCCGTGCTGCGCGACCGCTACCAGCGCGAGCTGAAGGCCGCCGAGAACCCGTTCAAGGGCACCTTCACCGCCTACGTGTGGGGGATCGCGCACGACCTGCTCGGCGGGCCGGTCACGCCGGGCGCCAAGTCGGCGCTCTTCAAGGTCCTCGCCGGGCAGCCCGGGATCCGGCTGGCGGGCGAGGCCACCGACCGGCTCGGCCGCCCCGGCACGGCCGTCGTCGCGGCGTCGGGCCCGGACGGCGGCGCGGCCGCGACCGAGTCCCGGCTGGTCATCTCGGCGACGACCGCCGACCTGCTCGAGTTCCGGACGACCGAGGCCGGGCACGGGACCGTCACGACCACCTACGAGGCGATGGGCTGGGTCGGCCGGCTCGGCGCGCGCCCCTGACAGGCGCGCGTCCCGAGAAAGTGCCGAAGAAGCGGCGCTCGTTGGGCGGATTTCGCCCATGAGCGCCGCCCTTCGCGCGGGTTAGCGTCCGTCCCGTGACCTGGAACGGCGGGGGACCGCTCGACGGCGAGCGGATCCTGATCGCGCTCGGCGGCAACGCCATGACCGCGCCGGACGGCAGCGCCGCGCCGGACGCGCAGGCGGCCGCGATCGAGGCCGCGATGGCGCACGTCGCCGACCTGGCCGCGGCGGGCGCGCGGGTCGCGCTCACGCACGGCAACGGCCCCCAGGTCGGCAACCTGCTGATCAAGAACCAGCTGGCGGCGGGCGTGGTGCCGCCCGTCCCGCTGGACTGGTGCGGCGCGCAGACCCAGGCCACCGTCGGCGTGATGATCATGAACGCGCTGGACCGGGCGCTCGCCGCGCGCGGCGCCGCCCGCCCGGTGTCCACGGTGGTGACGCGCACGCTGGTGGACGCCGCCGACCCCGGCTTCGCCGCCCCCGCCAAGCCGATCGGCCGCTACTTCCCCGAGGAGCAGGCGCGCCGGTCCATGGCGCGCGGCGAGACGTGGCGGCGGTTCGGCGCGCGGGGCTGGCGGCGCGTCGTCGCCTCCCCGGAGCCGCTGGAGATCCTGGACGCGGACGCCGCCGCCGTCCTGCTGGACGCCGGACACGTCGTCGTCGCGGCGGGCGGCGGGGGAGCGCCCGTGGTCCGGGCGGACGGGGCGCTGCGCGGCGTCGAGGCCGTCGTCGACAAGGACCTGGCGGCGCAGCTGCTGGCCCGCCGGCTCGGCGCGTCCACCCTCGTCATCGCCACCGACGTGGAGTACGCGATGACCGGGTTCGGCACGCCGCGGGCCCGCCCGCTGCGCCGCGCCACCCCCGCCGAGCTGGCCGCGCTCGCCGCCGCCGGGCACTTCGCCGGCGGCAGCATGGGGCCGAAGGTGGAGGCGGTGCGGCGGTTCGTCGCGGCCGGCGGCCGGCGCGCCGCGATCGCCTCGCTGGCCCGGCTCGGCGACGCCGCGCACGGCCGCGCCGGGACGGTCGTGGAGGCGCCGGCCGGGGTAGAGACCACACCGAGCAGAGCAGCCGAGGAGCGATGACGTGCCCGACCCGATCGAAGTCCGCAAGATCCCCATCGAGAGCGTGACCGACGCGTCCGGGCTCGCCCGGCTGATCGACGACGGCGTCCTGGAGGCCGACCGCGTCCTCGCCGTCGTCGGCAAGACCGAGGGCAACGGCGGCGTGAACGACTACACGCGGCTGCTGGCCGACCGGGCGTTCCGCGAGGTCCTCACCGCCAAGGGCACCCGGACGGCGGACGAGGTCGCGCGCGTCCCGCTGGTGTGGTCGGGCGGCACCGACGGCGTCCTCAGCCCGCACGCGACCGTGTTCGCCACCACCGACCCGGCGGCGGCGCCCGCCTCGGACGAGCCGCGCCTGTCGGTCGGCGTCGCGATGAGCGAGGTCATCCTGCCCGAGGACATCGGGCGCCCCGCGATGGTCGAGACCGTCGCCGCCGGCGTCCGCGAGGCGATGAAGACCGCCGGGATCGACGACCCCGCCGACGTCCACTACGTGCAGACCAAGACGCCGCTGCTCACCCTCGACACCATCAACGACGCCAAGGCGCGGGGCCGCGACGTCGTCACCGAGGACACGCTGAAGTCGATGGACATCTCCAACTCGACCACCGCGCTCGGCATCGCCGTCGCGCTCGGCGAGATCGCGATGCCGTCCGCCGAGCAGATCCACCGGGACCTGTCGCTGTACTCGTCGGTGGCGTCCTGCTCGTCCGGCGTGGAGCTCGACCGGGCGCAGATCGTCGTCGTCGGCAACGTGCGCGGCATCGGCGGCCGGTACCGGGCCGGGCACGGTGTGATGAAGGACGCACTGGACGCCGACGGCATCTGGGACGCCATCGCCTCGACCGGCCTCGACCTGCCCGACCGCCCCCGCACCGCGGACCTCGGCGACCGGCTCGTCAACGTGTTCATCAAGTGCGAGGCCGACCCGAGCGGCGCGGTCCGGGGCCGCCGCAACATCATGCTGGACGACTCCGACGTGCACTGGCACCGGCAGATCAAGGCGTGCGTGGGCGGTGTCGCGGCGTCCGTGACGGGCGACCCGGCGGTGTTCGTGTCGGTCGCGGCCGTCCACCAGGGCCCGTCCGGCGGCGGCACGGTGGCGGCCATCGCCGACCTCGGCTGACCGGCGCCTGGAGCGACGCGGAAGGGCCGGTCAGCCGGTCCTTCCGGGGCCTGTGGGGGGTGCCCTTCGCAGGTCGTGCCGGGCGGATGGAACGGAGAGTATCCGGTTAGTCGCCCACAGGGGTCGCCTGAGGTTATAGCCTGCCTGGCGTGTCCGGACTGACCATTCCCGAACCACTGATCCCCGGGGACGACGGCAGTGCCGATCCCCGGCTGTGCGAGGCGCTCACGGGGTACGCCGCGGGCCGCGTCGGCGCGCACACGGTGCTGCGGCGGCTCCAGGGCGCCCGGCTGCTCGTGCCGATCGTCGCCGTCCTCACCGAGGAGGAAGAGGTCGAACCCGGCGAGCTGCGCCGCGAGAAGTCGAGCGAGATGGCGCTGCCCACGCTGATCGGCGACGACGGGCGGCGCGGCGTGCTCGGCTTCACCTGCGCCGAGACGATGAAGGCGTGGCGCGCGGACGCCCGCCCGGTGACGGTGCGGGGCGGCGACGCCTGCCGCGCCGCCCTCGACGAGGGCGCCGACGCCCTGGTCGTGGACGTCGCCGGCCCGGTCCCGTTCGCCGTGGAGGGGCTGCGCCTGCACCTGCTCGCCGAGGGCCGCCCCATCCCGCCGCCGCACGAGGACCCCGACGTCCTCGCCGCCGTCGACGCCGCGTTCGGCTCCGACCCGTCGGTGACGGGCGTCCGGGTGACCGAGGGGACGTCCGCGGAGGTCGCGGTCCGGTTCTCCGTCGCGCCGGGGCACGACGAGCGGGGCACCGTGCAGCGGGTCTCCGACCGGCTCGCCGAGCTGCTGCGCGGCCGCATCGTCGGCGGCGTCGAGCTGAACGTCCGCCGGTAATTCGCTCGCCTCCGGCGGCCCCGCCCTGCGACCCTGTGCGGCATGATCGACGTTGACGCCTTCATCGCCGACGGGTTCGTGCGCGTGGACGAGGCGTTCCCCCGCGACCTGGCCGCCGAGTGCCGGGCGATCCTGTGGCGCGGCACCGGCTGCGACCCGGACGACCCCGCGACCTGGACCCGGCCGGTCGTCCGGCTCGGCGAGCACGCCGAGGAGCCGTTCCGAGCCGCCGCGAACACGCCCCGCCTGCGCGCCGCGTTCGACGCGGTCGTCGGCGAGGGCGCCTGGCTGCCGCGCGGCGGCCTCGGCACGTTCCCCGTGCGGTTCCCCAGCGACGAGCCGCCCGGCGACGACGGCTGGCACATCGACACGTCCTTCCCCGGCGACGACCCCGCCGACTTCATGTCCTACCGGGCGAACGTCGAGTCGGCGGGCCGCGCGCTGCTGATGCTGTTCCTGTTCTCGGACGTGTCCGAGGACGACGGCCCCACCCGCATCCGGGTCGGCTCCCACCTGGACGTCCCGCCGATCCTGGAGCCCGCCGGCAAGGCGGGCCTGCCGTTCATGGAGCTGGCGGGCAAGGCCGCGGCGGCGACGGAGCACCGGCCGCTCGCGCACGCGACGGGCCGCGCCGGCGACGTGTACCTGTGCCATCCGTTCCTCGTCCACGCCGCGCAGGGGCACCACGGGACGCGCCCCCGGTTCATGGCGCAGCCGCCGCTGATCCCCTCCGGCCCCCTTCCCGCGACATCTCCCGTGCGCGTCGCGATCGAGCGAGGTCTCGGGCGCTTCTAGGCTTGTCCTTTCCGCGCCCATTGGAGACTTCCCGTGCTGACCATGCAGGACGCCCTGATCCGGCTCACCGACTACTGGGCGGGGCGCGGCTGCCTCGTCGCGCAGCCGATGAACACCGAGGTGGGGGCGGGGACGCTCAACCCGGCGACGGCGCTGCGCGTCCTCGGCCCCGAGCCCTGGCGCGTCGCCTACACCGAGCCGAGCGTCCGCCCCGACGACTCCCGCTACGGCGACAACCCGAACCGGCTGCAGACCCACACCCAGTTCCAGGTGGTCCTCAAGCCGGAGCCGGGCGACGCGCAGGAGCAGTACCTCGGCAGCCTCGCCGCGCTCGGCGTCGACCTGCGCGCGCACGACGTCCGGTTCGTCGAGGACGACTGGGCGTCGCCCGCGCTCGGCGCGTGGGGGCTCGGCTGGGAGGTGTGGCTGGACGGCCTGGAGATCACCCAGTTCACCTACTTCCAGCAGTCGGGCGGGCTGACCCTCGACCCCGTCTCGGTCGAGATCACCTACGGGATGGAGCGCATCCTGATGGCGCTCCAGGGCGTCTCCCACTTCAAGGACATCCAGTACGCCCCCGGCATCACCTACGGCGAGGCGTTCGGGCAGGCCGAGTACGAGATGAGCCGCTACTACCTCGACGACGCCGACATCGCGGCGAACCGGGAGCTGTTCGAGGCGTACGCGGCCGAGGCGCGGCGGATGCTGGACGCGCGGCTGCCCGTCCCCGCCCACTCCTACGTGCTGAAGTGCTCGCACGCGTTCAACGTGCTGGACGCGCGCGGCGCGATCGGCACCACCGAGCGGGCGCGCGCGTTCGCCCGGATGCGCGGCCTCGCCCACGAGGTCGCCGCGCTGTGGGTGGAGCGCCGCGCCGAACTGGGTCACCCCCTCGGCGACGCCACCGCGCCGCCCGCCGCCGTCGAGCCGGGCGAGCTGCCGGACGCCGCGTCCGCCGGGACGTTCGCGCTGGAGATCGGCGTCGAGGAGCTGCCGCCGGGCGAGGTCGGGAGGACGGCCGGGCACGTCGAGGGACGGCTGCGCGACGGGCTGGCCGAGGCCCGCCTGCTCACCGACGCGTCCTCGCTCGCCGCGTACGCGACGCCGCGCCGGATCATCGTGCTCGTCCAGGGCCTGGAGGCCCGCGAGCCCGACGCCGAGCAGGTCGTGAAGGGGCCGCGGTTCGCCGCGGCCTACGACGCGTCCGGCGCGCCGACGCGGGCGCTGGAGGGGTTCGCGCGCGGCCACGGCATCGAGGTCTCCGACGTCCGGAAGGTCGCCGTCGCCGGCGGGGAGTACGCCGGATACACCCGGACTGTCGCGGGCCGCTCCGCCGCCGAGGTCCTCGCCGGGCTGCTCCCGGAGATCGTCACCGGGCTCCGCGCCGGGAAGAACATGCGGTGGAACGCGCCCGGCCTGTCGTTCGCCCGCCCGATCCGCTGGCTGGTGGCGCTGCTGGACGACCGGGAGGTCCCGGTCGCGGTGGGCGGCCTCACGGCGGGCCGCGCGACCCGCGTCCACCGGACGTCCGCGACGCCGCGCGTCGACGTGCCGGACGCCGCGTCGCTGGTCGCGGTGCTGCGCGAGCACGGGATCGAGCCCGACCCGTCCCGCCGCCGGGCCCGGATCGCCGAGGCGGCGCGGGCCCTCGCGGGCGGCCTGGGCGGGACGGTCGCCCTGGCCGACGAGCACGCCCTCGTCGAGGAGATCGTCAACCTGGTCGAGGAGCCCGTCGCCCTCCTCGGGTCGTTCGACGCGAAGTACCTGGAGCTGCCCGAGGAGATCCTCACCACGGTCATGCGCAAGCACCAGCGCTACCTGCCGGTGCGGGACGCCGCCGGCGGCCTCCTCCCGCACTTCGTCACGGTCGCCAACGGCGACTGCGACCACGACGCCGTCCGGGCCGGGAACGAGGCCGTCCTGCGCGCCCGGTACGAGGACGCGTCGTTCTTCTTCCGGCAGGACCTGCGCGGCACGCCCGAGCAGATCAAGGAGGGGCTCGGCAGGCTGACGTTCACCGAGCGGCTCGGGTCGATGGCCGACCGGTCGTCCCGCATCGCCGCGATCGCCGCCGACCTGGCGGGCCGGCTCGACCTCACCGCCGCGGAGCGGGCCGTGCTCGGCCGCGCCGCCGCGCTGGCGAAGTTCGACCTGGCCTCGTCCATGGTCATCGAGCTGCCGAGCCTCGCCGGGACGATGGCCCGCGAGTACGCCCGCCGCGCCGGGGAGGACGACGGCGTCGCGCGGGCCCTGTACGAGATGGAGCTGCCCCGCGCGGCCGCGGACGCGCCCCCCTCGGCCGCCGGCGCCGTGCTCGCCGCCGCCGACCGGCTCGACCTGCTGGCCGGGCTGTTCGCCGTCGGGTCGGCGCCGACGGGCAGTTCCGACCCGTTCGGGCTGCGCCGCGCCGCGCTCGCGCTGACCGCGGTCCTGCGGGACGTCCCGCGCCTCGCCCCGGTCACGGTCGGGGACGGCCTCGCCGTCGCCGCCCGGCACCAGCCCGTCGCCGTCGCCCCGGACGCGCTCGCCGAGGCCGAGCGGTTCATCGCGCGCCGCCTGGAGCAGCACCTGCTGGACGAGGGGCACCCGGTGCACGTCGTCCGGGCCGTGCTGCCGCTCGCGGGCGCGCCCGCCCAGGCCGCGCGGGCCGCCGCCGACCTGGGGGAGCTGCTCGGGTCCGCGGCGTTCGAGCGGCTCACGACGGCGCTGCAGCGCGTCCTGCGGATCGTCCCGGCCGGCACCGAGGCCGGCTACGACCCCGCCCTGTTCACCGAGCCCGCGGAGCACGCCCTGCACGAGGCGTTCACCCGCGTGAAGGCCGAGCTGACCGCGCGGCCGTCCCTGCCGGAGTTCGCGGCGGCCGCGTCCGCGCTCGTCGGGCCCATCGACGCCTACTTCGACGACGTGATGGTGATGGCGGAGGACCCCGGCGTCCGCGCCAACCGGCTCGGGCTCCTCGCCGCCCTCCGGGACGCCGCCGCGCCCGTCCTCGACTGGCGCGAGATCGCCTGACACGGGTGCCGACCGGCCCGTCCGGTCTTCGTCAACAGTGGCCGTTGCCGCGCCCGCCCCGCCGTGGTCATGATCAAGCCACCCGGCATGGAAGGGGCAGATCGTGACGGACGTCCACGACGCGCACGAGTTCCGGCGGCGGGGCTGGTGGCGGGACGGCACATTCCTCGACGACCTCGACCGGTGGGCGGACGCCGCCCCCGACCGCCCGGCGGTGGTCGGTCATGTCTGGGAGACCGGGGACGGGCCCGACGCCGTCCTCACCTACGCGCAGCTCGCCGAGCGGGTGGACCAGTGCGCGGCCGGGCTCGCCGCGCTCGGCGTCGGGCCGGGCGACCGCGTCGCGATGCAGCTGGTCAACCAGTGGCAGGCGACCGTCCTCGCGCTCGGCTGCGGACGCGCCGGCGCCGTCGTCGTCCCGTACTACATCGCGACGGGCGCCGCCGACACCGAGTGGATCCTGCGCGAGTCCCGCGCCCGCGCCGTCGTGTCGCTGGACGGGGTGCGCGGCCTCGACGTCGCCGGGACCATCGCGGGCATGCGCGACCGGCTCCCCGACCTGCGCCACCAGATCGTGGTGGGGGACGGCGTGTCGGGCGGCGCGATCGGGTTCGAGAGCGGCCTGCTCGCGGCGGGCGGCACGGCGCCCCGGCACCGGCCGTCCGGCGACGACCTCTTCCAGATCATGTACACGTCGGGCACGACGGGGCGGCCGAAGGGCGTCCGGCACTCGCACAACACCCTGTACGCGATGGCGCGCTCCTACACCGTCCCTCTGGGGCTCGGCGAGGACGACGTGCTGTCCACCCCGTGCATCGTCGGCGGGCAGGGCGGCTGGCTCTACGGGATGCTGGCACCGCTCGTCGCGGGCGCCACCGCCGTGTGGGCGGACGCGTTCAAGCCCGGCGACTTCCTCGACCTCGCCGTGGAGTACGGGATCACCGCGGCCTACTTCACCCCGCTCGTCCTGGACGAGCTGGTCGCCGAGCAGCGCGCGAACCCGCGGGAGGTCGCGCTGCGGCACATGGTCACCGGCTCCACGCCGATCCCGCCGGACCTGCCGGGGCGGTTCCTGGAGACGTTCGGGTTCCCGGTCCGGCCGCTGTGGGGGATGACCGAGAACGGCGGCGTCACCATCGGCCGCCCGGACGACCCGCCCGACTGGGCGGCCCGAAGCGACGGCCGGCCCGTCGAGTGGATGTCGCTGCGGCTCGTCGGCGAGGACGGCGCCGTCGTCGCCGACGGCCCGGGCCGGCTGGAGATCCGCGGCGCGAACATGTGCCTGGGCTACGAGGGCGCCGACGAGGTGTTCGCCGCCGCGCTGCACGACGGCTGGTTCGCCACCGGCGACCTCGCCCGGCCGGACGGCCGCGGCGGCATCAAGATCATCGGCCGTACCAAGGACATGATCAACAAGGGCGGGCTGCACGTCCCCGGCGTCACCGTCGAGGGCGTCCTGCGCGCCGACCCGCGGGTCGCGGAGGTCGCGGTCGTCGGGGAGCCGGAGCCGCTGCTCGGCGAGACCGTCGTGGCCGTCGTCGTCCCCGCGCCGGGCGGCCCGCCCCCCACGCTGGACGACCTGCGCAAGCGCGTCGCGGACGCGGGCATGACGCCCGGCTACGAGCCCGACCGGCTGGAGGTCGTCGCCGAGCTGCCCAAGACCCCGACGGGGAAGGTCCGCAAGCGGGTCCTCGAGGAGGAGTTCGCCCGGAGGGCGCGCGCGGCCGCCGCGCGGTGAGCGCCGGGTCGCTCGCCCGGCGGCGCACGGGGCCGATCAGCCCGTCCCGGCGCCGGGCGCTGGCGCTGACCTCGGTCGTCCTCGCCAACGCCATGGCGGTGGTCGACTACAACATCGTCAGCGTCGCGATCCCGCAGCTGCTGCGCGCCTTCCCCGGCAGCACCCTCGCCGGGCTGTCCTGGACGATCACCGCGTACACGGTGGTGTTCGCGGCCGTCCTGCTGCCCGCGGGCGGGATGGCCGACCGGCTCGGGCCCAAGCGGATCTTCCTCGCCGGGCTCGCGGTGTTCACCCTCGGCTCGGCCGCCTGCGCGCTCGCGGCCGGGCCGGTGACGCTGGTGCTCGCGCGGATGCTCCAGGCGACCGGCGGCGGCGCGGTCGTCGCGCTGTCGATCTCGGTCGGGCTGAGCGAGTTCCCCGGCCGGGCCGGGCACGCGTTCGGGCTGCTCGGCGCCGTGTCCGGGATCGCCGGCGCGAGCGGGCCCGCGCTCGGCGCGGCGCTGCTCGCGGCCGGCGGCTGGCGCTGGATCTTCCTGGTCAACCTGCCGATCGGCGCGCTCGCGCTGGCGTGCGCGGCGGCGGGCGTCCCGGCCCGGCCCGCCGCGGGCCGCGGCCTGCCCGACCTGCTCGGCACCGCGCTGCTCGCCGCCGGGGTCGCCGCGCTGGTGCTCGGCGTCGTGCAGGGCCCCGGCTGGGGCTGGACGGCGGCGCCGACCCTCGGCGCGCTCGCCGCAGGGCTCGCGGTGACCTGCCTCGGGGTGCGCCGGTCGCTGCGGCACCCGCGCCCGGCCGCCGACTTCACGCTGCTGCGCGCCGCGACGACGGCGGCGGGCAACGCGGCGATGGTGCTGCTGAGCGTCACCCAGTTCGCGGTGGCGCTGTGCGTGGCGCTGTTCCTCACCGAGCGGTGGGGGTACTCGGTGCTCGCCGCCGGGTTCGCGCTCACGCCCGGCCCGCTGACCTCGGCCGCCGTGTCGTGGCTGAGCGGGCCGCTGGTGCGGTGGGCCGGCGCGCGGACGGTCACGGTCGCGGGCGGCGCGGTGGGCGCGGCCGGCTGGTGCTGGCCCCTGGTCGCGGAGGCGCTCGGCGCCGGGCGCGGTTACCCGCTGGTGGTGCTGCCCGCCCTCGTCGTCGGGACGGCCGGGGCGGCCGCGGCGGCCGTGGCCATCGAGACGATCGCGATGGCCGCCGTCCCGCCCGCCCGGTTCGGCAGCGGCAGCGCGCTGATCATGCTGGCCCGGTCGGCCGGCGCGGCGGCCGGCATCGGCGGGCTCGCCGCGGTGCTGCACGAGCCGTCCGGGGCCGCGTTCCAGGTCGCGTGGGCGGGGCTCGCGGCGGGCCTCGCGGCGACGGCGCTGGCCGGTGCCGCCGCCCGGGACGGGGGGCGCCCGCGGCCCCGGAGGGCGCCGCGGGCGCCGCTGCACCGGCACCGGTGAATTCGGCGCCCGCATCCGTGAATCAGTGCGACCGAATTATCTCGGCGCAAATGCGCGGGGCGGTACTGGCACCGACCATTGTTGTGCCGCCTTCCGGCCCTTCACGGAGTTGCGCATGCCGGTTTACCCCGGTGTCGTGCGCTTTTCTTCGCTGCAAATCACCACGGCGTCGTGCGCATGCGATTCACCTCCTGGTCCGATGGGGCGGGACGGGAGCGCGGAACATCACCACGGGGGCGTGCGCATGCGATTCACCTCCTGCTCTCGCCGGGACGGGACGGACGATCGCGGATGGTCACCACGGGGGCGTGCGCATGGGGCACCTCCACTTCTCGGCGGACACGGGCCCGGACGTCCGGGCCCGGGGGAGCGGGCGGCCGCCGGGGCGCGCGAGGGCGCCGGGACGACCGCGTCCGAGCAGGTCAGAGGGACAGCAGCAGGAAGTGCTGGGGGAGGTGGACGGCCAGGCCGAGGCGCATCGAGGCGGTGATGGCGGCCTCGCCGGCGCCGTCCCCGGCGGCGTCCCCGCCGGCGGGCCGGCGCAGGGCGAGGGTGGACTCCTCGCCGTCCAGCAGCGTGATCCCGGCGCGGAAGTCGCCGAGCAGCACCCGGTCCGGCTCGATCATGCGGGTGCGGGTGAGGCGCAGCCCGGCGGCGTCCAGCGCGGGCAGCGCCCCGCCGCCGACGAGCCGCCAGTACAGGGCGGGGTGCATGACCATGCCGTCGCACGAGCCGCCCATCTCCTCCACCTCGGCGCACCCGGCCATCAGCGCGTCCAGCACGGCGCCGGCCGCGGCGTCCGGGCGCGGGGCGGCGAGGCGGCGCAGCCCGTCCAGGCGCAGCAGCCCGGTGATCGCGCCGTCGTCGCTGCCGCGCAGGAGGACCTCGTTCTCCACGGTGCACAGGCGGACGATGACGCGGTGGTCGACGAACCGCGCCAGCAGGGCGGGGTCGGCGCACAGCTCGGCGGGCACCGGGACGGAGACGGAGATCTCGGTCAGCTCGGCCTTGGCGAGCGCCGGGCGGAACACCGCCTCCGGCGTCGCGCCGTAGCGGGTCCCGGAGCGGTCGTCCCCGCCGCGCCCGGTGGCGCGGAGTTCCCGCACGTAGCGCAGGGTCCGGTCGGTGACGGTGCCGCCCTTGGTCTGCTCGCGGACGGTCGGGCGGGGCCGGGTGGAGGCGAGCGGGAACAGCGTCGTCAGCGGCGCCCGGATCCGGACCGCGGCGTCGCCCCCGGCCGCCCTGGCGACCGCGACCGCCAGTTCCTCGCCGGGGCCGCGCTCGCGCAGCCCGGGGTCATCGATGAGGTAGTCCAGCACGCAGAACTCCCATCAGACACATACCTTTCGCGGCCGTCCGGATCTCGGATCGGCCGACAAATGCACGGCGCTGATCCTGCACCGTGCCAACCCAGAGAGTAAGCACAGGATCGCGGAAATTAAAAGGGTCTCCCTCGATCTTGTTCCGAAATAATCGGTCATGGTAGAACTTCGTAGCGGATTGGATGGGGAGGTGCCATGGCGAAGCCGGATAATGCAGCCGGGGGAGCGGCGGCGATCACCGATCCGGTGCTCGATCCGCGCCGCGGGACGGGCCCCCGGCCGGCCGCGCGGCCCGCCCCCGGCTGCCCGCTGCGCGCCGCCCGCACCACCGCCCGCACCGCCCGCGCCGCCCGGGAGAAGGACGGCGATCCGCCGGGTGACGGCGGATGAGCACCCCGACCGCGTCCCGCCCCGGCGCCCCCGCCGACCTGGGCGGTCTCGGCCTGCTGGAGATCGCTCGGCCCCTGATCGACGCCGCCCGGCACGACCTGCGGGACCGCCTCGCCGCCGGCCCGCCGCTCCCGGACGGCCTCGCCGCCCTGCTGCTGCGCGACCCGCCGCTCGGCTGGCTCACGATGGCCGTCCAGCCGGCGCTGGCCCGGGAGCTCGCCGCCGCGCGCCGCCGCGGCCTCCCCGGCGACACCCCCGAGCGCCGCTACGCCGCGTTCACGGCGGCCCTGCGCGACCCGGCGGAGGCGCGGCGGATCTGGGCGGAGTACCCCGTCCTCGCCCGGCAGGCCGCCCGCCTGCTGGACGCCTGGACCGCAGCCCGCACCGCGTTCGCCCGCGACCTCGCCGCCGACCTGCCCGCGCTGACCGCGGCGTTCGGCGGGCTCGGCGCCGTCGCTGGCGTCCGCTTCGGGTCCGAGGAGACACACCGGGGCGGCCGCACGGTCGCGCTCGTCCGGTTCGAGCACGGCACCCTCGTCTACAAGCCCCGCAGCCTGGCCGTCGACCACTGCTTCGACCGCCTCCTCGGCTGGTTCAACGCCTCCGGCGGCGTGCCCCACCCGCTGCGCCGGATCCGGCTCCTGGACCGCGGCGACCGCGGCTGGAGCGAATACGTCGAGCCCGCCCCCTGCGCCCGTGAGCGGCTCCCGGCGTTCTTCTGGCGGATGGGCGCGCTGCTCGCGCTGACCCACGCCGTGCACGGCTACGACCTGCACGCCGACAACGTGATCGCCGCCGGCGCCGACCCCGTGGTGATCGACCTGGAGGCCCTGTTCCACACCGAGGGCACGCAGCCGATGGCGCGCCGCGCGCGGCTCGGCGACCCCGCCGCCGAGCGGCTGGCCGCGTCCGTGCTGCGCACCGGGCTGCTCCCCGGCCCGCTCGTCATGCCGGACACCGGCACCGAGCTGCCCTTCGGCGTCGACATCAGCCCGCTCGGCATCGCCCCCGGCCGCCGCTCCCTCATCCCGACGCCGGTCGTCGAGCACGCGGGCACCGACCGGATGCGCGCCGGGCTCGGCTACCGGGACGTCCCCGCGCCCGCCGGGCGGCTGCGCCTGCCGGACGGCGGCACCGCCGACCCGCGCGCGCACCGCGACGCGCTCACCGCCGGGTACGCCTTCGCGCACCGGCGGCTGGCCGCCGCGGGAACGGACCTGCTCGCGCCGGGCGGGCCGCTGGACGGCTGCGCGGACGTCCCGGTGCGGCTGATCCAGCTGTCGACGTTCCTCTACGTCCGGCTGCTGCTGGAGGGCTGGCGGCCGGAGGCGGCGCGCGACCCCGCCGTCCACGAGCGCGGCCTCGCCCGGCTCGACGCGGGCTGGCCCGGCGTCCCGCACCGCGCCGCGCTCATCGCGGCGGAGAAGGCGGCGCTGCGGCGCGGCGAGGTGCCCGTGTTCGAGATCCGCCCCGGGCACCGCGACCTGTGGCTGGAGGACGGCACGCGCCTGCCCGGCGTCCTGCCCGCCGCGCCGCTGGAGGAGACCGCGGCCCGCCTCGCCGCGCTCCGCGAGGAGGGCCCCGCCGCCCAGTTGGAGATCATCGACGCGAGCCTGGCCGCGCTCGACACCCGCCCGCGCGCCGGGCACCGCGTCCCCGGGCCGGCGGGCGGCGACGACCCGGTGCGCGGAGCCCTCGCCATCGCCCGGCGGCTCGACGAGACCGCCGTCCGCGACGGCGACCGCATCGGCTGGACGACGATCGAGGTCGTCGACGCCGCGTCCCGCCGGGTCGCGCCCGCCGGCCTCGACCTCTACGGCGGCCTGCCCGGCATCGGCCTGTTCCTGACCTACCTGGCCGCCGCGACGGACGAGCCCTGGGCCGCCCGCCTCGCCGAGCGGGTCGCCGACGAGGTCGCCGTGCGCCTGCGCGCCGGCGCGGACGTCCCCGCGCTCGGCCCCGTCTACCACCTGGCGCACGCCGCCGCCGTCCACCGCCGCCCCGACCTGGCCGAGGCGGCCCGCGACGCGCTGCTCACCGCCCCCGCCCCGCCCGGCCCGGACGTCCTGGACGGCGAAGCGGGCATGCTCCTGTCCGCGCTCGCGCTGCACGCCGTCCTGCCCGGCGAGCGGGTGCGCGACGCGGCGCGGGCGTCCGGGGAGCGGCTCATGGCCATGGAACCCGCCGGGCCCGGCCTCGGCTACGGTGCGCCCGGCGCGGCGCTCGCCCTCGCCCGCCTGCACGGCCTGCTCGGCGACCCCCGCCTCGCCGCCCGCGCGAAGGCGCTCGCCGTCCCGCCGGAGGACCCCGAGCCCGGCTGGTGCCAGGGCGCCGCCGGTACCGGCCTCGCCCTGCTCGACCTCCTGACCAGGCCCGAATGCGCCGCTCCCGAACTGGAGCGTTCCCTCGGCGCCGCCGCCGCCGCGGCCCGCTCCGCCGTCCTGCCCGCCACCGCTCCGCCCGACGACTCGCTCTGCCACGGCGCGTCCGGGCCCCGCGACCTGCTCGCCGCCCTCGGTGAGGACGCCCCCCGCCCGCCCGGCGGCCCGTGGCGCACCGCCCTGCCCGCCCCCGCGCCCGGCCTGCTCGCCGGCCTGTCCGGCATCGGCTACGGGCTGCTGCGCCGCGCCCGCGCCGCCGGCGTGCCCGCCGTGCTCGCCCTGGCGCCCCCGCACTCCTGAGCGAAGCTCCCGTTCCCCGTGGAGGAGACGAACATGACCGTGGACGTCCAGCCCGGCCTGCTCGCCATCGACGGCGCCGCGCCGGTGCGCACCGACCCCTGGCCGACCTACGACAAGGGCGACGTCTTCATCGGCGAGGACGACCTGCGCGACGCGCTCGACGCGATCCGCGACCGGCTCTACTTCCGCTACGACCACCGCCCCTACGCCGAGACCCGCGCCGGCCTGCTCGAACGGGACCTGTGCGGCCACTTCGGCGTCCCGCACGCGCTGGCCTGCGCCAGCGGCACCGCCGCGATCACGCTCGCGCTGCTCGCGCTGGACCTGCCGCCCGGCTCCCGCGTCGCCTGCCCCGCCTTCACCTTCGCCGCGACGCCCAGCGCGATCCTGCTCGCCGGGCACCGGCCCGTCCTCGTCGAATGCGACGACGACCTGCACCTGGACGTCGCCGACCTGCGCCGCCGCCTCACCCCGGACGTCCGCGCGGTCGTCGTCGTGCACATGCGCGGGTTCGCCTCCGACATGGACGCGATCTGCGCGCTCGCCCGCGAGCGCGGCATCCCCGTCGTCGAGGACGCGGTGCCCGCGCTCGGCGCCCGGCTCGGCGGCCGCCTCCTCGGCACGATCGGCGACGCGGGCGCGTTCAGCACCCAGTCCGACAAGTCGCTCAACACCGGCGAGGGCGGGTTCCTGCTCGCCCGCGACCCGGCCGTGCACGCCCGCGCGGTCGTCTACTCCGGCGCCTACGAGGGCCGGATGGCGCGGCACTTCGACGGCGCGCCGCCGCCCGTCGACGACCTCGCCCTGCCGATCTACGGGCTGCGGATGGACGAGATCCGCGCCGCGCTCGCCCGCCCCATGCTGCGCCGCCTGCCCGAGCGGCTCGCCGCCCACCGCCGCAACTACGACGACGTCGCCGGGCGGCTCGCCGGCGTGCCCGGCCTCGCGCTGCGCCGCCCCGTCGCCGACGGCGCCTACCTCGGCGAGGCGCTGGTGTTCCGGCTGCCCGGCGCGGGCGCCCGCGGCACCGCCTGGACCGCAGCCGCGCTGCGCGCCGAGGGCATCGACGCGCGCGCCCTCGGCGACCCCGGCGACACCAACGTCCGCGCGTTCTGGAACTGGCGGTTCCTGTTCCCCGACCCCGAGCGCGCCCGCGCCGAGTACCCCGCCACGGCGGCGCGGCTGGACGAGGCGGTCGACATCCCGCTGTCGGCGAACCTCACCGCGCGGGACCGCGACGACGTCGTCGAGGCCGTCCGGAAGGTCGTCGGCTCCGGCGCCGGGCGCCGCTGATGGTCCGCGTCCTGTACGTGACGGGCTGGTGCCGCAGCGGCACCACCCTGCTCGGCAACCTGCTCGGCGAACTGCCGGGCGCCGTCCACGTCGGCGAGCTGCGCTACCTGTGGACGAACGGCGTCCTCGGCCGCGGCACCAACACCCTGTGCGGCTGCGGGCGGGACGTCCCGGCGTGCCCGCTGTGGAAGGCCGTCATCGCCCGGATCGCCGGCGCCGACCCCGCCTGGCACGCCGAACGCGCCGTCGCGCGGCAGCAGGCCGCGCTGCGGACCCGGCACACCGGCCGCCGGCTCGCCGAGGCGCGGCACGTCCGCGCCGCGCACCCGGCCGTCGCCGACCTGGTCCGGCTGTACGAGGCGATCGCGGCGGAGTCCGGCGCCGGGCTGATCGTCGACACCGGCAAGTTCCCCGCCGAGGCCGCCGCGCTGTGCGGCGCGCCCGGCGTGGACGCCCGCGTCCTGCACGTCGTCCGGGACCCGCGCGCCACCGCCGAGTCGTGGCGGCGCGCGAAGGACTACATCCCGGCGATGGGCCCCGCCCGCAGCACCGCCTACTGGACGGGCTTCAACCTCGCGTCCGAGCGGATCGCCCGCGCGTTCCCCGAGCGCTGCCTGCGGCTGCGCTACGAGGACTTCACCGCCGGCCCGCGCGCCGAACTGGCGCGGGTGATGGCGCACGCCGGCCTCACCGGCGAACCGCCCGTGGACGGCGACGGCACCGCCCGGCTCGGCGTCAACCACACCGTGACCGGCAACCCCGACCGGCTGCGGCGCGGCCCGGTCCGGATCCGGGAGGACGACGCGTGGGTGCGCGCCCAGCCCGCGCCCGCCCGCGCCGTCGCCACCGCCCTCGCCCTGCCGCTGCTGGCCCGCTACCGCTACCCACTGCGGCCCGTCCCGGTCGCCCCGATCCCCGCGGAGGTCTGATGGATCTCGGACTGCGCGGCCGGGTCGCGCTGGTCGCCGCCGCGACCAGCGGCCTCGGCCTGGCCACCGCCCGCGAGCTCGCCGCCGCCGGCGCCGACGTCGCGTTCTGCGGACGCGACGAGGCGCGGCTGGAGGCCGCGCGCAAGGAGATCGACGCGGCCGGGCCGGGCCGCGCCGCCGCGACCCGGCTCGACGTCCGCGACCACGAGGCGGCCGCCGCGTGGGTCGGCCGCACCGCCGCCGACCTCGGCGGCCCGCACGTCCTGGTCACCAACGCGGGCGGGCCGCCGGCCGGCCCCGCCCTCGGGTTCGGCCTCGACGCCTACCGCGACGCCGTCGAGCTGTGCGTGCTGTCGCACATCGCGCTCGTCCAGGCCGCCGTCCCGCACATGCGCGACGCCGGCTGGGGCCGCGTCCTCATGATCGCCTCGGAGACGATGCGGCAGCCGACGCCGGAGCTCGCCCTGTCCGGCACCGTGCGGCCCGCGCTCGCCGGGTTCGCCAAGGCGCTCGTCCGCGAACTCGGCCCGGCCGGTGTCACCGTCAACGTGCTGGCGCCCGGCTACCACCTCACCCCCGCCGTCGAGGCGCTCCTCGGCGACGACCGGGACGCGGGCCTCGCCGGGATCGCCGCGGGCATCCCGCTCGGCCGGCTCGGCTCGCCCGCCGACTTCGGCGCCGCCGCCGCGTTCCTCGCGAGCGAGCGGGCCGGCTTCATCACCGGGACGACCCTGCTGGTCGACGGCGGCCTCACCCAGGGAATCTGAAGGCAGGGCATCTGAGAGCAGGGAATCTGAGAGCAGGGCCTCTGAGAACGGAGAGAGCGTGGAGTTCGACGACGTGCTCGCGGCGCGGCGGATGGTGCGCCGCTACCGCACCGACCCCGTCCCGGCGGAGACCGTGGAGAAGATCGCCCGGACGATCCGCCGGGCGCCGAGCGCCGGGTTCAGCCAGGGCCACCGCCTCGTCGTCGTCACCGAGCGCGCCACCCGCGAGCGCGTCGCCGAACTCGCCGAGGAGTCCGTCTACCCGGAGAAGTGGCTGTCGGTCGCGCCGGTGCTGATGGTGCTCGGCATCCGCGAGGACGACTACCACGACCGCTACACCCGCCCCGACAAGCTCATCGACGGCAAGGAGATGGAGTGGCCCGCCCCCTACTGGTGGGTCGACTCCGGGGCGTTCCTCATGCTGATCCAGCTCGCCGCGATCAACGAGGGCCTCGCGACGGGGTTCGCGACCGTCCGCCACAAGGACGGGCTCAAGAAGCTGCTCGGCCTCCCCGACGACATCGCCGTGGTCGGCGTCGTCACGATCGGCCACGCCCGCGAGGACGCCGTGCCCCCGGCAGACACCGCCCGGCTGCGGTCGATGGCGAAGCCCTACGGCGACCTCGTCCGCCGCGAGTCCTGGGCGGACCCGCGCTAGAGCCAGGTCGTCGGCAGCCCGTGCGACGGGCCCTCGCCGAGGATCCGGCGTTCCCCGCCCGGCCACAGCCGCAGCGCGACGACGTGCGCGGTGCTGAGGCGGGAGGCGTCCGGGCCCTCGAACGACAGGTGCGCCACGGGCGCGTCCGCGGTGGCCGCCGCGCCGGCGTCCTCGATGTGCCGGTCGACGCGCGCCGCCTCGTCCTCCGACAGGTAGGCGCGCATCGTCGAGTGCCACACCACCGTGGCGGTGCCCCGCTCGGGGGCCAGGCCGTCCAGGAACTCGGCCGCGCCCGCCCGGACGACCTCCGCCGGGACCCGCGCCGCCACCTCGAACGCCGCCCGCAGCCGCGCCACCCGCTCCGCCTGGTCGGGCCACACGTACGACAGGAGCCGCCGCTGCGCCGCGGGCGACGCCGCGTCGAGCGGGTTCGGGTCGCAGCCGCGCCGCTCCACGATGGCCAGCGGCGCGTCCACCGGCGGCAGGCCCCGCCACGCGCCGGGCAGCACGACCGGCGACTCCGGCCCGTACACGCCGCCGTCGTAGCGGAACCGGAAGTGGTCGGCGCGCAGGTTCAGGCCCGCGCTCGCGCCGATCTCCAGGAGCCGGACCGGGCGCCCGCCCGTCGCCGCGCTGATCGCCAGGAGGCCGCCGACCAGCGGGGCCGACCGTCCCACCTCGTTCGTCTGCGGCGGGTCGGTGAGGCCCGCGCGGATCTCCGCCGCGTGCCCGGCCAGCACGTCCCGGAACGCGGGCCAGGCCAGCAGCGGGTCCCGCGTTCCCCCAGCGGTCGGGTAGTAGGCGGCCAGGTCCGGCGCGCGCCCCTCCAGCACGAGGCGGTGGACCGTCCCGAGCATCCCCAGGATGTAGCCGGAGCCCCGGTGCTCCCCGAGCACGTCCGCCGCGGCGCCGCCCGGGTCGTCCGCCGCCCGTGCCAGCAGCTCCGCGTACATCGGCGATCCGAGCTCCGCGCACGCCCGGGACTGTGCGAGCAGTTGCTTCCTCACCCGCGCCAGCCTCTCAGATGGTGGACGCCGTCACGGGCGGGCGCGCGGAGTCAATAGGATCGGGGCCATGCTGCGCTGGTTGACCGCGGGGGAGTCCCACGGCCCGGCCCTGACCGCGATCGTGGAGGGGCTGCCGGCCGGTGTGCGCGTGACCTCGGGGGACATCGCCGAGGAACTGCGCCGCCGCCGGCTCGGGCACGGGCGGGGCGCCCGGATGAAGTTCGAGCAGGACGAGGTGACGATCCTCGGCGGCGTCCGGCACGGGGTGACGCTCGGCGGGCCGGTCGCGATCGAGGTCGGCAACACCGAGTGGCCCAAATGGGAGACGGTCATGTCGGCCGATCCCGTCGACGCCGACGTCCTCGCCGCCCAAGCGCGCAACGCGCCGCTGTCGCAGCCCCGGCCCGGCCACGCCGACCTCGTCGGCATGCAGAAGTACGGCTTCGACGACGCCCGTCCCGTGCTGGAGCGGGCGAGCGCCCGGGAGACCGCCGCCCGCGTCGCGCTCGGGACCGTCGCCAAGGCGTTCCTCAAGCAGGCCCTCGGCGTGGACGTCCTCAGCCACGTGATCGCGCTCGGCGAGGTCGAGGCGCCCGCCGGCGTCCTGCCCGGCCCCGGCGACCTCGCCCGGGTGGACGAGAGCCCCGTCCGCTGCTTCGACGCCGGCGCCTCCGCGGCGATGGTCGCGCACATCGACGAGACGAAGAAGGCCGGCGACACCCTCGGCGGCGTCGTCGAGGTCCTCGCCTACGGGCTGCCGCCCGGCCTCGGCAGCCACGTCCACTGGGACCGCCGGCTCGACTCCCGGCTCGCCGGGATCCTGATGGGCATCCAGGCGATCAAGGGCGTGGAGCTCGGCGACGGGTTCACCACCGCCCGGCGGCCCGGGTCCCGCGCGCACGACGAGATCGACGGCACGCCCGAGGGCGTCCGCCGCCGGACGAACCGCGCGGGCGGCGTCGAGGGCGGCATGACGACCGGCGAGGTGCTGCGGGTGCGCGCCGCGATGAAGCCGATCTCGACCGTCCCCCGGCGCCTCGACACCATCGACGTCAAGACCGGCGAGCCCGCCAAGGCCATCAACCAGCGCAGCGACGTCACCGCGGTCCCGGCCGCCGGGGTCGTCGCCGAGGCGATGGTCGCGCTCGTCCTCGCCGACGCCGCGCTGGAGAAGTTCGGCGGCGACTCCGCCGAGGAGACCGCCCGCAACCTGCGCGGCTACCTGTCCGCCCTGACGATCAAGTGAGCGGGACCATGCGACCGAAGGCAGTCATCATCGGGCCGCCCGGCTCGGGCAAGACCACGATCGGCGGCGCGCTCGCCGACCGGCTCGGCGTCGCGCTGCGCGACACCGACGCCGACGTCGAGGCCGCGGCGGGCAAGCCGATCGGCGAGATCTTCATCGACGACGGCGAGGACCGCTTCCGCGAGCTGGAGCGCGCCGCCGTCGCCGCCGCCCTCGCCGAGCACCCGGGCGTCGTCGCGCTCGGCGGCGGCGCCGTCCTGGCCGCCGAGACCCAGGAGCTGCTCGGCGGGCACACCGTCGTCTACCTGAAGGTCGGGCTGTCCGAGGCGATCAAGCGGGTCGGCCTCGCGTCCGCCCGCCCGCTGCTCGTGCTGAACCCGCGCAGCCAGATGCGCAAGCTGCTGGCGGAGCGCCTCCCGATCTACGAGCGCCTCGGCACGGTCACCGTCGACACCGAGGGCCGCGAGCCCGCCGAGATCGTCGAAGAGATCGCCAAGGGCCTGGAGGACGCGTGACGCCGGGGCGGGTGCACGTCGGCGGGCCCGACCCGTACGACGTCGTCATCGGGACGGGCGTCCTCGGCGAGCTGCCCGCGATGGTAGGCGACCGCGCCCGCACCGTCGCCGTCGTGCACGCCGAGGGGCTCCCGGAGATCGCCCGCCCCGTCGCCGGCGCCCTCGAACAGGCCGGGTACGCCGTCCACGCGCTGCCCGTCCCCGACGGGGAGGCCGCCAAGGAGGTCGGCGTGCTCGCCGGGCTCTGGTCGTCCTTCGCCCGCCTCGGCATGACCCGCACCGACGTCGTCGTCGGCGTCGGCGGCGGCGCCACCACCGACCTCGCCGGGTTCGCGGCGGCGTCGTGGCTGCGCGGGGTGCGGGCGGTGCTCGTCCCGACCACGCTGCTCGGCATGGTGGACGCGGCGGTCGGCGGCAAGACCGGCATCAACATCCCCGAGGGCAAGAACCTCGTCGGCGCGTTCCACCCGCCCGCCGGCGTCCTGTGCGACCTCGCCACGCTCGTGACGATGCCGCACGAGGACTACATCAGCGGCCTCGCCGAGATCATCAAGGCCGGATTCATCGCGGACCCCGCGATCCTCGCCCTCGTCGAGGACGACCCGAAGGGCGCCGCGTCCCCCGACGGCCCGCACACCCGCGAGCTGGTCGAACGCGCGATCAAGGTCAAGGCCGACGTCGTCTCGGCCGACCTCAGGGAGAGCGGCCTCCGCGAGATCCTCAACTACGGCCACACCCTCGCGCACGCCATCGAGAAGGCCGAGGAGTACCGGTTCCGGCACGGCCACGCCGTCGCGATCGGCATGGTCTACGCCGCCGAGCTCGCCCGGCTCGCCGGCCGGCTGCCCGCCGGGGACGTCCGGCGGCACCGCGACGTCCTCGCCTCCGTCGGCCTGCCCGTCTCCTACGCCGCCGACTGGCCCGGCCTGCGCGCCACCATGACCATCGACAAGAAGTCGCGCGGGAGGACGCTCCGCTTCGTCGTCCTGGACGGCATCGGGCGGCCGGGCCGCCTCGAAGGCCCGGACGAGGAGCTGCTCGCCGCCGCCTACCGGGAGATCACCCCATGACCCGCGTGCTCGTCCTGAACGGCCCGAACCTGCGCCGGCTCGGCGTCCGCGAGCCCGACACCTACGGCACGACGAGCTTCGACGACCTCACCGCCCTGTGCCGCGACGCCGGCCGCCGCCTCGACCTGAGCGTGGAGGTCCGGCAGACCGACGACGAGGCCGAGCTGGTCCGCTGGGTGCACGAGGCCGCCGACGAGCGCGTTCCCATCGTGCTGAACCCGGCCGCGTTCACGCACTACTCCTACTCGCTGCGCGACGCCCTCGCCCAGCGCACCGCCCCGCTCGTCGAGGTCCACATCACCAACCCGGCGACCCGCGAGGAGTTCCGCCACACCTCGGTCGTCGCCGGCGTCGCCACCGGCACCATCGCGGGCTTCGGCCCCATGTCCTACGTCCTGGCCCTCCAGGCCGTCGCCGAACTCCTCGCCGAGAACCGCTAGTCCTCGCGGACGGCCTGCCGGGTCATGTCCTTGAGCTCGGCGACCACGTCGTCCAGCGGGGCGACGTCGCGGTGGGCGCGGCAGAGGATGGTCGCGCCCTCGACGGCGGCGACGATGAGGCGGGCGAGGCGGGCGGCGCGGTCGTCGGGGACGCCGGCGTTGCCGAGGCCGGTGGCGAGGGTGTCCTGCCAGCGGCCGAACACCGCGGCGGCGGCCTTCGCGAGCTGCGGGGCGTCGTCGTGGGCCTCCACGGTGACCGCGACGACGGGGCAGCCGGCCCGGAACTCGCTCTTGACCAGGACCTGCCGCCACCAGCCGACGAAGGCGTCCACTGCGGACGCGGCGTCGCCGCCCTCGGTGGCGGCGAGGATGCCGGCGTTGAGGAACTCGCCGGCGTAGCGGACGGCCTCCTCGGCGAGCTGCGCCTTGCCGTCCGGGAAGTGGTGGTAGATCGACCCGCGCGGGGCGCCGCTGTGCGCGATGACGTCGCGGAAGCCGGTGCCGCTGTAGCCGCGCTCGCGGAAGAGGTAGGCGGCGCTGCGCACCATGCGTTCCCGGCTGTCGGTCCCCATGGTTCGATTATGACATTCATCATATGGTGGTCGCGTTGCCCATGACGGACGTCATAGAACATGGTTCCTATGACGGGCGTCCTACCGAGGGAGCGGAATGGCGAGCACGGCGGGCCTCGAGCAGCTGAAGGAGCTGCTCAACATGGGCGCGGAGAAGGGATACGGCATCGGGGCGCTGCTGGGCATGACCGCCGAGACCCTGGAGCCCGGACGGGTCGTGTTCGCCCTCACGCCGCGCACCGACTTCAGCAACCCCCTCGGGACGGTGCACGGCGGCATCATGTCGACGCTGCTCGACTCGGCGATGGGGTGCGCGGTGCACACGTCGCTGCCGGAGGGTGCGAGCTACACGACGCTGGAGCTCAAGGTGAACTTCGTCCGCGCGGTGCCGCTGGAGGGCGGCCGGCTGGTGTGCGAGGGGACGACCGTGCACGTCGGGCGCAAGGTCGCGACGGCCGAGGGCCGCATCACCAACGCGGACGGCAAGCTCGTCGCGCACGGCACGACGACCTGCATGGTCTTCCCCGCGGCTACTCGCGAGTAGGGTTCGCTCAGGCACGGATGAAGGAGAGCCACGTGATCGACCTCCAGTGCGACGGAGACGTGTACGTCCTGCGGTTCGACGCCGGCGAGAACCGGTTCAGCCCCGACTTCCTCGGCGCGGTCGAGGACGCGCTCGACACGGTGGCGAAGAACGACGGGCCGGGCGCCCTGGTCACCGCGGGCACCGGCAAGTTCTACTCCAACGGCCTCGACCTGGAGTGGCTCGGCGCCAACCAGGACAAGTTCGAGGAGTACCTGGGCCGCGTGCACGGCGTGTTCGCCCGCGTCATGGAGCTGCCGATGCCGACGTTCGCGGCGGTGAACGGGCACGCGTTCGCCGGCGGCGCCATGCTCGCCCTCTGCCACGACACCGTGGTCATGCGCACCGACCGCGGCTACTTCTGCCTGCCCGAGGTCGACCTCGGCATGAGCTTCACGCCCGGCATGAACGCGCTGCTGAAGGAGCGGCTGCCGACCGCCACCGCGCACGAGGCCATGCTCACGGGCCGCCGCTACACCGCCGAGGAGGCGCGGGAGGCCGGGATCGTCCAGCGGACCGCCGCCGAGGACGAGGTCCTGCCCGCGGCCGTGGAGCTTGCGGCCGCGGCGGCGGGCCGCGGCGGCAAGACGGTCGCCCGGATCCGCGCCGACCTGTACCGGCCGGTGCTGGACGCGCTGCACGGTCCCGCCCTGCCCTGACCGGCGGGCGGCGGGATAGGTTACGTTCGACTGGAATCGGATTCGGTTAGGGAGGATGCCTGATGCGCATCGGGATGGCGCTCAGCTACTCGGGCGGTTTCAAGGAGACCGTCGAGGAGCTGGCCGACTACGAGAAGGCCGGTCTCGACATCGTCTATATCGCGGAGGCCTACAGCTTCGACGCGGTGAGCCAGATGGGCTACATCGCCGCCAGGACCGAGCGGCTGGAGATCGCCTCCGGCATCCTCAACATCTACTCGCGCACGCCGACGGCGATGGCGCAGACCGCCGCCGGGCTGGACTACGTCTCCGACGGCCGGTTCACGCTCGGCATCGGCGCGTCCGGCCCGCAGGTCATCGAGGGCTTCCACGGCGTCCCCTACACCGCGCCGCTCGGCCGCACCCGCGAGGTCATCGAGATCTGCCGCAAGGTGTGGCGGCGGGAGCGGCTCCAGTACGACGGCAAGCACTACACGCTGCCGCTGCCCGCCGACCAGGGCACCGGCCTCGGCAAGCCGCTGAAGCTCATCAACCACCCGGTGCGGGCCGACATCCCGATCCTGGTCGCCGCAATCGGCCCGAAGAACGTCGAGCAGACCGCCGAGATCGCCAACGGCTGGGAGCCGATCTTCTACATGCCGGAGAAGGCCGCCGACGTGTGGGGCGCCTCCCTCGCCGCGGGCAAGGCGCGCCGCGACCCCGCGCTCGGCGAGCTGGACGTCGTCGGCCAGGCCGCGCTCGCCATCGGCGACGACGTGCAGGGCTACCTGGAGTTCGGCCGCCCGATGGCGGCGCTCTACATCGGCGGCATGGGCGCCAAGGGCAAGAACTTCTACAACGACCTCGCCCGCCGGTACGGCTTCGAGAAGGAGGCCGAGGAGATCCAGGACCTGTACCTGGACGGCAAGAAGGACGAGGCCGCCGCGAAGGTCCCGCAGGAGCTGCTGGAGAAGATGTCCCTCATCGGCTCCGAAGGGCACGTCCGCGAGCGGCTCGCCGCGATGAAGGAGTCCGGGATCACGACGCTGAACGTGTCCCCGATCGCGGGCGACCACAAGGGCCGGCTCGCCCTGATCGAGAAGGTCAAGGAGATGGCCGCCGAAGTGTGAGCGGGCGGGGCGGGCCGGCGCCGGCCCGCCCCCGCGCCGTCACAGCGCCGCGTGGACCTCCCTGGCGACGCGCTCGCCAGAGCGGACCGCGCCGTCCATGTAGCCCGTCCAGTAGTCGGACGTCTCCGTGCCCGCCCAGTGGATCCGGCCGCACGGCGCGCGCAGCGCCGGGCCGAACGCGGTCAGGGCGCCGGGCGGGGCGATGCCGACCGGGCCGCCGCCGCTCCACATCTCGTTGTCCCAGCGCTGGAACGCCGTGATCCGCGGGGCGGCCGCCTTGTCGCCGAACAGCTTGGTGAACGATTCGAGCCCCGCGGCCCGGACCTCGTCGGCGGACGCCCCGTCCAGCCTGCGGATGTTCGCCTGGTTCATGAAGCCCATCAGGATGCCGCGCGACCCGTCCGGCGGGCTGTTGTCGAAGGTCGCGTCGATGGCGCCGCTGTCGGCGACGGCCTGCCCGGTGAGGCCGTCCGCCCGCCAGAACGGCGTGTCGTAGACGCCGACGAACTTGGCGATCGAGCCCATCGGGTAGCGCTGCATCAGCTGCGCCCGGCTCGCGGGCAGCCCCGGCGAGTAGTCGATCCTCCCGGCGATCGCCGGGGACATCGCCACGACGACCCGCTTCGCCGACACCGTGAGGCCGTCCGCGGTGACGGTGACGCCGTCCGCGCCGGTCGCGATCGACCGCACCGGCGCGTTGTAGCGGACGATGTCGCCGAGCCTCGCCGCCAGCCGGACCGGGACCTCCTGCGACCCGCCGACGAACCGCGACTCCTGCGCGCCGTCCTTGGTGTTGATCAGCCGGTCGATCGTCCCCGGGGTGCTCTCGTTGCCCGCCGAGGCCGCGTAGTTCAGCAGGTACAGCAGCGAGATCTCCTGCGAGCGCATCGACAGCGTCGAGGAGGCGAACGCGTCCATCAGGAACCGGGCGCCGCCGCTCAGCGAGTTGGACCGCGACCAGGTGTGGAAGGTCTGCGCGTCCCACTCCTCGGCCTTCGCCGCCTTCCACGGCTCGCCGACCGGGATCTCCTTGACCATGCCGCCGAGCTTGAGCAGCGCCAGCTCCAGGTCGATCACGCCCCAGTCCGGCGGGACCGCGCCGAGCAGGCCGTCGGTGGCGTACAGGGACCGCTTCCCGTTGCGGTAGTAGACGTTCTTGCCCTCGTTGTAGGTCTTGAAGGTCTCGACGCCCATGTCCCTGGCGAGCGCGGCGATGCGGTCCTGCGTCGGGCCGATGAACTCGGCGCCGCCCTCGCTGGTGGTGCCGTCGCCGAGCGGCAGCCCGTACACGCGCCCGCCGGGACGCTCCCGGGCCTCCAGGACGAGCACGGAGCGGCCGGCGGCGGCCAGGTCGCGCGCGGCGGTGAGACCGGACAGGCCGGCCCCGACGATCACCACGTCGGTGCTGACGGGGGCGGTGCGGGCGGCGGCGGACGGCGCCGCGGCGGCGGAGGCGACGGCTCCGGCGGCGGTGAGCGCGCCCGTGCCGAGCAGTCTGCGGCGGCTGACTCGCGTCAAGGGGATCCCTCCTGGGGGGAAGTCCAGAAGCGGGGGGACGGAAGATCACACGGCAGCTCACGCTAGGGCGGACCTCGAGCCGAAGTCGAGGGTTCTTCATGTTTCGTGACCGCGTCGAGACGGCCCCCCGCCGATCATCTAGAGTCCTGGGCATGGGGGAGACGCACATCGCGCGGCGGCGCCGGCTCGCCGCGCTCGCCGCCGACCGCGGCCTGGCCGCCGCGCTGGTGACCCGGCTGGTCAACGTCCGCTACCTGACCGGCCTCGACAGCTCCCGCGCGGCGCTGCTCGTCCCGGCCGACGGCGAGGCCGTCCTCGCGACCGACGGCCGCTACGCCGGCATGGCCGCCGAGGTCTGCCCGGACCTGCCGGTCGTCGTGGACCGCCAGGTCGCCGCCGCGCTGATCAAGCGGGCCGCCGCGGACGGCCACGGCCGGCTCGGCTTCGAGGCCCACGACATCACCGTCGAGCAGCACACCGCCCTCCGCGATGAGGCCGGCAAGCTCGACACGCCGGTCGAACTGGCGCCGCTCGGCCACCTCGTCGAGGAACTGCGCATGGTCAAGGACGAGGAGGAGATCGGCCTCCTCCGCGAGGCGTGCGCCATCACCGACCGCGCGTTCGAGACCGTCCTCCCCGAGATCCGCGCCGGCGTCACCGAGCGGGCCGTCGCGATCGCCCTCGAACGGGCCATGGTCGACCTCGGCGCCGAGCGCCCCGCGTTCGAGTCGATCATCGCGTCCGGGCCGAACGGCGCCGTCCCGCACCACCACCCCGGCGGCCGTGAACTCCAGGCCGGCGACCTCGTCACCATGGACTTCGGCGCCCTGTACGGCGGCTACCACGCCGACATGACCCGCACCGTCGCGATCGGCGAGCCCGCCGGCTGGCAGCGCGACCTCTACGGCCTCGTCCACCGGGCGCAGCGGGCCGGGATCGCCGCCGCCACACCCGGCGCGGAGACCAAGGGCGTCGACGCCGCCGCCCGTAAGATCATCGCGGACGCGGGGCACGGCAAGGAGTTCTCCCACGGCCTCGGGCACGGCGTCGGCCTGGAGATCCACGAAGCGCCGCTCATGGGGTACGACCAAACCGGTAAACTGCTGGACCGGGTTCCGATCACCGCGGAGCCGGGGGTCTACCTCGCGGGCCGGGGCGGGGTCCGCATCGAGGACACTCTGGTGGTCCGCGCGGACGGCCCCGAGCTCCTCACCACAACGACGAAGGACCTGCTCGTCCTGTAGGCGCGCGGGTCCGCGACCGGGAGAATCAGCCAGTGGCGACGACGAACGACCTGAAGAACGGCATGACGCTGAACCTCGACGGCCAGCTCTGGACCGTCCTGGAGTTCCAGCACGTCAAGCCAGGCAAGGGCGGCGCGTTCGTCCGCACCAAGCTCAAGAACGTGCTGTCCGGGAAGGTCGTCGACAAGACCTTCAACGCCGGCACCAAGGTCGAGGTGGCGAGCGTCGACAAGCGGGAGATGCAGTACCTCTACCGCGAGGGCGAGGACTTCGTCTTCATGGACACCGAGACCTACGACCAGCCGCACATCCCCGCGGCCGTCGTCGGCACCGCCGCCGACTACCTGCTCCCCGAGCAGAACGCCGTGATCGCCTTCAACAACGAGAACCCGCTCTACGTCGAGCTGCCCGCCGCCGTCGTGCTGGAGATCACCGAGACCGAGCCCGGCCTGCAGGGCGACCGCTCCACCGGCGGCAGCAAGCCCGCCACCGTGGAGACCGGCGCGCAGATCCAGGTCCCGCTGTTCATCACCACCGGCGAGAAGGTCAAGGTCGACACCCGCTCCGGCGAGTACCTCGGCCGCGCCTGAGATGGCGGCGCGCACCAAGGCACGGAAACTCGCCCTGGACATCCTGTTCGCGGCGGAACTGCGCGAGGAGGAGCCGACGGCCGTCCTCGCCGGCCGGGGCCGCCCCAACCAGGACGAACTGGCCGAATACCCGCACGCCGTCCGCCTCATCGAAGGCGTCCAGGAGCACCGCGACCGCATCGACGAACTGATCGCCACCTACGCCACCGGGTGGACGCTGGAGCGCATGCCCACCGTCGACCGCAACATCCTGCGGATGGGCGCCTACGAACTCCTGTGGGTCGACGACGTCCCCGACGGCGTCGCGGTCAGCGAAGCCGTCGGCCTCGCCACCGAACTCTCCACCGACGAATCCCCCCGCTTCGTCAACGGCCTCCTCTCCCGCCTCCAACACCTGAAGCCCTCCCTCAGTCTGTAGTCCTTTGGGGGGCGACCCCCCAATCCCCCCGTCACGAGCCGGCCGATCCTCACGCCACGGTGCAGGTGTGTTGTGACCGTGCGGGTTTGTGACGTGTCGCTGCGGTCGCCCGGCTCGGCGGGTCGGGCGGCCTCCGGGCGCTGGGCGCCCTCCAGCCGCCCGACCCGTGACTGGTGGCTGAGGTTCGAACGTGGAGTGAGCCTGAATCGCCTTTCCCCGCCTGAACCGCAACCGGCAGTCGCGGGCGGGCACGCGGAGCGAGCGCCGGCGAGCGCAGCGGGCCTGCCCGTCGAGCCGGGCGACCGCAGCGCCACGAGGAGACCCGCACGGTCACAGCGACAGAAACCGTGGCGTGAGGATCGACCGGCTCGTGACGGGGGTTCCAGGGGGTCGCCCCCCAGGGCAACACAGCAGCTAGGCTGAGGCGGGATGAGCGACGTTAGGGGAGTGGCCGTGACCGGCCGGCAGCAGAAGCGGGTGCGGGGCGGTGGCCGGGTGCGCAGCGCGGTCCTGTGGGAAGCCCTGCGCACCGTCCTCGACCGCATCACCCCCGAGGCCGGGCCGCACGACGTGGTGGACGTCGGCGGCGGCACCGGCGGGTTCGCGGTGCCGCTCGCCGAACTGGGGCACCGGGTCACCGTGGTCGACGCCAACCCGGACGCGCTCGCCGCGCTGGAGCGCCGCGCCGCCGAGTCCGGGGTGCGGGTCCGCGCGGTGCAGGGCGACGCCGTCGACCTGCCCGACCTGCTGGGCCCCGACGCCGCCGACCTCGTGCTGTGCCACAGCGTCCTGGAGTACGTCGACGACCCCGGCGCGGCGATGGCGGCCCTCACCGGCGCGGTCCGGCCGGGCGGCTCGGTCAGCGTGCTAGTCGCCGGGCAGGTCGCCGCGGCGCTGCACCGCGCCGTGGCCGGGCACTTCGACGACGCGCGGCGGGTGCTGACCGACCCCGCCGGACGCTGGGGCGAGGGCGACCGGATGCCCCGCCGTTTCACCCGGGAGACCCTGTCGGCGCTGGTGCGCGGCGCGGGCCTGCGGGTCGCCGAGCTGCACGGCGTCCGCATCTTCGCCGACCTGGTGCCGAGCGGCCTGCTGGACGGCGACTCCGACTCCGCCGACGCGCTGATCGCGCTGGAGTCGGTCGCGGCCGTCCACCCGGTCCTGCGGGACCTGGCCGCCCAGCTGCATCTGGTGGCCGACAAGCCGGCCGGCTAGCCGTGAGCCGCAAGCAGCAGCTGCACCGGCCCGGGCCGCAGCCGGGGCCGCCCGCCGACGACACCGGCTGCCACATCCTGCACGTCGACATGGACGCGTTCTTCGTCAGCGTCGAGCTGCTCGAACGGCCCGAGCTGCGGGGGCGTCCCGTGATCGTGGGCGGCGCCGGGCCGCGCGGCGTGGTGTCCGCGGCGTCCTACGAGGCCCGGACGTTCGGGGTGCACTCGGCGATGCCGATGACGCGCGCGCGGCGGCTTTGCCCGCAGGCGGTCGTGCTGCCGGTGAGCCACGGCAAGTACTCCCGCGTCTCCGCCGCCGTGTTCGAGATCTTCCGCTCGGTGACCCCGCTGGTGGAGGGCCTGTCGCTGGACGAGGCGTTCCTCGACGTGGCGGGCGCCCGGCGGCGGCTCGGCCGGCCCGCGCGGATCGCGCAGCTCATCCGCGAGCAGGTGCGCGACCAGCAGGGCATCACCTGCTCGGTCGGCGTCGCGAGCACCAAGTTCATCGCCAAGCTCGCCTCGACCCGGTGCAAGCCGGACGGGCTGCTCGTCGTCCCCGCGGACGGCGCCGTCGACTTCCTGCACCCGCTGCCCGTCGCGTCCCTGTGGGGCGTCGGGGAGCGGACGGAGCAGACGCTGGTCCGGCTCGGCCTGCGGACGGTCGGGCAGCTCGCCCAGGTGCCGCTCCCCACGCTCCAGCGCGAGCTCGGCACCGCCCTCGGCGCGCACCTGCACGAGCTGGCCTGGGGCCGCGACCCGCGCGAGGTCGTCCCGGAGACGCCCGACAAGAGCATCGGCGCGGAGGAGACGTTCGACACCGACGTCGACGACCCGGAGGTGATCCGCCGGTCGCTGCTGCGGCTGGCGGAGAAGACCGGCGAGCGGTTGCGCGCCAGCGGGAACGCGGGCCGGACGGTCAGCGTCAAACTGCGGATGGCGAGCTTCAAGACGATCACCCGGGCGCGGACGCTGAGCGAGCCGACCGATCTCGCCCGTGTGATCTATGTCACAGCGTGCGAGCTGTACGAGGCGGCCGGGCTGGAACGGGTACGACTCCGACTGGTCGGCGTCCGGGTGGAGAACCTGGGCCCGGCCGGCGAGGCCCCCCGTCAGCTCGCCTTCGACGAGCCGGAACGCGGTTGGCGTGAGGCCGAGCGAGCCATGGACCAGGTCGCGCACCGGTTCGGCCGCGGCGCGGTCCGCCCCGCCGCGCTGGTGCGGCGCGCGGCGGACGGTGACGGACGGGACGGCAGGGACGGAAGACAATGAAAGAAGGCGGTGGGGTGACCGGCACCGGGCCCTCGGCGGGCCGTTCGCTTTCGTACGCTCGACAGTGCTCGTATTCTGGGCATATCACCGTTGACGTTCGCGTCCCGCATCGGATACCCCGTCGCGGAGCTGTCGTTGGGAGGTGCCGTGCCGCTCTCTGAGCACGAGCAGCGCATGCTCGAACAGATCGAATCGGCTCTGTACGCCGAGGATCCGAAGTTCGCTCACGCGGTTCGCTCGACCAACCCCCAGGTCCACTACAAGCGCCGGATCGTCAAGGCCGCCCTCGGCTTCGTCGTGGGCGTCTGCGCGCTGATGGCCGGCCTCGTGATCAACGAGGGCACGGTCACCATCGCGATCAGCGTGACGGGTTTCCTGCTGATGGTGGTCTGCTGCGTCTGGGCGCTGACGAGCTGGAAGCGCATGACGGGCATCGGCAACGAGCCCGCCCGCCCCGGCGGCGGCCGCGCCGCCCGCCCGGCCAAGGCGGGCTTCATGGAACGCATGGAAGAACGCTGGCGCCGCCGCACCGAAGGCGACTGACCGGCGGCGTCCGCAGCTGAGCGCCGGCGGAGCCGAGGGCGATGGCCGGTCCCGCTTGTGCGGGGTCTGGCAGTCGCTCCCAGGGTGACGTTGACCGGCGTTCGGTGTTGAGTGGAGGGCGGCACTCAGTCCTGCTTGTGCAGGGGGCTGGGGCCGCCCTTGGGACGTGAAGTGGCCGACGTCTGTAGTGGGATGAGGCGTCGGTTTTGTTCTGCCCTTGTGCGGGCCCGCAGGCGCTTCCAGCGGTCAGCTGATCGGGCGTCTGTGGTGTGGTGGAGGACGCGGTCGGTTCCAGGGCTGAGCGTCCCGGGCCCAGGGGTGTGTGCGGGGCCGGGGCGCGTTCGTGTGTTCGGGGTTACTTGCGGCGTAGGCGGTTGGGGAGGTCGTTCAGGCGGGCGGAGACGTCCAGGACGCGGTCTCCCGTGGTGCGGAGTGTCGTGCGTGCCTGCGCCATCGTCGACGGGGGCAGGAGGCGGGCGCGCCAGCGGGCGCGGCGGCCCACGGACGCGGCGAACGCCTCACGGACGGTGCGCACGTCGGCGCGGAGCCGCTCTGCAGGCTCGGGGGAGCGGGACGTGGAGTAGCGGGCCAGTTCCTCGGCGCGGGCGATGCGGGTGAGGGCCTGCGCGTCCGCTCCGTCCAGTTCCAGCAGCTCGCCGAGGCGGCGCGCGGTCGCGCGCGGGGAGTCGCTGGCCCGCCATTCGAGCCCGTGGTCGAGGGCGTCGGCGCGCATCTCCCGCCACGCGGCGTGGGCCGCGCCCGCCGGGTCCGGCGCCGCCGGCGTCCGGGGACGGGGCGGGGCGCCGGGCGGCGGTGGTGAGGGCGGTGGCGGGGCCAGCGCGGCCCAGCGGCGGCGGCGGGTGATCATCCGCAGCGTCATCGGGACGCCCATCAGCAGCAGCACCAGCGCCGCGCCCGCCAGCCAGGGGACGGCGCTGGAGCCGTCCTCCTCGTCGTTCTGCGCGGTGGTGGCGCCGCCGGGGCCCTCGTCGTTGCGGTGGCGGGCGCCCGCGCCGGGCGCCGCGGTGGCCTCGCCGGCGGCGGCGGAGCTGTCCGGCGCCTGCGCGCCCGCGCTGTCGCTCCCGCCGCCGCTGCTGACGGCGGGCTGGCTGTAGGACGGGGCGAGGGCGGTGCCCTGCCCGGCGGCGCCGGCCGGCGTCGGCTCGAACCGCACCCAGCCGGTGCCCTGGAAGTACAGCTCCGGCCAGGCGTGCGCGTCCCGCGACCGGACGACCCATTCGCCCGGCCGGACCTCGCTGCCCGGCGTGTACCCCATCGCGACGCGGGACGGGATGCCGAGGATCCGGGCCAGCAGCGCCATCGACGCGGCGTACTGCTCGCAGTAGCCGCGCTTGCCGCGCAGCAGGAACTCGACGAGGTCGTTGCTGTGCTGCGGCGCCGGCGCGGACAGGTCGTAGGTGTACCCGCCGTCGACGGTGAACCAGCTCTGCAGCCGGACGGCCTGCGCGAGCGCGGTCGACGACCCGGCGGTGACCTGCTCGGCCAGCTGCCTGACCTCCTGCGGGATGTTCTTGGGGACCGCCGTGTAGTGCGCGACGATGTCGTCCGGGTAGCCGGCCGCGGCGGCGAGCTGCCCGCTGGTCGGGTCGGCGCGCAGGCTCTCCACGGTGTAGGAGCGGCCGCCCGCCGAGTCGCGCAGCGAGTAGACCATCAGCGACGAGGCGTGCACCCGCCAGTCGCCTTTGATCGCCACGCTGGTCGGCGCGTACGGCACCGGCAGGAACGTCATGTTCCTGACCTCGGGACGCACCCGCACCTGGGTGGTCACCTTGTGCATCCGGCCCATGGTCAGCCCCGGCGGGGGCGGGAGCGACTGCCCGACCGCCACCTTGTCCTTGCCGCTGCTCTTCAGGGGGCTGTAGGTCCAGCGGTCGCCGTCGAACCGGTCCAGGGCGTAGAGGCGCAGGTAGTCGGGGCCGTCGGGGTCGTCGGTCCGGTAGGTGAGGACGACCGAGTCGTCCAGCCGGGTCAGCTCCCGCTTCAGGCTGACGAGGGGGTCGGGGGTGGTGACGGTGCGGGTGCCGCCGTTGCCGCCGTTGCCGAGGCCGAACATGCCGCGCGGCTCCAGGCCCGGCACGGCGGCCGGCAGCAGCACCGCGACGGCGACCGCGCCGACCGCGATCCGGCGGCCGCTCACCGCCAGCGGCGTCGCGTCGGGCGGAGAGGCGCCCTCGGCCGGGCCCGGGTCGGCGCCGGCCAGCGGGACCTCGCGGGGCCGCCGGTGGGTGGTGACCGTCCGGCCCCATCCGCCGACCTTCTCGCGGGCGTCGGCCATCAGCAGGCCGAGGAAGCCGAGCGCGCCCGCGCCGAACGCCAGCCAGCCGACGCCGTCCTCGCGGACCGCGGCGGGCACGCTGTACATGGCCAGCAGCGGCAGCCCGGCGGGGGCGGTGCGGTGCAGCCGGACGGCGAGCAGGTCGACCAGCGCCGCGACCAGCCCGATGCCGGCGGCGGTCAGCATCGCGATGCCCGGCAGCGGCGGGACCGGCGCCGCGTACCGGTTCGCGGCCTGCCAGCCGTCCGCGGCGAGGTCGCCGAGGTGCCGCAGCGACTCCGGCGACGGCACGAACACCAGCCACGCCTTGTCGGCGGCGTACACGAGGTCGAGGTAGAGCAGCAGGGCGGCCAGCCCGAACACGAGGTTCATCGGCGCGGGCAGCCGCAGCCGCCGGGACAGCATCCCGCCGCCGGCGACCGCGAGCACCGCGCCGAATCCCGCCCAGAACCAGCCGGCCTGCTCGAACAGCGGGTAGAGGCCGAAGGAGCCGGCGAGCGTCGCCAGCCCGGCCATGGCCGTCATCCGGATCCTCATGCACCGTCCCTGACGAAGTCTTCGCCGGCCTTGCCGGCGGTCGTCCACGCCTGCGCGAGCTCGGCGGCGGTCCGGACGGGCAGCACGCGCCAGCCCGCCGCGCGCAGCAGCCCCGCCGCCGCGTCCGGGGCCGCGCCGTCCGCCGGAGCGGCGGGCCCGCCGCCGACCAGCACCGCGACGCGCGTGCCGGTGCCGCCCCGCACCTCGGCGACCGAGCGGGCCTCCGCGGCGGTCAGCGTGCCGAACACCGCGACCACCAGGCCCTCGCCCTCCCGGCCGCCGCCGCCGCGCAGCGCGGTCAGGCCCGCCGACAGCGACCCGCCCTTGGACCTGTGCGCCACGGCGAGCGCGTCGAGCAGCAGCCCCTCGAACGCGCCCTCGGACGGCGCGGCCGGCAGCGCCTCACCGGCGTCGGTGACGTACCGCAGGCTCATCCCGGTGCGGACGAGGTGCACGCCGATCGACGCGGTCGCCGACACGGCCTGCTCGAACGTGCCGCTCAGCCCCTCGCCCCAGTGCGCGGCGCGGCGGGTGTCGAGGAACAGCGTCCCGCTGCTCTGGAAGTGCTGCTCCTCGCGCCGGACCATCAGCTCGCCGTGCCGGGCGGTGGACCGCCAGTGCACGCGGCGCAGGTCGTCGCCGTGCCGGTACTCGCGCGGGGCGGCGTCGTCCTCACCGGCGGCGGAGACCGCGCGGGCGACGCTGTCGCCGCCGCCCGTCCAGGCGCCCGACAGCCGGCTGTGCGGCAGCGGGACGATCGCGGGCGTCACGGTGAGGGTGTCGGACAGGCTGAAGGAGCGCACCAGCTCCACCATCCCGAACGGGTCGGCGAGCCGGACCGTCAGCGGCCCGACGCGGTAGCGCCCGCGCACGTCCGAGCGGATCCGGTAGCCGAGCTGGCGGGAGCCGTGCGGCTCGATCCGCTCCAGCACGAACCGGGCCCGGCCGCCGAGCGCGTAGGGGACCCGGTCCTCCACCATCAGCAGTCCGCTCGGCAGCCGCGACACGTTCTCCAGCCGCAGGTCGACGCGGGACTCCCGGCCGACCGGCAGCCGCGCCGGCTCCAGCCGCCGCGCGCACGCGAGCCGGTACCGGGTCCGCGACACGGCGAGCATGCACAGCAGCGGCAGCACCAGCACGAGCACCCCGGCCCGCAGCAGGTCGCGCTCGCCGAGGACGACCGCGCACACGATCGCGGTCGCGCCGGCGGCCACGAAGGACCGCCCGCGCGTGGTGAGGCCGGCGAGCGCGCGTCGCACCGGTCACTTCCCGGGGGAGGGCACCGGCAGCCGCTTCACCAGTTCGGCGACGACCTGCTCGGGGCGGCGCCGCTCCACCTGCGCCTCCGGCGTCGGCAGCAGCCGGTGCGCGAGGACGGGGACGGCGAGTTCCTGGACGTCGTCGGGGACGACGTAGTCGCGGTCGTCGAGCGCCGCGTACGCGCGCGCCGCCCGCACCAGGTGCAGCGTCGCCCGGGGGGACGCGCCGAGCCGCAGCTCGGGGTGCTTGCGGGTGGCGGAGACGAGGTCGATCGCGTACTGCCGCACGGCCGGCGCGACGTGCTGGCGCCGCACCACCTCGATGAGGTCGCGGACGTCGGCGGCGTGCGCGACCGGGGCGAGCCGGTCGAGCGGGGACGCCTGGCCGTGCGTGTCGAGCATCTCCATCTCGGCGGCGGCGTCGGGGTACCCCATCGAGATGCGGGCGGTGAACCGGTCGCGCTGCGCCTCCGGCAGCGGGTAGGTGCCCTCCATCTCCACCGGGTTCTGCGTGGAGATCACCATGAACGGCGGCTCCAGCGCGTAGGTGGTGCCGTCCACCGTGACCTGCCGCTCCTCCATGCACTCCAGCAGCGCCGACTGCGTCTTCGGGGACGCCCGGTTGATCTCGTCGCCGACCACGATGTTGGCGAACACCGGGCCCGGCTTGAACTCGAACTCGCGCAGCTCCTGGTTGTAGGCGCTGACCCCGGTGATGTCGCTGGGCAGCAGGTCCGGGGTGAACTGGACGCGCCGCACCGAGCAGTCGACCGAGCGCGCGAGCGCCTTGGCCAGCATCGTCTTGCCGACCCCGGGCACGTCCTCGATCAGCAGGTGCCCCTCCGCCAGCAGCACCGTGAGCGCGAGCCGCACCACCGAGGGCTTGCCCTCGATGACCGACTCCACCGCGTCCCGGATCTTGTTCGCGACATGGGCGAGCCCGTCGAGCCCGCGGCCGGACCCCTCGCCTCCCGAGGCGCGCCGCCGGGCCGGGTGGGGAGCCGGTGGGTCGGTCTCCATGAACGACTCTCCGTGCGTGCCTACTGCCACCAAACCCTCCTCAGCCGTCCCACCCGACAGTACGTCGTCGGAACGCCCGCCGCGATGTTCATGGGGAACGCGAGCCCATTGTGCTGCACGGGGCGGACAGCGCACGCCGGTCGCCGTCCGCCACTTCGCTCCACCACGATCATCCACCGCGCGCCGCGGTGCCCGGAACCGCGGCGCCGGGCGCTCGCCGCCGGTCCGGCGCGCGGTGGGGGCGCCGGCGGGCCCCACCTCACACCACCCTCTCTGACCTGCGGTTTCGCGCGCGGAATTCGTCCGTGGGAGGCGTTTTTCTTGTTGACGGTGGGGAAGAGTGGAGTAGAGTGGGGCGCCGTGGGGGCGGTAGCACCCCATGCGGCGCGGGAGGTGGGGCCGGTGTTCCTCGGCACCCATTCACCGCGCCTCGACGACAAGGGACGGCTGTTCCTGCCGGCGAAGTACCGCGAGGAGCTGTCGGGGGGATTGGTGATCACGAAGGGCCAGGAACGCTGCCTGTACGTCTTCCCCATGGCGGAGTTCCAGCGGATTACCGAGGCTCTGCGTGCCGCGCCGGTCACGGAGAAGGCGGTCCGGAGCTACAGCCGGGTCTTCTTCGCCAGTGCCTCCGACGAGGTACCGGACAAGCAGGGCCGCGTCACGATTCCTCCTCCCCTGCGCAAGTACGCGGGGCTCACCCGCGACTGCGCGGTCATCGGGGCCAACACGCGCCTGGAGATCTGGGACGCCCAGGCATGGGAGACCTACCTGGAGCAGGAGGAGCAGACGTTCTCCGACGTCTCGGAGGAGGTGTTGCCAGGGATCCTCTGAGCGAATGACTCGTCGGTCCGTTGACCGGCTATGGCCCACGTTCGGCCAGGTCTCCAGCCGCTCTCCGAGCCAGCTGGCGCAGCTTCCCCGGTGCCAGACGGCGACCCCCCGCGGAAACGCGGTGATCTTCCTCTAGGGCAGCGGATGGGGACCTGGCCGGGCGAGGCCGCCGCCGGGGGCGCGGAACGGTCAGGTCCGGCGATGCCACGCAGTCCGCGAGCGAAGTGGCAGTACAGGGGGGTGAACCATGGACGTGGGCGACCACGCGTCCGAGGAGGCCGGCGTGCCCGCCGGCGACCGGGGGGCCGGCAGCGGCCACGTGCCGGTGATGCTCGGCCGCATCCTCGAGCTTCTCGTCCCCGCCGCCGAGGCGGTGACGGGCCGCGACCCCGTCTACCTGGACGCCACGCTCGGCATGGGCGGCCACGCCGAGGCGATGCTGCGCGCCGTGCCGCGGCTGCGGCTGATCGGCCTCGACCGCGACACCCTCGCGCTGGAGCGCTCCGCCCGCCGGCTCGCGCCGTTCGGCGACCGGGTCACGCTGGAGCACGCCGTCTACGACGAGATCCCGGCGGTGCTGCGCCGGACCGGCGTGCGCGCGGTGGACGCCGTCCTGTTCGACCTCGGGGTGTCCTCCCCGCAGCTCGACGAGGCCGACCGCGGCTTCGCCTACTCCTACGACGCGCCGCTCGACATGCGGATGGACCGCACCCAGCGCCTCACCGCCGCCGAGGTCGTCAACGGCTACCCGCCCGCCGAGCTCGCCCGCATCCTGCGCGAGTACGGCGAGGAGCGGTTCGCCCAGCGGATCGCCTCGGCCATCGTCCGCGAGCGCGAGCGCGCCCCGCTGGACTCCACCCGCCGGCTCGCCGACCTCGTCCGCACCGCCATCCCGGCCGCGACCCGCCGCACCGGCGGCAACCCGGCCAAGCGCACCTTCCAGGCGCTGCGCATCGAGGTGAACGGCGAACTCGACAGCTGGCGCCGGGCCCTGCCCGCCGCACTGGACGCGCTCCCGGTCGGGGGCCGGGTCGCCGTCCTGTCCTACCACTCCCTCGAGGACCGCATCACCAAGCAGGTCCTCGCCGCCCAGGCGGCCGACACCACCCCGCCGGACCTGCCCGTCCCGCTGCCCGAGCACGAGCCGAGGTTCCGGCTCCTGACGCGCGGGGCCGAGCTGCCGTCCGACGCGGAGACCACGACCAACCCACGGGCCGGATCGGTGCGGCTGCGCGCCGCGGAGCGGGTCCGGGAGGCGACATGACGACGACGAGCAGGCGCCCGCCGACCAAGGCGCCGAAGAAGAAGAGGACGGCGGCGCCGGGGCCCGCGGCGCGGGGCGCGACGGCGACGGCCCCGCCCAAGGCCCCGCCGAAGGCTCCCGCCGCGGCCGCGCCGAAGACGGAGGCCAAGGCCCCGGCCAAGACCGCGGGCAAGGCTCCGGCCAAGACCGCGGCGGGCAAGGGCACGGCCGCCGCGCCCGCGAAGGCGGCGGGCGGCGGGAAGGCGAAGGCGGCGGTCCGGGCCCGTCCGGCCGCGGCCGGACGGCCCGCGCCGCGCGCGCCGTTCGTGCTGCTCATCGTCGGGCTGCTCGGCGGCGCGCTGGTGAGCCTGCTGCTGCTCAACACCGTCCTCGCCAAGGACGCGTTCACCCTGACGCGGCTCCAGCAGAGCAACAAGCAGCTGGAGCAGCAGCGCCAGGCGTACGAGGAGGAGATCGCCCGCGAGGGCTCGCCGGCGGGGCTGGCGCGCAAGGCCAGGGCGCTCGGCATGAAGGAGGCCGAGGACCCGGCCTTCTTCGACACCGAGACCGGCCGGCCCGGCGCCGGGAAGATCCGGCCCGTCCCGCAGGCGGCCGCCGCGTCGGCGGGCGCCGCGGGCGTGCTCGGCGTCCCCGGCACCGTGGTGCCCGGCGACGGCGTGCGGCCGCCGGCCGACACCGGCGCGCGCCCGGGCACCGGCGCGCGGGCCGGGAACGGGACGCCGTGACACGGCGCGGCCGCGGGGAGCGGGGGAGACCATGACGAAACGGCCGGGACCCGGGGCCGCCGGCCCTCCGCCCGGCCGGCGGCGCGGGCCGGAGGGCAGGGCCTCCCGGGGCTCGGCCGGGCGGGACGACAAGAGCGGCCCGGGCGCGGCGCGCGCGTCCGGGCCTCCGGCAGGCGGCACTCCGCGCGCCCCCGGCGGGCGGGCCGACGGCGCGGGACGGCCGGGCGGCAAGGGCGGCGCGCCCCGCCGTCCCGCGCGCGGCGGGACGGGCTCCGCCCCCCGCCGCGAGACGCCGCGCAAGTCCGGAGAAGGCAGGACGGGCGACCGCAAGGCGCCCGGTAACAAGGCGTCCAGCGGCAAGGCGACCGGTAGTAAGGCGTCCAGCGGCAAGGCGGCCGACCGGAAGACCTCCGGCCGCAAGGCCGCCGACCGCAAAACGGCGTCCCGCACGGAGCCGCCGAAGGGCGCGTCCACCGGCAGGCCCGCGCGCAAGAAGGCGCCCGGGGGCACCGCGCCCGGCAAGAGCGCCGCGCGCTCCGGCGGCGGCGCGCGCGGGCCGCGCCCCGGCGGTTCCGGGCCGCGCCCGCCGGGCCGGGTGCCGCGCCCCCGCGTGCCGTTCAACCGCCGCGACCCGATGAAGCGGCTCAACGTCGGCCTGCTCGCCGTCGCGTTCCTGCTGTCGCTGTTCGCCGGGCGCCTCGTCCAGCTGCAGACGATCGAGTCCGGCAAGTACACCGCGGAGGCGATGCGGCAGCGGATGCAGGAGATCGAGCTGCCCGCCGTCCGCGGCGACATCACCGACGCCCAGGGCCATCCCCTCGCCATGACGGTGGAGGCGCGCGCCATCTACGCCGACCCGTCGCTGATCGAGGACGGCCGGCGGCAGGCGGTGGTGAACGCGCTCGCCCCGACGCTCGGCCTGAACCCGGCGACGCTGATGAAGCAGGTCAGCAAGCCCGACACCCGGTTCGTGTACCTGGCGCACGGGGTCCGCCCCGACCAGGCCCGGCTCATCACCTCCTGGGACCTCCCCGGAATCGGAACTCTTCCGGAATACCGCCGCGAATACCCCAACGACTCGCTGGCCGCGAGCGTCATAGGGTTCGTGAACGACACGGGCAAGGGCGCCGCCGGCCTGGAGAGCTCGATGAACGACGTGCTCGCCGGCCGCGAGGGCTGGCAGCGGGTGGAGATCAGCCTGGAGGGCCAGCACATCCCCATGGGCGAGGACCAGAAGCGCCCCTCCGTGCCCGGCCGCGGCGTCCGCCTCACGCTCCAGCGCGACCTGCAGTTCAAGGCGCAGGAGGCCATCGAGAAGCAGGTCAAGGCCACCCGCGCCGAGAGCGGCAGCGTCATCGTCATGGACCCGCGCACCGGGAAGCTGCTCGCGATGGCCTCGGCGCCCGGGTTCGACCCGAACAGCTACGGCGACTCCGACCGGTCCCGGTGGGGCAGCCCGCTCGTCCAGAACGCCTACGAGCCCGGCAGCACCGGCAAGGTCGTCACGGCCGCCGCCGTCATGGAGCACGGCGGCGTCACCAAGAGCACCCCCTACACCGTGCCCGACAAGATCCGGAAGTACGACGTCGAGTTCCACGACTCGCACCCGCACGCGCCCGAGCGGCTCACGTTCGCCGGGGTGCTGGCCAAGTCCAGCAACGTCGGCACCATCATGGCCAGCGAGAGCATCAGCTCCCAGCAGCTCTACGGGACGCTCCGCGACTTCGGGTTCGGCCAGCGGACCGGCCTGCCGCTGCCCGGCGAGACGTCCGGCCTGCTGCCGCCGCCGGCCAAGTGGTCGGGCACCGACCGGTACTCGATCGCGTTCGGGCAGACCGCGTCGGTGAACGCGGTGCAGATGGCGAGCGTGTACGCGACCATCGCCAACGGCGGCGTCCGCGTCGCGCCCACCCTGGTCGAGGGCACCGTCGGCGAGGACGACGCGTTCACGCCGGCGCCGGCGCCCGCGCGCAAGCAGGTCATCAGCGCCAAGACGGCCCGTGACATCAGCGACATGCTGGAGGGCGTCACCACCGACGAGGGCACCGCCCCCAAGGCCCAGATCCCGGGCTACCGCGTCGCCGGCAAGACCGGCACCGCCGAGAACGTCAACCCGCGATGCGGCTGCTACAAGGGCGGCGGCTACACCGCGTCCTTCGCGGGATTCGCCCCGGCGGACGACCCGCAGCTCGTCGTGCAGGTCGTCCTGCAGAACCCGAAGCGCGGCAGCCACTATGGTGGCGATGCGGCCGCTCCGGTCTTCAAGGACGTGATGAGCTTCGCGCTGCAGTCCGAGAAGATCCCGCCGACGGGGAGCCGACCGCCGATCATCCAGATCCACGCCCGAGACTGAGCGCAGCGAGTACCCTCCTCGCCTGTGAGTCCACCACCCGTGTCCCACCAGTCCCGTTCCGCGAGCACCGAAAGAACAGCCATGCGTCCGACCACCAATCCGGCCCGTCCGCTGAGCGGGCTCGCGGAGCTCCTCGGGATCGAATGGGACGGACGGGACGACACGTCGGTCACGGGCATCACGCACGACTCGCGGGCGGTGCGCCCCGGCGACGTCTACGCGGCGCTGCCCGGCGCCCGCGCGCACGGCGCCCAGTTCGCCGGCCAGGCCGCCGACGCGGGCGCGGCGGCGGTCCTCACCGACCCGGCCGGGTACGACCGGGCCGCGGCGGCGGGCCTGCCGGTCCTCGTGGTCGCCGACGTCCGCGCGCGGCTCGGCGAGGCCGCGTCCTGGGTCTACGGCGAGCCGGGGCGGGACATCACGCTCATCGGCGTCACCGGCACCAGCGGCAAGACCACCACGGTGTTCCTGGTGGACGCGGGCCTGCGCGCCGCCGGGATCGAGACGGGCCTGGTCGGCGGCGTCGAGATCCGGGTGGGCGGCGAGGTGGTGCCGAGCGCGCTGACGACGCCGGAGTCGACCGACCTGCACGCGCTGCTGGCGATGATGCGCGAGCGCGGCGTCGGCGCCGCCGCGATGGAGGTGTCCAGCCACGCGCTCGTGCAGGGCCGCGTCGGCGGCGCCCGCTACGAGGTCGCGGTGTTCACGAACCTCTCCCAGGACCACCTGGACTACCACCCCACCATGCAGGACTACTTCCTGGCGAAGGCGCGGCTGTTCACGCCCGAGTACTCCCGCGTCGGCGTGGTCAACCTCGACGACCACTACGGCCGCGAGCTGCTGGAGATCGCCGCGGTGCCGACGACGACGTTCTCCCCGTCCGGGGACCCGGCGGCCGACTGGCGCGCCGAGGACGTGCGCGTCGGCGCCGACGGCAGCGTGTTCCGCGTGGTGGGGCCGGGCGGCATCGAGGCGGACGCGGAGGTCCGGCTCGCCGGGCCGTTCAACGTCGCCAACGCGCTCGCCGCGATCGTGGCGCTGGTCGAGGCCGGCATCACGCTGCAGGCGGCCGTCGGCGGCGTCGGGTCGCTGCCCGGCGTCCCCGGCCGGCTGGAGCGCGTCGACGAGGGCCAGGACTTCGTCACCCTCGTCGACTACTCGCACAAGCCGGGCGCGGTCGAGGCCGTGCTGACCGCGCTGCGGCCCGTCACCGAGGGCGAGCTCACGGTGGTGCTCGGCTGCGGCGGCGACCGCGACCGCGGCAAGCGGCCGCTCATGGGGGAGGCCGCCGCCCGGCTGGCCGACATGGCGTATTTCACCAACGACAACCCGCGGTCGGAAGATCCGCTGGCCATCCTCGCCGCTATGGTCGAGGGCGGGCTCAAGGTGCCGCAGCCCGAGCGCGCGCACATCGTCGTGGAGCCCGACCGCGCCGCCGCGATCGGGCTGGCCGTCGGCCGGGCCCGCCGCGGTGACGTCGTCGTCGTCGCGGGCAAGGGCCACGAGCAGGGGCAGAGCGTGGCGGGCGAGACCCATCCGTTCGACGACCGCGAGGTCGTCCGCGCGGCGCTGCGAAGCCGGAGACAAGGGACTAGAGGGGACGGGACGCAGGCGTGATCCCACTTCCGCTGGCGACGATCGCGGAGATCACGGGGGGCGCCCTTCACGGGCCGCCGGACGTCGTGGTGAGCGGCCCCGTGGTCATCGACTCCCGCGCGGTGGAGCCCGGGGCGCTGTTCGCGGCGTTCAAGGGCGAGCGCGCGGACGGGCACGACTTCGCGGCCGGGGCGCTGGCCGCCGGGGCCGCCGCGGTGCTGGCGCAGCGCCCGGTCGAGGGGCCGTGCGTGGTCGCGGCCGACGTCCAGGAGGCGCTCGGACGGCTGGCCAGGGGCCTGCTGGAGCGGCTCCCCGACCTCACGGTCATCGCGGTGACCGGCTCGGCGGGCAAGACCTCCACCAAGGACCTCATCGCGCAGGTGGTGGGCCGCGCCGGGCCGACGGTGCACCCGCCGGGCTCGTTCAACAACGAGATCGGGCTGCCGCTCACCGCGCTGCGCGCCGACGCGGGCACCCGCCACCTCGTGCTGGAGATGGGCGCGCGCGGCATCGGCCACATCGCCTACCTGACCGGGATCGCCCGGCCCGACGTCGGGGTGGTGCTGAACGTCGGCACCGCGCACGTCGGGGAGTTCGGCGGCCGGGAGAACATCGCCCGCGCCAAGGGCGAGATCGTCGAGGCGGTGCCGCCGGGCGGCACGGCCGTCCTGAACGCCGACGACCCGCTGGTCGCGGCGATGGCGTCCCGCACCCGGGGCGAGGTCGTGACGTTCGGCCGCGGCCCGGACGCGGTCGTCCGCGCGACCGGCGAGACGCTCGACGAGCAGGGCCGGGCCCGGTTCACCCTCGTCACCCCGGAGGGGTCGGCGCCGGTCGCGCTGCGCCTGCACGGGTCGCACGCCGTCCCGAACGCGCTCGCCGCGGCCGCCGCCGCGCGCGCCGCCGGGCTGGCGCCGGACGCGGTCGCCGAGGCGCTGTCGGCGGCGGTGCCGGTCAGCAGGTGGCGGATGGAGGTCACCGAGCGGCCCGACGGGGTGACCGTGGTGAACGACGCCTACAACGCCAACCCCGACTCGACGCTCGCCGCGCTGGACGTGCTGGTCCACATGGCCCGCGGGCGGCGCGCCTTCGCGGTGCTGGGCGAGATGGCCGAACTCGGCGACGCCTCCGTGGCGGAACATGCCAAGATCGGGCAGCATGTCGCGCGCAGCGGGATCGCCGGGCTCGTCGTGGTGGGCGCGAACGCGGCGGCGATGGCCGAAGGGGCCGGGCAGGTGGCGTCATGGACGGGAGAGTGCGTACAGGTGGATGACGTCGGCGCGGCGGTGGCCGTGCTCAGCGAGCGGCTCGCGCCGCGGGACGTCGTGCTGGTGAAGGGCTCGCGCGTGGCCGGGCTGGAACGGGTGGCCGAGGCGCTGCTGGCGGAGGCCGCCCGATGACCAACATCATCATCGCCGCGGGGATCGCGCTGGTCTTCGTGGTGGTCGGCACGCCGGTGTGGATCCGGATCGTCAACCGGCTCGGCTACGGCCAGATGATCCGCGACGAGGGCCCCGAGGCGCACCTCAAGAAGCGCGGCACCCCCACGATGGGCGGGGCGGTCTTCATCGTCGGCGCGCTCGTCGGCTACGCCGCGGCGCACCTGGTCACCGGCGAGGAGCCGACGATCTCCGGCGTCCTCGTGCTGTTCCTGATGACGGGCCTCGGCCTCGTCGGCTTCGTCGACGACTACATCAAGGTGTTCAAGCAGCGCAGCCTCGGCCTGCGCAGCGGCGCCAAGATGGTCGGGATCATCCTCGTCGGCGTCGTGTTCGCCGTCGGGTCGCTGAACTTCCCCAACGGCTACCAGGTCACCCCCGCCGACCCCCACCTGTCCTTCCTGCGCGACTTCGGCCCCTCGATCGGCCCGTACCTGTTCGTGCTGTGGGCGCTGCTGCTCATCGCGGCCATGTCCAACGGCGTGAACCTCACCGACGGGCTGGACGGCCTCGCCGCGGGCCCGGCCGGCATGGTGCTGGCCGCCTACGTGATCATCGGCAACTGGCAGCTGCGCAACAGCTGCGCCGCCGCCCTCGCCCCCAACTGCTACAGCGTCCGCGACCCCCTCGACCTCGCGGTGGTCGCCGCGGCCGTGCTCGGCGGCGTGTTCGGCTTCCTGTGGTGGAACGCCCCGCCCGCGAAGATCTTCATGGGCGACACCGGCTCGCTGGCGCTCGGCGGCGTGCTGGTCGGCCTCGCGATCCTGACCCGCACCCAGTTCCTGCTCGCGATCCTCTGCGGCCTCATCGTGATGATCACGCTGTCGGTGATCATCCAGGTCGGCGGGTTCAAGATGACCGGGAAACGGGTGTTCAAGATGGCCCCGCTGCAGCACCACTTCGAGTTGTCCGGCTGGGCCGAGACCACGATCGTCGTGCGCTTCTGGCTGATGTCCGCGCTGTTCACCGCGGCCGGGCTCGGCCTGTTCTACCTGGAATGGATGCCGAAGAAGTGAACGAGCCCTGGGACGGCCTGTCCGTGTGCGTGGCGGGGCTCGGCGTGTCCGGCCGCGCCGCCGCGCGCGTCCTCGCCGGCCGCGGCGCCCGCGTCACGATCGTGGACGCCCGCGACGGCGACGAGCAGCGCGGGCACGCCGCCGAGCTGGCGGCCCGCGGGGTCGCCGTCCGGCTCGGCGACGGCGAGCGCCTTCCCGAGGGCACCGAGCTGGTCGTGACCTCGCCCGGCTGGCGGCCGGACGTGCCGCTGCTCGCCGCGGCCGCCGCCGCGGGCATCGAGATCATCGGCGAGGTGGAGCTGGCGTGGCGGCTGCGCGGGCCGGACGCCGCGCCGTGGCTGGCCATCACCGGGACGGACGGCAAGACCACCGTCGTCCGCATGCTGGCCTGCATGCTCACCGCGGCCGGGCACAAGGCCCTCGCGGTCGGCAATGTCGGGACGCCGATCGTCGAGGCCATTGGGGGTTCTGGGGGGTCGCCCTCCCAGGCAGAGCACAGCGAGCCGTACGACGTCCTCGCGGTGGAGCTGTCGAGCTACCAGCTGCACTGGTCCAGTTCGCTCGCGCCGGAGGCGGCGGTCGTGCTGAACGTCGCCCCCGACCACCTCGACTGGCACGGCACCATGGACGCTTACGTCGGTGCCAAGGGCAAGATCTACGCGCCGGGCGCCGTCGCGGTCTACAACGCCGACGACGACACGTCCGCGGCGCTCGCCGAACGCGCCGAGGGCGTGCGCGGCCGGGTCGGGTTCACCCTCCAGGTGCCGCGGCCCGGCGAGCTCGGCGTCGTCGAGGACCTGCTCGTCGACCGCGCCTTCACCGACGACCCCGCGCACCACGCCGCCGAGCTGGCCGCGCTCGCCGACGTCCGCCCGTACGCGCCGCACAACGTCGCGAACGCGCTCGCCGCCGCCGCGTTGGCGCGCTGCTTCGGGGTGCCGCCGGAGGCGGTCCGCGCGGGCCTGCGGGCGTTCGTCCCGGACCCGCACCGCATCCAGCACGTCGCCGACGTCGACGGCGTCGCCTACGTCAACGACTCCAAGGCCACCCAGCCGCACGCCGCCGCCGCGTCCCTCGCCGCCTACGAGCCCGTCGTGTGGATCGCCGGGGGCCTGCTCAAGGGGCTGGACGTCGACGACCTCGTGCGCTCGTGCGCCGCGCGGCTGCGCGGCGTGGTGCTGATGGGGCGCGACCGGCACCGGATCGCGGAGGCACTCGCGCGACACGCCCCGGATGTCCCCGTCGTCGACGTCTCCGACACCGACACTGGGGCCATGGAACGCGTCGTCAACGAAGCCTCCGCCCTCGCCCGCCCCGGGGACACCGTGCTCCTCGCGCCCGTCGGGGCGTCCTTCGACATGTTCGCCAACTACCCGGCCCGCGGCGAGGCGTTCATCGCGGCCGTCGAACGCCTCGCCGGGACGGCCGGCGCCGGGGCGGCCGAGTAGCCGTGACCGCCGCTGCCGAGGAGGAGGGCGGCGGGCGTCCGGGGCCGCGCGAGCACGTGGCCGCCGCCGTCGGGCTGCTCGACCGGCCCCTCACCTCCTACTACCTGGTGCTGGGCTGCTCGATCATGCTGCTCGCGCTCGGCCTGACGATGGTGCTGTCGGCCTCCAGCGTCAAGCAGCTCCAGGCGACGGGCTCGGCGTACACGCTGTTCCAGAAGCAGGCGGTGTGGATGGCGATCGGGCTGCCCGCCATGTGGCTGGCGTCCCGGCTGCCGGTGCGGACGTTCCGCGCGCTCGCCTACCCGCTGGTCCTGCTGTCGGTCGTCGCGCTGGGGCTGGTGCTCGTGCCGGGCCTCGGCCGCAGCGCGGGCGGCGCCACCCGCTGGGTCGACCTCGGCCCGCTGCAGATCCAGCCGTCCGAGCTCGCCAAGCTCGGCCTGGTGCTGTGGGGTGCCGACCTGCTGGCCCGCAAGGACCGGCTCGGCCAGCTCACCGAGTGGCGGCCGCTGCTGGTGCCGCTGATGCCGGGCGCCGGGATCCTCGTGCTGCTGGTCATGCTGGGCAGCGACCTCGGCACCACGCTGGTGCTCCTCACCATCTTCCTGGCGCTGCTGTGGGTCGTCGGCGCGCCCGGCCGGCTGTTCGTCGGCATCGCGGGGCTCGTGTGCCTGCTGGTGTCGATCCTCATCGTCGTTGAGCCGTACCGGATGCAGCGCCTCACGGGGTTCCTCGACCCGTCGGGCAACAAGCTGACCACCAACTACCAGGGCACCCAGGGGCTGTACGCGCTCGCGTCCGGCGGGCTGTTCGGCACCGGCCTCGGCGAGGGCCGCGCCAAGTGGGACTACCTCCCGCACGCCGAGACCGACTTCATCTTCGCGATCGTGGGGGAGGAGTTCGGCCTCATCGGCACGCTCGTCGTCGTCGGCCTGTTCGGGACGCTCGCCTACGCCGGGCTGCGCATCGCGCGGCGGGTGAAGGACCCCTTCACCCGGCTCGCGGCCGCCGGCGTGACCGCCTGGCTGGTCGTGCAGGCCATCGTGAACATCGGCGCCGTCATCGCCGTCCTGCCCATCACGGGGATCCCGCTCCCGCTGGTCTCCTACGGCGGTTCCGCGCTCATCCCGAGCCTGTTCGCGCTCGGGATGCTGCTCGCCTTCGCCAAACGGGAGCCCGGCGCGCGGCAGGCACTCTCCGCACGTGGCCCCGGACCCGTCGTGAGGGCTCTAAGCTGGCTGGGTCTGGCACGGCGTTGAAATCCCCCCTTTCGAACACGCTGAGGAGTTGTCAACGAGCATGAGGGTTGTCCTGGCCGGCGGGGGCACCGCCGGACACATCGAGCCCGCCCTGGCCCTCGCCGACGCGCTGCGCCGCAACGACCCGAACACCGGGATCGTCTGCCTCGGGACCGAGCGGGGGCTGGAGACCCGCCTCGTCCCGCAGCGGGGGTACGAGCTCGCGCTGATCCCGCCGGTGCCGCTGCCGCGCACGCTGACCCCGCAGCTGCTGTCGGTGCCCGGCCGGCTGCGCGGCGCGATCAACGCGGCGGCGGCCGTCCTGGACCAGGCCCAGGCCGACATCCTGGTCGGCTTCGGCGGCTACGTCGCCACGCCCGGCTACCTCGCGGCCCGCAAGCGCAAGGTGCCGATCATCGTGCACGAGGCGAACCCCAAGCCCGGCCTCGCCAACAAGCTCGGCGCCCGGTTCACCGAGCACGTCGCCGTCTCGCACGCCGACTCGCCGCTGCCGAACCCGACGTTCGTCGGCATCCCGCTGCGCCGCGAGATCGCCACGCTCGACCGGCTCGCGATGGGCGACAAGGCCCGCTCCTACTTCGGGCTGCTGCCCGACCTGCCCACGCTGCTGATCTTCGGCGGCTCGCAGGGGGCCCGCTCGCTGAACCAGGCCGCGGTGGCCGCCGCGCCGTACTTCCGGCAGGCCGGCATCCAGGTGCTGCACATCGTCGGGCCGAAGAACACCGAGGAGCCCGAGCCCGCGTCCGGCGGCCCGCAGTACGTCACGATCCCCTACTGCGACCGGATGGACCTCGCCTACGCCGCCGCCGACATGGCGATGTGCCGGGCGGGCGCGATGACCTGCGCCGAGCTGGCCGCCGTCGCGCTGCCCGCGGTGTACGTGCCGCTGCCGATCGGCAACGGCGAGCAGCGGCTGAACGCCGAGCCGATCGTCGCGGCGGGCGGCGGCATGCTGGTCGACAACGCCGAGCTGTCGCCCGACTGGATCGCCGCGCACCTGCTGCCGGTGCTGGCCGACCCGGCCCGGGTCGCGCACATGTCGGAGGCCGCCGGCCGGATGGGCCGCCGGGACGCCGACGTCGCGCTCGCCCGCATGGTGTACGACGTGGTCCGCGCCGCGGGCGCCGCGCGATGAGCCTGATCGACCCGAGTGCGGTGGTCCCGGCCGGCGAGCTCGGCCGGGTCCACTTCATCGCGATCGGGGGCGCCGGGATGTCCGGCATCGCCCGCATCATGCTGCGGCGGGGGATGGCGGTGTCCGGCAGCGACGCCCGCGACTCCGAGCTGCTCGGCCAGCTCGGCGACCTCGGCGCCAAGGTCTTCGTCGGGCACGACGCCGCGCACGTGGGCGACGCCGACACGGTGGTGGTCTCCACGGCGATCCGGGAGTCCAACCCCGAGCTGGTCGCCGCCCGCGAGCGGGGGCTGCGCGTCCTGCACCGGTCCGCGGCGCTCGCGTCGCTGATGGCCGGGCGGCGCGCCGTCGCGGTCGCCGGGACGCACGGCAAGACCACCACGACGTCGATGCTGACGGTCGCGCTCCAGCACGCGGGCGCCGACCCGTCCTACTGCATCGGCGGGCAGCTCGTCACCACGGGCCTCGGTGCCGACGAGGGCACCGGCGACGTGTTCGTCGCCGAGGCCGACGAGAGCGACGGCTCGTTCCTCATGTACGCCCCGCACATCGCGGTCGTCACCAACGTCGAGGCCGACCACCTCGACAACTACGGCGGCTTCGAGAAGGTGAAGGAGAACTTCGCCCGGTTCGTCGACCGGGTCGAGCCGGGCGGGACGCTCGTCGCGGGCGCCGACGACCCGGTCGCGATGGAGCTCGCCGCCCTCGCGCGGGAGCGCGGGCTGACCGTCCGCACCTACGGCGAGGCCGCCGGCGCCGACCTGCGGGTGACCGGTTTCACGCCGCGCGGCCTCGGCTCCCGGTTCGAGATCGAGGGCGCCGGCGAGGTCGTGCTGAGCGTGCCGGGCCGGCACAACGCGCTCAACGCCACCGCCGTCATCGCGGTCGCGCGGGCGCTCGGCCTGGACGACGCGCCGGTGCGGGCGGGCCTCGCCGCGTTCGGCGGCGCGATGCGGCGGCTGGAGCGCAAGGGCGCGGCGGGCGGCGTCGAGGTGTTCGACAGCTACGCCCACCACCCGACCGAGCTGACCGCCGACCTGGAGGCCACCCGCGACTACCTGGGGGAGAAGGGCGAGGGCGGCCGCATCGTCGCGGTGTTCCAGCCGCACCTGTACAGCCGCACCCGGTTCTTCGCCGCCGAGTTCGGCGCGGCGCTCGGCCGCGCCGACGTCGCGGTCGTGCTGGACGTGTACGGCGCCCGCGAGGACCCGGAGCCCGGCGTGACCGGCGCGCTCGTCGCGGACGCCGTCCCGGTCGGCACCGAGACCGTGTACGCGCCCGTCCGCGACGAGGTGCCCGGCATCGCGGCGTCCCTGGCCCGGCCCGGCGACGTCGTCATCACGCTCGGCGCCGGGGACGTGACGCAGCTCGGGCCGCTCGTCCTGGAGCGCCTCGGCGGGTGACACGCCGCCGGCCGCGCGGTCGGCGGCGCGCGGGGGGAGAACTGCCAAGCTTGGGTCATGACCGAGGTACGGACCGGCCGGCACGCCGTCCCGGGGGAGGATCCCGGCGGAGCGGCGGGGGAGGGGCGCGGCCGGCCGAACCGGTGGAAGGCGATCTTCGTCACGCTGCTGGTCGTCGGCGCGCTCGGCCTGGTGACCTGGGTGCTGCTCGGCTCCCGGCTGCTGGTGGTGCGGCATGTCGAGGTCGCGGGCGCCGGGCTGGCGCCCCGCGACCGGATCGTCGCGGCCGCCGCGATCGACCTCGGCACCCCGATGGCGCGGCTGCGCACCGGCGCGGTCGCCGAGCGCGTCGAGCGGCTCCGCGAGGTGGAGTCGGCGCGGATCGAGCGGCACTGGCCGGGCACGGTCCGGATCGTCGTGCGGGAGCGCGCGCCGGTGGCGGTCTTCGGCCGCGACGGGCGCTACCACCTGCTCGACCGGCACGGCGTCACGGTGGCCGACCGGGAGTCGCGCCCGTCCGGGCTGCCGGCGCTGACGGTGGCCTCGCCGGGGCCGTCCGACCGGGCGACCGGTGCGGCGCTCGCCGTGCTCACCGGCCTGCCGGAGCGGCTGGGCCGCGCGGTGGCCGAGGTGGAGGCCACCGGGCCGGAGGCCGTCACGCTGCACATGGCGGACGGGCAGACGGTCGTGTGGGGCGCCGCCGAGCGGGCGGAGGAGAAGGTCAGGCTGCTGGACGCCGTGCGGCGCACCGCGTCCGGCCGCGCGATCCGCACCATCGACATCAGCTCCCCCGAGGTCCTGAAGACGAAGTGAGGCCCCGAAGTGGGCCGGGTGCGTGTGTCGCGGCGATTCCCGCCGCCCGATCGGGCACGCTGGAACGGTCATGCCGGACCGATGCGGACGGGGAGGGGGGACGCCGATGCGCGCGGGCGCTGCACCGGGCGGGGGCCCGACGACAACCTGGGCAAACCCATGCCAGCTGCGACACGCCGGTGGAGTTCGGGGGAGGTTAGTTGACCCTGGCGGTAAGGCCGCCCTACTGTCCGTATCAGTCTTCAGGTTGACATAAGTGTAAGCCTCAAGTTGAGGGTGAGGGTTTCGGCCCCGCCCCCAGTGCACAGGTCGGAACACCGCGGCGGCACGGTCGGCAGGCCGGTCTGGGCGGTCGGAGAGAGCGGAAAGGCCCCTCGTCGTGGCAGCACCGCAGAACTACCTCGCGGTCATCAAGGTCGTCGGCATCGGCGGCGGCGGCGTCAACGCCGTCAACCGGATGATCGAAGAGGGTCTCAAGGGCGTCGAGTTCATCGCGATCAACACGGACGCCCAGGCGCTGCTGATGAGTGACGCCGACGTGAAACTGGACGTGGGCCGCGAGCTCACCCGCGGCCTCGGCGCCGGGGCCAACCCGGACGTGGGCCGCAAGGCCGCCGAGGACCACCGGGAGGAGATCGAGGAGGTCCTCAAGGGCGCCGACATGGTGTTCGTCACCGCCGGGGAGGGCGGCGGCACCGGCACCGGCGGCGCGCCCGTGGTCGCCAACATCGCCCGCTCGCTCGGCGCGCTCACCATCGGGGTGGTGACCCGCCCCTTCAGCTTCGAGGGCAAGCGGCGCGCCATGCAGGCCGAGGCCGGCATAGAGACGCTGCGCGACGAGGTCGACACCCTCATCGTGATCCCCAACGACCGGCTGCTGTCGATCTCCGACCGCCAGGTCAGCGTGCTGGACGCCTTCAAGGCCGCCGACCAGGTGCTGCTGTCCGGTGTCCAGGGCATCACCGACCTCATCACCACCCCGGGCCTGATCAACCTCGACTTCGCCGACGTCAAGTCCGTGATGTCCGGCGCCGGCTCGGCGCTGATGGGGATCGGCTCCGCGCGCGGCGACGACCGCAGCGTCGCCGCCGCCGAGATGGCGATCTCCAGCCCGCTGCTGGAGGCCAGCATCGACGGCGCGCACGGCGTGCTGCTGTCCATCTCCGGCGGCTCCGACCTCGGCCTGTTCGAGATCAACGAGGCCGCGCAGCTGGTGTCGAACGCCGCCGCCCCGGACGCCAACATCATCTTCGGCGCGGTCATCGACGACGCGCTCGGCGACGAGGTCCGGGTCACGGTGATCGCGGCGGGTTTTGACGAGGGGCGCCCTGCCAAGCCGGCTCCGGAGCCGGAGGGCAAGCGGCTGCCCCCGCCCCCGCCCCGCCCGGTGCCGCCGCCCGCGTCCGCGCCGCCCGCCGCCCCGGCCAACCCGATCCCCAGCCGGGTCGGGCGCTCGGAGCCGGTGAGCGGCCACCCGACCGGCGGGCAGTCGGCGCAGCCGTCGGTGGCGCAGGCCGCCGCCGCGCCGCACCCGCCCGCCCCGGCGCCGCCGGCCCCGGCCCCGCAGCCGCGCGCCGAGAGCGACCGCGAGCAGCCGCCCGCGCCGGCCCGCGACGACCGGGCCGCCGGCCGCGGCGACCGCGACGAGCCCGCCCGGCCCGAGAGCACCTCGGCCGGGCCGCCGGGCGACCGGGACGCCGGCGAGTCCGCCGGGTCGCGCGCCCCCGCGCCGCGCCAGCCCACCGAGCCGGCCTCCTCCCGCGTGCACGCGGGGGAGAACGACGGCGGCCCCGCCTCCTCCGGGCAGCGCCGCCGTCCCGTCGTGTTCGACGAGGACGACGACCTCGACGTCCCCGACTTCCTGAAGTGATCACCCCCGTCGCCCTGGGCGACGGCGTCGGCGCCGGCTTCACCGGCCGCGCCGGCGGCGTGAGCAGGCCCCCCTACGACTCCCTGAACCTGGGCGGCGCGGTCGGCGACGACCCCGCCGCCGTGCGCGGCAACCGGCGGCGCGCCGCCGAGGCGCTCGGCGCCGACCCCGGCCGCACCGTCTACATGCGGCAGGTGCACGGCGCGGACGTCGCGTTCGTCACCTCCCCCGAGACCCCCGGCCCCGTCGACGCCGTCGTCACGACCGTCCCGGGCCTCGCCCTCGCCGTCCTCGTCGCCGACTGCGCTCCTGTGCTGCTGGCCGACCCGGTCGCCGGCGTCGTCGGCGCCGCCCACTCCGGCCGCCCCGGCACCGCCGCCGGCGTCGTCCCGGCGCTGGTGAAGGCGATGTGCGAGCGGGGCGCCGACCCGGCCCGGATGACCGCCGCGATCGGGCCCGCCGCGTGCGGCCGCTGCTACGAGGTGCCCGCCGAGATGCGCGACGAGGTCGCCGCCGTCGTCCCCGCCGCGCACGCCGTGACGTCCAAGGGCACCCCCGGTCTCGACATCCGCGCCGGCATCGCCGCGCAGCTCGCCTCCGCAGGGGTGGCCGAGGTCACCGCCGACCCGCGCTGCACCATCGAGGACGCGGGCCTGTTCTCCTACCGCCGCGACGGCCGCACCGGCCGCTTCGCGGGATTCGTCTGGATCAAGGACGGCGCGTGACCGGCGAGACCGATCCCACCCCCGAGCGGCGCCGCGCGGAGCTCGCCGAGGGCCTCGCCGAGGTCCGCGCCCGGATCGCGGCGGCCTGCGCCGCCGCCGGCCGGGACGCGGACGAGGTCACGCTGATCGCGGTGACCAAGACCTTCCCCGCCTCCGATGTGCGGCTGCTGGCCGGACTCGGCCTCACCGAGGTCGGCGAGAACCGCGACCAGGAGGCCCGCCCCAAGGCGGCCGAATGCGCCGACCTCCCGCTCACCTGGCACTTCGTCGGCCGGGTGCAGACCAACAAGGCCCGCGCGGTCGCCGGCTACGCCGACGTCGTCCACTCGGTGGACCGGCCGAGGCTGGCCGCCGCGCTGTCGGACGCCGCGGCCCGCGCCGGCCGGACGCCGCGCTGCCTGGTCCAGGTGTCGCTGGACGAGGCCGCGGCGCGCGGTGAGCGCGGCGGCGCGGCGCCGGCCGCCGTGCCGGAACTGGCCGACGCGATCGCCGGGGCGCCGGGCCTGCGGCTCGGCGGAGTGATGGCGGTCGCGCCGCTCGGCGCCGACCCGCTGCCCGCCTTCACCCGGCTTGCGGAGGTCGCGGCGGAGATGCGAAGGAACCATCCGGACGCCCGGATCGTCAGTGCGGGTATGAGCGGCGATCTGGAGCAGGCGATCGCGTGCGGCGCGACACACCTGCGGATCGGTACGGCGTTGCTCGGCGGCCGACGGGCAATCGTCAGGTAATGTCCCCCCAGTGGTACCTGGCGGTACGCGGGTCGCCACGACGGAGCAGTCCAACGACGGCGCCGGACGCGCCCGGCGCCGCGGCCACAGGACACGGAGGGGCGTATGGCCAGCGCGATGCGCAAGATGGCGGTCTACCTCGGCCTTGTGGAGGACGACCGTTACGACGACAAGTACGGCGACTACGACGAGTACGAGGTCTACGACGACGAGACCGACCCCGGTCAGACCCGTCGCCGTGAGGACGAATCCGGCGGTCAGCTTACCCGAGCGGAGGAGACCGCGGACCGGGATCGCGACCATCACTCCACGTCGACGCTGGAGCGACGCTCCGTGGCGCTCTACGAGTCCGGTACCACCGACCTCGCTCGTATCACTACCCTGCATCCCAGGACCTACAACGAGGCAAGGACCATCGGAGAGCACTTCAGAGAGGGCACACCGGTGATCATGAATCTGACCGAGATGGTCGACAGCGACGCCAAGCGTCTCGTCGACTTCGCGGCGGGTCTCGTGTTCGGCCTGCACGGGAGCATCGAGCGTGTTACGAACAAGGTGTTCCTCCTGTCGCCCGCCAACGTGGAGGTGACGGCGGAGGACAAGGCCCGGATGGCAGAACGTGGGTTCTTCAACCAGAGCTGATAGCCACATGCGAGAGTATCCGTGAACATCGCTGGACAGGTGCTGACGTACCTCCTGTACCTCTTCCTCCTCTTCCTGATCGGGAGGCTGGTGCTGGAGGTCCTTCAGTCGTTCGCCCGCCAATGGAAGCCCTCCGGGGTGGTGCTGGTGATCGCCGAGGCGACCTACACCATCACCGATCCGCCCTTGAAGCTGCTGAGGCGTTTCATCCCGCCGGTCCGTCTGGGTAACGTTGCACTGGACCTCAGCTTCACCGTGCTCATCCTTGTGGTCTGGATCCTGATCATGGTCATTGGCTCCGTATTCGGCGGTCCCTAGATCGATCGGATACCGTCCTTCAGGGACAGACTCCAAGCGCGCCAAGGAGACGAGAACATGCCGCTGACACCCGCCGACGTGCGGAACAAGCAGTTCAGTACCACCAGGCTGAGGCCGGGGTACGACGAGGAGGAGGTGGACGCCTTCCTCGACGAGGTCGAGGCGGAGCTCGACCGCCTCATCCAGGAGAACGAGGAGCTGCGGGCCAAGCTGGCCGAGTGCCTGCGCGGCAAGGTCCCCGCCATGGCCGCCCCCATCGTGGAGCCGAAGCCGGACGTCCAGAAGATCCCCGAGCCGCCCCGCCCGGAGCCGCAGCCGCAGCCCGAGCCGGAGCCCGTGCTCGGCGGCCTCGGCATGTCCGCCGCCCCCACCGGCGAGGACAACATGGACACCGCGGCCCGCGTCCTCGCGCTCGCGCAGCAGACCGCCGACCAGGCGATCGCCGACGCGCGCCGGGAGGCCGACGAGACGCTCGGCCGCGCCCGCCGCGAGGCCGAGGAGATCCTCGGCAAGGCCCGCCGGCAGGCCGACCAGATCGTCAGCGAGGCCCGGTCCCGCGCCGAGGCCCTCGACCGCGACGCGCAGGAGCGGCACCGCCAGGTCATGGGCTCGCTCGTGCAGCAGCGCGAGGAGCTCGAGCGCGAGGTCGACAACCTGCGCGCGTTCGAGCGCGAGTACCGCAGCCGCCTGAAGGTGTACCTGGAGGGGCAGCTCCGCGACCTGGAGGCGGGCAGCACCGAGACCGGCGCGTTCGCCGCCGTCCCGGGCGCGGCCCCGGTCCAGTCGCCGCAGAACGCCCCGCAGGGTCCGCAGACGGGTCCGCAGCCCGGCCTTCCGCACCCGGAGAACCGCAACGGCGCCGCAGGCGGTCCCTCGCCCGCGCCGGGCACGTTCCCGCAGCCGGCCGAGCACGGCCAGCAGGTGCAGCACTCGGCGACCGGCGCTTTCCACGCGGGCGGCGACAACCCGCCGCACGATCGGCGCTGACGCGGCCGCCGCAGGCGATAGTGTCGTCTCGATGCCCGCGCCGGGTGGCAGCGGCGCCATCCCGGCGGGCGCCTTCTCGGCGCTGACGGGCGGTCGTGGGCGGCGACCGGGTCCCTCGCACCGGCCCGGAGCCGAGCGGTCCGAACGAGTGGGAGAGACCCTGTGATCATCCTGAGTGGCGTTCTCGTGGTGGTGGCGATCGCCCTCCTGGTAGCGGGAATCGTCGCCGGCAACGGAGACAGCGCGCAGGTCTTCGGCCTGGACGCGCTGGTGGTGATCTACATATCGATCGCCGTCAGCATCATCTCCGCGCTGTGCCTGGCCATCGGGGTGTTCCTGCGGCGCAAGGAGCTCTGGGGCCCCGGAGCCTCGGCGGTACCGGCCCGGCAGAGCAAGAAGGCCAAGAAGGACAGGCGCAAGAGGCCCGCGCCCCCGGCCCCGGCGCCCGCCAAGGGCGCCGCCGGCGTCCCGGCGGCCGCGGCGTCCGCGTCCCCGCCGGCGGACCCGGCCGACGACGCGGCGGAGGTGCCCGCCCCGCCCGCCGACGTCCCCGAGGACGCGCTGGTGTTCGTCGTCCGCGGGCGCAAGCGCTACCACCTCGACACGTGCCGGCAGCTCGCCGGGCGCGACGTCGAGGAACTGACCTACGCCGAGGCCAAGGAAGAGGGGTTCAGCCCCTGCACCGCGTGCATGCCCGACACCGCACTGGCGGCGCGCGCCGCGGCGTCGGCGCCCGCGTCCCCGGCCAAGGGCGGCGACTCCGGCGGCACGGCGGCGGCCGGCCGCGAGCCCGGCGCGGAACGCTCCGAGGGCGGCCTGGCGGGCCTCGCCAAGCCGGCGCCCTCAGCCGCGGCGTCCACGGCGTTCGACACGCCCGTCTCCTTCGCCGACCCCGGCTCGCCCGGCAAGCCCGGCGCGTTCGACAAGCCCGGTTCCTTCGACAAGCCCGGCGCGTTCGACCGCACGGCGGAGATCCCGCGGGCGGACGAGCCGGCCGCGGAGGCCCCGTCAGGCGGCCCGTCCGGGCCGACCCTGACCGACGTGCCCGCCGCGGGCCTGCTCGCCGCCGCGGCCGCGGCCCCCAGCGCCCCGGAGACGCCGGAGAAGGCCGACCCCTCCCCGGAGGAGCCGGAGGAGCGCTCCGGCTGGGAGCGGCCCGCTGAGCCCGCCTCCGCCGCCCCGGACGTCACCGTCGACCTCGGTTCGGCCCCCTTCGCGGGTGCGAAGGCCGCGGCGCCGCAGCCGCGCCACGCCGACGACGAGACCGGCGCCGAGCCCTCCGTGCCCTCCGCCGGGGACGCCTTCGCGGCGCCCGAGCCGGAGCCGGCCGCGGACGAGCCGTCCGCCGAGCCGGAGGGGGAGGGCCCGCAGGTCCGCATCCTGAGCGGCACCAAGCGGTACCACCGCGTCGACTGCGCCCTCATCGAGGACGTCGGCGACGACGCCGACGACCTGGAGTCGCTCTCCCGCGCGGAGGCCAAGTCCCGCGGCTGCACGCCCTGCCTGGTGTGCCAGCCCGACCGCGCGCACGCCCGCGACTGACGCCGTACCGCGGGCCGGTGCACCGGCCCGCGGTAGGGCCGGGTCAGCGGTCCCGGTGCCGCTCCGCGCGCAGTTCGCGCAGCCGCTCCCGGCGGGCGTCCCGGTGCTCGCGGTGCAGTTCCCGCAGCTCCTCGTGGTGCCTGCGGTGCAGCTCGTGGGCCTGCCGGTGCCGGTCGCGGCGGCCGTCCTTCTCACCGGCCGCGCGGCGGCTGACGGAGATGCCGCCGAACAGCAGCATCCCGGTGATCCGGATGACGGGCGCGCCCGGGTCCGCGGTGTCGTCCTCGGGCAGCTCGGTGCCGCCGAAGACGGAGGTGTTGGACCCGATCACCCGCACCCCCGGCGGGACGATCATGTTGACGCCGCCGAAGACGCAGGTGACGTTGACGGTGACCTCGCTCTGGCTGAGGACCGCCTGCCGGAAGTCCAGGTCGGCGCCGCCGAACACGCAGGAGACGTTGGTGGTGGGCTCGACGAGCCAGCGGCCCTTGCGCTCCACCCCGGCGAAGATCGCCACCAGGTTGGGGGACTGCGGCGGGGGCGGCGCGAGCGCGGGCTCCTTGCGCAGGTCGACCCGGGGGCGCGGGGGCTGCTCGTCCGGCAGGTCGCTGAGGACGGGCGCCAGCTCGGCGTACGTCTTGGCCTTGTAGACGGCGTCGATGCGCTCGGCGTGCTCCTCCGGCGTGATGCGCCCCTCCGCCAGGGCCTCGCGCAGGCGGTCGGCCACCTCGTCGCGGTCGGCGTCGGACGCGCGCATGCTCGCGGGTGACGGGGCGGCCGGAGGTTCGGAGCCGGAAGGCTGCTCGGGAAGATTCACGGAACCATCATCGCAAACGCGATGTGTCGCGATGAACCCCATCGCGGAAAGTTCTCCGCCGCGCCCGGATCCGGACGCGGCGGAGCCCTCATGCCCTGCGAGTGCCGGTCACGCCCGGCGGAGGTAGTAGGTCAGGCCGAGCTCCTCGTCGCGGTTCGCGGGGACGTCCGCGGGACGGCCCTCGGACACCGCGGTCGCGAGGACCTCGGCGGCCACCTCACCGGAGTGGGCGCGCAGCGCCTCGGCGAGGTCGGTGCCGGTCGCCTCCCACCACAGCTCGATGCGGTCGGTGACCTCCAGCCCGGCGGCCTTGCGGCCCTCCTGGACGAGCCGGACGGCCTCCCGCACCAGGCCGGCGCGGCGCAGCTCGGACGTGACGGTGAGGTCGAGCGCGACGGTCTCGCCGGCGGCGCTCTCCACCGCCCAGCCGCTGCGCGGCCGCTCGGTGACGATCACGTCGTCCGCCGTCAGCGGCACCGTGCCGAGTTCGGCGGCCTCGACCTGCGCCGTGCCCGCGCGGAGCGCCGCCACGAGCTCCGCGGCGCCGGCGGAGGTGATCGCCTTGGCGACCTTCGGGGTGTCCTTGGCGTAGCGCTTGCCCAGCTCCCGGAAGTTCGGCTTCACCTCGTACTCGACGAGGTCGCCGCCGATGGACGACAGCTCCTCGAAGCCGAGGACGTTCAGCTCCTCGGAGATCTGCGCGCGCAGCTGCTCGGGCAGCGCGGACCAGCCGGGGGCGCCGACGAGGGCGCGGCCGAGGGGCTGGCGGGTCCGGACGCCGCTCGCGGCCCGCGCGGAGCGGCCGAGCTCCACCAGCCGCCGGACGAGCGCCATCTGCGCGGTCAGGGCCTCGTCGAGGAGGCTCTCGTCGACGGCCGGCCAGTCGGCCAGGTGCACCGACTCGGGGCCGCCCTCGGGCCGGATGACGTCCCACACGTGGTCGGTGATGAACGGGACGATCGGCGCCATCAGCCGGGTGAGGGTCTCCAGGCACTCGTAGAGGGTGGCGAAGGCGGCCGCGCCCTCCGGGCTCTGCGGGCCCTCCCAGAAGCGCCGCCGGGACCGCCGCACGTACCAGTTGGACAGGTCGTCGACGAACTGGGAGATGCGGCGCCCCGCGCGCGCGGTGTCGAACTCCTCCAGCGCGGTGTCGACCTCGCGGACGGTGCGGTGCAGCTCGGCGAGCGCCCAGCGGTCCAGCAGCGGGCGGTCGGCCGGGGCCGGGGCCTCCGCCATCTGGTCCGGCGTCCAGGCGCGGCCCTGCGACTCGGCGGCGTTGGCGTACAGGACGAAGAACGACGCGGTGTTCCAGTACGTGAGGAGGACCTTGCGGACGATCTCCTCCAGGGCGCCGTGCCCGACGCGGCGGGACGCCCAGGGCAGCCCGCTCGCGGCCATGAACCAGCGCACCGCGTCGGCGCCGTGCTGGTCCATCAGCGGGATGGGCCGCAGGACGTTGCCGAGGTGCTTGCTCATCTTGCGGCCGTCCTCGGCGAGGATCAGGCCGAGGCACACGACGTTCTCGTAGGACGACCGGTCGAACACCAGCGTCCCGACGGCCATGAGGGAGTAGAACCAGCCGCGGGTCTGGTCCTGGGCCTCGCAGATGTACTGGGCCGGGTAGGCGTTCTCGAAGACGTCGTTGTTGCGGTAGGGGGCGCCCCACTGCGCGAACGGCATCGACCCCGAGTCGTACCAGGCGTCGATGACGTCGGGGACGCGGCGCGCCTCCGTGCCGCACCGCGGGCAGGGGAACGCGACGTCGTCCACGTAGGGCCGGTGCGGGTCGAGCGCGGACAGGTCGCGCCCGGCCAGCTCGCCGAGTTCCTTGAGCGACCCGACGCAGGTGACGTGGTCCTCGTCGTCGCCGCAGACCCACAGGGGGAGGGGCGTGCCCCAGTAGCGGCTCCGCGACAGCGACCAGTCGACGTTGTTGCGCAGCCATTCCCCGTACCGGCCGTGCTTGACCGTCTCGGGGTACCAGTTGGTCTTCTCGTTCTCCTCCAGCAGCCGGTCCTTGATCTGCGTGGTGCGGATGTACCAGGCCGGGAGCGCGTAGTAGAGCAGCGGCGTGTGGCAGCGCCAGCAGTGCGGGTAGCTGTGGTCGAAGTGCCCGCCGCGGAACAGCAGCCCGCGCGCGCGCAGGTCGTCGGTGAGCGGCTCGTCGGCGTCCTTGAAGAACTTGTTGCCGACGAGGGGCACCTCGCGCAGGAAACGGCCGTCAGGGCCGATCGGGTTGACGATCGGCATGCCGTACCGCTTGCAGACGGTCATGTCGTCGCCGCCGAACGCGGGCGCCTGGTGGACCAGCCCGGTGCCGTCCTCCACGGTGACGTAGTCGCCCAGGACGACGTAGTGCGCGTCCGGGATGTCGACCAGCTCGAAGGGGCGCTGGTAGGTCGTCCGCTCGAGCTCGGTGCCCCGGTAGGCGGCGAGCCGCTCGGCGCCCTCGCCGAGGACCTGGTCGACCAGGGGCTCGGCCACGACGAGCACCTCGTCCGACCCCGCCGGACGGGCCGCGACGTAGGTGACGTCGGGGTGGACGGCGACGGCGGTGTTGGACACCAGGGTCCACGGGGTCGTCGTCCAGATGAGCAGCGAGGCGCCCATCTCGGCGAGCGGCCCGGACGTGACCGGCATCCGCACGTACACCGACGGGCTGGACACCGTCTCGTACCCGCCCGGCTGCCCGAGCTCGTGGTCGGACAGGCCCGTCCCGCAGCGCGGGCAGTACGGGGTGATGCGGAAGTCGCGGAACAGCAGGCCCTTGTCGAACACCTGCTTCAGCGACCACCAGACGGCCTCGACGTACTCGGGGTCCATCGTCCGGTACGCCTGGTCGGTGTTGACCCAGTAGCCCATGCGCTCGGTCATCTCTTCGAACGCGTCCACATGGCGCAGGACCGACTCGCGGCAGCGGGCGTTGAACTCCGCGACGCCGTACTCCTCGATGTCCTTCTTGCCGGTGAGGCCGAGCTCCTTCTCGACGGCCACCTCCACCGGCAGGCCGTGGCAGTCCCAGCCGGCCTTGCGGGGGACGTGGCGGCCCTTCATGGTCTTGAAGCGCGGGAAGACGTCCTTGAACACGCGGGCCTCGACGTGGTGGACGCCCGGCATGCCGTTGGCGGTCGGCGGGCCCTCGTAGAACACCCAGGGCTCGCCGGACGCGGTGCGCTCGAGCGACCGCTCGAAGACCTTGTTCTCCTGCCAGCGGCGCAGCATGTCCCGCTCAAGGGCGGGCAGATCGACCTGCGCGGGCAGCGGCCGAAAGGCTCGGCTCACGGTGGCGGACCTCCGGATCGACGTGGACACGTTGACCGGAGGGACGAGGCGCGCGCCCCGCGGTACCACCCTCCTTGACCGCGCCCGTACGGCGCGGCCCGCTTCGTTCAGCGTCTCGGCTGCCGGGTCTACCGCGCCCGCGGCCGGGGGCCGGGGCGTTTCTTCCGGCGGCTCCGGGGTGATCAGACCGCCGCGCGCTCCCCCGGGCTCGCACCGTCCCCGGGTCGCTCATGGCCGCTTGCGGCGGCAGGTGTCCCCATCAGCGCCTGCCGCGTGACTGCTCGTCTGCACTTTAACGCACGCGCGCCCCCCGCTCTTCCCCTTTCCCCGCCCGCCCGGCCCGGCGGGCCGGGTTCCGTTCCTTTGCGATCTCGTACGCCGAGCTGGGGTTTCCGGGCGATCGGCGACCGGGCATAAGCGGTCGGTACCACGGCCCAGGTTGTTTACCGCGTTCGAGAAAGGGGACCTATGCTGCCCGCAGTGCCCGTCGAGGCGATCAGCGCGAGGGAGGCCGACATGGCCGGCGCGACGAAGGGCGCCCTGCCCACGGGGAGGCGGACCGCCGGAAGGCGGACCGCCGAGGAGCAGGCCGCGGAGGGAGGGCCCGCCGAGGCGCCCGCCGCGGAGAGCAAGCGCAAGTCCCCCGCCCGGAAGGGCTCCGCCGGAGGGAGCGGCGGGAGGGCGGCGGAGCTGCCGGTGCGCGAGGGCGAGCACCGGTGGACCCCCGAGGAGCTCGCCGAGGTGCGGGCCGGGCTGCAGGAGCAGATCGAGGGCCTGCGCGCCGAGATCGCCGCGTCCGCCAACCAGATCGCCGAGGGCGACGGCAGCGACGGGGCGGGCGACGACCAGGCCGACGCGGGCGCCAAGACCTACGAGCGCGAGCACGAGCTGGCGCTGGCCTACAATTCACAGGACCTGCTCGCCCAGATCGAGCGGGCCGTCCAGCGGATGGACGCCGGCACGTACGGAACCTGCGAGTCCTGCGCCAAGCCGATCGGCAAGGCGCGACTTCAGGTCTTCCCGCGTGCGACCCTATGTGTGACATGCAAACAACGCGAGGAACGTCGCTGAGCGACTCAACGAACCCAGAGGGCGAGGCCGGGAAGTCCACGGGACCTTCCCGGCCGCGCCGCGTCGGCGTGCTCGTCGCCGTGGCCCTGGCCGCGCTGGTCACCGACGCCGTGTCCAAGATCATCGTGGTGGCGACGCTCCAGGACCGGGAGCCGATCCGGCTGCTCGGCGGGCTGCTGACGCTGCGCGAGACCCGCAACAGCGGTGCCGCGTTCTCCATCGGCACCGGCTACACGGTCGTGTTCACCCTGATCGCCTGCGGCGTGGTGGTGGCCATCCTGCGGACGGCCCGCAACCTGCGGAGCGCGCCGTGGGCGATCTGCCTCGGCCTGCTGCTCGGCGGCGCGGTCGGCAACCTCACCGACCGGATGCTGCGCGAGCCGGCGCCGCTGAAGGGCCACGTCGTCGACTGGATCCAGCTGCCGCACTGGCCGGTGTTCAACCTGGCCGACTCGGCGATCGTGTGCGGCGGCGTCCTCGCCGTGCTGCTCGCCGCGCGGGGCCTCCAGGTCGACGGCACCCGCGTCACCGGCGATGACGACGACGAACCCCCCGCCCCCAAGGCCGCGGAGGACGACGAGGCCGCCTCGCCGGAGCGGGCTCCGGAGGAGAGGGCCTGATGGGCGAGGTGCGCAGCCTCCACGTGCCGGACGGCCTGGAGGGCGAGCGGATCGACGCCGCCCTGGCGCGGCTGTTCGGCCTCTCGCGCGGCGGCGCGGCCGACATCATCGCCGCGGGCGACGTCCTGCTGGACGGCGCCGAGGTGGCCACCAAGTCCGAGCGGCTGCACGCGGGCGCCTGGCTGGAGGTCACGCTGCCGCCGCCGCCCGCCCCGCCCGCGCCGGTCGCCGAGCCCGTCCCGGGGATGGGCATCCTGTTCGAGGACGACGACATCGTCGTGGTGAACAAGCCCGTCGGCGTCGCGGCCCACCCCACCACCGGCTGGACGGGCCCGACCGTCCTCGGCGGGCTGCTCGGCGCCGGGCACACGATCGCGACCAGCGGCGCGGCCGAGCGGCAGGGCATCGTGCACCGGCTGGACGCCAACACCACCGGCGCGATGGTCGTGGCGAAGAGCGAGATCGCGTACTCGCGGCTCAAGCGGGCCTTCAAGGAGCGCCGCATCGACAAGCGCTACCAGGCGCTGGTGCAGGGCCACCCCGACCCGTTCCGGGGCACGGTCGACGCGCCGATCGACCGGCACCCGTCCGGCGACGGCCGGTTCGCGGTCGTGGCGGGCGGCAAGCCGTCCGTCACCCACTACGACACCGTCGAGGCGTTCCGGGCGGCGACGCTGCTCGACATCGACCTGGAGACCGGCCGCACCCACCAGATCCGGGTGCACATGTCCGCGATCCGGCACCCGTGCGCGGGCGACATGGCCTACGGCGCCGACCCGACGCTCGCGGCGCGGCTCGGCCTGAAGCGCCAGTGGCTGCACGCCGTCCGGCTGGGCTTCGAGCACCCGACCAAGGGGGAGTGGGTGCAGTTCGAGAGCCCCTACCCGGACGACCTGGCCCGCGCCCTGGAGATCGTCGAAGCCGAGTCCTGACCGCTACAGGCCGAGCACGCGCAGGCCGGCGGCGACGCCGGCCGCGGCGACCAGCACCACCAGGAACGGCGCCCGCAGCAGCAGCGCGGCCACGGCCGCGCCCAGCCCCGCGAGGCGGGCGGGGTCGAACTCCAGGGAGCGGCCGTCGGCGAGCACCTGCACGGCGATCAGCGCGGTGAGCAGCGCCACCGGCACGAGGTCGGTGAAGCGGCGCACCCGCGGATCGTCCAGGACCCGCTGCGGCGCGACGAGCCCGGCGAGCTTCAGCGCGTAGCAGCCCAGCGCCGTCGCGGCCACGGCGATCCACACGGTCACGGCGCTGCCCTCCGTCCGATCAGGGCGGGCAGCGCGGCGACGGCCGCCAGCATGACCGGCACACCGGGCGGCAGCAGCGGCGTGGCCGCGACCGCGATCACGGCGGCCCCCACGGCCACCCGGACCGCCCCGCCTCCGGTGGTGAGGCGAGGCCAGAGCAGCGCCAGGAACGCGGCGGGGCCGAGGACGTCCAGGCCGATCGCCTCCGGGTCGCCGAGCCGGGCCGCGCCGACCGCTCCGAGCAGCGTGGTGAGGTTCCAGGCCAGGTAGAGGGTGACGGCGGTGGTGTAGAAGCCGGCGCGGGCCGCGGCCCGGTCGCGCTGCGCGGTCGCGACGGCGGCGGTCTCGTCGATGACGACGTGCGCGGTGAGCAGCCGCCGCCAGCCCCGCACGCCGAGCGTGCCGGCGAGCCGCAGCCCGTACAGGGCGTTGCGCCCGCCGAGCAGCACCGCGCCGAGCGAGCCGGCGACCAGGCCGCCGCCCCCGCCGACCACGCCGGCCAGCGCGAACTGGGACGCGCCCGTGAACGCCAGCAGGCTCAGCACGCACGCCTGGGCGACGGTGAGGCCCGCGGTGACGGCCGCGGCGCCGAACGCCACCCCGGACACGCCCACGGCGACGCCGACGCTCAGCCCGTCCCGGACGGCGCTCGCCCGGGCGCCCTTGTCCGGCACCGCGCCCTTGTCCGGCACCGCGCCCTCGCCGGGCGCCGTGTCGACCGCGCTCATCGGCGGGCTTCGGCGGCGTCCAGGCCGGCCTCGATGATCGCGTTCACGATGGGGGCGAGCCGGGCGGCGCCGAGGGAGGGGGCGCGCGCGGCCATCGCCTCGACGATCTCCCGCTCGCGGCGCGGGTCGCGGCCGGCGAAGCCGCCGACCGGCTTGAGCCGCTGCACGGCGGCGGCGACCGCGGCGCGGTGCTCCAGCAGGGTCGCGAGGGCCGCGTCGATGGCGTCGATCGCGGCCCGGGCCTCGCCGAGGGTGGTGACGGCGCCGGCGGACGGCAGCGCGACCCGCAGCTCGGCGGGGTCGGTCACCTGGTCGGGCATGGGGTTCCCTCTCATGCTGCGGCGGGCCGCACGGGGAAGAGCCGGTGCCGGGGCCGCGCCTGGTCGATGCGAATCGCAGGAAAGGGCGAAGCCCGATGGGCTCCGCCTCGGCCGGCTCCGGGGTCGTCGCTCAGGTCGCCGCGGCGACCGGCTCACCCGGAGCCGGCTGCGTAAACCTGGGATAGCGGCGTGCCATGGCCCCGATGGTAGGCGGTGCCGCCCCGTGTGCCAAACTCCGGACAGGGCGTCCACGTGCTGAGACGTCCGGCCGGGGCCGTCCGGATTGGGCGCGTCGGGGCGCGTGGGGCCCCGGGGGCGGGTTAGGCTCTCAGGACCGCGTCCTCCCGGCGGCCCCGCCGGGTGGACGATCTTCCCCCGGGACCGATACCGCCACCGCGTGCCACCGGTGCGCGGGCGGTCGCATGCGACGAGCAGGAGGCGCAGCACGCATGGCCGACTCTTTCGTTCACCTGCATGTTCATACGGAGTACTCCATGCTCGACGGAGCGGCCCGGCTGAAGCAGATGTTCGAAGAGGTCGGCCGGCAGAAGATGCCGGCGATCGCGATGACCGACCACGGCAACATGCACGGCGCCTACGACTTCCACAAGCAGGCGACGGCCGCCGGGGTCACCCCGATCATCGGCATCGAGGCGTACATGGCGCCCGAGTCCCGCTACCACAAGAAGAAGGTCCAGTGGGGCGAGCCGAGCCAGAAGCGCGATGACGTCTCCGGCGGCGGCCTGATCAACCACATGACGCTGTGGGCGCGCAACAAGACCGGCCTGCACAACATGTTCAAGCTGTCGAGCCGCGCCTACACCGAGGGCTTCGTCTTCAAGTACGCCCGGATGGACGAGGAGCTGCTCGCCGAGCACGCCGACGGCGTGATGGGCACGACGGGCTGCCCGTCCGGCAAGATCCAGACCCGGCTGCGGCTCGGCCAGTTCGACGAGGCGCTGAAGGCCGCCGCCACCTTCCAGGACATCCTCGGCAAGGACAACTACTTCCTCGAGCTGATGGACCACGGGCTGGAGATCGAGCGCCGCGTCCGCGACGGCCTGATCGAGATCAGCAAGAAGCTGAACATCCCGCCGGTGGTGACGAACGACTCGCACTACACGCACGAGTCCGAGGCCACCGCGCACGACGCGCTCCTGTGCGTCCAGGTGGGCAAGCAGCTCGCCGACCCGGACCGGTTCCGGTTCGACGGCAGCGGCTACTACCTGAAGACGGCGGAGGAGATGCGCGGCATCGACACCTCCGACATCTGGCTGGAGGGCTGCCGCAACACGCTGCTCATCGCGGAGAAGGTCGACCCGGCGGGGATGTTCGAGTACCGCGACCTCAGCCCGCGCTTCCCGGTCCCCGAGGGCGAGACCGAGGAGAGCTGGTTCCGCAAGGAGGTCTGGAAGGGCTTGGAGCGCCGCTTCCCGGACGGCCTGCCGGACGGCTACAAGGAGCAGGCCGAGTACGAGATGGGCGTCATCCTCGGCAAGGGGTACCCGTCCTACTTCCTCGTCGTCGCCGACTTCATCATGTGGGCCAAGGAGAACGGCATCCTGGTCGGCCCGGGCCGCGGGTCCGCCGCGGGCTCGCTGATCGCCTACGCGATGGGGATCACCGACCTCGACCCGATCCCGCACGGGCTGATCTTCGAGCGGTTCCTGAACCCCGAGCGCGCGTCCATGCCCGACATCGACATCGACTTCCCTGAAGACCGGCGCGCCGAGGTCATCAAGTACACGACGGAGAAGTGGGGCGCCGACAAGGTCTCCTTCATCGCCACCTTCGGCACCATCAAGGCGAAGGCCGCGATCAAGGACGCGGGCCGCGTCCTCGGCTTCCCGTACGCGCTCGGCGACCGGATCTCCAAGGCGTTCCCGCCGGCGGTGATGGGCAAGGACATCCCGCTGTCGGGCATCTTCGACGACAAGCACCCGCGCCACGGCGAGGCGGGCGAGCTGCGCAAGCTGTACGAGGAAGAGACCGACGTCAAGCAGATCATGGATCTGGCGCAGGGCCTGGAGGGCCTGATCCGCCAGACCGGGGTGCACGCCGCCGGGATCATCATGTCCGGTGAGACGATCACCGACCACGTCCCGATCATGCGCCGGGACGCCGACGGCGCGATCATCACGCAGTTCGACTATCCGACCTGCGAGACGCTCGGCCTGCTGAAGATGGACTTCCTGGGCCTGCGGAACCTGACGATCATCGACGACGCGCTCAAGGGCATCAAGAAGAACAAGGGCGTCGACGTCGACCTGCTCGCGCTGCCGCTGGACGACCAGCCGACCTACGACCTGCTCGCCCGCGGCGACACGCTGGGCGTGTTCCAGTTCGACGGCGGTCCGATGCGGTCGCTGCTGCGGCTGATGAAGCCCGACAACTTCGAGGACATCTCCGCCGTCGGCGCCCTGTACCGGCCGGGCCCGATGGGCGCGAACTCCCACACCAACTACGCGCTCCGCAAGAACGGCCAGCAGGAGATCACTCCGATCCACCCGGAGCTGGAGGAGCCGCTCAAGGAGATCCTCGACACGACCTACGGCCTGATCGTCTACCAGGAGCAGGTCATGGCGATCGCGCAGAAGGTGGCGGGCTACACGCTCGGCAAGGCGGACCTGCTCCGCCGCGTCATGGGCAAGAAGAAGAAGGCCGAGCTGGACGCGCAGTTCGTCGGCTTCGAGCAGGGCATGATCGACAACGGCTTCTCCAAGGAGGCCGTGAAGACGCTGTGGGACATCCTCGTCCCGTTCTCCGACTACGCGTTCAACAAGGCGCACTCGGCCGCGTACGGTCTGGTGTCGTACTGGACGGCCTACCTCAAGGCGAACTACCCGGCCGAGTACATGGCGGGCCTGCTCACCTCGGTCGGCGACGACAAGGACAAGAGCGCCCTCTACCTGTCGGAGTGCCGCCGGATGGGGCTGAAGGTCCTGCCGCCGGACGTCAACACCTCCGAGGCCGACTTCACCCCGCTCGGCGACACCGAGATCCGGTTCGGCCTGTCGGCGGTCCGCAACGTGGGCCACAACGTGGTGGACGGCATCGTCGCCGCCCGGCGGGAGAAGGGCGCCTACACCGACTTCAACGACTTCCTGAACAAGGTCCCGCCGCAGGTGTGCAACAAGCGGGTCGTGGAGTCGCTGATCAAGGCGGGCGCGTTCGACGAGCTGGGCCACCAGCGCAAGGCGCTGCTGATGGTGCACGAGCAGGCCATCGACTCGGTCATCGACATCAAGCGCAAGGAGGCCGTCGGCCAGGACTCCCTGTTCGGCGCGCTGGAGGAGGACGGCGGCGAGGACGCGTTCGCCGTCGCGATCCCCGAGGGCGAGGAGTGGGACAAGACGACCCTGCTCGCCTTCGAGCGGGAGATGCTCGGCCTGTACGTCTCCGACCACCCGCTCCTCGGCGTCGAGCACATCCTGGAGCGCGAGGCCGACTGCGCGATCGCCTCGCTGAACGAGGGGGAGCGGCCGGACGGCCAGATCGTGGTCGTCGCGGGCCTGCTGTCCGGGCTGCAGCGCAAGGTCACCAAGCAGGGCAACTCGTGGGCGATGTTCCAGCTGGAGGACCTCGCCGGCTCGATCGAGGTGCTGTGCTTCCCGTCGTCCTACCAGCTGTGCTCCACGCTGCTCGCCGAGGACGCGATCCTGATCGTCAAGGGCAAGCTGGACCGCCGCGAGGACGTCGCGAAGATCATCGCGATGGAGGTCACCCAGCCCGACCTGACGGTCACCGACGCGACGGGCCCGCTGTCGGTCACGATGCCGCTCGGCCGGTGCACGCCGCCGACGGTGTCGCGGCTGAAGGAGGTGCTGGTCACCCACCCCGGCAGCGCCGAGGTGCACCTGCACATCCAGAACGGGCCGCGCACCACGGTCGTCCGCCTGGACGACCGGCTCCGGGTGGCCCCGTCCCCGGCGCTGATGGGCGACCTGAAGCAGCTCCTCGGCCCGTCCTGCCTCGGCTGACGGGCGCCCGCCGATGCCCGTCCGCTGCTGCGCCGCCCCGGCCCTGACGCGCCTCCTCGTCCTCGCGAACGGGGAGGCGACCCGCTACTCGGTGAGCGGCTGCGCCGCGTGCGGCGGGGCGGTGATCGAGTACTACAACTACGACGACTGGGACACCGGCAACCCGGCCGACTACGAGAAGTACTGGTGGTGGCGGATGGACGCCGCCGACACGGCCGCGTTCCGGGAGGCGATCGCCGCCTGCCCGGCGCCGCTCGACCCGGACTGCCCGTGCGCCGTCCACCGGGCCCTCAAGTGGCGGACGCCCGACCCGCTGCCGCCGTCCAGGGAGACCCCGCACGACACCGCCGAGGTCCCGCGGACCCGCTTCACGGTGGAGGACGGCAAGATCCGCTGGGCGGCCTCCTGACCCGCCGGGCGTCCTGCGCTCAGCCGCCCAGCAGTTCCCGGGCCGCGGGGACGACCTCCCGGGCCCAGCGGCGCAGCTGGGTCTCGCCGGTGTTCTCGGGCCAGTAGACGAACGCGTCGAACCCGGTCCCGGTGGCGAGGTCGGCGATGACGTGCGCCCAGCCCGCCGCGTCCGTGCGGATCGGCTCCTCCCCCTGGAGCCGGACGGTCCCGGGCGCCTCGGTGACGTCGCCGACGAGCTGGGCGATGCGGGTGATCGCGGACGGATCGCGCCCGGCGTCCTCGGCGGCGCGGGTGATGGTGTCCTGCGCGCCGCGCCACTTCTCGTACGGCAGGTAGTGCGGGATGGGCGCCGCCCAGCCGTCCCCGGCGCGGCCGGTGAGCGCGAGCGCCTTCGGCCCGACGGCGCCGATCCAGATGCCGACGGGATGCGCCGGCGCGGGGCCCGCGTGGACGCCCCGCACCGCGTAGTGCTCCCCGCCGGCCCTGGCGGTCTCGCCCTGCCGCCACATCGCCCGGATGACGTCGATGGCCTCCTCCAGCGCGCGCAGGGCGTCGCCGGCCGTCCGGTCGGGCCCGCCCATGGCGGCGATGGCGGGCCAGAAGGCGCCGGCGCCGAGCGCGAGCTCGAACCGGCCGCCGCTGAGCAGGTCGAGGGTGGCGGCCTGCTTGGCGAGGACGGCGGGGCCGCGCAGCGGCAGGCTCGCCACGTCCGGGAACACCCGCAGCCGCTCGGTGCCGGCGAGCACGGTGGCGATGACCGCCATCGTGTCGCCGAGGTCCGCCGCGTAGGGATGGTCCTGGACGCCGAGCAGGTCGAGGCCGTCGGCGTCGGCGAGCGCGGCCAGGGCGCGGACGCCGTCCAGCCCGGCGGCGACCGGGGCGAGCTGCACACCGAAGCGATAGTCCATGATCAGGAAACTACCGGCGCGGGCCGGAACGCGAATCAGTAGCGCTACTGGTGCGCCCTACAGGTCCGCCCTACAGGTCAGCCCGCGTGTCAGCCGCCGAGGACGGCGGGGGCCAGCTCCGCGTGCCAGTCGACGAAGCGGCCGAGGCCGTCGAAGGAGGCGCGGGCGGTGCCGCCGCCGGGCAGCGCGGCCTCGGTGACCGTGTCGGTCTGCCGGTAGGGGACGCGGTGGTGGGAGAGCAGCCCGGCGAGCGTCAGCCGGGGCTCGTGCGGGAACAGGCTCGCCGCGTTCGCCAGCAGGCGGGGCAGGGGGACCGGGTCCCAGCGGGCGGCCGGCACCTGCGGGTCGTCGACGTGCAGGTAGGCGGAGCCGCCGTCGTAGCCGGCGCCGATGTAGCCGGCCCCGCCGAGGACGCCGCCGGCGGCCATCGCGATCAGCTCGCCGCCGTGCCCGGCCGGGCCCTCGTACCAGGACAGGTCGACCTCGGGGGTGGTGAACTCGGGGATGCCGAGGCGTTCGCCGAGCGTCCGGATGCCGAGCGTCGGGGCGACCGCCGGGTGGGCGTCGCCGAACTGCGGGTTCGCCCAGCCCCACAGCCAGGTGCGCTCGCGGGCCGCGTAGCTGCCGAGCAGCGACACGCGGACCGTGACGCCGCCGCTGGCGTAGGTGCGGGCGGTCAGGTCGGCGCTCCAGTCCTCGCGCGGCAGGAACTCGGCGAGCGTCTCCTGCTGCTGCAGGACGACGGCCGCGCGCGCGGCGCCGAGGCGTTCGAACGCAGGACTGAATCCGGACATGTCGGGCACATTATCCCAGTAATCGGGGCTGTCGTGGGCGGGAATCGGACACCCTTCGAGAGTCGATCGGCCGAACCGGGCAGGCTAGGCTTTCGCTGTCACGGGACTTACAGCTAGGAGCGTACGAGGTGCGGCGACCCGCCGGGAGGCTCTTCGCGACGAGGTCCTGGCTGACCTGGGCCGTCACCACCGCGATCATGGCGCTGCTGGGCCCGCTCGCGGGCCTGCTGTGGGCGGCCTCCGCCCCCCGGGTGACGTATGTGATCGTGCAGGGTGAGGCGCTTCTGGCCGATCCGGAAGGGCAGGGCCCGATCGCCACCGACGCGCGGTTCGCCCTGATCGCCCTCGTCGCCGGGATCCTGTGCGGCGCCGCCGCGTACGCGGCGGGCGGCCGGGGCAACGACCTCGCGCTGCTGTTCGGCCTGGCGGCCGGCGGGTGCGCCGCGGCCGTCCTCGCCTGGAAGACCGGCCACCTCATCGGGCTCGGCGACTTCCAGGACGCGGTCCGGCACGCGCGCGACGGCACCACCGTCACCGGCGTCGCCGACCTGCGGGCCACGGGCGTGCTGATGTTCTGGCCGCTGCCCGCCGTGGCCGTGTACGGCCTGCTGGAGCTGGCCGTCCGGCGGCTACCCGCGGGCGATCGCGGCGACGCGGGCGCCGGTGAGCCGGATGAGGTCGGCGGGGGCGAGCTCGATCTGGAGTCCGCGCCGACCGGCGGAGACGTAGACGGTCGCGAGCGCTGACACCGACGCGTCGACCACCGCCGGCAGGGCGCGCCGCTGCCCGAGCGGGCTGATCCCGCCGACGACGTAGCCGGTGGCGCGCTCGGCGTCCTTCGGGTCGGCCATCCGCGCCTTCTTCCCGCCGGCCGCCGCAGCGAGCGCCTTCAGGTCCAGGGTGGCCGACACGGGCACGATCCCCACGGTGAGCCGCCCGTCCACCTCCGCCAGCAGCGTCTTGAACAGCTGCCCGTACGGGACGCCGAGGGCGTCGGCGGCGGCCTCCCCGTAGGACTCGGCGTCCGGGTCCACCTCGTAGGAGTGCAGCGTGTACTCGATCTTCGCCTTGGTCGCGGCGACGGTCGCCGGGGTGCCCTTGCCGCCCTTGGCCTTGGTGCTCATGGGGAGAGTCTGCCGTGTCCGCCCGCGCCGGCGGGAACGGGTTTCCCCGCGGTGCCGGCTCGGCCGGAGTCAGTTCGGGGTGATCGCCCCGTCCAGGAACTGCCCGGCGGGGATCATCGGCAGGATGTCGAGGATGCGGTTCTCGCGGGCCAGCAGGTCGCGCTCGGCGGCGAGGCGGAGCGCCGCGTCCTCGCACTCCAGCAGGCGCTGCTTCTCGTGCCCGTCCAGGACGAGCGCCGCCGCGATCGCGTACGACAGCGCGACCGGGTCGTCCGGCGGCTCCGCCGCCTCCGGCGGGCCGGCGCCGGCCGCGCCGAGCCGGTGCCGGTAGAGCCGGAACAGCCGCCGCACCCGTGCCGCCACCGGCCCGGGATCGGCGCCCGCCTCCTCGGGCAGGAACTCGACCTCGCCCTGCAGGTAGGGCCGCGACCGGTCCAGCTCCTTGATCCGGAACCGCCGGGCGCCGACCGTCACGATGTCGTAGCGGCCGTCGGGGTGCGGGGTCGCCTCGCGCAGCTCGGCGACGCAGCCGACGTCGGCGAGCCGGTGCGCGGCGCCCTCGCCGACCTCGTGGCCGAGCTGGATGCCGACGACCCCGAACCCGCGCGGCTCGGGCCGCTCCAGCAGGTCGGCGACCAGCCGGCGGTACCGGTCCTCGAACAGGTGCAGGGGCAGCACCAGCCCCGGGAACAGCACGGTGCCCAGGGGGAACAGGGCGAGCCGCTCGGTCACACTCTCACTCCCGCGTCCAGGGCGCCGCCGGGAGGACGCCCCCGCCGCCAGGGTACGTGCATATTGATGATCTTGGTAAGGGGTGTTCTTTCACAGTGTGAAGCCGCTGTCACCGCGCCGGGCCATTCCCGCCGATTGGCCCTGCCGCCGCGCCGGGGCGGCCGGTAGCGTCGGCGCCATGAGGATGCTCGTCGTCGATGCGCTGGCCGACCGCCCGTTCGCCGGGAACCCCGCCGGGGTGTGCCTGCTGGACGGCCCGGCCGACCCGGAGTGGATGCAGCGGGTCGCCGCCGAGATGCGGCACTCGGAGACGGCGTTCGTCCGCCCGGTGGACGAGCCCGGCGCCGACTTCGAGCTCCGGTGGTTCACGCCGCTCGCGGAGGTCGCCCTCTGCGGGCACGCCACGATGGGCTCGGCGCACGCCCTCTACGACACCGGGACCGTCGCGGCGGACCGCCCGATCCGCTTCCGGACGCTCCAGAGCGGCGTCCTCACCGTCACCCGGGAGCCCGGCGGCGAACTGGCGATGGACTTCCCCGCCGCGCCCGCCGCGCCGGTCGACGTCCCCGACGGGCTCGCCGAAGCGCTCGGCCTGCCGGTGCTGCGCGCCGGCCGCAACGGCCAGAACGACGTCCTGGCCGAGGTCGCCGACGAGACGGCCGTGCGCAAGGCCGCCCCCGACATCCCGGCGCTGGCGCGGCTCGACGCGCGCGGCGTGATCGTCACGGCGGCCGCCGACCCGGGCCGCGGGTACGACTTCGTGTCCCGGTTCTTCGCGCCGCGCGTCCTGCCCGGCGACGCCGAGGACCCCGTCACCGGCTCCGCCCACTGCGCCCTCGCGCCGTACTGGGCCGCGCGGTTCGGCCGCGACACGCTGACCGGATACCAGGCGTCGGCGCGCGGCGGGCACGTCGGCGTCGCGCTGCGCGGCGACCGCGTGACCCTGTCGGGGCGGGCCGTCACGGTGCTCGACGGCACCCTGCGGATCTGAGGACACGCCGCGTCTCGGGAGCTGAGACGATGCGCGGGGGACGGGGCCCACTCCGTAGACTGGACGGGTGATTTCCCGTATCGACCTGCGCGGCTCGCTTCCCGGCGACCTGCGCTCCGTGCTGCCCCGCGCCGAACTCGACGTCGAGGCCGCCCTGGACAAGGTGCGGCCCATCTGCGAGGACGTGCGCCATCGCGGCTCGGACGCGGTACGGGAGTACACGAAGGCCTTCGACGGCGTCGAGCTGGAGAGCACGCGGGTGCCGGTGGCGGCCGTCCACCAGGCCCTCGCCGCCCTCGACCCCGCCGTCCGCGACGCGCTGGAGGAGAGCATCCGCCGCGCCCGCGCCGTGCACCGCGACCAGCGCCGCACCGACGTGACCACGCAGGTCGTGCCGGGCGGCACCGTCACCGAGCGGTGGATCCCGGTCGGCCGGGTCGGGCTGTACGTGCCGGGCGGGCGGGCCGTGTACCCGTCCAGCGTGGTCATGAACGTCGTCCCCGCGCAGGAGGCCGGCGTCGGCTCCCTCGCGGTGACCTCGCCCGCGCAGAAGGACTTCGGCGGCCTGCCGCACCCGACGATCCTGGCGGCGTGCGCGCTGCTCGGGGTGGACGAGGTGTACGCGGCCGGCGGCGCCCAGGCGATCGCGATGTTCGCCTACGGCACCGACGAGTGCCCTCGCGCCGACCTGGTCACCGGGCCGGGCAACGTCTATGTCGCCGCCGCGAAGCGGCTGCTCAAGGGCGTGATCGGCATCGACGCCGAGGCCGGCCCGACCGAGATCGCGATCCTCGCCGACGACACCGCGAGCCCGGTGGACGTCGCCGCCGACCTGATCAGCCAGGCCGAGCACGACACGCTCGCCGCCGCCGTCCTCGTCACCGACTCGGTCCGGCTCGCCGACGAGGTCGAGACCGAGCTGAAGGCCCAGGTCGCGCGGACCCGGCACACCGAGCGGATCACCGAGGCGCTCGCCGGGCGGCAGTCCGGCATCGTGCTCGTCGACACCGTCGAGGACGGCCTGAAGGTCGTCGACGCCTACGCCGCCGAGCACCTGGAGATCCAGACCGCCGACGCCGCCGCCGTCGCCGCCCGCGTCCGCAACGCCGGCGCGGTCTTCGTGGGGCCGCACGCCCCGGTGTCGCTCGGCGACTACCTCGCCGGGTCCAACCACGTGCTGCCGACCGGCGGGTGCGCCTGCCACTCCTCCGGGCTGTCGGTCCAGTCGTTCCTGCGCGGCGTGCACGTCGTCGAGTACGACCGGGACGCCCTCGCCGAGGCCACCGCGCGGGTCGTCGCGCTCGCCGAGGCCGAGGACCTGCCCGCGCACGGCGCCGCCCTGAAGGCCCGCTTCGACTGGGAGATCCCTTCGTGACCTCGCTCAACGACCTGCCGCTGCGGGACGACCTGCGCGGCCGGGAGCCCTACGGCGCGCCGCAGCTGGACGTCCCGTGCGCGCTGAACACCAACGAGAACCCGTACCCGCCGTCCGAGCGCCTGGTGAAGGCCCTCGGCGAGGCGGTGATGGACGTCGCCGGGACGCTGAACCGCTACCCCGACCGCGACGCCGTCGCGCTCCGCGCCGACCTCGCGGCGTTCCTGGACACCGACACGCCCGGCGCCGGCCTCACCCGCGAGCGGGTGTGGGCGGCCAACGGCTCCAACGAGATCATCCAGCAGATCCTGCAGGCGTTCGGCGGGCCGGGCCGCACCGCGCTCGGCTTCGAGCCGTCCTACTCGATGCACCCGATCATCACCGCGGTGTCCGGCACCCGCTGGGTGAACGCTTTCCGCGACGAGGACTTCGGCCTCGAACCCGAGCGCGCGGTCGCCGCCGTCGAGGAGCACCGCCCCGACGTCGTGTTCCTCACCTCGCCGAACAACCCGACCGGCACCGCGCTGCCGCTCGCCGCGATCGAGGCGGTGCTGGAGGCCGCGCCGGGCATGGTCGTCGTCGACGAGGCGTACGCCGAGTTCCGCCGGGCCGGCACCCCCTCGGCGCTGACGCTGCTGGACGGCAACCCGCGGCTGATCGTCACCCGGACGATGTCGAAGGCGTTCGCGATGGCCGGGACCCGGCTCGGCTACCTGGCCGCCGACCCCGCCGTGATCGACGCGCTGCTGCTCGTCCGGCTGCCCTACCACCTGTCGTCGGTCACCCAGGCCGTCGCCCGCACCGCCCTCGCGCACGGCGAGGAGCTGCTCGGCGGCGTCGCGGCGCTGCGCCGCGAGCGCGACGACCTCGTGGCGTGGCTGCGCGGCGAGGGGTTCCGGGTGGCCGACTCCGACGCCAACTTCGTCCTGTTCGGGACGTTCGAGAACCGACGTAGGGTCTGGGAGAGCATGCTCGAACGCGGCGTGCTGATCCGGGAGGTCGGCCCGCCCGAGTGGCTGCGGGTCAGCGTCGGCACCCCCGCCGAGATGGCCGCGTTCCGCACCGTACTGAAGGAGAGTCTGTGACGCGCAAGGGACGGGTCGAGCGCGGGACCAAGGAGACCCAGGTCCTCGTCGAGATCGACCTCGACGGGACGGGGCAGGTCGACGTCGCGACCGGCGTGGGGTTCTTCGACCACATGCTGGCCCAGCTCGGCAAGCACGGATCGTTCGACCTGACCGTCAAGACCGCCGGCGACCTGCACATCGACAGCCACCACACGATCGAGGACACCGCGATCGCGCTCGGCCAGGCGTTCCGGGAGGCGCTCGGCGACAAGGCCGGCATCCGCCGCTTCGCCGACGCGTCCATCCCGCTCGACGAGGCGCTCGCGCAGGTCACCGTGGACGTCTCCGGCCGCCCCTACCTGGTGCACGTCGAGCCGGACGGGATGGCCCCGATGATCGGCCCCGAGTACGACACCACGATGACCCGGCACATCTTCGAGTCGTTCGTCTCGAACGCCCGGGTGGCGCTGCACGTCCACGTGCCGTACGGGCGCAACGCCCACCACATCGTCGAGGCGCAGTTCAAGGCCCTCGCCCGCGCGCTGCGCGACGCGGTGGCGTTCGACCCGAAGGTGCACGGCGTCCCCTCCACCAAGGGGGCCCTGTAGCCGTGGATATCGGCGACCTGCACTTCACCTACGGCACCATGGCGGTCTTCGCGGTCGCGGTGTTCCTGCTGGCCGGGGTGTACAGCTTCATCAAGCAGGGCATCAAGATCGGCGCGCTGATCCTGCTCGTGCTGGCCGGGCTCGCGTTCGCCGGCGGGGTGATGTGGCTGTGACCCGGGTCGTCGTCCTCGACTACGGCTCGGGCAACCTGCGCTCGGCCGAGCGCGCCGTCGCCCGCGCCGGCGCCGAGGTGACCGTCACCGCCGACTGGGACGCCGCGCTGGACGCCGACGGCCTGGTCGTGCCGGGCGTCGGCGCGTTCGCCGCCTGCATGGCGGGGCTGCGCGCGGTCCGCGGCGACCAGATCATCGGCCGCCGCCTCGCCGGCGGGCGCCCCGTCCTCGGCATCTGCGTCGGCATGCAGATCCTGTTCGCCAAGGGCATCGAGCACGGCGTCACCACCGAGGGCTGCGGCGAGTGGCCCGGCACGGTCGACCGGCTGAACGCGCCGGTCGTCCCGCACATGGGCTGGAACACCGTCGACGTCCCCGAGGGCTCGGTCCTGTTCGACGGGCTGGCGGACGCGCGGTTCTACTTCGTCCACTCCTACGCCGCCCGCAGCTGGGACCTGGAGCCCGACCCCACCGGCCGCATCGAGCCGCCGCTGGTCACCTGGGCCGAGCACGGCGACCGCTTCGTCGCGGCGGTGGAGAACGGCCCGCTGTGCGCCGCCCAGTTCCATCCGGAGAAGTCCGGCGACGCCGGCGCCCAGCTGCTGCGCAACTGGCTCGGCACGCTCGGCTGAGAGCACCGACCACCCCGTCCACCAGCATCGATAGGGTTTCCGCATGACTTTGACGCTCCTTCCCGCGGTCGACGTCGCCGACGGACAGGCGGTCCGCCTGGTCCAGGGCGAGGCCGGCACCGAGACCTCCTACGGCGCCCCGCTCGACGCGGCGCTCGCCTGGCAGCGGGCGGGGGCGGAGTGGATCCATCTGGTCGACCTGGACGCGGCGTTCGGGCGCGGCTCCAACCGGGAGCTGCTCGCCGAGGTGACCGGGCGGCTGGACGTGAAGGTCGAGCTGTCCGGCGGCATCCGCGACGACGCGTCGCTGGAGGCGGCCCTGTCCACCGGCTGCGCCCGCGTCAACATCGGCACCGCCGCCCTGGAGGACCCGGAGTGGTGCCGCAAGATCATCGCCTCCCACGGCGACAAGATCGCGGTGGGGCTGGACGTGCGGGGCACGACGCTCGCCGCCCGCGGCTGGACGCGGGAGGGCGGCGACCTGTGGGAGGTCCTCGCCCGCCTGGAGGACGACGGCTGCCCCCGCTACGTCGTCACCGACGTCACCAAGGACGGGACGCTGCGCGGCCCCAACACCGAGCTGCTCCGCGAGGTCTGCTCGCGGACCGACAAGCCCGTCATCGCGTCCGGCGGCGTGTCCTCGCTCGACGACCTGCGGGCGCTGGCCGGCCTGGTGCCCGACGGCGTCGAGGGCGCGATCGTCGGCAAGGCGCTGTACGCGCAGGCGTTCACGCTCGAAGAAGCCCTGGAGGCCGTGAAGTGACCGTGGCCGTGCGGGTGATCCCGTGCCTGGACGTCGACGCCGGGCGCGTGGTCAAGGGCGTCAACTTCCAGAACCTGCGGGACGCCGGCGACCCGGTGGAGCTCGCGCGCCGCTACGACGCCGAGGGCGCCGACGAGCTGACGTTCCTCGACATCACCGCCTCCAGCGCCGACCGGTCCACGACCTACGAGGTGGTGCGCCGCACCGCCGAGCAGGTGTTCATCCCGCTGACGGTCGGCGGCGGCGTCCGGACGGTCGAGGACGTCGACCGGCTGCTGCGCGCGGGCGCCGACAAGGTGTCGATCAACACCGCCGCGATCGCGCGGCCGGAGTTCCTGCGGGAGGCCGCGCACCGCTTCGGGTCGCAGTGCGTGGTGCTGTCGGTGGACGCCCGGCGCGCCGCGGGCACCGCGTCGGGGTTCGAGGTCACCACGCACGGCGGCCGCAAGGGGACCGGCATCGACGCGATCGAGTGGGCCCGCCGCGGCGAGGAGCTCGGGGTCGGGGAGATCCTGCTGAACTCCATGGACGCCGACGGCACCAAGGCCGGCTTCGACCTGGAGATGCTCCACCGCGTCCGGGAGACCGTGTCGGTGCCGGTGATCGCCAGCGGCGGCGCCGGCGCCGCCGCGCACTTCGCGCCCGCCGTGGCGGCGGGCGCCGACGCCGTCCTCGCCGCGAGCGTCTTCCACTTCGGCGAGCTGACGATCTCCGAGGTCAAGTCGGCGCTGCGCGCGGCGGGCAACCCCGTCCGCTGACCCCCCCCGAGCAAGGAACCCCCCGTATGACCATCGCGTTCGCGACCTGTTCGTCGCTGCCCGACGGAAGCGACGACGTCCAGGCCCTGATCGGCGCGCTCGCCCCGCTCGGCGTCGCCGCCGAGCCCGTGATCTGGGACGCCGCCGTCGACTGGTCCCGCTACGACCTCGTCGTCATCCGCTCCACCTGGGACTACACCGAGCGCCGCGACGAGTTCACGGCCTGGGCGGACGCCCTGCCGCGCGTCCTCAACCCGGCCGGAATCATCCGCTGGAACACCGACAAGCGCTACCTGCGCGACCTCGCCGCGGCCGGGCTGCCGGTTGTCCCGACCCGCTGGGACCCCGCGGACGTCCCGGCCGACTGGCCGGAGTACGTGATCAAGCCGGCGGTCTCCATCGGGTCCGGCGACACGGCCCGCTGGGGCCCGGGCGAGGAGGAGCAGGCCCGCGCCCACCTGCGCTCGCTGCGCGACGCGGGCCGGACGGCGATGGTCCAGCCGTACCTGTCCGCGGTCGACACCGCCGGCGAGACGGCGCTGGTCTACTGCGACGGCGAGTTCAGCCACGCCGGGCGCAAGGCCCAGATCCTCACCGCCGGGGCCGGGATCGAAGGACCCGTGCGCGGCGACACCGCCCGCGGGCAGGTAACCGCCGCGACCGGCACCGAGGCGGAACTGGACGTCGCGAGCCGCGCCCTGGCCGCCGTCCCCGGCGGCGAAGACCTCCTGTACGCCCGCGTCGACCTCATCCCCGGCCCGGACGGCGCGCCCCTCATCGTCGAACTGGAGCTCACCGAGCCGAACCTCTACCTCCAGCACGGCCCCGGCAGCGCCGAACGCTTCGCCAAGGCCATCACCGCCCGGTTGTGTTGACCCAGGGGGGCGACCCCCTGGAACCCCCGTTGCTGTGTTGGCCCAGGGGGGCGACCCCCTGGAACCCCCGTTACGGCCGAGAGGCTGTTTCCCGATCCGCTGGCGCGTCTCGGGAAACAGCCTCTCG
>NZ_JBICUA010000001.1:0-287192 GCF_043197915.1 Actinomadura geliboluensis | reverse complement strand
CCCGGGCCCCCCCCCCCCCCCCCCCCCCCCCCCCGCGGCCCCCCCCCCCCCCCCGCGGGGGCCCCCCCCCCCCCCCCCCCCCCCCCCCCGGCGGGTCGGGCGGCCTCCGGGCGCTGGGCGCCCTCCGGCCGCCCGACCCGTGAGTGGTGGCTGGGGTGAGTGGTGGCTGGGGTTCGAACTGCGCTGCGGTGCTCGGCTCGGCGGGGTCAGGTGTCGTCTGCGGGGGCGGGGACGGCGGCTTCGGGGGAGCGTTCGGCGATCGGCAGGATGATCGCGGACGGGTGGTCCGGGTCGTGGAAGACCTCCTGGTGCGCCCTGACCATGCGGGTCGCGGTGGTCGCCAGGGGTTCGCCGGTGCCCGGGTTGGCGGCGACCTTGGGGTGGGCGCCGCTCGTGACGTGCACGCGGACGCGGTGGCCGCGCGGGAAGCGGTGCCCGGTGGGCCAAAGGTCGACGGCGATGCGGCGGACGCCGTCCGTCCCGACGGGCTTCTCGGCGATCGCGGGGAGCCGCAGGCCGCCCTCGCAGACGTTGCGGGACGTCCCGTCCGGCGCGACGTCGCAGAGCCGGACGACGAAGTCGGTGTGCTCGCGGTCGGAGCGGACGAACAGGTCGGCGCCGACCGGGCCGATCACGTCGAGGTCGGCGGTGAGGGCGGCGGAGGTGAACACCAGGACGTCCGGGCGCCGCTCCAGCGGCCGGTTGTCGACCGGGCGGGAGCTGCCGAGCAGGGTGGGCCCGCCGAGCGCGGGCGTGGGGTCGGCCGGGTCGAAGGTGTAGGTGCTCGGCGGGTGGTCCTGGGGGCCGTCCTCGCCGAGGCCGTGCTCGTTCGGCGGGCCGGCGTGCAGGTGCCAGCGGGCCTGCCGGGTGCCCGGCGGCGGCCAGTCGCCGTAGTGCCGCCACTCGCGGGCGCCGGTGATGTAGAGCCGGACGGGGTCGACGCGCAGCCCGGACGGGTCGCCCTGCAGGTGGGCGCGGAACCAGGCGAGCGACTCGCGGATGCCGGGCAGGCCGTGCCGGGCGTCGGTGTGCCACCAGGGCCCGATGGTCAGGTACGGGGTGTTCCCGGCGGCGCGCAGGGCGAGGTAGTCCTTGATCTGCCAGGGCAGGAACACGTCGTACCAGCCGCCGAGGAGGGTGACGGGCGCGGCGACCTGGCCGACGGTGCCGCTGAAGTCGCGGCGGTCCCAGTAGCGGCCGGGGGCGCCGTGGTTGGCGAGGAGGTCCTGGTAGAAGCGCATGGGCCGGCCGCCCGCCAGGACGTCCAGCTCGGCGAGGGGGCGGCCGGAGCGGGCGGCGCGCAGGGCGCGGCGGCGGGCCGTCAGCGGCGCGGTCAGCATGCCGAGCCGCTGCTGCTGCCGGTGGGTGAGGTCGGTCCAGGTGAGCGTGGACTCCAGCGCGAACGACCCGCCGACGTAGGCGGCGTCCCGGAACGACGACGCCGTGATCTGCAGCGACATCGCCTTCAGCGCCGGGCCCGCCTCGGCGGCGATCGACCAGGCCGAGTAGCCGAGGTAGCTGGCGCCGTAGGTGGCGAACGAGCCGTGGAACCAGGGCTGCCGCTTCATCCACTCGACCGTGACCAGGCCGTCGTCGCGCTCGCTGCCGAGCGGGTCGAACTCGCCGCCGGACCCGGACGTCCCGCGCGCGCTTTGCACGACCAGCTGGAAACCGAACGGGACGAACGGCAGCCCATTGGCGAGGGCGGCGGGCCCACGCCGGCCGTAGGGCGTCCGCACCAGGATCGTGGGCGGACGCTCCACGCCCGTGGGGATGTACCGGTCGGCGAGCAGCGTCACGCCGTCCGGCATGGTCACCGGAAGGTCGCGCTCGACGGTGTACCGCAGCAGTCCGCGCGGGTGCGGCAGCCGGAGAGAAGGGGAGGGCAGTCGGTCCCAGGGCGCCATGCTGCCTCCGTCCGCGGTCGGCTACTCCCAGGTAAGGTAACCGCGGACGGCGGCCGCAACCGTCAGGGGCCCGTGATGAACGCCCAGGGGTCGGGCGCGGCGGCGGCCGCGGCGCCCAGGTCGTCGGCCCAGGCGGTCTCGTTGCCGTACTCGTCCCGCCACGCCCCGAGCCGCAGCGTGACCTTGTGCAGCACGTGCTCCTCGGTGACGCCGAGCGCGCCGTGGACCTGGTGCGCGATCGCCGCGACGGCGCCCGCCGCGCGCGAGGCGTTGGCCTTGGCGGCGGCCACCGCGACCGGGTCGTCCGGGGTCCGGACGGCGGCGCGCACCGCGACGTCGGCGACCGTGGCCTCCCCGGCGAGCTCGGCGAGCATCTGCTGGACGGCCTGGAACCGCCCGAGCGGCCGCCCGAACTGCTCGCGCTCGCCCGCGTACCGGACCGACAGGTCGAGCGCCCGCGCCATCGCCCCGGTCAGCTGCACCGCCCGCGCCAGCGCCCCGCGCCGCCGCAGCTCCGCCGCGTCCACCGGGCACGGCGCCACGGCCTCGGCCCGCACGCCGGACAGGACGACGTCGTCGCGGGGCTCGCCCGCCACGTTCACGCCCTCGGTGATCTGCGTGAGGGACGGGTCGACGACCGCGACGACCCCGCCGGCCAGGACGACGAGGCGGTCCGCGTCGCGCGCCCAGGGGACCCGCCGCAGCGTCCCGCTCAGCGTCCCGCCGTCCGCCACCGCGCCGGACGCCGCCGTCAGGACCCCGGCGGGGACCGGCAGGCCCGCCTCGGCCAGCAGCCGCCCGGCGAGCCAGCCCGTCTCGGCGAGCGGGACGGCGGCGGCGTGGTACCCGGCCGCGCGGAGCACGGCGGCGGCGTCGGCGAGGCCCCCGCCGCTGCCGCCCGCCTCCTCCGGCACCCCGACCAGCGCCAGCCCGGACTCCGCCAGCGCCGGCCACGGCCGGTCCCCGGCCAGGATCTCGTTCGCGGTCTCCTCCAGCAGCTCCATCAGCGCACTCCCAGGCCGCGCGCGACGATGCCGCGCAGGATCTCGTTGGTGCCGCCCCGCAGCGTGAACCCGGGCGCCTGGACGACCGACTCCGCGAGCGCGCGGGCCAGCGGGTCGGGGGAGGCGGGGTCGGGCTCCACGCCCGCGTGCTCCCGCACGGCCTCGATCACCTCGCGCTCGAACCGGGTCCCGAGGTCCTTCACCAGCGCGGCGGGGACGTCCGGGGTCAGCCCGGCGTCCAGCGCGCCCGCGACGCCCAGGGACGCCTGCCGCAGCGCCCACAGCCGCGCCGTCAGCCGGCCGAGGGTGCGGCGCGCCGCCGGCCCGTCCGCGCGGCCGTGCAGCAGCCGGACGAGCAGGAACGTGCTGAGCAGCCGCTCCGGGCCGCTGCGCTCGTAGGCCAGCTCCGCGGTGACCTGGCGCCAGCCGTCCCCGACGCGGCCGAGCACCATCGAGTCGGGGACGCGCACCCCGTCGAGCACGACCTCGTTGAAGTGGTGCTCGCCGGACAGCCCCCGGATCGGGCGGACCGCCACCCGCTCGTCCGGCAGCGGGACGATGAACTGCGTCAGCCCCGCGTGCCGGTCGTCGCCCCTCGGCGCGCTGCGGGCCAGGACGAGGATCGCGTGCGCGAGGTGGGCGCCGCTCGTCCACACCTTGGTGCCGTGCAGCCGCCACCCGTCCCCGTCCCGCTCGGCGCGGGTCCGGACGGACGCGAGGTCCGACCCGGAGTCGGGCTCGCTCATCCCGATGGCGAAGAAGCACTCGCCGCGCGCGATCGCCGGGAGGAACCGGTTCTTCTGCTCCTCGGTGCCGTGGGCGAGGATGCTCGGCCCGGTCTGCCGGTCGGCGATCCAGTGCGCGCCGACGGGCGCCCCGGCGGCGAGCAGCTCCTCGATGACCACGAACCGCTCCAGCGGGGAGCGGCCGTGCCCGCCGTACCGCTCCGGCAGCGTCATGCCGAGCCAGCCGCGCTCGCCGAGGCGCCGGCTGAACGCGGGGTCGGCGCCGGTGAGCCAGCTGTCGCAGCGGGCCGTGAACGGCGTCCGCGCGAGGAACTCCCGCACCTGCGCGCGCAGTTCGGCGGCCCGCGGCGGGAACGTTCCGGGATCCAGGTCGGACGGTCTGGCCACTGCGCCTCCTCGGTCTCAGGGCGACGTTACCGACGCGCTTCCGGACGCATGTCAGCGGGTCCTTACCGGGGATCGTTCTCGACCGGATGGGCGTTGTCTGGAATGGTTGCGTTCTCACAGCCCGTCTCCAGGGGGAGTACACGACATGTGGCCGGGGTCGAACCTGCCGATGGGACCGCCGCCCGCGGGGCCGGGCCAGGAGGCCCCCTCATGGACCCCGCAGCGGCGCGCCGGGCCCGGCACCGGCTGGTACGCGCTGCCCATCGGCCTGGTCCTCGCGGCCGTGGTGGGCTTCTTCACCCCGGTGGCGTTCCTGTGGGACGACTCCAAGGTCGCGGAGGGGCCGGCGTCGGCCGGCGACCCGGCCACGGGAGTGGCGGTCCAGCTCTCCGAGGGGCACGGCTACTTCGTCTACGTCCGCACGGGCGGCTCCACGCCCTACGCGTGCTCCGTGCGGTCGGGCGGGCGGTCCGGGCCCATCAGGCTCACCCGGAAGAACTCCTGGAGCGCCTCCGACCGGGCCGGATACCGGTACACGGCCACCTTCGAGGCGCCGGTGACCGGGGGCGCGCTGCTCACCTGCCGGGGCACCGACGGCCCGGTCCTGGTGACGCCGGACGACACCGCGAACGCCTACCTGGGGCTCGCCCTGTTCGCGGCCCTCGGGGCGGGCGGGCTCGCCGTCCTCAGCTTCGTGGTGATCGCCTTCCGGCGGAGCGCCGCCCGCCGGTGAACCCGGGCCCGGCCCACCGGGTCAGGACGTGAGCTCGCGCTCCAGCGGGGTGCGGAAGCGGGGGACGGCGCGCACCTCGCCGTACCAGTCCGCCAGGCGGGCGGCCTCCCGCTCGATCGCCGCCTCAGCGTCGGCGCCGACGTCCTCCAGGACGCGGACCGCGATCTCGCCGTCCGCGCGCTGCGCCCAGCCGCCGACGATGCGGCCGTCCCACCAGACGGACGGGCCGATGTTGCCGTTGCGGTCGAACAGCGCGGGGCCGTGGCCGCCGAGGAACCAGCCGCGCTCCCGCCAGCCCATCGGCGTCGCGTCGAGCGCGGGCAGCAGCGCCGCCCACGGCTCCGGCCGCGCCGCCGGCTCCAGGTCGTCGGACAGGACGAGGCCGGTGCCGCCGTCGTCGAGCGCGACCTCGGTGACCTCCAGCGGCGCGAGGGCCTTCTTCACGTCGCCGGCGTTCCAGCCCGTCCACCACTTCAGGTCGGCGGCCGGGGCCGGGCCGAACGCGCGCAGCCAGCGGCGGACGAGCTCCGTGCGGGCCTCGGCGGCGGGGATCTCCGCGATGCCGCCGGGCAGCCACTCCTCGACGGGCGCCCAGCGGTACTGGCTGCTGATCCACGAGCCGTTCGGCCGCCCGCGCACGATGCGGCCCTCGCAGCCGAGCGTGACGAGGATCCAGGTGGTGACGCCCGTCGGCCGGGAGTAGGACTTGCCGGGCGCCGGGTCGACCTGCGTGCGCAGCGCCGGGACGTCGGCGCCGAGCTGGGCGCCGGTGGCCTCGCCGCGCGCCAGCAGCGCCTTGTGCGCGGCCTCCGCGGCCTCGGCGAAGAAGGACGGGACGTCCGCGATGTCGCTGCCGCGCTCGATGATCCGGGTGTAGGTGGCCCGTTGCTTGACGGCCAGCGCGTTCGCCGTGGACGCCTGCAGCACCGGCACCAGCTCGGTGGGCGCGACGAACATCGTCCGGCGCATGGCGAGCATCCGCAGCAGCGTGCGGTCGTCGTACAGGGCCCGCTCGACCGCGTCCGGACCGGCTCCGGCGCTGCGGGCGGCGACCGACAGGAACACCGTGGCCGGGTCGGTGGCGTGCAGGACCACCATGGACCGGGCGATGGCGAGCACGTCGTCGGTGCGCGCCTCGGGGGCGAGCCGGTGGCGGAGCGCGAGCCGGGCCCGCCGCTCGGCCGTCGTCATCGAACGCATGTGCGAAGCATAGCGGGGCTCAGCCGCTGTTGGAGATCTTCACCACGACCTTGTCCTGGGTGACCGACTGGACCGAGACGTTGAAGCCCTCGGCCTGCTCTCCGTCGCCGACCGGCACGGTCACCGTCTGGCCGGCGACCTTCAGGGTGACCATCTCGCCCTCCACCCTCACCAGTTCGGCCTTCACACCGAGGATGGACGCGCTGGCCTCCACACCGCGGTCGAAGGTCACCGTGCAGGAGTCGACGCCACAGGAGGTGTCGCTGTTCTCCCCGCCGCACGCGGTGAGGGCGCCGAGCGGCAGGAGCGCGAACGGGAGTACGGCCAGCTTCCGCCGGAGGGGAAAGGAGGTCATGCGGCGAGTCTAGGCGCGATCCCGGCGGCCGCCGCCCTCCCGGAGGCGGATCCGCGCAGGACGAATGTGGTACCGCACGGTGACGCGACTGGATCCCCCGGCCGCCCCGTGCTTCGCTGGACGCGTGAGCACGGACAGTGACCCGCTCGCCGCCGCCGGGGCCGCGGAGGTCCCGCTCGTCGGCCCGGTCGTGTGCGCCGCGCTGCGGATCGAGGCGCGCGCGGTGCGGCGCGGGCTCACCCGGACGCCGGTCGTGGTCGTCGGCTACCGGGCCCGGCGCGCGGCCCGGCTGCCGGGCGCCTGCGCCGCCCTCGTCACCGTCGGCTTCGGCGGCGCGCTCGACGAGCGGCTGCGGCCGGGCGACGTCCTCGTCGCCGACGAGATCCGCGGGCCCGGCGGCACGGCGGCGCCGTGCAGCGCGCCCCGGCTGCTCGCGGAGGAGCTGATCCGCGACGGGCTGAGCGCGCAGGTCGGGCCGCTGGTCACGACCGACCACGTCGTCCGGGGGCGGGAGCGGGCCGTCCTGGCGGCGCAGGGCGCGCGCGCCGTCGACATGGAGTCGGCCCTCGTCGCCGCGCGGGCCGGCGGGCTGCCGGTCGCCGCGCTGCGCGTCGTCGTGGACGGCCCCCGGCACCCCCTGTGGCATCCGGGCACGATCGGCCGCGGGCTGGCCGCACGGCGCGTCCTGGCCCGCACCGGGCCCGCGCTGGAGCGCTGGAGCGTCCTGCTGGTCCGCGGCGAGGACGGCCCCGCCGGGGCGTGAGCGGCCGATAAGAGGTGGCCGGGAGCGGCTCAGCCGTGCCCGCCCTCGTGCCCGCCCTCCTGCCCGGAGCCGTGGTGGTCGCCCTGGACGATCTTGCCGCCGAGGTCCTTGCGGAGCGACTCCAGCGTCGGCTTCTGGCTGACCGCCACCCAGCGCGCCCCGACCAGGTACCAGCCGCCCCACGGCTTGGCCTCCTCCAGCCACGAGTGCATGCCCGCGTCGGTGGTGAAGCTGACCAGCACGTAGCGTCCCAGCGAGGTCTTGCAGTTCCCCTGCTCCAGGTCCTTGACCTTGCGCTGACCGGTCACCTGGCAGTCCGTCTGCTTCGCGAGCTCCGCCAGGCTGGCGGGCTTCGCGGCCTTCTCACCGGACGAGGCGCCGGACTTCGCCGAGCAGCCCGCCGCGAGCGGCAGCGCCAGCGCGGCGGCGCACAGCAGCGCCGCTCGTGCCCGCGGTGCGCGCAGGCGAGACGCGTTCGGGCGCGGTGTGATCGGGCGGGGGTGGTGTCGGGGACCCATCGCCATTCCTCTCCGGGGTGAGACGCGCGATTCGAGGGAGCAATACGCGCCCCGCCCCGGCGGGGTTCACCGGCCGCCCGGAGGGGCCCCCGGCGGCGGGCCGGCCCTCAGGGCCTCAGGTCATCAGGCGGGCGCCCGCCGCGGCGCGGACGCCGGGGTCCTCGGCGCCGTCCTGGTGCAGCCGCCGCAGCCGCAGCCCCGTCTCGCGGGTGAGCGGCGCGGACCGGGCGGCCTCGGCGCGGACGCCGTCCTCGCAGTCCCACAGCCCCTCGACGGTGTAGGACTCGGCCGTGTGCGGGGCGGTTCTCGTCAACGCGGTCAGGATGCGGGGTCTCAGATAGGCGTAGGTCGACTCGGTCCAAGCGGTCTTCAGCAGCGGGACGGCCTCGCCGGCGCGCAGCCGCCCCAGCCCCTCGATGGGGCCCGCGGCGCCGCCCCACTCCCGCCGGGCGACGGCCCCGCGCAGCTCCTCCATGAGCAGCGGGATGTCCTGCCGGGTGCCGTATCTGGCGAGGATGCGCAGCCCCATGTCGGCGCAGCCGCCGCGCTCGGCGGCCCACGCCCGCGCCCGCGGCAGCGTCTCCGGGCCGTACTCGCGCAGCGCCCGGCACACCGCGCCGCCGTACCGGCTCGGCCGCTGCGGCAGCAGCTCCTCGGCGAGGTCGAGCAGCGCCGGCGTCCGCCGCCGCCCCAGCTCGAAGATCGCCGCGATGGCGCCCTCGCCGCGCCGCCGGGCGAGGTCCAGCAGTTCGGCGTCGCTCTGCGCGTCCCGGCCGGGCGCCGCGGCCATCGCGCGGCGCGCCGCCCGGCCCGCCGCCCGCTGCCGCTCCAGCGCCGCGGCCACCCGCGGCTGCCGCGCCGCCCACGCCTCGATCACCGGGTTGCGCCCGGCGGGTATCAGCAGCTCCAGGTCGGCGTCGTCGCAGCGCGCCGCCACCAGCTCGTCCAAACCGATCGTCAGCGCCGGGTCCTCGAGGTCGATCAGCTCCACCACCGCGTCGAACCACTGCGCGCCCTCCTCGGCGTACCGGCGCAGCGGCGCCGCCGCCTCGCGCCGGCTCAGCCGCACCAGGTCCGCGAGGACGCCGAGCGCCAGGTCCACCCGCCACTCGTCGGGGTCGGTGTGGTCGGACGGGTCGAACAGGTGCTCGGCCACCGGCCCCGTCGGCAACTCCAGATCCACCATCAACCGGGCGTAGTACAGCCGGCGCGACTCGCACTGGCGGTCCCAGCGCGGATCCAGCCGGACGCAGGCGTACACGTACTCGCCCGCGCCGGGCCTGTCCGCCGCGCGCCGCGCGGCCCTTCCGAGCCCCCGCTGCAGCTGACCGTGCAGCGTGCTCGCCGATTCCAACACGACCTCGTTGCTCACCCCGTCAGAATGCGCACTGGACCAGATAACGGGCAAGTGCTTTACCCCAGGTCTGTCCCGTCCTCATAGCGACCGCTGCGCGATCCAGGAGGCGTGCAGGTCGGCGTAGACGCCCGGACGCGCCACCAGCTCGGCGTGCGGGCCGCGCTGGACGATCCGCCCGGCCTCGAAGACGATCACCTCGTCGGCCGCCTCGGCGGTGGACAGCCGGTGCGCGATGGCGATCGCCGTCCGGCCGCGGGTGACGCCGTCCAGGGCCCGCTGGATGCGGACCTCCGTCGCCGGGTCGACCGCCGAGGTCGCCTCGTCCAGCACGAGCAGGTCCGGGTCGGCGATGTAGGCGCGGGCCAGCGCGACGAGCTGCCGCTCGCCGGCCGACAGCGACTCGCCGCGCTGCCCGACCGGGGTGTCCAGGCCCCGCGGCAGGCCGTCCAGCCAGTCGGCGAGGCCGAGTTCGGTGAGCGCGAGGACGAGCTCCTCGTCGGAGGCGTCCGGGCGCCCGTACCGGATGTTGTCGCCGAGGGAGGCGTCGAACAGGAACCCGTCCTGCGGCACCATGACGATCCGCTCGCGCAGCGACGAGAACCGGACCCGGTCCAGCGGCACGCCGTCCACCAGGACCCGGCCCGAGACCGGGTCCATGAGCCGGGTGAGGAGCTTGGCGAACGTCGTCTTGCCGGAGCCCGTCTGCCCGACGATCGCGATCCGGCTGCGCGGCGCGATCTCGGCGTCCACGCCGAGCAGCACGGGCGGGCCGCCCGGGTAGGCGAACCCGACCGACTCGAACCGCACCTCGATCGGGCCGCGCGGCAGCGTCTCGCCCGCGTCGCCCGGGTCGGCGACGTCCGGGGCGGTGTCCAGCACGCCGAGGACCCGCCGCCAGCCCGCGATCGCGTTCTGCGCCTCGTTCAGCACCTCGGTGGCCGTCTGCATCGGGCTGACGAACAGCGTCACCAGGAACAGGAACGCGATCAGCTTGCCGGCCGACACCTCGCCGGCGATGCCGAGCAGCGTCCCGGCGATGACGACCGCGGCGGTCGCCAGGGCGGCGACCAGCTCGCTGACCGGGAAGGTCAGCGCGACCATCGCCTGCGCGCGGGTCTGCGCCGACCGGTAGGACTCCACGGTCTCGTCCACCCGGCGGCCGGTGCGCTCCTCCGCCGCGTACGCGCGGATCACCGGGGCGCCCACGACCGACTCGCCGACCGCGGCCAGCAGGTCGCCCATCCGCTCCCGGACCCGGAAGTAGGCCCCCGACAGGATCCGCTGGAAACGGCGCAGCGCGAACGCCAGCGGCAGGAACGCGACCCACACCAGCAGCGCCAGCTGCCAGGAGTAGACCAGCATCAGCACGCTCGCCACGAGCAGCTGCCCGATCGAGACGATGAACATCAGCCCGCCGGACTGCATGAACTGGCTGATCTGGTCGACGTCGCTCGTCACCCGCGACACGAGCGCGCCCCGCCGCTCCCCGCTCTGGGTGAGCATCGACAGGTCGTGGACGTGCCGGAACGCCTTCACCCGCAGCCCCGCCAGGCCGCCCTCGGAGGTCTTGTAGAGCCGCACGTTCATCAGATACGCGCACACCGCCGTCACCAGCACGGCCGCCGCGCACAGCAGCACCGCCGTCCGGATGAAGGCGATGTCGGGGCCGTCCGGCCGCCCGATGCCCTTGTCGATCGTCTGCTGGACGGCGATGGGCACCACCACCCGCCCCGCCGTCGACACCAGCGCGAGCAGCAGCGTGCCCGCGAGGCCCGCGCGGAACTCCGGGCTCAGCCGCAGCCCCCGCTTGAGCGTGCTGATCGCGCCCTCGGTGGCCGCCGAGCCGTCAAGGACCGTCATGCCAGTGCCTCCTCGCCGCCCTCGACGGCCTCCTGCTCGGCTTCCTGCTCGGCCTCGGCCCGCTCGTAGGCGTTCACGAGGTCGGCGTAACCCGCCGAGCTCTCCAGCAGCTCGGCGTGGGCGCCGCGCGCGACGACGCGGCCGTGCTCCATGTAGACGACCTCGTCGGCCAGCGCGATCGTGGCCTTGCGGTAGGCGACGACCACGACGGTCGCGCCGCCCGCCTCGCCCGACTGCGCCTCCCGCAGGCTCTGCAGGATGCGGGCCTCCACCTGCGGGTCGACGCTGGAGGTCGCGTCGTCCAGGACGAGCAGCCGGGGCCGCCGCACCAGCGCGCGCGCCAGCGCGAGCCGCTGCCGCTGCCCGCCGGACAGCGTCGCCCCGCGCTCGCCCACCTTCGTGTCGAGCCCGTCGGCGAGGGCCGCGACGAACCCCTCGGCCTGCGCGAGGCGCAGCGACTCCCAGACCCGCTCGTCGGGGACGTCGAGGCCGAGCGTCACGTTGCCGCGCACGGTGTCGTCGAACAGGAACGTCTGCTGCGGGACGAGCGCCGCCGTCGCCGCGACCCCGCCGCGCCGCACGTCGCGCAGGTCGACGCCGTCCAGCAGGACCGAGCCGTCGGCCGGGTCGACCAGCCGCACCAGGAGGGAGGTCAGCGTCGACTTGCCCGAGCCCGTCGGGCCGACCACCGCGATCGTCCGGCCCGGGGACGCGGCGAACGACACGTCGTGCAGGATGTGCCGCCCGGAGCCGTCCCCGTCGCCGTCCGCCTCGTAGGCGAAGCGGACCTCGCGGACCTCCAGGTCGGTCGCCTTGCCGCCGTCGCCGTCCAGCGCGTCCTGCCCGAACGGCAGTGAGCCGGTCGCGTCCAGCACGTGGCGGACCCGCTCCCAGCCGACGACGCTGCGCGGCACCTCCCCGAGCACCCAGCCGAGCGCCCGGATCGGCCACGACAGCAGCGTGAACAGGTAGGCGGCGTTCACCAGGTCGCCCGGCGACATCGCGCCGGCCTGGAGCCGCATCGACCCGATCAGCAGCACGGCGAGGACGCCGAGGTTCGGCAGCGCCTCCAGCACTGGGTCGAACAGGCCGCGGATCCGGCCCACCGCGATGTTGGCGTCGCGCAGCTCCTCCGCCCGCTCCCGGAACCGCGCGGTCTCGGCCGCCTCCCGGCCGAGGGTCTTGACGACCAGGCCGCCCTCGAAGCTCTCGTGCGCCACCTCGCTGACCTCCGCGCGCAGCTGCTGCGCGCGGGTCGCGACCGGCGACAGCCGCCGCTGGTACAGCACGTTGATCAGCGCGACGGCGGGGAACACCAGGAAGCCGACCGCCGCCACCACCACGTCCGTCACCAGGATCGACACCGCGGCGATCAGCAGCATGAACACCACGCCGACCGCCATCGGCAGCGGCGCGATCGGCGCCCACACCGCCTCGACGTCGGCGTTGGCGTTCGACAGCAGCTGCCCGGTCGGGTGCCGGTGGTGCCAGGCCAGCGGCAGCCGCAGGTACTGCCGCGTCACCGCGCGGCGGTAGGACGCCTGCATCCGGTACTGCATGAGGCCGGCGTAGAAGCGGCGGCCGGCGACGCCGAGCGCCTTCAGCAGCGCCACCGCCATGATCAGCGCGGCGGCGCCGGCCAGCGCCCCGGCGGTCGTGCGCCCCGACGCGAACGCCGGCAGCACGACGTGCTCGGTCGCCCAGCCCAGCACCCGCGCCGTCGCCACCGTCATCGCCGCGTAGAGGGCGCTCGCGACCACCGACGCCGTGAAGACGCGGGGCTCGGCCTTGACCGCGACCCACAGCACGCCCATGCCCTCCCTGAGCACGTGTGGGCTGACGCGTCTGGACGCAGGTGGCACGGCGACTCCTCGATCACGGCGGCGCCCGGGACATGCCCCGGCGGCCGGGGCGCGGGGATCTTCGGGCCTGCACATGCCTACCATCCGGCCGCGGTGCTTATTCCCGGCCGGCCCCGCACCGCCTACGATCAAGGGATGAGCGCATCCGAGGGCCGCCCGGCCGGCGGCGGCCCCGCCGGTCCCGGCCCGGCCGGGCCCGTCCGGCGCGAGCGCCTGCTGCTGGCCGACGCGCTGGCCGAGGCCGGGCCCGACGCCGCCACCAAGTGCGCGGGCTGGACGGCCCGCGACCTGGCCGCCCATCTGGTCGTCCGGGAGGACCGCCCGGACGCCGCCCCCGGAATACTGCTGCCGCCGCTGGCCTTCTACACCGAGCGCGTCCGGCGCCGCACCGCGCGCGCCGTCCCGTTCGACCGGCTGGTGGAACGCTTTCGGGACGGACCGGCGAAGTTCTCCCCGTACGCGCTTCCCGGAGTCGACAAAAACGCGAACGGTGTCGAGTTCTTTGTGCACCATGAGGACGTCCTGCGCGCGCGTCCCGACTGGGCGCCCCGGGAGATCTCGCCGGAACTCGAGGAAGTGCTCTGGCGACGGATAAAAATTGCCCGCTTTGTCCTAAGAAAAGTTCAGGTCGAGGTAACGCTGGTGCAACCCGACGGCCGCCGCCTGCGCGTGCCCGGACGGGGCCGGGACGCCCGCGGCGCCGTCCGCGTGCACGGCCCGGTGGGCGAACTCGTCCTCTGGGCGCTGGGCCGCAGAGACGTCGCGGACGTCCGCCTCACCGGGGCCACGGACGCTGTCAAGAGCCTGACCGAGACCGGTTGGAGTCTTTAACGGGCAGGTAACGGCAGGGTTCGCCGAGAGGAGAATCGCGTGCCATGCGGCTCCTCCGCTTTACGCGGAACCGGTGATACTGTGGGGCGGTCGGTTGCAGTCGTGGTTCTCGATCGTGAAGACGCCCGCGGACTGATGGCAGCGGGCGTTTTGGCTTTTCCGGGACCGTACCGGGGGCGAGAGCGTTCCGCAGCGACCGCACGGGCCCGCGAGGTGTGGGCCCAGGTTTTGCCGCAAGGAGAAAGACATGCCCCAGCAGGGCACCGTGAAGTGGTTCAACGCCGAGAAGGGCTTCGGGTTCATCGCCGTCGACGGCGGCGGGCCGGACGTCTTCGTGCACTACTCGGCCATCCAGTCCTCCGGATACCGCACGCTGGACGAGAACCAGCGCGTCCAGTTCGAGGTGACGCAGGGTAACCGGGGTCCGCAGGCCGACCAGGTCGTCCCCCTGTAACACCCGTAGTCGTACGTCGGGGCCCGTTCCCTCCGCCAGGGGAGCGGGCCCTTTCGTGTGCGCGCGGGGGAGCCGAGGGGGACCGGCGGCCGAGGTCGGCGGCCGGTAGCGCTGCAATAAACTCTCGGTCATGTCCCCACGAGCGTCCAGCGACCTGGACCCGAAGATCGCCGCGCGGCTGAAGCGCGACCCGAACGGCCTCGTGCCCGCCATCGCCCAGCAGTACGACACCGGCGAGGTGCTCATGCTCGGCTGGATGGACGACGAGGCCCTGCACCGCACCCTCACCACCGGCCGCTGCACCTACTGGTCGCGCAGCCGGCAGGAGTACTGGGTGAAGGGCGAGACCTCCGGGCACCAGCAGTGGGTCAAGTCCGTCGCGCTCGACTGCGACGCCGACGCCGTCCTGGTGAAGGTCGACCAGGTCGGCGCCGCCTGCCACACCGGCGACCGCACCTGCTGGGACGCCGACGTCCTTCCCGCCGTGGTCGGGGAGCGCCCTGACGGGGCGTCATGACGCCCGGGCGTGAACGCGGACTGACGGCGCTGCTGTGCGCCGCCGGCGCGGGTCTCGCCCTGCTCGCCGCCGGGCGCACCTGGGCCACCGTCAAGGCCGAGCACGCCATCACCCCCTTCACCCAGACGCTCACCGGCGGCGACCTCGGCGGCGCGGCGGGCGCGCTGGGCTGGGCCGGCCTCGCCGGCCTCGCCGCCCTGTTCGCCACGCGCGGCCGTGTGCGCGCGGGCGTCGGCGTCCTCATCGCCCTGTTCGGGGCGGGGATCGCCTACGCGTCGGCCGCCGCCGTCCAGCGGTCGAACGTGCTGTCCGCGGCCGGCGACAAGAGCGCCCTGCTGAAGCTCGGCGCCGACCCCGTCCTGGACGTGAACCTGTGGTGGATGGCCTCGGTCACCGGGGGCGTGCTGCTCGCCGTCGCCGGCCTGGTCACGGCCGTGCGCGGCGCCCGCTGGCCCGCCATGTCGTCCCGCTACGAGCGCGCCGGGACGCCCGGCCCCGCCGCGAAGGGCGCCGCCTCGGCGGACGACCCCACCGCGATGTGGCGCTCCCTCGACCGCGGCGAGGACCCGACCGCCCGCCGGAACGGCCGGCCGTGACCGCCGACGGGGGCGGGCTCGTGCTCGTCGTCGAGCACGACCCCGCCGTCGCCGAACTGCAGCGCCGCTACCTCGCCCGGGAGGGCTTCGCCGTCGAGATCGAGCCCGACCCGGGGCGGGCGCCCGCCGCCGCCGAGCGCAGCCGGCCCGACGTCGTCGTCCTCGACCTGTCCACCGCCGCGCTGCCCGCCGACCTGTACCGGCGCGTCGCCGACGCCGCCTGCCCCGCGCCCGTCGTCGCCGTCACCGGCCCCCTCGACCCCGCGATCGCCCACACGCTCGGCGAGCACCGCGTCGACCGGCCGTTCGGCCCGCGCGTGCTCGTCGGCGCCGTCGCCGAGGCGCTGCGCCGCGGCGCCCCGCCCGCCGCCGAGGCGCCGGGCCCGCTGCGGGCCGGCTCGGTCGCCCTCGACCGGCCCGGCCGGGCCGCCGTCGCCGGCGGCCGCCGCGTCGCGCTCACCGTCACCGAGTTCGACCTCCTCGAGTTCCTGATGGCCAACCCCGGCCGCGTCTTCACCCGCGAGCAGCTCCTGGACGCCGCGTGGGGGCCGGGCGCCGGCGCCGGGAGCCGCACCGTGGACGTCCACGTCGCCCAGCTCCGCGCCAAACTCGGCGAGGACAGCCCCATCCGGACCGTCCGCGGCGTCGGCTACGTCCTGGACGGCTGACGCCCGGCACGCCTCCGGGGCGCTTCCGCGGCCGCTCGCGGGGCGTCGCCTATCGTGGGCGTTGTGACTCGCGCACCCGTCCCTTCGCAGGAGCACGCGCACCCGTACGGGCCCGCACCGCGTCAGCCGGGCCCGGGGCGGCTCAGGGCGCTCCTGCCGCAGGCGGCGGTCCTCGGCGGCGTCACCGCCGGCGCCCTGATCGTGGCGCTGCGCGGCGACCCCAACGAGGCCGGGCACTATCCGGGCTGCCCGTTCCTGGCGATGACCGGGTACTACTGCCCCGGCTGCGGGGCCACGCGCCTCGTCTACGCGCTCACGCACGGGGACGTCGGCACCGCGTTCGGCCTCAACCCGCTGCTGTTCGCGCTGCTGCCCGTCTTCGGCTACCTCTTCGCGCGCTGGACGGTCCAGACCGCGCGCGGGCTGCCGATGCGGACCGTCCTGTTCAAGCCGCCGGTGGTGTACGCGTTCGTCGGGCTGCTGATCGTCTACTGGGTCGTCCGGAACCTGCCGTTCGCCGCGGCGCTGGCGCCCTGACCTGCGCGGGGCGGGCGCGTGCCGGCCCCCGGGAGGGCGGCCGGAGGAGGCGGCGGGCCGCCCGGGTGGGGGGCGCCCCGGCGGGGGCGGCTACGATCGGTGCACGGAACGACCTGAAATAGGGGGCCTGCGACCTTGAGCGTTTTGGACGAGATCATCGAGGGCGTCCGGGCCGATCTCGCCGACAGGCAGCGCGAGGTCCCGCTCGACGCCGTCAAGGAGAAGGCGGCCGCCGCCCCGGCCCCGCGCGACGCGCTCGCCGCGCTGCGCGGCCCGGGCGTCTCGGTCATCGCCGAGGTCAAGCGCAGCAGCCCGTCCAAGGGCGCGCTCGCCGCGATCGCCGACCCCGCCGCGCTCGCCCGCGACTACGAGGCCGGCGGCGCCAAGGTGATCAGTGTGCTGACCGAGCGGCGCCGGTTCGGCGGCAGCCTCGCCGACCTCGCCGACGTGCGCGCCAACGTCGACGTCTCCGTCCTGCGCAAGGACTTCATCGTCACCTCCTACCAGCTGTGGGAGGCGCGCGCCGCGGGCGCCGACATGGCGCTGCTGATCGTCGCCGCGCTGCCGCAGGACGCCCTCGTCTCGCTGATCGAGCGGGCCGAGTCGATCGGGCTGCTCCCGCTCGTCGAGGCGCACACCGAGGAGGAGGCCGCCCGCGCCGTGGAGGCCGGGGCCAAGGTCGTCGGCGTGAACGCCCGCGACCTGCGCACCCTCAAGGTCGACCGCGGCGTGTTCGCCCGCGTCGCGCCCACCCTGCCCAAGGACGTCGTGAAGATCGCCGAGTCGGGGGTGCGGGGCCCGCACGACCTGCTCGCCTACGCCTCCAGCGGCGCCGACGCCGTGCTGGTGGGGGAGAGCCTCGTCATCGGCCGCGACCCGCGCGCCGCCGTCGCCGACCTGGTCGCCGCCGGCGCCCACCCGGCGCTGCGGCAGAGCGGCTGAGCGGCACGCGCGCCGGGCCGACTGGATAGGGTGAGGGCATGCAGGTCGAACCGCTCCGGGAGCGATGGCGGGGCCAGTCGAGCATCCGCTGACCCCATCGGCCACTTCTCCACGACAGGACCGTTTACCCATGACCATGGACACCGCCGCGCGCGGTGCTGAAGCCGTACCCGACGCCACGGGCCACTTCGGCCGCTTCGGCGGCCGGTTCGCCCCCGAGGCGCTGATGGCGGCGCTGGACGAGCTGACCCGCGAGTTCGAGGCCGCCAAGCGCGACCCGGCCTTCACCGGCGAACTCGACGACCTCCTCGCGAACTACGCGGGGCGTCCCAGCCTGCTGACCGAGGCGAAGCGCTTCTCGGCGGAGGCGGGCGGCGCCCGCGTGCTGCTCAAGCGCGAGGACCTCAACCACACCGGCTCGCACAAGATCAACAATGTGCTCGGCCAGGCGCTGCTCACCCGCCGGATGGGCAAGTCGCGGATCATCGCCGAGACCGGCGCCGGGCAGCACGGCGTCGCCACCGCGACCGCCGCCGCGCTCCTCGGCCTCACCTGCACCGTCTACATGGGCGAGGTCGACACCGAGCGGCAGGCCCTCAACGTCGCCCGGATGCGGATGCTCGGCGCCGAGGTCGTCCCGGTGAGGACCGGCAGCCGCACCCTCAAGGACGCCTGCAACGAGGCGTTCCGCGACTGGGTCGCCACCGTCGACGACACCCACTACTGCATCGGCTCCGTCATGGGCCCGCACCCGTTCCCGATGATGGTCCGCGACTTCCAGCGCGTCATCGGCGTCGAGGCCCGGCAGCAGTGCATCGACCTGACCGGCGCCCTGCCGGACGCGGTCGTCGCCTGCGTCGGCGGCGGCTCCAACGCCATCGGCACCTTCCACGCCTTCGTCCCGGACGCGTCGGTCCGGCTGTACGGGTTCGAGGCGGGCGGCGACGGCGTCGCGTCCGGCAAGCACGCCGCGACCCTCGTCGGCGGCTCGCTCGGCATCATCCACGGCATGCGGACCTACCTGCTGCAGGACGACGACGGCCAGACCCTGGAGACCCACTCGATCTCCGCCGGCCTCGACTACCCCGGCGTCGGCCCCGAGCACTCGTGGCTGCACGACACCGGACGCGCCGAGTACCGGGAGATCACCGACGCGGAGGCGATGGACGCGTTCGCGCTGCTGTGCCGCACCGAGGGCATCATCCCGGCGATCGAGTCCGCGCACGCGCTCGCCGGCGCGCTCAAGGTCGGCAGGGAGCTCGGCCCGGACGCCGTGATCGTGGTCTGCCTGTCCGGTCGCGGCGACAAGGACATGCACACGGCCGCCTCCTTCTTCGGCCTGATGCCCGAGGGGGAGGGCCAGTGAGCGTCCGGACCGCCTACGAGAAGGCCGGCGCCGAGGGGCGCGCCGCGCTCGTCGGGTACCTGCCCGCCGGGTTCCCCACCCGCGACGGCGCCATCGAGACCATGAAGACCATGGTCGACGCCGGCTGCGACGCGATCGAGATCGGGCTGCCCTACAGCGACCCGGTGATGGACGGCCCCACCATCCAGGACGCCGTCCACCGGGCCCTCGTAGGCGGCGTCCGCATCGCCGACGTGTTCGCCACGGTCGAGGCCGTCGCCGCGACCGGCGTCCCGGTGCTGGTCATGACCTACTGGAACCCCGTCGACCACTACGGCGTCGACCGGTTCGCGCGCGACCTCGCCTCCGCCGGCGGGGCCGGGCTGATCACCCCCGACCTCACGCCCGAGGAGGGCGGCGAGTGGCTGGAGGCGTCGGACGCGCACGGCCTCGACCGGGTGTTCCTCGTCGCGCTCAGCTCCACCGACGAGCGCATCGAGACGGTCACGGCGGCGTCCCGCGGCTTCGTGTACGCGGCGTCGCTGATGGGCGTCACCGGCGCCCGCTCGGCCGTGGACACCGGCGCCCCGCGGCTGGTCGAGCGCACCCGGGCGGCCATCGACAAGAGCGGGACCGGGCTGCCGGTCGGGCTCGGGCTCGGCGTCGGCACCGGCGCGCAGGCCGCCGAGGTCGCCGCGTTCGCCGACGGGGTGATCGTCGGGTCGGCGTTCAGCCGCCGCATCCTGGACGCCCCCGACCTCGCCTCCGGGCTGGCCGGGGTCCGGTCGCTGACCGAGGAGCTCGCGGCGGGCGTCCGCGCCGGCCGCTGAGCACGTTCCGGACATGCCGGCGGTGCCCGTGCGGACGGCGGAAAAGCCGTATCCGCGCGGGTCCCGCCGGTCTCCGGGAACTCGGCGGCACCGCCGCCGAGTTCATGCTTGTGGTGGCGCCGCGCTCCCGTAGGGTGTGATCGCCGGAGGAGGCGGTCCCGGAAGGATCACGATGACGCAAGAGATGACGGCGAAGGGCCGGGCCGAGGTGGCGTCGCCGCCGCCGCCCCCCGCGTGGTTCCAGGTCGCGGCCTGGCTGCTGACGCTCGGCGGCCTCGGGATCTCCGTCTACCTGACGATCACCCACTACGACGAGGGCGCGCTGGTCTGCTCGGCGTCCTCGACGATCGACTGCCACGCGGTCACCACGAGCGAGTACTCCACCCTGCTCGGCATCCCGATGCCGCTGCTGGGCCTCGCCTTCTTCGTCGGGTTCGCCGCGCTGCTGACCCCCTGGGCGCTGCGCTCGACGTGGGCGCCGCTGCGCTGGGGCCGGGTGGCGGGCGTCTCCGTCGGCGTGCTGATGGTCGTGTACCTCGTCACCATCGAACTGGTGGTCCTGCACAAGATCTGCCTCTGGTGCACCGGGGTCCACGTCGTCACGGTCCTGCTGTTCCTCCTCGTCCTGGCCGACGAATTCCGACGGATCGGTCAAGTCGACTAATCTCGCCGTTACCGCGCCGCACCGACGGCGGCGCTGGGTCCGCACGCATAGGAGAACCAATGAGCAAGGCCGCACGAGAGCGGTCCGCGAGGGAGCGCCTGGCCGCCGAGCGCAAGCGGCAGGCGGCGCGGGAGAAGCAGCGGCGGCTGCTCGCCATCGTCCTCGGATCGGTGGTGGCGGTGGCGTTGATCGTGGTCGCCGCCGTCCTGGTCATCGACCAGAAGAACAAGAACGGCCGCGCCGAGGCGCACCAGGGCCCCCTCGCGCCCGTCAGCCGGCAGGCCGACGGGTCCATCGTGATGGCCAAGGCCGGGGTGACCAAGCCCGAGCTGGAGATCTTCGAGGACTTCCAGTGCCCGATCTGCAAGCAGTTCGAGGAGGCGACCGGCAAGACCGTCCAGCAGCTCGCGCTGGAGGGCAAGGTCAAGGTCGTCTACCGGCCGTTCCACCTGTTCGGGCAGCAGAAGGACCCCGTCCGGATCAACTCGCTGCGCTCGGCCGAGGCGGCGCTGTGCGTCCCGGCCGACAAGTGGATCTCCTACCATGACGCGCTCTTCAAGTTCCAGCCCGCCGAGGGCTCCAAGGGCTTCTCGCCCGACGACCTCGTGAAGTGGGGCAAGGACGTCGGCGTCACCGACCCGAACTTCGAGAAGTGCGTCCGGGACGAGCAGAAGAAGAGCACGGTCGACGCGATGACCAAGTACGCGCTGCAGGACCGCGGCGTCGACGGCACGCCGACGGTCTTCCTGAACGGCCAGAAGCTCGACACCGCCCAGGTCATGAACCCCGCCGGGCTGCGCGCCGTGATCGACGCCGCCGGCAGCGCCGGGAAGTGACCTCTCCCGGCCCGCACGGCGCTTCCTGAGGACGCCCGCCGCCCCCGCCGCTACGCTCGTGACTGCCAAGAGCACGCAGAGTGGCGATCGGGGGATCGATGAGCGAGCAGGGCAGCGGGGGGTCCGCGCGGCGGCGCCTCGCGGAGGAGCGGGCACGGGCGGCGGCCCGGGGACGGCGGCGGCGTGCGCTGGTGGTCGTCCTCGGGGCCGTCGCGGTGGCGGCGGTCGCGGTGGTCGTGGTGGTCGTGGTCATGTCCCGGGACGGGGGCGGGCCCACGATCAACGACTACAAGGGCGCGCTCGCCCCCGCGACCCGGCAGCAGGACGGCTCGGTCGCGATGGCGGACCCGGGGGTGAACGCGCCCGTCCTCGACGTCTGGGAGGACTTCCAGTGCCCCGCCTGCAAGGGGATGGAGGCGCGGCTCGGCGGGACGATGAAGCAGCTCGCCGCGGAGGGCAGGCTGAAGGTGGTGTACCGGCCGTTCCAGCTGTTCCAGCAGGAACCGCTGATGGGCAACTCGCGGCGGGCCGCGAACGCCGCCGCCTGCATGCCCGCCGACCACTGGGTGAAGTACCACGACAGGCTCTACGCCGAGCAGCCCCAGGAGGGCACGACGGGGTTCCTGCCGAAGGCGCTCATCGCCTGGGCCGCCGACGTCGGGGTGAGCGACCCGTCCTTCGCCGCCTGCGTCAACGGCGAGCAGCAGATGAAGACCGTGAACCAGGCCAGCGCCCTGGCGGGGAAGTCGGGCGTCGACGCCACCCCGTACCTGGCGCTGAACGGCAAGAAGGTCGCCGACGCCGTCCTCGGCTCGCCCGACGAGCTGCGGAAGGCCGTCGCGAAGGCGGCCGGCAGCGCGCCCGCCCCGGGCGGCGCGCCGTCGAGCGGAACGTCCGCGTCGTGACGGCGGGAGCACCGCGGTGACGGCGCGGGTCGCGCGGAGGGCGGCGGAGAGGGCGCACGGCGCGCCCGGAAGGAGGTAGGTTCAACGGTCATGCACCAGCTCGCCTCCATCCCGAGTCCCTCACAGGGCGTCTGGGAGCTCGGGCCAGTCCCGATCCGCGCCTACGCCCTCATGATCATCCTTGGCATCGTCGCCGCGGTCTGGCTGGGCGAGCGGCGCTGGGCCGCCAAGGGCGGCACCTCCGGCGTGATCGTCGACGTGGCCGTGTGGGCGGTGCCGTTCGGCCTGGTCGGCGGCCGGCTCTACCACGTGATCACCGACTACCAGCGGTACTTCGGGGAGGACGGCGACCCCGTCCGGGCGCTGGAGATCTGGAAGGGCGGCCTCGGCATCTGGGGCGCCGTCGCGCTCGGCGCGGTCGGCGCGGTCATCGGCTGCCGGCGGCGCGGGATCTCGGCGCTGGCGCTCGCCGACGCGGTGGCGCCCGGCATCGCGCTGGCGCAGGCGATCGGCCGCTGGGGCAACTACTGGAACCAGGAGCTGTACGGCCGTCCGCTGGACGCCTTCTGGGCGCTGGAGATCGACGAGAACCACCGGCCGATGCTGGACGGCGGGCCCGCCCTCGACCCCAAGTACGCCGACGTCGCGACCTACCACCCGACGTTCCTGTACGAGTCGCTGTGGTGCGTCGGCGTCGCGGTCCTCGTGATCTGGGCAGGCCGCCGCTACAAGCTCACGCACGGCCGCGCGTTCGCCCTGTACGTCGCCGCGTACACGGTCGGGCGCGGCTGGATCGAGGCGCTGCGCATCGACGACGCCCACCACGTCCTCGGCCTGCGGCTGAACGACTGGACGTCGATCGTCCTGTTCATCGGCGCGGTCGCCTACCTGTACCTGGCCCGCGGCCGCACCGGCCCGGAGAACGTCGGCGCGGTCCCCGCGACGGCCGGTGGCGAGCCGGAGTCGGCGGCGGCCGAACCGACGAAGGAGCCGGAGCCCGCCGAGGGGCCCGAGCCCGAGGCGAAGGCCGAGCCCGGGACGGCGGCCGAGGCCGCGACCGGCGAGGACCCTGGCAAGGGCGCTGAGAAGGACGCTGAGGCCACGGGCGAATCGGAGGCGCACTCCGAGGACGACGCCCCCTCGGACGCGCCGGAGAAAGCCCCTGAGGGTGCCGCCGGCGCCGAACCGGAGGCCGGCCCCGAGACCGACCCCGCCCCCGAGCCCGCGGCGGAGATCGCGGACAATGAGGACGACGGTGCCGCCGAGTCCGCCGGGGCGGGGAAGGGAGAGCCCGTCCGGGACGGGAAGTAGGGGGCGATGGCGGACGCGGGGGAGACGACCGGCCGCAAGGGCGGGGTGATGCCCGAGCGGCACCACCAGCACCGCGACGTGACCGGGGGCTGGCTGCGGCCGGCGGTGTTCGGCGCGATGGACGGCCTGGTGTCCAACTTCGCGCTGATCGCGGGCGTCGCGGGCGGCCGGGTGGACCAGAAGGTCGTGCTGCTGGCCGGCCTCGCCGGCCTGGCGGCGGGCGCGTTCTCGATGGCGGCGGGGGAGTACATCTCCGTCGCCTCCCAGTCGGAGCTGGCGGAGGCGGAGATCGAGGTCGAGCGGCTGGAGCTCGCCCGGCACCCGGCCGCCGAGGAGCGCGAGCTGGCCGAGGTCTTCGAGGCGCGCGGGGTGGACCCGGAGACCGCAGCGGAGGTCGCCCGGCAGCTGTCCCGCGACCCGGACGAGGCGCTGCAGGTGCACACCCGCGAGGAGCTCGGCGTGACCCCCGGCGACCTGCCGTCGCCGCTGCTGGCGGCGGGCTCGTCGTTCCTGTCGTTCGCGGTCGGCGCGGTCCTGCCGGTGCTGCCGTACCTGCTGGGCGCCACCTCGCTGTGGCCGGCGGCGATCGTCGCGGCCCTCGGCCTGTTCCTGGCCGGGGCGCTGGTGTCCCGGATCACCGCCCGGCCGTGGTGGTTCGGCGGGACCCGGCAGCTGCTGTTCGGCGCCGCCGCCGCGGGCATCACCTACGTCGTCGGCGCGGTGATCGGGACCAACGGCCTGTAGCTCCAAGGAATCTGGACGAAAAGCCCTTTTGGCCCCGCGGGGGCCGCCCGGACCGCTAAGCTCCGGGGCGTGATCGAGGCTCGTGACACGGGTTCCGCCGAGGCCGCCCAGCAGGGCGGCGGGCGGGACTTCTGGCCGGAGGACAAGCCCGGCCGCAAGCTCCCCAGTCCGAAGCTGCTCTTCGGCGGTGCCGCCGCGCTGGTCGCGGTGATCGTCGCCGTGGTGGCGGTGGTCCTGCTGACCGGGGGCGGCGGCGAGGAGGAGGCGCCGAAGACCTCGGTGCCGACCGCCTACACGCCGGACTACCTGGGCGAGGGCTTCACCCAGATCGCGTCCCGCGCCGCAGACAAGCGGGCGGTCACCGAGGGCGAGGCGTTCGGCGCCAAGTCCCTCAAGAGCGGCGCGTACACGTTCGCGCTGGCCTCCTCCAAGCTGTCGGCCGACTGCAAGGACGGCACCTGGGGCGCCCGGCTGCAGGCCGACCTCGCCAAGCACGGCTGCACCCAGCTCGCCCGCGCCGCCTACGTGAGCGCCGACAAGAAGCACGTCGGCCAGTTCGTCGTGCTGAACATGGAGAACGAGGACGGCGTCAAGCAGATCCTGCGCGACCTCGACCCGGCGACCGGCGCCGGCTGGATCGCGCCGCTGAAGGCGGAGGGCGTCCCCGCGTTCGGGTCCGGGTTCAGCGCCGCCTACGCCAAGACCTACGGCCACTACGCGGTGCTCACGTGGGTGCAGCGGGCCGGCGGCGCGCAGCCCGCCTCGCTCAACGAGATGATCGATGTGAGCCTGGTCATCGAGAACGCCGCCGACTTCCTCTACGGGCGGCTCGACCTGGCCTCCGGCGGAAGGTCCGGGCAGTGACCGGCCCGCGCGCGGGCGTGTCACCGGCCGGCGGGCAGTAGTCTGCGCGCTCGTGGACCCCGATGAACCCCGCCGCGGCGGCCGCGGCCGAGCGCCGGTGAGCCGGCAGCAGGGCCGCGGCCGTCCCGGCCCGCGCAGGACGGCGCCCGCCCGGATGGGCGGCCCGCGCCGCGGCGGCCCGTCGCCCCGCCCGGCCCCGCGCCGGGAGCGCCCCGTCCCGCCGCCCGCGCCGCCCTACGACGACGTGCCGCCGCCCTATGCCGAGGCTCCGTACGAGCCGGCCCCCTACGCCGAGCTCGCCTACGACGAGCGGTACGACGAGCGGTACGAGGAGCCGCACGGCGAGCCGTACGAGGCCGTCCCGCCTCCCCGTCCCGGCGGGCGCGGGCCGAAGCGGCCCGGCAAGGCGAAGCGGCCCGGCAAGGCGAAACGGCAGGGCCGGCCCGAGCAGGCCAAGCGGCCGAAACGGCCCGCCCGGGCGGGTGAGCCGGCGGCCCCCGGCGGGCTCGCGGGCCGCGTCGCCGCGCTCGGCCCGAAGCTGTACTTCGGCGCGGCCGCCGCGCTCGGCGTGCTCGTGCTGATCGGGCTCGCCGCCGTCGTGGTGTTCCGCGACGGGAACGGTCCCGCGGCGGGCAGCGCGGCGAACGCCAAGATCGGGAAGCCGGCGGGGAACGGACCGTCCCCGACCTCCTACTCCAGCTCGCCCTCGACGTCGGCCTACGGCGGGATCGCCGCCCGCGGGTCCGACCCCGAGCCGCTGACGGCGGCGGAGGCGTTCCCGGCGGACGCGGCGACGCTGGCCGTCCCCGACGGCGAGGTCAAGGTGAAGCTGCGCGCGAAGCGGCTCGACGCCGACTGCGCCGCCGCCGTGTGGGGCGGCAGCGTGGGCGCCGAGCTGGGCAAGGGCGGCTGCACGCAGGCGGCGCGGGGCATCTACTCCGACCCGAAGCGCGGCTACGGGCTGGCCGTCACGGTGTTCAACCTGAACAGCTCGGCGGACGCGGACCGGTTCGTCGCCCGGCTGGAGCACACGATCGGCGCCGGCTTCGTCCGGCCGCTGGAGGCCCCGGAGCCGCTGGACGACTTCGGCCGCGGCTTCGGCATGGCGCGGGGCCTCGCCATGGGCCACTTCGCCGTGGTCTCGTGGGCCGAGCGGCTCGACGGCAAGGGCACCGAGACCGACGAGACGCTGCTGTCGCTGCTGATCGAGGGCGGCAAGTCCCCGGCGGTGCTCGGCCGCGCCGCCCGCGCGTCCGAGTGACCCGCGCCCGAGCGACCCGACCCCGAGTGACCCGCGTCCGGGCGGTCCCCGACGAGGGAAATTTTCGGTAGATCACCCGAATTTCGGGGTAAACGTCCCGACCCGGTGATGATGCTCACGCAGGTCAGCGCAATGCACGCCCCGAACCCGGCACTAGCCTTGGTCTAAACCACTCCGAGATGGCATGCGCTCGGATCGCCGCGGGTAAGTTTCGCGATCCGGTGCAGTCGGGCATGTTCCCGACAGTGATGTAATGTCATCTCACCGCAGCAGGGCCAACGTCGTCCCACGACTGCACTGACACCGAAGCAGTGACACGAGACGACGACGGGAGGGTTGATGGCCGCAGCTGCCTTCACACCTGCTGCCCGCGTACAGGGCCGCCCCGATGCCCAGGGGCTGTACGACCCGGCGAACGAGCACGACGCCTGCGGCGTCGGCATGGTCGCCGACATGCACGGCCGCAAGAGCCACGAGATCGTCGAGAACGCCCTGACCGTGCTGAAGAACCTCGACCACCGCGGTGCGGTGGGCGCGGAGCCGGACGACGGAGACGGCGTCGGCATCCTCGTCCAGCTCCCGGACGCGTTCTTCCGCGAGGTCTGCGGCTTCCCGCTGCCCGACGCCGGCGCGTACGCGGCCGGGATCGCCTTCCTCCCGGCGGACGCCGACGAGCGCGCGGCGGCGGTCGCGCACATCGAGACGCTGTGCGTCGACGAGGGCCTGACGGTCCTCGGCTGGCGCGAGCTGCCGCACGACCCCGACTTCACCGGCCCGGCCGCGCGGCGCGTCATGCCGCACTTCGCCCAGCTGTTCATCGCCCCCGCCGCCGGCGGCCCGCACGCGGGCAAGACCGGCCTGGAGCTGGACCGCGCGGTCTTCTGCATGCGCGAGCGCGCCGAGCAGGACGTCCGGGTGTACTTCCCGAGCCTGTCCAGCCGCACGATCGTCTACAAGGGGATGCTGACGACCCCGCAGCTGGAGCCGTTCTTCCCCGACCTGTCGGACCGCCGCTTCACCAGCGCGATCGCCCTGGTGCACTCGCGGTTCTCGACCAACACGTTCCCCGCCTGGGAGCTGGCCCACCCGTACCGGTTCATCGCCCACAACGGCGAGATCAACACGGTGAAGGGCAACCGGAACTGGATGCGGGCCCGCGAGGCGCTGCTGAAGTCGGACCTGCTGCCCGGCGACCTGTCCCGGATCTTCCCGGTGATCGACATCGAGGCGTCCGACACCGCCTCGTTCGACGAGTGCCTGGAGCTGCTGCACCTCGGCGGCCGGTCGCTGCCGCACGCGGTGCTGATGATGATCCCGGAGGCGTGGGAGAACCACACCGAGATGGACCCGGCCCGCCGGGCCTTCTACGAGTTCCACTCCACGCTGATGGAGGCGTGGGACGGCCCCGCCAGCGTCAGCTTCACCGACGGGACCGTGGTCGGCGCCGTCCTGGACCGCAACGGGCTGCGCCCCGGCCGGTACTGGGTGACCGACGACGGCCTGGTCGTGCTGGCCAGCGAGGCCGGCGTGCTCGACATCCCGGCGAGCAAGGTCGTCCGCAAGGGCCGGCTCCAGCCCGGCAAGATCTTCCTCGTGGACACCGCCGCCGGGCGGATCGTCGAGGACGACGAGGTCAAGGCCGAGCTGGCCGCCGAGCACCCGTACGGCGAGTGGCTGCACGAGGGCCTCGTCCGGTTCGAGGAGCTGCCGCAGCGCGAGCGGGAGATCCCGACGCACGAGACGCTGGTCAGGCGGCAGCAGACGTTCGGCTACACCCTCGAAGAGCAGCGGATCATCCTGACGCCGATGGCGAAGACGGGCGCCGAGCCGATCGGGTCGATGGGCACCGACACCCCGATCGCGGTCCTGTCGGAGCGGCCGCGGCTGCTGTTCGACTACTTCAAGCAGCTGTTCGCGCAGGTCACGAACCCGCCGCTGGACGCGATCCGCGAGGAGCTCGTCACCTCGCTGCAGTCCACGCTCGGCCCGGAGGGCAACCTCCTGGAGCCCGGCCCGGACTCGTGCCGCCGGCTGGTCCTGCCCACCCCGATCCTGGACAACGACGAACTGTCCAAGATCATCCACATCGACGACGAGGGCTCGCTGCCGCACCTGCAGGCCCACGTCGTGCAGGGCCTGTACGAGGTCGCCGGCGGGGGAGAGGCCCTGGAGGCCCGCCTGGAGGAGATCAACTCCGAGGTGAGCCGGGCGATCGCCGCCGGCGCCCGCATCATCGTGCTGTCGGACCGCGGCGCCGACTCCGCCCGCGCCGCGATCCCGTCGCTGCTGCTCACCGGCTCGGTCCACCACCACCTCATCCGGGAGAAGACCCGCACCCGGACCGGCCTGGTGATCGAGACGGGCGAGGCCCGCGAGTGCCACCACATGGCGCTGCTCATCGGGTACGGCGCGTCCGCGATCAACCCGTACCTGGCGATCGAGACCGTCGAGGACCTGGTCCGCGGCGGGGCCATCGAGGGCCTGGACCCGGCGAAGGCCGTCCGGAACCTCGTGAAGGCGTACGGCAAGGGCGTCCTGAAGGTCATGTCGAAGATGGGCGTGTCCACGGTCGCGTCCTACACCGGCGCGCAGATCTTCGAGGCGATCGGCCTCGGCGAGGACGTCGTGGCCCGCTGCTTCACCGGCACCACGTCCCGGCTCGGCGGCGTCGGGTTCGACGTGCTGGCCAAGGAGGTCGCGCAGCGGCACGCCCGCGCCTACCCGCCGGGCGGCAACGACCTCGCGCACCGCACCCTGGAGGTCGGCGGCGAGTACCAGTGGCGCCGCGAGGGCGAGCCGCACCTGTTCAACCCGGACACGGTGTTCAAGCTCCAGCACGCCACCCGCACCCGCCGCTACGAGATCTTCAAGGAGTACACCTCCACGGTCGACGCGCAGGCCGAGAAGCTGATGACGCTGCGCGGGCTGTTCAAGCTCAAGGAGGGCGAGCGGGAGCCGGTGCCGATCGAGGAGGTCGAGCCGGTCTCGGAGATCGTCAAGCGGTTCTCCACCGGCGCGATGTCGTACGGGTCCATCTCCGCGGAGGCGCACGAGACCCTCGCGATCGCGATGAACCGGCTCGGCGGCAAGTCCAACACCGGCGAGGGCGGCGAGGACCCGGCGCGCTTCACCCCGGACGAGAACGGCGACCTGCGGCGCAGCGCCATCAAGCAGGTCGCGTCCGGCCGGTTCGGCGTGACCTCGGAGTACCTCACCAACTCCGACGACATCCAGATCAAGATGGCGCAGGGCGCCAAGCCCGGCGAGGGCGGCCAGCTGCCCGGCCACAAGGTCTACCCGTGGATCGCCAAGACCCGGCACTCCACGCCCGGCGTCGGCCTCATCTCGCCGCCGCCGCACCACGACATCTACTCGATCGAGGACCTGGCGCAGCTCATCCACGACCTGAAGAACGCCAACCCGGCGGCGCGCGTGCACGTCAAGCTCGTCGCCGAGGTCGGGGTCGGCACGGTCGCGGCCGGGGTGTCCAAGGCGCACGCCGACGTGGTGCTGATCTCCGGGCACGACGGCGGCACCGGCGCGTCCCCGCTGACGTCGCTGAAGCACGCCGGCGCCCCCTGGGAGCTGGGCCTCGCCGAGACGCAGCAGACGCTGCTGCTCAACGGCCTGCGCGACCGCATCGTCGTGCAGACCGACGGCCAGATGAAGACCGGCCGGGACGTCGTCGTCGCCGCCCTCCTCGGCGCCGAGGAGTACGGCTTCGCGACGGCGCCGCTGGTGGTGTCGGGCTGCGTCATGATGCGGGTCTGCCACCTGGACACCTGCCCCGTCGGCGTCGCCACCCAGAACCCGGTGCTGCGGCGGCGGTTCTCCGGCAGGCCCGAGTTCGTGGTGAACTTCTTCGAGTTCGTCGCCGAGGAGGTCCGCGAGTACCTGGCGGCCCTCGGGTTCCGCTCGCTGGACGAGGCGATCGGGCACGTCGAGATGATCGACATGCGCGAGGCCGTCGACCACTGGAAGGCGTCCGGCCTGGACCTCGCCCCGATCCTGCACGCCCCCGAGGTCGCGGACGGCGCGGCGCTGCGCCGCACCGCCGTGCAGGACCACGGGCTGGAGAAGGCGCTCGACAACACGCTGATCCAGCTCGCCGAGGGCGCGCTCTCGTTCGGCGACCCGGTCAAGCTGGAACTGCCGATCCGCAACGTCAACCGGACGGTCGGCACGATGCTCGGCCACGAGCTGACCAAGAAGTGGGGCGGCGCGGGCCTGCCCGACGGCACGATCGACGTCACCTTCACCGGGTCGGCGGGCAACTCGTTCGGCGCGTTCGTGCCCCGCGGCATCACGCTGCGGCTCGTCGGCGACGCCAACGACTACGTCGGCAAGGGCCTGTCCGGCGGGCGGCTCACGCTGGCGCCCCCGGCGGACGCCGGGTTCGCGGCCGAGGAGCAGATCATCGGCGGCAACGTCATCCTGTACGGCGCGACGTCCGGCGAGCTGTTCGCCCGCGGCGTCGTCGGGGAGCGGTTCTGCGTCCGCAACTCCGGCGCCACCGCCGTCGTCGAGGGCGTCGGCGACCACGCCTGCGAGTACATGACCGGCGGCCGCGCGGTGATCCTCGGCCGGACCGGGCGCAACCTCGCGGCCGGCATGTCCGGCGGCATCGCCTACGTCCTGGACCTGGTGCCCGAGCGGGTCAACGGCGAGATGGTCGACCTGGAGCCGCTCGACGCCGGCGACGCGGAGTTCGTCCGGACGCTGGTCGAGCGGCACCTGGCGGAGACCGGCTCGGCCGTCGCCCGCCGGCTGCTGGACGGCTGGGACGCGGCCGCCGCCCGCTTCACCAAGATCATGCCGCGCGACTACCGGCGCGTCCTGGACGCCATGGCCAAGGCCGAGGCCGAGGGCCGCGACGTCGACGAGGCCGTCATGTCCGCGGCGCAGAGCTGAGAGGGGGACTCCACATGGCTGACCCGAAGGGTTTCCTGACCGTCCGGCGGGAGCTCCCGAAGCGCCGCCCGGTCGACGTGCGGATCAAGAGCTGGTCGGAGGTCTACGAGGACTTCGGCGCCGACCGGCTGGAGAAGCAGGCGAGCCGCTGCATGGACTGCGGCATCCCGTTCTGCCACCAGGGCTGCCCCCTCGGCAACCTGATCCCCGAGTGGAACGACCTCGTCTACCGCAAGGACTGGCGGGAGGCGATCGAGCGGCTGCACGCCACCAACAACTTCCCCGAGTTCACCGGGCGGCTGTGCCCCGCCCCGTGCGAGAGCGCCTGCGTCCTCGGCATCAACCAGGATCCGGTGACGATCAAGCGGGTCGAGGTCGAGATCATCGACCGGGCGTTCGCGGAGGGCTGGGTGCGCCCGCAGCCGCCCGCCGTGAAGACCGGCAAGACGGTGGCGGTCGTCGGCTCCGGGCCCGCGGGCCTCGCCGCCGCGCAGCAGCTCACCCGCGCCGGCCACGACGTCACGGTGTACGAGCGCGCCGACCGCGTCGGCGGCCTGCTGCGCTACGGCATCCCCGAGTTCAAGATGGAGAAGCGGCACCTCGACCGGCGCCTCGCCCAGATGCGCGCCGAGGGCACCGCCTTCAAGACCTCGGTGAACGTGGGCGTCGACGTCACCGCCGACGAGCTGCGCGAGCGCTACGACGCGGTCGTCCTCGCGGGCGGCGCCACCGCGTGGCGCGACCTGCCCGTCCCCGGACGCGACCTCAAGGGCGTCTACCAGGCGATGGAGTACCTGCCGCCGTCCAACAAGGCGCAGGAGGGCGACTACGACGAGTCGCCGATCTCCGCGAAGGGCAAGCACGTCGTGGTCATCGGCGGCGGCGACACCGGCGCCGACTGCATCGGCACCGCGATCCGGCAGGGCGCCGCGTCCGTCACCCAGCTGGAGATCATGCCGCGGCCCCCGGAGTCCCGCCCGGACTCCCAGCCGTGGCCGACGTACCCGATGCTGTTCAAGGTGGAGAGCGCCCACGAGGAGCTGGCGGACCTGGGCGGCGACCGCGTGTACGCCGTCTCCACCACCGAGTTCGCCGGCGACGCCGACGGCAACGTCCGCGCGCTGCGGCTGGTCGAGGTCGGCGGCCCCGAGACCCGGTTCGCGCCGGTCGAGGGCACCGAGCGGGAGATCCCCGCGGAGCTGGTCACGCTCGCCATGGGCTTCCTCGGCCCCCAGCGCGAGGGCCTGCTGGAGCAGCTCGGCGTCGAGCTCGACCAGCGCGGCAACGTGGTCCGCGACGGCGACTACAAGACGTCCGTGGACGGCGTGTACGCCGCGGGCGACATGGGCCGCGGCCAGTCCCTGATCGTCTGGGCGATCGCCGAGGGACGCGCCGCCGCGCACGGCGTCGACGCCCACCTCACCGGCCGGACCGACCTGCCGTACCCGATCCCGCCGACGGCGCGCCCGATCGCCTGAGCGCACCGCACCGAAGGCCCCGGAGGGACGTCCCTCCGGGGCCTTCGTGCGAGCATGGGGAGCATGCGGAACACGGCCCCCGTGCTGGACACCGGCGTGCTGCGGCGGATGCGGATCGCCCGGGACGCCATGGACCGCGAATGGGCCGAGCCCCTCGACGTCGCCGCCGTCGCCGCCCGCGCCGGCTACTCCCGCTACCACTTCGTCCGGCTGTTCAGCGAGGTCTACGGCGAGACCCCCGGCGCATACCTCGCCCGCCGCCGCATCGAACGCGCCCAGGACCTGCTGCGCACCGCCAACCTGACCGTCACCGAGATCTGCATGCTCGTCGGCTTCACGAGCCTCGGCACGTTCTGCACCCGCTTCAAGCAGCAGACCGGCATGACGCCGACCGAGTTCCGCCGCCGCGCCCGCACCGGCGGGGCCGCCGCCATCCCCGGCTGCTACGTGCTGCTCTGGGCGGGCGGCTTCCGCGGCCGCTGAGCAACTTTCGAGAAGGCCGCCCGCCTCCCGGCCCCCTAGCGTGAACACCCGGAACCCGCCCACCAGGGAGGCAACATGATCACGAAACTGGGACTGGCCACCGTCTGGGTCCTCGACCAGGACTCCGCCCTCGCGTTCTTCACCGGCAAGCTCGGCCTGGAGGTCCGCGACGACCTGACCCTCGGCGAGGGCGGGATGCGCTGGGTCACCGTCGGCGCCGAGGGGCAGCCCGACCTCAGCCTCGCCCTCATGGTCCCCGGACCGCCCACCATGGACCCCGACTCCGCCGCGCAGATGAAGGCGCTCATCGCCAAGGGCGTCCTCGGCGCCGGCGCGTTCAACACCGACGACTGCGAGGCCGAGTACGAGCGGCTGTCCGCCCGGGGCGTCGAGTTCGTCCACAAGCCGGAGAAGCGCCCGTACGGCATCGAGGCCGTCTTCCGCGACGACTCCGGCTGCTGGTACAGCCTCACCCAGCCCTTCGAGGAACTCGACGAAACCGCCCCCTGGAACGACTGCGCGACCTGAGACTGCCACTACGGCGGCAGCCACACCCGGCTCGGCGGCCTCACCTACCGCGGCGCGGTCGCGCTGGAGCGCACCTGTCGCAACCTCGCCGGCGGCAGCGGCGCCGGAAACCTGGCGGGCGCCGCCGCTTGGTCGTTCTTCCTCGGGCGGCTCGCCGCGCCCGGGACCCGGTACGGGCTCGCGCCCGCCGACCTGTTCGGCGGGTTCCGCGCCTTCCTGGCCGAACCGGCCGCCCGCGACGAGCTGGAGATCGCGCACCGGTCCCTGGAGGCGCTGCTCGGCTCGCGGCTGACCGTCTCGTCCGAGGTGGTCTGAGGCGCGGCCGTCACTTCAGCACGGTGGGGCCCAGTTCGCGGAGGACGGTGACGAGCTGTTCCACGTCGGCCTTCGTCGTGCGCCAGTTGAGCGGTGCGGGGCGGAACACCGTCATGCCCCGGTAGGTGCTCGTGCCCGCGTAGACGCGGCCGTCGGCGAGCAGGGCCTCGCCCAGGCGCGCGTTCAGCGCGTCGAGCCGGTCCTCGGGGACGCCCTCCGGGCGGTACCGGAAGCACGCGATGCACAGCTGGACGGGCGCCAGCAGCTCCAGGTCGGGCGCCGCCTCGACGAGGGCGCCGAGGTGCGCGGCCACGTCGAGGTGGCGCTCCACCATCTCCCGGTAGCCGTCCCGGCCGTAGGCGCGCAGCGTCGCCCAGATCGGCAGCGCCCGCGCGCGCCGCGACGACTCCGGGCCCAGCATGTTGTAGTTGACCCGCTCGCCGTCGGCGTCCGGCAGGTACGCCGCGCCCCACGCGCCGAACGCGCGGCTCAGCCCGGCGGGGTCCCGGACGAACGAGAACCCGCTCTCGTACGGGACGTTCAGCCACTTGTGCCCGTCCGCCGTCACCGAGTCGGCCCGCTCCACCCCGCGCGCGAGGTGCGCGGTGCGCGGGCTCAGCGCCGCGAACAGCCCGAACGCCCCGTCCACGTGGAGCCAGGCGCCGTGCCGCTCGGCCAGGTCCGCGAGGTCCGCGATCGGGTCGGAGTCGCCGGTGTTGACCTCGCCGAGGTTCGCCACGACCACGGCGCGCCCGCCGACCCGGGCCAGGGCCTCGTCCATGGCGGCGAGGTCGACGCGCCCGGCGTCGTCGCGCGCGAACATGCGCAGCGTGTCCCGGCCGCAGCCGAGGATCTGCAGCGCCTTCCGGGTGCTGACGTGCACCAGCCCACTGCTGAACACCGGCATGGCCGGCAGCCCGGACAGGCCCCGCGACGCGACGTCCACGCCGTAGCGCTCCGCCCACCAGGACCGCGCGCTCGCCAGGCCCGTCACGTGCGCGAGCGTCGCGCTCGGCGTCAGCACGCCCCCGTACGAGGCGGGCAGCCCGAACAGCTCCTTCAGCCAGCGCAGCACGACCGTCTCCGCCCGCGCCGCGAGCGGCGACGTGAGCCACAGCCCGGCCGCCTGGTCCAGCAGGGACGCGGTCCAGTCGCCCGCCATCGCCGCCGGCGTCGACCCGCCCACCACGAAGTGGAAGAACCGCGGCCCGGACGAGTGCGTCGCCGCCGCCGTCCCGATCCGGACGAGCCGCTCCACCGCCGCCACCGCGCCGTCCCCGGCGGCGGGCAGCGGACCGTCGAGCTCGTCGAGCAGCGCGTCCTTCGAGCCGTCGTGGACGGGACGCTCCCGCAGGCCGTCCAGATACGGCCCCGCCTCCCGCGCCACCACCGCGAGCGGCTCACCGGCCCTGTCACGTTCGTCTAGGGGATCACTCATGACGCATAGCAGACCACAGTCGCGGTTCCGGTGAAAACGGTCGTGACCTCGGCCCCCCTTGTGGTCTTGGGACCGGTCGGCTAGCGTCCCGCCAGGGTTCACGCGGCGCCGGGACCGCACACTCCCGGCGCGCCGCGCGGGCCGCGCGCTCCCGCACCCCGCAACGCGGGACTCAGGGGCTCGGCCACCCACCGCTGGGGTGGCCGGGCCCACCGCGACCCGCCCGGACGTCCGTTTCCGACAAGACCGGCCGGAACCGGCCTCCCTAGGGTGGGGGCCATGAGAGTCCCGCACGCCGACGCCCTGGCCCGCGCCGAACGGTTCATGCTGCTCAACGGCCGTCTCATCGACCGCCACCGGTTCGCGCTCCACTTCCGCGGCGGCCCCGCCGCCCCCGTCGTCGCCGCGCTCCGGGCCTACGAGAACCCCGACGGCGGCTACGGCCACGCCCTCGAACCCGACCTGCGCGGGGCGGGCAGCCAGCCCGTCCCCGCCCAGCACGCCCTCCAGTTCCTGCACGAGGCCGGCGCCGACCGCGACCCCGCCGTCGACCGCGTGGCCGGCTACCTCGCCTCCATCACCCGGGACGGCGGGGGAGTGCCGTTCGCGCTGCCGACCGTCCGCGACGCCCCGCACGGGCCCTGGTGGCAGACGCCCGACGACCCGCCCGCGAGCATCAACCCCACCGCGACGCTCGCCGGGATGCTCCACCGGGCCGGATCAGCCCACGCCTGGCTCGCCCAGGCCACCGCCTTCTGCTGGCGTCACCTGGACGACCTCGACACCGAACCCGGGCCCTACGACGTCCTCGCGATCCTGATGTTCCTCGACCACGTCCCCGACCGCGACCGCGCCGAGGCCGCGTTCACCCGCGTCCGGGACGCCCTCGCCGCCGCCGCGCACAGCGACCACCAGGACGTCCTCGACTTCGCCCCGGCCCCCGGCGGCCACGGGCGCCGCCTCTATGCCGACGACGTCATCGACGCCCGGCTGGACGCCCTCATCGACGACCAGGCCGACGACGGCGGCTGGGACATCGCCTTCCCCAGCTGGACGCCCGTCACCCGGCCCGAATGGCGCGGCTTCGTCACCGTCGAGCGGCTCCTGACGCTCCGCGCCTACGGCCGGCTCAAGCCCTGACTCACAGCAGGTTCCCGACGGGCTCGCCCGCCAGGTCCCGCACCTCGTGCGCGAAATGGGCCTGGTCGGCGTAGCCCGCCGTGTACGCCACGTCCGCCAGCGCCCCGCCGGCCCGCGCCAGCCGCAGCGCCCGCTGGAACCGCAGCACCCGCTGCAGCGTCTTCGGCCCGTACCCGAACGCCGCCAGCGAACGGCGCCGCAGCTGACGCTCGCCGATGCCGAGGCCGTCCGCCACGTCCCGCACCCGGCCGCGGGCCACCCCCGCCACCACCGCCGGGACGAGCGGATCGGGCGGGCCCAGCCTCTCCCGCACCGCCGCGACCAGCGCCGCCCGCCGGTCGCCCGCCGCCGCGACGTCCGCGGCCAGCCGGTCGGCCTCCGCGCCCCACAGCTCCCGCAGCGGGACCCGCGCGTCCCGGACCGCGTCCGCCGGGACGCCCAGTACCGGCGGCGCCGTCCCCGGCCGGAACCGCACCGCCACCACCGCCGCGCCCGGGCGCATCGCCGCGGGGAGCGGCCCGGTGTCCGGGCCCGCCACGAGGATCCCGGCCTCCGACCACATGAGGTCGACGCAGCCGTCCGGCACCACGCGCTGGACGAACGGCTCCGCGTCCGGCGGCAGCGCCGACGTCCACGCGCAGGCCAGCCCCGGCGCCGGGTACTCGCGGTAGTCCGGCCGGGCGGAGCTCGCCGGCGGGGGCCGGGGGACGGTGTGACCCATTCCTCCTGCATACCACCCGCTCCTTCGGGCAGGGGCCAGAGAAACCCGCCATTTCAGGAGAAACCATGTCGAACGATCTTCAGGGCAGCACCGTCGCCTTCCTCTGCGCCCCCGAGGGCACCGAGCAGGTCGAGTTGACCGAGCCCTGGACGGCCGTGGAGCAGGCCGGGGGCACCCCGCGCCTGGTCTCCACCCAGTCCGGCCGCCTCCAGGCGTTCAACCACCTGGACAAGGGCGACACCTTCCCCGTCGACACCACCGTCGACGTGTCCGACCACACCGAGTTCGACGCGCTCGTCCTGCCGGGCGGCGTCGCCAACCCCGACTTCCTGCGCACCGACCCCAAGGCCGTCGCTTTCGCCAAGTCCTTCTTCGACGCCGGCAAGCCCGTCGCCGTCATCTGCCACGGGCCGTGGACCCTCGTGGAGGCGGACGTCGTGCGCGGCCGCACCATGACGTCCTGGCCCAGTCTCCAGACCGATCTGCGCAACGCGGGTGCCGAGTGGGTGGACGAGGAGGTACAGATCTGCGAGGACGGGCCCAACACCCTCGTCAGCAGCCGCAAGCCCGACGATCTCAAGGCGTTCTGCCAGGCGGCCGTCGAGGCGTTCAAGCGCTGACCGGGGCCACATGTGGTCTAGACCTCTGACCTAGACCAATCGGTGAACCGCGGGCGACCATATCCTGCACGAATATCCGTACCGACAAGTAACTAAGTACGGTTGTGCACGTGACCCGTCGAGCGAAGATTGTCAGCACCATCGGTCCCGCCTGCTCCAGCACCGAGCAGATCAACGCCCTCGTCGAGGCCGGTATCGACGTCGCGCGCCTCAACATGAGCCACGGCGACCACGCCGTCCACGAGGAGGTCTTCCACCGGATCAGGGCGGCCGCCGACGCCACCGGCCGCGGCGTCGGCATCCTGGCGGACCTGCAGGGCCCCAAGATCCGCATCGGCCGCTTCCCCGACGGGCCGGTACGGCTCACGCTCGGCGACGAGTTCACCATCACCACCGACGACGTCCCCGGCACCCGCCGCGAGGTGTCCACCACCTACCAGGGCCTGCCGGGCGACGTCAGCCCCGGCGACACCGTCCTCATCGACGACGGCCGCGTCGCCCTCAAGGTCGTCGACGTCGACGGCACGCGCGTCCGCACCACCGTCACCGTCGGCGGCATGGTCTCCGACAACAAGGGCCTCAACCTGCCCGGCGTCCCGGTCAGCGTCCCCGCCCTCACCGAGAAGGACGAGACCGACCTGCGCTGGGCCCTGCGCCTCGGCGTCGACCTCGTCGCCCTGTCCTTCGTGCGGACCCCCGCCGACGCCGACATCTGCTACCAGATCATGGAGGAGGAGGGCGTCCGCGTCCCCCTCATCGGCAAGATCGAGAAGCCGCAGGCCGTCGAGCGCCTGCCCGAGATCGTCGCCGCCTTCGACGGCATCATGGTCGCCCGCGGCGACCTCGGCGTCGAGCTCCCGCTCGAACAGGTCCCGATCGTGCAGAAGCGCGCCATCGAGCTGTGCCGCGAGAAGGCCCGCCCGGTCATCGTCGCCACCCAGATGCTCGAATCGATGATCTCCGCGCCCCGCCCCACCCGCGCCGAGACCTCCGACGTCGCCAACGCGGTCTTCGAGGGCGCCGACGCCGTCATGCTGTCCGGCGAGACCAGCGTCGGCCAGTACCCCATCGAGTCCGTCCTGACGATGAGCCGCATCGTGCAGACCGCCGAGCAGGCCGTCCTGCACGCCACCCACACCCTGGAGCGCATGCCCGAGACCGTCGGCGGCGCCATCGCCCGCGCCGCCGCCGAGGTCGGCGCCATCGTCGGCGCCGAGGCCCTCGCCGCGTTCACGATGTCCGGCGAGACGGCCCGCCGCCTGTCGCGCTACCGCTCCCCGATCCCGCTGCTGGCCTTCACCTCGGTCCCCGCCGTCCGCGGCCGCCTCGCGCACGTCTGGGGCGTCGAGACCTTCATCGTCCCGCAGGTCGACCACACCGACGCGATGTTCGGCCAGGTGGAGCAGGCCCTCCTCGAACTCGGCCGCTGCCAGAAGGGCGACAAGGTCGTCGTCGTCGCGGGCTCACCGCCCGGCACGCCGGGCTCCACCAACGCCCTCCGCGTCCACACCCTGGGTGACGCCATCGCCGTCCAGCACTGAGCCGACCGCCGGCACTGAGCCAACCGCCCCGCCGGGCACCGCGCGACCCGCACCCCGCGCGGTGCCCGGCCCCTTGCATCACCACCCGATCTCATTTCCACGACGCTCCGGCCAACCGGACGGCCGAGACGCGGCTCCGGCGGGACGAAAAAAACCGCCGTCCGGTCGGACGGCGGTTCGTCAGCGGTGCCCCGAGTGGGATTCGAACCCACACTTGATGTGGTTTGAGCACATTGCCTCTGCCATTGGGCTATCGGGGCATTTATCCGGATAATCCGGACAGCTAGGCGGCGTAGGGAACGGGGCGCGTCGGGGAACCCTCGCGGGGACCAGGGTAGCGGGTTTCGGTAGGCTCGTGCGCGTGGAGAGCGCTCGGCGAGTTGTGATCGCGGAAGATGAGGCCCTGATCCGGCTGGATCTGAAGGAGATGCTTCAGGAGGACGGCTACGAGGTCGTCGGGGAGGCGGGGGACGGTGAGGCCGCCGTGCGGCTGGCCGGGGAGCTCAAGCCCGACCTCGTGATCCTGGACGTGAAGATGCCGGTGCTGGACGGGATCTCGGCGGCCGAGCGGATCTCCGCGGACCGGATCGCGCCGGTGGTGATCCTCACCGCGTTCTCCCAGCGCGAGCTCGTCCAGCGGGCGACCGACGCCGGGGCGATGGCCTACCTCGTCAAGCCGTTCTCCAAGACCGACCTCGCGCCGGCGATCGAGATGGCGGTGAGCCGCTACACCGAGCTGCGGGCGCTGGAGGCCGAGGTCGCGGGGCTGCAGGAGCGGCTGGAGACGCGCAAGGTGGTCGACCGCGCGAAGGGGCTGCTGCAGCAGGCGCACGGGTGGTCCGAGCCGGAGGCCTTCCGCTGGATCCAGAAGACCTCGATGGACCGCCGGCTCACGATGCGGGCCGTCGCGGAGGCCGTCGTCGCGGGCGCGTCCGGCGAGAGGGACGAGTCCGCCGCCGAGTGACCCCGCGTCACCGCCGATCGGCGCGTTGTCAAGGTCCAACCACGGGCCGTGGACTGCCCCATGGTCGTTACTCTCCGTAATCATCCCAGGCAATTGCGGGTATCGGATGGGCACAGGGGAGTAACGAACAAGTAACCCTTCGATCCGGGGGTCCTGTTTCGGGGTGGCTCGACGGTGTACGACATAGCTGGTCCCTGACTGACCGTTTTCCTTTCCCTAGGTTCGGCGTCGGGACATGACTCGTACCCGATCCCCTCCCGGATCCGGATGGAAAGGTTGGGCACCTTGCGGCGCAACAAGATGAGGATCACCGGCGCGGTGGCGGTGAGCGCGGCGCTCGCGCTCAGCGCCGTGGCCTGCAGTGACGACGGCGACTCCGGTGGCAGCGGCAACGAGGTCACGATCGGGTTCATGGGCGACCTGACCGGTGAGAACTCGGGCCTGGTGATCCCGCCCAAGCAGGGCGCGCAGCTGGCCATCGAGCAGTACAACGCCACGAACCCCAAGGTCAAGATCAAGCTCAAGACCTATGACAGCCAGGGCAAGCCGGAGCAGGCGACCTCGCTGGCGCTGGCCGCGGTCAAGAACGACAAGATCGCCGGCCTGATCGGCCCGGCGTTCTCCGGCGAGTCGCAGAGCGTCGGCCCGATCCTGGAGGAGGCCAAGATCCCGAGCGTGTCGCCGTCGGCGACGAACATCACGCTCGCGGAGAAGGGCTGGAAGTTCTGGCACCGCGTGGTGGCCGACGACGCGGCGCAGAGCACCGGCGTCGCCGACTTCGTGATGAACTCCGGCGCCAAGAAGGTCTTCCTGGTGTCGGACAACCAGGACTACGGCAAGGGCCTCGCGGACGCCATCGAGAAGGCCGTGAAGGCCAAGGGCGCCCAGACCCAGAACGACGCGGTCGACGACAAGGGCACCGACTACTCCTCGACGGTCAACAAGATCAACGAGTTCAAGCCCGACTTCGTGTACTTCGGCGGCTACTACGCGGTCGCGGGCCGGCTGTTCAAGCAGCTGCGCGAGGGCGGCTACACCGGCAAGATGATGTCGGGCGACGGCTCGCTCGCCACCGGCCTGATCGAGGGCACCGGGCAGAAGAACGCCCAGGGCACGCTGATCAGCTGCGGCTGCCTCATCGACCCGACCGGCAAGACCAACCCGAAGGCCAAGAAGTTCGCCGACGACTACAAGGCGAAGTTCGGCTCGGAGGTCGCGATCTACTCGACCGAGGGCTTCGACGCCGCGACGGCGCTCATCGAGGCGGTCAAGGGCGGCAAGACCAAGCCCGAGGAGATCAACGACTTCCTCAAGAGCGTGGACGTCCCGGGCGTCGGCAAGCAGATCAAGTTCGCGGAGAACGGCGAGCTCGCGACCCAGGACATCTACGTCTACGAGGTGAAGGACAACCAGCTGCCGCTGCTCGGCAAGAGCAACGAAGCGAAGGTCTCCTAGGCGTCACCAGCGCCCCTGACGAGACCCCCTGATGGCGCGGGAGCGGGAGCGCTACAGCGCTCCCGCTCCTTCTCTGATTAAGGCGACCCCAAGGTGCTCGACGACTTCATCAATCAATTCTGGCCGTCGACCATCGACGGTCTGGCGCTCGGCGCGATCTACGCGCTGCTGGCGCTGGGCTACACGATGGTCTACGGCGTGCTGAGGCTGATCAACTTCGCGCATGCCGACATCTTCATGGTCGGTACCTTCGCCGCCCTGTGGACGGTGCGCTCGCTCGGTGTCGGCACCGTGGGCGGTTTCGCGCTCATCGGCGTCGTCGCGCTGACCGCGGTGGTGGCCGGCGCGGTCACGGCCGGCAGCGCAATGCTCCTGGAGGTGACGGCGTACCGGCCGCTCCGAAAAAGGGGCGCGTCCCGGCTGGCCGCGCTGATCTCGGCCATCGGGGCGTCGATCTTCATCCAGCAGCTGTTCGCGACGGTCGTCGTGCACCGGGTGTTCGGAACCTCGAAGGAGGGCGGCCGGCTGCCCGTCGACGAGCACTTCAAGCAGCTGACGAACGTGGTCGACTTCGGCCCCATCCAGATCAGCAACGACAAGCTGATCATCTTCGTCGGCGCGGTGCTGATGATGGTGGCGCTCGACCAGTTCGTGAACCGGACGAAGCTCGGCCGCGGCATCCGCTCGACGGCGCAGGACCCGGAGACGGCCGTGCTGATGGGCGTCAACATCGACCGCGTCGTGTCGGTGACGTTCGTGGTCGGCGGCGTCATGGCGGGCGTCGCGGCGGCGCTGTACTTCCTGCGCTTCGAGCAGACGAACTACTTCGTCGGGTTCCTGCTCGGCATCAAGGCGTTCACGGCGGCGGTCCTCGGCGGGATCGGCAACATCCGCGGCGCGCTCGCGGGCGGGTTCGTCCTCGGGCTGCTCGAGATGTACGGTTCGAGCCTGTTCGGTTCGCAGTGGCGGGACGTGGTCGCGTTCACCGTGCTGATCCTGGTCCTGATGTTCCGTCCCACCGGCATCCTCGGTGAGTCTCTCCAGCAGGCGCGCGCATGAACCTTTCGAAGACGAAGAACGGCAAGGCGGGCCGGCGCGGTTCCGGCCTCTCCCTCGATCCGCTGCGGGACTGGTGGGCGGGCGCCCCCGGCTGGCAGCGCTGGGCGGTCTACGTCCTGCTCATCGTCGGCGCGGTCTTCCTGCCGAGCGAGGCGATCGGCAGCTTCATGGCGCCGAGCGGCGCGAGCTGGCCGTCGATGCTCAGCGACCAGATCGCCATCTACGTGCTGCTGGCGCTGGGCCTGAACGTCGTGGTCGGCATGGCCGGCCTCCTGGACCTCGGCTACGTCGCGTTCTACGCGGTCGGCGGCTACACCATCGCGATCTTCGCGGTGCGGTACCACTGGAGCTTCTGGGAGACGCTGGTCCTGGCGATCCTGTTCTCGGCGCTGGCGGGGGTGATCCTGGGCGCTCCGACGCTGCGGCTGCGGGGCGACTACCTGGCGATCGTCACGCTCGGCTTCGGTGAGATCGTCAAGCGGACGGCGAACAACAGCTCGTTCGTGAACGGCCCGCGCGGTGTGCAGGGCATCCCGCACCCGCCGTCGCTGTCGGAGTTCGAGATCCTCGGCGTGCAGCCGCTGAAGTACGGGCTGCTGGACACGCGGCCGTACTACTACCTGCTGCTCGCGTTCATCGTCATCGCGATCATCTTCGTCCGGCGGCTGGACGCCTCGCGCGTCGGCCGGGCCTGGGCGTCGATCCGCGAGGACGAGGACGCCGCGGAGCTGATGGGCGTCCCGACGTTCAAGTTCAAGCTGGCGGCGTTCGCGATCGGCGCGGCCATCGGCGGCAGCGGCGGCGTCGTGTTCGCCGCGAAGCAGACGTCGATCCTCCCGGCGAACTTCGAGTTCATCGTGTCGGCGCTGATCCTGGCGGCGGTCGTGCTGGGCGGCTCGGGGAACATCCCGGGCGCGATCCTGGGCGCGTTCGTGGTGGCGTGGCTGCCCGAGCGGTTCCGGTTCCTGGACGAGTACCGCATGCTGATCTTCGGCGGCGCGCTGGTGCTGATGATGATCTTCCGTCCGGAGGGGCTGTGGCCGTCGCGGCGGCGCAAGGCCGAACTGGCGGAGGGCACCGGCGGCATGGGCAGCATGGGCGCCGAGGTCGCCGGGCCGGGTCAGTCCGAGGCCGCGGAGGTGGGCAAGTGAGCGGGACGGACGAGCGCAGGCCGGTCCTGGAGCTGCGCGATGTCGTGATGCGGTTCGGCGGCGTCGTGGCGCTGAACAAGGTGGAGATCACCATCCGCGAGGGGGAGATCTTCGCGCTGATCGGCCCGAACGGCGCGGGCAAGACGACGGTGTTCAACGTGACCACCGGCGTCTACCGGCCGTCCGAGGGCTCGGTGGTGTTCGACGGCAAGCGCATCGACGGCAAGAAGCGCTACATCGTGACGAAGATGGGCGTCGCCCGGACGTTCCAGAACGTGCGGCTGTTCCACAACATGACCGCGCTGGAGAACGTCCTGGTGGGCACGGACGCCCACCACCGGACGGGGCTCGCCGGCGCGGCGCTGGGGCTGCCGTGGTTCCACCGCGAGGAGCGGCAGGGCCGCGAGCGGGCCCGCGAGCTGCTGGAGCTGGTGGGCATCCCGCACCGGGCCGAGGAGGCCGCGAAGAACCTGCCGTACGGCGACCAGCGCCGGCTGGAGATCGCGCGGGCGCTGGGCACGAACCCGAAGCTGCTGCTGCTGGACGAGCCGGCGGCGGGCATGAACCCGGCGGAGAAGGTGGCGCTGCAGGACCTGATCCGCAAGATCCGCGACACCGGGGTCACCGTCATGCTCATCGAGCACGACATGAGCCTGGTGATGGGGATCAGCGACCGGGTCGCGGTGCTGGACTTCGGGCAGAAGATCGCCGACGGCCTCCCGGCCGAGGTGCAGAACGACCCGCGGGTGATCGAGGCGTATCTGGGGGCTCCGGCCGATGCTTCTTGAGATCGAGGACATCCACGTCCACTACGGAAAGATCGCCGCGCTCAAGGGCATCTCGGTGTCCGTGGACGAGGGCGAGATCGTGACGCTGATCGGCGCCAACGGTGCCGGGAAGACGACCACGCTGAAGACGATCTCCGGGCTGCGGAGCCTGACGTCGGGCGCGATCCGCTTCGACGGCCGCGACATCAGCCGGATGGCCGGGCACAAGCGGGTGACGGTCGGCATCGGGCAGGCGCCGGAGGGGCGCGGGATCTTCCCCGGGATGACCGTGGAGGAGAACCTCCTGATGGGCGCCTACGCCCGCCGGGACAGCGCGTCGAAGGAGCTGGCCGAGGCCTACGAGCTGTTCCCGCGGCTCGCCGAGCGCAAGTCGCAGGCGGGCGGCACGATGTCCGGCGGCGAGCAGCAGATGCTCGCGATCGGGCGGGCGCTGATGGCCAAGCCGAAGGTGCTGCTGCTGGACGAGCCGTCCATGGGCCTCGCGCCGATGCTGGTGCAGCAGATCTTCTCGATCATCGAGGAGATCAACCGGCGCGGCACGACGGTGCTGCTGGTGGAGCAGAACGCCCAGCAGGCGCTGCAGATCGCCAGCCGCGCGTACGTCCTGGAGACGGGCCGGGTCGTGAAGTCGGCGCCGGCGGCCGATCTGCTGGACGACCCGCAGGTCCGCGCCGCCTACCTCGGCGCCGGTGAGTCGGTCACGGCGGACCCCGCCGTCAAGCCGGAGGCCGCCGCCAAGCCGGACGCCGCTCCGGCGGACGCGGCGAAGGCCGAGCCCGCCGAGAACGGCGAGGAGTCGGGCTAGCGGGCATCCGACGCTGTGTGCGCCCGCCAGGCCCGGACGAGACCGGGCCTGGCGGGCGCCGCCGCGTTCAGGGGAGCGCGATCTCGGCGGGGGGCGGGTCGCTCACCGCGCCGACCGGCGGGGAGCCGTAGAGGCGGATGGCCTTCGTCTTGGCGCCGCGCGGGATGTCGAACCAGAGGTCGAACTCGACGCGCATGGCCGCCCCGACCGACAGCCGCTCCGGCTGCCGTTTGATCATGGTGGCGTTGACGTCGGGGGAGTACGTCCTGCCGTCGGCGGTGACGAGCCGCTGCTTCCAGGTGTCGAAGACCTGGATGTCGCGGCCGGTGTTGACGGCGAGGACGCGGACGCGCGTGAAGGCGCCCTTGGCGTCCATCGCGGCGTGGGTGCCCATGACGTCGGTCATGGCGCCGCTGAAGCCGATCACGGTGAAGCTCATGTCGGCGCTGCGGGCGGTCTTGCTGGCGGGCACGGACTCGCCCTCCCGCGCGGTCTCGGCGGGGATCTTGTAGGTGGGGAGGGAGTCGCCGTCTTCTGAGCCGGAGCAGCCGGTGAGCGCGAGGGCCGCGGTGAGCGCGAGCGCCCCGGTGAGGGCGGCGACGGCGGCCGGGCGGGTGCGCGTGCGGTGGTGGCGCATGGTCCGGAACGTACGACCGGCCGGGGACGGGAATGAACCGGTGATCCCGTTTCGCAACGCAACCGCAACCGGTCACGAACCCACGCCGGTGTCGTCCGGCAGGGAAGCGTCCGCCGAGGACCCGGACATGCGTTGACCCGGGGTCACCTTTGGGGCCGTACGAACCTTCCCCGGGCGCGTACGTTGTCTACTCGGTGACCCCGGGCCGCTCCGATCACGCTACCGACCCCGGGGCGCGGCCCGCAAAGAAAGCGCGGATCGCGCGGCGGATCAGGCCCCCGGCGGCGCGTCGCGCAGCATGCACGTGAGCCGGGCCGTGCAGACCCGCCGGTCCTGGTCGTCGGTGATGACGATGTCGTAGGTGGCGAGGGTGCGGCCGCCGTGCGCGCGGGTCGCGACGCCCGTCACGAACCCCTCGGTCGCTGACCGGTGGTGGGTGGCGTTGATCTCGATGCCCACGGCGACGCGTCCGGGACCGGCGTGGATCGCCGACCCCGTCGAGCCGAGCGTCTCGGCGAGCACGCAGGAGGCCCCGCCGTGCAGCAGCCCGTACGGCTGGGTGTTGCCCTTGACCGGCATCCGGCCCACGACGCGCTCCGCCGAGACCTCCAGGTACTCGACGCCCATGGCCTTGGCCAGGTCGCCGTGCCCGTCGAACCTCTCGCCGGAGTTGATCTCCGCGGCCGCTTGCTCCGGGGACATCCCACCGGTGTCAGTCACTTACGCCTCCACAAAACTGTCGTACGCGCAGACTAGAGTCCTGGTGTGGCAACGACACCAGCGACCCCTGACAAGCGTGACCGGCTTCTCCTGCTCGACGGGCACTCCCTGGCCTACCGGGCGTTCTTCGCGTTGCCCGTGGAGAACTTCTCCACCACCGACGGGCAGCCGACCAACGCCGTGTACGGCTTCACCTCGATGCTCATCAACGTCCTGCGGGACGAGCAGCCGACCCACATCGCGGTGGCGTTCGACCGGTCGGAGCCGACGTTCCGGCACGAGCAGTACGTGGAGTACAAGGCGGGGCGGCAGAAGACCCCCGACGAGTTCCGCAGCCAGGTCAGCCTGATCTTCGAGGTGCTGGACGCCCTGCGCATCCCGCGCATGTCGGTCGCCGGCTTCGAGGCCGACGACATCATCGCCACGCTGTCCGTCCAGGCCACCGAGGCGGGCATGGAGACCCTGGTCGTCACCGGCGACCGGGACGCGTTCCAGCTCGTCAACGAGCACGTCACGATCCTGTACCCGGTCCGCGGCGTCTCCGAGCTCGCCCGGATGGACCCGGCCGCCGTCGAGGCCAAGTACGGCGTCCCGCCCGAGCGCTACCGCGAGCTGGCCGCGCTGGTGGGGGAGAGCAGCGACAACCTGCCCGGCGTCCCCGGCGTCGGCCCGAAGACCGCCGCGAAGTGGCTGACCAAGTACGGCGACCTCGACACCCTCGTCGCCCGCGTCGACGAGATCAAGGGCAAGGCGGGCGACAACCTGCGCGAGCACCTCGCCGGGGTGCTGCGCAACCAGCAGATCAACAAGCTCGACACCGGCGTCGGCCTGGAGCTGATGCCGCCGCAGCTGTCCATGGGCCAGTGGGACCGCGAGGAGATCCACACCCTGTTCGACTCGCTGCAGTTCCGCGTCCTGCGCGAGCGCCTGTACGCGTCGCTGTCGGCGGCCGAGCCCGAGGCCGACGAGGGCTTCGAGGTCGACCTGGACGCCCTCGAACCCGGCGCGCTCGGCGCCTGGCTGGACGCCAACGCCGGCGACCGCCTCGGCGTCGCCGTCACCGGCAGCTGGGGCCGCGGCACCGGCGAGATCACCGCGCTGGCGCTGGCGTCCAAGAAGGGGCCGGCCGTCCACCTCGACCCCGCCGAGCTGATCGAGGACGACGAGCGCGCCCTCGCCGCCTACCTCGCCGACCCGGCGCGGCCCAAGGCCGTCCACGAGGCCAAGGGCCCGATGCTGGCGCTCGCCGCGCGCGGCATGTCCCTCGCCGGCGTCACCAGCGACACCGCGCTCGCCGCCTACCTCGCGCTCCCCGGCCAGCGGACGTTCGACCTCGCCGACCTCGTCCTGCGCTACCTGCACCGCGAACTGCGCAGCGAAACCGAGGACTCGGGGCAGCTCACCCTGGACGGCTCCGGCGAGGAGGAGGCGGCCGAGGCCCTCGCGGTCCGCGCGCGCGCCGTCACGGAGCTGGCCGACATCCTCGACAAGGACCTCGAGAAGCGCGGCGCCACCCGCCTCCTCCACGAGGTGGAACTGCCCCTCGTGGGCGTCCTGGCCGACATGGAGCGCGCGGGCATCGCCGTCGACGCCGACCACCTCGCGCACCTGTCGGCGTCCCTCGGCGGGCAGGTCAAGGAGCAGGAGCAGCTCGCCCACAACGCCGTCGGCCACGACTTCAACCTCGGCTCGCCCAAGCAGGTCCAGCAGGTCCTGTTCGACGAGCTGAACCTGCCCAAGACCAAGCGCACCAAGACCGGCTACACCACCGACTCCGAGGCCCTCACGACCCTCCTGGAGAAGGACGGCCACCCCGTCCTGGAGCACATCCTGCGCTGGCGCGAGGTCGCCAAGCTCAAGAGCATCGTCGACTCCCTCATCCCGATGCTCGACGACGCCGGGCGCATCCACACCACCTACAACCAGATGATCGCCGCGACGGGCCGGCTGTCGTCCACCGACCCGAACCTGCAGAACATCCCGATCCGCACCGCCGAGGGCCGCCAGATCCGCGAGGCGTTCGTCGTCGGCGAGGGCTACGAGTCCCTCCTCACCGCCGACTACTCCCAGATCGAGCTGCGCATCATGGCGCACCTCTCCGAGGACGACGCGCTCCTGGAGGCGTTCGGCTCCGGCGCCGACTTCCACACCATCACCGCGTCCCGCGTCTTCGGCCTCCCGCCCGAGCAGATCGACTCCGAGCTGCGCGCCCGCATCAAGGCCATGAACTACGGCCTCGCCTACGGCCTGTCCGCCTACGGCCTCTCCCAGCAGCTGCGGATCTCCCCCGACGAGGCCCGCGGCCTCATGGAGGAGTACTTCGAGCAGTTCGGCGGCGTCCGCGACTACCTCCGCGACATCGTCGCCAAGGCCCGCCAGGACGGCTACACCGAGACCATCCTCGGCCGCCGCCGCTACCTGCCCGACCTCAACTCCGACAACCGGCAGCGCCGCGAGATGGCCGAGCGCATGGCCCTCAACGCCCCCATCCAGGGCTCCGCCGCCGACATCATCAAGGTCGCGAGCCTCAACGTCGACCGCGCCCTCCGCGACGCCGGCCTCACCTCCCGCATGCTCCTCCAGGTCCACGACGAACTCGTCTTCGAAGTCGCCGCCGGAGAGCTCGACACCCTCAAGACCCTCGTCAGCACCGAGATGGCCGGCGCCTACGAGCTGCGCGCCCCCCTGAGCATCTCCATGGGCACCGGCCGAACCTGGCAGGACGCGGCGCATTAGTTTTTTGTTTTCTCCTTGGCGGTCGGGCCCTGGGGGCCCTCCCTTCGGCGGACAAAACGTGCGATTGCTGCATCGCTTCGGCTCGCCTTGCGGCTCGCTGGGGTGAGGGCGGTCTTGCTTCGCTCGACCTGCCTCGCGCCGCGGTCGTGGGGTTGTCGTGGGGATTGGGTTACGGGCGTTCCGGCGTGTCTTGAGGGAAGTGTGGGCGGGGGCGGAGCGTCTGTAGGGATCATGCGGGTACGCCAGTGGGTGTCCTAGATGTCCGGGGGGTCGTACGCTGTCCCCCTGGTCCTGTTCGGTCGCACCGGCGGGGGTATCGTGCCGCTCCTTCACAAGATCGCTGGGGTTGTGATCATCTGCGCCGTCGTGCTCGGGCTGACGCTGCCCGGGACGCGCGGACGGGAGAAGGGGGAGACCGCCGAGCGGGCCGGGGCGAAGTCCTCGGTGACGCCCACGGCGAAGGCCGCCGGTGTCAGCGTGGCTCCTTCGGCGGGGGGCTCGGCGTCCCCGTCGGTCTCGGTGTCCGCGCCCATTCCCGCGGCGGCGCCGGGGGCGGTGGCGGCCAAGGCGAACGAGCTGGGGCAGGTGCCGGTGATCATGTACCACCGGATCCTGAAGAAGCCCGAGCTGTCGCTGGACCGGTCGACCAAGGAGCTGTACGACGAGCTGACGATGCTGGCGAAGAGCGGCTACTACCCGATCACGGCGGCCGAGTTCGTCGGCGGGCGGTTCAACGTGCCGGCGGGCAAGCACCCGGTGGTGCTGACGTTCGACGACAGCACGCCGGGGCACTTCGGGCTCGACGCGGCGGGCAACCCCAAGCCGGACACGGCGGTCGCGGTCATCGAGCAGGTGGCGCGGGAGAACCCGGGATTCCGTCCCGTGGCGACGTTCTACCTGAACAAGGACCTGTTCGGGATGGACCCGGTGCAGGCGGGGGCCGGGCTGAAGTGGCTTCAGCAGCGCGGGTTCGAGCTCGGCAACCACACCGTGACGCACCCGAACCTGGCCGGGATGTCGGAGAAGGGCGTGCGCAAGGAGATCGGCGGGATGGAGGACGAGATCCTCAAGCTCACCGGCGCGCACACGACGACGTTCGCCTACCCGTTCGGGTCCGTCCCGAAGAAGGAGGCCTGGGCGGAGAAGGAGGGCGGCAGGTACGCCTTCCAGGGCATGTTCCTCGCCGGGTGGCGGCCGGCGATGTCGCCCTTCGACGGCGAGTTCGACCGGTGGAAGATCGACCGGGTGCGGTCCGAGGGCAAGATCAAGGAGAACGACTGCACCAAGTACTGCTCGACGGCGTGGCTGGAGTACCTGGACAAGCACCCCGACGAGCGGTACACCTCGGACGGCGACCCGAACACCGTGACGTTTCCGAAGGCCGCCGAGGACCGGATCGCCAAGCAGTACCGGGCCCGTGCGCGGACGTACTGATCATCGCCGCCCCGGGCGGATTGACCACGCGAGATTGGTCCCATATCCTGATCGCTGCGCTGTGGGCCTGCGCGCGCTTCGGACGGAGCAGGCTCGCGCTCGGTCAGGTCGGCGACAACGGTTCGGTTCACTGACGCGGTCTCCGCGTCCGATTCCGGTCTTCGGCAGGGCGGATAACGGCCCTCCGCGCACAACCCATACGACTTCCATGTCCGTACCGGAGCCAGCCGACACATGACGAGCAGCACCGAGGCCACCTCGACCACCCCGCAGGTAGCGGTCAACGACATCGGGTCCGAGGAAGCCTTCCTCGCGGCGATCGATGAGACCATCAAGTACTTCAACGACGGCGACATTGTCGAGGGCACTGTCGTCAAGGTCGATCGTGACGAGGTCCTCCTCGACATCGGCTACAAGACCGAGGGCGTCATCCCCTCGCGCGAGCTGTCCATCAAGCACGACGTCGACCCCAACGAGGTCGTCACCGTCGGCGACCACGTCGAGGCCCTCGTCCTCCAGAAGGAGGACAAGGAGGGCCGGCTGATCCTGTCCAAGAAGCGCGCCCAGTACGAGCGCGCCTGGGGCACGATCGAGAAGATCAAGGACGAGGACGGCATCGTCACCGGCACGGTCATCGAGGTCGTCAAGGGCGGCCTCATCCTCGACATCGGCCTGCGCGGCTTCCTGCCCGCGTCGCTGGTCGAGATGCGCCGCGTCCGCGACCTGCAGCCCTATGTCGGCCGCGAGCTCGAGGCCAAGATCATCGAGCTGGACAAGAACCGCAACAACGTGGTCCTGTCCCGCCGCGCCTGGCTGGAGCAGACGCAGAGCGAGGTCCGCCAGACCTTCCTCAACACCCTGCAGAAGGGCCAGGTCCGCAAGGGCGTCGTGTCGTCGATCGTCAACTTCGGCGCGTTCGTCGACCTCGGCGGGGTCGACGGCCTGGTGCACGTCTCCGAGCTGTCCTGGAAGCACATCGACCACCCGTCCGAGGTCGTCGAGGTCGGCCAGGAGGTCACGGTCGAGGTCCTGGACGTCGACATGGAGCGTGAGCGCGTCTCCCTGTCGCTCAAGGCGACCCAGGAAGACCCGTGGCAGCAGTTCGCCCGCACCCACCAGATCGGCCAGGTCGTGCCGGGCCGCGTCACCAAGCTGGTGCCGTTCGGCGCGTTCGTCCGGGTCGAGGAGGGCATCGAGGGCCTGGTGCACATCTCCGAGCTGGCCGAGCGCCACGTGGAGATCCCCGAGCAGGTCGTCCAGGTCGGCGACGAGATCTTCGTGAAGATCATCGACATCGACCTCGACCGGCGCCGCATCAGCCTCTCGCTGAAGCAGGCCAACGAGGGCGCCGCCAGCATGGAGGAAGAGGACTTCGACCCCACGCTGTACGGCATGCCGGCCGAGTACGACGAGCAGGGGAACTACAAGTACCCCGAGGGCTTCGACGCCGAGACCGGCGAGTGGCTGGAGGGCTTCGACGAGCAGCGGGAGACCTGGGAGCGGCAGTACGCCGAGGCCCGCACCCGCTTCGACGCCCACCGCAAGCAGATCGAAGAGGCCCGCAAGGCCGAGGCGGAGGCCGACACCGCGCCCGCGGGCGGCGGTGGCGGCGAGACCTCCTACTCCGGCGGCGGCGAGAGCGAGTCCGGCGGTGGCGCCCTCGCCACCGACGAGGCGCTCGCCGCGCTGCGGGAGAAGCTCTCCGGCGGCCAGTGAGCCGCGTCCCCTTCCCCGGGTCCGCCCGGGGAAGGGGAGATCGGTGACGACGCGCTGACCGCTCGCGCGCGCCGTCCATGCCGTGCCGCCCTCGCGGCCCGGACGGACGGCCGGTGAACAACACGAACACGGCCGGAGAACGATCTTCTGGATCGGCCTCCGGCCGTGCTTCGGTTGCGTCACGATGGCGGGTGGGCCGCGTCCCCGACGCCTCGCCCCTGCACCGAAGGTCCGCTCGTCCCCGGGAGCACTCGTTCAATTGGCCAGGACAGACGCCGACGCCCGCGTCAGGACCGGCGGCCCCGCCGCGGCCGGCCCCCCGATCGTCCCGCAGGGCCCCGCCCGGCTCGCGCTGATCGCGGTCACGGTCGCGGTCCTCGCCCAGACCCTGCGGTTCGCGCTGCCGCAGCTCGACCACTTCGCCGACCGGGCCGGCAACGCCGTCGCCGGCGGCGGCGTGCTGCTGCTGTTCCTCGCCGGGTTCGCCGCGCCGCTGGTGCGCCGCGCCGCCGGCCCGCGCGGGCTGCTGCTCACCGGCGTCGGCGGGCTGCTGGCGGTGCGCCTGCTCGCCCAGGCCATCGACCCGCGGACCTGGCTGGCGCTCGCCGGCACCGCGATCGGGATGGTGGCCGTCGCGGCGCTGTTCGAGGGCGCCCGCGGCCTGTCCGGGGTCGGTTTCGCCACCGCGGCCGTCGCCGGCCTCGCCATCGACGGCGCCGTGCGGATGTGCTTCGCCACCTGGGACCCGGTGTGGCGGGACGGCGTCGGCCCCTGGCTGGCGTGCCTGGCGTTCGTCGGCGTCGGCGCCGCCGCGCTCTACCGCGAGCTGGCGTCCGGGCCGATCGCCCCGCCGGGAGTGTCCTGGCGGGACGCGCTGGGCGCAGCGGCGTTCGGGCCGTTCCTCGCGGTGCAGGTCCTCGTCCTCGCCAGCCCCGCGTTCGTCGCGTCGTCCGGCTGGCTGTCGCTGACCGCCGCGCACGTCACGATCGTCGCCGGGCAGGGGCTCGCGCTCGCGTTCCTCGCCTCCGGCCTCGCCGTGCGGGCGGTGCCGGGCGGCGTGTGCGTGCTCGGCGGGACGCTCCTCGGCGTCGGCGCGGGCGCCGTGGCCGGGACGTACGCGGTCGCCGGCATCGAGGTCGTGCCCGTCGTGATCGTCGGGCAGGTGCTGGCGGCGTGGCTGCTGGCGGTGGCGGTCCGCGCGCCGCTGCGCCGCGCCGGGACCGGCGGCCCCGTCTGGCGGATCGACGCCGGCGCGGCCCTCGGCGGCCTGCTGATCGCCGTGGTGCTGATCCCGTACCAGGTCAGCGCCGTGTCGCCGCTGCCGTTCCCGAACAACCTGCTGCCCGGCCTCGCCGGGATCCTGCTCGGCGCGCTCGCGGCGTTCGCGGCGGCGCGCGGCGGCCCGCTGCCGGCCCGCGCCCCGCTGCGCGCGCTCACCGCCGGGGGAGCGGCCCTGCTGCTGCTCATCGGCACCGCGGTGTTCACCGTCGCGGCGCCGGACGGCAAGGCCCCGCCGGCGGCCGCGAACGGCCAGGTGCGGGTGCTCAGCTACAACATCCACGACGCGGTCGACCAGTCCGGGCGCCTCGACCCCGAGGGCATCGCCCGGGTCATCGAGGGGCAGCGGGCCCAGGTCGTCCTGCTGCAGGAGGCCGGGCGCGGGGCGCTGACGTCCGGCACCACCGACGTCGGCGTGTGGCTGTCGCGGCGGCTCGGCATGAAGCTGATCTGGGGCCCGGCCGCCGACGGGCAGTTCGGCAACGCGATCCTGACCTCGCTGCCGGTGCGCAAGGCCGGGAGCGGGCGGATGTCGCGCGGCGACTGGTCGCAGATCCGCGGGTACGTGTGGGCGCGGCTCGCGGTCGGGAAGGCCACGATGGACGTGTGGTCGACGCATCTGGAGGGCGGCGACGACCAGGCCGACGAGCGGTCCCGGGAGATCGCGGCGCTGCTGCGGGCCTGGGGCGGGGCGCCCCGCACGATCATCGGCGGCGACTTCCAGACCGACGCGGGCAGCCCGGAGCTGGCCGCGCTGACCGACGGCACCGACCTGCGCAGCGCCGCGCTCGGCGGCCAGGCCTACCCGACCAGGCCGGACGGCTCCACCCACGACTGGATCTTCGGGTCGGACGGGGTCCTCGTCACCGACTACGAGGTGCCGAAGTCCGACGCCTCCGACCACTACCCGGTCGCGGTGACCGTCCGGATCGGGCGGTGACCCGGCCCCGGCGTCCCCGCGCCGCTAGGGTCTGGACATGAGCGCGGCGAACCGGGAGGCGGGGGTCGCCCCCACAGGGAGCAGGCCCATGAGCGAGTCGGCGGTCGTGATCGAGCGGGCGGGCCCGGACGACGCCGGGGAGCTGATGACCGTCCAGCGCGCCGCGTACGTGGCGGAGGCGCAGCTGTACGGCGACCCGTTCCTGCCGCCGCTGGTCGAGTCGGTGGAGCAGCTGCGCAAGGTCCTCGCGGGGGACGCGGTGGTGCTGAAGGCGGTGCTCGGCGGCCGCGTCGTCGGCGCGGTCCGCGCCCAGTTCAGCGACCACACGTGCCTGGTGGGGCGGCTCGTCGTCGCCCCCGACCTGCAGGGCCGCGGCATCGGCCGCCGCCTCATGGCGGAGCTGGAGGGCGAGGTCGCCGGCCGGGTGGACGCCTGCGTGCTGTTCACCGGCCACCTCAGCGACGCGAACCTGCGGCTGTACCGGCGGCTGGGCTACAGCGAGACGCACCGCGAGCGCGTCGCCGCGCACCTCACGCTGGTGCACATGCGCAAACCCCTCGTTCCCGCCGAAACCGGCTAGCCATTAGGGTGAGCCCGTGCTGAAAGTGGGACTCACCGGCGGGATCGGCTCGGGCAAGAGCGAGGTGTCCGCGCTGCTGGACGGGCACGGCGCGGTCGTCATCGACGCCGACAAGATCGCCCGGGAGGTCGTGGAGCCGGGCACCCCGGGCCTCGCCGCCGTCGTGGCGGAGTTCGGCGAGGACGTGCTGCTGCCGTCCGGCGGCCTCGACCGCGAGAAGGTCGGCCGCATCGTGTTCGCCGACGCCGAGCGGCTCGCCGCGCTGAACGCGATCGTCCATCCCCTCGTCGGGGAGCGCATGCAGGAGCTGATGGACGCCGCCCCCGCCGACGCCGTCGTCGTCTACGACGTCCCGCTGCTGGCGGAGAACGGCCTGGCCCCCATGTACGACGAGGTCGTCGTGGTGGACGCCCCCGAGGAGACGCAGCTCGACCGCCTGACGTCGCGCCGCGGCATGGCGGAGGAGGACGCCCGCGCCCGCATGGCCGCCCAGGCGTCCCGCGCCGACCGCCGCGCCGTCGCCACCCACATCATCGACAACTCCGGCACCCTGGACGACCTGAAGGCCCAGGTGGACGCCCTCTGGAAGACCCTCACCCACCGCACCGCCCCCTGACCCCGCGCTCCTAGAAGGGGGCGTCGAGGGGGAGGCGGTGGACCTCCGGGAGGTAGGGGTCCAGTTCGCCGGGCTCGAAGCGGCACATTCCCACGGCGTACCAGAATTCGGCGGTGGCGTTGCCCTCCCACTTGTAGCGGCCGTCGGGGGCCAGGGCGGCCCAGCCCTCGGCCAGGCCGAGGAGGGTCGCGCGGCGCGCGGGGGCGTCGCGGTCGGTGACGTCCCAGAGGATGATGGCGCCGTCGTCGCCGGCGGTGGCGAGGAGCGTGCCGTCGGGGCTGAACGCCGCCGACCAGATGCGGCGGGTGTGGCCGGTGAGGGTGTGCAGGAGGCGCCCGGTGGCCGGGTCCCAGAGGCGCACCACCATGTCGTCGCCGGCGGTGGCGAGCATCGTCCCGGACGGGTGGAACGCCGCCGTCCACAGGCGCCCGGCGTGGTCGGCGAGGGTGTGGAGGGTCTCCCCGGTGGAGGAGTCCCAGAGCCGGGCGGTGCCGTCGTTGCTGGCGCTGGCGAGGACGTCGCCGGACGGCGAGAACGCCACCCGGTAGACGCGGTCGGTGTGGCCGCGCAGGGCGGCGGTGAGCTCGCCGGTGCGGGGGTGCCACAGCCGGACGGCGCCGTCGTCGCAGCCGGTGGCGAGGAGCGCGCCGCCCGGGTGGAAGTCGATGGAGCGGACGCGGCCCCGGTGGTCGGCGAGGTTGACGGTCTCGCGGCCGGTCGTCCAGTACCAGAGGCGGACGGTGTCGTCGTCGTTGGCGGTGGCGAGGACGTCCCCGGCGGGCGCGAACGCCTGCGCCCACACGTGGTCGGTCTCGACGTTCAGCTCCCGCTCGAAGGTGCCGGTGCCGGCCTGCCACAGGTGGACGCCGCCGTCGTTGGTGGCGGTGGCGAGCTGGGAGTCGCGGGTGCTGAACGCGGCGGAGGTGAGGTTGTCGGCGACGCCGCGCAGCTCGCGGACCATCCGGCCGGAGCGCGGCTCCCAGAGGCGGACGAGGCCGTCGTTGCCGCTGGAGGCGAGCATGCCGCCGTCCGGGCTGAACGCGACGCCGGTGACGCGGCGGCCGTGGCCGCGCAGCACGACCCGGCACTGCCCGGTCTCGGCGTCCCACAGCCGGGCGGTGCCGTCGTTGCTGCTGGTGGCGAGCTGGGCGCCGTCGGGGCGGAACGCGAACGGCCACACGGCGCCGCGGTGCCCGGCGAGTTCGAGGCGCTGCCGTCCGGTCGCGGGGTCCCACAGGCGGACGGAGCCGGCGCTGTCGGCGGTGGCGAGGCGGCCGCCGTCGGGGCTGAACGTCGCCTGGTAGATGCCGCCGCCGTGGCCGGACAGGACGGCGCGCTGCCGCCCGCCCGACCAGAGGCGGACGGACCCGTCGGTGTCGCCGGTGACGAGGAGGTCGCCGCCGGGGTGGAAGGCGATGGCGTAGACGCGGCCGGTGTGGCCGAGGAGCTCCTGGCCGATCTCGCCGGTGCGGATGTCCCAGAGCCGGACGACGCCGGCCTCGTCGCCCGCGGCGAGGAGGGAGCCGTCGGGGTGGAACACGGCTCGGAACACCGCGCCGCTGTGGCCGGTCAGCTCGCGCCGGAGCGCGCCGGTGGCGAGGTCCCAGACGCGCAGCGTGCCGCCCGCGTCGCCGGTGACCATGAGGGACCCGGCGGGGTCGAACACGGCGGTGTAGACGGGCGCGGTGTGCCCGGCCAGCTCGTGGAGCAGGGCGCCGGTGGCGGTGTCCCAGACGCGGATGGTGCCGCCTGCGTCGCCCGCGGCGAGGAGGTCGGCGCCCGAGGGGGCGCGCCCGCCGAGGACGACCGGCCACACGCCGTCGGGGTGGACGGGCAGGGTGTGCGCGGTGTGCCCGGTGGCGAGGTCCCAGATGCGGACGGTGCCGTCGGCCGAGCCGCTCGCCAGGAGGTTGCCGCCGGAGTCGAACACCACCGCGTAGGCGCGGTCGGTGTGGCCCTGGAGCGTGCGCAGGGGCGTGCCGGTGACGGCGTCGCACACCAGGACGCCGCCGTCTTCGCTGCCCACCGCCACGACGGATCCGCCGGGGCTGTAGGCGAGCGGCTGCGGCAGGCGGCTGGTGGCGAAGTGGAACCCGTAGGGGACGCCGACCGCGGGCGGCGCGATCTGGATGTCGATGGGGCGGCCGGGGGCGATCGCGGCCTCGCGCAGCTCGGGCGCGGCGGCGATCCGGTCGGGCAGGACGGCGTCGACGAGGGCGGCGCGGGTCCAGCGGCTGCCGTCGACGGCGGCGTCGCGCAGGTCGGCGCGGGCGAGCCGGGCCCGGGACAGGTCGGCGCCGCGCAGGTCGGCGCCGGTGAGCCGCGCCTCGTCCAGCCGGGCCCCGGCGAGGGAGGCGCCCCGCAGGACCGCCCGCGACAGGTTCGCGCCGACGAGCTGCGCGTCGGTGAGGTCGGCGCCGGTGAGGTCGACCTCCTGCAGGTCGCGGTAGGACAGGTCCTCGCCCTGGAGGCGCGCGCCCCGCAGGTCGGTGCGCGCCGGGGTGCGCAGCCGCGTCGTGACGCGGATGGCGTTGGCGCGGGCGATGTCGCCGGCGCCGGGGTCGGCGAGGACGCCGGCCGCCCACTCCTGGCAGGCGCGGGGGTCGGCGAGGTCGCACAGGAAGTCGACGGTGAGCTGGGTCATGGCGCGGCGGCCGAGCGCGGCGGGCGCGGTGCCCGCCGCGCCGGCGGCGAACTCGGCGGCGATGTGCCGGGCGACGAGCCACTCCATCACCGAGGCGTGGATGAACCCGAACAGGCCGTCGTCGGTGCGGACGAGCAGGCTCCCGGCGCCGACGGCGTGCGTGACCTGGTGCGGCGACATCCGGCCGCCGGCGAGGCCGGTGAGCGCGTCGGCGACGTCGGCCAGCTCGGCGAGGCTCAGGAACTGCTCGTTGCCCTCCCACAGCCGCAGCGCGAGGGTGCCCACGGCACGCCACATGTCGTCGGTCTTCAGCCCGGAGGGGCCGCCGGCGCCGCCGACCCGGTCGGCCTCGTAGGCCAGCCAGGACGACAGGATCTCGTCGTAGAGGTCGGCGGGGGAGACCGCGCGGCGGGCCTGCGCGACCGCGCGCAGCCGGTCCTCGGGGAGGTCAGCGATGAACGAGAGCATCCGCGGGTTGGCGGTGAGGGCGAGGAGCTCCTCGATGCCCGCGAGCAGCGTCAGCCGCGCCTCGGCGGCGCCCTCGTCGCCGTACCGGTTCACCAGGTAGGAGCGGACCTGCGGGGGCGCGAACTCCTCCAGGCCGAGGACGCGCCGGTGCGGCAGCACGCCGACCTTCTCGCCGAGGGCCGTCAGCACCTGCGCCTGCGACTTGAAGTGCTGGGTGCGGCTCGCCACGACGATCTTCGCCTTGTCCTGGGCGGCCTGCAGCAGCGTGTCGAGGTGGTCGGCGGCCCGGTCGTAGGTCATCCGCGTCACCAGCTCGTCGAACCCGTCGAAGAGCAGCACGATGCGGCCCTGCCGGAGCATGTAGTGGAACGCCTTGAGGTCGATCAGCTCCTCGCCGTGGTTGGCGAGGTGCGCGGCGACCAGGCCGTCCACCGAGTGGGCCTTGTCGAGGGCGCGCAGCTCGATGAGGATCGGGATGACGTGCGGCAGCTCCTCGGGGATGCGGCGGGCCAGCTCGCGCAGCGCGAACGTCTTGCCGCGCCCGAAGTCGCCCAGCAGCAGCAGGAAGCGGCCGTGGTCGGCGGCGAGCAGCCGCAGCATCTCGCCGACGACGTCGTCGCGGACGTCCCCGGCCAGGCGCGCCCCCTCGTCGGGGGTCTGGAAGCGGTCGAGTTCGCGGAAGCGCTGCGGGACGTACAGCGACGGCGGGTACACCCCGTCGCCGGACAGCCGCCGCGTCTGCGCCGCGACGTACTCCGACAGGTCGAGCAGGCCCTGGAACTCGGTGAGGCTGCGCACCCGGATGCCGCGCCGCAGCGCGTCGTCGCGCAGCGACCTTGAGGGCGCGGGCCCCAGGTACACCAGTTCCGAGCCGTGGTCGGCGCCGTCGGCGTGCACGTGCCGGACGAAGGCGTCCACGTCGGCCTCGGTCACCTGCCCGACGTGGGCGCCGATGCGGTACTGCCGGACGAAGCCGTCCTCCATGTGGGTGAGCAGCAGGTGGGGCGGGTCGGTGCGGCCCTCCTCGCGCGCGGGCGGGACGATCCGCCGGATGGTGGCGCGCTCGAACCGGGTCTCGCACGCCTCCGTCAGCCGGTCGAGGAGCAGTGCCGTGGGGTCGTGGACGGGTTCGGCGGCGCCGTTCCGCACCGGGCCCAGTTCGGGGGCGGGAGGGGCGGGCGGTGTCTCCGCGCGCGGCGGGGGGAACGTTCCCGCGACGCCCTCCCATGACCGTTCGAGCCGTTCCGGGCCGCGCTGGGCGGCGCGTTCGGGGATCCACCGCTCCATGCCGTCGCGGGTCAGGACGACGGTCTGGTGCCGTCCGGGGCCGAGCGCCGGGACGGACGGCGCGCCGCCGCCGAGCAGCGGGACGGCGCCGAGCTCCGACTCCGTCCCCTGGAAGAACACGTTGACGTGGCCGCCGAGGAGCGTCTCCACCGTGTCGGGGTCGCGCAGCGCCCCGGGCTCGCCGGCGATGGGCGTGTGCTCCACCGCGCCCAGGCGCAGCCACCCCTCGCCCTCGAAGTGCCGCAGCCGCTCGTTGAACCAGGCGGCCTGGGCCTGGCCGACCCGGCCGTAGCGGTCCTCCTCGCGGTGGGTCTGCGGCAGGGTCGAGTTGAGGCCGGCGACCACGACCCGCAGGTCCGGGACGGGGAACAGCGTCCACGGCTGCGCGCTGTCGAAGATCAGCGCGTCGATGCCCTGGTAGAACTCCTTGAACAGGCCCGCGTAGTGGCGCCATTTCGGCCAGTACGGCGGCTGCGGCTCGATGTCGTCGGCCTCGCAGCTGGAGAAGTACGCCTGGCACGCGGCGCGGGTGACGTCGTGGGTGCCCGGCACGATCACGACGCGCTGCGCCTCCAGGCCGAGCAGCGCCCGCAGGCTGGTCAGGAACGACAGCGCCTCCGCGAACTCCCGGCGGCTGCCCGAGTGGGTGAGGTTGCCGGTGACGACGAGCAGGTCGGGGCGCGGCACGCCGGCGTCGGCCAGCCGGGTCACGTCGCTCCAGATGCGGTCCTGCAGCTCGGCGGCGGTGGTGGGCTCGCCGGGCTCGGCGAGCGTCCGCCCGAACCGGGGCCCCGACACGTGCAGCACGCTGAGCCGCTCGCGGGGCTCGGCCCCGCCGCCCGCCGCCGGGAACGCCGGGGCCGCCGCCGGCGCGCGCCGGGCGGGCCGCTCCCCGACAGGCTCCTGAGGCCCCTCAGCCCCCTCCAGGCGGCCCGGCGGGACGCCGCCGCCGTTCGGTGCGGGAGAGCCGCCGCCGGGGAAGCCGGGGCCGTCCAGGGGTCGCGCGTGCCCGGCGAGGGCCTCCTGGATGCGCCGCATCAGCAGCCCGCGCGCCTCGTCGGGGTCGTCGACGCCCACCAGGTCCACGTAGGTGATCGTGGACAGCAGCCCGTCGATCGGGCAGTCCTCGATCCGGACGGTGACGAGCTTGCGGGCGGGGTCGTCCGGGTCGGCCCGCAGTGCCGCCATCCACTCCAGCCGCCCGTACCGGGACCGCAGGTAGTTGCGCGACAGCACCGCCACCACGGCCTTGGCCTCCGACAGGCCGCGGTCCATGTAGTCGATGAAGTTCGTGCCGGGCACGAAGTCCCACGCCTGCATCATCGTCCGGTGCCCGGCGGCCTCCAGCTGCCAGGCGATCCAGGCCGCCCACCGCTCGTCCGCGGGGGAGTAGCTGATGAAGAAGTCGGTCGGACGCTCCTGCCTGGGGTGGCCGCCGGGGGGTGTCATGCCGCCAGTATCGCGCGGCGGCCGGACGAAATCATGGCCCGCGCGCCTATGGGATCATGGCGGCCGTGCAGCCCCCGATGGAGACCCTGCGCCGCGCCGCCGGCTCTCTCGGCGTCCTGGACTGGATCCGGGTCGGCGTCCTCGCGGCGGGGCTGCTGTTCGTCGCCACCGGCCTGCTGCCCGCCGATACCGCGCGGTCCAGCATCGGACGGATCGCGCCGCTGCTGCTGTTCCTGTTCAGCGTCATCGTCCTGGCGGAGCTGACCAAGGAGGCCGGGGTCTTCGACGCGATCGCGCAGCGGATGGCGAAGGCCGGGCGGGGCAACTACGCCGCGCTGTTCCTGCTGTGCGTGGCGTTCGCGTCCCTCACCACGATCTTCCTGAACCTCGACACGACCGCCGTGCTGCTGACCCCGGTGATGCTGGCGCTGGCAGCGCGCGCGCGGATCGCGACCCTTCCACTGGCGATGACGACGGTCTGGCTGGCCAATACCGCGAGCCTGCTGCTGCCGGTGTCGAACCTGACCAACCTGCTCGCCGCCGACCGGGTGGCGCTGGAGACTCGCGCGTTCGCGGCCCGCATGTGGCTGCCGCAGCTCGCGGTCCTGGCCGTCACCATGGCGCTGCTGTGGGCGTTCTACTGGCGCCGCCGCATGCGCGGTGAGGACGCCTACGACCCGCCCGCGCCCGCGCCCGTCCGCGACCGGGTGCTGTTCTCCGCCACCGGGGTCGCGTGCCTGCTGTTCATCGCCGCGATCCTCGGGGGCGTGCACACCGGGGTCCAGCTCGGCGTCGCCGCGACCGTGGCCGCGGCCGTGGCCGTCGCCGCCTTCGCCGTCCGCGACCGGTCGGCGCTGCGCCCCTCCCTCATCCCGTGGCAGCTGATGGTGTTCGTCACCGGGCTGTTCCTGGTCGTGCCCACGCTGGAACGGTTCGGGCTGGACGACGCGATGGTCGCCTTCGTCGGCCATGACGGTGACGCCCTGGGCGCCTTCCGCGCGGCGTTCTCCGGAGCGGGGCTGTCGAACGTCCTCAACAACCTTCCCGCGTATGTGGCGGGGGAGTCGGCCGTACCGGCGTCCAACCAGGAGCAGCTGCTCTCCCTGCTCATCGGGACGAACGTGGGGCCCGTCATCACCCCGTGGGGTTCGCTCGCCACGCTGCTGTGGTTCGAGTGGTGCCGCCGGTGGGACGTGCGCGTCCCCATGCGCAAGTTCGTCCTGACGGGAGCGGTGCTGGCCGTCCTGGGGTGCGCGGCGTCGGTCGGGGCCCTGCTGCTGACCCGGTAAGCGCGCCCAGGGCGGCTGTAGGAGCGGCGCTAGAAGGCGATGTGGAAGCGGCCGTCGGGCCGGGCTATGCGCGTGGTGGTCTCCAGGAGGCGGTCCAGGAGGTCCGGGCGCGCGGCCACGAAGCTCAGCTCCGACGCCGGGCGGTCGATGCCCAGCTCGTAGGGGAGGCCGTCCAGGCGGCGCAGCTCCGCGCCGGCCTCCGCGGCCAGGATCGCCCCGGCGGGCAGGTCCACGGTCTCGGGCAGGTAGCCCACGATGCCGTCGATGTCGCCGCGGGCGAGCATCGTCCAGGCCACCAGCGGCGCCCACAGCTGCAGCATGCGCGCGCACCGCTTCTCCAAGGCCGCGCGCAGGGCGAACGCCGCGCGATCCTCCGAGGTGACCTGGTGCCCCTGCGTCCACGCCAGGACGGGGTTGTCCTCCCGGCCGGAGCGCGGACGGTCGGGCAGCCTCAGCTGTGCGCCGTCCGGGCCCAGGGTGCCTCGTCCCCGCACCGCAGACCACGTCCGTCCAGAGACCGGATCGTGGACGACTCCCAGGACCGGCTCGGCGCGCGCGCACAACGCCAGCCCCACCGCGTACACGGGCATGCCGATCGCCACGTTGTTGGTGCCGTCGAGCGGGTCGACGAGCCAGACCATGTCCTCGCCGGGCGCACCGTCCAGGACGCCCGCCTCCTCCGCGATGATGCGGTGCCGCGGATACGCGGCCCGCAGCCGTCCGACGATCAGCTCCTCGGCGGCCGTGTCCAGCGCCGTGACCACGTCCCCGCCGGTGCCCTTCGGCCGGACGTCCAGGGGACCGGCCATGCCGGCGCTCAGCAGGGCGCCCGCGGCCTCGGCGGCGTCCACCGCCACCCGGCGGGCCTCGGAGAGATCGACCGGAAGGGCCGCGGGCGGGGTCGTGGATCTCATCGGGCCTCTCCAGTCGGGGTCCGGCGGCGGCCTACCGGCGCGCCGAGCAGTGGGCGGCGGCGATCTTGCGCGCCGAGCGCCGCAGGGCGCGCTCGGTGTCGGTGTGATCGGAACGTGACCTGTGCACGCGGTGCGTGGGCGTGTCGAAAGGGCCGAGGGACAGGTCGCCGCCGCCCGGCGTCTGCCGGCCCAGGGCGACCGTGGCCGCGTCACTGCCCCCTTCTATGAGCGTGCTGTGGAACACCCCCGCGGGCAGGGTGTACGACTCGCCCGTCCGGTGCGCGGTGGAGCGGCCCGGCAGGCAGTTCACGGCGCGCCCGGTCGCCCTGAGCTCGTCCACGTCGCCGTGGCTCACGACCTCGAACACCTGCTGCGGCGCCCTTCCGGCGGCCTCCTCCACGTCCACCCGCACGTTCCGCACCGTCCCGTACAGGACGAAGCTGAGCAGCTCCCAGCTGTGGCAGTGCACCGGCGACGTGGTGGACGGGGCCGGCCGGACCTCGGGCGTCCAGATGTGCAGGCACACGCCGAGGTCGCCGCTGCGCTCCACCGGCAGGCACAGGAAGCCCAGCGGGTGCCGCACCGCCGGGACCGGCGGCGCGCCCGCGGCGAGGCCGCCGAGGATCTCCGCCAGGACGCCGCCCGCCCACGCCGGCAGCGTCCGCGCCGCGGTCCCGGCGCGGATCTGCGCGCTGATCTCCTCGTACCTCACCGCCGCGGCCTCACTCGTAGGGGTCCTTCGCCCGCAGCGCCTTGCGGATGATGTCGATGACGTCCCGGTCGGTGTAGCCGTGCGCGAGCTCGATGCCGGTCACCTCGAAGAGCTTGCGGACCTCCTCGACGGTCGGCTCCTCGTCCAGCGGCGCCAGCCGCGCCTGCTCCACCGGGACGCGGCGCGCCTGGTCCAGGCTGGTCTGCAGCTCCGCGCTCACCCAGCTGTAGTAGAACTTCGCGTTGTCGACGACCAGCGCCTCGCCGCGCGGGTCGTCGCGGGTCACCACCAGGCGGGACGCGGCCAGGTCGTAGCGCAGCGTCGTCATGGTCTGCGAAAGGCCGATGTCGATGTCGAGCATGGCGAACCGCTGCTTGTGCCAGCACGCCGCCAGGATCGTCGCGTACGCCTCCTTGCGGGTGCGCTCCAGCGTCCACGGCTCGCCCGTCGCGTCCGGGCCGTCCGACACCGAGCGGCGGTGGCGCGCGTACGCCTCGCAGACCTCCACGTTGGTGGGGTCGAGGATCTCCACCCGGAACAGCAGCGTGCGCCGCTCCCGGCGCGCCGCCGCCACGCACTCGGGCAGCGTCCGCGCGCGGATGTAGGTGCCGGTGCCGCCCTTGAAGAACCACCGGTCGGTGTCGCGGCGGGCCTCCGCCAGGACCTGCGCGACCTGCGCCCCGCTGATGACCCGGACGACCGTGCTCTCGTCCAGCGCGCGCTGGGTGTCGGACAGGACGGTCTCGAACCCCTGGATGTGGGTCAGCTTGTCGCTCAGCTCACCGAGCGTCACCGACGACGACCGCAGCGTGTCGCGGACCTCCAGCTCGACCGGGATGCGCCGGCCCCGGTCCCGCAGCATCGACGTCGCCAGCAGGCCGATCACCGCGAGGATCCCGCTGTTGGTGATCTCGTCCTCGTTCGGCAGGTTCACGCCGAGCCCCAGCACCGCGACCACGATCGCCAGCACCAGCGCGATCACCGCGTCGGCGTTCTTCCCGAGCCAGTTGGCGAATCGGGTCATGTTCCGGTCGCACCCCGTCCTAGTCGGCGCCGTCATCGTAACCACAGGGTCCGGACCGCGGAAAAGCTCCGCAGGTAAGGGGTTCGGTGTCTCGCGCGCCCGGGTGTGCTTCCGGTCGCCATAGACTCCTCGCATGCGCGTGAGGGGCTGGTGGACGGGGGCATGGCCGACCCGGCGTTCCCGCGCGCTCGACGTCTTCCTCGCCGTGACCCTCGCCTGCGGCGACAGCGTGTTCCTGTGGTTCGCCGACCAGCGGTTCTGGCTGCCGCCGTCCGTGGTGTCGGCGTGCAGCGTCGTCCTCGGCCTGGCGCTGGTCGTGCGGCGCTCCCACCCCGTCGGCCTCGCCCTGTTCGCGGTCGTCTTCTCGACGGTGACCGGGGCGGGCGCCTTCGCCGGCCTGATCATCCTTTACTCCCTGGCCGCGTACGCGTCGTCCCGCAGGACGGTCCTGACGATCGCCGTCGTCGGCTACGCCGCCGGTCTGGCGTTCCCGGGGCCGACGGCGAGGACCGAGACCTTCATCGCGCAGGCCGTGTTCGGCATCGCGTTCATCGCCGTCCCCGTGCTGCTCGGCCTTTACATGGGCGCGCGCAAGCAGCTGCTGGCCTCTCTCCAGGAGCGTGCCGCCAGGCTGGAACGTGAACAGCACCTCCTCGCAGAGCGCGCGCGGGGCGAGGAACGCACCCGCATCGCGCGGGAGATGCACGACGTGGTCGCCAACCGGATCAGCGTCATCGTCGTCCACGCGGGCGCGCTCAAGGCGATCGCCGGCCGCGACCCGGTCCGCGCCGCGGAGACCGCGACCGTGATCGGCGACATGGGCCGGCAGGCCCTGGAGGAGCTCCGCCACGTCGTCGGCGTCCTGCGGCAGGGCGAGGAGGCCCTTCCCCAGGAGGCGGTGACGCTCGCCCACGTCCGCGAGCTGGTCGGCCAGTCCGGCGCCGCCGGGCTCCGCGTCGACCTGGCCGTCCGCGGCGAGGAGCGGCCGATGCCGATCGCCGTCGGGCGGACGGTGTACCGCCTCGTCCAGGAGGCCCTCACCAACGTCCACAAGCACGCCGGGGCCGCCGACACCCGCGTCGACCTGGGGCTGCTGCCCGAGGCGATCGAGGTGGAGATCATCAACGCCCCGCCCACCGCCGGGCCCGAGCACCGGCTGCCGAGCGGCGGCAACGGCCTGGTCGGTCTGCGCGAGCGGGTCACCGCGCTCGGCGGCAGCTTCGAGGCCGGGCCGCACGGCGGCGGCTACGCCGTCCAGGCGCGGATCCCGCTGCCCGCCTCCTGATCCGCCCGCCTCCTGATCCGCCCGCCTCCTGATCCGCCCGGCTCCTGACCCGGCCGCCTCCTGACCCGCCCGCCGGCGGCCCGCCGACCGGCGCGGACGCGGAATGTCGGAGGCCCTGAATACAGTTGTGGGGAAGCAGGGAGTACGCCGAGCAGGGGGAGCCGCCGATGCGCCCAGTCACCGACCTGCGGCGCCGCGTGGCGCCGTTCGAGGTCGTCACCGAGATGACGCCGTCGGGCGACCAGCCGCAGGCGATCGCCGAGCTGACCGCCCGCGTCCAGGGCGGCGACAAGGACGCGGTGCTCCTCGGCGCCACCGGCACCGGCAAGACCGCCACGATCGCGTGGCTGGTGGAGAAGCTCCAGCGGCCCGTCCTCGTCATGCAGCCGAACAAGACCCTCGCCGCACAGTTCGCCAACGAGCTGCGCGAGATGCTGCCGAACAACGCCGTCGAGTACTTCGTCTCGTACTACGACTACTACCAGCCCGAGGCGTACATCCCGCAGACCGACACCTACATCGAGAAGGACTCCTCGATCAACGACGAGGTCGACCGGCTGCGGCACTCGGCGACCAACTCGCTGCTCACCCGCCGCGACACCGTCGTCGTCGCGTCGGTGTCCTGCATCTACGGCCTCGGCACCCCGCAGGAGTACGTCGACCGGATGGTCCGGCTGCACGTCGGCCAGGAGATCGACCGCGACGACCTGCTCCGGCAGCTCGTCGGCATGCAGTACACCCGCAACGACCTCGCCTTCACCCGCGGCACGTTCCGGGTCCGCGGCGACACCATCGAGATCATCCCGCAGTACGAGGAGCTCGCCGTCCGGATCGAGATGTTCGGCGACGAGATCGAGAAGCTCGCCACCCTGCACCCGCTCACCGGCGAGCTGATCACCGAGGACGACGAGCTGTACGTCTTCCCCGCCTCGCACTACGTCGCCGGCCCCGAGCGCATGGAGCGCGCCATCCGCGACATCGAGGCCGAGCTGGAGGAGACCCTCGCCGTCATGGAGCGGCAGGGCAAGATGCTGGAGGCGCAGCGGCTGCGCATGCGCACCGCCTACGACATCGAGATGATGCGGCAGGTCGGCACCTGCTCCGGCATCGAGAACTACTCGCGGCACATCGACGGCCGCGGCCCCGGCACCGCTCCCAACACCCTCCTCGACTACTTCCCGGAGGACTTCCTCCTCGTCATCGACGAGTCCCACCAGACCGTCCCGCAGATCGGCGCCATGTACGAGGGCGACGCGTCCCGCAAGCGGATGCTGGTCGAGCACGGGTTCCGGCTGCCGTCCGCGATGGACAACCGGCCGCTGAAGTGGGAGGAGTTCCTCGACCGCATCGGCCAGACGGTCTACCTGTCCGCGACGCCCGGCACCTACGAGATGAACCGGGTCAAGGGCGACGTCGTCGAGCAGGTGATCCGCCCGACGGGGCTCATCGACCCCGAGATCGTCGTCAAGCCCACCAAGGGGCAGATCGACGACCTCGTCCACGAGATCCGCGAACGCACCGAGCGCGACGAGCGGGTCCTCGTCACCACCCTCACCAAGAAGATGGCCGAGGACCTCACCGACTACCTCCTGGAGCTCGGCATCCAGGTGCGGTACCTGCACAGCGAGGTCGACACGCTGCGCCGCATCGAGCTGCTGCGCGAGCTGCGCGCCGGCGAGTTCGATGTCCTGGTCGGCATCAACCTGCTCCGCGAGGGCCTCGACCTGCCCGAGGTGTCGCTCGTCGCGATCCTGGACGCCGACAAGGAGGGCTTCCTGCGCTCGGAGACGTCCCTCATCCAGACGATCGGCCGCGCGGCGCGCAACGTGTCCGGCCAGGTCCACATGTACGCCGACACGGTCACCCCGTCGATGGAGCGGGCGATCGACGAGACCAACCGGCGCCGCGCCAAGCAGCAGGCGTACAACACCGAGCACGGCATCGAGCCGACGGCGCTCCGCAAGCGCATCGCCGACATCCTCGACTCCCTCGTCCGCGAGGACGCCGACACCGAGACCCTCATCGGCGGCGGCGGGCGCCAGCAGTCCCGCGGCAAGGCGCCCGTCCCGGGCCTCGCGTCCCGGACGAAGGAGGTCGGCCGGCACGCCGCCGACCTGGTCGGCGAGCGCCCCCGCGAGGAGCTGGAGGCGCTCATCGAGCAGATGACCGACCAGATGCACCAGGCCGCCACCGACCTGCAGTTCGAGCTCGCCGCCCGCCTCCGCGACGAGATCAAGGAGCTGAAGCGCGAGCTCCGCGACATGCGCGAGGCCGGCGTCAAGTAGTAGCCCGCGCCGCGCTCGCCGACCCGGGCGCGATCATGGCGGGGGCGCCGGGCCGGCGATCAGACGGGCGGTCGCGGGTCGGTGCCCGCGGCGGGTCAGGTGAAGGACAGGACGACGCGGTCCTCGACGGGGCGGTAGCCGATGCGGCGGTACACGCCGTTGCTCGTCGGGTTGGCGAGGTCGGTGAACAGCACGACGTCCTCGGCGCCCGCGTCCAGCGCCGCCCGCGTGGCGGCCGCGGTGACGGCGGCGCCGTAGCCGCGGCGGCGGTGCTCGTCGGGCGTGTAGACGGGCGCGATCCGGGCGACGCCCGCGGCGGTCGCCGTGCGGCCCGCCAGCGCCACCGGGAGCCCGCCGTCCTCCCACAGCGTGATGAGGCCGTCGTCGAGCCTGCTCAGGAGCACCGCCGGGTTCGGATCGCCGTGCCCGCCGGTGTCCCGGTGGAAGGCCCGGGACCAGTCGGTGACCAGCTCGCGGTCGGCGTCGCCGCCGGTGCGGGCGGCGCCGCCGGGCGCAGGGTCGGGCGGTTCGAGCCGGGCCAGCCGGTGGAGCCGCTGCCGCAGCGCGACCCGGCTCGGCGCCCCGGTGCGGCGCGTCCACGCGGCCGCGAACGCCGCCGCCGTCTCGGGCGTGCCGTTGACGGCCCCGACCACCGGGGCGCGCTCGGCCAGCACGTCCGCCAGCTCCCGCGCGGCCCGCTCCGGCATCGCGCTCAGGAGCGGCGGATAGCGGTCCGTCGTCCACAGGCACGTGCCCGCGATGTCCGCGCCCTCCGTCCACCACCCGAACAGCGCGTGCGGGTAGAGGTCGCGGTGCCGCATGGACTCGGTCAGGGTCAGCGTCACGGTGTTGCGGACGGGGTCGCTCCGCAGGAAGGCGCCCGCCCGGCCGGTGAACTCCTCGTGATCATCGCTCAGCGTCCATCCCATGGTCGAGGATGGGCACTCCCCGCCCCCGCCCGCATCCCATTTTCCGAAGCGCCGCCCGCCGCGCTCAGCGCGCGCGGCGCTCCGCGCCCGGCGGCGGGACGGTGATCAGCGGGGTGAGGTAGCCGTCCGGGACGTCCTCCCCGACGGGCCGGCCCTCGGCCTCCACCCAGGCGTGCGCGCCGAACGGCGGCAGCGTCCGCACGCCCGCGCACCAGGTGGGCCATCCGCCGCCCATCCGGCAGAGCAGGACGGTCGCCAGCGAGCGCGGCAGGCAGCCGCGCGGGCTGAGGCAGGCGAGGCTCACGGCGCGCACGGCGTCCCGCGCCGCCAGCGCCTGGTCGCGGCGGGCGGGGCGGGCGCCCCGGCGCAGGACGCCGAGCACGGCCCGGATGCGGCCGGGCGGCAGCAGCGCCAGCAGCCGGGCCAGCAGGACCGCGGCGCGGGCCGCGGCGCGCCGCGCCGGCGGCACCCCGGCCGGGCGGCGCAGCGCGCTCGGGACCGTCACGGCGTCACCAGCCGGGCCGCGCGCAGCCGCTCGACCAGCGCCGCCACGTCCGCCAGCGCCCGCGCCGGGTCGACGTCGAACTCCGCGGCGAGGGCCGCGGCGGCCCCCGCGGCGCCGCACCCCTCCGCCAGCAGCCGCAGCACCAGCGCCGCGGTCGGGTTGAGCTGCCAGTAGTCCCCGCTGCCCTCGTCGAGCAGCACCGTCCCGTACCCGGTGTCGGCGGTGGACACGCCGGGCCGCAGCCGCAGGGTCATCCGGTCTCCTTCACTGAGGGGGCGGCGGCCGCCGCGCGGGGGCCGCCGTCGAGGGTCCGCAGCCACACCTCGCAGCCGACGGTGGAGTACAGGATCGCCTCGCGGAGCGCGGGGACGGCCGGCCGGGACGCCAGGTCGCGCAGCCGGGCCGCGTCGACGAGCCCGAGCCGGGCGAGCCGCGAGTCCTCCCACAGGGCCATCAGGTCGGTGCGGTGCACGCGCAGCCCGTCGGCGGCGTCCATGGACGCCTCCGCCTTGGTCGACCGCGTGAGGCAGGCGTCCGGGACGGTCCCGCGCATCGCCGCGACCAGCAGCGGCTTGTACTTCCACGGGGTGACCCGGTCCTCCGGGCGGACGGCCAGGCACGCGTCGATCACCCGGTCGTCCAGGAACGGGGAGGCCGTCGGCAGCCCGGCGCGGGCGCTCATCCGCTCCCACTGCCGGACGATGCGGGCGCAGGCGCGGATGGCGTGCAGGTCGGCGTGCCGGCCCCGGTCGGGCGCGAGCGGCTCGGCGGCGCGGGCGGCCTCCCGCAGCACGTCCGCCGCCATCCGCTCGGCGTCCGGGGTGACCCAGCCGAACAGCCGGGGCGGGTCGTCCCAGCCGAGCGCCCCGGCGGCGGGCGGGGCCGGCGGGAGGCGCAGCCCGGCCGCCGCGTCCGCGAGCCAGCGGCGGTATGTGCGGCCGTCGGCCAGCGCCGCCGCCATCGGGCCGAGCGGCCAGTCGAACAGCGCGCGGAAGCCGCGCAGCCGCGGCAGCGCGAGCCGCGGCCGGCGGCGCAGCAGCCCGTGGTAGTGGGCCTCGGAGCACCAGGTGACGTGGTCGCCGCCGATGCCGGTCAGGTGCAGCCGGCTGCCCTTCGCCAGCAGCCGGGGGACGTGGCTGAGGACCCGGGCCCGGTCCATCATCCCGATGGACGGCTCGTCGAGGGCGTCGTCGATGTCCAGGAGCCCCGCGTACACCAGCGGCGACTCCTCGGCGGGCCAGACGGCGTGCTCGACGCCGGGCAGCCGGGCGGCGGCGCGGCGCGCCCACTCCAGGTCCTCGTCGGCGGGGTCGCGGCCGGGCCAGGTGCTCGCGACGACCCGCGCCTCGCCGCGCGCGGCGAGGAAGCACACCGAGGTCGAGTCGAGGCCGCCGGACAGGTCGCAGCTCACCGTCCCGCCGCCGGCCGTGCGCGCGTCGACGGCCGCGGTGAGCGCGTCCGCGAGGTCGGTGGCGCCTGCGGCCAGGGAGCGCTCGGCCTCAGGCGGCGTCCACCAGCGGCGCACGCGGGCGCCGCCGTCCGGCTCCAGGTTCAGCTGCTCGCCGGGTTCCACGGCGGTGAGGCCGCGCCACATCGGCGTGTGCGGCAGCGGATGCGGGAGCGGCCACAGCAGCCGCGCCGCGACCTGCCGCTCGTCGAGGCCGGCGCCGGCCAGCGCGGCGAGGACGTCGGCGCGGTCGGCGGCGACGGTCACGCCGCCGACCCGGGCGTGGAACAGCAGCCGCAGCCCGGCCGCGTCGCCCTGGACGCGGGTGCGGCCGTCCAGCGCGGCCACGAGGTGGAAGCTGCCGGGGAGGGTGCGGGCGAGCCGGTCCAGCGCGGTGAGGCCGGTGAGCCGCCCCGCCTCGCGGCGGAGCCGGTCGGCGGGGGCCGGGGTGCCGAGGACGGCGATCCGGGCGGGGCCGGCCTGCGCCGCGGTGATCGCGGCGCCGGGCCAGTTCCCGATCAGCCAGGGCCGTCCGGAGGCGTACCGCAGCGTCCGGTCGTGCGGGATGGCCGAGGCCACGGCGAGGGCGGCCGGGTGGTCCGGCAGGACCACGAAGAACGCCTCGCCGCGGCCCGGCATGCCGTTCGGTTCGGGCATGTGCGTCAAGGGGCCGCTCGTCAGTTCTTGCTGAGCACGACGCGGTCGTTGCCGTGCCGGCCGAGCAGGCCGGTCACCTTGCGGAACGAGCCGGCCGCCACCAGGACGGGGGTTTCGTACGGCTTCATCTTCTCTCCCTGTGCCGGGGCGTGCATTTCCTTGGAGGAGCTCCCAATTCCGCCCTCGCGAAAGGCGAAACGAGCGGAGTATGGCACCGCGAATGCGTGCCGCGCCACTTGGTGAATTCCTGTACCCGCCGCAATGCCGGGGGAGCGGGCGTGTCCGGAGAATCGGACCAAATACGAATAAGTCGAGCAGGTTGTCCGGCGGCCGACCGTCCGATAATGCGCGCGGGCTAGCCGCGCGGACATTCTTCGGTGGCTTTCCGGTACATCACAAGGTCGACCGCGCGCCAGGGAGATGGCACGGCCCGTGCTCATTTGCGCGCCGTGCCGAGGGAGGCCAATCGGCGGTGACCGAGCGCGCCGCACCGGTAGCGTGACCGGCATGACGGACAAGACCGGCGACCGGATGCTCGGCTGCCTGTTCGGCGGCGCGGTCGGCGACGCGCTCGGACGCCCCGTCGAGGGCATGGCGCTCGCCGAGATCCGCGCCGCGCACGGCCCGGCCGGCGTCACCGGGTTCGCGGGGCGGGGCGAGATCGGGGAGGCGACGCAGCTGGGGCTGCTCACCGCGCAGGCGGGCGTCCAGGCGTCCATCCGGGCCCGCGCGAGGGGCATCGGCGGCGCGTACTTCGGCCTCGTCCAGTCCAACTACCTCGCGTGGCTGCGCGCCCAGGGCGAGCCGCTCCCCGAACAGGACCTGCACGTGAGCGGCCCCGCCCTGCGGGACCCGGCGGTGACGGCCCGCCGCGGCGCGGGCCGCACCACCCTCGCCGCCCTCCGCAAGGCCGCGGCACGCGGCAAGCCCGGCTGGCCGCTCGGCCGGGTCGACGAGCCCGTCAACGACTCCAAGGGCTGCGGCGGGACGATCCGCGCCGCCGCGGCGGGGTTCGGCCACCCCGACCGCGCGGCCGTCTTCACCCGGGGGCAGGGCACGGCGGCCCTCACCCACGGCCACCCCTCGGGCCACCTGCCCGCCGGAGCGTTCGCCGTCGCGGTGTCCTCACTCGTCCACGGCGCGTCCCTCGGCGACGCCGTGGAGCACGCCATGGCGGAACTGCGCGAGCACCGCGGCCACGAGGAGACGACGGCCGCGCTGGAGCAGGCGGTCGGCCTGGTGCGCGGCGGTCCGCCGGACGCCGCGCGGCTGGAGGGCCTCGGCCGCGGCTTCACCGGCCCGGAGGCCCTCGCCATCGCCGTCTACGCGGCGCTGGCGGCGGAGGCCGCGGGCGGGTACCCGCTGGAGATCGTCCCGCGCGGGCTGCTGCTCGCCGTCAACCACTCCGGCGACAGCGACGCCACCGGCGCCGTCTGCGGCGGCCTCCTCGGCGCCCGGTACGGGGCGCGGGCCGTCCCCGAGCACTGGCGCGCGGGCGTCGAGGCGGCGGCGGTCATCGCCGAGCTGGCCCACGGCTCCGCGGTCGAGTTCGGCCCGCGGCCGCCCGCCGACGCCTACGGTGAGCCGCCGATGGACTGGCACATGCGCTACTACTCCTGACGCGGGCCGGGTCAGGCGGTGCGCGGGGCGACGAGCCCGGACTCGTAGGCGAACACGACGAGCTGCGCGCGATCCCGCGCGCCCAGCTTGATCATCGCCCGGCTGACGTGCGTCTTCGCGGTGGTCGGGCTGATCACCATGTGCGCGGCGATCTCGTCGTTGGACAGCCCGCGCGCCACCAGCGCGGTGACCTCCCGCTCCCGGTTGGTCAGCACGCCGAGCGCGCCGGGCGCGGGGCCGGGGCGGCGCGCGACGTACTCGCCGATCAGCCGGCGGGTGATCGCGGGGGACAGCAGCGCGTCGCCGCGGGCCGCGACCCGGACGCCCTGCACCAGGTCGGCGGGCTCGGTGTCCTTCACCATGAAGCCGCAGGCGCCGGCGCGGAGCGCGTTGAAGACGTACTCGTCGAGGCCGTAGTTGGTGAGGATCACGACGTGGACGCCGCTCAGCCGCTCGTCGGCCGCGATCAGCCGGGTCGCCTCGATGCCGTCCATCACCGGCATCTGGACGTCGACGAGCGCGACGTCGGGCCGGTGCTCGGCGGCGAGCGCGACGGCCTCCTCGCCGTTGGCGGCCTCGGCGACCACCTCGATGTCGTCCTCGATCTCCAGCAGGGCCCGGAAGCCGCCGCGGATGAGCGCCTGGTCGTCCACGAGCAGCACGCGGATCACGCCGGCTCTCCCAGCGGGAGCTCGGCGCACACGGTGAAGCCGCCCTCGGGGCGGGGCTCGGCGCGCAGCCGGCCGCCGAGCGCGGTGACCCGCTCGCGCATGCCGAGCAGGCCGGTGCCGGGGACGGGCGGCGCGTCCGGGTCGGCCTTGCCGTCGTCGTCGACGCGCACCACCAGGCCGCCGTCGGCGTAGTCGATGCGCACGGCGGCGGCCGCGCCGCCCGCGTGCCGGGAGACGTTGGTGAGGGCCTCCTGGACGATCCGGTACGCGGCCCGGTCCACCTCGTCCGGCAGGTCGCGGCGGACGCCGGAGATCGTCAGGGTGGCCGGGAGCCCGGTGGAGCGGGCCCGCTCCACCAGGTCGTCCAGCCGGTCGAGCCCGGTGGCCGGGCCGTCGGACCCGGCGTCGCCGCGCATCACCTTCAGGGTGGCGCGCAGCTCGCGCATCGCCTCGCCGCTGGCCTCCTGGATCACCAGCAGCGCGGGCGGCACGTCCTCGCCGCGCCGCCGCGCCACGTGCACGGCCACCCCGGCCTGCACCCTGATGATCGAGATGCTGTGGGTGAGGGAGTCGTGCAGCTCCCGGGCGATGCGCAGCCGCTCCTCGCTCGCGCTGCGCAGCGCCGCCTCCTCGCGGGTCCGCTCGGCCTCGGCGGCGCGGTGCTCGACCTCCTCCAGGTACGCCTGCCGGTGCCGGGCGACCGTCGCGGCCACGCCGGCCGCGACGAACCAGCCGAGCATCAGCGACGTGCTCTCCAGGTCGTCGATCGGCCCGCCGTCGCCGGGCAGCCGGGCCGCGAGGTCGGCGCCGAGGAAGGCCGCGCCCGCGAGCGCCGGGGCCGCCCGGTGGCCGGCCCGCACCGCGGCGAACACCGCCACCAGCACCGGGAAGACGGGCGACGGGCCCGGCTGGGCGTGCACCATGACCGCGAGCATGCAGGCCGTGCTGACCAGCAGCGCCGCCAGCGGCGCCCGCCGCCACGCGACGAGCGCGAGGCAGCCGGCGAGGGCGAGCGCGACGTCGGCGGGGCCCGCGTCCGGCGCGGCCACGACGAAGACCACCGGCAGGACCGCCACCACCGCGGCGAGCAGGGCGTCCTGGGCGAGCGGCCGCCACCCGTCCAAGAAACTCATCTGCGTAGATTATGGCGCTTTCCGGGCGGTGTGCCTCCGCCGCACGTCGCAGAACCCGGCTACTCCCGGGGAAGTAGGCCGGCGGTTCCTGCTCCCCGGGTACCGGACGGAGGAGTCTTCCCCGGCAGGACGACCGCGGACCGGCCCGGACACGACGATGTCCGGCATGCGCACGAGTCAACGAAGGCAGTCCCGCGCGGCCCCAGGAGGGCGGCGATGACGATCAGGGAATCGGCGCGGACGGCACCGGCCGCCGCCCCGGAGGCGCGGGCGGGGCTCGTCCTCGCCGCGGTCGCCGTCGTGCAGTTCATGGTGTCGCTGGACCTGTCGGTGGTGAACGTCGGGCTCCCGGAGATCGCCGCCGGGCTCGGCTTCGGCCCGGCCGGGCTGACCTGGGTGATCCACGCCTACGCGCTCACCTTCGGCGGGCTGCTGCTGCTCGGCGGGAAGGCCGCCGACCGGTACGGGCGCAAGCGGGTCCTGCTGGCGGGGCTCGGCCTGTTCGGCCTCGCGTCCCTGCTCGGCGGCTTCGCGCAGGCGCCCGGCCACCTGGTGGCGGCGCGCGCCGCGCAGGGCATCGGCGCCGCCGCGCTGGCCCCGGCCGCGCTGGCGCTGCTGGCCGACGCCTTCCCCTCGGGCCGCGCGCGCGTGCGGGCCTTCGGGATCTGGAGCGCGGTGAACGCCGCCGGCGGCGCCCTCGGCGTCCTCATCGGCGGGGTCCTCACCGAGTACGCGAGCTGGCGCGCGGTGATGTTCGTGAACGTGCCGATGGCCGCGGTCGCGCTGGGCATGGCCTGGCGGGGCGTCGCCGCCGCCCCGCCGCCGGTGCGCGGGGGACGCCCGGACGTGCTCGGCGCCGTCCTCGCCACGGGCGGGCTGACCCTGCTGGTGTTCGGGGTCGTCCGCGCGGACCAGCACGCGTGGACGTCGGCCCCGACGATGGCGAGCCTGGTGTCCGCCGCCGTGCTGCTGGCCGCGTTCGTCCTGGTCGAGCGGCGCACCACCCGCGACCCGCTGGTGCGGCTCGGCCTGTTCGCCAACCGCTCGGTCGCCGGCGCCAACGCCTTCATCCTGCTGACCGGCGCCGCCATGGCCTCGGCGTTCTACTTCATGTCGCTGTACCTCCAGCGGGTCCTCGGGCACGGCGCGGCGCTGACCGGCGTCATGTTCGTGCCGTTCGCCCTCGGGGTGATCGCGGGCTCCGTGCTCGCCGTGAAGCTCGGCTACCGCTTCGCGCCCCGCCGCCTCCTGGCCGCCGGCGCGGCGCTGGGCGCGGCCGGGTTCGCCTGGTTCGGCCTCATCAGCCCGGACGGCTCGTACGGCGTGGACGTCCTCGGCCCCGCGGTCGTCGCCAGCACCGGCTTCGGGCTGTGCCTGGGGCCGATCGTCTCCATCGCCACCGGCGGCGTCGCCCCGGCCGAGACCGGGGTCGCCTCCGGGCTGCTCAACAGCTCCCGCCAGATCGGCGCGTCGCTCGGCCTGGCCGCGCTCGGCACCGCGGCGAGCGACCGCGCCGGCGGCGCCGCCACGCCCGCGGCCCTCAACGACGGGTACGCGCTCGGCCTGACCCTCGCCGCGGTCCTGCTGGCCGCCGCCGCCCTCATCGCCCTCACCGTCCTGCCCAGGACGAGCCCGCCGCAGCAGGAAGGAACCTCCGCATGACCGTCGCGCCGATCGACCTCTTCGGGGCACCCGTGCACCTCCAGCGGGGCGGCACCGTCCGCACCGGGAGTGCGGCGGGGCCCCTCGACCTGGACGGCTGGCAGCTCCGGACGTTCCATGCCAAGACCGCCGCCGACGTCCACGCCGACCACTGGGAGGTCCACCCCGAGGCCGACGAGGTCGTGTCCTGCCTCATCGGGAAGATCCGCCTCTACCTGCGCCCGGAGCGGGCGGGGCAGCGGGAGGAGGAGATCCGGCTGACGGCCGGGACCGCCGCCGTCGTCCCGCGCGGGCGCTGGCACCGCATCGAGCTGGACACCCCCAGCACGATCATGGCCGCGACCCTGCCGCGCGGCAGCCGCCGGGAGAAGCGGTCCGGCGCGACGGGGGAGCGGTGAGCGCGCCGGGGCTGCTGCGCCCCTACCGGTGGAGCTTCACCGCAGTCGTGGCCCTCCAGGTGGTCGGCGCCGTCGCGGGGCTGGCCCCGCTGCTGGCGGTCGTCGAGCTGGGCCGCGCCCTGCTGTCGCCCGGCCCGCTCGACCGCGGCCACGTCTGGACCGCCGTCGTCGCGGGCGCGGCCGGGCTGCTCGTCCGGCTTCTGGCCACGGGCGCGGCGTCGGCGCTCGGGCACCTCCTCGACGACCGGGTGCAGCTGGACTTCCGCCGCCGGCTGGCCGCCCGGCTCGGGCTCGTGCCGATCGGCTGGCTGTCGCGCCGCCGGACGGGCGAGCTGGCGAAGGTCGCGGGGGAGGACGTGAGCGCCGTCCACCCGTTCATCGCCCACACCCCCGGCGAGCTGGTCTCCGCGTTCGTCGTGCCGGCGGTGTCGCTGGCCTACCTGTTCACCGTCGACTGGCGGCTCACGCTCATCACGCTGATCCCGGTGGCGCTGGCGGTGGCGACGGTGCCGCTGATGATGACCCCCGCCCGGCTGCGCGAGCAGAAGGAGTTCGACGCGGCGATGGGGCGGATCTCCGACTCCGTCGTGGAGTTCGTCCAGGGCATCGCGGTGGTGAAGACGTTCGGCGGTGGCGAGCGCGCGCACCGCGCGTTCTTCACCGCCGTGGACGCCTTCACCACCTCCTTCTACCGGATGGTGCGCGGCCTCGCCGGGACCGCCGCCGCGATGCAGGTGGTGCTGTCGCCGCCGTTCGTGCTGCTGGTGGTGCTGACCGGCGGCGCGGTGCTGATCAGCGAGGGCGGCATGCCCGCCGCGGACCTGCTGCCCTTCCTGCTGCTCGGGCTGGGGCTCACCGCGCCCGTGGAGGCCCTCGGCCACGGCTTCGACGACATGCAGGCCGCCCGCCGCGCGGTCGGCCGGATCCGGGACGTGCTCGACGTGCCGGCGCTGCCGGAGCCGGCCCGCCCGGTCGCGCCGCGCGGCCACCGGGTGGAGCTGCGCGGCGTCCGGTTCGGCTACGACCCGGGCCGGGAGGTGCTGCGCGGCGTCGACCTGGTCCTCGAACCGGGGACGGTCACCGCCGTCGTCGGGCCGTCGGGGAGCGGGAAGTCCACGCTCGTCCAGCTCCTGCCGCGGTTCTTCGACCCGGACGAGGGCGCCGTCCTGCTCGGCGGCGCGGACCTGCGCGAGATCGGGAGCCGCGAGCTGTACCGGGCGGTCTCCTTCGTGTTCCAGGACGTCCGGCTGCTGCGCGCGCCGGTCGCCGACAACATCGCGCTCGCCGTACCGGGGGCCGGGCGCGACGACGTGGTCCGCGCCGCGCGGCTCGCCGACGTCCACGACCGGATCATGGAGCTGCCGCGCGGCTACGACACCGTGATCGGCGATGAGGCGCGGCTGTCGGGCGGCGAGGCGCAGCGGATCGCGCTCGCCCGCGCGCTGCTCGCCGACACCCCCGTCCTGGTGCTGGACGAGGCGACCGCGTTCGCCGACCCGCGGACCGAGCGGGCGGTCCGCCGCGCCCTCGCCGCGCTGAAGGGCGACCGGACGGTCCTGGTCATCGCCCACCGCATGGAGACGATCGCCGACGCCGACACCGTCGTGGTCCTGGAGGACGGGGCGGTCGCCGAGCGCGGCCGGCCCGCCGACCTGCTCGCCCGCGGCGGGCGGTTCGCCGCGCTCTGGGACGCCCACCGGTCGGCGGCCGCCGACGGGAACGACGCCGTGCCACAGGGAGGCATGCCCCGATGATCCGACTGCTGCTGCGCGTGCTGGGACCCGAGTACGCCCCGCCGGTGCGCCGCACGGTGGCGCTGATGACGGCGACCGCGGTGGTCGAGGGGCTGGCCTGCGCGCTGCTGGTCCCCGTCCTGCGGGAGCTGTTCGGCGGCACGCCCGGCGACGCCCGCCCGTGGCTGATCGCGTTCGGCGCGGCGGTCGCGGGGTACGCGGTGCTGCGCTACGTCAGCGACCTGTCCGGTTTCCGCGCCGGGACCACGCTGCTGGACGGCATGTACCACCGGCTCGGCGACCACCTCGCCCGGCTGCCCGTCGGCTGGTACGGGCCGGGCCGCGTCGGGGAGGTGTCGGTCCTGGCCGGGCCCGGCGTGCTGCAGGCGATGAGCGTGATCGCCCACCTGCTGGCGCCGTACATCTCCGCCTGCGCGACCCCGCTGACGATCGTCGCCGTGATGCTCGCCTGCAACTGGCAGCTCGGGCTGGCGGCGCTCGCCGCCGTCCCGCTCGTCGCGCTGATCCAGGTGTGGGCGGGGCGCTCGACGGCCGCCGCCGACGAGGACCGCCACCGGCGCGCCCACGAGGCGACCGGGCGCGTCATCGAGTACCTACAGGCCCAGCCGGTGCTGCGGGCCGGGGGCCGGACCACCGAGCGCTTCCGGCTGCTCGACGACGCCCTCGCGGAGCTGCGGCGCGCGTCCCGCCGCACGACGCTGTCGGCGCTGCCCGGCGCCCTCGGCCTGTCCCTCGCGGTGCAGGCGGTGTTCACCGGGATGCTGGTCCTCGGCGCCCACCTTGCGCTCGGCGGGGACGTCGGCGCGGCGGAGCTGCTGGCGGTCCTGGTGCTGGCCGCCCGCTGCGCCGACCCGCTGCTGGCGCTGTCGGAGTTCGCCGGCCGGATGCGCGCGGCGCGCTCCCAGCTGGCGCGGCTGGACGAGGTGCTGCGCACCGAGCCGCTGCCGGAGCCTGCCGAACCGGTCCGGCCGGTGCGCCGCGACGTGGAGTTCGCGTCCGTCACCTTCCGGCGGGACGACCGCACCGTGATCCGCGGCCTGTCGCTGGCGGTGCCGGAGGGGCGGCGGCTCGCCGTCGTCGGCCCGTCGGGCGCGGGCAAGAGCACCCTGCTCCAGCTCCTCGCCCGCTTCTACGACGTGGACGAGGGGGCGGTCCGCGTCGGAGGGGTGGACGTGCGCGAGATCAGCACCGACGTGCTGATGGAGCAGATCGCCGTCGTCTTCCAGGACGTCTACCTGTTCGACGGCACGATCGAGGAGAACGTGCGCCTCGGCCGTCCCGGCGCGGGCGACGCGGAGGTACGGGCGGCGGCGACCGCGGCCCGGCTGGACGAGGTGGTCGAGCGGCTGCCCGGCGGATGGGGCGCGAACGTCGGCGAGGGCGGTGCGCTGCTGTCGGGCGGCGAGCGGCAGCGGGTCTCGATCGCGCGGGCGCTGCTGAAGGACGCGCCCATCGTGCTGCTGGACGAGGTGACCTCCGCGCTGGACCCGGTGAACGAGGCGGCGGTCCACGCGGGCATCGAGCGCCTTATGGCGGGCCGGACCGTGGTGATGGTGGCGCACCGGATGCGGACGGTCCGCCGCGCCGACCGCATCGCGTTCCTGGACGGCGGCCGGATCGTGGAGGAGGGCACCCACGACGAGCTGCTGGAGCGCGGCGGCCGCTACGCCGAGTTCTGGGACCTGTCGCTCGCGCCGGCGGCGGCGCGCCCGGACGGCGGCTAAATGGGCGGCGGCACGCGGCCGCGCCGCCTACGATCGCGGCATGGGGTACGAGGTGCGGCCGGCGCGGCCGGCGGACCTGCCGCGGCTGGCGGACATCGAGAACTCGGGCGACGCGATGTTCCGGGAGATCGGGATCGTGTTCCCGCCCGGCCCGACCGTGATCGAGCAGCTGATCGGTGACGGCGCCGCCCGGATCGTGGTGGCGGGCGACCCGGCGGTGGGCTTCGCGGCGGTCGAGGAGGTCGACGGCGCCGCGCACCTGGAGCAGATCTCGGTGCGCGGCGACCTGACCGGGCGGGGGATCGGCGCCGCGCTGCTCGCGGAGGTCATGGCGGGGGCGGCGGCGTCCGGGGCGCCCGGCGTCAGCCTGCTGACGTACCGGGACGTCCCGTGGAACGGCCCCTGGTACGCCCGGCACGGCTTCGCGGAGCTGCCGGAGGAGCGGTGGGGCCCGGGGCTCGGGTCCTACTGGGCCGCCGAGATCGAGGCGGGCCTGCACGACCTCGGGCCGCGCGTCGCCATGTGGGCGCCCTGCCCCCAATAACGGATCTACAATGTAAAGGCGGGAACCGGCGGCGGCGCGCGGACGTCTGCCTGAGGGACGTGGAGGAGGACGCTTGATCAGCCCGGTCGCACGGCTGCGGGACCGTCTCGGCGAGCGCCGCGCCGCGCTCGTCCTCCTCGCCGTCCTGCTGGCACTGGCCGTCGTCCCGGTGGTGGCGCTGCCCGCCGCGCGCTGCGAGGTGTTCGGCGCCGGATGCCGGACGCCCGTCCCGGAGCAGCGCGCCGACCCGGTCGCCGCCGAGCGGGCCCCGACGCCGCTGGAGGCGGCCACGCGCGGCGCCTACGTCGCGCTCGGGGACTCCTACTCGGCGGGCGTCGGCGCGGAGGCGACCCCGGCCGACCACAACCCGCTCGCCCGCTGCCACCGGACGTCCAAGGCGTACTACCACGAGGTCTCCCAGGCGTTCCGGTTCGCGAAGGGCACCTCGTTCTGGGCCTGCTCGGGCGCCACGACCCGCGACGTCCTGAAGGGACGGCACGGCGAGCCACCGCAGATCGGGCGCATCGGGCGCGACACCAGCCTGATCACCCTCAGCATCGGCGGCAACGACGTCGGGTTCTCCAAGGTGCTCGCCGGCTGCGTGGTGAAGCTGCCGTGGAGCAAGAGCTGCACCCGGCAGGGCGAGGAGATCGCCGGGAAGATGGCCGAGCTGCGCCAGAGCCTGCCGTCCCTGCTCGCCGACATCACCGCGCGGGCCCCCGGCGCCCGGGTGGTCGTGATGGGGTACCCCAAGGCGTTCTCCGAGGTCAGCGGCGTGGACGCGGACAACATCACGGTGTCGGACCAGCGCTGGCTGAACGCCCGCGCCTACGAGCTGGGGCAGCTGATCCGGCAGTCGGTCGCGGAGGCCGACGCCCGCAAGGCGGCCACGCGCGCCCCCGGCAGCGTCGAGTTCGTCGACGCCTACGGCGCGTTCGCCGGGCACGAGGTCGGCAGCCAGAACGCCTACATGAACGGCCTGGCGCTGAAGCTGCCCGCCCTGGAGGCCGAGCCGCGCAGCTACCACCCGACGGTCTCCGGCCAGCACGCCCTCGCGCAGCTGTTCATCGAGCAGATCAAGAAGGGCCCGGGCCGCCCGCTGTCCTAGCGGGGGAGCGCGCGGTTCGTAGGCTGGGAGGGGACGTCCCGTCGAGGGAGGACCCGATGGCCATCACGGTGGCGCTCGCCGGGGACACCATGCTCGGGCGCGGTGTGGGGATCCGGATCGCCGAGTCCGGCCCGCACGGCCTGTTCTCCGGCGGTGTGCGCGACGCGTTCGCGGAGGCGGACCTGGCGCTGCTGAACCTGGAGTGCTGCGTCTCCGACCGGGGGCGGCCCTGGGACGCCCCGGGCAAGCCCTTCCACTTCCGGGCCCCGCCGGACGCGGTCGACGTCCTCGCCGAGCTGGGCGTCGACTGCGTGACGCTCGCCAACAACCACGCCCTCGACTACGGCGCCGACGCGCTGGCGGACACGGTCGATCTCCTGGAGCGGGCGGGCATCCGCACGATCGGCGCCGGAGAGGATCTCGCGGCGGCGGAGGAGCCGGCCGTGCTGGAGGCGCGGGGCACGCGGGTGGCGGTGGTGGGCGTCACCGACCACCCGGCCGACTTCGCCGCGGGGCCCGACCGCCCCGGTGTCGCCTTCACCGATCTGCGCGAGGGCGTCCCGGACGACCTGGCGCGGCGGATCCGCGAGCTGCGGGACGGCGTCGGCACCGTGCTCGTCATGCCGCACTGGGGCCCGAACATGACCTCGGAGCCGCCGCGCTACGTCCGCCGGGCGGCCCGGAGCCTCGTGGACGCCGGCGCGTCGCTCGTCGCGGGCAGTTCGGCGCACGTGTTCCACGGTGCGGCCCCGCCGGTCGTGTTCGACATGGGCGACTTCATCGACGACTACATCGTCGATCCGATGCTCCGCAACGACCTGGGCCTGCTGTTCCTGGTCACCGTGGACGAAGGGCGGCCCTCCCGGTTCGAGGCGGTGCCGCTCCGGCTGGACTTCGCCCGCACGGAGTGCGCGGAGGGCGCCGACCACGCCTGGATCACCGAGCGGTTCACCGCCGCCTGCCGCGCCTTCGGGACGGACGTCGCCGTGCGGGGCGGCCGCCTCGTCATCGGCGGGCTATAGCGGGTCGCCGAGCGGCCCGTACTCGTCCACCAGCGCCTCGGCCCAGTGGGCGGCGAAGTCCGGTCGCGTGCCGTCGGCGTCGGTGAAGCCGTACTCCTCGTAGAGACCCCAGGTGGCCAGCGCCCGGCCCGACTTGTCCATGATGTTCGGGTCGGCGGCCAGGGCGGCGACCGCCCGTCCGAGATAGGCGGGGGACTCCGAGTACGCCCGGTCAGTATCCCCATGGTTCCTCCCTGCCCGTGCGGAGGTGCGGCGCGTCCTCGCGGACGTGCGGTGCGAGGACGGCGCGGATTTCCTGGCGGAGCCGCTCCGGCAGCGTCCCCTCGCGGTCGAGGGCCCAGCTCAGGCCGGTTCCCGCGACGACGGCCCGGATCGTCCGGGCCAGGGCGCGGGTGTCGGTGCCGGGGCGGAGCTCGCCGCCGGCCGCCGCCTCGCCGAGCAGCAGCTCGATCACGCGGCACTGCGCCCGGTGGACGGCCAGGGCGTGCTCGTGCAGCTCGGGGTCGGTGAGGTCCGCGCACAGGAAGGCCAGGTGGTTCGCGAACCGCTCCGGCGTGGACATCTCGGACATCCCCTCGACCGCGAAGGCGTCGAGCGCCGCGAGCGCCGACGCGTGCCCCGCCCTCGCCCGCTCGTGCAGCGCGTCGGCGTCCCGGACGGCGGACGCGGCCAGCGCCACCAGCAGCCCGCGCTTGGACCCGAACCGCTGGACGAGCGTGCCCGGCACCACCCCCACCTCGCCTGCCACGGCGGCGAGGGTGAGCCGGGCCGGTCCGACCCGTCCGATCACCTCGACCGCCGCCCGCAGGATCGCCGCGTCGCCGACGCCCCTCGGCCGCCCCGCCATCGCACCCCCATTAATAAATGAATGTGCATTTATAAAAGCATCCGCACCCCGCGCGCGCAACCGCAGTTACGTATCGTGACGGCAGGGTAGCCATAGGCAATGACCGGCTCGCCTCAGCCCGAACGCGGTGTCTCCTATCCGGTCACCGCCCTGTTCATGGCGGCCGTCTTCCTGCTCGGCGCGGCGTTCATCGCGTCCTACGTGGGCGGGCTCCACGCGCCGCACCCGCACCGGCTGCCGGTGGCCGTGGTCGGCCCGCCGGACGCCGCGGCCCGTGTCGGCGCCGCGCTGGACCGCCGGGGCGACCAGTTCGACACGCGCGCGTACCCGACCGCCGAGTCCGCGCGGCGGGCGATCCGCCACCGCGACGTCTACGGCGCCTACGTGCCGCAGCAGGGCCGGCTGCTCGTCACCACCGCCTTCGGCCCGGCCACCAGCGGCCTGCTGCGCGGCGCGTTCGCGCAGGTCGCGGCGTCCAGCGGGCAGACCCTGGCCGTGCAGGACGTGGTGCCCGCCGACCCCGGGGACTCCGAAGGGCTCGTCCCGTTCTACCTGGTGATCGCGTGGATCGTCAGCGGCTACCTCGTCGCCGCGATCGTCGGCCTCTACCGGGGGATGGCGGCCCGGACGCCGCGCGACGCGGTCGTCCGCCTGCTGGCCTTCGCGGTGTACTCGGCGGCCGTCGGCGCCGCCGGGACGCTGATCGTGGAGACCGGCTACGGCTACCTGCCCGGCCACCCCTGGCTGCTCACCGGCGTCGGCGCGCTCTGCGTGTTCGCCATCGCGGTCGCGACGGCCGCCGCCGAGAGCCTGCTCGGCATCATCGGGACGGCACTGGCGATCGTGGTGTTCGTCGTGCTCGGCAACCCGGCCGCCGGGGGGCCGTGGCCGCTGCAGATGCTGCCGGGGTTCTGGCGGGATGTCGGCCCGTGGCTGCCCAACTGGGCCGGGACGGAGGCGGTCCGGAACGCCGTCTACTTCGACGGCAACGACCTGGCCCGGCCTCTGATCGTGCTCGGCTGCTACGCCGCCGCGGGGATTGTGCTCGTCCTGCTGCTCGCGGGCCGCAGCAACCCGGTGATGCGCTTCCCCGGCCCTCCGGTCGAGTGATCAGCCGTCGGGCAGGCCGAAACGCACCGGCACGCCCGGCGAGTACAGCACGCTGACCGGCTCGCCCAGCGGCCCCGGCAGCCCCGCCGCCGCCACGAGGTCCTGCTCGCAGCGCAGCAGCGTCGCCCGGTGCAGCGGCCAACGCGGGTGGACGTTCGGCAGGAACCGCACCCGCCCGAAGACCTCGTTGTGCATGCCCCAGCGCGCGGTGAGGAAATGCTCCAGTTCGGACGGTTTCGCCACCCGCTCGCCGATCCGCACGTCGATCCGGCTGTAGGCGCCGCGCGGCCCGGGCCACCGCCGTGAGCTGGTGTAGCTGACGACGTCCTTGCGGGCCCGGACGGACATGCGCGACCACTGGTACGGCATCCGGAACACCGCCCGCGCGATCGCCACGGGCAGCAGCCGCGAGGCGTCCAGCGACCGGAACACCACGCCCCGCCGCCCCCGCGCGTCCACCGAGTACAGCCGGACGTTCGTCTCCGGGAACGTCCCGAGGTAGGGGACGCCGGGCAGCCCGAGCCACCCGACCCGGTCCATCCAGAAGGCGACGAGGCCGACATAGGTGACCCCGTCCAGCGTGTCGGGTTCGACGCCGTCCGGCAGCAGCGGCGCGACCCGCCGCGGCTCCACGGCCCAGTGGACGAACGCCAGGTCGAGCCACCACTGCGTGAGCAGTGGCCGGGAGATCACTCCCGGCGCGTCGGCCGCAATGGGCTCCGGCATCACGGACACGGCGCCATCGTCCCACGACCCCTCCGGCCGGACGCTTGCCAGGGCTCCCCTGGACCCGGACGGCGCCGCGCCGGCGATCACCCGCCGGTCCGCGTGGGAGCGTTCCTCCGGTCAGCCGGACGGCTCCAGCTCGACGATCGAGTGCAGCCCGCCCGGCCTGACCGAGCCGACCCGCAGACCGGCCGACGCGGCCAGCTCGCCCAGTTCGGCCAGGGTGCGCTCCCTGCCGCGGACGTAGCACAGCATCCGCAGGTCGCCTTCGGTGTCCCGCGTGTCGCCCTCGACGTTGGCGACGTGCTCCACCACGAGCACCTTCCCCGTCCCCGCTGCCGCCTCGGCGCACCGCCGCAGGATCCGCGCGGCCTGCTCGTCGTCCCAGTCGTGGAGGACGCCCGAGAGCAGGTATCCGCCGGCCCCGGCGGGAAGGGGGTCGAAGAAGCTGCCCGCCTCGGCGTCGGCCCGGTCGTCCAGCCCGGCCCCGGCGATGGCCGCCTTGGCGCGCGCGATCGGCCCGGCCAGGTCGATCACCGTTCCGCGCAGGTCTTCGTGGGCGCGAAGGAGGGCGATCAGCAGGCTCCCGTCGCCGCCGCCCACGTCGACCACGCGACCGAGGCCGCCCCAGGGGTAGGCGGCGGCCAGCACGGGCGCCTCCTCCGCCAGCCGCCCGCCCATCAACGCGTCGAACGACGCCGCACGCCGCGCGTCGGCCGACAGGTCCTCCCAGAACGTCCGGCCGAAACGACGCGGGAAGGCGGGCTCCCCGGTGCGCACGGTGTGGAGCAGTTCGGTGAAGCACAGATCGGCATGCCCGATGGCCCCTTCCAGGTCGAGCCAGACCCGCAGGCCCCCTGGATGGTCATCGCGAAGCTGCTCGCCCAGGTCAGTCAGCTCATAGGCGCCGTCGTCCTCGCGAACCAGCACACGGGCGGTCACCAGATGCCCCATGAGCCGTCCCAGCGCGTCGGCTTCGGCGCCCGCCGCCGCGGCGAGCGCCTCGACCGTCCGCGCGCCGCCCGCGATGTGGTCGGCCAGCCGCAGCGTCGCCGCCACCCGGATCGCCATCGGAGTGAGCAGATCGGCGGCCGCCCACAGCTCCCCGCCCCACCCCTGAGCATCCTCGGCCATGGCGCCTCCTCGACGGTCGTCCGGTCCCGCACCGGCAATCCTGGCACCGCCCCGCCCACGGCAGCGCGCCTTCGACCCGGTCCCGTCGGGGAGGGCGCGGTAAATTCTGATCGTGAGCTGGGACCGTGAAGGGGTGCTGGCGGGCCGCTACCGCAACCTCGGGCGGATCGGGCAGGGCGGCATGGGGTCGGTGTGGCGGGCCCATGACGCCGACCTCGACCGCGAGGTCGCCATCAAGGAACTGCGGGTGCCCGAGCAGGTCACCGAGCAGGAGCGGGCGGTGTGGTACGCGCGGATGGAGCGCGAGGCCCGGGCCGCCGCCCGGCTGCGGCACCCGGCCATCGTCACCGTCTACGACCGGGTCATGGGCGAGGACGGCCGCCCGTGGATCGTGATGGAGCTGATCCGGGGCTGGTCGCTGGAGCGGCTGCTGGCGGAACAGGGGCGGTTACCCGCGCGGCAGGTGGCCGCAATCGGCCTGGCGATGCTGGACGCCCTGTCGGCCGCGCACGCGCAGGGAATCGTGCACCGCGACGTCAAGCCCGCCAACGTGCTGCTGGAGGGGGAGCGGGTCGTCCTCACCGACTTCGGCATCGCCGCGGTGGAGGGCGACGCCACGCTCACCCGCTCGGGCGCGGTGCTGGGCACGCCCGCCTACATGTCGCCCGAGCAGGTGCACGGCCACCCTGCCACGCCCGCCTCTGACCTGTGGTCGTTAGGCGCGACCCTGTACGCGGCGGTGGAGGGCCGCCCGCCGTTCACCGCCCCCACCCACAGTGCCCTGTTCATCGCCATCGCCACACAGGAGCCGCCCCCACCCGCGTGCGGCGGGCCGCTCGCGCGACTCCTGACCGGCTTGCTCCGCAAAGATCCCGCCGCCCGGCTGACTCCCGCACAGGCCCGCGCCCTGCTCACCGCCGTGGCCGATGGCGGCGAACGGCCTACTGCCCCTAATCGTCCGTCAGCTCCGGGGCCCGCGCACGAAAGCCGCCGTCCGGTCGCCGCCAGGGGCGCTCTCGCCTGCGCCTGGACCGCCGTCGCCGGCACCCTCCTGTTGCCGTTCCAGCTCCACGACGGGATGGGGGCGAAAGTCGTGCTGGAGGAAGGCCCGTACTGGCTGATGGGGCTGCTGGTGCTTCTGATCGCCCTCTCGGCATGGCTGTGGAGCCTCCCGCACCGGCCCGTGCTCGTCCTCGCCGGTGTGGTCGTCGTCGACCTGGCGGCCCTCCTCGCGGCGCCGGTGGGACGGATCCCCATCGCGGCGGACCTGTGGTACTCCGGGACCGCCGACGTCGGGTACGGCATGGTCTTCGCCTGGCTGGCGGGCGCGGCCGCGCTCATGCTCGCCTTCACGGCGGTGAACAGGCCACTGCTCGCCGGAACGCCGTCCCGCAGGCCGCTCGGGGCACTGCTCGGGCCGGCCGTCGTCCTTGAGGGCTTCGTCGCGGTGCTGTGGCCGGTGATCGCCTTCGGGGCCCTGGGCAGGTCGGTCAACCTGGCCCCGGTCACCGTCGACCTCATCGACGAATGGATGCTCGTGACCGCGCTCGCCCTCATGGGCCTGGCCTGGACCACCGTCCAGCTCGCCCGCCAGGCCGACCGGCCTAAGGCGGACGCCGGCCACGGCGGCACGTGATGCCCGTCCGCCAGGGGACCGTATGGTGCGTGGTCGCACCGGTGCGAGGGCTGATTGCAGGTCGGGAACACGCAGGTGGAGCGCCGGCTTCGCGGGGGCCGGCTCTCGTGCACCTGGCGGAGGACACCCGGTAAAGCGCCCCCGCCACCCGCATCTACAAGGAGGAATGCCGGTCCTTGAGTTTGGTGAGGAAATCGTTCCAGGCGCGGGGAGCGAAGGTGAGGACGGGGCCGTCCGGATCCTTGGAGTCCCGCACCGCCACCCCCTGGTCGGCGCCCGCTATCTCGACGCAGTCGCCTCCCTGGGAACCACTGCGGCTGCTCTTGCGCCAGGTCGTGTGCGGAAGATCTGAGCCTCTCATAGCTCCGACATTATGCTGTGGATCATGTCGAGCGAGGCCGCTTCTGGAAGACAGGCCGACCGGACCTCCTCGAAGATTCTCCGGTACTGATCGACCTGCTCGTCGTCCTCTATGAGCCATTGGCCAGTGGGGTGATCCGTTAGCGTCGTGCTGAGTATCGGCGCGCCGATGTCCAGCAGTTGGAACTGGCCGACATACGCCGGACCTGCGTCAACGGCCAGAGGCAGGACGTGGAGTAGCACGTTGTCGAGTTCCGCCTGGTTCAACAGTCTCCGAAGTTGAGAGCGCATCACATTGCGGCCGCCGCGCATCCGGCGAAGCGCTGCTTCGTCGAGGATGACCTCGAGAATTGCCGGTGATCCGCCGAACAGTATCTGCTGCCTTGCCAGACGAAATTCCACGTAGCGCTCCAAGGTGGCGTCCGGGTGCTTGGGGGTGAGACCTCGGATGACGGCGCGGGCGTAGCTTTCGGTCTGGAGGAGGCCGGGGATGAACGTGGTCTCCGTGGTGATGATGCGGGAGGCGTCGTATTCCAGGGAGACCCGGTCGAGGGCCTCGGGGCTGACCAGGTCTCGGTAGGCGTCCCACCAGCCCGGTTGGCGGTCTTGTTCGGCCAGGGTCATGAGGGCGGCGCGGAGGTCGGTGGGGACGTTGTACCGGTCGAGGATGAAGCCGAGGTCGCGGAGGCGCAGCCATTGCACGCCGTTCTCGATCTGGCTCAGGGACGAGGGGGAGCGTTCGAGGTGCGCGCCGGCGGTCTTGAGGGTGTATCCGGACTCCTCACGCAGTCGGCGGAGCACTCGTCCGATCTTGCGGCGGCGCGTCGTGGACAGGGTCGCTTCCGACATGTGATCAGAGTGTCACGCTACGGAGTCGGATGTCCGGAAAACGGGAGAGCGCTGAATTTTCAGTGAGGGGTCCTTTCGGAGAACACGGAACGTGGTGCGGCCGTCGCGCCGTGCTTGGAGCCTGAGTCCCGAGAGAAGGGATCTTCATGGCGATCAGCGAGGTCATCGCGGCGCTCACGCTGCCGGGCGTGGAGCGGTCGGCGAAGCATGTGCGCCTCTTCGCGCGGGACATGCTGGGGGAGGGGCATCCGTCGCTCGGGGACGTCCAGACGTGCGTGAACGAGGCGTTCACGAACGCGGTCGAGCACACCGCGTCGGGGCGGCGGGGGAGGGTGACGGTGCTGTTCTCCGTGATGGACGGGGACGTCGTCGCCGAGGTCGCCGATGACGGGGCGGGCGGGACGCGGCCGGTGATGCGGGACGATCCGCTCGCCGAGGACGGGCGGGGGCTGCGGATCATCGACGCGCTGAGCCTGGAGTGGGGCGTGCGGCCGGACGGGGAGCGGACGGTGGTGTGGATGCGGTTCCCCGGGCCGCCGCCCCTCCGGTTGGACTAGCGCCGGGTCGGCAGCGCGGCGCGGGCGATGGCGTCGCGTTCGGCCGCTTCGCGTTCGGCGGCGGCCTGTTCGGCGGCGGCGCGCTCGTCGTAGGCGGCGCGGGCCGCGGCGATGGCGTTCTGGTGCTCCTCCGTCCAGACGACCAGCGCGTTGATGGTGCTGTGCAGGGTCGCGCCCATCGGCGTCAGCCGGTAGTCCACGCGCGGCGGGACGGTCGCGTGAACCGTGCGGCTCACCAGGCCGTCGCGTTCCAGGTGCCGGAGCGTGCGGGTCAGCATCCGCTGGCTGACACCGTCGATCGCGCGGCGCAGCTCGGTGAAGCGGAGGCTCCGCTTGTCGAGCAGCGCGATCACCAGCAGCGACCATTTGTCGGCGACGCGGTCGAGGATCTGCCGCACCTCGCAGTCGGCGCGCTGGTCCCACTGGAGAACGTCGTCGTCGATGCCGGTATCCCCGCAGTAACCGAGGGACCCGGAAGTGCCGTCTTCCATGCTCACCGATGGTGCCCGACGATGTTGCCGGTTACAAGAGGGAACCGGCGGGCACTCGGGGAACCGCTCCGGGACCGGTTCCCCGTCGAAGGAGAGCCGGGCGACGATGTCCGATTCGAGTGTGCGGATGAGCGGACGCGCGTGGGGCGTCCTGATGGTGCTGTGCGGCGCGATCTTCCTGGAGGGGATCGACGTCGCGATGCTGAACGTGGCGCTGCCGTCGATCCGCGCCGACCTGGGGCTGTCCACCGGGATGCTGAGCGGCGTGGTGAGCGCGTACGTGCTCGGCTACGGCGGATTCATGCTGCTGGGCGGCCGGGCCGCCGACCTGCTGGGGCACCGGCGGATGTTCCTGCTGTGGCTGGCGGTGTTCCTGGTCTTCTCCGGCGTCGGCGGATTCGCCACCGGGGGCTGGATGCTGCTGGCCGCGCGGTTCGTCACGGGCGTCGCCGCCGCTTTCATGGCGCCTGCCGGGCTGGCGCTGGTCACCTCCACCTTCCCCGAGGGCCCGGCGCGCACCCGGGCGCTCGGAGTGTACGCGGGGACGGCGGCGGGCGGGTTCTCGCTGGGCTTGGTCGCCGGCGGCGTGCTCGCGTCCTTCGGCTGGCGGTGGGTGTTCTTCGCGCCGGTCATCATGGCGGCGCTGATCCTGGTGGCGGCGCTGGTCCTGCTCCGCGGCACGGATGCGGCGCGCGCCGAGGGCGGATTCGACATCGCGGGAGCGCTGGCCGTCACGGGGGCGATGCTGCTGCTGGCGTACGGGGTGGTCCGGCTGGAGAATCCCGGCGAGGGCGCATGGCCGACAGCCGCCGTTTTCGCGGCGGGCGCGGCGCTGCTCGGGCTGTTCGCCGCGGTCGAGCGGCGGTCGAGGTCGCCGCTGGTGCGGCTCGGCATCCTGCGGACGGTCCCGCTGGTGCGGGTGAACGTGGCCGCGCTGCTGTTCCTGGGTGCGTTCGCGGGCTTCCAGTTCCTCGCCACCCTGTACTTCCAGGAGGTGCGCGGCTGGAGCACGATGCAGACCGGCCTCGCCATGCTGGTGATCGGCGTCGACACGGTGCTCGCGCCCACGCTGACCCCGCGACTGGTGAACCGCTTCGGCAACACCCGCGTCCTGTTCGGCGGGATGCTGCTCGCGGCGGCCGGGTACGCACTGTTCCTGCCCGTCGGCGCCGACTGGGCCTACACCGCCATGCTGCCGTCGCTGGTCCTGCTCGGCCTGGCCTTCTCGCTGTGCTACGGGCCGCTGACGATGGCGGCGACCGAGGGTGTCGAGGAGGGCGAGCACGGCCTGGCGGGCGGCCTGCTCTACACGTCCTTCCAGTTCGGGACGGCGCTCGGGCTGTCGGCCGTCACCGCCGTCAGCGTCGCCGCCGGCACGGGCCTGGACGCGCTGCGGACCGCCCTGGCCGTCCCGGCCGCGGCGGCGGCACTCGGCGCGGTCGTGATCGCGTTCGGCCTCCGTGCACCCGCCGCCCCGGACGAAGCGTCCACCAGCGGAAGCACGCGCGCAGAGCCGGCCAAGACCGCCGCCTGAGCAGGAAGGGAAGAGCAGTGGCCACGAAAGCGACGTTGTTCGCCGAGATCAAGGACCAGTTCGACGCCTGCATCGGCGACATCGTGTACGCGACCATGACCACCGTCGACGCCAAGGGGCGTCCCCGGTCAGTCCTCGCTCGTGATGCGGTTGAGGCGCTCCACGGCGTTCGCGAAGTCCTCGACCATGTCGTAGACGACCTGGCGGGCGGGCTTGACGGTGTTCATCAGGCCGACGCACTGGCCGACGAAGTAGTTGGCGAGCGCGCGGGCGCCGGGGTTTCCGGACTCGGCCACCTTGGTGATCTGCCGCATCGCGCCCTCGGCGACGATCATCTGCAGCGGCATGCCGAGCGGGCCGGGGGACGCGGGGCCCTCCCACTCCTCGGTCCAGGCGGAGCGCAGCTGCCGGGCGGGCTTGCCGGTGCGCGACCGCGACCGGATCGTGTCGCGGGACGTGGCGGCGAGCATCTTCTCCTTGACGGCCGGGGACGTCTCCGCCTCCTCCGTGGTGAGCCAGACCGAGCCGCACCAGACGCCGGACGCGCCGAGCGCGAGCGCGGCGGCCATCTGCCGGCCGGTGGCGATGCCGCCCGCCGCGAGGACGGGCACCGGCGCGACCGTGTCGACGACCTCGGGGACGAGCACCATCGTGGAGATCTCGCCGGTGTGCCCGCCGGCCTCGCCGCCCTGCGCGATGATCAGGTCGGCGCCGGCGGCGACCTGGCGGCGGGCGTGCTCGGACGTGCCGACCAGCGCGGCGACGGGGACGCCCGCCTCCCGGGCCTTGTCCACCATGAGCGGGGGAGGGGTGCCGAGGGCGCTGGCGATGAGCCCGATGGGGTGCGCGAGCGACACGTCGATCAGCTCGGTGGCGCCCTTCTTGGTGACCTGCGTGCCGCCGCGCGAGTTGGACCGCCTGGCCTTGTCGAAGTCGGGCAGCGGCACGTCGTACTTCTCGAACAGGCCGGTGAGGAACGTCCAGTGCTCGTCCGGGACCGCGGCGAGCATCGCGTCGAGGCCGCCGCCGCTCTCCGCCGCCTTGTCGATCTTGCCGGGGACCAGCACGTCCACCCCGTAGGGGCGGCCGTGGACGTGGTCGTCGATCCAGCGCAGCTCCTCCTCCAGCCGCTCGGGGGTGTAGGCGACGGCCCCGAGGACGCCGAATCCGCCGGCGTTGGTGACGGCGGCGACGACGTCGCGGCAGTGGCTGAAGGCGAACAGCGGGAACTCGATGCCGAACCGTTCGCAGACCTCGGTGTTCATGCCCCGACGCTAATGGACCGAACGTCATTCGGTCCAGTGCCGGCCGGGGCCCGGGAGGCCGGTGCCGGTCAGGGCCGGAACAGGATGTAGGACTCGCCCTCGTCCGGATGCTCGAACACGGCCCACAGCGGCAGCCCCTCGCGCAGGTCCGCCCCCGCCACGCCGTCCAGCCGGGCGTGCAGCCACGGCCCTTCGGCCAGCTCGACCAGCGCCAGGAAGGCCGGCGGGTCCTTGGGCAGGACGGTCCAGGTCACCAGGGTCGCGGCGCCGCTCGCCTCGGCCCAGCCGAGGTCCTCCTCGCCGCACCCGGGGCAGCCGGCGGCGTCCGGCGCGAACCACTGGTCGCACGCCTCGCAGCGCTTGATCACGAGGCGGTCGGACGCGGTGCCGTCGAAGAACGGGTCGGTGCGCCCGTCCCGCCGCAGAACGCCGATCTCCATCGGCTAGGCCCCCTTCCGGTGCGGGCTGACGATCAGCGTGGAGTGGTGGTCGAGGATGCCGCCGTTCCCGCTGACGAGGATCACGTCGGTGGCCGGCGCCTGCCGCTCCCCGCCGTCCCCGCGCGCCTGGATCACGGCCTCCGACAGCGGCGTCATGCCCCACATGTAGTACGCCGACAGCTGCCCGCCGCCGGTGTTGGTCGGCAGCGACCCGCCCGGCCCGAGCGCGCCCGACGCGGCGAACGCGCCGCCCTCGCCCTTGGCGCAGAACCCGTAGTCCTCCAGCGACACCAGGACCGTGTAGGTGTAGCAGTCGTACAGCTCGCACACGTCCACGTCGGACGGGGTGATCCCGGCCATCTTCATCGCCGTCGCCCCGGAGGAGGCCGCGCCGGTCGTCAGGCCGAAGTCGCTGCCGCGCTCCTTGCGGTGCCCGGGGTGCCCCTGCCCCCAGCCCCACAGGTGGACGGGCGGCCGGGCCAGGTCGCGGGCCCGGTCGTCGCTCGTCACGATGACCGCGACGGCGCCGTTGGAGACCAGGCAGCAGTCCAGCAGGTGCAGCGGCTCGGACACCCACCGCGAGTTCTGGTGGTCCGCCAGCGTGATCGGGTCGCGCATCTGCGCGAGCGGGTTGCGCGACGCCCACTCCCGCGTTGCCACCGCGATCGCGCCGAGCTGCTCGCTGGTCGTCCCGTACCGGGCCATGTGGCGCTGCGCGGCGAGCGCGTAGTAGGAGTTGACGCTGCGCAGCCCGAGCGCCGCCGTCATCCCGCCGAACCCGTACCACTCACGGGCGTCGCGGTTGTAGGCCGAGCCCGCCGACTGCTTCGGCTTGAGCGGTGCGTCCGCGAACACGCACGCCACGGTGGTCGCGGTGCCGCTGAGCACGGCCGACGCCGCATACGACACCATCGCCCCGGCCGTCGCGCCGAACGCGTTGACCTGCGACAGCAGCCGCAGGTCGCGCAGCCCGAGGGTGCCGGCCAGCTCGATGCCGGGGGAGCCGCCCATGCCGTGGCTGACCAGCAGCCCGTCCAGGTCGCCGAGCGCCAGGCCCGCGTCGGCGGCGGCGAGCCGCACCGCGTCCGCGGCCAGCCGCCGCGGGCTGCGCCCGTACACCCTGCCGAGCTCGGTCATCCCGAGCCCGGCGATCGAAGTGCCCCTCGAAGTGCCCATCGCCTCGCTCTCCTCGTCCGTAAGTGCCACCGTACAGAACGACGTTCGGTATGGAACCGGGCGGGGTGATCAGGAGCGGGCGCGGAACGCGCCGCGGTAGGCCAGCGGGGACGCGCCGACCTGCCGGGCGAAATGGGCGCGCAGCGTCACCGGCGAGCCGAACCCGGCCTCGGCCGCGACCCGCTCGACCGGCAGGTCCGTGCTCTCCAGGAGCTGCTGCGCCCGGTGCACGCGGGCGCGCGCGAGCCACTGCCGCGGCGTCGTCCCCGCCTGCTCGCGGAACCGCCGGGTCAGCGTCCGGACGCTCACCGACGCCTGCCGCGCGATGTCGTCCAGCGTCAGCGGCCGGTGCAGGTTGGCCTCCAGCCAGGCCAGCGTCGGCTGGAGCGCGGCGCCCCCGTCCGGCGGGTCCTCGTGCCGGATGAACTGCGCCTGGCCGCCGTCCCGCTGCGGCGGCATCACGATCCGGCGGGCGGTGCGCGCCGCCGCCGCCGAGCCGTGGTCGCGGCGGACGAGGTGCAGGCACAGGTCGATCCCGGCCGCGACGCCCGCCGAGGTGAGGACCTGCCCGCCGTCCACGTACAGCACCGACGGATCGACCTCGACCTCCGGGAACCGCCGGGCCATCGCCCCGGCGTACCGCCAGTGCGTGGTGGCGCGGCGGCCGTCCAGCAGCCCGGCCGCGGCCAGCACGAACGCGCCGACGCAGATCGAGGCGATCCGCGCGCCGCGCCCGGCCGCGCGGCGCAGCGCGTCCAGGACCTCGGCGGGCGGGTCGGACCGCACGTCCTCGTGCCCGGGGACGACGACCGTGTCGGCGGCGGCGAGCGCGTCCAGGCCGAACGGGGCGTCCACCCGCATCCGCCCCAGCGCCGCGGACGTCGCCGCGCCGCCCGGCGGCGTGCACACCCGCGTCTCGTAGAGCGGAGCGCCCCCGGACGCGGTGGTCACGCCGAACACCTGGCCCGGGACGGCGAGGTCGAACGCCACGACACCGTCCAGCGCGAGCACCGCCACCACATGCATGGCCAGAACGTAGCGCATATCGGCAATCCGGACACTGGCCGGGCCGCCGCCCGGCGGCGGACGATCAGTGGCGTTCCCCAGCGGCAGCTAAGAAGGAGTCTTCGTGTCCGACCATTTCGCCGAGTTCGCACTGCCCGACACCGACCTGACCCGCATGGCCTACGACCTGGTGTTCGCGACGGCGCCCGCCGCGCTCGCCAACCACAGCGTCCGCACCTACCTGTTCGGCCGCGCGCTCGGGGAGGCGCGGGGCGTGCGGCCGGGCGCCGACTACGACGACGAGGTGCTGTTCCTCGCGGCCGTCCTGCACGACATGGGCCTCACCGAGCAGGGCGACGGCGGCGGGCGCTTCGAAGTGGACGGCGCCGACACCGCCGCGCGGTTCCTCACCGGCCACGGCCTGGACGGCGAGCGGGCCCGCGTCGTCTGGGAGGCCATCGCCCTGCACACCAGCAGGGGCATCGCCGAGCGGATGCGCCCCGAGATCGCCCTCACCCACGCCGGCAGCGGCGCCGACGTCGTCGGCATGGGCGCGGACGCCCTCCCGGGCGGCCTTACCGACCGCGCGCACACCGCGTTCCCGCGCCTCGCACCGGGCGCCGGCCTCACCGAGACCATGGTCGAGCAGATCGCCCGCGAGCCCGCCAAGGCCCCGCTCGGCAGCTTCCCGGCCGAGATCGCCCGCCAGTACGGCGCCGGCGCCTCTGCCCTCGACTGGGCGCGGCTCGTCGCCGGTGCCTGGCCCGGCGTCCGCTGAGACGGGCACCGCCGAGACGCCTACGGCCGAAACGAGTACGGCCGAAACAAGTGCCGCCCGCGTCCCCGGGGCGACGGGGACGCGGGCGGCGGGCCGGAGATCCGCTCAGGACGCCAGGACGGCCTGGAGGAAGTCCCGGGTGCGCTGCTCGGACGGCTCGCCGAAGATCTGCTCCGGCGGGCCCTCCTCGACGATCTGGCCCTGGTCGAACATCAGGACCCGGTTGGAGATGTCCTTGGCGAAGGCCATCTCGTGCGTGACGCACAGCATCGTGAGGTCGCTCTGCCGCGCGATGTCGCGCAGCAGGTCCTGGACGCCGACGACGAGCTCGGGGTCCAGGGCGGAGGTGACCTCGTCCAGCAGCAGCACCTTCGGCTGCATGGCGAGCGCCCGCGCGATCGCCACCCGCTGCTGCTGGCCGCCCGACAGCTGGGTCGGGTGCGCGTTCTCCTTGTCGGCGAGGCCGACCATGTCGAGCAGGCCCTTGGCGCGCTCGACCGCCTCGTCCTTCGGCACCCCCAGCACCCGCACCGGCCCCTCGGTGAGGTTGCGCAGCACGTTCATGTTGGGGAACAGGTTGAACTGCTGGAACACCATGCCGACCTGCTTGCGCATCTCGTGCAGGTGCTTCTGGTTCGCCGGGACGCGCCTGCCGCCCCGCTCCATGTGCCAGAGCGTCTCGTCGCCGATCCAGATGAGGCCCTCGTCGAGCTTCTCCAGCGTCATCAGCAGCCGCAGGATCGTGGTCTTGCCCGAACCGCTCGGCCCGATCAGCGTCACGCGCTCGCCCGGCGCCACCGTGAAGTCCAGCTCGCGCAGGACCACGTTGGGGCCGAACCGCTTGACCACCTTCTCGAAGCGGATTCCGGGCGCGGCGCCGTGCGGCAGGTCCGCGGCGGGCACGCCCTCGGGCGCGGCGTCCTTCCCGGTGGAGGCGCCCTTCTCCAGGACGACGTCGGACGCGGTGTCTGCCGCTGCGTCCTTCGGCACTTCCGGTGTGTTAGGTGGTGGCATAACGCCTCTCCAAGCGGCGGACGAGTATCGAGGATATGACGCTGACGAGGACGAACAACAGGCCGACCATCGTGATCGGTTCCAGGAACTGCAGGCTCTGCGAACCGACCTTGTACGCCGAGAACAGCAGCTCCGCGACGTTGATGGCCAGCAGCATCGGCGAGTCCTTGAACATCGCGATCAGGTAGTTGCCGAGCGTCGGGATCACGCGGCGGATCGCCTGCGGCAGGATCACGTCCAGCCACACCCGCGACTTCGGCAGGTTCAGCGCGGTGCACGCCTCCCACTGCCCCTTCGGCACGTCCGCGATCCCGGCCCGGTACACCTCGGCGGTGTAGGTCGAGTAGTGGACCCCGAGCGTGATGATGCCCGCGGTCAGCGACCCGATCGTGATGCCCCACGCGGGCAGCACGAAGAACACGAAGTACAGCTGCGGGATCAGCGGGGTCGACCTGATGAACTCGGTGATCCACCGGATCGTCTGGTTGAAGACCCTGCTCGGGGTGCGGCGCAGCAGCGTCCACACCAGCCCGAGGACGATCGCGATCACATAGCCGCCGAGCGTCGCGACGACCGTGTAGCGCAGCCCGCTCAGCAGGTCGGGGAGGATGTCCCCGGAGTACTGCCAGTCCCAGCTCATCAGCCGGCCACCCCCGCTCCGGGGGCGCCCGCCGCGACCGTCCCGAGGGACGGCTCAGCGGGCAGCCGGCGGCCGAGCATGCGGTCCACGCGGCGCTCGGCGTACCGGACGAACAGCTGCAGCACCTGCGCGATGACGAAGTACAGGACCAGCACCATCGTGAACGCCGCGACGGTCTCGCCGGTGCTGCCCTGGATGTTCTTCGACACGCGGGTCAGGTCGACGAGACCGACCAGGGACACGATCGCCGTTCCCTTCATCAGCTCGATGAGCAGGTTGCCGAACGGCGGCAGCATCAGCGCGAACGCCTGCGGCAGCAGCACGCGCCGCATCCGCTGGAACGGGGTGAAGTTCAGCGCGATCGTGGCCTCGTACTGCGCCTTCGGGACGGCGTTGATCGAGCCGCGCACCACCTCCGCGCCGTAGGCGCCGACGTTCAGGCCGAGGGCCAGCACGGCCGCGAACATCGTGGTGAACCGCAGGCCGATGAGCGGGAGCGCGTAGAAGAACCAGAACAGCAGCACCAGCGTGGCGTTGCCGCGGAAGAACTCCACGTAGAACCGGTTCAGCACGCGCACCCACGCGTGGCGCGAGGTGCCCGCCATGCCGAACAGCAGGGCGAGCACCAGCGCCAGCGCGCCGCCGAGCAGGGTGAGCCGGACCGTGACCCACGCGCCGTCCAGCCACTGGGGGTAGCTGTCGAGGACGTCGGACACGCGCGATCAGCCCTTGCAGAACTTGGCGGCGGTGTCGTCCGGGCCGGGCATGTCGGCCTGGGTGAAACCGAAGGGCTGCAGGACCGGAAGCAGCCCGTTCTGCTGCTTGAGCTTGTCGAGTTCGCCGTTCCAGGCGGTCAGCAGGTCCGAGTCGGCCTTGCGGAACGCGAACGCGCCCGCGCCGAACTGCTCCTTGCCGTCGATGACCGGGATGAACGCCTCGGTCACCTCGAAGCCCTCGCCCTGGTGCTTGGACAGCAGGTCGGCCAGCGAGATGCGGGTCAGCCAGATGCAGTCGACGCGGCCGGCCTTGAGGCCCTCGTAGGCGCTCGCCTGGTCGGCGTAGGTCTTGATGTCGCCCTTCTTCACGCCGCTCTTCTCGGCGTAGCCGGCCTCGACCGCGCCGGTGAGGACGCCGACCTTGACGCCCTTGGCCGCCGGGTCCTTCTCGTTCTTCAGCCCCTTCGGGTTGCCCTCCTTGACCATGAAGGCGCTCTTGGCGACGTACTCGGGGTTCGCGAACGCCGCGGACGCGCACCGCTCCGGGTTGATGAACATGCCGGCGGCGATCGCGTCGAACCGCTTGGCGTTGAGCCCGGCGATCAGCCCGCCGAAGTCGACCTGCACGCCCTTGATCTCGTCGATGCCGAGGTTCTTGAAGATGACGCGGGCCAGTTCGGGCGCCTCACCGGTCAGCTTCCCGGATTTGTCGGTGAAGCCGTACGGCGCCTCGTTGGCGAAGCCCACCGTGATGGTTCCGGAGTCCTTGGCCTTCTGCAGCGTGCCGCCGCCCGCCTTCTCCTTCTCCGGATCCGTCGTGGAGCAGCCCGCCGCGGCAAGCGGCGCCGCGGCGGACAGCAGCACGGCGGTGCGGAGGAAGTCTCGTCTCGAAGAAGTCATCGTTGAACTCCTGTCGGGTGTGCCACGCGCACGCGGGGGGCCGGTGGTAAACGGCCCCCCGCGTGCGCGGGGCGAACGGTCGGGGTTATCGAATTGTTGTCAGCCGGTCAGTCGAGCACCGGGCTGAAATCGCGTGCGCCGATGAACGTCGGCCGGGGAGCGGGAGCCGAGAAGGGCTCGACGCACGTGTTCTCAACGCTGTTGAACACGATGAACACGTTGGAGCGCGGGAAGGGGGTGATGTTGCCGTTCGAGCCGTGCATGCAGTTGCAGTCGAACATGGTCGCGGAGCCCGCCGGGCCGGTGAACAGCTCGATTCCGTGCTTGTCCGCGAGAATCGACAGGCTGTTCGGGTCGGGCGTCCCGATCTCCTGGCCGCGCAGCGACTCCTTGTAGTGGTCGTCCGGGGTCTCCCCGACACAGGCCACGAAGGTCTTGTGCGAGCCAGGCATAATCATTAGCCCGCCATTGTGCACGAAATTCTCGGTGAGCGCTATGGATATGCTCACCGCGCGCATGCGCGGCATGCCGTCCTCGGCGTGCCAGGTCTCGAAGTCGGAGTGCCAGTAGAAGTCCTTGCCGGTGAAGCCCGGCTTGTAGTTGACCCGGCTCTGGTGCACGTAGACGTCCGAGCCGAGGATCTGCCGGGCCCGGCCGACCACGCGGGGGTCGCGGACGAGGCCGGCGAACACCTCGCTGATCCGGTGGACCTCGAAGATGGAGCGGACCTCGTCGGAGCCGCGCTCGGTGACCGTGCGCTCGTCGGCCAGGACCTCCGGGTCCGAGGACAGCCGGCGCAGCTCGGCGCGGTAGTCCTCGACCTCCTCCGGCGCGAGCAGCTGGTCGACCGACAGGAAGCCGTTGGCCTCGAACGCGTCGAGGGTGGCGCCGTCGATGGGCCCGTCCTCGGGGCCGCCGTGCACGACCGGGTCCTGCCGGTACAGCAGCGCCGCCTCGGCGGCCTTCCGGGTGGGGTAGGCGTCGTCGATGGTCGGATGGGACTCGATGATGCTCATGCGTCCTCCTCAGTCAGCAGGGGGTAGACACCGTTCTCGTCATGGACCTCCCGGCCGGTGCAGGGCGGGTTGAAGACGCACACCGTCTTGACGTCCGTGTGCGCGCGCAGCGTGTGGTGCTCGTGGCCGTTGAGCAGGTACATCACGCCGGGCCTGATGTCGTGCTTCTCACCGGTCTCGTCGTTGGTGAGCTCGCCCTGGCCCTCGATGCAGTAGACGGCCTCGATGTGGTTGGCGTACCACATCTTCGTCTCGGTCCCCGCGTACAGGATCGTCTCGTGCAGCGAGAATCCGACGCCCTCCTTGGCGAGCACGAACCGGCGGCTGCACCAGGTCGGCGCCTGCACGTCGCGCTCGGTGCCGACGATCTCGTCAAGGGAACGAACGATCATGAAACTCCTCTTTCCAGTGGTGCCGGGGGCGCGGCGGTGGTTCCGGGTGCGGTGCGGTGCCGGGCGCTACGGCGCGGTCAGACCGCGACCTTCGTGCGGACGGCCTCGACCGAGTCCGCGATGATCTCCAGGCCGTGCGCCAGCTCGGCCTCGGTCGTGGTGAGCGGCGGCAGCAGCTTGACGACCTCGCCCTCGGGGCCGGAGGTCTCCATCAGCAGGCCGCGGGCGAACGCCTCGCCGCACACCTTCGGGGCCGTCTCGGGGTCCTTCATCACCAGGCCCCACGCGAGGCCCCGGCCGCGGACGGAGTCGACCGCGCCGGCGTGCGAGAGCGCGATGTCCTGCAGCGCGCGCTCGACCTGCTGGCCCTTGGCGAGGGTCTGCTTCTCCATGTCGTCGCCGGTCCAGTAGTCCTCCAGCGCGGCGACGGCGGTGACGAACGCGGGGTTGAAGCCGCGGAAGGTGCCGTTGTGCTCGCCCGGGTCCCACACGTCCAGCTCCCGCTTCATGAGCGTGACCGCGAACGGCAGCCCGTAGCCGCTGAGCGACTTGGACAGGCAGACGATGTCCGGGGTGATCCCGGCCTCTTCGAAGCTGAAGAACGGGCCGGTGCGGCCGCAGCCCATCTGGACGTCGTCGACGATGAGCAGGATGTCGTGCCGGCGGCACAGGTCCTGCAGGCCGCGCAGCCACTCGGCGGTGGCGACGTTGATGCCGCCCTCGCCCTGCACGGTCTCGACGATGACGGCGGCGGGCTTGTCCAGGCCGCTGCCGCTGTCGTCGAGCATCGTGTCGAACAGCAGGAAGTCCGGGGTGCGGCCGTCCAGGTAGTTGTCGTACGGCATGGCCACGCCGTGGCCGAGCGGCACGCCGGCGCCGGTGCGCTTCATCGAGTTGCCGGTGACGGCGAGCGCGCCGAGCGTCATCCCGTGGAAGGCGTTGGTGAAGCTGACGACGGTCTCGCGGCCGGTGTACTTCCGCGCGAGTTTCAGCGCGGCCTCGACCGAGTTGTTGCCCGCCGGGCCCGGGAACTGGACCTTGTAGTCCAGCCCCCGCGGCTGCAGGACGTACTCGCTGAATCGTTCCAGGAACTCCCGTTTCGCGGCGGTGTACATGTCGAGGCTGTGCACGATGGAGTCACTGGCGAGATAGTCCAGCAGCCGGCGTTTCAGCTGCGGGTTGTTGTGCCCGTAGTTGAGGGTGCCGGCACCGGCGAAGAAATCGAGGTACGTTTTACCGTTCTCGTCGGTCATGTGGCTGCCCTGCGCGGTGGTGAACACCGTGGGCCACCCTCGGCAGTAGCCGCGGACTTCCGATTCCAGGCGGGCGAAAGCGTCCATGTCTGCCTCCCAGGCAGTCGGAGTGGGGGAGCGGATGGGGGGTGGAGTGGGTCAGTTCGCGGCGGCGATCGGGCCGATCCTGAAGAGCACCTCGGGCTCGTGTCCCCCATCGGGGAAGTGCTCCGCGCCGAACAGCGGGCTGCGGGCGACCTCGCACCCGCGGTCCCGGGCGAACGATTCGAACATCGCGGTGGAAGCGGTGTTGTCCGGGGTCACCGTGGCCTCCATGTACCGGTGCCCGCGTGGCGCGAGCCGGTCGGCGAGGCGGTCCAGCATGCGGCGGGCCAGGCCCTGGCCGCGGTGCTCGCGGTCGACGGCGACCTGCCACACGAAGAACGTGTCCGGCCGGGACGGGCGGACGTAGCCGGTGATGAAACCGCACGGGCCGGCGCCGTCGCGCGCCACCACGGAAGTGTCCGCGAAATCGCGGCACCAAAGCGTGTAACTGTACGGCGAGTTGACGTCCAGGACCTGTGAGTCCCGGGCGATCCGCCACAGCCGCGGGCCATCGGAGAGGCTCGGCTCCTGGAGTTGCACTTCCGCGTTCGTCTCGTTCGCGTCCGGGCGTCGGGTCGGTGATTCCAGGGGTTGCGCTGCCATGTCCAGGCAACTTAGCGAATCTCGCGCCGTGATCGCAGAGGAATGTTATCGGCGGGATGTTTAGCCGCGCATCGCGCTGGGTAGGGTTAAGGGCTTTGCCGAATTCGGTGCAATTCGAATGGGCGCCGCGCGGGCGGTGGTCGGCCTTTCCCGCTGATACGCAGGAGGTACTGCCGAACTGATCGCGGAAGCACCCAGGACGCTTCCTGAACGTCAGCTTAATGTTCCGGCGTCGCCCCGGGAGGGGTTTTGTGTATCGGTTGTGTGAGGTAAGTCACTTAGATTCGGTGTCAACGCGCGGGGTGCGGCGGGCGTCACGTCGCATCGCCAGAGGTCGTCCGGTCGCGGGCGTTCTGGGGCGGATGGGGACCACGGCGTTGGGGCGGGCCCTGGGAGGCCGCACCTGGTTGCCTTCAAGGGGCAGGATCACTGACCACGCGGTAAGGAGTGGGTTGCCGATGAGTAAGAGATCGCGGGTTTCGGACTGAGGAGGCGCCGGCCGGGGCCCGCCGTGGGGGGCCGACCCCGGCCGCATATCGGCCCGGTTGACTGCCACGTTAGGGAGTGGCCGCTTCTCGCGGGACCGTCGTGCCGTTCTTTTTGCCGGGCAAGCCGCTATCTTGACCGGCTCATTTCGTTCTAAACCGTGTCTTTACCGTGCCGCGCGGCGAAGCGGTCGGTCGCCTCGATCAGCCGGTGCAGGATTCCCGGCTCGCTGAACGCGTGGCCCGCGTCGTCCACGAGGTGGAAGTCGGCCTCCGGCCACGCGCGGTGCAGGTCCCACGCCGTCGCCGCCGGCGTGCACACGTCGTAGCGGCCCTGCACGATCACCGCCGGGATGTGGCGGATCTTGTCCACGTCCCGGATCAGCTGCTCGTCCTCGAAGAACCCCTCGTTGACGAAGTAGTGGTTCTCGATGCGGGCGAACGCCACCGCGTAGTCCGGCTCGCCGAACCCCGCCGCCAGCTCCGCGTCGGGGCGCAGCGTGATCGTCGAGCCCTCCCAGGTCGCCCACGCCTTCGCCGCCGCGACCCGCACCTCCCGGTCGGGGGAGTTGAGCCGCTCGTTGAACGCCGAGATGAGGTCCTCCCGCTCGTCCTCGGGGATCGGCTCGACGTACTTCTCCCACAGGTCGGGGAACAGCAGGGACGCGCCTTCTTGGTAGAACCAGTACAACTCGAACGGGCGCAGGGTGAAGATGCCGCGCAGCACCAGCTCGCTCACCCGGTCCGGATGGGTCTGGGCGTAGGCCAGCGACAGCGCGCTGCCCCAGCTCCCGCCGAACACCAGCCAGCGGTCGATGCCGAGGTGCTCGCGCAGCCGCTCCATGTCCGCGACGAGGTTCCAGGTGGTGTTCGCCTCCAGCGACACCTCCGGGTCCTTCGCGTGCGGCACGCTGCGCCCGCAGTTGCGCTGGTCGAACAGGACGATCCGGTACGCCTCCGGGTCGAACTGCCGGCGGTGCGCCGGGCTGCACCCGGCCCCCGGGCCGCCGTGGACCATGACCGCGGGCTTGCCGTCCGGGTTCCCGCAGACCTCCCAGTAGATCTCGTCGCCGTCGCCGACGTCGAGCAGCCCGGAGTCGTACGGCTCGATCGGCGGATACAGGGTGCGAAGCTCCATGAGGCGCGATTGTCCCACCCGCCCCGCCCGTCCGCCCGATGTGACCCGCGGCACCGTGGGACGGCTCGTACCGGCCGCCATCTGGGCGTCTTCGTGCGGGAACGCCGCAGGGGAGTCGAGAAAGTAAACCCCAAACTGGGCAAACGCTCCGCTGGTCGGGACTAGAGTGCCTTCAGTGAGCGAAGCGAGGAGCCACAGGGCCGGCAGCGGAGCGAACGAGATGTGCACAACGACCCCCGCGAACGCGGCCCCGCGCCGCCGGGCGAGGAGACACGTGAGCGAAGTGACGAGCCGTCCGAGGAAAGCGGCGAGCAGGCCGGGCGGCGCCATGCCGGTCGCCGGGCTCCCGGCCGTGAGGCGAGGAGAACGGTGAGCGAGCTGAACGGATCGGGCGGCAACCGCGGCGTCCCGGACGCGGCGGCGCCCTGGCCCGCCATGGGACGCGACCCGGGCCGCCCGCACGAGGCCGCGCCGCCGGCCCTGCCGGCCGCGCAGCAGCCGATCCAGATGGCCAAGCCCGGGCAGGGCGGCGGCCGCCACGGCCAGACCGGCGAGATGGTGCGCCCCGACGCCGAGCAGCCCGAGGCCCAGCCCTGGGACATCGTCGAGCGGCTGCGCCAGATGGCCGACCTCATCGGCGACGCGCTCGCCGCCGGGGAGCGCAAGGTCAGCGAGGCGCAGACCGAGACGGCCGCGCAGATCGCAGCCGTCCAGCAGGAGAAGGAGTCGGCGCAGCGCGACGCGGCCGCCGCCTGGGGCGAGGTGCAGCGCGCCCGCGGCCAGGCCGAGCAGGCGGACCGCCGCGCCGTCGAGGCCGAGCGCCGCGTCACCGAGGCCCAGAACGAGTCCGCCGCGCAGGTCGCCGCCGTCCAGCAGGAGAAGGAGTCGGCGCAGCGCGACGCGGCCGCCGCCTGGGGCGAGGTGCAGCGCGCCCGCGGCCAGGCCGAGCAGGCCGAGCGCCGCGCCGTCGAGGCCGAGCGCCAGGTCGCCGAGGCCGAACGCCGCGCCGCCGAGGTCCAGAACGAGGCCGTCACGCAGATCGCCGCGCTCCAGACCGAGAAGGAGAACGCGCAGCGCGACGCCGCCGCGGCGTGGAACCAGGCCCAGCAGGGCCGGGTCCAGGCCGACCAGGCCCGCGCCCAGGCCGACCAGGCGCGCGCGCAGATGGAGCAGGTCCAGGCCCAGATCGAGCAGGCCGAGCGCCGCGTCGCCGAGGCCGAGGCCACGGTCCGCCAGGCGATTCAGCAGCGCGACGCCATGAGCGAGGCCCGCGACGACGCGCTGCGCGCCGTCGAGGACGCCGTCGGCGGGCGCCGCTCCGCCGAGGCCGAGCGCGACCGCGTCGCCGAGCAGGCCGCCGAGCTGTCCCGCGCGCTGGAGAACGCGCACGCGGAGCTGGCGCAGCTGCGCGCCAAGGTCACCGACGCCGAGATGACCGCGCAGAACCTCCAGCACGCGGTCGTCGCCGCCGGCAAGGAGGCCGACGAGTCGCGGCGCCGCGCCGAGGTCGCCGAGCGCCGCGCCCAGGAGAACGAGCGCCGCGCCCAGGAGGCCGAGCGCCGCGCGCAGGACGCCGAACGCCGCGTCCAGGAGGCCGCCGGCCGCGCCGAGGCCGCCGAGGCCGAGCGCCAGCAGGCCCTCGACACGGCCGCGCAGTCCCTGGAGGCCGCCAAGAAGGCCGAGCGCGAGCGCGACGCCGGAGCCAAGGCCAGGGAGGCCGCCGAGCGCACCCGCGAGGCCGCCGTCCAGGCCCAGGCGCGCGCCGAGTCCGAGCTGACCCTCGCCCGCGGCCGCGCCGACCAGGCCGGCCGCGAGCGCGACAAGGCCGTGACCGGGATGCGGCAGATGGCCGCCGAGCGCGACGCCATCGCCGAGAAGCTCGCCGAACGCGACCAGTGGGTCGACCAGCTCGCCCAGGCCGTCACCGAGCAGCGCGCCCAGATCGCCGAGCTGTCCCAGGAGCGCGACGCCGCCCGCCAGGCCGCCGACCAGGCCCGCTCCCTGATCGACGAGCTGACCCGCCAGCTCCGCACGATCATGCCCAGCGCCGCCACCCCGCGCCTGTAGGGCCCTCCAGCACGCGACGGCGCCCCGACCCGGCCCGGGTCGGGGCGCTTCGTGCCCTGCGGGGCGGGGAGTTCTCCAGGGTCGCGCCCGCCCAGGCCTGGACACTTGTTATCCTGGTGGCCCGTGGACGATGAGCTCGTCCGCCTCATCACGACCACGGGAGCGCCTTCTTGCCTTCGGCAGCCACTGGTAGATCACGTCCTACCAAGCATCTCTTCGTCACCGGCGGTGTCGCCTCCAGCCTCGGCAAGGGACTGACGGCGTCCAGCCTGGGGCGGCTTCTCACGCTTCGCGGCCTCCGGGTCACCATGCAGAAGCTCGACCCGTACCTCAACGTCGACCCCGGCACCATGAACCCGTTCCAGCACGGCGAGGTGTTCGTCACCGACGACGGGGCCGAGACCGACCTCGACATCGGGCACTACGAGCGGTTCCTCGACACCGAGCTGCACGGGTCCGCGAACGTCACCACCGGGCAGGTCTACTCCAACGTGATCGCCAAGGAGCGGCGCGGGGAGTACCTCGGCGACACCGTGCAGGTGATCCCGCACATCACCAACGAGATCAAGGACCGGATCCGCGGGATGGCGGACGACACCGAGGTCGACATCGTCATCACCGAGGTCGGCGGGACGGTCGGCGACATCGAGTCGCTGCCGTTCCTGGAGTCGGTCCGCCAGATCCGGCACGAGATCGGCCGCGAGAACTGCTTCTTCCTGCACGTGTCGCTGCTGCCCTACATCGGCCCGTCCGGGGAGCTGAAGACCAAGCCGACGCAGCACTCGGTCGCCGCGCTGCGCTCCATCGGCATCCAGCCCGACGCGATCGTGTGCCGGTCGGACCGGCCGATCACCGACGGGCTCAAGCACAAGATCAGCCTGATGTGCGACGTGGACCGCGAGGCCGTGGTGTCGGCCGTGGACGCGGCGTCCATCTACGACATCCCGAAGGTGCTGCACTCCGAGGGCCTGGACGCCTACGTGGTGCGGCGGCTCGACCTGCCGTTCCGCGATGTCGACTGGGGCGCCTGGGACGAGCTGCTGCGCCGCGTCCACAAGCCCGCCCGCGAGGTCACGATCGCGCTGGTCGGCAAGTACATCGACCTCCCCGACGCCTACCTGTCGGTGACCGAGGCGCTGCGGCACGGCGGGTTCGGCAACGACGCCAGGGTCCGCATCCGCTGGGTGAAGAGCGACGACTGCGAGACCCCCGAGGGCGCCAAGCGGGAGCTGGACGGCGTCGACGGCGTGCTCATCCCCGGCGGGTTCGGGGTGCGCGGCATCGAGGGCAAGCTCGGCGCGGTGCGGCACGCCCGGGAGAACCGGATCCCGCTGCTCGGCATCTGCCTCGGCCTGCAGTGCATGGTGATCGAGGCGGCGCGCAACCTCGGCGGGCTCGCCGAGGCGGGCAGCGCCGAGTTCGACGCCACCACCGCGCACCCGGTCGTCGCGACGATGTCCGACCAGCTCGACGTCGTCGCCGGGGAGCGCGACATGGGCGGGACGATGCGGCTCGGCCTGTACCCGGCCGACCTCGCCGACGGCTCGGTCGTGCGGGAGCTGTACGGCGAGGCGAAGGTGTCCGAGCGGCACCGGCACCGCTACGAGGTCAACAACTCCTACCGCGACCGGCTGGAGGAGGCGGGGCTGCGGTTCTCCGGCCTGTCCCCGGACGGCCGCCTGGTGGAGTACGTGGAGCTGCCGCGCGAGCGGCACCCGTTCTTCGTCGGCACGCAGGCGCACCCGGAGTTCCGGTCCCGCCCGACGCGCCCGCACCCGCTGTTCACCGGGCTGGTCGCCGCCGCCCTGGACTACTCCGAGCAGCGCGCGGGCGACGCGTGAGCGGCGGCCTCGGGGTCGGCGACGTCCGCGACCGGCCCGAGCGCTGGACCGTCGCCGGGTCGTCGGCGGCGTTCCGCGGGCCGGTGTTCGGCGTCCGGCAGGACCGGGTGGAGATGCCGCGCGGCGACGGCACCGAGATCGTCCGCCGCGACGTGATCGAGCACATCGGCGCCGTCGGCGTCATCGCGCTCGACGACCGCGACCGGGTGCTGCTGCTGCGGCAGTACCGGCACCCGGTGGGGATGCTGCTGTGGGAGGGGCCCGCCGGGCTGCGGGACGTCGACGGCGAGCCGCTGCGCGCGCTCGCCGAGCGGGAGCTGCTGGAGGAGGCCGGGTACCGCGCCGAGCGCTGGGACACCCTGGTCGACGTGTTCACCTCGCCCGGCATGGCCGACGAGCGGGTCCGGATCTTCCTGGCCCGCGGCCTGACCGAGGTGCCCGCCGAGGAGATCGACTTCGAGCGGGTGCACGAGGAGGCCGACATGCCGGTCGTGTGGGTGCCGCTGGACGAGGCCGTCCGCAAGGTCCTGGCCGGCGACCTGCACAACATGGTCGCCTGCATGGGGGTGCTGGCGCTGCGCGCTGCGCGCGACACCGGCTTCCGGGACCTGCGGCCCGCGGACGCGCCCGAGGCCTGAGCCCGCGGCGCGCCCGGGGCAGAGCCCGCGGCGCGCCCGGGGGCCGGGCCCGCGGCGCGCCCGGGGGCCGGGCCCGCGGAGGTCCCCCTCGGGCCGCCGGACGGGGCATGATGGGCGGGACCCCGCAGTCCCCGGCCGGAACGAGGTGCCGCACTGTCCCCGAGCCCGTCCCCCCGGAGCGCCGCGCACGGCGCGGGCACGGCCTCCGCGCTCGACTCGGCCGTGCGGTCCTACCTGGGGCACCTGGCCGTCGAGCGGGGCCTCGCCGCGAACACGCTCAGCTCCTACCGCCGCGACCTGCGCCGCTACGCGCGGGCGCAGGACGCGCGCGGCCGCGCCGGCATCGGCGACATCACGGAGGAGGACGTCCGCGCGTTCCTGCTCGGGCTGCGGGAGGGCGACGCGGACCATCCGCCGCTGTCGGCGGGGTCGGCGGCGCGGGCGCTCGTCGCGGTGCGGGGCCTGCACCGGTTCGCGCTGCGGGAGGGCCTCGCCGCCCGCGACCCCGCGCACGACGTCAAGCCGCCGACGCCGCCGCGCCGGCTGCCGAAGGCGATCTCGCTGCCGGAGGTGGAGCGGCTGCTCGCGGCGGCGGCCGGCCCGTCCGGCGACCGCGGCGCGGCGCGCGGCCTGCGCGACCGGGCGCTGCTGGAGCTGCTCTACGGGTCGGGCGCGCGGATCTCCGAGGCCGTCGGCCTGGACGTCGACGACCTCGACCTGCGGGACGGGATCGCCCGCGTCGCCGGCAAGGGCGGCAAGGCCAGGGTCGTGCCGATCGGCGACTACGCACGCGAGGCCGTGGACGCCTACCTGGTGCGGGCGCGGCCCGAGCTGGCCGGGGCGGGGCGCGGCGGCCCGGCGCTGTTCCTCAACGCGCGGGGCGGGCGGCTGTCGCGCCAGGGCGCCTGGATGGTGCTGCGCGCCGCCGCCGACCGGGCGCAGCTGTCGGAGGTGTCGCCGCACACGCTGCGCCACTCGTTCGCGACGCATCTGCTGGACGGGGGAGCCGACGTCCGCGTCGTGCAGGAGCTGCTCGGGCACGCGTCGGTGACGACGACGCAGGTCTACACGCTGGTGACGGCGCAGTTGCTGCGGGAGGTCTACGCGACCTCGCACCCCCGCGCGAGGAGCTGACCGGGGGTGCGCATTCGGGGAGGAACGGGACGGACCGGTCGCGGCACAAATCGCGACGTTCGGCGCGCGTCGGCTTGTGGCCCGGGGTGGACGGCCCTAGAGTCCCCGTTCTGGATGGCATTTCCGGGCCGCCGGGGAGGGATCTGGTGACCAGCACAGACGGTGCGGAGGGAGTCCTTTCCTCCGCCACCATAGAGACCGATCCGAGCCGGGCCCTCGGGCCCACTCAGCGACCCGTGCCGGTGTTCCCCGAGCCGGAACCCCTGGCCGAGCACGGGCCCGCGCGGATCGTGGCCGTCTGCAACCAGAAGGGCGGCGTCGGCAAGACCACCACGACGATCAACCTGGGCGCGGCGCTCGCCGAGTACGGCCGCCGCGTGCTGCTCGTCGACTTCGACCCGCAGGGCGCCCTGTCGGTCGGCCTCGGCAAGGGCGACCCGCGCCAGCTCGACGTGACGATCCACAACCTGCTGCTCGAGCACGACACCGAGTGGGAGGACGTCGTCATCGAGACCGGCGTCGACGGGATGGACCTGCTGCCGAGCAACATCGACCTGTCCGGCGCGGAGGTCCAGCTCGTCCACGAGGTCGGGCGCGAGTACATCCTGCAGGGCGCGCTGAAGTCGGCGATCCCGCACTACGACTACATCCTCATCGACTGCCAGCCGTCGCTCGGCCTGCTCACGGTCAACGCGCTCGCCGCCAGCGAGGGCGTGCTGATCCCGCTGGAGTGCGAGTACTTCGCGATGCGCGGCGTCGCGCTGCTGATGGAGACGATCGACAAGGTCCAGGGCCGGATCAACCCGGAGCTGGTCATCGACGGCGTCCTCGGCACGATGTACGACTCGCGGACGCTGCACACCCGCGAGGTCCTCGGCCGCATCGTCGAGGCGTTCGGCGACAAGGTCTTCCACACCGTCATCAACCGGACGGTGCGGTTCCCGGACGCCACCGTCGCCGGCGAGCCGATCACGTTCTTCGACCCCAGTTCGATGGGGGCGAACGCCTACCGGAGCCTCGCCCGCGAGGTCCTCGTGCGGTGGGCCGAGGCGGAGTGATCCGGCCCGGCGTTCCCCGACCCCCCTGACGGAGCGCACATGGGACACCCCCCGCCCATCCCGTACGGCCCGCCGCCCGGCGCGCCGCCGCCGGCCGCGCCCCGCCGCGGGTCGGGGCCGCTGGTCTTCGTGCTGATCGCCGCGGCCGCCGCAGCGCTGCTGCTGATCGCCGGCACCGTCGCCTACGTCCTCACCCTCGGCGGCGACGACTCCGGGGCGGCCGCGTCCTCCGGGCCGGTCGACCTCCGCGAGCCGCTGACGTTCTCGCTGGTCGCCGAGGTGTCCCAGCCACCGTGCCGGCCCGGTGCCAGCGCCGTCGCCGGCGACGCGTCCTGCTACGCCTTCGGCGCCGACGAGCTGACCGTGCGCCGCCTGGAGGCGGTGAAGGCGGCGGCGCCCGACCCGGCGAGCGGCGCGACGGGCTGGACCGTCCAGCTGACGCTCACCGACGCCGATCGGCCCGGCTTCGCCGCGCTGACCGGCAAGGCCGCGCAGGGGTTCGCGAGCCAGTCGCCGAGCGGCCGGATGGGCATGCTCATCGGCGGGACGCTCATCTCCCCTCCCGCGCAGGTGATGCAGGCCATCACCGCCGGGCAGGTGCAGATCACCGGCCCCGCGGACACCTTCACCCGCGCCTACACCGAGGGGCTCGTCCGCCGGATGACCGGGCGGTAGCGCCCCGTCACCGCCCGTGACCGCCGATGGTGCGAGCGCAGCGCCGGGCATGGGACGATGTGGCCGGTGAGCACAGCGCGGGAGGAGTCCTCCGCCACCGTGAGCGACGTGGACGGCACGCCGCCCGAGCCGGGGCGGGAGGACGGGGAGCAGCAGGGCTTCCGCGTCCACCTGGACAACTTCGAGGGCCCGTTCGACCTGCTGCTCGGCCTGATCTCCAAGCACAAGCTCGACATCACCGAGGTGTCGCTGCACAAGGTCACCGACGACTTCATCGCGCACATCCGCTCCTACGGCCGGGAGTGGGACCTCGACCAGGCCAGCCACTTCCTGCTGGTCGCCGCGACCCTGCTCGACCTGAAGGCCGCCCGGCTGCTGCCGTCCGGCGAGGTCGACGACGAGGAGGACCTGGCGCTGCTGGAGGCCCGCGACCTGCTGTTCGCGCGGCTGCTGCAGTACCGCGCCTACAAGGAGGTCGCGAAGGTGCTCGCCGCGCGGATGGCCGAGGCGGGCCGGCGCTTCCCGCGGCTGGTGCCGATGGAGCCGCGGTTCGCGAACCTGCTGCCGGAGGTGCTGCTCGGCCTCGGCCCCGAGGAGTTCGCGCGACTCGCCGCGAAGGCCCTCGCCCCGAAGGCGCCGCCCGCGGTGTCGGTCGAGCACATGTACCAGCCGAAGGCCAGCGTGAAGGAGCAGGCCGCGATCGTCGTGGCGCTGCTGCGCCGGCTGCGCCGCACGACGTTCCGCGTCCTCGCCGCCGACGCGGAGGGCACCTACGAGGTCGTCGCGCGGTTCCTGGCGCTGCTGGAGCTGTACCGGGAGCAGGCCGTCCTGTTCGAGCAGGACGAGCCCCTCGGCGAGCTGCACGTGATCTGGACGGGCGCCGACGACGGCGACGTCGAGGTGGGCGACGATTACGAGGGCGCCCCGAAGAAGGACGGCGCGCGAGACGAGGGAGACGGGCGAGACGATGAGTGAGGACCCCGGCGCGCCGGCGCCGGAGCTCCCGGGGCTGCGCGCCTCGATCGAGGCGATCCTGCTGGTGGTGGACGAGCCGGTCACCGAGATGATGCTGGCGCAGCTGCTGGAGCGCCCCCGCGGCGAGGTCGCGGAGACGCTCCGGGAACTGGCCGCGGAATACACCGAGCAGGGCCGCGGGTTCGACCTCAGGGAGGTCGCCGGCGGGTGGCGGTTCTACACCCGGGACGTGTGCGCCCCGGTGGTGGAGCGGTTCGTCACCGACGGGCAGCAGGCGCGGCTGACGCAGGCCGCGCTGGAGACGCTCGCCGTCGTCGCCTACCGGCAGCCGGTGAGCCGCGCCCGCGTGTCGGCGATCCGCGGCGTCAACAGCGACGGCGTCATGCGGACGCTGACGCTGCGCGGCCTGATCGAGGACGCCGGCCAGGACCCGGAGTCGCAGGCGCACCTGTACCGCACGACCGGGTACTTCCTGGAGCGGCTCGGGCTCCGCGACCTCGACGAGCTCCCGGAGCTCGCCCCCTACCTGCCGGACGACCTGCCCGACGACATAGTGGACGATTGAGGATTTCCGTGAGTGAGAACGAGGGCGTGCGGCTGCAGAAGGTCCTGGCCGAGGCCGGGGTCGGCAGCCGCCGCCACTGCGAGGAGCTGATCGGCGAGGGCCGCGTCACCGTCGACGGGAAGAAGGTGTTCCGGTTCGGCGAGCGCGTCGACCCGCGGACCGCCGTCATCCACGTGGACGGCAAGCGCGTCGAGACCCGCGCCGAGATGCGGTACTACGCGATCAACAAGCCGCGCGGCGTGGTGTCCACGATGTCGGACGAGCGGGGCCGCAAGTCCCTCGCCGACTACGTGGAGGTCCCCGAGCGGCTGTTCCACGTCGGCCGGCTCGACACCGACACCGAGGGGCTGATCCTGCTCACCAACGACGGGGAGCTGGCGCACCGGCTGATGCATCCGTCGTTCGGCGTCGACAAGACCTACCTGGCGGAGATCCACGGCCCGATCCCGCGCGACCTCGGCAAGCGCTTGAAGGCCGGGGTGACGCTGGAGGACGGGCCCGCCAAGGCCGACCGGTTCCGCGTCTTCGACCAGGTCGGGCGGCGCGTCCTGGTGGAGATCACGCTGCACGAGGGGCGCAAGCACATCGTCCGGCGGCTGCTGAAGGAGGTCGGGTTCCCGGTCCAGCAGCTCGCCCGCATAGAGTTCGGCCCGATCAAGCTGGGCTCGCTGAAGCCGGGCGGGATGCGCGCGCTGAGCGTGCGGGAGATCGGCGAGCTCTACAAGGCCGTCGGGCTCTAGGGACACGGGAAGGGGAGGACGACTGTGGCGGTACGCGCGGTCCGCGGGGCGACGCAGATCGACGCCGACGACCGGGAGCAGCTCCTGGAGGCGACGACGGAGCTGGTCGCGGAGGTGATGGCCCGCAACGGGCTGAGCACCGACGACGTGATCAGCGTCATCTTCACGGTGACACCGGACCTGACGGCGGAGTTCCCGGCGCTCGCCGCCCGCAAGCTCGGCTTCCACGAGGTGCCGCTGCTGTGCGCGACCGAGATCGGCGTGCCCGGCGCGCTGCCCCGGGTGATCCGGCTGATGGCGCACATCGAGACCGCCCGCCCCCGCTCGGACGTCCAGCACGTCTACCTGCGCGGTGCGACGGCGCTCCGGCTCGACATCGCGCAGTAGCGCCCGAGCGGAGCGAGGCAGTGGGCGGGGCGCAGTAGCGCCCGAGCGGAGCGAGGCAGTGGGCGGGGCGCAGTAGGGTTTTCGGCGTGAGCGAGGACGTGGTGGCGCGGCGCATCGTCGTCGTCGGGACGGGGCTGATCGGGACGTCGATCGCCCTGGCGATGCGCGAGCGCGGCGCCGAGGTGCTGCTGACCGACCGGGACGCGGCGGCGCTGGCGCTGGCGGTGGAGCTGGGCGCCGGGGAGGCGCTGCCGGACGGGGCGCACGACGGGCCCGCCGACCTGGCGGTGCTGGCGGTGCCGCCGGCCGCGGTGGCGGTGACGCTGCTGGACGCGCAGAAGCGCGGTCTCGCGACCGCCTACACCGATGTGGCGAGCGTGAAGGCGCTGCCGCTGGCGCAGGCGGCGGAGCTGGGGTGCGACCTGACGACGTTCGTGGCGGGGCACCCCCTCGCCGGGAGCGAGCGGTCCGGGCCGAGCGCGGCGCGCGCCGACCTGTTCCTCGGCCGCCCGTGGGCGCTGTGCGCGCCCGCCGAGGCCACGCCGGAGACCGTCGACGCCGTCACGGGCCTGGCGAAGGCGTGCGGCGCGATGCCGGTGCGGGTGGACGCCGCCGAGCACGACCGCGCCGTGGCGCTCGTCTCGCACGGCCCGCACGTGGTGTCGGCGGCGGTCGCGGCCCGGCTGACGGGCGCCGACGACGTCGCGCTTGGCCTGGCCGGGCAGGGCGTCCGGGACGTCACCCGGATCGCGGCGAGCGACCCGCGGCTGTGGATCGGCATCCTGTCGGCGAACTCCCAGCCCGTCGCGGACGTGCTGGAGGCCGTCGCGACCGATCTCGCGGTGGCCGCGTCGCTGCTGCGCGACGGCAGCGAGGAGGCCGCCGCCCACGTGGCGGACCTGCTGCTGCGCGGGAACGCGGGCCGCTCCCGCATCCCCGGCAAGCACGGCGGCGACCAGCCCGCCTACGCGACCGTCCAGGTCGTCATCCCCGACCGCCCCGGCGAACTGGCGATGATCTTCCAGGCGGCGGGCATCGCGGGCGTCAACATCGAGGACGTGACGATCGAGCACTCACCGGGCCGCCCGCTGGGCGTCCTGGAACTGGCGGTGGTCCCCGAGGCCGCCGACCGCCTCGCCTCCGAGCTGCGTGCGCGGGGTTGGTCGGTGCCGGGGGCCTCCGGGGACCGGTAGCCTGGTTCGCCGGGGGAAATCGGGGGGCTCTGCGCCGTGCGGCGGGGGTCCGCCCGTGCTCGTCCGCCGGCCCGGGGCCGGCGGGTGCTCCGACGACGAAGAGAGGGAGCGATCGTGCCGCTCGTCATCGCCATGGACGGACCCTCCGGTTCGGGCAAGTCCAGCGCGTCCAAGGGCGCGGCCCGCGCGCTCGGGCTGCGGTACCTGGACACCGGTGCCATGTACCGCGCCATGACGTGGTGGATGCTGGACAACGGCGTGCCCGTGGAGGACGGCGCCGCCGTGGCGGCGCGCGCCCAGGAGCCGGAGATCGTGTCGGGCACCGATCCGGACGCGCCGGCGATCATGGTGGACGGCGCGGACGTGTCCGGGCCGATCCGCACCCGCGAGGTGACGAACGCGGTCAGCGCGGTCAGCGCCGTCCCGGCGGTGCGGGCCCGGCTGGTCGAGCTGCAGCGGGAGATCATCGGGGCCGGCGGGATCGTGGTGGAGGGGCGCGACATCGGCACGGTCGTCGCGCCGGACGCGGCGGTGAAGGTGTACCTGACGGCCAGTGAGGAGGCGCGGGCCGCGCGCCGGGCGAAGGACCTCGCGGCCGACCCGGGGGCGTCGGTGACGGTGACGCGGGCCGAGCAGGCGCGGCGGGACCGGCTGGACTCCACTCGGAAGGCGTCGCCGCTGACGAAGGCGGCGGGCGCGCATGAGATCGACTCGACGGAGCTGAGCCTCGCCGAGGTCATCGAGGCGGTCGTCCGCCTCGCCAAAGAGCATGAGTGAGGGGGCGGCCTGAGGGCCGCCCCGGGGACAGGGCAGTGAGCGATTACGAGATCGAAACGGTGGACGTCGTCGAGGACGTCGCCGCGGACGCGGGGCCGGCGCCGGTGGTGGCGGTGGTCGGGCGGCCGAACGTCGGCAAGTCCACCCTCGTCAACCGGATCCTCGGCCGCCGCGAGGCCGTCGTGGAGGACGTCCCGGGCGTGACCCGCGACCGGGTCGCCTACGACGCGTCGTGGAGCGGGCGCCGGTTCACCGTCGTCGACACCGGCGGGTGGCTGCCCGACTCGTCCGGCCTGGCCGCGGCGATCGCGGAGCAGGCGCGGCTGGCGGTCGAGCTGGCGGACGTGGTGATGTTCGTGGTCGACGCGACCGTGGGCGCGACCGACGTGGACGAGGCCGTGGTGGAGATCCTGCGCCGGGCCGGCAAGCCGGTGGTGCTGGTCGCCAACAAGGTCGACGACGCGGGCGCGGAGTCGGACGCGGCGCTGCTGTGGTCGCTCGGCATCGGCGAGCCGCACCCGGTGAGCGCGCTGCACGGGCGCGGCAGCGGCGACCTGCTCGACGCGGTGCTGGAGGCGCTGCCCGCGGAGCCGCCGGCGGAGACGTTCGGCGAGGCGGGCGGGCCGCGCCGGATCGCGCTGCTCGGCCGTCCGAACGTGGGCAAGTCGAGCCTGCTGAACAAGCTGGCGGGGGAGAACCGCGCGGTCGTGGACTCGGTGGCGGGCACGACCCGCGACCCGGTCGACGAGCTGATCGAGCTGGGCGGGGAGACCTGGCGGTTCATCGACACGGCCGGGATCCGGCGGCGGCACCGGGAGAACCAGGGCGCCGACTTCTACGCGACGCTGCGCACGCAGTCGGCGCTGGAGCGCGCCGAGGTCGCGGTGGTGCTGGTGGACGCCGACCAGCCGCTGGCGGAGCAGGACCTGCGGATCATCTCGATGGTGATCGACTCGGGCCGGGCGCTGGTGCTGGCCTACAACAAGTGGGACCTGCTGGACGAAGAGCGCCGCCACTACCTGGAGCGCGAGATCGACCGGCAGCTGCACAACGCGCGCTGGGCGCCGCGGGTGAACATCTCCGCGAAGACGGGCCGGCACGTGGAGAAGCTGGTGCCGGGCATCGAGACGGCCCTGGCGGGCTGGGAGATGCGGGTCCCGACGTCGAAGCTGAACCAGTTCTTCGCCGACCTGGTGAACTCCCACCCGCACCCGGTGCGGGGCGGCAAGCAGCCGCGCGTGCTGTTCGCGACGCAGGCGGGGGTGCGGCCGCCGCGGTTCGTGCTGTTCACCTCCGGGTTCCTGGAGGAGGGCTACCGGCGGTTCATCGAGCGGCGGCTGCGCGAGGAGTTCGGCTTCGACGGCACCCCGCTCGACATCACGATGAAGATCCGCGAGAAGCGCGGCAAGAACCGCAAATAGCGAAATATTCGGCGCGCGGCCCGTCCAGGATCTTTCCCGGACGGGCCGCGGCATGTCAGGATGCTCCTACGGACGCCGAGTAAGTCTTCCATTACTCGGGGATCCGCAACGGAACGTGGTGGACGTCCGGAGGGCCCCGGGGCCCCCGGGCATCAGGGCGCGGTCGAGGGGTGCGACGTGAAGCTCTTGCTGCTCATCTCCGTTGCTGTCGCCTGCGTGGCGCTCAGCTTCGCCTGGCGGGAGCCGTGGATCGGCGGCGTCGGCCTGCTGATCGCCTTCGTGGCGATGTTCACCGACCGCGACGACGTGCGGACGGACGACGAGCGCGGGAGCTACGAGACCACCAAGGCGGTCCGCAACATGCGCAGCCGCAACCGCCGTTAGCGTTCGTGGCGGCGCTTGCCCGCGATGGGCTCGTCGTGGCCTGCCTGCGGCTGCTGCGGCACGCGGCCGGTCTGGTTGTCCCGCGCGTAGCGGCCCTGCGCGATCGGCTGCGTGGCGGTCGCCCCGCCGGCGGCTCCGGCTCCGGCTCCGGCCCCGCCGGCCGTCCGCGCGGCCTCCCGCGCGCCGAGGACGGCGAACCGGCCGAGCGCGAGCGCGCCGAAGAACACGATGACCACGCCGAGTCCGGTGAAGCCGGCGAGCTGCTCGGCGATGATCTGGCCCCGCCCGGTGCCGAGGGGGAGGCCGATGCCCGTGACGTCCCACAGCCTGGCGATCAGTGGGCCGACGGCGAACCAGGCGCCGCCGAGCACGGCCAGCCAGCCGCCGAACATCGCGACCGCGCGGTTGGCGCTGAAGAGCAGGATGAGCCCGCCGAGGACGGTCGCGGCCGCCGGGGCGATGCTCAGGACGAGTCTGTCGGTGGTGTAGACCCAGGTGCTGTCTGGTGCGAAGCCGAAGCCGAAGTAGGGGCCGACGAAGGGCAGCAGGCCGCCCCACAGCCCCAGCAGGATCAGCATGACGCCGCTGAGGACGCCCCGGGTGCGAGGTGCTCGCATGATCCCAGTCATGATCAATCCTCCTGACCGGGCGTGTCCGGATTCTGTTTGAGTCACCGTTTACCCGGTGGGGGGCGACCCACACGGCTCAAAGACCCATACATGGCCAATAAGGGAGTATTTCCATGGAAAGCGGCATTGCGGTCGTTTATGCGCGCGAGGAGCCGCCGGACCGGTGGGACGCGGCCGTCTTCCTCGCCGGCCCCACCCCGCGTTCGCCCGGCGTCCCGTCCTGGAGGCCGGACGCGATCGCCGAGCTGGGCCGCCGGTGGCGGGAGCCGGGGCGGCTCGTGGTGTTCGTCCCGGAGGACCGGCGCGGCCGCTACCCCGACTACGAGGGGCAGGTGGACTGGGAGGAGCGCTGCCTGCACCTGTCCGACGAGGTGGTGTTCTGGGTGCCGCGCGACCCGGCCACCATGCCCGCGTTCACCACGAACGTCGAATGGGGGGCCTGGCACGACAGCGGCCGGGTGGTGTTCGGCGCACCGCCGGAGGCGCCGGGCAACCGCTACCTCCTCCACTACGCCGCAAAGTTCGGGGTGCCCACGGCGGCGGACCTGGGCGGGACGGTCGCGGCGGCGCTCGACCGGATCGGCGCGGGCGCGCCCCGGTCGGGCGGCGAGCGGGAGGTGCCGCTGCTGCTGTGGCGCGACGAGGCGTTCCAGTCCTGGTACGCGGGGCAGCGGGACGCGGGCAACGTGCTGCTCGGCGCGCGGGTGGTGTTCCGGTTCGACGTGTGCTGGGGCCTGCACGTCCGGGTGCGCGTCACCGCCGAGGACCGGGTGAAGGACAACGAGGTCGTCATCGGGCGGCCGGACGTCTCCGTCGTCGTCCTGTACCGGCGCGGCGCGACGCTCGATGACACGGAGGTGGTGCTCGTCCGCGAGTTCCGCAGCCCGTGCGCGGCCGGGTTCGTCCGCGAGGCGCCGGGCGGGTCCGGGAGGGGAGGGCCGGTGCGGACGGCGCTGGCGGAGGTCGCCGAGGAGACCGGGCTGGCGCTGGCGCCCGGCCGGCTGCGCGCCCACGGGGCGCGGCAGGTGAACGCGACGCTGTCGGCGCACCGCGCGCACCTGTTCTCCGCCGAGGTGACGGCGGACGAGCTGGAGCGGCTCCGGGCGTCCGGCCCGCACGGGGTGGCGGCGGACGGGGAGCGCACCTACGTGGAGGTCACCACGTTCGGGCGGCTCCGGCGGGAGCCGCCGGTCGACTGGGCGAACCTCGGAATGATCGCCGAGGTCCTGCTGGACGGACGCTGACCGCAGATGCAAGCCCTGAATGCCCATTCGGGTCGCAACATCCTGACATTGGGTGCGCTTCCCCTTGTATCTGCGGTTGGCTAGGCTGCCTCCGTGACCACGTTCAGGATCAGCGAGGCGGCGGCGCTGCTCGGCGTCAGCGCGGACACGGTCCGCCGCTGGGTGGACGGCGGGCGGCTCCCCGCGTCCCGGGACGAGCACGGCCACCGGCTCGTGCCGGGCGCCGAGCTCGCCGCCTTCGTACGGGACCAGGCGCGCGGGGCCGGGCCGCCGCCGTCCGACCAGCCGGAGCGGTTCTCCTCGGCGCGCAACCGGTTGCGGGGGATCGTCACCGACGTCGTGCGGGACGGGGTGATGGCGCAGGTGGAGATCCAGGCGGGCCCGTTCCGGGTCGTGTCGCTGATGAGCCGCGAGGCCGCCGACGACCTCGGCCTCCAGGTGGGCGTGGTCGCCGAGGCGGTGGTGAAGTCGACGAACGTCGTGGTCGAGGTCGCGGAACCGGGGGCATCGTGATCAAGAAGACGCTGTCGGCGGCGGCCCTCCTGCTCGTGGCCCTGGCGGGCTGCGGAGACGTCGATGAGGGGACGTCCGGGACGAGCGGCGGCGGGAAGGGCGGCGGGACGCTGACGGTCTTCGCGGCGGCCTCGCTCACCGAGACGTTCACCGCGCTCGGCAAGGAGTTCGAGCGGGCGCATCAGGGCGCGAAGGTCAGGTTCAACTTCGGCGGCAGCTCGACGCTCGCGCAGCAGATCACGCAGGGCGCCCCGGCGGACGTGTTCGCGTCCGCGAACCCCGCCACGATGAAGACGGTGACCGACGCCGGAGACGCCGCCGGGACGCCCCGGGTCTTCACCCGGAACCGCCTGGTCATCGCCGTCCCCGCGGACAATCCCGGCAAGGTGGCCGCGGTCGGCGACCTCGCCCGTCCCGGGCTGAAGGTCGTTCTGTGCGCCGTGCAGGTGCCGTGCGGGGCCGCCGCGAAGACCGCGCTCGGCGCGGCCGGGGTCGAGGTGCGGCCGGTGTCGCGGGAGAAGGACGTCAAGGCCGTCCTCACCAAGGTCGGGCTGGGCGAGGCCGACGCCGGGCTCGTCTACCGCACCGACGCCGAGGCCGCGGGCGGCAGGGTCCGGGCCATCGAGTTCCCGGAGGCGGCGAAGGCCGTCAACGACTACCCGATCGTCGAGGTCGCCAAGGCGCCGAACTCCGCTCTCGCCAAGGAGTTCATCGCGCTCGTGCTCGGGGAGCGGGGGCGGGCGGCACTGGCCGGGGCGGGCTTCGAGGCGCCGTGAGGCCGGCGGGGGAGGCCGACCGGCTGCCGGGACGGCCGCCGTGGGTCCTGCTGCTGCCCGCGCTCGCCGGGCTGGCGTTCCTGGTGCTGCCGCTGCTCGGGCTGCTCGTCCGCGCGCCCTGGTCGACGCTCGGCACCCGGCTCGCGCAGCCGCAGGTGCTGGACGCGCTGCGCCTGTCGCTCCTCAGCGCCACCCTCGCCACCTGCCTGTGCGTGGTGCTCGGGGTCCCGCTGGCCTGGACGCTGGCCCGCGTCCGGTTCCCCGGCGTCCGGCTCGTCCGCGCGCTGGTGACGGTGCCGCTGGTGCTGCCGCCGGTCGTCGGCGGCGTCGCGCTGCTGCTCGTCCTCGGGCGGCGCGGCCTGGTCGGCGGGTGGCTGGACGACGCGTTCGGGATCACGTTCCCGTTCACCACCGCCGGCGTCGTGCTGGCCGAGACGTTCGTCGCGATGCCGTTCCTGGTGATCAGCGTGGAGGGCGCGCTGCGCGCCGCCGACCTGCGCTACGAGGAGGCCGCGGCCACGCTCGGCGCCGGCCGCTGGACGGTGTTCCGCCGGGTCACCCTGCCGCTCGTCGCGCCCGGCGTGGCGGCGGGCGCGGTGCTGTGCTGGGCGCGGGCGCTGGGGGAGTTCGGCGCGACGATCACCTTCGCGGGCAACTTCCCGGGCCGGACGCAGACGATGCCGCTCGCCGTCTACCTCGCGCTGGAGACCGATCCGCAGGCCGCGATCGTGCTCAGCCTCGTCCTGCTGGCGGTGTCGGTGATCGTCCTGGCTGCGTTGCGGGACCGCTGGGTGGGGTCCACGTGAAGGGGCTGGACGCGCGGCTCGTGGTGCGGCGCGCGGCGTTCGACCTTGACCTGCCGCTCGCCGCCGCGCCCGGCGAGGTCGTGGCGCTGCTCGGCCCGAACGGCGCCGGGAAGAGCACCGCGCTGCGCGCGCTGGCCGGGCTCGTCCCGATGGCGGGCGGGCACGTCCGGCTGGACGGCGAGGACCTGCGCCCGCTGCCTCCGGACCGCCGCCGCATCGGCATGGTCTTCCAGGACTACCTGCTGTTCCCGCACCTCACCGTGCTGGAGAACGTCGCGTTCGGGCCGCGCTGCCGGGGCCTCGGCCGCCGCGCCGCGCGGCGGATCGCCGCCGGCTGGCTGGAGCGGGTGGGGCTGGCGGAGTACGCGCAGGCACGCCCGCGCGCGCTGTCGGGCGGGCAGGCGCAGCGGGTCGCGCTCGCCCGCGCGCTGGCCGTCGACCCGGGCCTGCTCCTGCTGGACGAGCCGCTCGCCGCCCTCGACGCCCACACCCGGCTGGAGATCAGGGCCGCGCTGCGCCGCCACCTCGCTGGGTTCGCGGGCGCGGCGGTGCTCGTCACCCACGACCCGCTGGACGCGATGGTGCTGGCCGACCGGATCGCGGTGGTCGAGGGCGGCAGGCTCGTCCAGGAGGGCCCGCCGGCGGACGTCGCGCGCCGTCCCCGCACCGACTACGTGGCCCGGCTCGTCGGGCTGAACCTGTACCGGGGACGGGCCGAGGGCGGGACGGTCGCGATCGGCGACGGCGGCGCGACCCTGGACACGGTGGACTCTCCCGGCGGTGAGGTCTTCATAGCCTTCGCGCCGTCCTCGGTGGCGCTGTACCGGACGCGTCCGGACGGCAGCCCCCGCAACCTGTGGCGCGCCCGCGTGGCCGCGGTCGAACGGCACGGGGACCGGGTCCGGGTGCGCCTCTCCGGGCCGCCTTTCGACGCCGTCGCGGACGTGACTCCGGCCGCCGTCGCGGAACTCGAATTGTCGGAGGGGACGGCTGTGTGGGCCGCTGTCAAGGCCACGGAGACCCACGTTTACCCAGCTTGAGGCGGCTCGCGGGGACGTACGGGGAGGTGGCGGGCATCACGTCCGGTTTCGCGTGAGAACAATCACAAAGCGGGCATAGCCCCGCAAAAGCGGACGTGATTGGTCCAGACCAAATGGCAAAAACGTCGGGTCTTGTTCATCATGCAAAGATCCTGCGAACAGCTGAAGGAGTAGCCCGTGTCCATCCAGGTCCCCGGCCTCGACCAGGCCCCAACCGGCCACACCGAACTGATTGAGTGGGTGCGCGGGATCGCCGAGCTGACCAGGCCGGACCGCGTCGAGTGGTGCGACGGCTCGGACGAGGAGTGGGAGCGGCTCACCGGCCTCCTCGTCGAACAGGGCACGCTGACCCGCCTCGACCCGGCCAAACGGCCGAACAGCTTCCACGCCGCGTCCGACCCCACCGACGTCGCCCGCGTCGAGGACCGCACGTTCATCTGCTCCGAGAAGGAGGAGGACGCCGGTCCCACCAACAACTGGATCGCGCCCGGCGAGATGAAGGAGACCCTGAACGGGCTCTTCGACGGCTGCATGAAGGGCCGCACCATGTACGTGGTGCCCTTCTGCATGGGCCCGCTCGGCGGCAGCATCTCCCAGCTCGGCGTCGAGATCACCGACTCCGCCTACGTCGCCGTGTCGATGAAGATCATGACGCGGATGGGCGCGGGCGCGCTGCGGCTCATCGAGGAGCGCGGCTCCTTCGTCAAGGCCGTCCACTCGGTCGGCGCGCCGCTGGAGCCCGGCCAGGCGGACGTCAAGTGGCCCTGCAACTCCACCAAGTACATCACCCACTTCCCCGAGACCCGGGAGATCTGGTCCTACGGGTCCGGCTACGGCGGCAACGCCCTGCTGGGCAAGAAGTGCTACGCGCTGCGCATCGCCTCCACGATGGCCCGCGACGAGGGCTGGATGGCCGAGCACATGCTCGTCCTGAAGCTGACCCCGCCCACCGGCGAGACCCGCTACGTCGCCGCCGCGTTCCCGTCCGCGTGCGGCAAGACCAACCTCGCCATGCTGGAGCCGACCATCCCCGGCTGGAAGGTCGAGACCATCGGCGACGACATCGCCTGGATGCGGTTCGGCGACGACGGCCGGCTCTACGCGATCAACCCGGAGGCCGGCTTCTTCGGCGTCGCGCCAGGCACCGGCGAGAGCACCAACGCCAACGCCGTGAAGACCCTGTGGGGCAACAGCATCTTCACCAACGTCGCGCTCACCGACGACGGCGACGTGTGGTGGGAGGGCCTCACCGACGAGCCGCCCGCGCACCTCACCGACTGGAAGGGCAACGACTGGACGCCGGAGTCGCAGACCCCGGCCGCCCACCCGAACGCCCGCTTCACCACCCCGGCCGGGCAGTGCCCGATCATCGCCGACGAGTGGGAGGACCCGAAGGGCGTCCCGATCTCGGCGATCCTGTTCGGCGGCCGGCGCGCCTCCGCCGTCCCGCTCGTCACCGAGTCCTTCGACTGGCAGCAGGGCGTGTTCCTCGGCGCCAACATCGCGTCCGAGAAGACCGCCGCCGCCGAGGGCGCCGTCGGCGAGCTGCGCCGCGACCCGTTCGCCATGCTGCCGTTCTGCGGCTACAACATGGGCGACTACTTCGGCCACTGGCTCGACATCGGCAAGGCCACCGACCCGGAGAAGCTGCCCCGGATCTACTACGTCAACTGGTTCCGCAAGAACGCCGACGGCAAGTTCATCTGGCCCGGCTTCGGCGAGAACAGCCGCGTGCTGAAGTGGATCGTCGAGCGGCTCAACGGCAAGGCCGACGCCGCCAAGTCCCCGATCGGCCACCTGCCGACCCGGGAGGCGCTCGACACCGACGGCCTCACCATCGACGACGCCGACCTGGAGACGCTCCTGTCGGTCGACACCGAGGTGTGGAAGCAGGAGGCCGCGCTCGTGCCGGAGTTCTTCGAGAAGTTCGGCGACCACCTGCCGCAGCCGCTGTGGGACGAGTACAACGACCTGGTGCGCCGCCTGGAGCACTGACCCGCCGCACGGCACCCGCGTGACACCGGGGCCGGGCGCGGACTTTACGCAGTCCGCGCCCGGCCTTGGCGCTGCCGCGACCGTGCAGGGGCTAGCACTGGGAGAAGTCCGACCCGGGAGGCCCCGCATGTTCGACCTCATGACGCGCCACTGGTGGGTGCTGGCGGTGCGCGGCGCGTTCGCGATCCTGTTCGGCATCGTCGCGCTGGTCTGGCCCGGCATCACCGTGTTCGCGCTGGTGCTGCTGTTCGGCGCGTACGCGCTGGCGGACGGCGTCGTCGCTGTGACGCAGGCGTTCCGCGGCACCACCGGCGGCCCGCGCGGCCTGCTGGCGGTGTCCGGGGTCGCCGGGATCGCGCTCGGCATCGCCGCGCTGGTGTGGCCGGGCATCACCGCGTTCGTCCTGCTGATGCTGATCGCCGCGTGGGCGGTCGCGACCGGCCTGCTGGAGATCATCGTCGCGGTGGCGCTGCGCCGGGAGCTGCGCGGCGAATGGGCGTACGTGCTGACCGGGGCGATCTCGCTGCTGTTCGGCATCCTGCTGTTCGCCTGGCCGGTCTCCGGCGCGATCGCGGTGGTCTGGCTGATCGGGCTCCTCGCGATCCTGTCGGGCGCCGCCCTGCTCGGCGCCGCGTTCCGGCTCCGGCAGCTGGGCCGGACGGCCGAGCGGATGGGCGGGGCGCGCGCCCCCTACCCGCGCTGACCGGCGGGCCCGTCCCGGCCGGGCAGCTGGACCGCGGTCGAGGCCGCATAGGATGCGGGCCATGACGCGGCTGGAGCACCGGGTGCACGAACTGACCGTCGGGCAGCTCGCCGAACGGAGCGGCGTGGCCGTCTCGGCGCTGCACTTCTACGAGTCCAAGGGCCTGATCAGCAGCCGCCGGACGGCCGGCAACCAGCGCCGGTTCAGCCGCGACACGCTCCGCCGGGTCTCGTTCATCAAGGTCTCGCAGCGCGTCGGGATCCCGCTCGGCGACATCCGCGACGCGCTCGCCACCCTCCCCGAGGAGCGCACTCCGACCGTCGCCGACTGGGCGCGGCTCTCCGAGCTGTGGCGCGGCGACCTCGACGCCCGCATCCGGCAGCTGGAACGGCTCCGCGACGACCTCACCGACTGCATCGGCTGCGGCTGCCTGTCGCTGAAGAAGTGCGCCCTCGCCAACCCCTACGACCGGCTCGGCGACGAGGGGCCGGGGCCGCGCCGGCTCCTCACCGGGCGCACCGCCGCCGCCGACGCCCCGGGCCCCGCCGCACCCTCGGGCGCGGCGGGGAGCGCGCCGGACGGGCCGCCGCCGGAGTGCGCGGCGCCCTGCGCCCCGGAGAGCGACCCGGCCGCCCGCTAGCTAGCGGCGGCGCTGGGCCCGGACGTGCGGGTCGAACCGGCGCGGCGCCGGCTCGCGGCCGGCCGGCTGGGTCGGCGCCGGGCGCGCCGGGATCAGCTCGATCGGCAGGTCCACCGCGTCGTCGCCCAGCGTGAACCGCTCGCCGTGGTGCCACAGCGGCAGGCCCGGGCCGTCCAGCAGCTCGTAGCGGGCCTCCTCTGCGGTCACCCCGACCTTGATCAGGTTGCCGCGGTAGCGCATCCGGAACGTCAGCCGGCTGATCCCGCCCGGCAGCCGCGGCGCGAACTTCAGCTCGCCCTTGCCGGCCCGCATCCCGCCGAACCCGGCGACGAGACCGCTCCACGCCCCCGCCATCGAGGCGATGTGCAGCCCGTCGCGGGTGTTGCGGTTCAGGTCGTGCAGGTCCATCAGGGCGGTCTCGCCGAGGTAGTCGTGCGCCAGCTCCAGCTGCCCGACCTCCGCCGCGACGACCGCCTGCGTCTGCGCCGACAGCGAGGAGTCGCGGACGGTGAGCCCCTCGTAGTAGCAGAAGTCGCGCTCCTTCTGCTCGTCGGTGAACGCCTCCCCGCACAGGTGCAGGGCCAGCACGAGGTCGGCCTGCTTGACGACCTGCTTGCGGTACAGGTCGAAGTACGGGTAGTTCAGCAGCAGCGGGTAGTGGTCGGGCTTGGTGGACGCGAAGTCCCACCGGGCGTGGTTGGTGAAGCTCTCGCTCTGCGGGTGGACGCCGAGCCGCTCGTCGTAGGGGATCAGCATGGCCGCCGCCGCGTCCCGCCACGACGCGGCCTCCTCGGCGTTCACCCCGAGCCGGTCGGCCACGTCCGGATGGCGCATCGCCATCTCGGCGGCCTCCTGCAGGTTCCGGCGCGCCATCAGGTTGGTGTAGACGTTGTTGTCGACGATCGCGCTGTACTCGTCCGGGCCGGTGACGCCGTCGATGCGGAACACGCCGCCGACGTCGTGGTGGCCGAGGCTGCGCCACAGCCGCGCCGTCTGCACCAGGATGTCGAGGCCGATCTCCCGCTCGAACTGCTCGTCCCGCGTCGCGTCCACGTACCGGACGATCGCGTCGGAGATGTCGGCGTTGATATGGAACGCCGCCGTCCCGGCGGGCCAGTAGCCCGAGCACTCCTGGCCGCGGATCGTCCGCCACGGGAACGTCGCGCCGTCCAGGCCGAGCTGCCGGGCGCGCTCGCAGGCCAGCGGCAGCGTCATGTGCCGCCAGGCCAGCGCGTCGGCCGCCGCGCTGGGGGAGGTGTAGGTCAGCACGGGCAGCACGAACGTCTCGGTGTCCCAGAACGCGTGCCCGTCGTAGCCCGGACCCGTCAGCCCCTTGGCCGGGATCATGCGGCGCTCTGCGCGCGCGCCCGCCTGAAGGATGTGGAACAGCCCGAACCGGACCGCCTGCTGGATCTCCGCGTCGCCCTCGATCTCGACGTCCGCGCCCTCCCAGAACGCGTCGAGATAGGCGCGCTGCTCGGCGAGCAGGCCCTCCCAGCCGGTCTGCCGCGCGCCCGCCAGCGCCCCGACCACCTGGTCGTGCAGCGCGGGCCGGGACCGGCGGCTCGACCAGCCGTAGGCGATGTACTTGACGATGCGCAGCTTCTGCCCCGGCTCCAGCCGGGTCGCGACCGTCAACCGGCCCACGTCGGGGGCGCTCTCGGTCTCCACCCGCATCGACTCCGGGCCCTCGATGTCGTGCGACATGCCGGCGCCCATCCGCAGCCCGCTGCGCCGCGTCCGGTGCAGCAGCAGCACCTTCGTGCCGTTGGCGAAGTGCTCCTCGCTGACGAGGGGGCTGTCCAGGATCGCCGAGGCGCGCGGGTCCTTGCCGCCGCCGGGCAGCGCCTCGTTGGCCACCAGCTCCGACTGGGCGACCACCCGCACCGAGCCGTCCACCGGCTCGACCTCGTAGCAGATCGCCGCGATCGCCCGCTGCGTCAGCGACACCAGCCGCACCGAGGTGACCCGGATCGTCTTGTCGGCGGGGGACGTCCACTCCACCTGCCGGGTCAGCGTGCCCTCGCGCATGTCCAGCACCCGCTCGTGGTGGTGGACGCGGCCGTAGCGCACGTCGAGCGGCTCGTCGTCCACCAGCAGCCGGATCACCTTGCCGTTGGTGACGTTGATGACCGTCTGCCCCGACTCCGGGTACCCGTAGGCGGTCTCGGCGTGCGGCAGCGGCCGCTGCTCGTAGAACGAGTTCAGGTACGTGCCCGGCAGCCCGTGCGGCTCGCCCTCGTCGAGGTTGGCGCGCATGCCGAGATGGCCGTTGGACAGCGCGAACACCGACTCGCCCTGGGCCAGCCGGTCCAGCCGGAGCTCCGGTTCGCGCACGCACCACGGCTCCACCATGAACACCGGCCGGTCGGCGGCGCTCTGCCCCTTCAGCTCCGTCACTCGCCCTCCAGCAGCTCGGAGAGGTCGTCGACCACCACGTCGGCGCCGTGCTCGGCCAGCGCCTTCGCGTGCGCGTCGCCGACCCGGTTGACACCCACCACATAGGCGAACCCGCCGGCCCGGCCCGCCTGCACGCCCGCGAGCGCGTCCTCGAACACCACCGCCCGCGCCGCCTCGACGCCCAGCTCCCGCGCGCCCGCGAGGAACATGTCGGGGGCGGGCTTGCCGGGCAGGTGCCGCTCGGCGGCGACGACGCCGTCCACCCGCGCGTCGAACAGGTCGGCGATCCCGACCGTCGCCAGCACCTGGACGGTGTTGGCGCTCGACGACACCACCGCCGTCCTCAGCCCGGCCTTGCGCGCCGCGCGGACGTAGTCGATCGACCCGTCGAACGTCTCGACGCCCTTCTCCTCGATCAGCTTCAGCACCAGCGCGTTCTTGCGGTTGCCCAGGCCGCGGACCGTCTCCTTCTCCGGCGGGTCGCCGGGATCGCCCTCCGGGAGGGTGATGCCCCGCGACTCCAGGAACGAACGCGTCCCGTCCTCGCGCTTCTTGCCGTCGACGTACCGGCCGTAGTCGTGCACCGGGTCGAACTCGGTGAAGGGCTCGCCCGTCCGTTCGGAACGTTCCCGCAAGTAGCCGTCGAACATCTCCTTCCACGCCGCGGCGTGGACGGACGCCGTCCGGGTCAGCACCCCGTCGAGATCGAAGAGACACGCCGCCGCCTCGTCCGGCAGTCCCAGCATCCGCACCCCCTGGAATGTCACCATCGAAGTGAAGGTTGACGATGATCTGTACCGCGCGACCCGTTCCCGCGCCGAGCCCGGGCACACCGGTCCGGCACTCGAACAGAGGGATCATGCCCCGCGTACAACCCCTCGGTCAGGGTCGCACACGAGGAGGAGTGAGCCAATGCAGAAGGCGCGAATAGGGGTCACCGGACTGGCGGTGATGGGCCGGAACCTGGCCCGCAACCTCGCCCGGCACGGGCACGCCGTCGCCGTCCACAACCGCACGCCGAGCCGGACCAAGGCGCTCGTCGAGGAGTTCGGCGACGAGGGGACGTTCCTGCCCGCCGACACGCCCGAGCAGTTCGTCGCGTCGCTGGAGCGCCCCCGGCGGCTGGTGATCATGGTGAAGGCGGGCGCCCCGACCGACGCGGTGATCGACGAGTTCGCGCCGCTGCTGGAGCCCGGCGACATGATCGTGGACGGCGGCAACGCCAACTTCCTCGACACCCGCCGCCGCGAGGCCGCCCTCCGCGAGCGCGGCCTGCACTTCGTCGGCACCGGCATCTCCGGCGGCGAGGAGGGCGCGCTGCACGGCCCGAGCATCATGCCGGGCGGCTCCGCCGAGTCCTACGCCGCGCTCGGCCCCCTGCTGGAGGACATCTCCGCCAAGGTGGACGGCACGCCCTGCTGCACCCACGTCGGCCCGGACGGCGCCGGCCACTTCGTGAAGATGGTGCACAACGGCATCGAGTACGCCGACATGCAGCTGATCGCCGAGTCCTACGACCTGCTCCGGCACGCCGCCGGGCTCGCGCCCGCCGAGATCGCCGAGGTCTTCCGCACCTGGAACGCCGGCCGCCTCGACTCCTACCTCATCGAGATCACCGCCGAGGTCCTCGCGCACACCGACGCGTCCACCGGCCGCCCGTTCGTCGACGTCGTGCTGGACCAGGCCGAGCAGAAGGGCACCGGGCGCTGGACCGTGCAGACGGCGCTCGACCTCGGCGTCCCGGTCGGCGGCATCGCCGAGGCCGTGTTCGCCCGCTCCGTCTCCGGCCACGCCGCCCTCCGCGAGGCCGCGCAGGGGCTGCCGGGCCCGTCCCGCACCGGCGGAGCCGGCGCCGGCTTCGCCGACGCGGTCGAGAAGGCGCTCTACGCGTCCAAGATCGTCGCGTACGCGCAGGGCTTCCACGAGATCCAGGCGGGCAGCGCCGAGTACGGCTGGGACATCGACCTCGGCGCGATGGCCACCATCTGGCGCGGCGGCTGCATCATCCGGGCCGAGTTCCTGGACCGCATCCGCGCCGCCTACGAGGCCGACCCGCACACGCCGACGCTGCTGACCGACGACCACTTCGCCGCGGCCGTCGGCGACGCGCAGGACGCCTGGCGCGACGTCGTCGCCACCTCCGCCCGCCTCGGCATCCCGGCGCCCGGCTTCTCCACGGCCCTCGCCTACTACGACTCGCTGCGCGCCGACCGGCTGCCGGCCGCGCTCACCCAGGGCCAGCGCGACTTCTTCGGCGCCCACACCTACCGCCGCGTCGACCGGGACGGCTCGTTCCACACCCTCTGGGGCGGCGACCGCACCGAGACCTCGGCCTGATCCCCGCTTCCCGGCTCGCGCGCCCGGCCCGGCGCGCGAGCCGATCTAGGCTTGCGGGATGCGGGTTCCGAGTGACGCGGAGATCCGGGCGCTGCACGAGAGGTGCGCGCCGGGGCGGGAGGCGTTCGAGCTGGTCTGGACGCACTGCGCGATCGTGTGCGAGATCGCCGAGCGCATCATGGCCGACGGCCGGTTCGACGCCGACGCGGACCTGGTGCGCGCCGGGTGCCTGCTGCACGACATCGGGGTGTACCGGCTCTACGACGCCGCGGGGGAGATCGACTTCAAGGGGTACGTCCGGCACGGTGTGCTCGGGCATGAGCTGCTGCGCGACGAGGGCTTCCCCGAGGTGATCTGCCGGTTCTGCTCCTGCCACACCGGCATGGGGCTGACCCGCGACGACATCGAGCGGCAGGCGCTCCCGCTGCCGCCGGGCGACTATGTCGCGCAGACCGGCGAGGAGCGGCTCGTGATGTACGCCGACAAGTTCCACAGCAAGACCAATCCGCCGGTCTTCGTGTCGGCCGACACCTATGCCGTCCATGTGCGGCGGTTCGGCGCGGGCAAGGAGCAGGTCTTCCAGGAGATGCGCGCGCTGTACGGCGAACCCGATCTCAAGCCCCTGGCGGCCGCGTACGGCCACGCGCTGGTGTGAGCGCGGGACGCCCACCGGCACGGGCAGTGGGCGATCGGGGGCAGGATGGAGGGGTGAGCCTTATCGATGAGCTTCCCTCCGGAAACGAGATTGACGCCGATTCGCTCTTCGAGGCGTTCGAGCGGTGGGTGTCGGGGCGCGGGATCACCCTGTACCCGGCGCAGGAGGAGGCGCTCATCGAGGTGGTGTCCGGCGCCAACGTGATCCTGTCGACCCCGACCGGGTCGGGCAAGAGCCTGGTCGCGGCGGGGGCGCTGTTCGCCGCGCTCGGCAAGGAGCAGGTCGGGTTCTACACTGCGCCGATCAAGGCGCTGGTCTCGGAGAAGTTCTTCGACCTGTGCGAGATGTTCGGCCGCGAGAACGTCGGGATGATGACCGGCGACGCCAGCGTGAACGCCGACGCCCCGATCGTGTGCTGCACGGCCGAGGTGCTGGCCAACATCGCGCTGCGGGACGGCGCCGACGCCGACATCGGCGTGGTGGTGATGGACGAGTTCCACTTCTACGCCGAGCCCGAGCGGGGCTGGGCGTGGCAGATCCCGCTGCTGGAGCTGCCGCAGGCGCAGTTCCTGCTGATGTCGGCGACGCTGGGCGACGTCACGTTCTTCCAGAAGGACCTCACCCGGCGGACGGGCCGGCCGACGGCGCTGGTGACCTCGGCGGAGCGGCCCGTCCCGCTGATCTACGACTACCGGGTGACGCCGCTGCACGAGACGATCGAGGAGCTGCTCGCCGAGCAGAAGGCGCCGATCTACCTGGTGCACTTCACGCAGGCCGCGGCGATCGAGCGGGCGCAGGCGCTGATGAGCATCAACGTGTGCACCAAGGCGGAGAAGGCGCGGATCGCGGAGCTGATCGGCAACTTCCGGTTCACCACCAAGTTCGGGCGGAACCTGTCGCGGTTCGTCCGGCACGGGATCGGGGTGCACCACGCCGGGATGCTGCCGAAGTACCGGCGGCTGGTGGAGCGGCTCGCGCAGGCCGGGCTGCTGAAGGTCATCTGCGGCACCGACACCCTCGGCGTCGGGGTGAACGTCCCGATCCGGACCGTGGTGTTCACGGCGCTGAGCAAGTACGACGGGCACCGGGTGCGGCGGCTGCGGGCGCGGGAGTTCCACCAGATCGCCGGGCGGGCGGGGCGCGCCGGGTTCGACACGGTCGGGTTCGTCGTCGCGCAGGCGCCCGAGCACGTCGTCGAGAACGAGAAGGCCCTCGCCAAGGCGGGCGACGACCCGAAGAAGCGGCGGAAGGTGCAGCGCAAGAAGCCGCCCGAGGGGTTCGTCGGCTGGGACGAGGACGTCTTCGCCAAGCTGCAGGAGGCCGAGCCGGAGATGCTCCGGTCCCGCTTCCAGGTCAGCCACGCGATGCTGCTGTCGGTGATCGCGCGGCCGGGCAACGCGTTCCAGGCGATGAAGCGGCTGCTGACCGACAACCACGAGGAGCCGGCGGCGCGCCGGCGGCACATCTCGCGGGCCATCGCGATCTACCGGTCGCTGCTCGCGGGCGGGGTCGTGGAGGTGCTGCCCGAGCCCGACGACCTCGGCCGGTACGCGCGCGTCACGGTGGACCTCCAGGAGGACTTCGCGCTCAACCAGGCGCTGTCGACGTTCGCGCTGGCCGCGTTCGAGGTGCTCGACCCGGCGTCGCCGTCCTACGCCCTGGACGTCCTGTCGGTGATCGAGGCGACGCTGGACGACCCGCGGCAGATCCTCGCGGCGCAGGTCAACAGGGCGCGGGGCGAGGCCGTCCAGGAGATGAAGGCCGAGGGCATCGAGTACGAGGAGCGGATGGAGCTGCTCCAGGACGTCGACCACCCGAAGCCGCTGGAGGACGAGCTCGACGCCGCCTACGAGATCTACCGGGCCGGGCACCCGTGGGTCGGCGACCATCCGCTGCGCCCGAAGTCGGTCGTCCGCGACATGTACGAGCGCGCGATGACGTTCACCGAGTACATCGGGTTCTACGAGCTGGCGCGGGCCGAGGGCCTGGTGCTGCGGTACCTGTCGGGGGCGTACAAGGCGCTGCAGCAGACCGTCCCGGAGTCCATCAAGAGCGATGACCTGATCGACCTGATCGAGTGGCTCGGCGAGCTGGTCCGGCAGGTCGACTCCAGCCTGCTCGACGAGTGGGAGCAGCTCGCGAACCCCGCCGACGAGGGCGACCTGGAGCAGCCGATCGAGGAGCGGGTCACGAAGGTGACCGCGAACGCGCGGGCGTTCCGGGTGCTGGTCCGCAACGCGCTGTTCCGGCGGGTGGAGCTGGCGGCGCTGGAGCGGTACGGCGAGCTCGGCGACCTCGACCCCGACTTCGGCGCGGACGCGTGGGCCGACGCGATGGACGGCTACTTCGCCGAGCACGACGAGCTGCTCACCGGCGCCGACGCGCGCGGCCCGAAGCTGCTGCGGATCGAGGAGGTGCCGGAGGACGCGCTGTGGCGGGTCCGGCAGGTGTTCGACGACCCGGAGGGGCATCACGACTGGGGCATCAGCGCCGAGGTCGACCTCGCGGGCTCCGACCAGGAGGGCGAGGCCGTGATCCGGGTGACCGGCGTCGACCGGATGTAGGGGAGGCAGCGATGGTGCAGGTGGCGGTGGCGCAGTTCGCGCCCGGCGTCAACAAGGACGAGAACCTCGCGGCGATCGGCGGGCTGGCCGCCGAGGCGGCCGGGCGCGGCGCGAAGGTCGTGGTGTTCCCCGAGTTCGCCATGTTCACGGCGCCGAAGCTGGACGGCCGGTTCGTCGACTCCGCCGAGCCGCTGGACGGCCCGTTCACGACCGGGCTCGGCGCGCTGGCGCGGCGGTACGGCGTGCACCTGGTCGCGGGCGTGAACGAGCGGCTGGACGATCCCGGCCGTCCTCCGGCCCCCGCCCACCGCGAGTCAGCGGACGAGCTCCGCCCGGCGCCCCGCTTCTCCAACACGCTCGTCGCCGTCGGCCCCGGCGGGGGCATCGTGGCCGAGTACCGCAAGCTGCACCTGTACGACGCGTTCGGGTACGAGGAGTCGGCGCTGGTCCGGCCGGGCGACATCGGCGAGCCGGAGACGTTCGCCGTGGACGGCGTCACGTTCGGCATGCAGACCTGCTACGATGTCCGGTTCCCCGAGGTGACGCGGCGGATCGTGGACGCGGGCGCCGACGTCCTGGCGCTGCCGGCGGCCTGGGTGCCGGGGCCGCTGAAGGAGGACCACTGGCGGACGCTGGTCCGGGCCCGCGCGATCGAGAACACCGTCTACGTCGCCGCCGCCGGCCAGTGCGCCCCGATGGGCGCCGGCAACAGCATGATCGCCGACCCGATGGGCGTGGTCGCGGCCGGGCTGGGGGAGGACCCGGGCGTCGTGTCCGGTGAGGTCTCGGCGGAGCGGATCGCCGCCGTCCGGGCCAAGAACCCGGCGCTCGCGCTGCGCCGCTTCACGGTCGTCCAGGCCGGCTAGCCGCGGTCACGCCGGGCCGGCCGCGGTACGGCGGCGAGGAGGGCGAGGACCGCCCCGAGGGCGAGCAGGGCGGCGAGCGCGGCGTAGCCGTAGGCGAGGGCGGCCGCGGTGGCGACGCCCCCCACGAGCAGCGGCCCGCCGGCGTCGCCGAGTTCGCGGCCGAGTTCGGCGGCGCCCATGGTCTGGCCCATGCGCGCGGAGGGCGTGCGGGCGGCGAGCGCGGCGAACCCGAGCGGGGTGATGAGCCCGGTGCCCGCGCCGACCAGCACCGCGGCCGCGAGGACGCCGGGCAGGCCGGGCAGCGCGGCGCACCCCAGCCCGGCGGCGGTGACCGCCAGCCCGGCGAGGACGCCGGTGCGGGCGCTCACGCGCCCCGCGTCGAGGGCGCGCCCGGTCCAGGGCTGGACGACCGCCGCGCACGCCGCGAGGACCGACACCGCGGCGCCGGTGGCGATGCTGCCGAGCCCGGCGGCCCGGCCGGACACCGGCAGGAACCCCACACCGGCCGACAGCGCGGCGGTCGCGGCGGCGAGGGCGGCGGTCGGGCCGAGGAACGCGGGGTCGGCCAGCCGCCGCGCGAGGTCGAGAACGGTCTGCCGGGCCCTCGGCAGCGGCGGCACGGCGGGGACGGCGAGCGCGGCCCACACCGCGACGGCGGCGCCCAGCACCGCCAGGGTCGCGAACAGCAGCCGCAGGCCGCCGGCCCACACCAGCACCCCGCCGAGGAGCGGGCCGAGGGTGTAGCCGATCGACTTGTAGAAGCCGTAGCTCCCGAACGCCCGCCCGAGCTTGGCGTCCGGATTGAGCCGGGCAACCAGCGCCGAGGCCGCGGGGGAGAAGGCCGAGGCCGCCGCTCCCTGGCCGAGGCGCGCCGCCCACAGCCATCCGGGACTGCCGGCCACCGCGTACAGCGCGGACGCGGCCGCGAAGGCGACGAGGCCGCCGAGCAGCACCGGGCGGGCGCCGACCCGGTCGGCGAGGGTGCCGAACAGCGGCTTGAGGACCACCTCCGCGCCGTCGTACAGCGCCAGCAGCCCGCCGAGCACGAGCAGGGAGGTGACGGCGTCGTCGGAGAAGCCGCCCAGGTTGGCGGCGATCCCGTGCGCCCCGAACGCGGTGGTGAACCCGGCCGCGTACAGCGGCCCCATCCGCCGGCCGGGAGCGTTGGGCACGTCCAAGAAATTAGCAGGGGCCTCGCCCGGCGTGCCCTGCCGGACGGCCCGGGTCACGCGATGACCACGTGCGGGGCCGGAGTGTGTATCAAGCTGGCAACGGTCGGGGCGATTCTCCGTGTCCGGACGACTGCTCAGCGTGACCATCGGAGGGTGCGCCTCTCCTCCAGCCTCCCGCCCGCCGGGTTCACCCGGGCCGAGCCGAGCCCGCCGGTGCGGCGCCGGGTGCTCCGGACGCCGTGGCTGCCCGTCGCCGTCGCCGCGCTCGCCATGGGGGCGGGGTTCTTCGCGGTCGGCTCCTGGACGGAACCGGTGGCCCCGGCCCGCACGGTCGTGCCGGACGCCGCCACACCGCCGCCGCCCCCGCCCCCGGCTTCGGCGCCTCCGCAGGCGCCGGCGCCTGGCCCGGTGACCACCACCGACCGGGAACGCGAGCGGGCGCCCGGCGGGCGGGCCGTCCCGAAGCGGGCGCGCCCCCGTTCCGCCGCACCGCGCCCGGCGCCCCGCAAGGCGCGTCCCCGCCCGCCCGTGCGGCACCCGAGGCACAAGGCGCGCAAGCCGCGCACCGCGCGCCCGGCCACGCCGTCCTGGGTCGCCGCCGAGTGCCGCCGCCGCTTCCCGGACGATCCGGCTCGCAGGGCCGCCTGCGTCGCCGCCCTCTCCGGCCGCCTCGGCGGCTGATCAGGCGGCCCGGGAGGCGAGCGCGCGCTCGACGCCGGCGCGCAGTTCACCGACGTCCACGCCCGCCCCGGTGACCAGCCGTGCGGCCATGAACTCCTTGTCGTGCAGCACGCCGAGCAGGATATGCCCGCTCTCGATGCGCTTCTGCTTGAGCCGGATCGCGTGCCGCAGGCTCAGCTCCAGCGACTTCTTGGCCCTCGGGGTGAACCGGAGATGGCCCTTCTCGCCGCACCGGGCCCCGGCGGGGGAGTCCAGCGCGCCCGCGCCGAAGCTCGCCTCCGTCGCCGCGCGGACGGCGTCCAGGTCGATGCCGATGCTCTTCAGCGCGTCGGCGTCCAGTGGGGACCGGCTCATACCGGCGAGGCGGGCGCGCAGACCTTCCGCCGTGAGCCCGTGCCCGTCCAGCAGGCGCGCCATGGCGTCACCGCCGTCGGCGATCGCCAGCAGCAGGTGCTCGGTGCCGATGAAGGGGGCGCCGAGGGCCCGCGCCTGCGCCTGGGCGCCGGTGACCGCCGCCCGCGCGCCGTCGGTGAAACGCTCGAACATCCCTCACTGCTCCTTTTTGAGAAGGCGGCGCCCGCCGCCGTGCTTCTTGTGGACGGCCTGCCGGCTCACGCCGAGGCAGACCGCGATCTCCTGCCAGGACCACCCCTGGTCGCGGGCGCTGGCGACCTGCAGCGCCTCCAGCCGCTCGGCCAGCTCGCGCAGCGCCCGCACGGCCCGCAGGCCCACCGCCGGGTCCCGGCTGCTCGCCTCCTGGGCGAGCGTCACTCCATCGCTCATGGCGTCAATGTAGGTTGACATCATGGGCCGTGTCAACCGATGTTGACGCGAGTCGGCGGTTCAGCGGACGGTCAGCAGCGTGGTGAGCAGGTCGTCCAGGCTGACCAGGCCCGCGATGCCGCCGTCCGGGGCCACCGCCAGGCCGAGGTGGCTGTGGTGGGACTTCAGGATCGCGACGGCCTCCCCGACCGGCGTCCCGACCGGCATCGCCGGGACCGGGTGCGCCAGCCGCCCGGCCGGCGTCGCCGCGCCCCGGGCGCGGGCCAGATAGGCGTCGCGGACGTGCACCATGCGGGCGGCGCCCGGCCGGTCCGGGTCGCGCAGCATGAGGCGCGTGTGGCCGCTGCGGGCGGCGGTGTCCACGACCTCCTGCGGGGACGCGGTCGCCGGCACCGACACGATGTCGGAGACCGGCACCACGAGCCCGGCCAGCGGCACGCGCGGCGCGTCCAGCGCGGTCGTGAGCAGGGTCAGCTCGCGCTCCGCGATCAGCCCGAGCCGCCGCGACTCCTCCGCGATGCTGCGCAGCTGCTCCGGCGTGCGCGACACCTCCCGCGAGTCCGCGGGCCGGACGCCCACCGCGCGCAGCAGCAGGTTCGTCGCGCCGTTCAGCACCGCCAGCAGCGGGCGCGCGACGGTCGCGAACGCGCGGAACGGCAGCCCCAGCACGGTCGCGGAGCGCTCCGGGTCGGCGATCGCCCACGACTTCGGCGCCATCTCGCCGACGACCATGTGCAGGAACGTCACCAGCGCCAGGGCCAGCACGAACGCGACCGCGTGCGCGGCGCCCCCCGGCAGGCCGGCGGTGTGGAACAGCGGGGTCAGCGCCCCCGCGAACACCGGCTCGGACACCAGGCCGAGGCCGAGCGAGCACATCGTGATGCCGAGCTGCGCGCCCGCGAGCGTCAGCGACAGCTCGTCGATCCCGGCGACCGCGGCGCCCGCCGCCCGCCCGCCGCGCGCGGCGGCCCGCTCCAGCCGCGGCCGCCGCGCCGCCACCAGCGCGAACTCCGTGGCGACGAAGAAGCCGTTGCCGGCCAGCAGCGCCAGCGTGACCGGCGCGCCCAGCGCGAGGTTCACCGGTCCTCCCCGGCGGTCTCGACGGTGCGGACGCGGATCAGCTCGGGCACGTGCCGGTGGACCGTCAGCACCTCGACGACCGCGGTGCGGGGCGGCTCGTCCAGCCGGGTCGGCGGGATGTCCACCCGCACCACGTCGCCGGGCCGCGCCACCCGGCCGAGCCGCTTCAGCAGCAGCCCCGCCACGGTCTCGTAGTCGCCCTCCGGCAGCGCGATGCCGGTCTCGTGGGCGACCTCGTCGATCCGCAGCCCGGCGTCGGTCGTCCACCACTCGCCGGTCCGGATCGCCAGCTCCTCGCCCGGCTCGTTCTCGTCGGCGATCTCCCCGACCAGCTCCTCGGCGACGTCCTCCCAGGTGACGATGCCGGCGAAGCCGCCGTACTCGTCCACCACGCAGGCCATCGGCTCGGCCGCGCCCTGCAGCCGGAGCACCACCTCCGGCAGCGGCAGCGAGGACGGCAGCAGCACCGGCGGCCGCGCGATCTCCGCGACCCGGACCCGCGCGGCCTCCCGCGTGCCGAGCGTGATCAGCTCCGCCAGCCCGACGACGCCGACCACGTCGTCGACGCCCTCGCCGAGGACGGGGTACCGGGTGTGCCCGCTCGCCGAGACGATGTCGCTCAGCTCGGCGGCGCGCGCGGACGCCTGCACGGTCACCACGTCGACCCGCGGCACCATGACCTCCTCGGCGTCGCGGTCGGAGAAGACCAGGGCCCGCTCCAGCAGGTCGACCTGCCCCGCCGGGAGCTGCTCCCCGGACTCGCCGATGATGTGCCCGAGCTCCTCCAGCGTCGCGCCGTGGTGCAGCTCCTCCACCGGCTCGATGCCGACCGCGCGGACGAGCCGGTTCGCCGACGCGTCGAACAGCCTGATCAGCGGGCCCGCCGCCGCCAGGTACACGAGGGTGGACGCGGCGAGCGCGCGGGCCAGCGGCTCCGCCCGCGCCAGCGCGAAGTTCTTGGGGAACAGCTCGCCGAGCACCATCTGGATCACGGTGGCGAACGCGAAGCCGACCGCCACCGCGACGCCGCCGACGGCCGCGTCCGGCACCCCCGCCGCGCGCAGCGCCGGGGCGAGCAGGTCGGCCAGCGCGGGCTTGGCGATGAACCCGACGACCAGCGCGGTCACCGTGATGCCGAGCTGCGCCCCGGAGAGCATGAACGACAGCCGCCCCATCACCCGCAGCGCCCGCGCCGACGCCCGGTCGCCCTCGGCCGCCCGCTGGGCGAGGACGGGCCGGTCGGCGGTGACGAACGCGAACTCCTGCGCCACGAAGTAGCCGGTCGCGGCCGTCAGCAGGAGCACCGCCAGCAGCCCGAGCGCGCCGTTCACCCGGCCCTCCCTCCGCCGCGCCGCCGTCCGGCGCCCGTCGTCCACGATCTTCCCTACCCCGGCGGGACGCCGTCTCTCCCGATTCCCGGACGGTTATCGACCGCTCTGCGTGGAATGAACCTCTGCATGGAATGAACCCGTGCACGGGCGGAACCGGCCCGCGAGGGCGCGAGCCGGGGCCACGAGTGCGAGGGGGGCCGATGCCCAGACCGTTCGCGTCGTCCGCAGACCTGGGCGACAAGACCCCGACGCTGGAGGTCCTGGCCGACGGGGTGTACGCGCTGACCGCCGAGGGGGACCCGAACGTCGGCGCCGTCGAGGGCGAGGACTTCCTGGTCTGCTTCGAGGCGCTCGCCACGCCGGCCGCCGCCCGCGACTGGCTCGCGGTGCTGCGCGAGCACACCGACAAGCCCGTCCGCTACCTGGTGCTGTCGCACTACCACGCCGTCCGGACGCTCGGCGCCAGCGCGTTCGGCGCCCCGGTGGTCATCGCGCACGACCTGACCCGCGCGCTGATCGCCGAGCGCGGCAAGCAGGACTGGGCCTCCGAGCTCGGCCGGATGCCCCGGCTGTTCAAGGACCCGGACGGCATCCCCGGCCTCACCTGGCCGTCGGTGACGTTCACCGGCACCCTGACCATCGACCTCGGCGGCGGCCGCGGCGACCTCGACCTCGCCTACTGCGGGCGCGGGCACACCGAGGGCGACATCGTCGCGTGGCTGCCCCGGCACCGGATCCTGTTCGCCGGCGACCTCGTCGAGACGCAGGCGGCGCTCTACACCGGCGACGCCTTCCACCGCGAGTGGGCGGCCGGCACCCTCGACCACGTCGACTCCTTCGGCGCCGAGACCCTCGTCGGCGGGCGCGGCGCCGTCGCGCACGGCCGGGACGCCGCCCGCGCCGCGGTCGCGCAGACCCGCGACTTCCTCGCCGTGATGCTCGACGAGGTCGGCAGGGTCCGGCGGGGCGGCGGCACCCGCAAGGACGCCTTCACCGCGGTCCGCGCCGCCCTCGCGCCCGCCTACGGCCACTGGCCGATCTTCGAGCACTGCCTGCCCTTCGACGTCGCCCGGCTCTGGGACGAGATGGACGGCGTCGAGCGCCCCCGCATCTGGACGGCGGAACGCGACCGCGAGGTCTGGGCGGAGCTGCAGGACTAGCCGGGGCCGTCCGGATCCCGGGACAGTAGGGAGGGAAGTGACGATGACCGGAGAAGCCCGCCCCCGCCCGGTGTTCGACCCGGCCCTCGGCACCGAGGCCCGCGCGCTGCTCGCCGCGGCGCCCGACCGGCTCGTCCCGGCGAGCCTGCCCGCGCCCCCGCCGCCCCGGCTGAGCGCGGCCGCGGTCGTGGCGCGGCTGGTGTGGATCCCGGCGTTCGCCGTCTTCTACGGCGTGCTGCCGGGCGGCTGGCTGCGGCTGTGCTTCCTCGACGCGCCCGACGACGGCGAGCTGCTCGGCCGCGCGGGGCGGTGGGGGCGGCTGCCCGTCCTCGCCATGATGCTCACGCCGGCGGTGCAGGTCGTCCTGCTGCTGCTCGGCCAGGTGCAGGCCGCCGCCGTCCTCGCCGGCGTCAGCTTCGCCGGCTGGGTCGCCGGGGCGCTGCGGCACCTGGGGGAGCCGCCCGCCGCGCGCGCCGCCCGCGAGCACCACGGCTCCTACCTGCTGCCCGCCGACTTCGACCGCCCCGCCGCGGGGCTGCTCGTCCGCGCCCAGCGGGCGGTCGACGCCGTCCTCGGGTCGCGGGCGAACGGCGCCGGGCTGCTGGACGACATCAACAACGCGGTCGTACTGCCGAGGCAGGAATGGGCCATCGCGGACGCCCTCGCCGAGCACACCCGGCTGCGCCGCGAGCGCCGCGCCCAGGAGCCCGGGCGGCTCTCGCCGGGCGTCCGGGCGCTGCTGGAGCCGCAGGACCGCGCCCTGGACCTGTCGGTGCGCTCGGTCACCGGGCGGATCGAGGCGCTGGAGGACTACGCGCGCCGCGCCGCCGAGGCCGACGACGCCTACCACGAGGCGCTGGTGCTGCGCGGCCTGCCGGAGCAGAACGCCCGCTACCGGGACCTGCTCGCCGGCACCGCCGCGGACGAGCTGGCGTCGGCGGAGGTCCGCGGCATGGCCGCGGACGCCCGGCGCGCCGAGCGGGCGCTGCGCGCGGACGGCCCCGGCGCGGTGCGCGCCGGCCGCGGCCCGGTCCCGCCCGCCGGGGGCGCCGGGGTCAGTTCTCGGCGAGCACGATGACGCGGTCGTCGGCGGCCAGGGTGAGCGGGGCCGTCTTGTCCGGGTTGAGCACCACGCCGTAGCCGGGCGGCTCGTGGAACCGCGCGGTCAGCCGGTAGCCGAGCGCGACCTCGCCGCGCCGCCGCGCCGACTCGATCAGCGTCGCGAAGTCGGCCGCCGCGCCCGGCACCAGGTAGTCGCAGGCGGGCTTGAGGTAGATCTCCGAGCCGGCGGGGTCGAGCAGGTCCACGAACACGTCGTACAGGTGCCGGTTCTCGCTCAGCTGGGTCAGCATCAGGCTTATCAGCTTCTCGCTGACCACGAAGTCGTCGGCCTTCGTGACCTGCGCGATCTCGCGGTTCGCGTCGTCGTTTATCTCGCTGACGATCGCGAACGGGTCGTTCCGGGGGGTGTGGGGGGTCGTCCCCCCACGAGAGACGGAGTCGCCGCCGGGGGTGCCGGGGTCGCCCAGGGCGTCCTCCATGTCGCGCAGGTGCAGCAGGGTGACGAGGGTGCGGGCGTCGGCGGTGTCGGGGTCGTGGCCCGCGTCCGACAGCACGATGACCTTCTGGTACCCGCCGACGTCGAGGGACTCCAGCGACGGGCGCTCGGTCGGCTCGGCCCGGACGAAGCCGACCTTGAGGTTGGCGGGCTCGGAGAGCTGCCCGGTCGGGTCCTCGCGCGGCGCCGCGACGACCAGCTCCGAACCGGGCGCGAGGAACTCGTCCAGCAGCTCGATGATCTTCGGGGCGCGGTGGTTCCAGCCGAGCATCAGCGTCCGCTCGGGCACCGGGTCCCGCGCGACGGCCGTGCTGATCGCCTCCTCCCGCACCGGCGGCGGCGGGCCGCCGGCGAGCCTGATCAGCAGGTCGTCCTCGGCCAGCACGATGACCTCGTCGTCGGCGCGGATCACGGTGTCCATCGGCGGGTTGAGCAGCACGGTCCCGTCGGCGCGCCGCAGCCCGGCGGGGACGCCGAGGTCGTAGGCCGACAGCGACTCCCCGAACGGGACGCCGGCGAGGGCCGGCTCGGGCCGCATGTAGAACTCGTGGCCGGCGAAGTCCAGCAGCTCGGTGCAGACCTGGGACAGGCCGGACTGGCGGTGCGACTGCACGATGAGCCGGATCGCGACGTCGTCGGCGTCGATGACGTGCGCGCGCTCGCCGCCGGCGAGCCGGGCGGCGGGCAGGTTCGCCGAGTCGTGCACGGCGGCGACGACGTGCGGGCGGTGCCGCCCCCAGGTGCGGGCGCCGAGCGTCAGCAGCACCTTGATGACGCGGGTGTCGGCGTCCGCGACCTCCGGGGTGACGATGAGGATGGACCGGGCGGTGCCGGGGCTGACCAGCTCCACGTCGGCGACCTTCAGCGGGTTGCCGGTGCGGCACACGATCCGGGTGCGGCCGAGGTCGCCGACGCGGGCGCGGATCGCGTCCTCCATCTCGACCTTGTCGCGGTCGGCGAGGATCGCCACGCACGACCTGCGCTTGCTCTGGTTGGCCTCGACCAGCTCGGCGACCACCGTGAAGACCTGCTCGGACCAGCCGAGCAGCACGGTGTGGTCGTGCTCGACGATCCGCGACCGGCCTTTGCGCAGCTCGCCGATCTTGGCTTCGAGGCCGGTGGTGAGGACGCCGATGAGCGAGCTGACGATGAAGATGCCGCCGACGGTGGAGGTCAGCATCAGCGCCAGGAACGGGCCCGTGCCGGTGTCGTCGCCCATGGTTCCGGGGTCGAGCGTGCGCAGCAGGCTGCGCCACACCATGCCGGGCCAGTCGCCGTTCTCGTCGGTGTCGCGCGGCGCGATGACGACCGCCGCGGTCGCCACCACGAGCACCAGCGCCACCGAGGCCAGGCCGAGCCAGCCGATGAGGGCCGGCGTCCCCTTCGACATCGTCCGGTCGAACCAGTAGCGGATGCGCTCCCGTCGCGTCACAGGTGCCAACCGGTACGCCCCCTATCGGCCGCCGGTCGTCGCCCGCCGGCAGCCTATTGCGATGTCTTGTGCTATTACCGGCATTATCCCCTAATAGCGTTTTGCCCGGTGCGCAACCAAGGGGCCGAGGTGGTGAGAATTCCACCCCGGCCCCTGCGTGCCGTGCCGGAACGCCGCCGGCGCGCGGTCCGCTAGTGCGCGGCCTCGTACTGCTCGATCACATTGGCGGGGATACGGCCCCGCTCATTGACCTTGATGCCGTGGTTCTTCGCCCACTCGCGAATCTCGGCGGAGCGTTCGCGGCTGCCCGCGGTACGCGACCCGCGGCCGGCGCGGCCCGTGGTCTTGCGCGCCTTGCGGGCGCTGGCCACGAACGGCTCCAGGCCGTTGCGCAGCTTGGCGGCGTTCTTCTTGCTCAGGTCGATCTCATAAGACGTCCCATCGAGGGAAAAGCTGACGGTCTCGTCAGCCTCTCCACCGTCGATGTCGTCGACGAGAAGGACTTCGACCTTCTGTGCCATGCGGGGACTCCCTCTAGCTATGCGTCCGGCTTCGCGTCCGGATGTGCCTCGATGAATGCAGCATAGACCTCATCCGATATCTTGCCACGTTCGGAGACTTCGATGTGCTGACGCAATGCCCACTCGCGGACATCGCCGTTCGTGTAGCCCTTGATCTTCGCGGTGCGGGACTTGCGGCCCTTCCCGGCGGGCTTCACCTCCGCGGCGTTCTCGATGAAGGGCGCGAGGGCGTCCAGCATCTCGTTCAGCCGCTTGTAGTTGTCATCGCTCAGGTCGATCGTGAACGTCCGACCCAAGACTTCGAAGTCTCGCTTTACGACATCGCTCCCTTCGGAGCCGTCGATGTCGTCCACGCGAATGACCTTCTCGGCCATGTGCTCTGTGTCTTCCTTCCCCTCGCCGCGCGGCGCCCCTCGCCTGCGCGGCGACCCCGACCGTAGCGGATTCGGGCCCCCGCCATGGATGGGACACGGGGAGGAGGGCGGCGGAAGCGCGGCGGGCGGGGGCGGCGGCCGCCCGGGGCCGGCTCAGCCGCCGCGGCGCTGGATCCAGGTGTGCAGGAGGAGCATCATCTCCAGCCGGATCTCCGGGTCCTCGATGTCGAAGCCGAACATCCCGTGGAGCTGCGCCAGCCGGTACCGGACGGTCTGCGGGTGCACGCACAGCACCTCGGCGGCGCCGGTGGCGTTGAAGCCGTGCTTCATGCACTCCAGCAGCGTCACGGCGAGGCGCAGCCCCTGCCGCGGGCCCGCCTCGTCCAGCGGGGCCAGCCGCCGGGACGCCACGATCGCGGCGAGCGACCCGCCCTCGCGCAGCAGCAGGCTCGGCAGGTGCTCCTCGGCCCGCACCAGCACCCCGCCGCGCCGGGCCCGCCCGCCGCGGGCGCCGGAACCGGCGCCCCCGGCCGGACGGTGGGGCGCGGCCGGGGCGAGGTCGAGCGCGCGCCGCGCCCACAGCAGCGACGTCCCCGCCTCCTCCACCGGCACCGACGGGCCGATCGCGCCGGTCCAGCCCGCGAGCGTCGCGGCCAGCTCGTCGAGCCGGCCCGGCCCGTCCGGGTCGGGCATGATCAGGCAGGGCCGGCCGTGGTCCAGCCCGGTGAGCAGGGACGGCGGCAGCCCGGCCGGGCCCTCGCCGCCGCTGCCCGGCCGCGGCCGCAGCACGATCACCGCCAGCCGGCGCGGCAGCGGCCAGCCGGCCCGCGCCGACTGCTCGCGGGCGACCTCCGGCGGCGCCGGCGGGTCCGACAGCAGCAGGGACAGCAGCCGGCCGCGGCGCTGCTCGCGCTCCCCGGCCGCCTTCTCCCGGGCCCGCGCGTAGCCGTGCGCGGCGGCGGACGCGAGCGCGTCCAGGTAGGCGAAGTTCGCCTCCGCGAGCAGGGTGATCAGCGCGCGGGGGCGGCCGAGCCGCTCGGCCTCGACCGCCAGGTGCCGCCAGGCGATCCGCGACCCGACGCGCATCGCGTTCTGCAGGTGCTCCAGGCTCCGCCCCTCGACGGCCTCGCCGTAGCCGACGTCGAAGAAGACCTGGTACACCTCCTTCCACGAGGTGTCCGGGTCGGCGATCATCTGCACGAAGTGCTCCATGGCCTGCGCGACCGCGGCCTCGGCGACCCGCCAGTAGGCCGCGTCGCCCGGCCGGTCGTACTCGGGGACGTGCCGCAGCACGCCCGCGACCATCACACCGAGCAGCTCCGGCAGCCGGGGCCGCATCCAGCGCGCCTCCTCCGCCGGGACGTCGCGCCACGGCTCCTCCGTCAGGCCCGCCAGGACCGGTGATCCGGCGTGCGCGTCCTCGAATGCCGCGGTCACCTCGCCACCTCCCGCTCACCCGCTGCGAAAGCGTCGTTCTCCGGGCGGTCAGACCGCCCGGTCGTCCCAACGTAGGCACCCGGCGTGATCCGCGACACTCAGCCGCCCGCACCGTCCGCCACCGCATTTGTCAGCCCGTTGACAAGCGCCCGTGGAATCGCCGTGGAAGGGGTGCGGAGGACGGAAATCAAGTTCCGGTCAAAGCGCGCATGCCGCCCGGATCGGGGGGTAGCCGCCCCCACGTGTCCATTCACCGTTGAGGGAGCTGGAACATGGCTGATCCCGCCGACCGGGCGGACCGGAAACAGGAGCAGCTGGACCGCCGGCGGGTGAGTCCGGAGGGTACCGCGCTCACCACCGACCAGGGGATCCGGGTCGACGACACCGACAACTCGCTTTCCGCGGGGGAGCGCGGGCCGTCGCTGATGGAGGACTTCCATCTGCGCGAGAAGATCACCCATTTCGACCACGAGCGCATTCCCGAGCGGGTGGTGCACGCGCGCGGCGCCGGCGCGTACGGCCATTTCACGCTGCACGAGTCGCTCGCCGACTACACCACCGCCGAGTTCCTCACCGACACCTCGCTGACGACGCCGGTGTTCGTGCGGTTCTCCACCGTGGCCGGGTCACGCGGCTCGGCCGACACCGTGCGCGACGTCCGCGGGTTCGCGACGAAGTTCTACACGCGGCAGGGGAACTTCGACCTCGTCGGCAACAACATGCCGGTGTTCTTCATCCAGGACGGCATCAAGTTCCCCGACTTCGTGCACGCGGTGAAGCCGGAGCCGCCGAACGAGATCCCGCAGGCGTCGTCCGCGCACGACACCCTCTGGGACTTCGTGCAGCTGCAGCCCGAGACGATGCACATGATGATGTGGCTGATGTCGGACCGGGCGCTCCCGCGCAGCTTCGCGATGATGCAGGGGTTCGGCGTCCACACGTTCCGGCTGGTGAACGAGCGGGGAGCCGGGACGTTCGTGAAGTTCCACTGGAAGCCGAAGCTCGGCACCCACTCGCTCGCCTGGGACGAGACGCAGAAGATCGCGGGCAAGGACCCCGACTTCAACCGGCGCGACCTGTGGGACCGGATCGACGACGGCGACTTCCCCGAGTACGAGTTCGGCGTCCAGCTGGTGCCGGAGGAGGACGAGCACCGGTTCGGGTTCGACCTGCTCGACGCAACCAAGATCATTCCGGAGGAGGAGGTGCCGGTGCGGCCGGTCGGCACGCTGGTGCTGGACCGCAACCCCGACAACTTCTTCGCCGAGACCGAGCAGGTCGCCTTCCACCTCGGCAACGTCGTGCCCGGCATCGACTTCACCAACGACCCGCTGCTGCAGGCGCGGCTGTTCTCCTACCTGGACACGCAGCTGATCCGGCTCGGCGGGCCGAACTTCCCGCAGATCCCGGTCAACCGGCCGGTCGCCGAGGTGCGCAACCACCACCGCGACGGCTACCACCAGATGGACCTGCACCAGGGGCAGGCGAGCTACCACAAGAACTCGCTGTCGGGCGGGTGCCCGGCGGTCGGCGGCGCGGGCTCGTTCAGCCACTACCAGGAGCGGGTGGACGGCCGAAAGATCCGCAAGCGGAGCGAGAGCTTCGCCGACCACTACTCCCAGGCGACGCTGTTCTGGAACAGCATGGCCGACTGGGAGAAGGAGCACATCGTCGGGGCGTTCCGCTTCGAGCTCGGCAAGTGCGACCACAAGCACATCCGGGAGGGCGTCGTCGCGCACCTCAACCACGTCGACCACGACCTCGCCGTCCAGGTCGCCAAGGGCGTCGGCGTGGCGCCGCCGGAGGCGCCGGCGACGGCCAACCACGGCCGCAGCTCGCCCGCGCTCAGCCAGGCGAACTCGCCGGCGGAGTCCGTCCAGGGCCGCAAGGTCGCGATCCTGGCGGCGGACGGCGTCGACTCGGCCGCCGTCACCGCGGTCGGGGACGCGCTCACCGAGGCGGGCGCGGTCTGCGACGTCCTCGCCGCCGAGGACGGCTTCGTCCAGGCGGCCAACGGCGGCCAGGTCGAGGTCACCCGGGCCATGCCGACGGTCGCGTCCGTCCTCTACGACGCGGTGTTCGTGCCGGGCGGCGAGGAGAGCGTGCGGACCCTCGCGCAGGACGGCGACGCCGTGCACTTCGTCGCCGAGGCGTTCGTGCACTGCAAGGCCGTCGGCGCCCTCGACGCGGGCATCGGGCTGCTGGAGCGCGCCGGAATCACCGGGGTGCGGTTCGCCGACGGCGACGTCGTCAGCGACGCCGGCGTCGTCACGGGCGAGGGCGCGTCGGCCGAGTTCCCGCGCAAGCTGGTCGAGGCGGTCGCGGCGCACCGGCACTGGACGCGGGCCAAGGCGCACGTGCCCGCCTGACCCGCCGCACGGACCGGGCCCGGTCCGGGGGACTCCTGCCGCCCCCGGGCCGGGCCTTCCGCATGGCCGCATTCCGCCAATTATTTGTGGGCTATCTCACAGGGCGTCCGGTATCCGTGCCGATTTGAACGATGTTTTGAAAATGTATCTTGTTCGACCGGCCCGGTAAAACGCTTCGGCGGGCGCGGTGAAACGCGCCGCTATCGCTCCGCATTGCGGCCGGGTGACGTGCGCGGTCGGCCCGGCCGACCGCCGGCGCGCGCCCTGCAAGCGGACGCTGACATGCGGTTTCCGGCCCGGGAAGGCCGTGTACGGCGCCCCCGCGGGGCCGCCGGGTTGCCGGACTGGGCAGCCCGCGGCGGCCCGGACTGCCCAGGGGTGCAGTTCAGCCGTGCGCATTTCTGTAGCAAGATGACGGCCGTCCGGTCGACATATCCGCCCCTTCCCGAGAACGGCGTCAGGTGGCGTTTTCGGCAGGCGGAGCCGAAGGCCCAGGGGCGGGTAATTGGAGGGGAGCCCATGACCGCGTCCGTTATCGAGCGATTCCGTGAGCTGGTCGTCGACGAGTCGGATCCCTTCTACTTCGACCATCCGCTCGACCACGTGCCGGGCATGCTGCTGTTCAGCGGCCTGCTGGAACTGGCGGCCCGCGCCGACGGGCTGCGGGCGCGCGGGCGGCCGCCGGGCCGCGTCGTCGCCGGCCTGGACTTCACCCGCTTCTGCGAGCTGGACCGCGGCACGACGCTGGCGTGCCGTCCCGTCCCCGGCCGCAACCGCGCCTGGACGGTCGCCGCGCGGCAGGCCGGCCGGGAGGTGTGCGGCGGCTCCATCGCGTTCACGGACGCGGACCCGGCGGCTCCGGGCGATGGGCCCGCTCCGGCGCCGGCCCGGCGGGCGGCTGCCGGGCTCGTGCACCGGCAGCGCGCCGAGAACGTCCTGGTCGGCGAGCCGGTGCGGCGTGGGCGGGCCGTGGTCGAGTCGGCGGTGCTCCAGCCGGCGGGCGCGCCCGCCGCGCCCCGCGGCCCCGTGGAGATCGTCGAGGCGGGCCGGCAGTTCGCCACGATGCTGGAGCACGCGGAGCACGGCCGGCCCATGGACGCGACGCTGCTGTGGGTGGCGCTGCGGGCGGACGTCCCGTACCGGGTCGGCCGCGACGTCCCACTCGTCCTGCGCTGGCTCAGCGCGCGGCCCGCCGGCCGCCGGTCGCGCTGCGCGGCGACGCTCGCGGACGCCGCGACCGGCGCCGTCCTGGGGTCGCTCACCTATGAGGCGTACGCGGTCGACCCGGAGCAGTACGCGCGGACCCGGGCCCGGTGAACGGCACCGTGAGGTTCGTGACGCTCGCGCCGCGCCTGCTGTTCGCGGCGGGCGCCGCCGTCCTGGCCTGCGGCATCGCGCTGCACGCGGGCCGGGGCGGCGCGGTGGGGCAGGTCGCGGCGGGGCTGCTGGCCGGCTACCTCGGCTGGCTGCTCCTGGAGGCGCCGGTGACCTTCCGCCGCTCCGCCGCCCCGCCCGCCGACTCCCGCACGCTGCTCCCGTACGCGCTGGCCCGCGTCCTGCTGGTCGCCGGCGCGTCGCTGCGGCCCGCGCCCTGGGACCGCTGGACGCCGTGGCTGCTCCTGCCCTGCGCGGTGTTCGCGGCCGGGGTGGCGCTGCGGCAGGCCGCGATCCGCGCGCTCGGCCGGTTCTACTCCCACCACGTGGCGCGGCAGGCCGGCCACCGGGTCGTCACGGGCGGGCCGTACCGGACCGTCCGGCACCCGGCGTACGCGGGGATGCTGCTCGCCAACCTCGGCGTCACGGCCTTCTTCCCCGGCCCGGTGACCGTTCCGGCGCTCGTCCTGCTCGCCGCGGCCGTGGCCGGGCGGATCCGGGTCGAGGAACGGGCGCTCCGCGGTGTCCCGGGCTACGCGCGGTACGCCGCCGCGACGCCCCGCCTGCTGCCGGGAGTGTGGTGACGATGGGCGAGATCGGGCTCAAGTTCGCGCGGCTGGAGGCGCTGCGCGCGGCGGGGCTGCCCGTCCCGGACTTCTTCTGCCTGCCCGCGGGGGAGTTCGACCGGGCGCTCGGCGCGCTGGACCTCCCGCCGGCCTCGGCCGCGCCCGTCGCCGACTGGTGCGCCTCGGCGGCGTCGGCGCTGGCCGAGGCCGTCCCCGACGGCGACCTCGCCGCCGCCCTGCTGGAGGCGTTCGACGAGCGGATCGGCGCCGGCGGCACGGCGGCCGTCCGCGCCTGCGTCGTGCCGGGGAGCGGCGGCGGGGGAGAGGACTCCGAGAGCGACCCGTACGCCGGGATGAGCGACAGCTTCCTGTACGTCCCCCGGGACGGGCTGCTGGAGGCGGTCGCGCGCTGCTGGGCGTCGGCGTTCAAGCCCGAGGCGGTCCAGTACCGGACGCTCCGGGGCGTCGACCCCGCGAGCGCCAGGGTCGCCGTGGGCGTCCAGCGCATGGTGCGCGGCGACCGCTCGTTCGTCGCGTTCACCCGCGACCCCCGGGACGGGGCGCGGCTCCACGTCATCGCCGCCGCGCACGGGATCGGCGAGGGCGTCGTCCAGGAGAAGGCCGACGTCGACCACTTCTTCGTCGATCCGGTGACGGACGAGGTCCGTACCGAGGTTGTGGCCAAGCGGCGCATGGTGGGCCCGCCGGCGGACGGCGAGACTGGCACGAGGGCGGGGGAAGTGCCGGCGGCGCTCAAGGACGCCCCCGTGCTGACCGACGAGGAGGCCCGCCGGGTGGCCGGACTCGCCGCCCGCGTGGAAGCGCACTTCGGCCGCCCGCAGGACATCGAGGGCACGTTCACCCCGGACGGCGCCGTCCACCTCGTCCAGGCGCGGCCGCTCGCCGCGAACCCCGAGGACACCGGCCCCCGCGTCCACTGGGGCGACCACAACATCACCGAGAGCTTCCCGGGCGTGTCGGGCGCGCTCACCTACTCCCAGGCGCGCATGTTCTACGAGCTGGCCTTCACCGACCTGTACCGGCGCATGGGCGTGCCCGCGCGGCGGCTCCGCGCCGACGCGCACCGGCTGCCGCGCATGGTCGGGCACCTCGGCGGGCGCGTCTACTACCGGCTGGACGACTGGCAGGAGCTGCACGGCCGGCTGCCGGTGTTCGACCTGGTCCGCGCCGGCTGGGAGGAGGGCATGGGCATCACCGGCGAGGTCCGCGCTGAGCGCCGCCGGTCGCGGGCCCGGGTCGCCGCCGCGCTGCCGGGGCTCGCCGTCCGCGCGGCCGGGCACCGCCGCGCGACCGCGCGGTTCCTGCGCTGGTGGGACGGCGTCATGGCGGACGTCCACGACCCGGCCGCCCGGCCGCTCGCCGAGCGGTCCCCGGAGGAGCTGATCGCCCTCTACCGGCGGGTGTGGGCGGAGGCGTCCGCCCGCTGGGGGGTCACCCTCGCCAACGGCGTCTACGGACTGCTCGTCCTGCGCGCGACGACCGCGCTGCTGCGCCGCTGGGCGGACGCCGGGCCCGAACTGCTGCCCGGCCTGCTGTGCGGCGGCCGCGAGAACCGCTCGCTCGCCGCCGCCCGCGCCGCCATCGCCCTCGCCGAACGCGCCGCGGGGATCCCCGGCCTGAAGGCGGCGCTGCTCGCCGCCGACCCCGCCGACGCGCGGGCCCTGCGCGCCGTCTGGGACGACGTCGCCGCCGGCCGGCACGGCTCGCCCGTGGCCGCCGCCGCCCGCGCCTACCTGCGCCGCTACGGCGACCGCGCGGTGCACGACCTCAAGCTCGACGCGCCCACGCCCCGGCAGCGGCCCTGGATGCTCGCCGCGACGCTCGCGCCGCTCGTCCGGCGGGGCGCGACCGTCGAGGGCGGCCGCGCCGACGAGGCGCGCGCGGCGGCCGAGGCCCGGCGGCGGCTGCGGGCGGCCTGCCGCGACCCGGCGCGCCGCGCCGTCCTCGGCGCCCTGCTCGCCCTGCTGCGGTCGCTGGTCCGGACCCGGGAGGACACCAGGTTCTGCCGGACGCAGCTGTTCGGGCTGTCCCGCACGATCCTGTGGCGGCTCGGCGCCGACCTCGCCGAGGCCGGGATGCTCGACGACCCCATGGACGTCCTCGACCTCACCGCTTCGGAGGTCCTCGGCGCGTTCGACGGCACCCTGCCCGGCGCCGGCCCGGACGTCCTGCGCGGCCTCGCGGCGGTGCGGCGCGCCGAACGCGGCCGGCACCGCGACGCGCCGCCCCCGCCCCCGCTGCTGTCGGTCCCGGCGGCGGTGCCCGTGGCGGCGGCCCTGGCCCGCGCCCGCCCGGTCGGGAAGGCCGAGAGCCGGGACGGCGACGTGCTGCGCGGGCTCGGCTCCGGCGGCGGGACGGTCCGCGGCCGCGCCAAGGTCGTCCTCGACCCCGGCGTCCCGCCCGCCGGCTGCGCCGGCCGGATCCTCATCGCCCGGGAGACCGACCCGGGCTGGCTTCCCCTCATGATCGCCGCGTCCGGCCTGGTCGTCGAGCGCGGCACCCTGCTCTCGCACACCGCCGTCACGGGACGGCTGCTCGGCGTGCCCGCCGCGGTCGCGGTCGGCGGCGCCGTCGCCCGCATCCCGGACGGCGCCTGGATCGAGCTGGACGGGCGCGCCGGCACGGTCCGGGTCCTGGACGGGCGCGCCCGCCGATGACGGGCCGCGCCGGAGGCCCCCGGCGCGGCCCGCACACACCCCGCAGCACCAGAGGAGTTGGCACGTGGACGAAGGAGTGTTCGGCAAGGCCGCCCAGGAGCGGGCGATCGCCGAGGTCGAGGTGGAGATCGCGCGGCTGTGCGAGCTGCTCGCCGAGGGCCTGGCGATGGGCCTGGACGACGGCCGGGAGATGGTCGGCGGCGCCATGTCGGAGTTCCTCCTGGAGTTCTTCGACCTCGTCCGCGCGAAGGGCTCGCGGCCCGGCCTGCACGGCATGGTCACGCTGCCGCTGCTGGCGCACGGCGCGGAGACCGGCGAGCCGGGCCCGGCGGCGCCGATCGCGGTGGTCCACCTGCTCTGGTGGGCGTCCGCCCGCCACCTCGACGACCTGACCGACGCGCCCGGCCCGGCCGGCGTGCCCGACCGGGTCGCCGCCGGCAAGCGGGCGCTCACCGCGTTCGCCGTCGGCGGCCACCTGCCCGCCCGGCTCCTCGCCGGGCTGCCGGTGCCCGCCGCGACCCGCGCCGCGCTGGGGGAGGAGCTGTCGCGCTGCTGGCTGGACGCCGTGGACGGCCAGCTCCGCGACCTCACCGAGCGCCCGGCGGTCGCCACGCCCGCGTCGGTGCTGCGCGGCTACGAGGGCAAGACGGGCGCGCCGTACGGGATGGCCGCCGCGGCCGCCGCCTGCCTGGCCGGCGCGGACCGCGGCCGGGTCGCCGGCTGGCGCGCGTTCGGGCGGTCGCTCGGCGTGCTGCGCCAGCTCGTCAACGACCAGCGCGACCTCGCGTCCGGGCGGCACGAGGACCTCGCCAACGGCACCGCCACCTACCTGCTCGTCCACCTGCTGCGCGAGCTGCCCGCCGGGCGGCGCCGCGAGGCGCTCGAACTGCACGCCGCGGCCCGCCGGTGCGCGGCCGCGCGCGCCGAGCTGGCCGACCGGATGCTGGACGAGGAGGTCATCGACGGGTACGCGGCGTCCGTGGCGCCGCTGATCGAGCGGGCGCACGGCCTGCTCGACCGGCTCGGCGGCGAACCGGGCTGCGTGCGGGAGCTGCACGGGCTGGTCGACGCGACCGTCGGCCACCTGCCCAGGTTCCGGCTGGCCGCGGCCTAGGGAGCAGACGCCGATGACCGCTCCCGGCGGACTCTCCGACATCCTCCTCTCCACCGGCCCGCGGGTCGCCGGCGCGGTCGGCGAGGCCCTGCACGGCCACCCCGCCTACCTGCCGATCCGGCGCGCGGCCGGCCCCATGTTCGGCGGCCGCGGGCAGACCTGCACCCGCCTCATCGGGCTCGTCCTCACCGGCGAGCCGCTGCCCGCCGACGACCTCGGCCGGTTCCGCGACCTCGGCGTCCTCGCCGCCCGGCAGGCGATCCCGCTGCCGGTGCTGTCGGAGGTGTGGGACCTCGCGCTCGCCGCCGCGGCCCGCACCTGCTGGACGGTCGCGCCGCCCGGCCACTTCGCCGAGATGGCCGAGCTGACCGCGCACGCGGCGCGGCTCGCCATCGGCGCGCGGGAGGCGTGCATCCAGGGCTACGCGGAGGCGCCGCGCGCGGGCGGCGCGTCGCGGCCGCTGCGCCGGCTGCTCGCCGAGACCCTGATCGACGGCGCGCCCGCCGGCGTCATCGCCGAGGCGGCCGGGGTCCGGCTCGCGCCCGGCTACCTGGTGCTGCTGTGCGAGGCCCCCGCCTCGGACGCGTGCTGGGAGCGGGCGAGCGAGCGGCTGGACGGCTGGGACGGCGTGCTGTACTCCGGCGACCTGTCCGGCCTCATCGTGCTGCTCCCGGCCGCCGACCAGCTGTGCGCGGAGAGCCGGGCCGCCGAGTTCACCGCGTCCCTCGTCTCCTGGACCCGCGGCCCGGTGCACGCCGCGCAGGCGCAGCGGCGCGGCCTCGCCGGCATCCCGGACGCGCTGGAGGAGGCGTCCCGGGTGCTCACCGCCGTCAAGGCCATCCCGGACGGCGAGGACCGCCCCTACCGGGCGGACGAGCTGCTGGTCGAGCTGGCGATCCTGGACCAGCCCGCGATCCGCGGCCGGCTCGCCGCCGTGCTGAAGCCGCTCGACGCGGGCACCGACCTGCGGCGGACGCTGGAGGTGCTGCTCGCCTGCAACCTCGACCGGGAGCGCGCCGCCCGGGAGCTGTGGATCCACCGCCGCACCCTGCACTACCGGCTGGACCGCATCCGCGACCTGTCCGGCGTCGACCCGAGCTCGGCGCGCGGCATCCAGCTGTTCCGCGCCGCCCTCACCTCGGCGCGGCTGAGCCGGCTGGAGCGCGAGGGCCGCCGCGCCGAGGAGACCTCGCTGCCCCCGCCGCTGAGCGCCTGAAGGAGACCGATGGACTTCCCCCTGCCGCACCGCCCGGGCGTCCCGCTGGACGCCGGGCACCTGCGGCGCCTGCACGCGCGCCCGCTGGTCCCGGCCGTGGTGGCGGGCCGGGAGGCGCTGCTCGCCACCCGGCACGCCGACGTCCGGACGGTGCTGTCCGACGACCGGTTCAGCCGGGAGGCGTGGCGGGGCGGCACCCTGTTCGCGCGGACCCCGGCGTCGCTGGCGCTGGCCGCGAGCGATCCGCCGGCGCACACCCGGCGGCGCCGGGCCGTCCGGGCGTGGTTCACGGCCCGCCGCGCCGAGGCGGACCGGCCCCGCATGGCCGCCGTCGCCGACCGCCTCCTGGACGGCATGGCGGCGGGCGGGCCGCCCGCCGACCTGCTCGCCCGGTTCGCGACGCCGTTCCCGTACGCGGTCGTCTGCGGCATGCTCGGCGTCCCCACCGCCGACCTTGGCCTGCTGCTGCCCTGGGCGAGCGCGATGATGTCGGCCGGGCACCACCCGGACGCCGAGGTGGCGGCGGCGCACGAGGGCATGCGCGGCTACTTCGCCGAGCAGGTCGCCGCCCGCCGGCCGTTCCCCGGCGACGACCTGCTGACCGCCCTCGTGCACGGCTCCGACCTGTCGGACGAGGAGACCGCCGTGTTCGGGGCCGGGCTGCTGATGGCGGGCGGCGAGAGCACCGCGAACCTCCTCGCGCTGTGCGTCCTCGACCTCGCGGCGCGGCCCCGGCTCGCCGCCCGGCTGCGCGCCGACCCGGCGCTGATCCCGGCCGCGGCCGAGGAGTACGTGCGCTGGACCTGGCTCGCCGGCACCGGCGGCCGGCCGCACGTCGTCACCGCCGCCGCCGAGCTGGCGGGGACGCCGCTGGCGCCGGGCGACGTCGTCGTCCCGCTCACCGACGCCGCCAACCGCGACCCGGCGGCCTTCCCCGCCGCCGGCGCCTTCGACCCGGCCCGGTCCTCGAACCCGCACCTGGGGTTCGGGCACGGCAGGCACCGCTGCCTCGGCGTCCACCACGCCCGCGCCGAGCTCCAGACCGGCCTCGCCGCGATCCTGCGCCGGTTCGGCGACCTCTCACTGGCCGTCGACCCGGCCGACCTGGCGTGGCGCGCGGCGGCGGCGCTGTTCGCCGACCTGCTCCTCATGCGGGCCCTCGACGACATCCGCGATGTCGACTACGACCGGCGCTTCCATCCCGGTCGCCCGCTGCCGGCGGGCGCGGTGCGCGTCCGCGACCTGGGCGTCCTGTACGGAGCGGGCGCCGTCGTGCTCGTCGCGTCGCACGCGGCGTGGCCGTGGCGGGCCTGCATTCTGGCTGCCCAGCTCGGCTACGCCGCTGCGGTGCTCGGCGTCCACCTGCGTTGGGGGCGGCCCCGCCCGGACGGGCTGTTCGCGGGGCTGCTGGTGAGCCTGCCCGTGCCCGTCCTGCTGCACCTTTACCTGTACGCGGGGTACCTGGACGCGGCCGGGCACGGCGCGGACCCATCCGCGTTAACCGCAGTGCTTGTCGCGGTGCTCGCGGCCGGGCACGCGGAACTGGCCGGAAAGACCACCCGCGCGCCGCGGCCGGGGGAGCGGACCTACACGGCGACGCTCGGCCTCGGCGGCGCGGTGGCGTGCGTTCTGGCCGCGCCGGTGCTGTCGACGGTGCTGCTCGGCCTCTCCGCGCAGACGGGGGTGTGGACGGCCGCCGCGTTCGTGCCGCTCGCCGTCCCGGCGCTCGCCGCCGTGTCGTTCGCGCGCGGGCGCACCCGGTGGGCCGCGCCCGCCCTGTACACGCTGTCGGCGTTCGCGAGCTGGACCGTCCTCGGACTCGTCCGGTGAGGCGGAGTCGTCTCAGGGGCGGGCCGCATCAGGCCAGGCCCATCTCCCGCCGGACGTTCGCGAACTCCACCGCCATCGCGTCCGACAGGGCGCGGGCCCCCGACAGCGGGCGCACCATCACGCAGAACTCGTCGATGAGCCCGGCGTCGTCGTGGTGCAGGAAGTCGCAGCCGTGCACCTCCCGGTCGCCCACCCGCGCCTTGAACATGAGCGCGTGGTCGCGGCCGCCGCCGATCTCCCGGACGTAGCGGAAATCGGTGAACACCCGGGTCACCGCGCGCAGGATCGCGGAGACGGCGGCCCGCCCCTCGTACGGCGCGAACGCCACCGGGCTGAGGAACGTGACGTCCTCGGCCAGCAGCGCCGGGAGGGCGTCGAGGTCGCCCTTCTCAACGGCCGCGCGGAACGGGTGCATCGGGCCCACCTCCAGGCTCGGGTGATCGGCACGCCCCCGGGGGCGTCCCGAAAGCCTAGGCCGCGCGGACCCCGTCCGCGATCACCCGTCCGCGATCACCCGTCCGCGATCATCCGTCCGGGACCGTTCCGGCGGGACGGGTCACGCGCCGGGCTGCAGCAGCACCTTGATCGCGCCGTCCTGCTTCTTCTGGAACATCTCGTACGCCCGCGGCGCCTTCTCCAGCGGCCAGCGGTGCGTGGCGAGGTCCATCACGCCGAGCGGGTCGGCGTCGTCGGACACCAGCGGCAGCAACTCGTCGATCCACCGCTTGACGTGCGCCTGGCCCATCCGCAGCCCGACGCCCTTGTCGAACATCCGCAGCATCGGCAGCGGGTCGGTCATGCCGCCGTACACGCCGATGACGGAGATCGTCCCGCCCCGGCGGACGATCTCGATCGCGGTGGTCAGCGCGGCGAGCCGGTCCACCCCGACGCGCGACATCAGCGGCGCGGCGGAGTTGCCCGGCAGCAGCCCGGTGAGGGTCTGCGCCAGCTTCGCGCCCGGCGAGCCGTGCGCCTCCATCCCGACGGCCTCGATCACCGAGTCGGTGCCGCGGCCCCCGGTGAGCTGGCGCACCGCGTCCGGCACGTCGTCGGCTGCGTCGGAGTCGATCACCTCGATGCCGTGCCGGCGCGCCATCTCCAGCCGCTCCGGCACGAGGTCCACCGCGATCACGCGGTGCCCGCGGTGCCGGGCGATCCGGGCGGCCATCTGCCCGATCGGGCCGAGGCCGAGCACCGTCACCGACCCGCCCTCGGGGATCGCGGCCCACTCGACGGCCTGCCGCGCGGTCGGCAGCACGTCCGACAGGTAGACGAACCGCTCGTCCGGCGGGCCGTCCGGCACCTTGATCGGCCCGAAGTGCGCCTGCGGCACCCGCAGGTACTCGGCCTGCCCGCCCGGGACCTGCCCGTACAGCCGGGTGTAGCCGAACAGCGCCGCGCCCATCCCGTGCTCGCGCACCTGCGTCGTCTCGCACTGCGCGTACAGCTGCATCCCGCACATGTGGCAGCGCCCGCACGAGATGTTGAACGGGATCACCACGCGGTCGCCCGGCTTGATGTGCGCCACGTCCGGCCCGGTCTCCTCGACGACGCCCATCGGCTCGTGGCCGAGGATGTCGCCCTCGGTGAGGAACGGCCCGAGCACCTCGTACAGGTGCAGGTCCGACCCGCAGATGCCGGACGAGGTCACCCGGATGATCGCGTCGTCGGGTTCCTTGAGCTCCGGGTCGGGCACGCTGTCGACGCGGACGTCGCGCTTGCCGTGCCAGGTGACGGCCTTCATCTGGTCCTCCTCAGCGGCGGTGGCCCCGTCTCCCTGGCCGCCCTACCCCGACGGGCGGGCCGAAACGTCGCCGGACTGAGGAGGTCAATGCGGGGTAAAGCAGTCGCATGGACGACGGCCCCCTGCGTCTCGGCGTGCTCGACATCGGCTCCAACTCGGCGCACCTGCGGATCGCCGACCTGGAGCCCGGGCACCCGCCGCTGCCCGTCCGGTCGGTGAAGAGCCCGGTCCGGCTGGCCGAGGCCACCGACCGGCACGGCGTCATCGGGCGGCCCGCGGTCGGGCGGCTGATCGCCGCGGTGCGGGAGGCGGCGGCCGCCGCCGCGGCCCTCGGGGTCGCCGAGCTGGTCCCGTTCGCGACGTCCGCGCTGCGCGACGCCGCCAACCGCGCCGACGTCACCGCCGAGGTCCGCGCCGCCACCGGCGTCGAGCTCGGGTTCCTCACCGGCGAGCGGGAGGCGCGGCTGACGTTCCTCGCGGCCCGCTGCTGGTACGGGTGGTCGGCGGGGCCGATGCTGCTCGCCGACATCGGCGGCGGCTCCCTGGAGCTCGCCTACGGCGCCGGCCGGGAACCGGACATCGCGCTGTCGCTGCCGCTCGGCGCGGGCCGCCTCACCCGGCACCACCTGCCGCCCCGCCCGCCGGTGCGCAAGCGCGTCCGCCGGGCGCTGTCGGCGCACGTGCGGTCGGTGCTCACCGAGGCGACCGCCGGGATCGCCGCGCGCCCGGCCCCGGTGCGGGCCGTCGCGACGTCCAAGACCTTCACCCAGCTCGCCCGGCTGTGCGGCGCGCCGAAGGCGAAGGCCGGGCCGTTCCGGGAGCGCCGCCTCGACCGCCGCGACCTGCACCGCTGGATCCCCCGGCTGGCGAAGCTGCCGGACGAGGAGCGGGCGCGGCTGCGCGGCGTGAAGGCGTCGCGCGCCCACCAGATCCTCGCGGGCGCGATCGTGGCCGAGGGCGTGATGGACGTCCTCGGCCTCGACCGCCTCGACATCTGCCCGTGGGCGCTGCGCGAGGGCATCATGCTGGACCGGCTGGGCGAACTGGCGGAGGGACCCCGCCGGACCCCGGCGCTCGCCGCGTTGCCGCTGCGGTCCGGGGCCGCCGCGCCCGGGCTCCGGATCGGGTGAGCGCCCCGGCGTCCCCGCCGTTTGGCCCGCGGCCCGGCGGGCAGTTCCGCGGGCAGGACCGCGCCGCGGCGCACGCGATCAGGGGGAGCACACCGGACCAGGGGGGCACGCCATGGGACTCGCCGACGCACGCGAGATCGAGGAGCTGCTCGGGGACCTGCCGTTCCCGGCGAGCAAGCAGCGGATCGTCGAGCACGTGCACGAGAGGCGGCCGGAGATGGACGCCGAGCGCGCGGTGTCGTCGCTGCCGCTCGGCACGTACGGCAGCGTGGCCGAGGTGCTGCGGTCGGTACCGCTCGACCCGGACCCCGGCCGGACCCCGACCGAGCGCGACCACCAGCGCCGCCACCACCAGAAGCCCGGCCTCGGCGAGCCGATGCGGCACACCGAGCGCTCGCCCGTCGAGGAGGAGCTGGACCGCGGCGACGAGATCTGACGGCCGGCGCCCGGCCGTTTGAACGGCGCCCCTGCGGCAAGTGCCCCGTTGGGCTCCGACGCGGGAGGAGGGCCGTCGATGACGGCTGTACAGGGCAGGGACGACGCGAGCGTCGCCGAGGCGCTCGCGCGCCACCGCATGGGTACCAAGATCGGCCACATCCTGGCCACCACCGACCACAAGATGGTCGGCTACCTGTACCTCACGACGTCGTTCCTGTTCTTCCTCGCCGCCGGGGTCATGGCCATGCTGATGCGGGCCGAGCTGCTGGAGCCCGGCCGGCAGGTCGTGAGCAACCACACCTACAACGAGCTGTTCACGATCCACGGCACGATCATGATGCTGCTGTTCGCGACGCCGCTGTTCGCCGGGTTCGCGAACGTGCTGGTGCCGCTGCAGATCGGCGCGCCCGACGTGGCGTTCCCGCGGATGAACGCGCTCACCTACTACCTGTTCCTGTTCGGCGGCCTGATGGTGATGGCGTCGTTCATCATGCCGGGCGGCGCCGCCGCCTACGGGTGGTTCGCCTACTCGCCGCTGACGTCGGAGGCGTACTCGCCCGGCCTCGGCCCCGACATGTGGATCATGGGGCTGATCCTGTCCGGCTTCGGGACGATCCTCACCTCGGTGAACATCATCACCACGATCATCGCGATGCGCGCGCCCGGCATGGTGATGTTCCGGATGCCGATCTTCACCTGGAACGTGCTGCTGACCAGCCTGATGGTGCTGATCGCGTTCCCGGTGCTGACCGCGGCGCTGTTCGCGCTGGAGGCCGACCGCAAGATCGGCGCGCACATCTACGACGCCTCCAACCACGGCGCGCTGCTGTGGCAGCACCTGTTCTGGTTCTTCGGCCATCCCGAGGTCTACATCGCGGCGCTGCCGTTCTTCGGGATCGTCACCGAGATCCTCCCGGTGTTCGCGCGCAAGCCCCTGTTCGGCTACCTCGGCATGGTCGCCGCGACGATCTCGATCACCGGGCTGTCGATGACGGTGTGGGCGCACCACATGTTCGCCACCGGCGGGGTGCTGCTGCCGTTCTTCTCCATCACCTCCTTCATGATCGCCGTGCCGACCGGGATCAAGTTCTTCAACTGGGTCGGGACGCTGTGGAAGGGGCAGCTCACGTTCGAGACCCCGATGCTGTTCGCGCTCGGGTTCCTCGTGACGTTCCTGTTCGGCGGGCTGACCGGGGTCATCCTCGCCTCGCCGGCGATGGACTTCCACCTCACCGACTCCTTCTTCGTCGTCGGCCACCTGCACTACGTCCTGTTCGGCACCGTCGTGTTCGCCATGTTCGGCGGGTTCTACTTCTGGTGGCCGAAGATGACGGGCCGGATGCTGCACGAGGGCTGGGGCAGGCTGCACTTCTGGACGCTGTTCATCGGGTTCCACACGACGTTCCTCGTCCAGCACTGGCTGGGCGCCGAGGGGATGCCGCGCCGCTACGCCGACTACCCCGACCAGTTCGCGACGCTGAACCTCGTCTCGTCCATCGGCTCGTTCATCCTGGGCGCCTCGACGTTCGCGTTCCTGTGGAACGTGCTGCGGACGTGGCGGCACGGCGAGAAGGTCGGCACCGACGACCCGTGGGGCACCGGCGGCTCGCTGGAGTGGGCGACGTCCTGCCCGCCGCCCCGCCACAACTTCACGTCGATGCCCCGGATCCGCTCCGTGCGCCCCGCGTTCGACCTGCACTACCCGGCGCTGGAGCCGCCTCAGGAGGCCGAGCCCGCGCTGCCGCCGCCCGGGAAGTCCTGACCGGCGCGGGCCGGACGCCGCGGGTCAGCCGCTCCCGTCCTTCGAGCCGCCGCCCTCCTGAGGCGGCTTCTCCAGGTCGCCCTGGCCGCCGCCGTACGACTCGGACTGGTAGTCGAGGTAGAAGCGGTTGGCGCGGGTCCGCACCTGGGTGCGGGCGCGGTCCGGGGTCGGGAGCGGGATGATGTGGTCCGGGTAGGGGGCGACCAGCTCGCCGGGCCGCCGGGTCCGCAGCACGGCCTCCGCGTCCCGCGCCGGAACCTCGTGCCGCTCCTCGAAGCCGCCCTCCGGGCTGAGCGAGATCAGGCCGCTCTCCACGCCCTCCCGGCGGGTCTGCAGGTCGCGGCGCTGCAGGCTCAGGCAGGCGCGCCGGGCGACGACGAACGCGAGGACCGGGGCGACGAAGAACCCGACGCGGAAGAACCACGTCGTCCAGAACAGCGGGATCTTGAAGGTGTTGGAGATGATGTCGTTGCCGCCCGCCGCCAGCAGGTTGATGTACCAGGCGGCGGCCGCCGCGCCGATCCCCGTCCTGGTGGGGGCGTTCCGCGGCCGGTCCAGGAGGTGGTGGACGCGCTCGTCCCCGGTGGCCCAGCGCTCCACGAACGGGTACAGGCCCATGAGCGTGAAGAAGATCCCCGGCAGGACGACCGCCGGCAGCAGCACGTTCCAGGAGATGTCGTGCCCGGCGACGGTCGTCGACAGCGGCGCCATGATGCGCAGCGAGCCTTCGAGGAATCCGACGTACCAGTCCGGCTGCGAGCCGAAGGAGACCTCGCTCGGCTCGTACGGCCCGTACAGCCAGACGGGGTTGATCTGGAACAGCGTCGCCAGCCCGGCCAGGACCCCGAACGTGAACAGGAAGTAGCCCGCGCTCTGGGCGGCGAAGTTCGGGAAGGTCTTCTCGCCGCTCACCGCCATCTCCCGCCGCCCCCGGCCCGGCCACTGGGTGTGGGTCTGGTGCCACAGGATCATCAGGTGGACGGTGACCAGCGCGATCAGGATCCCCGGGATCAGCAGGATGTGCACCGTGAACAGCCGCGGGATGAACTCCTCGCTCGCCGGGAACTGCCCGCCGAACGCCCACAGGCTGAGGTAGGTCCCGGCGATGGGGATGGACAGCAGGATCCCCTGGAAGATCCGCAGGCCGGTGCCGGACAGCAGGTCGTCCGGGAGCGAGTAGCCGGCGAACCCCTCGGCGAGCGCCAGCGCGAACATCGACACGCCGATCACCCAGTTGATCTCGCGCGGCTTGCGGAACGCGCCGGTGAAGAAGATCCGCATGAGGTGCGCCACGATCGCCGCGAGGAAGACGTTCGCCGCCCAGTGGTGGATCTGCCGCATCAGCAGCCCGCCGCGCACGTCGAACGTCAGGTGCAGCGTGGAGGCGTACGCGTCGCTCATCCGCACGCCCTTGAGCGGCGCGTACGAGCCGTCGTAGACCTGCACCCCGCCGCTCGGCTTGAAGAACAGCGTGAGGTAGACGCCCGTCAGGACCAGGATGATGAACGAGTAGAGCGCGATCTCGCCGAGCAGGAACGACCAGTGCGTCGGGAACGCCTTCCTGATGTTCTGGCTCAGGAACGAGGTGGAGCCGAGCCGGTCGTTGACACCCTGGACCAGGTCGCCGGCCCGCGCGGACCTCGACCGGCCGTTCCGTCCCGCCATCGCGCACTTCTCCCCAAGGCCCGAGCAGCAATTTCGCTGGGCGGGTACCCGAGCGGGGTTACCGCAAACGCCGCCGCGCGGGCGCCTGCGGGCCCCTCGCGTTGGCGGGGCCGGGCACCGCGCGGTCAGGCCGCGCGCGGGTTCGCGGCCGAGTTGAGCTGGTGCCGGGCGAGCATGATGTCGGCCCGCAGCCGGTCGGCCGCCAGCGGGTCCGGCTCCAGCCCGCCGAGCCCGTCCTCGATGAGCGCCAGCTGGTCGGCGCGCAGCCGGGCGAGCAGCCGGCGCGGCTCCCCGGCCGGCACGCCCCACCGCTCCTTGCGGCGCCACTTGCGGAACGCGAGCACGTGCCCCTCGCCGGGGATGAGGACGCCCCGGGCCGTCTCCGCGTGCACCGTCCGCCGGAAATGCGCCAGGTACCGGCGACGCGCGAGCCGGTACGTGACGATGGCGGCGAGCAGGATCGGCGCCCCCTTCACCGGCAGCAGCGCCACCCCGGACAGGACGGGCGCGTCCCACCACGAGTGCAGCGCCATCGACAGCACGAACGCCGCCCCCGCGATCGCGGCGCTCGTCCGGGTCGCCCTCCCCAGCAGGCAGCCGAGGCCCGCGCCGCCGACCGCCGTCATCGCCCAGTGGCTCCACCACGCCCCGCCGACCACCCGGCTGCCGAAGGTGAACAGCGCCGCGTTCGCGTCCTGCGTCGCGCCCGTCAGCACGATCGTGTTCAGCACGTACAGGAAGTTCTCCGCGAACTGGAAGCCGAGGCCGGCGAGCGCGCCGTACCCCCAGCCGTCGAGCGGCCCGCGGACCGCGGCCGGCGCCATCAGCGCCAGCACCACGACCCCGAGCAGCTTCAGGACCTCCTCGTCGACCGGCGCGGCGATCGCCGCGCCCCACACCGCCGTGAACCCCGGCCCCGCCGTCTTGCCGAGGACGGCCTGGAACGCCGAGTTCGCGGGCAGCGCGAGACCGAACGCGGCGAGCCCGCCCCACGCCACCGTGATGAGCGCGTAGCCGAGCGGCAGCGACCGGATCGGATGCAGCCGCCGCAGCGCCCACACGCCCGCGGCCAGCGCCGGGGCCAGCAGCGCGAACCCGAGGATCGCGCCCGCCGGGAACGCCGCGACCTGCGCGCCGATCCCGCGGAAGGCGGTCCAGGCCCCGAGCAGGCACGCGGCCGCCCACAGCCAGAACGCGGGCCGGCGGGTCATGGCGGTGCCGAGATCCGCAGCGTCCGCACCAGGGCGTCGACCTCCGCGGCCAGCCGCGCGAACGCCTCCGGCGGCCCCGACGCCGTCACGGTGGCGCCGAGCGTGGCCCGCGCGAACACGGTCGCCATGCCGACGCGCTCGCGTCCGGCGAGCCGCCCGGTCAGCCCGGTCAGCCCGTGCGCGGTCGTGATCGGGACGGGCCCCGCGCGCAGCCGCGACCGCCCGCCGGCGGCGACGATCCGGCCGAGGCCGTCCCACAGCTCGCGCGCGTCCAGCGGCGCCAGCGGCACCACGACCCGCACGTACAGGCCGACCCCGGCGTTGGCGAGCTCGATGTCGCTGGTCAGCGAGGACTCGGCCCGGTCGAGCACCCAGCCCGAGGACGGGACCGTGAACGTGACCGGCCGGACGCCGTCGCGCTCGGCCCCCACCGACAGCACCGTGCCCGCCGCGACCGGCCTGCCGCCGCTGCCGAGGGCCTTGTCGAGCAGCGGGAGCCCCGCGGCGAGGAGCAGCAGCGCCAGCGCCACGAGCCCCGTACCCCACCATCTCACCCGCGCCACGTGACCCCCCGATGACGTGCGCTGCGACAATGCCCCTTGACCCGGGAACTAAACAAGATCAGGGCGCGCGGGTCACCAGTGCGCCGGGCGTCCGACCGCGTCCGGCAACCGCGTGGCGGCGTCGCCGCGCGCCGCGTCCAGCTGCGCCCGGACGAGGAAGAGGCAGCCGGTGAGGTCCGCGCCGCGCAGGTCGGCGTCCCGCAGGTCCGCGCCGATCAGGTCGGCCGAGCGCAGGTCCGCGCCGCGCAGGTCGGCCCCGATCAGGTAGGCGCCGCGCAGGTTCGCGCCGCGCAGGTCGGCGCCCCTCAACCGCGCCCCGATGAGGTCGGCGCCCCGCCGCTCCCGCCTGCGGCCCGGCACGGCGGCGGCCCTGGCCAGCTCGCTCGCGCGCAGCAGCAGCGCGTTCGCCTTCTCCCGCACGGCCGGGACGTCCACCTCGGCGAGCGCGGCCGGATCCCCCCGGGTGAGGCGGTCGACGTCCTCGAACGCGCGCCGCAGCTCGGCGCGGACGGGGCCGGCGGCGGGCAGCGCCGCCGCCTCGTCGAGGTACCAGAGCAGCTCGTGCAGCTGCCGCATGACGGGGAACACCGCGAACATGCGGCGCGCGACGCCGGGGTCCGCGCGCCAGTCCCGGCCGCCGAAGGTCTCCTGCGACACCTTCTGGCCCGCGCCGAAGCAGTCGAAGACCGTGCAGCCCCGGAAGCCGAGCCCCCGCAGGTCGGCGTGGACGCCGCAGCGGAAGTCGGCCAGGAGGTTGCGGCACGGCTCGCCCGCGGCCTTGTCCACCGCGAAGTCGGCGGACCGCGCGAACGGCAGCGCGACACAGCACAGGCCGAAACAGCTCGCGCAGTCGGCCCGCAGACCGTCCGCCCTCTCCGACACCCCGCGCCTCCGCCTCCTGGACAACGCTCCATTGTCGGGCCACGCGGCCCCTGCTTGGGACGAGGGCGGTGTTGTACAGTCCGGAACCCCATGACGACACCCCTCACCGAGTCCGCGATCGTCTCCAGGCTGCGCGCCGCCGGCTGCGTGTTCGCCGAGGACGAGGCGCGGCTGATCCTCGCCACCGCCCGCACTCCCGGCGACGCGTCCGCGATGGTGGACCGGCGCGCCGCCGGGCTGCCGCTGGAGCACGTCCTCGGCTGGGCGGAGTTCTGCGGCCTGCGGATCGCCGTCGAGCCGGGGGTGTTCGTGCCCCGCCGCCGCACCGAGTTCCTCGTCCGGGAGGCGGCCGCGCTCGCCCCGCCGCGCCCGGTCGTGGTCGACCTGTGCTGCGGTTCCGGCGCGCTGGGCGCCGCGCTCGTCGCCGGCCTGGACGAGTACGCCCTGCACGCCGCCGACGTCGAGCCCGCCGCCGTCCGCTGCGCCCGCGCCAACATCGCCCCGCTCGGCGGCCACGCCTATGAGGGCGACCTGTTCGCCCCGCTGCCGAACGCGCTGCGCGGCCGCGTCGACGTGCTGCTCGCCAACGTCCCCTACGTGCCGACAGACGACGTCGCGCTGATGCCCCCGGAGGCGCGCGACCACGAGCCGCGGGTCGCGCTCGACGGCGGCTCCGACGGCCTGGACGTGCTGCGCCGCGTCACCGCCGAGGCGGCGCGGTGGCTGGTCGCCGGGGGCCACCTGCTGTTCGAGACGAGCGAGCGCCAGGTCCCGGACGCGGTCGCCGCCGTCGAGCGGGGCGGGCTGTCCGCCGCCGTCCGGACGTCGGAGGAGTTCTATGCCACGGTCATCGTCGGAGCAAAGCCGGTGTAAAACTCGATAGGGGGGTACGGGTCGTATAGGACGACCTGAAGGAGTGAACCACAATGCGCCGCATCAGTGCAGCGCTCAGCGCCATCATCGGCACGATCGTCAGCATCGTGACCCTCCCGTTCCGGGTTCTGCAGCGCCTCCTGACCCCCGGGCGCCGCACCCGCACCCACCGGTAGAACCGCGGTATCCGCACGTCCGCCCCGGGCCATTCCTCCGATATGGCCCGGGGCGAGCCTTTGCCGGAAAAAAAGCTTTGCGCGCAGGCGCGACATCCCGCACCCTAGGAGTGTCAAACCGAACGGAAACGGCGGAAGGAGCGGTGAGGATGGCCACGACCAGCGGCGGGCCGGTGTCACGGCGCTCCGGTGCCGGGCAGCGGCGAGGCGCCGCCGCCGTCGGAGGCGTCTCCGGATAGGACCGCGAAGGTTCTCCGGAGGCCGCCAGGATGACCTTTCCGGCGGTCTTTTCATGTTCGTCACGGGTCTGTAGCTCAATGGGAAGAGCGCCCGCCTTGCAAGCGGGAGGTTGCCGGTTCGAGTCCGGCCCGATCCACCCCGGCGGAACGCTTCTCGTTCCGCCGCAAGCCGCACAGGTCGAAATGGTGAGGCACCTGGCTTCCACCCAGGAAAACCGGGTTCGATTCCCGGGTGCGGCTCTGGACTGGGCCCGGCGGGAGTAACGACCCCCGGCCGGTTCTGCACGTGCCCGAGGCGGGCGGACGCCACCGCCCGCCCGCGGGCACCCATGCCGGATCATCCAATCGGCAGGATGCGTGACTCTGGATCACGTCATGCAGGTTCGAACCCTGCTCCGGCAGCCATCTCCTACGCGGGCGCGTCGATGCGGACGCGGGCCGTCGTCCAGGCGCGGGCCCGGTCGGTGAGGGTGATGCCAAGGCCCGGACGCGGCGGGACGTGCATCCGGCCGTCCTCGATGGTCGGCCGCTCGTTGAACAGCGGGGCGAGCCAGTCGAAATGCTCCACCCACGGCTCGCGCGGGTAGGCGGCGGCCAGATGCAGGTGGATCTCCATCGCGAAGTGCGGCGCGAGCTGCAGATGGTGGTGGTCGGCGAGCGTCGCGAGCTTCAGGAAGCCGGTGATGCCGCCGATGCGCGGGGCGTCCGGCTGGAGGACGTCGGCGGCGCCCTTGGCGATGAGCTCGCAGTGCTCGGCGACGCTGGTCAGCATCTCGCCGGTCGCGATCGGCGTGTCGAGCGCGGCGGCGAGCGCGGCATGGCCCTCGGCGTCGTAGGCGTCCAGCGGCTCCTCGATCCAGGTGAGGCCGAACGCCTCCAGGGCGCGGCCCATCCGCCGCGCGGCGGGCCGGTCCCACTGCTGGTTCGCGTCCACCATCAGCGGGAACGCGTCGCCGAGCCGCTCCCGGACGGCGGTGACGCGGCGCAGGTCCTCGGCGTGGTCGGGATGGCCGACCTTGATCTTGACGCCGCCGATCCCGGCGGCGGCGGACGCCTCCGCGTTCTCCAGCACCTCCTCCAGCGGCGCGTGCAGGAAGCCGCCGGAGGTGTCGTAGCAGCGGACGGAGTCGCGGTGCGCGCCGAGGAGCTTGGCGAGCGGCAGGCCCGCCCGCCTGGCCTTCAGGTCCCACAGCGCGATGTCGATCGCGGCGATCGCCTGCGTGGCGAGCCCGCTGCGGCCGACGGACGCGCCCGCCCACACCAGCTTCGTCCAGAGCCGGCCGATGTCGCTCGGGTCCTCGCCGATGAGGGCGGGCGCGACCTCGGCGGCGTGCGCGAACTGGCCGGGGCCTCCCGCGCGCTTTGAGTAGCCGAACCCGATGCCCTCGTGGCCGTCCGCGGTGCCGATCTCGGCGAACAGGAACACGACCTCGGTCATCGGCCGCTGCCGCCCGGTCAGCACCTTGGCGTCGCTGACCGGGACGGCGAGCGGCAGCGTCACCGACGACAGCTCGATCCAGGCGATCCGGTCGAGCGTCGCCGCGCCGGCGGGGACGGCCGTCATCTCAGCGCACTCGCTTCACGAGTTCGGCGAGTTCGGCGGTCTCCTCGTCGGTCAGGTCGGTGAGCGGCGGCCGGACGGGCCCTGCCGAATGGCCCGTGATCCGCATGCCCGCCTTGATGATGCTGACCGCGTACCCCTTGCGGCGGTTGCGGATGTCGCAGTACGGCAGGACGAACTCCGCGAGCAGCCGCGCCACCTCGTCCCGGTCGCGGCCCCGGACGGCGGCGTAGAACGCGAGCGCGAACTCCGGGATGAAGTTGAAGACCGCCGAGGAGTAGGTGGTGACGCCCATCTCCAGGTAGGGGAGGGCGAACGTCTCCGCGGTGGGCAGCCCGCCGATGTAGACGAGCCGGTCGCCGAGCCGGGACCTGATCCGCGTCATCAGCTCCAGGTCGCCGACGCCGTCCTTGAACCCGACGAGGTTCGGGCACGCCTCGGCGAGCGCGGCGACCGTCGCGTCCTGGTAGACGGCGTTCGCGCGGCTGTAGAGCGTCACGCCGAGGCGGGTCGCGGCGCAGACGGCGCGGACGTGCGCGATCAGGCCCTCCTGCGACGCCTCGGTCAGGTACGGCGGGAACAGCAGCACCCCGTCGGCGCCCGCCTCCTCGGCCTCGCGCGCCATCGCCGCGGCCGCCGCCGTCCCGTACCCGGCGGGCGCGATCACCGGCAGGCCGTCCGGCGCCTCCGCGACGGCGGCGCGCACCACCGCGCCCACCTCGCCGGGCGCGAGCGAGAAGAACTCGCCCGTGCCGCCCGCCGCGAACAGGCCGGCGACGCCGTACCCGGCGAGCCGGCCGATGTTGTCGCGGTAGGCGGGCTCGTCGAAGGACAGGTCGTCGCGGAAGTGCGTGACGGGGAACGAAAGGAGCCCGGACCCGAGCCGCGTCGCGATCTCTTCGGGCGCAGTCTGCGTCATGCCCCGAGGCTAGGATGGCCGATTGATCCAGGTCCAACACGAAAAAGGCATCTACTGATACCCGCAGGGAATCGATGTTCACGCTGACCCAGCTCACGAACTTCGTGGCCGTCGCCGAGGAGCTGCACTTCGGCCGCGCCGCCGAGCGGCTCCGCATGACGCAGCCGCCGCTCAGCCGGCAGATCCAGCTCCTGGAGAACGAGCTGAAGGTGCGGCTGTTCGACCGGACGAACCGGTCCGTCCGGCTCACCCCGGCCGGGCGGGCGTTCCTCGTCGAGGCGCGCCGGCTGCTCCAGCAGGCCGACCACGTCGCGATGTCGGTCCGGCAGGTGTCGGCGGGGGAGGCCGGGAGCATCACGGTCGGGTTCACCGCGGCGAGCGCCTACGCCACCCTGGGCCGGCTGCTGGGGGTCGCGCGGACGGCGCTGCCGGACGTCGGCGTCGTCCTGCGGGAGATGGTGACGCGTGACCAGGTGCGCGCCCTCGCCGAGGGGAGCCTCGACCTCGGGCTCCTGCGGCCGCCGGTGACCGACCCGGACCTGGCGGAGCGCCCCGCCGAGCGGGAGGCGCTGCTCGCGGCCGTCCCGAACGGCCATCCGCTCGCCGCGGGGGACGGCCCGCTCGCGCTGGCCGACTTCGACGGGCAGCCGTTCATCATGTACTCGCCCGTCGAGGCCCGCTACTTCCACGAGCTGGTGATCAGCGTGTTCCGGCAGGCGGGCGTCTCGCCGGTGTACGCGCAGTACCTCAGCCAGGTGCACAGCATCCTCGCGCTGGTCAACTGCGGCTGGGGCGTCGCGCTGGTGCCGGCCGCGGCGTCCCGGCTCCGCTACGCGGGGCTGCGGTTCCGGCCCGTCGACCTCGCCGGGCCGGACCCCGTCGAGCTGAGCCTGGCCTGGCGGCGCGGCAACGACAACCCGGCGCTCGCCAAGCTGCTCCGGCATCTTTGAGGCGCCTTGACCGGAGTGCGAGCCGTGAATTATTTTGTCGTTAAAATATTTGTCGTCAAAGTATCGGTGGGGCAGGTGGAGGGAACATGAGCGACTACCCGGCGTATGCGCCGTCGGAGGAGCATGAGCTGCTGCGGCGCACGGTGCGTGAGCTGGCCGAGGCCAAGATCGCTCCTTTCGCGGCGGAGGTGGACGAGGAGTCCCGGTTCCCGCAGGAGGCGCTGGAGGCGCTGGTCGCCAACGATCTGCATGCGGTGCACGTGCCCGAATCGTACGGGGGCGCCGGAGCGGACGCGCTGGCGACGGTGATCGTGATCGAGGAGGTCGCGCGGGTGTGCGGGTCCTCGTCGCTGATCCCGGCGGTGAACAAGCTGGGCACGGTGCCGGTGCTGCTGGCCGGCGGTGAGGAGCTCAAGAAGAAGTATCTGGCTCCGGTCGCGCGGGGGGAGGCGATGTTCTCCTATGCCCTGTCGGAGGCGGATGCGGGGTCGGATGCGGCGGGGATGAAGACGCGTGCGGTGCGTGACGGGGAGCAGTGGGTGCTCAACGGCGCGAAGATGTGGATCACCAATGCGGGGGTGTCGGAGTACTACACGGTGATGGCGGTCACCGACCCTTCTGCGGGTGCGCGGGGGATCTCGGCGTTCGTGGTGGAGAAGTCGGATCCGGGGGTGTCGTTCGGGCCCAAGGAGCGCAAGCTGGGGATCAAGGGGTCGCCGACCCGGCAGGTGATCTTCGAGGACGCGCGGATCCCGGCGGACCGGCTGATCGGTGTGGAGGGCACGGGGTTCAAGACGGCGCTGGCGACGCTGGACCACACGCGGATCACGATCGCGGCGCAGGCGCTGGGGATCGCGCAGGGCGCGCTGGACTTCGCGCTGGGGTATGTGAAGGAGCGGCGGCAGTTCGGCAAGCCGATCGCCGACTTCCAGGGTGTGCAGTTCATGCTGGCCGACATGGCGATGCGGCTGGAGGGCGCCCGGCAGCTGACCTACCACGCGGCGATCAAGTCCGAGCGGGCGATGAGCGGTGAGAAGGTCGCGGACCTGACCTTCGTCTCCTCGGCCTGTAAGGCGCTGGCGTCGGATGTGGCGATGGACGTGACCACCGACGCCGTCCAGCTCCTCGGGGGCTATGGGTACACGCGGGAGTTCCCGGTGGAGCGGATGATGCGCGACGCCAAGATCACCCAGATCTACGAGGGCACCAACCAGATCCAGCGCATGGTGATGGCCCGCCAGCTCCTCAAGTAGCCGGCAGCCGCACCTCGAACAGCGCGCCGCCGCCGGGGGCCTCGCCGACGGTGAGGCTCCCGCCGTGCGCCGCGACCAGGTCCCGGGCGATGGCGAGGCCCAGCCCGGCGCCCCCCTCGTCGCGGCTGCGGGCGTCGTCCAGCCGGACGAACCGCTCGAAGATCCGCTCGCGGTCGGCGGGCGGCACCCCCGGCCCGTCGTCGGCGACGCGCAGCACCGCCGACCCCGCCTCTTCGCGCAGCGACAGCCGGACGGCCGCGTCCGCGTGCCGCTGCGCGTTGTCGAGCAGGTTGCCCACCACCCGGGCCAGCCGTCCCGGGACGCCCATGACCTGCGGGTCCCCCTCGATCGACGCCTGGACGGCGACGCGGTCGCCGGGGGCGCGGCGGTCCAGCTCGTCCCGGACGAGCCGGCCGAGCGCGACCGGCCGGGCGGGGGGCCGCTCGCCGGCGTCGATGCGGGCGAGCAGCAGCAGGTCGGCGGCGAGATGCTGGAGCCGCACGACGTCCTCGACGAGGCCGTCCACGTCCAGCAGCTCCGGATGCGCGGCGGCGACCTCCAGCTGCGTGCGCAGCGACGCGATCGGGCTGCGCAGCTCGTGCGAGGCGTCCGCGACGAAGCCGCGCTGCCGCGCCACCGACTCCGCCAGCGCGGCGAGGGTCTCGTTGGTCGTGGCGGCGAGGTCGGCGATCTCGTCCCGCGCGTCCGGCACGGGCACCCGCCGGGCCAGGTCGCCGGACGCGGTGATCTCCGCCAGCTCCGCCCGGACGGCCTCCACCGGCCGCAGCGCCCGCCGCGTGACGAGCCAGGTCACGCCCGCGACCACCGCCAGCAGCAGCGGCAGCCCGGCGAGCATCGCGCGGGTGACCGTGCTCGTCGCGTCCCGCGCCGCGGCGAGGTCGGCGCCCGCGTACACGGTGACCGTCTCGTCGCGCGGCGTCGTCACCTCGACCGCCGCGAACCGGTAGTCGGCGGTCTGGCCGTCCACCGTCGCGCGGCCCGTGCTGAACCCCGGGTCGTCCCCGGACACCTCGCCGCGTCCCGGATCGTCGTCGCCGTGGTCGTCATCGCCGCCGCCGCGCGCGGCCGCGCCCGGCCGGACGCCAGGGGAGCCGGTGCCGCGGATGGCCTGGAGGTCCTCGCTCGCCGCGCGCACGCGGCCGTCCTCGCCGACGACCTGCACGGGATGGTCCTCGCCGTCGGGCAGGTCGAGGCTCCGGTACGGCGTGCCCGCCGCGAGCTGCGCCGCGACCTCCCGCGCCGCGACCTCCGCCCGCAGGTCCGTCTGGCCGGCCAGGTTCGCGCGCAGCAGCAGCACCACCGCGAGCCCGGCGGCGACCAGCGCGCCCGCCACCACGGCCGTCGCGCCCAGGGTCGTCCGGGCCCGCACGGACCCGAGGCGGCGCGCCATGTCAGGCGCCCCCGTCCCGGGCCAGCCGGTACCCGGCGCCGCGCACCGTCGTGATCGACCGGCGCCCGAACGGGACGTCGAGCTTGCGGCGCAGCGCGCTCACGTACACCTCGACGATGTTGGGGTCGCCGTCGTAGGCGAAGTCCCAGACGGCCTCCATGATCTGCGCCTTCGACACGACCTGGCCGGCGTTGGCGGCGAGGTGCTCCAGCACGGCGAACTCCTTGGCGGTCAGCTCCACCTCCGCGTCGCCCCGGAAGACGCGCCGCGCCGCCGGGTCCACGGTGAGGTCGCCGAGCACGATCGCGGGCGCGGCGCCGCGCGTGCGGCGGCGCAGCAGCGCGCGGACGCGCGCCACCAGCACCACGTACGAGAACGGCTTGGTGAGGTAGTCGTCCGCGCCGGTGTCGAGGCCCTCCGCCTCGTCGTACTCGCCGTCCTTGGCGGTCAGCATCAGGATCGGCGTCTCGTCGCCCGCCGCCCGCAGCTCCGCGCACACCCGGTAGCCGTTCATCCCCGGCAGCATGATGTCGAGGACGATCAGGTCGTAGCCGCCGCCGAGCGCCAGGTGCAGGCCCTCCGCGCCGTCGTGGACGGCCTCCACGACGAAGCCCTCGGCCGTCAGCCCCCGCGCGAGGGACGTGGCCAGGCGCTTCTCGTCCTCCACGATCAGCAGGCGCATGCCCCCCAGCCTGCCAAACGCCACCTGAAGGCGGCTTCAGGTTGCTTCAGGTGGGCTACAGGAAGACGCACCAACGTGGGTCTCGCAATGCGGAACCGAACGGAAGGTGCAACTCGATGAAGAACAACGCACGGCGCCTGGTCACCAAGCGCGGGCTGCTGGTCTCGGCCGTCGCCGCGGGCGTGCTGGCCGCCGGCGGGACGACGGCCGCGTTCGCCACCGCGCAGGACGCGCCGGCCGCGGCCGCGGCCCCGTCCGACGACCGGCCCGGCGGCGCGGCCGCCGCTCCGGAGGTGGCGCTCGCGCAGGCGGCGGACGCCGCGCTGAAGAAGGTGCCCGGCACGGTCGCGGAGGCCGAACTCGACGACGAGGACGGCAAGACGGTCTGGGAGCTCGACGTCCTCGCCCAGGACGGAACCTGGCACGACGTGACCGTCGACTCCGGCAACGGCAAGGTGCTGACCGACCGCGCCGACGACCGCGGCGACGAGGACGGCGACGACGCCGCGGAGGCCGCCGCCCTGCGCAAGGCGTCGGTGGGCGCGCCCGCCGCCGCCGACGCGGCGCTGAAGGCCGTCCAGGGGCACGTCACGTCCGCCGAGTTCGAGCTTGAGGACGGCAAGGCCGTCTGGGAGGTCGACGTGGCCGGCAAGGACGGCGCCGAGCACGAGGTCACGGTGGACGCCGCGTCCGGCAAGGTCCTCACCCAGAAGACCGAAAAGCCGGACGACGACGGCGGCGAGGACTGACGGGCGCCGGGGCCGGGAAGGGACACCGCAGGAGGTGTGCATGAGCGAGCAGAGACCCGGCCCCGGCCCCGGCATCGACACCAGCGTGTCGCACGTGGCGCGCATCTGGAACTACTGGCTGGGCGGCAAGGACAACTACCCGGTGGACCGGGAGGTCGGCGACCAGATCCTCGGCATGCTGCCGGACGTCGCGAGGCTGGCCCGCGCCTCCCGGCTGTTCCTCAACCGGGTCGTGTGGCACCTGGCCGCCGAGGCGGGCGTCCGCCAGTTCATCGACATCGGGACGGGCCTGCCCACGGTCGACAACACCCACGAGGTCGCCCAGCGGGCCGCGCCCGAGTCGCGGATCGTCTACGTCGACAACGACCCGCTCGTCCTGGAGCACGCGAGGTCGCTGCTCACCAGCACCCCGGAGGGGCACACCGCCTACATCCACGCCGACCTCCGCGAGCCCGAGGGCATCCTGGAGGGCGCCGCGGAGACGCTCGACTTCAGCCGGCCCGTCGCGTTCACGCTGATGGGCATCCTGGAGTTCGTCCCCGACGACGAGCAGGCGTACGCGATCGTGCGGCGGCTGCTGTCCGCGGTGCCGTCCGGCAGCTATTTCGCCATGTACGACGGGACGAACGTCGTCCACGGCGAGGCGTCCGACCGGATCGTGGACGTGTGGAACGCCTCCGGCAACGCGCAGCTCGTGCTGCGCACCCCCGAGCAGATCGCGGGCTTCTTCGAGGGCCTGGAGATCGAGGAGCCCGGGATCGTCCCGGTGACGCACTGGCGCCCCGACACGCCCGGCGAACCCGAGCCGGTCGACGCCTACGGCGGCGTGGGCCGCAAGCCCTAGACCAACCCGAGAGCAGGCCGATGACCGCGGACGACTTCGTCTACACGATCTACATCAACGCCGCGCCGGAACGCGTCTGGGAGGCCCTCACCGACCCCGCCGCCACCCGCCGCTACTGGGGCGTCGCCTTCGAGACGGACTGGGCGCCCGGCTCCGCCATGACCTGGCACGAAGAGGACGCGGTGACCGCCGACCCGGAGCAGACCGTCCTGGAGGCCGAGCCGGGCCGCCGCCTGTCCTACACCTGGCACACCTTCACGCCCGAATGGGCGAAGAGCGTCGGCGTGGACGAGGAGACCCGCCGCGCGCTCATGGCGGAACCCCGATCCACGGTGTCCTTCGCCATCGAGCCGGCCGGCGCCACCGCCAGGCTGACCGTCGTCCACCGCGCGGGCGAGGCGCTGCTCGCCATGTCGCGGCAGGGCTGGCCGCACGTCCTGTCCGGGTTGAAGACACTGCTGGAGACCGGCGAACCCCTCCCCACCACCGACCTCTAGCATGACCCCGGACGATCACGTGAGGAGCGGTTCGTGCGAGAGATCGCCGTGTTCAGCGGCAGCGCCCACCCGGACCTGGCCGCCGAGGTCTGCGCGCACCTCGGGGTGCCGCTGAGCCCGTCCCGGGTCGACCGGTTCGCCAACGACTGCCTGGAGGTGCAGCTGCAGGCCAACTGCCGGGAGCGGGACGTCTTCCTGATCCAGCCGCTCGTCGCGCCCGTCCAGGAGCACCTCGTCGAGCTGCTCCTGATGTGCGACGCGGCCCGCGGCGCGTCCGCGAGCCGCATCACCGTCGTCATGCCGCACTACTCCTACGCCCGCTCCGACAAGAAGGACGCGCCGCGCATCTCCATCGGCGGGCGCCTGGTCGCCGACCTCCTCGTCGCCTCCGGCGCGAGCCGCGTCCTCGCCATGACCCTGCACTCGCCGCAGGTGCACGGCTTCTTCTCCGTCCCCGTCGACCACCTGCACGCGCTGCGCGAGCTCGCCGACCACTTCCGCGGGTACGACCTGTCGCGCACCACCGTCGTCTCGCCCGACCTCGGCAACGCCAAGGAGGCAGCGGCCTTCGCCCGCCTCCTCGGCGTCCAGGTCGCCGCGGGCGCCAAGCAGCGCTTCCCCGACGACCGCGTCCAGATCAGCTCCGTCATCGGCGACGTCGCCGACCGCGACGTCATCGTCCTGGACGACGAGATCGCCAAGGGCAGCACCGTCCTGGAGCTGCTGGACCGGCTCCGCGAACTGGGCGCCCGCAGCGTCCGCGTCGCCTGCACCCACGGCCTGTTCGCCGCCGGCGCCCTCCAGCGCCTCACCGCCCAGCCCGACGTCCTGGAGATCGTCTGCACCAACACGGTCCCCGTCCCGAACGGCGACCGCAGCGACAAGCTCCGCATCCTGTCCATCGCCCCGGCCCTCGCCGAGGCCGTCCGCCGCATCCACAACGGCGAGTCGGTGAGCGCCCTCTTCGAGTCGCCCTGAGCTACCTGCGGCTCTGCCGGAACTCCTCGGCCTCCGGCGCCTCGGTGTACTCCAGCAGGTGGCTGCCGGCGACCCGCTCCAGCGCCTCGCGCACCTCGCCGGGCGTCGCGTAGAAGAACTACGCGTCGCCGAGCTCCCGCACCCGGTCCATCGGGTCCAGCCGCCGCGTCATGCCGATCTTCACCATCCGCTCGCCGAACGCCCCGATGTTGGAGATCACGTACACGTAGCCGGCCCGCACCTTCGCCGCCCGGCCCTCCACGTCGTCGATGGCCGCCTCCACGTCGGCGAGCTTGGCCCGCAGGTCGGCCGCTCCCGCCGCGTCCCCGTTGGCCTCCAGCCTGGCGAGGGCCGACTCCACGTGCGAGCGCTCCTTGAGCAGCCGGGCCTTCTCCCGCTCGAACTCCTTGCGCGCCTTGTCCTCCTCGCGCTGCCGCTCCCGCTCGGCCCGCACCCGCTCCTTCTCCTCCTCCGCCTTCGCGAGGTGGTCGGCGGTGAGCCGCAGCTCCCGGACGCGGACCTCGCGGTACCGGCGGCCGACCCTGATGTCCATCGTCTTGCCGAGCCGCTCGATCGTCTGCGCCGTCTTGTCCAGCCGGTCGATCGCGGACTGGAGCTTGTAGGGGCGCATCGTCCGGATGAGGTTGTCCGCCTCGGCGTTGTAGGCCCGCAGCATCAGCTTGGAGAAGTCCCGCACCATCTTCGCGCCCTGCGCGGCGGACCCGTTCACCGTCCAGTGCGTCGCGCCGACGACCGCCTCGCCGCCGCTCGCCATGGACTTGATCCGGTCCTTCACCTTGGCCAGCTCGGCCTTGTAGGCGACGACGTCCTCGAGCGGATGCTGGTACTCGTAGATCCCCGCCTCCTGCAGCAGCGCGAGGTCCTGCGTCTCCACGATGTCCTTCCGCAGCCGCGCCAGCTCCCGCCGCTTCTCCGCGGTCTGCCGCCGCACCTCGGCGGCCTCGTCCCGCAGCCGCGCGATCTCCGCGGCGACGCCGGGGGCGTCGAGCCCGCCGAGCCGCTCCAGCCACTGCCGCAGCTCCGCGTTCTCGGCCTCCAGCTCCTCGATCCGCTGCCGCTTCCCGCCGAACACCGGCAGGGTCCTGGACGCCGAATGCGCGGGCCCCGGCGCCCGGACGGGCGGCGCGGGGACGGGCGGCACGGGCGCCGGAACCGGCGGCGCGGGGGCGGGCATCGGCGGGGCCGGGGCGGGGACCGGAGGCGCGGCGGGGAGCCAGAACTGCCAGCCGGGCGGTGCGGGCGGCCAGCTCGCGTCGGGCTGCCATCCGGGCGGCGGCGTCCACCCGGGCGGCGGCGCGGGCCACGTCGGCGGCGGGTGTGCGGCGCGTCCTGGTCGTGGACGTCGCCGAAGTCGGTCTCCGCCCCGGAGCCGTCCAGCACCACGAGGAACCAGCGCTGCTTGTAGGACTTGCGGGCCTCGACGGCGGCGACCTCCGCGATCGGAACCTCCTGCCGCGGGCCCTCCCTGACGAGGTCGGGAGCCGAGAATCCGAGGACGCGCCGCTCGGTGACGGCGATGTGGGTGAGCGTCGGCAGGGCCTTCACGGTCGCCGCGAGCGCCAGGACCGTCTCGCCGTCCCGCAGGAACAGTCCGATCTGCCGGAGCATGTGCTCCGCCGCGCCGGGATCGACCTCGACCCCGACATAGCCCGGCCGTGGCGTGTTCTGCACCGTCATCGCTACCTCGCAGCGCCGTCTCCGGGCAGAACGGGGGCGCTTCGCCAGGTGCGTGCCGTTTCCCCGTGCCGCCGCCGTCATGGACAGTCGAGGGGAGCGCCCGACCCCTCTAGGACGGGCCGGCGGCGGCCGAGGTTTACGTGCGGCGGGTCAGCGGCGCATGCCGCTGCCGCCGGTTTCCTCCTCGCCGTCGGTGGTGTGCTCCAGCTCCAGGTACTCGTCCTCGGGCCAGAGTTCGTCGGCGAGGGCGGCGAGGTACTCCTCGTCGCCGGGATCGAGTTCGGCGGTCATGGACTCCGGGTGCGCGGCCGCGGGGGGCGGGGGGTCGGACGCGGTTCTCAGGGGCATCGGGCGGAGCAGGCGGGGCAGGCAGAAACCGAACAGGGCGAGCAGGGACACGAGGACCAGGACTGTGATCACACCACACCGTCCTTTCGCGGTCGAGTTCCACATGATTCTTGCGTAAGTAGCAAAACAGTTGAACGTTAGCGGGAGGCTCCGCCGGATGGGAGTCCGACATGCGGACCGCCGGGGACAATGACCCCGTGGAGTCGCATGTGGACGCGCGGGCGCGCGAACTGGCACGGGTCGTCTGGGACCACCTCGTCCTGTCCGGCCCCCTCTCCCAGGCTGACGTGATCCTGGCGCTGGGGTGCCACGACACGCGGGTGGCGGCCCATGCCGCGCGGCTCTGGCACGAGAGATGGGCGCCGCTGGTGGTCGTGACGGGCGGGCGCGGCAAGATGACCGCGGACTGGGCAGAGACCGAGGCGCGGGTCTTCGCGCGGGTGGCGCGCGAGCACGGAGTGCCGCCGCAGGCCCTGCTGCTGGAGGAGACGGCGACCAACACGGGGGAGAACATCACCGCGTCCAGGCGGCTGCTGGACGGCCTTGGCGTCGCGGTGCGGCGGGGGATCCTGGTGGCGAAGCCCTACATGACGCGGCGGTCGCTCGCGACGGCGCGGTGCCGGTGGCCCGAGGCCGAGTGGTCAGCGTCCGCGCCGGAGCTGGGGTTCGAGGCGTTCTGCGAGCGCCGGTCCATCGAGCTGATGGTGGGGGACCTGCAGCGGATGGTCGTGTACGCCGAGCGCGGGTACCAGGTGCCGATGCCCGTCCCGGCGGAGGTCTGGGCGGCCTACGAGGAGCTCGCCCGGCTCGGGTACGACGGGCACGTGATCCGCTAGGCGGTCGTGACCGGGCGGTGCGGGGCGATCACCCGGCCGTCGGGCAGCAGTTCGCCGGTGTCCTCGAAGACGACGACGCCGTTGCAGAGCAGGCTCCAGCCCTGCTCGGGGTGGTTGGCCACGGTGCGCGCCGCCTCGCGGTCGAGGTCGTCGGGCGCCGGGCACGGCGGCTCGTGCGTGCAGATGGTGTCGTGCTGAGCGGTCACGGAGTTCCTCCACGGTGTCCCAGTGATTTAGGACATAGTGCAGCCTGCCGCTGTGCGTCCGAAATATGCAAGTGGATGAGGAATTCTTTACTGTTCGTCGCGTGTGCGGGGCCCTGAGATCGGGCATTCGGTGCGATTCACCGCAAGAGCCCCCCGTCGGGCTCGTCGCCGTGGTCGACGTCCAGGCCGACCACCGACGCGCACCCCGTGCAGATCCACTCGCCGATGACGGCCTCGGAGTTGGTCCCGTGCGTCCGGTACGGGCGGTCGACCGTCCGGCGGCGCATCCCGTGGCCGCAGGAGGAGTGCAGGAGCCGGCCGCAGGTCGGGCAGGGCCACACGTCCTCGCGGCGCAGGTCGCAGCGGGGGCACAGCGGCGCCTCGTAGTGCCCGGCGGGCTCGCCGAACGCCATCTCGTCCAGCCAGTCGTGCTCCAGGTCGAGGTACTCGTCCCGCGGCCAGTGGTGGTCGGCGAGCCAGGCGAGGTACTCCTCGTCCCCCGGGCCGAGGACGGTCGTCAGCGACTCGGGGTGCTCGTCGTCCGAGCGCGGTCGGCGCCTGCCGTGCCGCGCGGTGGCCAGGAGCGTCAGCAGGCCGAGGAGCGCGGCCGCGGCCAGGCCTGTCGCCAGGGGCATCGCGGCGTCCTTGAATGATCTTGTGGCGGGAAAGTCCGATCATGAATGCACTTCACAAAACGCTGCGAACGCTACAAGAAAGGTATGACGGCGGAAAAGTCGATCAAAAAGATCCTTTACCGGGATCATGACCGGACCCGGTGTCCGAAACCGGCGGCGGCAGCGTCCGCAACCGGGCCGGCCTGCGGGGACCAGGACCACGAGCATCCCGGACGGCCCCGCGGCGGCGTGGGCCGTTTCACTCTCCGCTGAATCAGTCCTTGCGGCCGAGAACGGCCACCATCTGGGTGTGCAGCGGGTGCTCCAGCGGCCCCGCGGGCCCGTTCGGGCGCCATTCGGTCACGTGCGCCACCCCCGGCTCCAGGATCGTGAGCCCCGCCATGAAGCGCTCGATCTCCGACGAGTGGCGGAAGTAGGAGCCGCCCAGGCCCGACTGCAGGACGCGCTTGGCCTCCTCGACGCGCGGGTCGTCGCCGGAGTCGTGCAGATGGGTGAGGACGACGTGGCTGCCGGGCGCGAGGAACGGCAGCAGCGACCGGACGACGCCCGCCGGGTCCCGGTCGTCCGGCACGTGGTGGATGATCGCGGCCAGCACGATCCCGACCGGCCGGGACGGGTCGATCAGCCGGGTCAGCGCCGGGTCGGCGAAGATCTTCGCCGGCTCGTACAGGTCGCCCTGGATGAACGTCGCGACGCCGTCCTCGGTGAGCAGCGCCCGCCCGTGCGCGAGGACGATCGGGTCGTTGTCGACGTAGACGACCTTCGCCGCGGGGTTCGCCGCCCGCGCGAACTGGTGCACGTTGGACGAGGTCGGCAGCCCGGACCCGATGTCGATGAACTGGTCGATCCCGAGGTCGCCGGCCAGGTAGGTCACCGCGCGCTCGATCGCGACCCGGTTGCCGCGCGCCACCACCGGAGCCTCCGGCACGAGCTGCATCACCATGTCGGCCACCTCGCGGTCGGCGGCGAAGTTGTCCTTGCCACCGAGGAAGTAGTCGTACACCCGCGCGAACGTGGGCGTGGCGGGGTCGATGCCGGGGGGCGCGCTCTCGGGGAGGTCGTCGGCCACGCGTGCGGCTCCTTCCGTACGCCGCCCGCGCTGCCGCGCCGGGCGGTACTGGGAGGCCAAGCCTAAGCCCGGATCCTCCGGCCGGGCAGGCCCTTTCGCGCAATCCCGGGCGGCCGGGGGTGTGGTTTTCCGCAGGGTGGGGGTGCGGGATCCGGCCGGGCGGGTCGGCGGTGCTCTCCATGGTGGCGGGCCCCGCCGGTTCCTAGCGTCGTAGGCATGATCGGACTGATGAGCGCGGCGTCCGCCGGCGAACCCGCCGGCGGCATCGCCGGGTGGGCGACCGACCTGATGGAGCGGCTCGGCGCGCCCGGCGCCGGCCTGGCGATCGCGCTGGAGAACCTGTTCCCGCCGCTGCCGAGCGAGGTGATCCTCCCGCTCGCGGGCTTCACGGCAGCGCAGGGCCGGATGAGCCTCACCGCGGCGATCGTGTGGACGACGCTCGGCAGCGTCGTCGGCGCCCTCGCGCTCTACGGGATCGGCGCCCTGATCGGGCGGGACCGGGTCCGCGCGATCGCGGCGCGGCTGCCGCTGGTCAAGGTCGAGGACCTCGACCGGACGGAGGCGTGGTTCCTCCGGCACGGCGGCAAGGCGGTGTTCTTCGGCCGGATGATCCCGATCTTCCGGAGCCTGATCTCCGTCCCGGCGGGGGTGGAGCGGATGCGGATGCCGGTGTTCCTGGCCTACACGACGCTCGGCAGCCTGCTGTGGAACACCGTGTTCGTGCTGGCCGGGTACGGGCTCGGCGACAACTGGCGGACGGTCGAGGAGTACGTCGGCGTCTACTCCAAGGCAGTGGTCGCGGTCGCGGGCGTGGCGGCCGCGGCGTTCCTCGCGGTGCGTATCGTGAAGGCACGGCGGGCCGGTGCCGGGGACCGGCCGGCGGGGGCGCACCGGGCGGAGGCAAGAGAACGCGAACGTGACCGCATCACCTTCTGACGCCGTGCGCCGCGGCCCCGCCGTGGTCGTCCGGGCCGTGGCGGGGCTCGTGCTGGGCGCGGCCACCGCCGGCGCGGAGCTGGTGCTGCTGGCGGGGGCGGCGCTGCTCATGGCGTACTCGCTGGCCTTCTCCCGCGGCCGGCGCGCGGTCCCGGCGGCCGTCGCGGACGCCGCCGAGCTGCTGACCGAGCTGGAGATGCGGCGGCTGCGCGCCTTCCTCGGCGAGGACCGGGCCGTCCAGTACGGTCCGCTGCGGGCGCTCGCGTACCTCGTGCTGCGGGTGCCGGTCGGACTGCTGGGCGCCGCGATCCTGCTGCTGATCGGCTACGGCGCGATGCTGGGGGTCCGGCTGGCGGTGAGCTGGTGGATCACCGGCGACTACCTGGACGGCATCCCGCCGGCCTGGTGGATCGTCCTCTACACCGCCATCGTGGGCGGGGTGCTGCTCTTCCTCGCCGTGTACGGCTTGGTCGGCGTGGTGGCGCTGGAGAAGGGCGTGGCGCGGCGCTGCCTCGGGCCGAGCCCGCTGGAGGAGTACGAGCGCCGCATCGCGCAGCTGTCGGTCACGCGCGCCGAGGTGGTGGACGCGGTGGACGACGAGCGCCGCCGCATAGAGCGCGATCTGCACGACGGCGTCCAGCAGCGGCTCGTGGCGCTCGGCATGCTGATCGGCCGGGCCCGCCGCGCCGGCGACCACGAGCGGGCGGTGGAGCTGTTGAAGCAGGCGCACGAGGAGTCGCAGCGGGCGCTCGAGGACCTGCGGGAGGTCACCTGGCGGGTGTATCCGGCCGCGCTGGACGGCGAGGGCCTGCGCGCGGCGCTGGAGACGGTGGCCGAGCGGTCCGCGGTGCCGGTGACGATCGACTACGACGTGCCGGGGCGGCCGCCGCACGCGGTGGAGACCGCCGCGTACTTCGTCGTCTGCGAGGCGGTCACGAACGCCGCCAAGCACTCCGGCGCGCGGGCGGTGCGGGTCGCCGTCGCGGGGTCCGGGACAATGATCGGCGTGCGCATCGAAGACGACGGGTGCGGGGGAGCCGACCCGGGCGGCGGCGGGCTGGCCGGCCTGGCCCGCCGCGTGGCCGCGCTGGACGGGACGTTCGCCGTGCACAGCCCGCACGGCGGCCCGACGGTGATCACCGCGGAGCTGCCGTGCGGGTGATGCTGGCCGAGGACTCGACGCTGCTCCGCGAGGGCCTGGTGCGGCTGCTCGCCGAGGAGGGCCACGAGGTGGTCGCGGCGGTCGGCGACGGCGACGCGCTGATCGCGGCGGTGGCGGCGGCGGGGGAGCAGGGTCCGCCCGACGTCGTGGTGGTGGACGTGCGGATGCCGCCGACGCACACCGACGAGGGCCTGCGCGCGGCGCTGGAGATCCGGCGGCGCTGGCCGGGGGTCGGGGTGCTCGTGCTGTCGCAGTACGTGGAGAAGCGCTACGCCACCGAGCTGATCACGGCCGACACCACCGGCGTCGGCTACCTGCTGAAGGACCGGGTCGCCCAGGTGGACGAGTTCCTGGACGCGCTCGACCGGGTCGGCGCGGGCGGGGCGGCGTTCGACCCCGAGGTGGTCCGGCGGCTGCTGGCGCACAGCACGCACGCCGATCCGCTGGCCCGCCTCACGCCCCGGGAGCGGGACGTCCTCGACAACATGGCCCAGGGGCATACGAACGCCTCGATCGCCGCCAACCTCCACATCTCGCAAAGCGCGGTCGAGAAGCACGCCAACGCGATCTTCGACAAGCTCGATCTGTCGCATGCCGCCGGCTACAGCCGCCGCGTCCTCGCGGTCCTCCGGTATCTGGGCAGCTGAACCGTCCGAAATAGGACTAACAGCTACAAACCGGGTATGGCTCCGGTTGTACGATCGCGGACGCCCCCGCGGCACGCGCGAGCACGCACGGGCGCGGGCCGCAGCCGTCCGGGCGCCTGCGAACCGGCTCTCAACCGAGGGAGAGGTCGTGGCGGACACCAACCGAGGCGTCGTGTACCAGGCGCCGGGCGAGGTCACGGTGGAGGACCTGGACTTCCCGAAGCTCGAACTGGCCGAGCAGAACGGGCGCAAGCTGCAGCACGGCGCCATCCTGAAGGTCCTGGCCACCAACATCTGCGGTTCCGACCAGCACATGGTGCGCGGCCGGACGACCGCGCCGGCCGGGCTCACGCTCGGCCACGAGATCACCGGCGAGGTGATCGAGACCGGCCGGGACGTCGAGTTCGTGAAGGAGGGCGATCTCGTCAGCGTCCCGTTCAACATCGCGTGCGGCCGCTGCCGCAACTGCAAGGAGCGCCACACCGGCGTGTGCGAGAACGTCAACCGGGAGCGGCCGGGCGCCGCCTACGGCTACGTCGACATGGGCGGCTGGCACGGCGGGCAGGCCCGCTACGCGGTCGTCCCGTACGCGGACTTCAACCTGCTCAAGTTCCCCGGCGACCGGGACACCATCATGGAGAAGCTGCCCGACCTCGCGATGCTGTCGGACATCTTCCCCACCGGCTACCACGGCGCCTACACCGCCGGCGTCACCACCGGCTCGACCGTGTACGTGGCGGGCGCGGGACCGGTCGGCCTCGCGTGCGCGACCGCCTGCCTGCTGCTCGGCGCCGCCGTCGTGATCGTCGGCGACATGAACGAGCAGCGGCTCGCGCAGGCCCGCGGGTTCGGCTGCGAGACGATCGACCTGTCGCAGCACGGCGACGTCGGCGCGCAGATCGAGCAGATCCTCGGCGTGCCCGAGGTGGACGCGGCCGTCGACTGCGTCGGGTTCGAGGCGCGCGGGCAGGGCCACGAGGGGGCGCAGAAGGAGCAGCCCGCGACGGTCCTGAACACGCTGATGGAGATCACGCGCGCCGCCGGCGGGGTCGGCATCCCCGGCCTGTACGTGACCGGCGACCCGGGCGCGGCCGACGAGAACGCCAAGGTGGGGCAGCTCGGCCTGCGGATCGGGACCGGCTGGGCGAAGTCGGAGTACTTCGTCACCGGCCAGTGCCCGGTGATGTCCTACAACCGGCAGCTGATGATGGCGATCCTGTACGACCGGGTGCAGATCGCGCGGAACGTCAACGCGTCGGTGATCCCGCTGGAGCAGGCGCCCGAGGGGTACGCCGAGTTCGACCGGGGCGCGGCGCGCAAGTACATCCTCGACCCGCACGGCACCCTGGGCGCCGCCGCCTGACCCCGGCGGTCGCCGCCTGACCCCGGTGGGCCGCGCCGGGCTCAGGCGATGCCGGCGGCGATCCGCGACGCCATCGCCATGATGGTGAGCTGGGGGTTCACCTCGGGGCACATCGGCAGGACGGAGGCGTCCGCGACGTGCACCCCGCGCACGCCCCGCAGCCGCCCGGCCGGGTCGACCGGCGCGGCCGCCGCGGCGGCGCCGAGCCGCGCCGTCCCGGTCGGGTGGAACCCGGCCAGGTGCAGGTCGGCGGGCGCCGCCGCCGCGACGGCCCGGACCAGCTGGTCCTCGTCCCGGACGACGGGGTCCCGCGCCAGCCCGGTCAGCACCTCCTCGGCCCCGGCGGCGAACAGGACGCGCCCCATCGCGGTCATCGCGCGGCGGAGCCGCCCGGCGTCGCGCGGGGCGAGGTCGTAGCGGAGCAGGGCGCGGCGCCGGGCGCCGAGGACGCGGCCGGACGGGGCGTCGGCGATCATCGCGCCGAGCACGGCGAGGCGGTGCGCGCCGGCCAGCTCGCCGCGCAGCCGCCGCCCGATCCCGGGCAGCGGGAACGACGTCATGCCCGGCGGCGTGGCCGTCGCCTCGATCAGGACGCCGTCGCCGTGCAGTTCCTCGATGCCGACGCTCTGCATCACCCCGCGCCATGACTCGACGGGCTCGGCGAAGCGTCCCGCCATGTTCGTCGCGGGGTGGACGGCCATGCCCCGGCCGAGCTCCGGATGCCCGCCGAGGCCGGAGCGCCGCAGCAGCAGGGGCGTCTGCGTGGCGCCGGCCGCGACGACGATGCGGGGCGCCAGGATCTCGAACGCCGTGCCGTCTGGACGGCGCGCGCGCACACCGGTGGCGGTCCCGCGTTCGACCAGGATGCGTTCGACTCGCGCGTGGGTGACGATCCGCGCCCCCGCCTCGCACGCCTGGGGGAGCGCGTTCAGGTGCACGCCGTACTTCGCGTTGTGCGGACACCCCACGGCGCACTGCGCGCTGCCCATGCAGCCGGGCGCGTTGCGGCGCAGCGGCGCGGCCCGCCAGCCGAGCCGTTCGGCGCCCGCGAGCGCGAGCAGCCCGTTGCGGCCGAGCGGCCCGACCGGCTGCCGCGCGACGCGCAGCGTGGCCTCGACCTCGTCCAGGTGCGCGCCGAAGTCCTCCACCGGGACGCCGAGGGACGTCCAGCGGCGCAGGACCCGGCCGGGCGTCCGGTAGCAGGTGCCGCTGTTGACGACGGTCGTCCCGCCGACCGCGCGGCCCTCGGGCAGCAGCACCGGCGGGCGGCCGAGCGCGACCGCCGTGCCGCCGTCCCGGTACAGGTCGAGGAACCGGTCGAGCGGCCGGCGCTCCCGGAACTCGGCCGCCGTGAAGCGCCGCCCCTCCTCCAGCACGACCACCGACAGGCCGCGCCGGGCGAGGGTCCGCGCCGCCATCGCGCCGCCCGCGCCGGACCCGACCACGACGGCGTCGGCGGTCGCGCACGCCGGCCACCCGGCGGACGGCGTGCAGTCCAGCGCCGCGTCGGGCCGCACCAGGCCGCCCGGCTCCGGCGGGCCGGGCAGCAGCCCCGTCCCGGCGGCCAGCAGCAGCGGGGCCTTCACCGCCTCGATAACCCGGGCTGTGGCCGGGCGGGCCGCCAGCAGCGCGCACAGCGCGTCCCGCCGGCCGGCGTCCAGCCGGTCGATGGGCCGCCCGACGGCGAGCCGGGCCAGCGCGTCCAGCGCGCCGGTCCCGGCGGCGAGCCCGAGCCGCGCCGGGCCGGGCAGCGCCCGCGCGATCGCCTCCGCGCCGGCGGTGACGCGCGCCAGCTCCGCGTCGTCGTCGATGCCGAGCAGGACCGAGACGGTCCCCGCCATGGTGCTCACCGCAGGCCCACCTCCGCGTGGCCGGTGCCGTCCAGCCGCCATTCGCGCTCGGTCCGCCAGCCGCGTCCCGAGCGGCGCGCGAGGGCGATCCGCACGTCCGCGCGCTCGGAGTTGCGGCAGACCGCCGGGGCGCCGTCCGGGTCGGCGTAGTCGACCGCGACGGTCTCCTCCGGCCGCTGCGTGACCTCGACGTTCAGCAGCCGGTCGCCGACGCGCCCCCGGACCGTCCACGTCGGGAGGCGGATGTCGGCCCGCAGCCGGAGCGCCGCGAGCAGCGGGTCGCCGGACGGCAGGTCCCGCCCGTCCACCCGGAGCCGGACGAGCGGGAGCGGGGCCATCCGGTTCAGGCCCGGCCGCGTCGAGACGGCCGCCACGATCTCGCACACGTCGCCGCCGCCGAGGTCGGCGTGCAGCCACGCCCAGCGGCGCGCGTTGCCGTGCCCGTAGATCCGGGCCGAGGCGCCCGGGGCGTCCGCCAGGTCCAGCACCCGGTCGCCGAACCGCACCGCGCCGCGGTACGCGGCGGCCGGCTTCGGGACGATCTGCGCCGCCGGCAGCAGCTCCCGCTCCCACGCCCAGCGCGGGAACGTGAACAGCGGCGGCCCGCCGCCCGACTCGCGCAGCTCCCAGCCGACCGGTCCCGCCGTGCCGGCGAGCCTGTCGCCGGTCTGGACGACCGGCCCGGCGGCGAAGGCGGCGTCCTCGCGGGGGCTCCACTCGTGCGGTCCGAACCGCCCGAACACCGGCGGCTCGCCGGGCGGGAACACGGCCGCCCAGCCGTGGGCGTGCGCGCCGCCGCCGCCGTCCGGTGCGACCAGTTCGTGGTGGAGCCACACGCCGGTGCCGGTCGCCGGGTCGGTCAGCGTCGTGTACCAGACCTCCAGCCGCCCGGCCTGCCCCCGCCAGCGCGACCGCATCGGGTCGGCGGCCCGCGCGGGGGCGCGGAAGCTCGTGAGGAAGGCCGCCAGGTCGCGGCGCAGATGGAAGCGCAGCCGCGCCTCGCCGACCACCGTCCCGTCCGCGTCGGTCACGGTGGCCGGCAGCGACGTCATCGACCGGACGGGCCGGCGCGGCGACACCGACTTCCAGCCGTCCAGGCGCAGGCGGCGGCCGTCGGCGGCCGTGAAGTCGAGCGTGTAGCGGATCCTGCGGGCGGCGATCGGCGCGACGCGCAGCCGCCCCGAGGCCGCCGGGTCGTCCGCCCAGCCCGGCACGCTGACGCGCCCGGCGATCGCGCCCTCCGCGTCGCCCCAGGGGCGCAGCACGCCGGGCAGGTCGGCGTCCAGGTCCAGCCGCATCGGCCGCGCCCGGTCCTCCCCGGCGAGCCGCAGCTCACCCTCCATGACCTCGCTGAACGTCGTGCGCCTGGCGCTCATCGCGCCCCCTTCGTCATGATCGCCTCGGTCTCGGCGAAGTAGGCGTCGGCCGCCGCGCGCGCCCGGTCCGGGTCGCCGTCGCACAGCGCGCCGATCAGCGGCGCGAGCCGGTCCGCCGCCGCGCCGGGGTCGGCGAACGCGTGCGCGAACCCCTCCCGGACGGCCAGGTAGGCGTTCAGCAGCGCGTTCACCATGAACCCGTACACCCGGTTGCCGGTCGCGCCGCCGATGACGCGGTGGATCTCGCACTCGGCGAGCTGCGCCGCGTCCGCGTCCGGCGCGTTCCGGACCTCGTCGGCCAGGTCGCGCAGCAGGGCCCGCTGCGCGGCCGTCGCGTGCTCGGCCGCCCGCGCCGCCACCCGCGCGCCGACCTCGCGCCGCACCTCGAAGATCTCCGCCATCCAGGCGGGCCCGACCGTGCGGGCCAGCATCGGCAGCAGTTCGGGGCCGCCGAGCCGCTCGTAGTCGCGGACGCGCGTGCCCACCCCGTGCCGCGTCTCCAGCAGCCCCGCCTGCGCGAGCCGGACGATCGCGTGCTTCAGCGACGTCCGCGTCACCGCGTACCCGGCGGCCAGCTCCCGCTCGGGCGGCAGGTAGGAGCCGGGCGGGTACCGGCCGCTGAGCACGTCGTCGCGCAGCCGGTCGACGAGCGAGTCCACGACGGTGTCGCGGGGGATCGGCGAGGACGGCACGGAACCTCCAGTGGTCGAGTGGCTCAGCCACTGGACCACGCGGGGCGTCCCGGCGTCAAGAGCGTGGCAGGGTGGGGACCGGGACCACGGAAGGGGACGCACAGATGCTCGGCACGCTCGACTGGGAACCGGCGGACGAACGGCACGACCTCCTCGCGGCGCCCGTCGCCGCCGCGATCGGCGCCGTGCCCGAGGCCGAGGTCGCGGAGATCGACCCGGACCTGGCCGACACGGCCGCGTTCTGCGAGCGCTACGCCGTCCCCCTCGACGCCAGCGCCAACTGCGTGGTCGTCGCCGCCAAGCGCGGCGGCGAGGTCTCCTACGCCGCCTGCATGGTCCTCGCCACCGGCCGCGCCGACGTGAACGGCGTCGTCCGCAAGCACCTCGGCGCCCGCAAGGTCTCGTTCGCGCCGATGGCCGACGCGACCTCGCTCACCGCCATGGAGTACGGCGGGATCACCCCGGTCGGCCTCCCCGAGGGCTGGCCGGTCCTGGTGGACGAGGCCGTCGCCGCCGCCCCGCGCGTCGTCATCGGCAGCGGCCTGCGCAAGTCGAAGGTCATGCTGCCCGGCAAGGCGCTCACGGGCCTCCCGTCCGCCGAGCTCCTCGCGCTGGCCCTGTGAGCGACGCGGCCGTCCACCAGGCCGCCTACCCGGTCGAGTCGACCGCGTAGCGGGCGCCGCCGACCGCCAAGGCCCGGTCGAGGAGCCGCCGGTTGGCGGCGAGCATCTCCGCGACGGGCGCGCAGCCCGGTGAGGCGGTGCGCAGGACGCTGAACAGCACCGTCCCGGTGCGGAGCGCCTTGACCAGGACGACGCCGCTGAGTCCCAGGTCGGCCGTCGTCATCTCGGCGAGCGTCGACTCGATCACAGCGGCGGCGCGGTCCTCGGGCAGGAAAACCATGGCCCACGGGTGCGGGCGCGCCCACTCGCCGAGCGCCACCAGCTCCTCGACGTCGGGCCGCATCCGGTCGGCGAAGTCGAGGTAGCCGAGGCGCTCGGTCTCCGTGGTGCCGGGCGGCGGCTCGCCGCCGTCCCCGTACAGGACGGCCTTGGCCTCGAACCGCCAGCCGCCGCCGGACGGCTTGGCCTGGCCCGAGATGTGCTCGGCCCGCACCTCGCGCTGGACCCGCAGCAGGTCGCCGGCGCTCCGGCAGGGGATCGTGCAGGACAGCACGCGCTCCGGGGCAGGGACGAGCCGCAGCGTCGCCGCGGTGATGACGCCGTGCCCGCCGAGGCCGCCCCGGACGGCGTCGAACAGCTCCGGCCGCTCGGCGGGGGAGCAGGTGACGACCCGCCCGCCGGCGACGACCTCCAGGGCGAGCACGTTGTCGGCCTGCGTGCCGTGCCGGTGGGACGTCCCGCCGACGCCGCCCGCGGAGACCGTCCCGCCGACCGTCACGTCCAGGTGGTCGGTCAGGACGGGCGGGGTCAGCCCGCGCGGCAGCGTCGCGGCGAGGACCTCGCGCCAGCTCGTCCCGGCGCCGACGGCGGCCTGCCGCTCGCCGATCGCGTGGACGCCCGCCAGCCCGCGCATGTCGAGGGAGACGCCCGTGGTCAGGGACTGGCCGAACGTGGAGTGCCCGAGGCCGCGCGGGACCGCGTCCAGCCCGCCGGCGGCGGCCTCGCGGACGGCCTCAAGGACCTCCTGCGCCGACTCCGGACGGACGACCCGCGCGGGCGAGCGCTCGACGATGCCCCCGAAATCGCGCATGCCGGGCTGGCCTAGCGCGCGCGGAGGCGGTCGGCCACGCGGCCGAGCGCCTCGCCGAGCAGGTCGATCTCCTCCGGCGTCAGCACGTCGATGAGCGTCTCGCGGACGACGCGGCGGTGCCCGGGGCGGACCCGGTCGAGCGCGGCGGCGCCGTCGTCGGTCAGCTCCGCCCACACCGACCGGCGGTCCGTCGCGCAGCCCGCGCGTTTCACGAGCCCGGCCCGTTCGAGCTGGGTGACCTGGTAGGTGAGCCGGCTCTTGGAGACCATCACCTCCCGGGCGAGGTCCGACATGCGCAGCCGGCGGTCGGGGGCGGACCGCAGCCTGACCAGCACCTCGAACTCGGCGTGGGACAGCCCGCCGTCCCGTTTGAGCTGCCGCTCGACCTCGTGGTCCACCAGGTGGCCGGCCGCGAGGAAGGCCATCCAGGCGCGCAGCTCACGTGGTTCCAGGGCGGCGTCCCCCACTTCGTTCATGCGGTGATTCTAGTTGGCATGAAAACCCTCTTGAAGTTTCTAAATGGTCTGAATTTGAATCATCCTGCTAGCGTTCTGCTAGTTCATGTTTGAACCTTCAACCGGAGGAGACGAGGCATGCTCCCACCCCGCCGCCACCCCGCCCTGCCCGACGCCGGCCTGCTCCTCGGCAGGCTGGCGGTCGGCGTCGTCTTCGTCGCGCACGGCTGGCAGAAGCTCACCGACGAGGGCCACGCCGCCGTCGCCCGCTCGTTCGACCACCTCGGCATCCCGCTGCCGGGCCTCGCCGCCGTCTACGGCACCTGGGTCGAGCTGCTCGGCGGCATCGCGCTCATCGCCGGCGTCCTGGTGCCGCTCGCCGGCGTCCTGATCGCCCTCGACATGGCCGGGGCCTTCTGGTACGTCCACATGGACAAGGGCCTGTTCAGCCAGGAAGGCGGCTACGAGTACGTGCTCGTGCTCGGCGTCGTCTGCCTGCTGTTCGCGTTCACGGGCGCGGGCCGCTTCTCCGTCGACTCCCTGCTCTGGGGCCGCCGCCGCGACGCCGCGCCCGATCGGCAGTCCGTCCCCGCGTGAGCACCCGCCCGGCGGCCGGGCCGGGCCGGACGGCCCGCCCCGGGGGCCCGGCCCGGCCGCCGATGTGATCTGGGTAACTTTTTCGTTCGCGCCCCGGGTGCCGTGACCGCCGCGTCAGGACGGGTCACCTGCCCGGAAAGCAATATGGCCCGCTCCAATCCCCCGGCTGAGTGCTCCCGGCCCCCTGACATCCGCCTTTTCCGCCGCCTGCTCCTTAGCGTCGAAGTGACAAGATGTTCCTGATGACCGTTTTTGGGCATGAGTGATCGCTGAGGGTTTCCTGGAGAGGCGGGTCGCAGGTGTCGCGCGGTAGTGAGTTCGTTGTGGTGGCAAATCGGCTTCCGGTCGACCGGATCGTCGGGGCGGACGGAGCCCCCCGCTGGAGGCGCAGCCCCGGCGGGCTGGTGAGCGCCATCGCCCCGGTCATGCGCCGGCGGAAGGGCACCTGGATCGGCTGGACCGGCGCGCCGGACGAGGAGCTGGAGCCGTTCGAGGAGGACGGCATGTCGCTGCACCCCATCGCGCAGTCCGCCCGCGAGGTCGAGCTCTACTACGAGGGCTTCTCCAACGCGACGCTCTGGCCGCTCTACCACGACGTCGTCGCCCCGCCCGTGTACGACCGCGCGATGTGGGACGCCTACGTCGGCGTGAACCGGCGGTTCGCGGAGGCGGCGGCGAAGGTCGCGGCCAAGGAGGCCATCGTCTGGGTGCAGGACTACCAGCTCCAGCTCGTCCCGTCGATGCTGCGCGAGCTGCGCCCCGACCTGCGCATCGGGTTCTTCCTGCACATCCCGTTCCCGCCGGTCGAGCTGTTCTGGCAACTGCCCTGGCGGCGGCGGATCCTGGAGGGCCTGCTCGGCGCCGACCTGGTCGGCTTCCAGCTGCCCGGTGCGGCGGCCAACTTCGTGCGGCTGTGCCGCCGGCTGCTGGACGCCCGTTACGTCAAGCAGGACGTCTTCTGGGACGACCGCGTCGTGCGCGCCCGCGCGTTCCCCATCTCCGTGGACGTGGGCGAGCTGAACGACCTGGTGGCGCGCCAGGACGTCCAGGAGCGGGCGCAGGAGATCCGGGCCGACCTCGGCGACGCCACCGTGCTGCTCGGCGTCGACCGGCTCGACTACACCAAGGGCATCACGCAGCGGCTGCAGGCGTTCGGGGAGCTGTTCGAGGACGGCCACCTCAAGCCGGGCCAGGCGGTGTTCGTGCAGATCGCCACGCCGAGCCGGGAGCGCGTCGAGCAGTACCAGCTGCTCCGCGAGGAGATCGAGCAGCAGGTCGGCCGGATCAACGGCGAGTACGGCGAGATCGGGTTTCCGGTCATCCACTATCTGCACAGTTCGTATGACCGCGCCGAGCTGACCGCGCTCTACCTGGCGGCGGACGTGATGGTGGTCACCCCGCTGCGGGACGGCATGAACCTGGTCGCCAAGGAGTACGTCGCCTGCCGCAAGGACCTGCGCGGCGCGCTCGTGCTGAGCGAGTTCACCGGCGCCGCCGCCGAGCTGCGGCGCGGCGGGTTCATGGTGAACCCCTACGACATCGACGGGCTCAAGGGCACGCTGCGCGACGCGCTGAACGCCGAGCCCGCCGAGCAGGCGCGGCGGATGCGCTCGATGCGCCGCCGCGTCATCGAGCACGACGTGGACCGCTGGGCCCAGTCGTTCCTCAGCGAGCTGGAGAGTCCGGAGCGGTCGCGGGCCGAGCCGGCTCCGGTGATGCTGGAGGGCTGACCCGCAGGTCGAAGGCCGCCCAGACGGCCTTCCCGCCGGTGGCGAGCCGCGCCCAGCCCCAGGCGTCGCTGATCGCGCCGACGACCACGAGGCCGCGGCCGCCCTCGGTGAACCGGTCGGGCTCGCCCGGCACCGGCTCGGGCACGCGGCCCGACGGGTCGGTCACCGAGACGACGAGCCGCCGCGGGTGCCCGACCAGCACCAGCTGGATCGGGCACAGCGGCAGCGGCTGGGGGAGGCCCTCCAGCCCGTGCCGCAGCGCGTTCGTCACCAGTTCCGACACCGCGACGACGACGTCTCCGGCGTCCCCGCCGAGGCCCCAGTCGTCCAGCGTGGCCTGCGTGAACTCGCGCGCCGCCCGGGGCGCGGTGATCTCCGCGGGCAGCACCCGCCGCGCGGTGCGCGGGGTGCCGGCGTGCGGGGCGGGCCAGAGCCCGGCCAGGCCCGGCACGGCGGCCGGGACGCTCGGGCGGGGGTTCGCCGGGATGTTCGGCGCGGGCGGCGCCGCGTCCGGCCAGTGCGCGTGCACGGCGGCGCGCCGCGACCGGCCGCCTCCCATGGCGGCGGGGGCCGCGACTTCGTCTGCCTGGTCAACGGTCATGGTCAAACCTCAGAGGCGTGCGGAGTGGTCACCGGTGAGCGTTCGCTATCTTGCTCCCCAAGCCGTGCAGATGCAAGACCGTCTGCATGAACGAATGCAAGAACGAATGCACGTGCATCTCGTACCATTGTGTGGGGTGGGGCGAGATCGCGGCCTCCCGTGTGGAGGCTGAGACGCCTAGAGGGGGCAGACATGGACGGCCACCACATGCCGGACGTCCGGCGCGCCGGGCTCGTCTGGCAGAAGAGCCGCCGGAGCAACCCGTCCGGGAACTGCGTCGAGATGGCCGAACTCCCCAGCGGGGAGATCGCCGTGCGCAACTCCCGGGACCCGGAGGGAGCGATCCTCGTCTACACGCGCGAGGAGGTGGAGGCGTTCGTGGGCGGGGCCAAGGACGGCGACTTCGACCACATGCTCGTCTGACGCCCGATAAACCGAACGGCATTCCAATCGGCGGTCCGGCCCGGTAGGTTGCGGCCATGCACCTGGGGCAGATCGCCGCTCAGACGCCCGACAAGCCCGCCGTGATCATGGCGGGCTCCGGGCGGGTCGTCACCTTCCGGGAACTGAACGAGGAGTCCAACCGGCTCGCGCAGCTGCTCCGCGCGGAGGGGCTGCGCCCGGGGGACCACATCGCGTTCATGCTGGAGAACCATCCGCTCTACCTGGCCATCGCCTGGGCCGCCCAGCGGTCGGGCCTCTACTACACCCCCATCAGCTCGCGGCTCCAGGACGAGGAGCTCGCCTACATCGTGGGCAACTGCGAGGCCAAGGTCTTCATCGCCGGCGCGTCGATGGAGGCGGCCGCGCGATCCGCGCCGGACGTGCCGCTGTGCCTCATGCTCGGCGGCACGGCCCCCGGCTACGAGTCGTACGAGGAGCGCGTCGCCCGGTACCCGTCCACCCCGATCGAGGACGAGTGCGAGGGCATGGACATGCTCTACTCGTCGGGCACCACGGGCCGCCCCAAGGGCGTGAAGCCGCCGCTGTCCAAGGCGCCCATGGGCGAGGCCGGGCCGCTCTACATGCTGATCTCGCACCTGTTCGCGGCCGGCGGCGACTCGGTGTACCTGTCCCCGGCGCCGCTCTACCACGCCGCGCCGCTGCGCTACTCGCTCGTCTTCCACCGCCTCGGCGCCACCGTCGTCGTGATGGAGAAGTTCGACCCCGAGCAGGCGCTCGCCGCCATCGAGAAGTACCGCGTCACGCACAGCCAGTGGGTGCCGACCATGTTCATCCGGATGCTGAAGCTCCCGGACGAGACCCGCGCCCGCTACGACCTCTCCTCGCTGGCCTACGCCGTGCACGCGGCAGCGCCCTGCCCCGTCCCCGCCAAGGAGCGGATGATCGAGTGGTGGGGCCCGATCCTGCACGAGTACTACGCGGGCACCGAGGGCAACTGCTTCGTCTACACCAACTCCGAGGACTGGCTCGCCCACAAGGGCTCCGTCGGGCGTCCAATCCTGGGCGAGGTCCACGTGTGCGACGAGGAGGGCGACGAGCTGCCGCCGGGCGAGTCCGGCACGCTCTACTTCGGCAACGGGCCCACGTTCGAGTACCACGGCGACGAGGAGAAGACCGCCGCCACCCGCGACCCGAAGGGCCGCGGCTGGACCACCCTCGGCGACGTCGGCTACGTGGACGAGGACGGCTTCCTCTACCTCACCGACCGCCGCGCCTACATGATCATCAGCGGCGGGGTGAACATCTACCCGCAGGAGGCCGAGAACGTCCTCGCGGTGCACCCCAAGGTCGCCGACGTCGCGGTGTTCGGCGTCCCCGACGCCGAGATGGGGGAGGCGGTGAAGGCCGTCGTCCAGCCCCTGTCGATGGACGAGGCCGGCCCCGAGTTGGAGGCCGAGCTGATCGCCTATTGCCGCGACCACCTCGCCCACTACAAGTGCCCGCGGTCGGTCGACTTCCGGCCCGAACTGCCCCGGCACCCGACCGGCAAGCTCTACAAGCGGCTGCTGAAGGACGAGTACTGGGCCGACAAGCGGTCTGCGACGGCCTGAGAGGGCCCTGAAAAGGCGAAACCCCGGCCGGGCCCACTCGGGGTCCGGCCGGGGTCTGGAACGCGCCAGGGACGTTCTAGTGCATCGGCATCGGCGCGTCGACCGCCGGGGTCTCCGGCTTCTTGCGCGGCAGCAGCAGCGCCGGCAGGAACGCCAGGGCGATCAGGCCGACCGCGTACCAGTAGGTGTGCTGGAACGCGTCCGCCATCGGCCCGGCGATCTTCTCCATGATCGCTGGCGGCACCTTCTCCGTGCTGCCGATCTCGCCGCCGGCCCCGCCGCCGAGCTTGGCGGTGAGCTGGTTCGCCAGCAGCACCGACATCAGCGCGGTGCCGATGGAGGCCGACACCTGCTGGATGATGTTCAGCATCGTGCTGGCCCGCGGGACCTCGTCGTGGCCGAGGGTCTGGATGGCCGCGGCCATCGTCGGCATCATGGTCAGGCCCATGCCGAGACCCATCACGAACAGCACCGTGCCGAGCACCCAGTAGGACGTGTCGCCCTCCAGCACCGCCGCGAAGCCGGCGACCGAGAGCACCACCACGACCAGGCCGCCGAGCACGACCCGCCCGGGGCCGATCCGGTCGGTGAGCTTGCCGCCGATCGGCATCGTGACCATCGCGCCGAACCCCTGCGGGGCCAGCAGCAGGCCGGCCGCCATCGCGCCCTCGCCGCGCACCACCTGGTAGTACAGCGGCAGCAGCAGCATCGCGCCCATGAACGCGGTCACGAACATCACCATCGTGCCGGAGGCCGCCGCCACCGACCGGCGCTTCAGCAGCCGCAGGTCGATCAGGGGGCTCGCGGCCGTCAGCGCACGGAACACGAACGCGATCACCAGCACCGCGCCGGCGACCGTGAACACCGCCGGCTCGGTCTGCAGGAAGTCCTTCTCCTCGGCGCCGCGCGCGATGCCGTAGATCAGGGCCGCCAGACCGGGCGACAGCAGGAGCAGCCCGAGCAGGTCGAGCCGCTCGGCCGGCTTCGGCTCGTCCCGCTTGAGGATCTTCGCGGCCAGCACCAGCGAGATGATCCCGATCGGCAGGTTGATGAAGAAGATCCAGCGCCACGACACGTCGTCGACGAGGTAGCCGCCGATGATCGGGCCGAGGATCGGGCCGAGCAGCATCGGCACGCCGACGATGCTCATCACCTGGCCGACCCGCTGCGGGCCGGCCGCCTGGGTCATGATCGTCATACCGGCCGGCATGATCATGCCGCCGCCGAGGCCCTGCAGCACCCGGAAGAGGATCAGGGACTCCGCCGACCAGGCCAGGCCGGCGAGCGTCGAGCCGATCACGAACAGCAGGATCGACACCATGTACAGGCGCTTGGTGCCGAACCTCGCACACGCCCAACCGGTGACCGGGATCACCGTGGCCAGCGCCAGTGTGTAGCCCGTCGCCACCCACTGGATCGTCGCCAGGGAGGTGTTGAACTCCTTGGCCAGGTCGTTGATGGCAACGTTGACGACGGTCACGTCCAGGATGGACATGATCGCGCCGAGGACGACGACCCCGGCCACGGCCAGCACGCCGCGGTCGAGACCGCCGCCGGCGTCGGGTTGCTTCAGTGGTGGGCCATCCGCCGTCGCTTGAGACGCGGGAGCGGTCAACTCTCTTCCAATCGTCGGGGCCCGCACGCGGGCACGCAGGACCGTGGGCACGTTTTCAGGGGGTAGGTCGCAAAAATACTGCAGCGACTGACACTTTCGCGAACCGTTAAACTTCGCGCGCTCCGGGAGTATTCCAGCGGGGTCCGACGAATCGGCCCTGCTCTCCGGCCTCCAGCCTGAGACCTCGACCACACTCGAGGTCAACGAGGTGTGACGCACACGACACCGGACTCCTCCCTTCGCGCTCCCTCAATGGACCGGCGCCACGCCGAGAACTCATCGCCGTCAACCGGACAACTCGCCGCACCCTCGCTGCCGGGCCGCTCACCTGCGTCGGCGCACGAAAAGTAGTCGCACGATCACGGCGTCCAGTCGCGTCTTATGTGCTCCGGACTGGCTCAGCGGTAGCCCGCCAGGCCGTCCGCGAGTTCCTCGTCGTCGCCGTCGCGGACGGCGTAGAGGGCCTGCTGCAGGGCGAACGTGCCGCGGATCGCGGCGACGCGGGCGAGGAGTCCACGGTGCGACCCCGCGCTGAGAGCGAGCACCCGTTCCAGCAGCTCAGGGCCGTAACTGGCGCCGATGGCGGCGAGGTCTTCGGCGGGGTCGCCGAGGGCGACGTCGTCCCAGTCGAGCACTCCGGAGAGGCGCGGCAGGCCGTCTGCCCACTCCCACAGGACGTTCTCGGCGCCGAGGTCGCCATGCACCACTGCGTGCGTGACATGGGGGAGGCCGTCGAGTGCCGCGAGTTCCCGCTCGGCGCGCAGGCGCCCACTGCCGGACATGAGCTGGAACAACTCCGCGCGCACGTCCTCCGCGAACCGCCGCCAGTGGTCTTCCGATGCCTGGGGGATGACCGCCCGTACCGTCTCGTCGGCGCCGGCACGGGCGAGACCGGACAGCAGCGCGGCGTACTGCGTTGCCACGGAGTCGATCACGTGGGCGTCGTTGAGTGCGCCGGTCTCCAGTGGCTGCCCCGGAATGCGGCTGAGGACCAGGAACGGCGGCTCGCCGGTGCCGGGGGTGCTGCCCTGCGACAGCGGCTCGGGCGTGCGGAAGCCGAGGCCGAGGCGGGCGAGCGCGTGAAGTACGGCCGCCCGCGCGGGCAGCCGGTCGGCCGCCGCCGGGGTGCGGGGCAGGCACACGACGCGGTCCGCGCCCATCACCACGATGTGGAACTGGCCTTGGCGTACTTGCAGGTCATCCGGGTCGTCATCGGGCAGCAGACGGTTCAGCAGATCGCGATGATCCATTAGCGGACTTTCAGTCGCCGTCCGAGCGCCTCGGCCCCACGGACGTCCTGCCCTGCCTCGACGGTGACGGTGAGTTTGCGGTTGGCGGCCAGAGGCGCGAGATCGAGCCCGGGTGCGGCGCCGCCGAGGCCGAGCCGCCGGAGGTTCGGCAGGGAGGCCAACGGGCTCAGATCTCCGAGGCGGGCGCAATCGTTGAACCAGAGTTCACGCAATTCGGAGAGGCCACGCAGTGCCCGGAGGTCTTCGATGCGGGTCCCGGACAGGTTCAGGAACCGCAGGCCGGCCACGGAGGAGAGCGGCTGGAAGTCGGTCACGTTCTCGCAGTGAGCGATATATAGGCCCTTCAGCGGCAGGACGGAGAGCGGCCGAAGGTCCGTGACCCAGGCGCAGCGGCTCGCGCCCAGCAATGTGAGGCGGGGGGCCGCTCGGCTTATGCGCTCCAGGCCGTCGTCAAGACGCGAATCGCTGACCCCGAGAGTCAGGAGTCTCTCCAGGGCAGGGAGCACGGTGAGGCTCGTCAGGTGGGCGCATCCGTCCAGCCACAGGGTCGTTACTTCAGATTGGCGCCAGAGCGGCGAGTAGTCGGTGATCATGTCGCAACCCCTCAGCCAGAGTTCTTCGAGACGAGGGAGGCCGTCCAGAAAGGCGAGGGCGCCGAGACGAGGATGGCCGAGTGTGAGGGCACGCAGTGCGGGCAGCGGTGGCAGGAGCGTCGGATCGACCATCGACCTCTTGGCGCGGAGGCCGAGGTAGATCAGCGTCTTCGCGTGGCGGGTGAGGAAGTCGAGATCCTCGATGTCGTCCATGTGGACGAACAGGTCGGACAAGGGCTGAACACGACTGAGGGCGCGCACATGATGCGGGGCGTGGGACAGCGTGAGCGTGCCCCCTGCCGGGGCATTGGCGAGCACCCGATGGGCGAACTCTTCGGCGTCGAAGTAGGACCACGCTGCGGCGACCTGGTTCCGAACCTCAGAGCGGACATCGGAGGCGTAGCGTGCGAGGACGCCCAGGGCGTGCGGCCCGTTGATCAGGCAGGCCGTTTGCACGGTCGCGCGGGCGGCCGCCACGCTGAGGTTCTCGAGCGTCTCCGGCAGCCGGGTGAGCACGGGCTCGCCGGCGGTGGCGAGGGAGCGGGCCGAAGCCTCGTCTCGGGGTGGGACCAGGTCGTCCAAGCACTGGTCGAGGTCTTCCCGGATATCGTCCGGCACCGACGGGAGTGTCTCCAGGCAGGCGACGGCCACCAGTTTCAACGTGCGGGTGCGTCGTGGCTCGGACCGGGCGCGGCTCAGGATGCCGGAGAGAAGTTCGCGCCGCAGCGGCTCGTTGGCGTGGCCGGCGGCCATGATGACGGTCTCCCGCCACGTGTCGCGGTGCGCGTACCTGATGAGGATGTCCATGTCGCCGAGGTCGGCGGCCTGCTTGGCGGCGAGGTACTCCTGGACGGTCCGGTGGACGAAGTCGATGCGGCCCGGGACCGGCTCGCGCAGGACGCCGCTGCGCTGGAGCAGGTCGTCCAAGACGGCGCTCGGTTGAACCTGGACCTGCGGCATCGACGACAGCCGGTCGGCGACGAGTCGCTCGACCATGGGTTTCGGCAGTTCCACGCGGCCGCTGGTGGAGAGGTGCCAGGCGATGTCCTGCAATATGCGGATCTTCTGCTCGCGTTCGAGGACGCTCGGGATGCCGCGCTTGGTGTCACGCGTCTCCAGGAGCATCTCGAGGGCGGCGCCGTAGAGGCCCATGCGATTGCGCGGGAGCGTCTCTCGGTCGAGGTTGAGCGCGCAGAGCATGGCGGCGAGCAGCGGGCTGGACGCGAGGGCCCGCAGGTGAGAGGCGGCCTCAAGTCGTGCCAGGAGCCGCGCCTCGTAGGACGGCAGGCGCTCCGGCTCGCAGGGCAGGTCGGCGCAGTCGCGGACGGCGGTGTGCCAGTGCTGGACGAGCGTCCTGATCTCCGCCGGGGAGAGCTGCTCAAGGAAGGCCGTCGCGAACCCTTCGGCGCGGAGCCAGTCGGAGGCGGCCGCCGCCGGACGCGAGGTGACGATGATCCGGATGTCGCGGAACTCGGTGACGATCCGCTTGAGCCATTCCCGGACCGCCTGGCGCTGGCTACCGGTGACCTCGTCCACGCCGTCCACGAGGAGCAGTGCCCGGCCCGATGAGAGCTGCCGGTGCGCCCACCCCCGCGGCATGATCCCGGCGAGGTGACCGGCGACGTCGTCGATGAACTCTTCGGGACGCGGCAAGGACTTGCCCGCGTGGCTGCGCAGCTTGATGACGAAGGGGATCGACCCGTTCCACTCGCTCAGCGGGCCGCTGAACGAACCCCGGGCGGCCGTGACCGCGAGCCATCGCAGCAAGGTGCTCTTGCCGCCGCCCGCCTCACCGCGCAACAGCATCAGCCGGTGGTCGGCCAAGGCCGCTTCGACCCGGACGGACCCGGCCCTGACCTCGTCCCGCCAATCGCTGACCGGCACGGCATGCGGCCTCGACGGGCGGGGAGCCCGCTTGCTCTCATCCGACACATTGAGGCTGATGTAGGCGACGCTCAGCGCGGTCTGCGGACGCGTGAACCGCTCGAACCGGACGCCGAACAGTTCCAGGGTGTCGAGGGACTCGCTGATCGAAGCGAGGTACCGGCGGGTGAACTCGTCATCGTCCGACGTGCCTTCCGGCGCGTCGAGGGTGCGTGCGGGGAGCCGCGCCAGGACGGCGCCGACCTGGTCGGCCAGCCCGCTCAGCCTGCCCAGCATCTCCGCCGACGCGCGCGGCCCGAACTGCGGGAGGTGGACGATGATGCGGGCGAGGCAGTCGCAACACTCGTCCAGCACCACCTCGTACAGCCGGGCACCGGCCTCGCCCAGTTCGAACTCGGCTCGCCGGGGTGGAAGGCGCGTCCGCAGGCCGCGCGCCAGCTTCACCGGGTCGGCGTCGGCCGAGAAGAAGGCGTCGTCCGACAGATCGGCATTGTCGAGAGTGCGGACCACCTCGTGCAGCGCCGCCTGGCGGTCGCCGTCGGTGAGCCCGCCGAATTCGCGTCCCGCGAAGGTCAGGAGCCGGTCGGCGACCGAATCCGCGATGTCCTCGAACTGCCGCTGGACGCGCCGCCGCCTGATCTCGTCCGGAAACCCCGTCTTGATCAGTTCGACGAGGTCCCGGCCGGCTCCGTCCCTGGTCGAGCGCCCGGCGAGCCACCGCCCCACGGCCAGTTGCGTCACCGACATGCCCACCCGCACCGCGGCGACCTCGACCGACACGCCACCCCCCGGATTCAGTGGAAGCTGCCATTATGGCGAGTAATCGGGCGCTGTTTCCCGGCTTTCCCGCGTCCATGTTCGGACGCCGGATGCGGGTCATCTCGAATCACCCGGCGTGCGCGGACGAGTCCATCCGAGTAGCCCACTTCCTGCTACTGGAGGTCCAGACACCCCTGTTCTTTCGACACCGCTCCGCCCCGGGTGTGACGTACGGCATGCCCGGTCGGGGCGCGGCCGTCCCGCCGGGGCGGGCGGCTCGGCTCAGGCGCGGATCGCGGTGGCGACGACCGTGGTGTAGCCCATGGTGAACGCGCCGCCCGCGGCGTCGATGGCGGCGCCGATGTCGGCGAGGATCTGCCGCTGCCTGTCCGCCGGGACCCGGGAGTGCAGGCCGAAGGTCGGGACCTGCTCCAGCCATTCGTCGCGGGTGTAGTCGCGCTCCCAGGGGAAGCGCCACTCCTCCGGGTCGCCGAACCCGCCCGCCTCCCGCATGCCGTCGGACGCCTTGTCGCACATCAGCGAGTACGCCTCCGGGCCGGGCAGCGGGCTCTGGAACAGCGGCGAGTCCGGCATGGCCCGGCGGTAGGCGGCGGCCATGGCGTCCCCGAGGTCGGGCGGAGGCTGGAACGAGTGCCAGAACACCGCCAGGCGCCCGCCGGGACGCAGTGCCCGCGCCGCCTTGGCCGCGCCCGCGACCGGGTCGACCCAGTGCCACGCCTGCCCGGCGACGACCGTGTCGAACGTCCGGCCGGCCGGGTCCCAGTCCTCGATGGTGGACACCTCGACCGGGACGCCGGCGCGTTCGGCCAGGCCGGCCATGCGGGCGTCGGGCTCGACGCCGAGGACGCGGCAGCCGGCCGCCTGGAACTGGCGGGCCGCGATGCCGGTCCCGCAGCCGACGTCGACGACGTCCGGCCCGAGCGCGGCGAGGCGTGCCACGAGGGCGTCCGGATAGCCGGGGCGCGTCTGGTCGTAGCGCTCGGCGTCCGCGCCGAACGACTCCGCCACATCGCGCGCCCGATGGGGCTCGTTCGATAGAGTGGGCATGTGCCCACTCTAGTGGGCGCCTGCCCACTTGTCGAGAGGACGGTGCGACGTGCCCACAGGGGTGGCTCTCCGGGACGTGCGCGAGCAGCTGTTCGACGCCGCCGAGCGCGTCCTGCTCCACGGCGGTCCGAGCGCGCTGACCAGCCGCGCGGTCACCGACGAGGCGGGGGTCGCCAAGGGGGTGCTGCACCGGCACTTCGCCGACTTCGACGCGTTCCTCGCCGACTTCGTCATCGACCGCGCCGGCCGGATGGACCCGCAGGCCGCCGCGCTGCGCGAGTCCGCCGGGACGGGCGAGATCGCCGGCAACCTCACCGGCGCGCTGACGGCGCTGTTCGGGTCGGTCGCCGTCGCGATCGTCCCGCTGATCACGTTCCGGACCCAGCTGCGGGTCCGGCTGCGGCGGGTCTGGCCGGCCGGCGTCCCGGTGCTGACCGAGGCCGTGGACGTGGTCGCGGGCTACCTCACCGCCGAACGCGACCTCGGCCGCCTCCGCCCGGACGCCGACATCGGCACGCTCGCGCCCACCCTGATCGGGGCCGCGCACCTGCTGTTCGCCGACAGCTCCGGGCCCCCGCCGGAGCCGGACGCCGTCCGGAAGATGGTGGCGACCGTCATCGCCGGCGCCGTCTCCTGACCGTCAGCGCTTGACGGCCACGCCGCCGTACATCGAGACCTGGGAGTCGTCGATCGCGCGGGCCCGCTCGTCCGGCCGCCAGTGGTGGACGGGCGTCAGCCCCGGCTCGATCAGCTCGAAGCCGTCGAAGAAGCTCCGCACCTGGGCCTTCGTGCGGGCCTTGGAGTTGATCCCGCGCGCGTTGTACCTGCGGACGGCGTCGCCGACCTCCTCGGGGGCGCTGTCGATCGTGATCGTGGAGAGCGCGAGGTGGCTGCCGGACGGGAGCGCGTCCATGAGCCGGCGCACGACGCCGCGCGCCAGCTCCTCGTCGTGGACGAAGTGGAGCACCGCGATGAGGCAGAGCGCCACCGGCCGGGACAGGTCGAGCGTGTCGCGCACCACCGGTGACGCCAGGATGGCGTCCGGCTCGGCGAGGTCGGCGTGGATGTAGCGCGACCGCCCCTCGGGGGTGCCGGTGAGCAGGGCGCGGGCGTGCACCAGCACGATCGGGTCGTTGTCGACGTAGACCACGCGGGCGGACGGATCGACCCCCTGGACCACCTCGTGCAGGTTCGGCGACGTCGGCAGGCCGGTGCCGATGTCGAGGAACTGCCTGATGCCGGCCTCGGCGGCCAGGTACCGCGCCACCCGGACCATGAACTCGCGGTTCGCCCGCACCGACGTGCGCATGTAGGGGGCGATCCTGACGACCTCCTCGGCCGCGGCCCGGTCGGCGGCGTAGTTGTCCTTGCCGCCGAGCAGGTAGTCGTAGACCCGCGCGGAGTGGGCCACGTCGGTCCTCAGGTCGGCCGAGGTCGGCTCACTCTCCGATGCGTCCGGCACGGTGGCCCCCATACGTCGCTGTAGTGGTGCGGGCCACATATTAGTAAGTCTTGTTTCCAGATGGGCCGGTTCGCCCGAGTTCACCGGCCGGGGGAGCGCAGCCGGGCGTAGACGTCGCCGGACCGGCCGCGCGGCCGGATGCCCTCCAGCCGCCGCCGCAGCTCGGCGGCGCTCAGCCAGCGCGGGCTCGCGAGCCGCATGGTCTCGATGGGGGAGTAGTTGTACTCGTACGCGCCGAGCCGCTCCACGAGGCCCAGCGCCTCCAGCGCGGCGTCGTGCGCCGACGGGACGTACTCGAACGACAGCGCGGGGACCGGCCGGGACAGGCCCGCGAGGACGTCCGCCTCGAAGCCCTCGACGTCGATCTTGCAGAAGGCGGGCTCGCCGTGCGCCGCGACGAGGGCGTCCAGCGTGGTCACCTCCACCTCGACCGAGCGGTCCCAGCGGACGCGGGCGAAGCTGCTGTCGGTCGTCACCGACCTGATCCAGCCGGGCGACATCGAGGACACCGTCGGCGTCGCGGTGGACAGCGCCAGGTGCGCCTTCCCCGGCTCCGCGCCGGCCGCGCCCGGCACGATCGCGACGTCCCGGTCACGCCCGAAGAACAGCCGCAGCACGCGCAGGCAGTCGGGCTGAGGCTCGACCGCGACCACGCGCGCCCCGAGCCGCCGCCAGACCCGCACTCGGCCGCCCACGTGCGCGCCGATGTCGAACGCCACGTCACCGGGCCCGATGAACATGCCGTAGAGCCGCTTCGCGCGCCGGTGCTTGCCCGGAACCCCGTAGTACATGACCAGCGACCGGGCGATCCCATAGGCGCGCAGCAGCATCCGCCGACCCTACCGCGCCCGCCGCGCCCCGCACGGGCGTGCAACAGATCCGGGGCCTGGCGCGTCCTGGGTGCGACGGAAGGACGGGTCTTTGGACGACGACGGCGTGACGTACGAGGAATTCGTGGCGACACGTGCCCAGGCTCTGCTGCGCTACGGCTTTGTCCTCACCGGCAACGCCGACGACGCGGCGGATCTGCTGCAGGAGGGGCTGATCAGGCTGCGCGGCGCCTGGGGACGGGTCGTCAACAAGAACGATCCCGAGGGGTACGTCCGGAAGATCATGGCGCGGCAGCACATCAGCATGTGGCGGCGGCGAAGACGCGAGCACCTGATGGGCAGCGTGCCGGAACGGCGCTACGACGACCCCGGCCTGGCCCGGGCCGAGAGCGACCCGCGGCTGTGGGAGGCGCTGGCGGTGCTTCCCCGCCGGCAGCGCGCGGTGCTGGTCCTGCGCTACTACGAGGACCTGTCCGACGAGGAGATCGCCGCAATGCTCGGCATATCGCGCGGGACGGTCCGCAGCCAGGCCGCCCGCGCGCTCGACAAGCTCCGCGCGGACCGGCGCCCGGCCGCCGCCGCGTCCACGGCGGGAGGACGCCATGAACGATGACCTGGGCACGGCCCTGCGCGGCACGCTGGCGACCGCGGCGCGGGAGGCCCCGGCCGTCCGGCCGGAACTGCTGGAGACCGTCGAGGCGGCGCACCGCCGCCGCCGGCGCCGCCGGGTGTCGGCCGCCGCGCTCGGCGCCGCCGTCCTCGTCGGCGGGACGGGCGCGGTCGGCATGGTGGCGCGCTCCGGCGACGGGCCGCCCCCGGTCGCCGCGCCCGGCGCGCTGAAGCCGCTGTCGGCCGCCGACCTCGGCACGCCGGTCAAGGTGCGCGAACGCTGGCCGGACGCGGTCCGGAGCGTCCCCGGGCGGCTGCCGAACGGGCGCACCCTGCACCCCGTCGCGCTGCTGGACGGCGACGTGCTGGTCGGGACGACCTGGGCGTCCCTGCAACTCCCGGACAAGCTGTGGTCCTACGACCTCGGCACCGGCCGCGCCAATGTGATCACCGACCTCGTGGTCCCGCCCGGATCGAGGATCTACTCGTCCGACTTCACCATCGCGCGGGGCCGGGTCGTCTGGTGGCTGTCGTACCGGGCGGGCGGCCGCGACACGGCCGAGGTCTGGGGCGCGCCGCTCGCCGGCGGCACCGCGCACAAGATCACCGGGCTGCCGGGGGACGGCGTGTCCACGCTGCTCATCGACGGGGACAGCGTCGTCATGGGGATGGGCGGCGCCGTGTACCGGGCGCCGCTGGCGGGCGGCGCGCCCGTGAAGGTCCCCGGCAGCGACGGGTTCGCGATCGTGTCCTGGCCGTGGATCGGCTCCCCCGCGTCACGCGAGGGCGGGCTCGGCTCCATCGGGTTCGGGTCGCTGCGGAACGCGGCGACCGGCGAGCGCCGGGACGCCCGCCTCGCGCCGTTCAAGGGGGCGTGGTCGTGCGGCGTGACCTGGTGCGTCGGAGGCCCCACGTCCGGCGTCACCTACCACCGGGACATGAAGACCGCCGTGCAGCGCAGGGACGGGAAGGCCGGCAGGACCCTGCCCGGCGACCCCGTCGGCCCCGGGCCGGAACTCGTCTACGGCCGGTACCTTCCGTACTTCCCGGACGGTCTGTTCAAGACGAAGACCCACGTCCTGTACGACGTCGAGTCGGGCGTGCTGCTCGACACCGGGATACGGCGGAACAACGAGATGATGGGCGCCGCGCGCGACGACCGGGACCCGCAGTACTTCTTCACGACCAAGAGCGGGGCGATGCTGCTCGACCTGTCGAAGATCCGCTGACGGCGCGCCGCGCCGCCCGGCGGCGCCGCCCGTCCCGCGCTCGCGGGGCGGGCGGCGCGGCGGGTCAGGACGGCGGGAGGCCGAGCGCGCGGGCGATCAGCATCCGCTGCACCTCGGAGGTGCCCTCGCCGACTTCGAGGATCTTCGCGTCGCGGTAGAAGCGGCCGACCGCGTACTCGTTCATGAAGCCGTAGCCGCCGAAGACCTGCGTGGCGTCGCGGGCGTTGTCCATGGCCGCGTTGGACGCGACCAGCTTGGCGATCGCCGCCTCCTTCTTGAACGGCTCGCCGCGCAGCATCTTCGCGGCGGCGGCGTAGTAGGCGAGGCGCGCGGTGTGGGTGCGCGTCTCCATGTCGGCGATCTTGAACTGCATGGCCTGGTAGCGGCCGATCTCCCGGCCGAACGCCTCCCGCTCCCGGACGTAGCGGAGCGACTCGTCCACGCAGCCCTGGGCGAGGCCCACCGACAGCGCGGCGATCGCGATGCGGCCCTCGTCCAGGATGCGCAGGAACTGGGCGTAGCCCCGGCCGCGCTCGCCGACCAGGTTCTCGGCGGGGACCCGCACGTCGTCGAACGACAGCTCGCGCGTGTCGGACGACGACCAGCCAACCTTGGAGTACTTGCGCCCGACGGTGAAGCCGGGGGTGCCGTTCGGGACGATGATCGTGGAGATCTCGTTCTCGCCGGTGTAGGCGGTGACCGTGACGAACGCGGTGATGTCGGTGCCGGAGTTGGTGATGAACGCCTTCGACCCGTTGATCACCCAGGTGTCGCCGTCCAGCCGGGCGGTGGTGCGCATGCCGCCGGGGACGTCGGAGCCGCCGCCCGGCTCGGTCAGCCCGAACCCGGCCAGCTTCTCGCCGGAGGTGAGCGCCGGGAGCCACCGCTCCTTCTGCTCCTGCGACCCGAACCGGTAGATCGGCATCGCGCCGAGCGAGACCCCGGCCTCCAGCGTGATCGCCACGGACGAGTCGACGCGGGCGAGCTCCTCAAGGGCCAGGCAGAGCGTGAAGTAGTCGCCGCCCATGCCGCCGTGCTCCTCGGGGAACGGCAGCCCGAACAGCCCCATCTTCCCCATCCCGGCGACGATCTCGTACGGGAACTCGCCGCGCTCGTACAGGTCGCCGATCACCGGGGCGACGGTCTCGCGGGCGAACCGCTCGACCGTGCGCCGCAGTTCCTCCTGCTCGTCGGTGAGCGTGAAGTCGATCATGGTTACTCCGATTCCGGGGACAGGGCCTGGACGACGCGGGACGGGCTGGGACGGCCGAGGTGCCCGGCCATCCAGCGGCTGGTGGCGGCGAGCGCGCCGAGGTCGACGCCCGTCTTGATGCCGAGGCCGTGCAGCATCCAGACGAGGTCTTCGGTGGGCAGGTTGCCGGTGGCGCTCTCGGCGTACGGGCAGCCGCCGAGGCCGCCGGCGGAGGCGTCCACGACGGTGACGCCGGCCTGCAGCGCGGCGAGGGTGTTGGCGAGGGCCTGCCCGTAGGTGTCGTGGAAGTGGACGGCGAGCCGCTCGGTGCCGATGCCCGCCGCGCCGAGCGCCTCGATCAGGGCGGTGACCTGGCCGGGCGTGCCGACGCCGATGGTGTCGCCGAGGCTGAGCTGGGAGCAGCCCATGTCCATCATCCGGGACGCCACGGACACCACCTGGGAGATGGGCACGTCGCCCTCCCACGGGTCTCCGCACACCATCGAGACGTAGGCGCGCACCCAGAGGCCCTCGGCGCGCGCGCGTTCCACGACCGGGGCGAACATTGCTAGGGACTCGTCCACCGTGCGGTTGAGGTTGCGGCGGGCGAACGTCTCCGTCGCGCTGCCGAAGATGGCGATCTCGGTGACGCCGTTGCTGAGCGCCCGTTCGAGGCCCCGCTCGTTCGGGACCAGGACGGGATAGCGCAACTGCGGCGAGCGCGGCAGGATCTCCAGGAGCTGCTCGGCGTCGGCGAGCTGCGGCACCCACTTCGGATGGACGAAGCTGGTGGTCTCGATCGTGCGCAGCCCGGCGTCCGCCAGCCGCGTCACGAACTCGGACTTGACGTCGACCGGGACGACCGCCTTCTCGTTCTGCAGCCCGTCCCGGGGCCCGACCTCGTAGATCGTGACCCGCTCGGGCAGTCCGGCGAGGGGTGTGCTCATCGGGCCTCCTCGATCACGGCCAGCACCGCGTCCAGCGCGACCTGCGCGCCCGCGCGGACCGGCAGCTTCGCCACGACGCCGGCGAGCGGCGCGGTGACGGTGTGCTCCATCTTCATCGCCTCGACGACCACGAGCGGCTGCCCGGCCTCGACCCGGTCGCCCTCGGCCGCCTTCACGGCGAGGACCGTCCCCGGCATCGGGCTGCGCAGCACCCCGTCGCCGGCGGCGGCCGCGGCGGCGCCGCCCTCGGCGCGGACGTGCTCGCTCAGCGCCCACGCGTGCCCGTCCCGGCCGAGCCACAGCGTGCCGCCGTCCCGGGCGGCCTCGAACGAGGTCGTCCTTCCACCGTAGGTCAGGATGAACGGGCCGGTCAGCGACGCGCCGACCGGCTCCGCGCCGCCGACCGCGACGCGGGCGGACGCGGCGCGGCCCTGCACGCGGACCTCCACCGGCTCCCCGCCGGACGGGGTGATGATCCACGGCGCCCACGCGTGCGCGCCGGGCCGCCAGCCGTCCGGGATGTCCCACGGGTCCCCGGTGCCGTCCGCGCCGGACTCCAGGGCGCGCATCCGCTCCAGCGCCGCGGCGGCCAGCACCTCCGGCGGCACGGAGGCGCCCGCGACCAGGTCGTCCAGGGCGCGCTCGACGAGCCCGGTGTCGAGGTCGCCGGAGACCACCGACGGGTGCCGCAGCAGCGCCCGGAGGAACGCCACGTTCGTCGGGACGCCCAGCAAGGTGTACGAGGCGAGCGCCCGGTCGAGCCGGTGCAGGGCCTCGGCGCGGTCGGCGCCGTGCACGATCACCTTGGCGAGCATCGGGTCGTAGGAGCCGCCGACCTCGGTGCCGGTGTCGAGCCCGGAGTCGACGCGGGCGCCGCCGGGCTCGCGGAGCGCCAGCACGCGCCCGCCGGTCGGGAGGAAGCCGCGCGCCGGGTCCTCGGCGTAGACGCGGGCCTCGATGGAGTGGCCGTCCAGCGCCACCTCGTCCTGCGTGAACGGCAGCGGCTCGCCGCACGCGACCCGGAGCTGGAGCTCCACCAGGTCCAGGCCCGTCACCAGCTCGGTGACCGGGTGCTCGACCTGGAGCCGGGTGTTCATCTCCATGAAGAAGAACTCGTCGGGGCGGTCGGCGGAGACGATGTACTCGACCGTCCCGGCGCCCACGTACCCGACGGCCTGCGCGGCGGCGACGGCGGCGGCGCCCATCCGCGCGCGGGACGCCTCGTCCAGCAGCGGCGACGGCGCCTCCTCGATGATCTTCTGGTGCCGGCGCTGCAGGCTGCACTCGCGCTCGCCGAGGTGGACGGCGCCGCCGTGCGCGTCGGCGAAGACCTGGATCTCGATGTGCCGCGGGTTCGCCACGAACCGCTCGGCGAGCAGCGTGTCGTCGCCGAACGAGCCGCGCGCCTCGCGGCGGGCGGACGCGATCGCCTCCGGCAGGTCCGCCGCGTCCCGGACGAGTCGCATGCCCTTGCCGCCGCCGCCCGCGGACGGCTTGAGCAGCACCGGCAGCCCGACCTCCAGCGCGGCGGCCTCCAGCTCGGCGTCCGAGAGGCCGGGCTCGTCCCGGCCCGGCACGACCGGGACCCCGGCGGCCGCGACCGTCCGCTTCGCGCGGATCTTGTCGCCCATCGCCTCGATCGCGGCGGCAGGCGGGCCGATGAACACCAGCCCCGCCTCGCCGCACGCCCGCGCGAACGCCGTGTTCTCGGCGAGGAACCCGTACCCCGGGTGGACGGCCGACGCCCCGGAGTCCCGGGCCGCCGCGATCACGGCGTCGATGTCCAGGTACGACGGGATGCGCAGGGCCTCGTCCGCCTCGCGCACGTGGCGGGCCCCGGCGTCGGCGTCGGTGTGCACCGCGACCGAGCGGACGCCGAGCCGCCGCAGGGTCCGGAACACGCGGACGGCGATCTCCCCGCGGTTGGCGACCAGGACGCTGTCGAACATCAACACCCTCACATCCGGAAGACGCCGTAGCCGACCGGCTCCAGCGGTGCGTTGGCGGCCACCGACAGCCCGAGCCCGAGGACGCGCCGGGTGTCGAGCGGGTCGATCACCCCGTCGTCCCACAGCCGCGCCGTCGAGTAGTACGGGTTGCCCTGCGCCTCGTACTGCTCGCGGATCGGCGCCTTGAACCCCTCCTCGTCCGCGGCGGGCCACTCCTCGCCGCGCGCCTCCAGCTGGTCGCGGCGGACGGTCGCGAGGACGCTCGCGGCCTGCTCCCCGCCCATGACCGAGATGCGGGCGTTCGGCCACATCCACAGGAAGCGCGGCGAGTACGCCCGGCCGCACATCGCGTAGTTCCCGGCGCCGAACGAGCCGCCGATCACGACGGTGAACTTGGGGACGCGGGCGCACGCGACGGCGGTGACCATCTTCGCGCCGTGCTTGGCGATGCCGCTCGCCTCGTACTCGCGCCCGACCATGAACCCGGTGATGTTCTGCAGGAACACCAGCGGGACGCTGCGCCGGTCGCACAGCTCGATGAAGTGCGCGCCCTTCTGCGCGGACTCGCCGAACAGGATGCCGTTGTTCGCGACGATCCCGACCGGGTGCCCGTGGATGCGGGCAAACCCGGTGACGAGCGTGGCGCCGTACTCCTTCTTGAACTCCTGGAAGCGGCTGCCGTCCACGATCCGGGCGATGACCTCGCGCACGTCGTAGGGGGTGCGCGAGTCGGGCGGGACGATCCCGTACAGCTCGGACGGGTCGGCGGCGGGCTCCTCCGCGGGCGCGACGTCCCACGGGCGCGGCTCGCGCGGGCCCAGCGTGGAGACGATGTCGCGGACGATCCGCAGCGCGTGCGCGTCGTCCTCGGCGAGGTGGTCGGTGACCCCGGACGTGCGGGAGTGCAGCTCGCCGCCGCCGAGCTCCTCGGCGGTGACGACCTCGCCGGTCGCGGCCTTCACCAGCGGCGGCCCGCCGAGGAAGATCGTCCCCTGGCCGCGCACGATGACGGCCTCGTCGCTCATCGCCGGGACGTAGGCGCCGCCCGCCGTGCACGACCCCAGCACCGCGGCGATCTGCGGGATGCCCCGCCCGGACATCGTCGCCTGGTTGTAGAAGATGCGGCCGAAGTGCTCGCGGTCGGGGAAGACCTCGTCCTGCCGGGGCAGGAACGCGCCGCCCGAGTCGACCAGGTAGAGGCACGGCAGCCGGTTGTGCAGCGCCACCTCCTGCGCCCGCAGGTGCTTCTTCACGGTGACGGGGTAGTACGTGCCGCCCTTGACGGTGGCGTCGTTGGCGACGATCACGCACTCGCGGCCGGACACGCGGCCGACGCCGGTGATGATCCCGGCGCCGGGCGCCTCGTCGCCGTACATGCCGTGCGCGGCCAGCGGCGACAGTTCCAGGAAGGGCGAGCCGGGGTCGAGCAGCGTGTCGACCCGGTCGCGGGGGAGCAGCTTGCCGCGCGCGACATGCCGTTCGCGGGCCCGCTCCGGACCGCCGCGCCCGGCCGCGTCGACGCGCTCGCGCAGCTCGGCGACCAGGGCCTCGTTGTGCGCCGTGTTGGCCTTGAACGCCTCGCCCGCCACGTCGGCGCGGGAGTCGATCTCGGGACCGCCCATGCCTCCCCTTCCCGGTTAACGTTCATTAACAATGCCGATGTTAACGGCCATTAACAACACTAGTCTAGACTGCCCGCATGACCTCCGCACGGACCGAGGCGCCGGCCGGACCGCCGAACCCGCGCCGGGCCGAGATCCTCGGCGCCGCCGCCGAGCTGTTCGCGCGGCGCGGCTACCACGGGGTGTCGATCGGCGACCTCGGCCGCGCCGTCGGGCTCACCGGCCCCGCCCTCTACCGGCACTTCAGCGGCAAGGAGGCCGTCCTCGCCGAGATGCTCCTCGACATCAGCGAGCGGCTGCTCGCCGAGGGCGTCCGGCGCGCCGCGGATCACGACCCGGCGCGCGCCCTCGACGCGCTGCTGCGCTGGCACATCGCGTTCGCGCTCGACAACCCCGCGCTGATCACCGTGCACGAGCGGGAGCTCGACAACGTGCCCGAGCCGCAGCGGCACCGCGTCCGCCGCCTCCAGCGCGCCTACGTGGAGGAATGGGTCGCCGTCCTGCGCCGCATGGACCCGGCCCGGCCCGACGACCGGACGCGCGCGGCCGTGCACGCCTGCTTCGGCCTGCTCAACTCCACCCCGCGCAGCGCCGCCGGGCTCGACCGCGACGCGATGGGCGACCTGCTGCACGCGATGGCCCGCGCCGCCCTCGGCGGCCTCCGCTAGCCGGGTCCGCGGGCTCAGCAGGACGCGGTGCGGCCGTCCAGGGACCGCCCGACCGCCTCGGCGAACGTCTCGGGGTCCGTGCCCGCCCGGTCGAAGATCTTCTGGACGCAGCCCCGGAACGTGCCGGTGAACGTGCTGTAGTGCGGGGTCACCGGGCGCGGCTCGGCCCGGCCCAGCGCGGTCACCACCGCCCGCGCCAGCCCGGTGAGCTGCGCCTCGTCCGGCACCTCGGTCTCGCCCGGCCCGACCGGCTGGCCGGTGAGGGACGAGCAGGCCCGCACCTTCACGTCGGCGGGGGAGTGCCGGCCGGGCGACAGGCCGAGCGCCGAGTAGCGGCCCGGCGCGAACCCGCCGCAGGAGAACAGCAGCCGCTGGCTGCCCGTCCCGCTCAGGAACTCCACGAGGTCGGCGGCGTCGCCGGGGTTCGGGGAGCGCTCGGACACGGCGAGGTTCTGCCCGCCGAGGACGGTGCGTCCCGGCAGCGCCGCCACCCCGAACCGCAGCCGCGCGCCGTCCCGCATCCGGGGCTCGGACGCGAGCGCCGAGAACGCGTACGGCCAGTTGCGCATGAGCTTCGCCCCGGACGCGAACGCCTCGATGCTCTGCAATTCCCCGTACCCGCGCGACGCCGCCAGCGCCCCGTGCACGCGCGGCACCAGCCGGGCGAGCGCCGGATACACCTTCGTCTTCAGCTCGTCCTCGCTCGGGCGGTCGGTGCCGGTGAGCCGCCCGCCGCCGCCGTCGTTCCACACGGCCTCCAGCGCGTTCACCGTCAGGCCCTCGTAGTCGGCGAGCTGCATCGCAACGCCCGACGACAGCAGCCCCGGCCACGCGGTCGGCGGCGACACGCCCTCCCAGTAGTAGAGGAGGCCCACGTCCACGTTGAATGGGACGGCGTACAGCTCGCCGTCCCATTCGCCCGTCCGCAGCGCGGCCGGGAAGAAGTCGTCGAGCCCGTCGATGCCGTCGAGCGGCCGCAGGTAGCCGGCGTCGGCGAACTGCGCCGTCCACGTGTTGTCCATGATCAGGACGTCGTAGGCGCAGCTGCCGGACTCCTGCACCGCCTTGATCTGGCTGTGCTGCAGGTCGGTCGACTCCGCCGCCTCGACCAGCGTCGCGTGCGGGTGGGGGCGGCCGTCCGGGTAGCGGCCCTCGTTCCACTGCCGGATCAGGGCCCGCCGCTGGTTCTTCAGGCTGACGTCGGTGCCGCCCACGACGAACAGCTCCGACCGGTCGCAGTCGGCCGCCATGCCCGAGTACGACGCGCCCGGCCACAGGACGACCAGCAGCCACGCCACCAGCACCAGCGCCGCCCCGGCCGCGGCGCTCACCCGCGCCCGGCGGCCTCTCGGGAGAAGGCGGGGGCGTCTCATCGCAGCTCCGACAGCAGTTCGGCGGCCTGCTCGGCCTCGGGCGCGTCGGTCAGCGGCACGCATCCCCGCCCGTCCTTCGGGCCGAGCGCCGCCACGATCTCCCGCACGGGGGACGAGCCGCACGTCGCCGGGCCCGTCAGCACCACCGTCAGCCGCAGCCCCGGATGCCGCCCGCGGAACTCACCTGACAGCCAGCCGACCCGCGACCCGAGCCCCGGGTTGGTCGCGGCGGACTGCCCGTCGGTGACGAGGACGAGGTTCTGCCGCCCGGGCCCGAGGTCGGCCGCCGCGATCGCGTCGCTGAGCGGCTGGTCGGCGCCGCTGGACGCGACCGCCTGCAGCCTGCTGGTGATCGCGCTCTTCTGCTCCGGGGACGCCGCGTCCTGCGGGACGTTGCCGAAGGTGTCCGCCGCGCTCGGCGACGCCGTGGCCGACGACACCTGGAGGCCCGCGCGGTCGTTGCTCTGCAGCTGCGCCACCAGGCTGCGCAGGAACGACGTCCCGCGCACGAGCCGCGAACCGCCGCGCGCCTGCGCCGCGCCGCCCATCGACCCGGACACGTCCAGCAGCAGCGACACCGACGTCCGCGGGCGGGCCGCGCCGATGCGGTCGAGGGTGTCCTGGACGCCCGCCGGCGACTCCAGCCCCACCACGGTCGGCATGACCCTGGTGCCGACGACGCCCTGCAGCCGCGACAGGTAGTAGTGCCGGGTGTCGCCCTCGCGCGCGGGCGGGATGATGCCGCGGTCGTCGCGGAGACCCTGCCGGGTCAGCGGGTTGCGGTCGAGCCAGCGGCGGAACGCGGTGACCGCCGCGTCCCGCTCCCGCGTGTCCTGGCCGCGCCACTTCACCTGGACGAACGGGTGGTCCAGCGTCGGCAGGCCGGTCGCGTAGTAGGGGTGCAGGCGCCACCGCGCGAACGCGGCGGCGTCCGGGTCGGCCGCGCCGCAGCGGTCGCCGAGCGGCCGGCCCATGTCGTAGTCGTGCAGCACCTGCTCGGGCACGGCGACGGCGACGTCGTCGGGCGGGGCGGAGTCCTGCGCGGCGGCGCGCTCCCGGAACCGGCACAGCAGCGACACCGCGTCCGGCGCCACCAGGTCGGCGGGCTCGGCGAACCGCTCGTCCGCGGCGTCGGAGCCCGGTGCCCCGTCGTACAACGCGGGCGTGACGGCGAGCGCCGCCGCCGACGTCTCCGGGACGGGCCGCGCGATCGCCCGCAGCCGCACCCCCGCGTCCGCGACCCGGCGCAGCAGCGCCGCCGTGCTCGGCGCGATCGGCGCCGCGATCGGGTCGGCGACGGACTCGTGCGCCCGGGTGAACAGCGCCAGCACCAGCGGGGACGTCCCGACCGAGCCGCGCACCCGGAACACCGGGTCGGCCTTGCCGGACGGCGCGCCCGGCCCCGCCCCGGCCGCGCCGACCTGGCCCGGGCCCTTCGGGACGAAGTCGTACTCGGCCGTGGACGACGGGATCCAGATGTCGGGCTGCGGGCCGAACAGCTGCTGGTCGTCGGCGTGGCCCGCGTCCGCCGCCGCGCTGCGCCGCCACAGCAGCCGGAACCCGTCGTACAGCGGGACGGGCCCGGCCTCGGGGACGACGGTGACGCTGTACTCGCGGCAGCCGCGGTCCTCGCTGTCGTTCACGAACTCGGCGGCGGCGGCCCGCAGCGGCGTGAGCGTCTCGGGGGCGGTCAGCACCCGCAGGTCGAGCGGCTGCCCGCACGCGCTCGCGCGGTCGCGGAGCACCTGCACGCCGGTGCCGGCGAGCAGGAGCGCGGCCATCGCGGCGGCACCCGCGAGGCCCCACCCGAGCGTCGCGCCGCCCCCTCGCAAGACCCTTCCGACGCGTTCCAGGACGGCGTGCGCGGTCGCGGGGTAGAAGACGAGCAGCACGGCCGTCAGCACCGCGACGACCAGCAGGGTGACGACCGCGTTCAGCCAGAAGACGCCGTGCACGAGCGTCACCCCGATGCTGACGATGACGGTGGAGCAGAGGTCGAGGAACATGACCTGCAGGAACCTGCGGAGCCAGGGGGGAAGGCCGTCCTGGCGCCCCGGCGGCCGCGACCGGCCGCCGTCGCCGCTCGGTCCCGTCATGCACGCCCCATCGCCGTGTAGGTCTCGGTTCTCGGCCCCCCGGCACTGACCCATCATGATACGTAGCCGGACGGTCGCGGTCAGGAAAGCGGGCTGACCGGGGCCGGTCGATCTCCGTCGCCACGCCGCGCCGCGCCCTCTTGACGGGCCGCCAGCAAGACGGGTCAGATGGACCGAGCCAGACCCCGCACTGAGGAGAGCCGTATGGGCGTCGAAGGTGTCGGCTTCTACCAGATCGCACAGAACGACCCGGACCGCCCGGCCGTGCTGGCCCCGGGCGGACCGGTGACCTACGGCGAACTCCACGCCGAGGTGAACCGCCTGTCCCACGCGCTCGCGAGCATCGGGTTGAGCCCCGGCGACGCGCTCGCGACGGTCCTGGGCAACCGGCGCGAGTTCCTCACCGTGATGCTGGCCGCGATGCAGTCGGGGCTCTACCTCGTCCCTGTGAGCCGCCACCTCACCGCGCCCGAGATCGGCTACATCCTCGGCGACTCCGGCGCCAAGGCCGTCATCACCGAGGGCGAGTTCGCCGCCGCCGTGTCCGGCGCGGCCGACGAGGCGGGCGTCCCGGCGGAGGGGCGGGTGAGCGCCGACCCCGCCGCGGGCTACCGCGCGATGGCCGAGCTGTGCGCCGCGCACAGCGCCGACCCGCCGGCCAAGCGCCAGATGGGCTCGGTGATGCTCTACACGTCCGGGACGACCGGACGGCCCAAGGGCGTGCGGCGCCCGCTGATGGACATCCCGCCCGAAGTGCTGTTCGAGGTCATGAAGCAGACGCTGATGCGGCACCTGAGCCTCGAACCCGGCGACGACGAGGTCCACCTCGCCATCGGCCCGCTGTACCACTCGGCGCCCTGCGTCCACGCCCTGATGTCGCTCAGCCTCGGCCACGCCGTCGTCATCTCCGCCCGCTTCGGGCCAGAGGAGACCCTCGACCTCATCCAGCGGTACCGGGTCACCAACTCGCTGATGGTGCCGACCATGTTCCACCGCATGCTCGGCCTGCCCGAGGACGTCCGGGCCAGGTACGACGTGTCGTCGCTGCGGCAGGTCTTCCACACCGCCGCGCCGATCCCCAAGGAGACCAAGCAGCGGATGATGGACTGGTGGGGGCCCGTCCTCTACGAGTACTACGGCTCCACCGAGAGCGGGCCCGTCGTCGTCGCCGCGCCGCACGAGTGGCTCGCCCACCCCGGGACGGTCGGGCGCGCGGTCGAGGGCGTCCAGATCAAGATCCTGGACCCGGAGGGCGCCGAGCTGCCGCCCGGCGAGACCGGCCTGATCTACGCGAGCGGGCAGCCCGGCTTCGAGTACCACGACGACCCGGACAAGACCGCCGCCGCGATGCGCGGCGACTTCTACACGCCCGGCGACCTCGGCCACCTGGACGAGGACGGCTGGCTCTACATGAGCGACCGCCGCACCGACCTCATCATCTCCGGCGGCGTCAACATCTACCCGGCGGAGATCGAGTCCGTGCTGCTCCAGCACCCGGCCGTGGGGGACGCCGTCGTCATCGGCGTCCCCGACGACGACTGGGGGCAGCTCGCCGTCGCGCTCGTCGAGCCCGCCGAGGGCGCGGAGGCGGGCGACGCGCTGGCCGCCGACCTGCTCGCGTTCTGCGCGCCGCGGCTGGCGAAGCTGAAGCACCCCCGGCGGATCGAGTTCCGCCCGGCGCTGCCGCGCACCCCGTCCGGCAAGCTCAGCCGGCGCCGCGTCCGCGAGGACTACCTGGGCGGACGGGAGGGCTGACGGCGGCGGGGCGCGCCGCCCGCGACCCGCCGCCGGAAACGTCGAACGCCTCCGCGCGCCCGTGCGTACAACGGCACATGGAAGACCAGAAGGTCGCCCCGCTGGACGACGTCGCCCCGACTCCCGCCGCCCCGACGAAGACCGACCTTCCCGTCGTCACCGACCCGGCCGCGTACGCCGCGGAGGAGGCGCCGGCCGGCGCCGGCCCCGGCGAGCCCGCGGCCGCCGATGCCGACCGCGCCGGGATCGCACGCCTCGGTGACCCGGTCGCGGTCTGGCCGTGCGCCGGCTGCGGACGGCCCGTGCCGCAGCCGGTGCGCGGCGCCCGCACCGTCCGCTTCTGCCAGGACCGCGACGGCGCCTGTGAGCGGGCCGCGCGGGAGAGCCGCGAGCGGGCGCTGGAGTCCCCGGGGCTCACCGGGCAGGTCGCCTGGGCGTGGGAGATGGTCGACCGGCTGGAGGGCGCCGCCGACCGGCTCGCCGGCTCGCTGATGGCGGAGCTGAGCGTCGCCGGGGTCGAGCGGCGGGTCGCCGACGCCCGCGCCGACGCCGCCGGGCAGGTCGCCATCGCGCAGCGGGAGCGGGACGCCTCCCAGCGGCAGGCCGAGCTGGCGTGGCGGGAGACCGCCGCCGCCCGCGCCCGCGCGGAGGCCGCCGAGCGGGAGGCCGCGGCCGCCCGCGCCGAGGCCGAGCGGCTGACCGCCGAGCGCGACACCGCCCGGCAGGAGGCGGCGGACGCGCGGGACGAGGCCGACGGCGCGGCCGCGGCCCGGCTCGCCGCCGAGCGCGAGCGCGACCGGATGGCGTCCCGCGAGGGGGAGTTGCTCGCCTCGCTGGAGAACGCCCGCTCCGAGCTCGTCGCCCTGCACGGCCGGGTGTCGGAGGCCGAGACGCTCCTGGAGGGGCGGCGCGTCGAGGCGGCCGCCGCCGAGCGCGCCGCCGAGGACCTGCGCTCCGCCGTCCGCGACGCCGAGGCCAAACGCGGGCAGGCCGTCGCCGACCGCGACCAGATCCAGGCGCGCGGCCGGGAGCTGGAGCGCCACAACTGGCAGCTGACCCGCGCCGCCGAGGAGCTGCGCGCGGCGGTGCGGGCGCTGACCGCCGAGCGCGACGCCGCGCGGTCCGAGGCCGACCGGGCCCGCCGCCGCGTCGACGCGCTCACCGCGCTCGCCGACCGCCAGGACACCGGCCCCCGCCCGGTGGCCGACCCGGAGCCGCTGACCGGGCTGCACCCGCTGCCGCCGGTGAACGGGACGCGGACCGGGTCGCTGCTGGACGGCGGCGACCCGCTCGCCACCGGCCCCCGCACCGGACCGCTGAACGGGCACCACAACGGCCACCGCAACGGACATGCCAACGGGCACGCCAACGGACATGCCAACGGACATCGCCTTCCCCACGCCGGCTGACGGTCACGCCGGCGAAGCGACGCACAGGTAGGAGGTGAGGCGCAACCCCCCATACTGCACTGGCCCTGAATCCGGCCGCCGTACCGCACCGGGGTGGTACGGCGGCCGGGTGCTAGCCGCGGGTCTCCAGGTAGCGGGTGTAGTCGACCGCCCCGGCGTGGACGGCGGCGTGCACGGCGCGGGCGATCCGCGCGCCCCACGTCGAGCGGGGCCCGGCGAAGACCTCTTCCGCCGCGCCGCCGGACGCGGCCGCCACGCAGACGGCGTCGGACGCGGTGCCCGTGCACGGGAAGCCCGCCTCCAGGAGCGCCTGCGTCTTCGCCTCGGTCGCGGTGACGACCGCGTTCACCAGCGCCGCGTCGCTCAGCGGGACGGGCACGGCGACGACGATGTTGATCGTGCCGGGCGCCCGGGCCGACCGGGGCGTCCCGTCGAGCGGCGCCAGCTCGGGGTCGGGGGTCCCGGCGGGGGAGGCCGCCCAGGTCGGGACGCGCAGCCCCACGGTCGCCGACACGCGCACGCCCGCGTCGTCCCGCCGCATCGTGCGGGCGACGGACGCGGCCGTCAGCATCCCGACGCCCGCCCCCTCCAGCCCGTACAGCGCGGCCAGCTCCGTCAGGTGCGCGACGGGGTCGGTGCGCGAGTAGGCGCCCGGGACCTGCGCGTTCAGCACCCATCCGGCGGGGCCGATGCCGCCGCCGAGCATCGCCGACGAGATCATCCGATGGCCGGGCCCGGCCCGCCACACCGTCGCGGCGAGGCGCTTCCCGTCCTCCTCGCGCCACACGGTCTCCAGGTTCACGGCCGCTCCAGCGCCAGCATCGGCCGCCCGCCCGGACCGGGGGCGACATGGACCCGCGCGCCGAAGTGCTCCTCGACGACCGCGCGGGTGAGGACCTCCTCCGGCGTGCCCGCCGCCGCGACCCGCCCCCCGGAGATGAGGACGAGCGCGTCGGCGTACTGCCCGGCGAGGGTCAGGTCGTGGATCGTCGTCACCACGGTCAGCGCGTCGGCGAGCCGCAGCCGGTCGACCAGCTCCAGCACCTGCTGCTGGTGGCCGATGTCGAGCGCGGTCGTCGGCTCGTCCAGCAGGAGCACCGACGTCTGCTGCGCCAGCGCGCGGGCCAGCACCACCCGCTGCCTCTCTCCGCCGGACAGGTGGTCCAGGGGCCGGGTGGCGAAGGCGGTGAGGTCGAGCCGTTCGAGGACCTCCTCGGTGATGGCCCGGTCGCGCGCGCTCTCCCGGCCGAGATGCGGGATGTAGGGGGAGCGTCCGAGCAGGGTGTAGTCGAACACCGTCATCCCCACGGGGAGGTGCGGGTTCTGCGCGGCGTAGGCGACCGTCCGGGCCCGCTGCCGCGGCTTGAGCCGCTGGAGGTCCTCGCCCGCCACCGTGATCTCGCCGCGTGAGGCCACCAGGCCGAGGACAGCGCGCAGCAGCGTCGACTTCCCGGCGCCGTTCGGCCCGATCACCGCCGTCCACGACCCGGCGGGGACGTCCAGCGACACGCCCTTCAGCACCGGCCGGCCGCCGAGCGACACGTCCAGGCCCCGCACCGCGACCGTCACGTCTCCACCTGCCTGCGGGACGCGCGCAGCACCGCCACGAAGAACGGGCCGCCGACGAACGCCGTCACCACGCCGAGCGACAGCTCGCCCGGGCTGATGAGGGTGCGCGCCACCAGGTCCGCGAGCTCCAGGAACGCGGCGCCGCCGAGCAGCGACAGCGGCAGCACCACCCGGTACGAGCCGCCCGCCAGCCGCCGCACCACGTGCGGCACGACGATGCCGACGAACCCGATCAGCCCGCTCACCGCCACCGCCGACGCCGTCGCCAGCGACGCGGCGAGCAGCACGATCAGCCGGACCCGGGACGCCGACAGGCCGAGGCTCGCCGCCTCCTCGTCCCCGACGCTCAGCACGTCCAGCAGGCGGCCGTGCGCCAGCAGGACGACGGTGGACACGAGCGCGTACGGGGCGACCAGCGCGAGCTGGTGCCAGTCCGCCGAGCCGACCCCGCCGAGGATCCAGGAGAAGATCCGCTGCAGCTCCTCGGCGTTCATCTGCTGGACGAGCGTCTGCACCGCCGACAGGAACAGCGACACCGCGACGCCCGCGAGCACCAGCGTCACCGCCTCGTGGCGGCCCGCCGTCCGGCCGAGCGCGTAGGCGAGGAACACCCCGCACAGGGCGCCGGCGAAGGCGGCGAGCGGGATGCCGTAGCCGGGGTCGCCCGGGACGAGGGCGATCACCAGCGTCGCGCCGACCCCCGCGCCGGACGCCGCGCCGAGCAGGTACGGGTCGGCGAGCGGGTTGCGGAACACGCCCTGGTACCCGGCGCCGGCCATGGCGAGCATCCCGCCGACCAGCGCCGCCATCAGCGCGCGCGGCACCCGCAGCTCGAACAGGACGCTCTCGTCGATCGGCCCGAGACCGGAGTCGACGTCCACGAACGGCACCTTGTCCGCGAGCGCCTTCAGCACGCCGCCGACGGGCAGCCCCGCGGCGCCCACCAGCACGCCGGCCAGCAGTGCCGCCGCGAGCACCGCGACCGCGACCGCGAGCGGCAGCGGCCGCAGCCGGGCGGCCGGCAGGCTGCCCGGCAGGGCGCCCGCCCCGGTGCCGGGGCGGGCGCGGCGCAGGCCCTTCGCGAGCGGGCCGCGCAGGCCGTTCACGGGCGGGCGTCCCCGGCCGCGGCGGTCACCGCACCTTCTGCACGGCGTCGCCGATCGCCTTGACGAACTGCGGCAGGCGCGGCCCCCAGCGGGAGGCGATGTCGTCGTCGAGCTCGACCACGTTCTTGTTCTTCACCGCGCCCAGACCGGACCAGCCGGGACGCTCGCCCAGCGCGGCGGTGTTCTGGCCGCAGCACTTGGTGTCGGCCAGGAAGATGAGGTCGGGGTCCTGCTTGAGCAGGTACTCGCGGGACAGCTGCGGGTACCCGCCGGTCGCCTTGTCGGCGGCGTCGGCGACGTTCCGCAGCCCGAACATGCCGTACACCTGGCCGACGAACGTCTTGGACGTCACCGAGTGCAGCTCGTTGTCGAGCTCGTGGTAGTACGTCAGGCCCTTGCCCTTGGCGGACGCGGACGCCGCGTCGACCGTCCGCTGGATCTCCGCCCGCATGCCGTCGGTGAGCTTCTTGGCCTCGGCGGCGTGGCCGGTGGCCAGGCCGAGGTCGTTGATCTCGTCGTAGGCGTCGTCCAGCTTCGCCGCCGCGGGCTCCAGCAGGACGGGGATCTTCACCTTCTCCAGCGACTTCACGATGCCGTTCAGGTCGTCGGACACGACGACGAGGTCCGGCTTGTAGGCGATGACCGCCTCGGCGTTCGGCTTGAAGCCCGACAGCTTGGTGCGCGGCGCCTCGGCCGGGTAGTTGGAGAAGTCGCTGACCGCGACCACCTGCGGGCCGGCGCCGATGGCGAACAGCGTCTCGGTGTGGGTGGGGGACAGCGACACGATGCGCTTCGGGCGGGCGGGGACGGTCACCGCGCCGTTCGCGGCCTGCACGGTGACGGACGCTGCGCCGCCCGTCCCGTCCTTGGCGCCGTCGCCGGCGCCGCCGCAGGCGGCCGTGACCAGGGCGACACCGATCGCCATCACCGCGCCGAGGGTACGTACGGGTCTCACAGGAGCCTCCAGGCTGGGGGAAGCCGCGGCCCGCTCATGACGGATCGCCCTTCCACGAGGTCGATAGTCGTCAGCGCGCGAGGAGGCGACCTGGCTCGGCCACTCGGAGAGGGGCACCACAGTTGCGGGACAGCGCCGGGTTCACACCGGACTTCGCTCCTGGGCGCGCAGCACCGCAACGGTATCAGCCGCCGTATCCGGGTTTGTCCGGGTGGTCGGAGTGAGCACTCACTCGGTGTTGACGGAGTGAGTACTCACTCCGTAGCGTGGAGGGCATGGAGCGCGAGAACCGGCGCCGGGCGCCGGGAATGAGCCCGCGGGAGCGCCGGGAGATGATCGTGCGCACGGCGCTGCCGCTCGTCGCCGAGCACGGCACCGCCGTGACCACCGGCCAGATCGCCCGCGCCGCCGGCATCGGCGAGGCGACGATCTTCCGGGTGTTCGCCGACAAGGACGAGCTGCTGGACGCCTGCGTCGCCGAGGCGCTGCGCCCCGACCACGTCCTCGCCGAGATCGAGGCCGTCCCGCTCGACCAGCCGCTGGCCGCGCGGCTCGCCGAGGCGAGCGACGCGATCGAGGCCTACCTCGGCCGCATGGGCATGGTCGTCGGCGCCCTGCACGCCACCGGGCGCGCCGGGAACCGCCGCGTGCCGCCCCGTCCGGACGAAGGGGAGGGGGCCGCCGGGCCCGCGCCCGACCGCGACGCCTCCATGACCCGCACCCGCGACGCCGTCGCCGAGCTGTTCGAGCCGGAGCGCGACCGGCTCCGCCTGCCCCCCGAGCAGCTCGCGAGCCTGTTCATGGGCATGGCGTTCACCCGCGCCCGTCCCCCCGCCGGGCCGGCGGCGCCCAGTCCGTCCATGGCGGAGTACCTGGACGTCTTCCTGCACGGCGCCCTGATGGAGGAGACCGCCGAATGACGATCAGCCTGAACCACACGATCGTGACCGCCGCCGACAACGACGAGGCCGCCCGCTTCTTCGCCGGCGTCATGGGCCTGCCGTACACGGGCCCGCACCCGCACGCGCGGCACTTCGTCCCGATCCGGGTCAACGAGGGCCTCACCCTCGACTTCCTGACGGTCGCGCACCCGCAGGGCCACCACCTGGCCTTCGACGTGGACGCCGGCACGTTCGAGGCCGTCCTCGACCGCCTCGACGCGCGCGAGATCCCCTACGGCGACGAACCCGCGCACGCCGACAGCGGCCGCGTCGACGAGGCGCACCCGCTCGGCGGGCGCGGCCTCTACTTCTCCGACTCCAGCGGCAACCTCTACGAGCTCATCGCGCCGCCGCGCCCTTGAGGAACCGCCGGGTCCGGCCCTGCTCGTCGTCCGGCATGAACTGGGCGGCGACGAAGTCGGTGACGCCGGCCGCGGCCAGCTCCTCCAGCCTGGCGGCGACGGTGTCCTCGTCCCCGACGACGGCCAGGTCGGCGGGGCCGGCCACTCCCTCCCGGTCCATCATCGCCCGGTAGGACGGCAGGTCACCGTACATCGCGAACGTCTGGGCGGCCTGCTCCCGCGCGCGCTCGGGGTCGCTCGTGACGCACGTCGGCAGCGCGCACACGATCCTCGGCTCGTCGCGTCCCGCCGCCTTGGCCGCCGCCGTGATGGTCGGCGCGATGTGCTCTCGGACGGTGGCGGGCCCGGTCATCCACAGCACCGTCCCGTCCGCGCGCTCCGCCGCGAGCCTCAGCATCTTCGGACCCAGCGCCGCCAGCAGCAGCGGGACCCGCGCCTCGTTGCCGACGCTCAACCCGATGGAGCCCTTCAGCGTCTCGCCCTCGAACGACACGTTCTCGCCGTTCAGCAACGGCACCAGCACCGACAGGTACTCGTCCATGTGCCGGACGGGACGGCCGAAGTCGTACCCGTACACGCCCTCGATGACGACCTGGTGGGACAGGCCGATGCCGAGCGTGAACCGTCCGCCCAGGGCCAGGGCCGCCGTCCGCGCCTGCTGCGCCATCACGGCCGGGTGCCGCGGATACGTCGGGACGACCGCGGTGCCGAGCTCGATGTCCGGGACGCCGCGCCCCGCCACGGACAGCGCGGTGATCGCCTCCACCCCGAAGATCTGCGAGAGCCACGCGGAGGGGAACCCGTCGTCGGCCGCGCGCCGCACGTCGTCCGCCAGCCTGCCCAGCGCGTCCGCCCCGCCCCGCTCGCTCAGCATGACCCCAATACGCACAAGGACCTCCCTAGAACTGTGTAAGGCGATCCTTACACACCGTCCGGGCCGCCGTCCCGGGGCGCGTACTTCTGCGCCAGCTCCCGGTCGTTCGCCGCCCACCTGCGGTGCCGGGCGGCCGACTGCAGATGCAGATCGGCCTCCTCGGGATGCGCGGCGGCCATCCGCTCCAGCAGCGCCGCCGCACGCTCATGCGCGCTCGCCGAGGACGCCATCGCCTGGCACGGGTACTCGTCACCCTCGTGCCGGCCCCCGCACGCCCTCACACCGAGCGCGTGGTCTTCGCTGTCCATATCCGCCGGCCCGTACACCGATCAACCAACCCTCCAGCCACGTTCCCCTATCTACCCAGCCACCCGGTCGTTCAGCCCCGCTCCGCGATGACGGATCATGGAGGACGTGGCAGATCCCGAACCACTCACGCTCTACACCGCGGACGGCGTGCGGATCGACGCGGGCCACCTGCGGGGCGCCGACGAGGTGTGCTTCGTCCTGGCGCACGGCTTCACCTGCTCGTGGCGGCAGCCCGCGCTGCGCCGGATCGCCGGCGCCCTCGGCCGGCACGGCGGCGTCCTCGCGTTCGACTTCCGCGGCCACGGCAGGTCCGGCGGGCACTCCACGGTCGGCGACCGCGAGGTCCTCGACGTCGCCGCCGCGGTCGCGGCGGCCCGCCGCCGGGGATACCGGCGCGTCGCGGTCACCGGGTTCTCCATGGGCGGCGCGGTGGTCGTCCGCCATGCCGCGCTGCACGGCGGCGTCGACGCGGTCGTGTCGGTCAGCGCGCCCGCCCGCTGGTACTACCGCGGGACGGTGCCGATGCGGCGCGTGCACTGGGTCATCGAACGGCGCCTCGGCCGCCTGGCCGTCCGCATGGCCCGCGGCACCCGCATCGCACCGAAGGGCTGGGACCCGGTGCCCGAGGCGCCCCACCAGCTGGCCGGACGCATCGCGCCCGTCCCCTTCCTCGTCGTCCACGGCGACGCGGACGCGTTCTTCCCGCTCGACCACGCGCACCAGCTGTACGAGGCGGCGTCCGACCCGAAGGAACTGTGGATCGAACCGGCCTTCGGCCACGCCGAGGTGGCCGCCACCCCGGACCTGATCAACCGCATCGCCAAGTGGTCGACGGACGCGGTCTCAGCCTGACTGCGCGAGCCCGTCGATGAGGTTCCGCAGCCCGAACTCGAACCGGTCGGTCAGCCCCGGGGCCAGCAGCCCGTCCGCCACCGCGACGAGATCGGGATACTGCTCAACCGGCAGCCCGGCCAGGTAGCCGCCGACCTCGGCGAGCCGCGCACCGCCGTCCGCGCCCTTGCCGAAGGCGATCTCCTGCACCGCGAAGCCGACCACGTAGAACACCAGGATCAGGTAGCCGTAGCCCGCCATCCGGTCGTCGAACCCGGAGCGCCGCAGGATGCCGATCACCCGGTCGGCCAGCCGCAGCCCGTGCGGACCGAACGGCAGCCGCCCCGGCAGCAGCCGCGTGGCGGCCGGATGCGACAACAGCACCTGCCGGAGATCCAGCCCCAACCGGGACAGCCGCTCCTGCCAGGGGCCGCCCTCCGCGTCCGGCAACGGGCACTTTCCGATCACCGTGTCGATGAGCAGCTCGAAGAGTTCGTCCTTCCCGCGCACATGCCAGTAGAGCGACGGTGACTTGACGTCGAGCTCCGCGGCGAGCTTGCGCATGCTGAACGCGTCGAAGCCGTCCCGGTCCAGCAGTTCGAGGGCCGCCCGGACGATCTCGCCGCGATCCAGCCGCGGCGCCGCCGCCGTCTCCTGCCCGCGCGGAAATCCACCCATGCCCGCAAACCTAACACTGCAAGGGAATCCCTAACACTGCTAGATTCTCCCTACCGCTGCTAGGGAGAGCCCATGATCGACCCGATCCCGTCCGCGCCGACCCGCGAAGCCCTCCGTCCGCCCACCTGGTGGCCACTGGCCGCGATCGTCGCCGCGGTCTTCATGCTCATGCTGGACGCGACCGTGGTGACCGTCGCCCTGTCCCGGATGCGCGACGACCTGCACGCCGGTCTCGGCGACCTCCAATGGGTCATGAACGGCTACACGATGGCGATGGCCGCGTTCCAGCTCACCGCCGGCTCGCTGGCCGACCGCTGGGGCCGCCGCCGCTCGTTCCTCACCGGCGTGGCGCTGTTCACCACGGCGTCGCTCGCCTGCGGCCTGGCCCCGAACGCAGCCGTGCTCATCGGCATGCGCGTCGTCCAGGGACTCGCCGGCGCCCTCATGTTCGCGACGACCCTCGCCCTGATCGCCCAGTGCTACACGGGCCGCCGCCGCGGCCTGGCCTTCGGCGTACGCGGCATGGCCGCGGGCTTAGCCGTCGTGCTCGGCCCGGTCGCCGGCGGCGCGCTGGTCTCCGGACTCGGCTGGCGGTGGATCTTCCTGGTCAACGTCCCCGCCGGAGCCCTCACCCTCGCCATCGGCGCCGCCGCCCTGCCCCGCCACGACCCCGCCCGCACCCCGCGCCGCATAGACGTCCTGGGCCCGTCCCTCCTGGCCGTGGCCCTGACCGCGCTGGTCTTCACCCTTCTCCGCGGTCAAGACCAGGGCTGGGGAAGCGCACGAACCCTGACGGCCTCCGTCGCCGCCCTCGCGGCCCTCGTCCTCTTCATCGCCGTGGAACACCGCCGCCGAGACCCGATGCTGGACCTTTCCCTCTTCCACGACCGCGTCTTCACCGGCACCCAGATCGGATCGTTCACCGTCCAGGCGAGCATCTTCGCGATGCTCATCTACGTGTCCCTGTGGTTCCAGGACGGCCTGCACTACACGGCACTGAAAACGGGCCTGTGCTTCCTGCCGCTGGTAGTCCCCATACTCCTCGCGGGCCCATTGGCAGGAGCCATTATGGACCGCCTCCCCAAGGGCCTCCTGGTCTCGGCCTCCCTAGCCCTCTTGGCCGCCGCGATACTCCTCATGCGCGGCTCCACATCCTGGACGGATTTGGCCCCCGGAATGCTGCTGGCCGGCCTGGCCTGCGGCGTAGCACTCCCGACCCTGGGCAGCCTCGCCGTGGACATCCCAGGCGAACAGCACCTCGGAATGGCGTCCGGCGTGAACAACACCGTCCTACAGATCGGCTTCTCCGTGGGCATCGCCGCCTACGGCGCAGTGGTAAGCCAAGACACCCTCTTCCTCATCGGAGCCGCGACCGCCCTCACAGGAGCCGCCATCACCGCACTCCTGATGCGCAGGTGAGTTATCCACAAGTCCGCGACCGGCACTCACCGCCCCGACCGTCCCTGCCACGATCCCCACATGAACGGGATGACCCTCACCTGGAAGCGGACGCCCGCCAACACGATCGTCCCCGTCGGCCCCGGCGTCTACTTCGCCCCCGCCAAGGGCGCATCCCTCACCGCCCGAGCCGCCGTCCTCAGCGGCCTCCTCCCGCCGGAAGCAGTCATCGCCCGCCGCACCGCCGCCTGGATATGGGGCCTGGACGTTCTGCCCCCGGGCATGGACGAGACCGACTGGCCCGTAGACCTCATCACCCCCGAACCCTCGACTCCCCCCACCCCCGACACAGTCGAGGTCCCACCCGACCACGCCATAGAGAAATCGGGTATCCGCCTGACGACACCCATCCGCACGGCACTCGACTGCGCCCGCTGGCTTCCCCGCCTGGAAGCAGTAGCCGCCCTAGACCAATTCCTGAGAAAAGGCGTCAGCGCCGAAGCCGTAACAGCAATGGCCCGGACGCTCCCCGGCTATCGAGGCAACAAGAAGCTCCGCGAGGTCGTCCGCCTCTCCGACCGAGGCGCGGCCTCTCCCGGCGAAACCTGGACTCGCGTCGCCATCGTGGAGACGGGCCTGCCCCGCCCTGAGACCCAGGTTCCGGTCATGGGCCCCCAAGCCCGCCGCCTCTACGTCGACCTCGGCTACCCGGACTTCCGCGTGGGTCTCGAATACGACGGTGAACGCCACCACACCGGCCCCGGGGCCCTCGCCCACGACAAGGCCCGCCGACGCTGGCTGGCCAAGCAGATGCACTGGGAGATCATCCCGGTCACCAAGGACTTCCTCATCACCCCGGCCCCCTACTTGGAGGCCCTCCTGACCGCCCTACTCCACCGAGGCTGGAAACCCGACAACGAGACCATGACCAAAATAGAAACCCGCCTGGCAACCCTGAAACGCCGCCCCCACTAACCACGCCACCACCGACACCGAAACCGCCGTCCGAGGCTGGAGCCGTCCCAAAGACGGGCCGAAGTTGTCCACCGAACACCGATAGCGTCTAGCCGGACGAGAAGGGCGGCGCTAGTGGCGGGCCCGCCTGGTCAAGTCCCCACCCCGACCCGGCCTTGGTACGCACCGTCCGACATGCGCTGGGACATGTGCGCCGACCCTGGCGCCGAACAGGCACCGCGGCGCTACCACGCCTCGGGGCACTGGGGCCTGACCCTGTGCGGACTGAACACCGGTGACCTGGTCGAACAGGGCCCGCAGTGGTGCCCCGACCGCACCGACGCCTGCCCCGCATGCCAGACCGAGGCCACCGAAATCGACGCACGCTGGCCCGCCGACCGGCGCACCGGCGGCGACCTCCTCGTAACCTGCCCCTGCCCCGCCTGCCGGCCCACCAACACCACGACCACCGAATGAACGCCGCCACAGCGACAAGCCCACTCACCGAACCCAATCCGCACTAGCGCACGCTCTGGCCGACCTCGTCCGGCACTTGTACTGCCGCGCAGCGGCCACCAACACCGCGAGCACCGAATGAACGACGTCGCCACGCTGCATCCGACCGCCGAACTGAAACCGCACTAACTCACGCCCTGGTCAACCTCGTCCGGCACCTGGACCGCCGCGCAGCGGCCACCAACACCATGACGCCCCACTGACACGGGCCGCCCACGCCACCTGGCGGACCCCAGGCACGGACGTCGGCCCCGCTGCGTGCTCGGACACCAACACCATCACGACCCCACTGGCGCCGGGTCCCGCCCACGCCGCCTCGCCGGCCGGTACGGACGCGGGCTTCGAGGGCGTGGACGCTTCTTGACGCCGCGTTGGATGAGCCCGGTGCTGAGGTACGTGAACCAGCGTCGGACAGGTTGAGCCAGGGCGACCTGGCTGAGGTACATGCACTTGAAAGCGGGGCGGCGCCAGCCATTCGTGGACGAGCGGTGACTTGAGGCGGCAGGGTTGTCGCGAACCAGGCGCCTCTTCGGCTCGGCGAGCACGGGCTTATCTATCACGGAGACGAACTTCCTGTACTCGGCCGCGCGCTGCCTGCGCTGCAGCTCGGTGATGATGTGCCGTCGGCAATGTTGAAGGCGGCGCACAAAGCAACATCCGTGTCACCCACTGGCGCCAAGGCCGGTGGCGTCCCTCTCCTCTTCGCGCCCTGCGCGGCCACGCTGTCCTGGAGACCACCGCTACTCAGCGGGGAGCGGTCCAGGCGGACGGCGGCCACCGGCAGCGCCGTGCCCCACGCGGCCACAGCCAGGAAGGGAAGAGGGCGGCGGGTATTCGACGCCGTGTGGTCAGTGCGTGTCGGCGGTGGACTGGACGACCTCCCGCGTCGGAGGACAGGACGGCTCACAGCTACTCGACGGGCGGCGGGACGGTGGGTGGTCCGCAGCCGAGGGGTTGGCGCGGTGGTGGCGGTGCGGGATAACAAAGGCCCGGTCGGGCCCGTCCTCCTCCTGGCCCGCAGTCCTGCGCCCTGCTGTGCAACCCACCACCGACAGACACTCCGTCCGCGTCAAATGCGCCGGGGTCGTGCGGCCAGGTCGAAGGCGCTCACCGCTGCCTAGCGCGCGGTGTAGCGCGTTGCTGACCGGAGCGGGATTCGGACGCGGCGGTGTGGTGGCACGTCGGCGGCTGGAGGCAGCTTGTGCACGCACACCCCGCGCCGCCCGTCTGCGCCAAGCGGCGACGAAGGAGGCGTGTGGAGGGTGGTGGCGGTCTCTTTGGTAGCGGCGTGGCGTGTGTTGGCGCGAGGTGGGAGCAGCGGCGGAAGGGCGTCGTGGCCGGGGCAGTGTGTGGCAGGCCGTCCGGGCCGGAGGACGGCTCACTGCTGCTTGGCAGGTCGGGATTCGTCGAGGAGTTCGATCAGGCGTTTCGGGGCGATCAGGCGGTAGCTGTCTTCGATGAGTTCGGCCATTTCGTCCCAGTCGTGGTCGACGTCGAGGCGGGCGCCGACCCAGCCCTTGGGGCCGACGTACTTCGGGACGAAGAAGCGCTCGGGTTCCTCTGCCACGAGTGCCTCCTGTACGCCGGGGCCGGCCTTGAACGTCATGGAGAGGCCGTCCTCGGAGGTCATCACGAACAGCTTGTCGCGGACGCGGTAGGACGGCGCGGTGTGGCCGCCGAACGGCTTCTCCGCCGCCTCCGGCAGCGCCAGGCAGATCTCCCGAATCCTCGCCGACGGGTCCACGTCGCTCACCTGCAGTCCTCTCGGTCATGCCCTTCCGCGCAATCGTAGGTGGGGCGTCGGACATTCAGCGCGTCCGCCGCGGGGCGGCGCCGGACGGGTGGGTTCTTCCGTCGGGTGGAAGGGGGGCTGGTGGGGGGTGGTGGTTGGGGTGAGGGTCGGGGGCGGTTGGTCGGTTCGCTGCATGGAGGGGTCGTGGGTGCGGAGACTGAGGTCGTTGTGGGTGAGCGGGTGGTCCTCGCCGACGGCGTCGTGGGGTTGGCGCTGCGTGCGGTGGACGGTGGGGAACTGCCGGCCTGGGGGCCGGGGGCGCATGTTGATGTGGTCTTGGGAGAGGGGCTCGTCCGGCAGTACTCGTTGTGCGGGGATCCGGGTGATCTGCGGGTGTGGCGGATCGGGGTGTTGAAGGAGGGGCCGGGGTCCACCGTCGTTCATGAGCGCGTGCGGGTGGGGGATCGGCTTGTCGTGCGCGGGCCTCGGAATCACTTTGTGCTGGAGGACGCGCCTCGTTACGTGTTTCTTGCGGGTGGGATCGGGATTACGCCGATCCTGCCGATGGTGGCCGCGGCCGAGGCGGCGGGGGCTGATTGGCGGTTGTATTACGGCGGGCGGCGGCGCTCCTCCATGGCGTTTCTTGAGGAGCTGTCGCGGTTCGGGGAGCGTGTCGACGTTTGGCCGCAGGACGAGCGGGGGCTGCTCGATCTTGATGTGGTCTTGGGAGAGGTGGAGGGCGCGCTCGTCTACTGCTGCGGGCCGGAGGCGATGCTCGCGGCGGTTGAGGAGCGGTGCGGGGCGGGTGTGCTGCGTACGGAGCGGTTCTCGCCGAAGGCGGTCGCCGGGCCTGTCGAGGCGTTCGATGTTGAGTTGGCGCTGAGTGGGCGGACGCTGCGGGTCGAGGCTGGTCGCTCGATTCTGGAGACCGTGGAGAAGGCGGGTGTGAGCGTTCTTTCGTCCTGTCGGGAGGGCACTTGTGGGACGTGCGAGACCGTGGTTCTCGACGGTGAGCCCGACCATCGGGATTCGGTACTGAGCGAGGCGGAGCGCGCGGACGGGGGGTTCATGATGATCTGCGTGTCCCGGGCCCGCGGGCCCCGCCTCGTGCTGGAGCTCTAGGGGTGCAGGGCGCGGCGGAGGGCGCCGAGGCGGTCGGCGTTCATCCGCTTGGTCACGGCCGCCTGCGGGACGAGGGTCGAGCCGTGGAAGGTGCCCGGATAGTGGTGGATCTCGGTCGGGACGCCTGACTGGACCAGCCGCATCGCGTAGGTCAGGCCCTCGTCGCGCAGCGGGTCGAATTCGCAGGTGGTGACGTAGGCGGGCGGCAGCCCGGACAGGTCCTCGGCGCGGGCCGGCGCCGCGTACGGGGAGACGCCGGCGGTGCCGCGGACGCCTTCGCCGAGGTAGTAGTCCCAGCTCAGTTCCGCGTTGGGGCGGTGCCAGATCGGCGTGTCGGTGAAGGCGCGCATGGACGGGGTGTCGAGCCGGTCGTCCAGTTCGGGGACGCCGAGGAGCTGGAAGCACAGGGCGGGGCCGCCGCGGTCGCGGGCCAGGAGCGCGACCGCCGCGGACAGACCGCCGCCCGCGCTCTCGCCGCCGACCGCCAGGCGCGCCGGGTCGATGCCGAGTTCGCCGGCGTGCTCGGCGGTCCAGGTGAGGGCGGCGTAGCAGTCCTCCAGGCCGCTGGGGAAGGGGTGTTCGGGCGCGAGGCGGTACTCGACCGAGACGACGACGGCGCCGACCTCGGCGGCGATCGCGGTCGTGTCGTCCTGGTAGAGGTCGACGGAGCCGAGGACGAACCCGCCGCCGTGGATGTAGACGAGGCCGGGCAGGGGGCCGTCGTGCTCCGCCGGCCGGAAGACGCGGACGGGCACGCCGGGCGGCACGGTGACGTCGCGGGTCTCGACCGGGATGGGAGGTTCGTACGCGGGCTTGTCCCCGAACATCTCCGCCTCTTCACGGCGGACCTTCTCCACGTCGGCGATCGTCAGGTGTGGGATCATCGAGATCCAGGGGGCGAGTTCCGGGTCGTAGGCGTAGGTCACCACGGGCTCCTCTCACGCGGCCGGCGTCCTCAGTGTCGGACGCCGGGGCCGCCGTGCCCAGCCGACGGCCGCCGGGAAAAACGGCCCGCTGACCGCCGGTCGTCGGGTGCCGTACCCTGCCGTCATGAAGGGCCTGATCCTGCGGCTTTCGGCGCTGGACGCCGACGCGGAGACCGCGGTGCGGGTGATCAGTTTCTTCGACGGGCTGACGGCGGCCGGGGCGAGCGCGCGGGTCCTCGTCCAGGAGACCGCGCGGCTCGCCGAATGCCCGGCCGGGCTCGTCGACGCCGGCCTGTCGCTGGCGGCGGGGGAGCCGCCGGGCGGGCGCCGGCAGGTCAGGGAGTTCTCGGAGAGCGGGCACGTGTGGCTCGGACGGGACGCGCCCCTGCCGCTGGACGACATTATCCTCGACCGGTTCGCGATCGCGGCCCGATTCCTGATGGAGCCCGCGCCGAGGAATAGCGGCGAGGGCCTTGCCGAGGTGGCCCTTTCGAGCGAGGCCGGGGAACTCGAACGCGCCAGGGCCCTGCGGATGCTCCGGATCGAACCGGGGGCCGTCATGCGGGTCCTCGCCGTTGACGGGGACGTCGCGGTGGGCGGGCACGCGGTGCCGGTCGGGCGGGTCCGCGCGGTTCTCGGCGGGGCGCTGCCCGAGCGGGTGCCGGAAGGCGTGCGGATCGGGATCGGTCCCGCCCTGCCCGCGATCGAGGCGCCCGTGTCGTGGCGGCGCGCGCGGACCGCGCTGCGGTTCGCCGGGCTCGGCTCCGACGTCGTCCACTACGAGGGGCTCGGCGCCCTCGCGGTGGTCGCCGCGCGCATGCGGGACGATGACATCGCCGAGGTCGCGGACGTCGCCGTGCTGGACGAGCTCGCCCGGGAACCGAACGGCGCCGGGCTCATCGCCGTCCTCGCCGCGTTCTGCGCGACCGGTTCCGCCCGCCGGGCCGCGGCGAAGGTGCACCGGCACCACAGCACGATCGCCGCGCGGCTCGCGCACGCCGAGGCGCGGCTCGGCTTCGCGTTCTCCGCGCCCGGCGGCCGGCGCCGGCTCGACCTGGCCCTGCTGCTGCGGCACCTGCGCGACACTCCGTGATGACCGATCGGCCATTGCACAACTGATCATCCGTAGGCAGCCTCTGAGGTATGGGAGACGCGAGCCGTACCCTCCTCGCCCGGGCTCGCGCCGCCGGGAGGCGGCGATGAGCTTCTCCGACTACCTCTCCGAACGCTGGCCCACGATCGCCCGGCTCGCCGCCGAGCACGCCGAGGTCGTGCTGATCGCCGTCGCCGTCGCGGCGGTCGTCGGGATCGGGCTCGGGATCGCCGTCGAGGGCCGTCCGCGGGCGCGGGCCCTCGCGCTCGGCGTCGCGGGCACCATGCTGACCGTCCCGTCGCTGGCGCTGTTCGGCCTGCTCATCCCGCTGTTCGGGCTGGGCCTCGCACCGACGATCACCGCGCTGGTGCTGTACGCGGTGTTCCCGATCCTGCGCAACACCATCACCGGGCTGGACGGCGTGCCGGGCGCGGTGGAGGAGGCGGCGCGCGGCATGGGCATGAGCCCGCTGAGCCGGCTGCTGCGGATCAGGCTGCCGCTGGCCTGGCCGGTGGTGCTCACCGGCATCCGGGTGGCCACGATCATGACGGTCGCGATCGCGGCGATCGCCGCCGCCGTCGCGGGGCCCGGCCTCGGCGAGCTGATCTTCGGCGGGCTGGCCCGGATCGGCGGGGCGAACGCGCTGAACGACACCCTCGCCGGGACGCTCGGCGTCGCCGTGCTGGCGCTCGTCCTCGACCTGCTGTTCGTCGTGCTGTCCCGCCTCACCACCGCCAGGGGGCTGCGATGACCGAAGCCGCCGTCACCGAGACCACCGCCGTCCGGGAGATGATCCGGCTGGAGGGGGTGAGCAAGCGGTACCCGGGCCAGGACGCCCCGGCGGTCGAGGACCTGACGCTCGGCGTCCGGGACGGGGAGATCGTCGTGCTGCTCGGGCCGTCCGGCTGCGGGAAGACCACCACGCTGCGGCTGATCAACCGGCTGATCGAGCCGACCGCGGGCCGGATCCTGCTCGGCGGCGAGGACGTCACCCGCGCCGACCCCGACGAGCTGCGCCGCCGCATCGGATACGTCATCCAGCAGGTCGGGCTGTTCCCGCACATGACGATCGCCGCGAACATCGGGGTCATCCCGCGCACGCTCGGCTGGCCGAAGCGGCGCGTGCGGGACCGCGTCGACGAGCTGCTCGACATGGTCGGCCTCGACCCCGGCACGTACCGGAGCCGGTACCCGAAGGAGCTGTCGGGCGGCGAGCAGCAGCGCGTCGGGGTCGCCCGCGCGCTCGCCGCGGACCCGCCCGCGATGCTGATGGACGAGCCGTTCGGCGCCATCGACCCCATCACGCGGGAGCGGCTCCAGGACGCGTTCCTGGAACTGCAGGGCCGGATCCGCAAGACGATCGTGCTGGTCACGCACGATCTGACCGAGGCGCTGAAGCTCGGCGACCGGATCGCGATGCTCGGGCGGCGGGCGAGGCTCGTCCAGTACGACACGCCCGCACAGATCCTCGCCCAGCCCGCCGACGAGTTCGTCGCGTCGTTCGTCGGGACGGGCGCGGCGATGCGCAGGCTCCGGCTCGTCGAGGTCGGCTCGATCGCGCTGCCCGCCGCCACGGAGGGGAGCGCCGGCGGCGCGACCGTCCGGGCCGACCAGTCGCTGTACGAGGCGCTCGACGCGATGCTGCGGGCCGGCGCGGAGACCGCGACCGTCCTGGACGGCGACGGACGGCCCGCCTGCACGGTCTCCTGGTCGGCGATCGTCAGGGAGACCCCGGCGGCGGGCGGTGGGCGATGACCGTCACCGCCGTCCCGGAGCGGACGGCCGCGGGGGAGGAGGCGCGGGGCCGCGCCGGCCTCCTCGTCACGCCCGTCTTCCTGCTGCTGGTGTGCGCGGCGCTCTACCTCTACGTGCGCGGTCTCGACCTCGACCCGATCGAGCGCCGCGCCATCGACCGGGACGAGATCGTCCGGCAGTTCGGCGAGCACGTCGGCCTGGTCGCGGTGTCCACGGCGCTGGTCCTCGCGATCGCGATCCCGCTGGGGGTGCTGCTGACCCGGCCGCGGCTGCGCCGGCTGTCCGCGCCGTTCCTCGCGCTCGCCAACGTGGGGCAGGCCGTCCCGTCCATCGGGGTGCTGGTCCTGCTCGCGGTCACGGTCGGCATCGGCTTCCAGAAGGCGGTGATCGCCCTCATCCTCGTGTCGGCGCTGCCGGTGCTGCGCAACACCATGGTCGGCCTCCAGGGCGTCGACCGGTCACTCATCGACGCCGGGCGCGGCATCGGGATGTCCCGGACGGCGGTGCTGTTCCGCGTCGAGCTGCCGCTCGCGGTGCCGGTGATCCTGGCCAGCGTCCGCGTCGCGGTGATCCTCAACGTGGGCAGCGCGACGCTCGCGGCCTTCACCAACGCGGGCGGGCTCGGCGAGCTCATCAACACCGGAATCGCGCTGAACCGGACCCCGATCCTGCTGACCGGCAGCGTCCTGACGGCCGTGCTCGCCATGGCCGCCGACTGGCTCATCGGACTCGTCGAGCACGTCGTCCGCCCCCGCGGCGTCTGAACCAGAGGAGAGTCACCATGCGCCTGCCCACCATCCGACGATCACCCGTCGCCGTCTCCCTGGCCGCCGTCGCCCTCACCGCGGGATGCTTCAGCTCCGGCGGCACCGACGCCAAGGCGGGCAGCCTGGCGGAGGGCAACTCACTGGACGGCGCCACGCTCACCGTCGGGTCCAAGGAGTTCACCGAGCAGCTCGTCCTGTGCCAGGTCACCGCGCTCGCGCTGCGCTCGGCGGGCGCGACCGTCCGCGAGAAGTGCGGGCTCCAGGGCAGCAACACCACGCGCGCGGCGCTGACGTCCAGCAGCATCGACATGTACTGGGAGTACACCGGGACGGCCTGGATCAACTACCTGAAGGAGACAGAGCCGATCGGCGACCCGGCCGCGCAGTACACGGCGGTCGCGGAGCAGGATCTCGCGAAGAACAAGGTGAAGTGGCTCGCGGCGGCGCCCGCGAACAACACCTACGCCATCGCGGTGAAGACGACGACGATGCGGCAGCTCGGGATCAAGAACCTGTCGGACTACGCCGCGCTGGCGAAGAGCGACCCGGCCAAGGCGTCCACGTGCGTCGCGAGCGAGTTCGCCGGACGCAGCGACGGATGGCCCGGCCTGCAGAAGTCCTACGGGTTCACGCTGCCGAAGTCGTCGGTCGCGACGCTGGCCGAGGGCGCCATCTACGACGCCATCGGCAAGGGCGAGCCGTGCGCCTTCGGCGAGGTCGCGACGACCGACGGGCGCATCAAGGCGCTGGGCCTGACGCCCGTCCCGGACGACAAGAGGTTCTTCCCCGTCTACAACCCCGCCCTCACCGTCCGCGACTCCGTCTACCGGGACCACCCGGCGATCGGGAAGATCGCGGACCCGATCGCGGCGGCGCTGACGGACTCCGTCCTGCGGGAGCTGAACGGCGAGGTCGACATCGAGGGCAAGGAGCCGGCGGAGGTCGCCGAGACCTGGCTGCAGTCCCAGGGGTTCATCGGCAAGTGAGGGGCCCGGACGGTCGCGCCCCATTACGCTGAGCAGCACATATCGCCACAGTGAAGGGCATGGCGCATGAACCGGAGTGAACTGGTCAAGATGGTGGCGGAGCGCGCGGGGAGCGACGAGGCCGCCGCCCGCCGGCACGTGGACGCCGTGTTCGACACCGTGATGGAGCGGGTGTCCGCCGGGGAGCGCGTCACCGTGACCGGGTTCGGGACGTTCGACAGCTTCGCCCGGCCCGCCCGCAGCGCCCGCAACCCGCGCACCGGGCTGCCGGTCGAGGTCCCCGCCGCGCAGGTGCCGCGGTTCCGGTCCGGGCAGACGTTCCGCACCCGGGTCGCCGGAGACGCCCCCGCCGCCGTCCCTGCGGCGGAGCCGGAGGCCGCCGTGGCGGTGGCCGCGCCGGTCGGGGCCCCCGCGCCGAAGCCGTCCAAGAACGGCAAGAAGCCGAAGAAGAACGCCGAGGCCAAGGCCGAGGGCAAGGAGGCCAAGAAGGGCGCCGGGGCGAAGAAGCGTCCCGCCGAGGACGCGCCGAAGAAGGCCACGCCGAAGCCCGACAAGGCCGACAAGAACGCGAAGAACGGCAAGGGCGGCAAGGGCGCGAAGAAGAAGGCGGGCAAGGGGAAGGCGCGGGCGAAGGCCGCCTCCTGACCGGGGTCAGCGCAGCGGGAAGCCGAGCTCGCGGCCCTGCTCGCGCAGGCCGTCACGGGCGTCCGGGTGCGCCACCTCGTCCACGAGCTGCTGCGCCTGCGACAGCGAGTCGTGGCCCCAGATCGTGGCGGTGCCCTGCTCGCTGACGATGAAGCTGTGCTGGAAGGAGGTGACGGGCCCGGCCAGCCGCGGGATGACCGTGGACACGTCCGCGCGCGGGTGCCAGGACGGCAGCGCGATGATCGCCCGGCCGCCGGGGGAGTGCAGCGCCCCCACGACGAAGTCGGTCTGCCCGCCGAACCCCGAGTAGACCACGCCGCGCACCCGGCTGGCGTTGGCCTGCGCGTACAGGTCGACCTGGAGCGCCGAGTTCACCGACACCAGCCGGGGGCGGCGCGCGATCAGGCTCGGGTCGTTGGTCTTCTCGGTGCGCAGCATGCGGACGCGCTCGTTGCGGTCGGCCCAGTCGTAGAGCTCCTCGCCGCCGAACGCGAACGACGCGGTGATCGGCGTGTCCGGGTCGAGCGTGCCCGCCTTCTCCAGCGCGAGGACCCCGTCGCTGAACATCTCCGACCAGATGCCGAGGCCGCGGCGGCCGAGCAGCGAGGCGAGCACGGCGTCCGGGACGGCGCCGATGCCGAGCTGCAGCGTCGCCCGCTCGGGGACGAGGGCCGCCACCCGGCCGCCGATCTCGCGGGCGGTGTCGCCGGGCGGCCGGGGCACCGGGTTCGCGAGCGGCTCGTCCGACTCGATCGCGTAGTCGATCTCGTCCACCGCCATGACCGCGTCCCCGAAGGTGTAGGGCATGCGCGGGTTGAGCTGGGCGATGACGAGCCCGCCGCGGGCGCGGACGGCCTCCACGGCGGCGGGCAGGATGTTGACCTCGATGCCGAGCGACACCGTCCCGTCGCGCGGCGTGGACGTCTGCAGGATGACGACGTCGGGCGGCAGCGACCCCTTCAGCAGGTTCGGGACGAGCGACAGCCGCGACGGGAAGTAGCGCAGGCGCGCGTGCCCGCGCATGCCCGCCCCGACGAACGGCGTCTCCAGGTCCACGCCGTCGCGGTCGGGCAGGTCGCCCTGGGCGTTGAGCATGAACAGCCGGTACTCGGCGGCGGCCGCGTCCAGGACGGCGAGGGCCCGGCGCGGGGTGGCGAAGTTGCCGCCCACCACGACCCGCGGCCGCCCCGGCAGGCCCGCGAGGACGGTTCCGAGGTGTGATTCAGAAATGACGCGCATCGTCTCGCTCCGCCCGTGGGTGGGTGTTCCGTCTTCCATGATCGGGTATCGGTGGGCGCGGGCCCAAGGCGGGGACGCCCCGGGCCCGCGCCCCCGCTAGACGACCAGGTTCAGCAGCAGCACGAACACCAGGCCGGACACCGAGATGACGGTCTCCATGAGCGACCACGTCTTGATGTTCTGCCCGACGCTGAGCCCGAAGTACTCCTTGACCAGCCAGAAGCCGGCGTCGTTGACGTGCGAGAAGAACAGCGAGCCGGCGCCGATCGCGAGCACGAGCAGCGAGGTCTCGCCGCTGTCGAGGGCGCCGACCAGCGGGACGAAGATGCCGGCGGCGGTGACGGTGGCGACGGTCGCGGACCCGGTGGCCAGCCGGATGAGGACGGCGACCAGCCAGGCGAGCAGCAGCACGGAGAACCCGCTGTCCTTGACCCAGTCGGCGACGAGGTCCCCGATCCCGGTGGCGATCAGCGTCTGCTTGAACCCGCCGCCGGCGGCGACGATCAGCAGGATCCCGGCGATGGGCGGCAGCGACTCCGCGGTGGACGACGAGACGGCCCGGCGGTCCATGCCGGAGCCGAGGCCGAGGGTGAACATCGCGACGACGACGGCGATGAGCAGCGCGATCAGCGGCGTGCCGAGGTCGTCCAGGACGGTGCGGAGGGTCCCGCCCTCGTCGAGGGTGATGTCGGCGACGGCCTTGCCCAGCATCAGCACGACGGGGAGCAGCACGGTGGCGAGCGTGACGGCGAACGACGGGCGCTTGCGGCCCTCCTTCGCCAGGCTCGTCTCCTCCTCCTCGCCGGGGTCGACGTAGAGCTGCGGGGGCATGACGTCCACCCAGCGGGCCGCGAACCGGGCGAACAGCGGGCCGGACAGGGCGACCGTCGGGATCGCGACGAGCACGCCGAGGCCCAGCGTGAGGCCGAGGTCGGCCTTGAGGGCGCCGATGGCGGCGAGCGGCCCGGGGTGCGGCGGGACGAGCCCGTGCATGGCCGACAGCCCGGCCAGCGCCGGGATGCCGACCGCGATGAGCGACAGCCCCGAGCGGCGCGCGACCAGGAAGATGACCGGCATCAGCAGCACGAGGCCGATCTCGAAGAACATCGGCAGGCCGATGAGCGCGCCGACGAGCGCCATCGCCCACGGCAGGAAGGCGCGCCTGGACCGCCCGACGATGGTGTCGACGATCTGGTCGGCGCCCCCGGAGTCGGCGAGCAGCTTGCCGAACATGGCGCCGAGCGCGATGAGCGCGCCGACGTCGGCGGTGGTCTTGCCGAAGCCCTGGCCGAAGGCGTCGAAGGTGTCCGCCATGGGAAGACCGGCGATGGCGCCGACCAGCAGCGAGCCGAGCGTCAGGCTGAGGAAGGGGTGGACCTTGAAGTAGGTGATCAGGACGACGATCAGCGCGATGCCGGCGAGCGCCGCCGGCACGAGCCGCCCGCCGTCGGCGGCCGGCGCCGCGGCCAGCACGATCGTGTGCATTTCTCATCCTCCGGGGAGCGAGGAGGGGTGGACGGTCCGCCCGAGTGTGACCGCAATGACCTGCTTTTTACAAGAGATCGGGGCTAAAAATCATATCTTTGTGCGAGTGATGCCGAGATTCGTGTGATGATTGGGCCATGATGGACATCCCGCAGGCCGGGTTGCACGGCAGCGTCCTCGACCGCCTGGGCGTGCTGATCACGTCCGGCGAGCTCGGCGCGGGCGCGGTGCTGCGGATCGAGGAGCTGGAGTCCCGGTTCGGGGTGTCCCGGTCGGTGGTGCGGGAGGCGATCCGCGTCCTGGAGTCGATGGGCATGGTCACCAGCCGCCGCCGCGTCGGCGTCACGGTCGCCGAGCGGATGCGGTGGAACGTCTTCCACCCGCAGATCATCGGCTGGCGGCTGGACGGCGCGGGCCGCGACGAGCAGCTGCGCTCGCTCGGCGAGCTGCGCCGGGGGCTGGAGCCGGCCGCCGCCGCGCTCGCCGCCCGCCGCGCCACCCCCGCCCAGTGCGGCACGCTGACCGGCGCGGTGATGGACATGGCGGTGCACGGCCGGTCCGGCGACCTGGAGTCCTACCTCACCGCGGACGTCCTGTTCCACCGGACGCTGCTGGAGGCGTCCGGCAACGAGATGATGGCCGCCCTCAGCGGACTGGTCGCCGCCGTCCTCGCCGGCCGCACCCACCACCACCTGATGCCCGCCCGCCCCGAGCCGGCCGCGATCCGCTGGCACGCGGAGGTGGCGCAGGCCGTCCAGGCGGGCGACGCCGACGCCGCCGAACGCGCCATGCGCGACATCGTCGACGAGGCCACGCGGGCGATGCTGGACGCGGGCGAGTGACGCCCGGACGCGCGTGACGTCCTAGAAGAGGGTGGGCGGCTCCGCCGGGACCGGCTCCGGCAGCGGCTCCACCTCCGGCGCCAGGGCCCGCACCTCGTCGTGGAAGCGGCGGGCCAGCTCCAGGGCGTCGGCGTTGTCGGGGGTGTGGACGAACACGGTCGGCGAGCGTCCCTCGCGCGCCCATTCGGCGGCCTTCTCCACCCAGAACCGCCAGCCCTCGACGATGCGCTCGGTGTCGTCCCGGCCGAGGTAGCGGACGATCGGACGGTCGGTGAGCGCGGCCGACCGGCGCGGCACGCGCGGCTTCTTCGTCCACGCGTCCCGTTCGGCGTCGCTGGTCGGCGGGCTGGTGAAGAACGCGGTGGTGTCGAACGGCACCCATTCGGCGCCGGCCCGGCCGAGCACCCGCTCCAGGTCGCGGGCGCACCGGTCGTCCTCGAAGAAGGCGCGGTGCCGCACCTCGACGGCGTACCGGTGGGCGGCGGGGAGCCCGCGCAGGAAACCGGCCAGCGCGCCGAGGTCGCCGGGGCCGAACGAGCCCGGGAGCTGCACCCAGAGCGCGTGGGTCCGCGGCCCCAGCGGCTCCATCGCCCACAGGAACGCGCGGAGTTCCTCGCCGGCGTCCGTGAGCCGCCGCTCATGCGTGATCGTCTTCGGCAGCTTCAGCAGGAACCGGAAGTCCGGCGGGGTCTGCTCCGCCCACGACTCCACCGCGCTCCGCGCCGGCGTCGCGTAGAAGGTGGTGTTGCCCTCCACCGCGTCGCACCAGCTCGCATAGGCGCGCAGCCGCTCGGCCGGTGGCAGCGCCGGTGGCAGGAACCGGCCCTGCCACCGCGCGTGCGCCCACATCGCGCACCCCACATGAACCCGCATGCCGCCCGACGCTACCGAACCGCCGCCTTCCGGACGAAGTCGAGCAGCGCCGCGGCGAAGTCGCCCGGCGCCGGTCGCCACCCGGAGGCCGGTGATGTCGTGGATCTGCTCCAGCAGCCGCTCCATGCCCGCGTCCCCGGCCATGTCCTGGTCGCGGGCGAAGGTCCCCTCTCGCTCGGACGGACGGCTCTCCCGGGGAGGCGGTTTGCCGGTGAGTCTGGAGGTGACGGACTCATGGAGGCGCAAGGCACGGGGGGCCGCATGAACGCACAGCCGATCACCGGGATCGTCGCGGGCTACGACGGCTCCGAGAACGGGATCCTGGCCCTGGACTGGGCCGTCGAGGAGGCCCGTGTCCGGGAGCTGCCGCTCACGGTGATCCACGTGTGGGACGCCTACCTCGGCGGCCCCGTCGCGGTGCCGGCCGTGGACCTGCGGGCCCTGGCCCAGGAGACCCTGGACGGCGGCGTCGCGCACGTCCGCGAGACCGCCCCCGGCCTGCCGGTCCGCGGGCTGCTCGTCCAGGGACCGGCCGCCGAGCGGCTGATCGAGGCCGGGCGGAGCGCCGACCTGATCGTGCTGGGCCCGCGGGGCCTCGGCGGCTTCGCCGGGCTGGTGCTGGGATCGGTCGGCGCCCAGGTCGTCGCGCACGCCGCCTGCCCGGTGGTGATCGCCCGCGGCGAGCGCGGCCCCCGGACCGGCCAGGACCGCGTGGTCGTCGGCGTGGACGGCTCACCGGCGTCCCGGGCCGCGCTCGCCATGGGCTTCGCCGAGGCCGGACTGCACGGGGCGTCCGTGCACGCGGTGACCGCCTGGGCCGCGCCGCCGCCCGGGGACCTGCCGCCGCTGGTGGACGAGGCCGGCATGCGGGACGCGGCGGAGAAGCGGCTCGCCCAGCTGATGATCCCGCTGCGCGAGCTGCATCCCGGCGTGGACGTCCGGATCTCCGTCGTCACCGGGCCGCCGCGCGGCGTCCTGCTGGACGCCGCCGGCGGCGCCCGCCTGCTCGTCGTCGGGTCCCGGGGCCTGGGCGGCTTCCGGGGCCTGCTGATGGGGTCGGTCAGCCACGCGCTCGTCCAGCACGCGCCCTGCCCGGTGGCGGTGGTCCACGGGGCCGGCGGGACCGGGTAGCCGTCACTCGACGGCCTCCTCCAGCGCCCCGGCGGGCGCGGAGATCCGCCGGACGACGAGCGCCGCCGCGCCGAGCCCGGCGATGGCCGCCGCGGCGGCGACCAGGAACGGGTCGGCGCCGTCCAGGGCGGGCGCGAACCCGACGCCGACGTACAGGGTGACCCCGGTGGAGCCGCCGAGCTGGTCGGCGGCCCGCTGGACGCCGGAGGCGATGCCCGCGTCGTCCTCGGTCACGCCCGTCACCGCGACGTACTGCAGCCCGACGATCCCGAACCCCATCCCGGCGGCGATGAGCACCATGGCCGGGACCAGCGCCGGGCCGGCGGCCCCGGTGCGGGCGACCAGCGCGATGGAGGCCATCGCCAGCGCGGTGAAGCCGATCCCGGCGAGGACGCAGCGCCGCGCGCCCCACCGTCCGAGCAGCCGGGGGACCAGGACGGACGCCGCGATCAGCGACACCGCCAGCGGCAGCATCGTCAGGCCGGCCCGCAGCGGGCCGGCACCGGCCCGGTCCTGCAGGTAGTAGCTGAACAGCAGGAACGAGGCGGACAGCGCCGCGCTCAGCAGGGCCGTGGCGAGGTTGGCCAGGACGCGCGTCCGGTTGCGGAAGAACCGCGGCGGCACGAGCGGGTCCGGCGCGCGGCGCTCGGCCCGGACGAACCCGGCCCCGGCCGCCACCGCCCCGGCCAGCGCGACCGGCGGCAGCCAGGGCGGCGTGCCGCCCGCCGCGCCGGCCTCGACGACCCCGAGGGTGAACAGCAGCGGCGCCGCGGTCAGCAGGAACGCGCCGGGCAGGTCCAGCGGGGCGCGCCCGGCGGGCCGCTCGCCCGGCACGAGCAGCACCGCGGCGGCGAGCACGGCCAGGATGAACGGGACGGAGATCAGGAAGATCCACCGCCAGCCGAGCAGTTCGGTGACGGCCCCGGAGACCACGAACCCGAGGACGAGCCCGCAGCTCGCGACGGCCGCCCACACGCTCAGCGCCCGCGACCTGCGCGGCCCCTCGGGGAACAGCAGGACGATCACCGCCATCGCCGCCGGCAGCGCGAGCGCCTCGCCGGCCCCCTGCAGCAGCCGGGCCGCGACCAGCGCGGGGAACGACGGCGCGAGCCCGGCCAGCAGCGACGCCGCGCCGAAGAGCGCCGTGCCGAGCAGCAGGACGCGGCGCCTGCCGAGCATGTCGCCGAGCCGGCCGCCGAGCATCAGCAGCCCGCCACCGGTGATCGTGTAGCCGACCACGACCCAGGTCAGCGCGTGGCCGTCCGCGCCGAGGGCGGCGCCGATCGAGGGCAGCGCGACGTTGACCACGGTCACGTCGACGGCGATGAAGAACTGCAGCATGGCCAGGCTGCACAGCACCAGCCACGCGCGCGCCGGGGACGATGCGTCCCGGCGCGCGGAGAGAATGCCTGAGAACACCGAGTGCTCCGTTGCTCAGAAGAGGTTCCGGGCAGCACGAATGTGCCGCTTCGGCTGAACGGCGAAGCGGCCGGACGTTCTGTCAGGTGGTGGAGGAACGCCCCGCCGCTAGCGGAGCGTCCTCGTCACCGCGGCGCAGGCGGCCGCGCACGAAGCGGCAGACATGGCGCAGATGCTATCGGACGGCGTCGTCCCCGCGGCCGGGGCCCGCGGATCGCTCGCCGTCGTCAGCCGTCGGTGGAACGGCCGTCGAGGAGGGGGCGGCGCGGGTCCCAGGAGGTGCCGTCGCGGGCGTCGCGGCGGCGCCGGGCGATGCCCGACAGCGCCTCCAGCACCACGCGGTTGGCCAGCGCCGAGGTGATGTCGGCGTGGTCGTAGGGCGGGGACACCTCGACCACGTCGACGCCGGCGACCGGCAGCTCGTAGGTGACGCGGCGGACCGCGTCCAGGAGCTGCCGCGCGGTCAGCCCGCCGGGCTCGGGCGTGCCGGTGCCGGGGGCGTGGCCGGGGTCGCACACGTCGATGTCGACCGACAGGAACACCGCGTCGCACTCGTCGGTGGCGATCTGGAACGCCTCGGTCAGGCACGCGTCCAGGCCGCGTGCGACGATCTCGGTCATCTCGTAGGAGCGCATGCCCTGCCCGGCCATCCAGTCGAGGGTCTCCGGCCCCGGCCAGTACCCGCGCAGGCCGAGTTGCAGGAACCGGTCGCCGCGCACCGCGCCGGACTCGATCAGCCGCCGCATCGGCTGCCCGTGCCCGATGAGCGAGCCGAACGCCACGTCCCCGGTGTCGGCGTGCGCGTCGAAGTGGACCATCGAGACACGGCCCGCGCCGACGTGCTCGGCGACGCCCGCGGCGTCGGGCCACGCGATCGTGTGGTCGCCGCCCAGGATGAGCGGGATCGTCCCGGTGCGGGCGACGGTGGAGACGGCCTTCTGCAGGTCGCGGACGGAGCGCTCGGCGTCGCCGGAGTACATCTCGACGTCGCCGGCGTCGTAGACCGTGAGGTCGCCGTGGAGGCCGTCCACCCGCAGGGCCAGCGACGGCCGCGAGCCCTTCTGGGGCAGGTAGCAGGTCTTGCGGATGTACTGCGGCCCGAACCGGGTCCCCGGCCGGTGGGACGTGCCGCCGTCGAACGGCGCCCCGAGGATGACCACATCGGCGTCGGCGTAGGTGGACGGCTCCGACCAGGTGCATCGGGGCACGCCCAGAAAGGTCATGTCGGGCCCGAACTGCGGGCCGTACCGTTCCGGCAAGGTCGTTCCCCCGGCTGGAATGTGCCGCCCCGGCGCGGGGCGGCACGCATGCCAAGGAGCCTACGGGCCTCGCGTTCAAAGCACCGTATAGCCGCGCAATGCCTCGGTTACGCGCAGAGAAAGCGGTAACGGCACCCGGTATTCGGATCGCCGAACGCGCCGGGCCCGGAGGCATTTCGTCGAGGAGCCGGCGATGGGGATCGCGGGCTCAGCCGGTGGAGGAGTCGGCGTTGGCGTAGACGAGGTGAACCACGCCGGTGCCCTCGAAGGTGGTGGAGGACACCAGCTTCAAAGGCACCGTCTCGCCGTCGGTGAAGAGCTTGTCGCCATGCCCGACGACGATCGGGTGCAGGAGCAGGTGCAACTCGTCGACCAGGCCCTGCCCGAGCATCCAGCGCACCAGGGCGGCACTGCCCGTCGTACCGAGCCGGGTGTCGGCCTTGAGCTCGGCCAGCCGTGCCGCGACGTCCCCGTTGATCAGCGTCGAGTTCTCCCAGGTGGCCTCGGTCAGCGTGGTGGAAACGACGTACTTGCGGGCGCTGTTCATGGCCTTGGTCATCGGGTCCGCGGGGTCGGCGTCGGGCCAGTAGGCGGCGAACCCGTCGTAGGTCGTCCGGCCGAGGAGGGTCGCCTCGGCCTCGTTCATCAGTTCGCCGACCACGGCGCCCATCTGGTCGTCGAAGTAGGGGAAGTGCCAGGTCTCCGGCGCCTCGATCACACCGTCGAGCGAGATGAAGAGGCTGGACTTGATGAATCCCATCGGAATGCTCCCTTGATCGCGTCCGGGCCGGCCCCGTGGAGGGGGACCGTCATCCAGAGGTCGAACGACGGTCCGGCGGATCGACAAGCCGGCGAACTTTTCTTTGGATCGCCGACCGGAACCGGGCGCGAGAGGGGCCGTCAGGTGTTCATCGTGGTGGCGCCAAGGCGCTGAGCAGCAGCGCCTTGGCGGCCGGTACCCGGTTGGCGGCCTGCTGGACGACGGCGGACTGCGGCGAGCCGTACACCGCCTCGGTGACTTCGGCGCCGGTGAGCCCGAACTGCCGGTAGAGGCGGCGGCCGACCGGGGACTCGGCGTCGTGGACCGCCGGCAGGCCGTGCATGAACCGCGCGTCCGTCCGGCCGGTGGCCCGCAGGAGCTGGCCGGTGACGCGGTAGGGGACGAGGGCCTGCACGCGGGCGAGCAGGCTGTGGAAGGGCAGGTCGGTCGTGACCCACGCGGCGGTGTGCACGAAGCCCGCCCCGGCGACGGCGTCGCGGGCGTCGGTGGTGATCAGGACGCGGGCGCCGCTGCGGCGCGCGAGGTCGTGGACGCGGCTGAGGACGCCGGCGGGCGGGCGCATGTGGACGGGGGCGGCGATCCGCACGTCCATGCCGAGGCTCGCGCCGGTGGTGAGCAGCGACGCGGCGATGGGGGCGCGGGCGTCGCCGGTGAAGCAGAAGGCGATGCCGGCGAGGTCGCCGCCGTCCAGCTCCCGCATGGTGAGGAGGTCGGCGACGGCCTGGACGGGACGCCAGGGGTCCGTGCCGAGGTTCCAGACCGGCACGGTCGCCGCCCGCGCGAGCCGGACGAGGGCGTCGTGGTCGGTGCCGGCGTAGGCGATGCCGTCGAAGTCCCTGCTCAGCGCCCTGGCGGTGGCGGCGGGCGGCTTCCGGAGGGACGCCGCGGACAGGACGGTGGTGCCGGCGCCCAGCTCCGCGGCGGCGGTCTCGACCGCGGCGCGGGAGCGGGCCGCGGGCCGCTGGAGGACCAGCGCGATGTTCTTGCCCCGCAGCGGCTCCGCGGCCGGTTCGCCGACCGCTCCGTCCTTCAGCCGGGCCGCGAGCGACAGCAGTTCCCGGAGCCGGCCGCCGTCCAGATCGAGGCCGGTGAGCAGCGGACCGGTGATTGCGAGCTCGTTGAGTGAGGTGGTCATGCGGGCTCCTTCACAGGCATCTCCCAACCGACCGGGGCCGACGGCCCTACCAGGGGGAGTAGGTGCGCGGGCTCTGCCGGATCGGGGCTCCGAAGGACCTGCGCAAGACGTCTCTCCAGGCTTGCTCTGCATGGCCTTGGACCGCGCCGGGGAAGACCCTGGCCGATGCACTGGTGCCCTGCGTGCGCCCGGGAGGACCTGGGTATCGGCCAGTGACATCCCCAGGCGCGATCTCGTTGTGCGGCGAGCAGGCTGAGCGCATGACTCCCTACGCTGAGCTGTCCACTCCTCCGATCTCGCTCGTTCAGCCCGTCCTTCACGGGACGCTGAGCGTGCCGAGTCCGCGTCCAGGCGTCACCGAGACCCGGGACGGACTCCTGAGGGTCGTCACCGCCCCCCACCCCCTGCTGCTTCGGCTCGAAGGCGAGGCCGACCTGTCCAACCGGGACCTCCTCGCCGCCACCTTGCGCACCATGACGGCTCCCGGTACCTCGGATCTGCACGTGGACCTGAGGCGCCTCGACTTCATCGACGTCGGCTGCCTGGCTCTCCTGCACCGGGCCGAGCAGGTCCTGATCCGCCAGGGACGGCGGCTCCGCGTGTACGGCGCTCCGCCCGTCGCCCGCAAGGCCATGCGCCTGCTCGGCTGGGAGATGCCCGCCGAGGAAGGAGCGACGCCGTGACCTTCACCGACGTGCGCCGCCCCGCGAAGGACGCCGTGGAGGACGCCGCGATCACCGACCTGGCGCTCATGCTGACCCGTGCGGCGGTCCTGGCCGGGCAGCGCCCGGAGACCCTGGTGGCGCAGCTGTCGGACGCCGACTTGGCCGCCCTCTACCGCACCTGCGCGAAGCGGCGCTGCGGAGCGCGCCGACCATCGCTCCAGTGCCTCGTCAGCGCGAGCGCGGGCGGGCCGCGCCGCGCGGCGGAAAGCCCGGCCATGGGAAAGGCATGACCGCCTGATGGGATGCCGCGCATTTCCGTAATGAATTGGTGTGAATGCCGCTGCGGGCACGGCAATTGCTGGAGCTCGTCGTGAGTCCATGGTCATATGAAACCGGCAGGGGAGATCACTTCGAATTCGAATGGAAGAGTCCAGCATGAGACGTGGGATGCTTCGTGTCGTCGCGCTGATCGGAGTCGCCGCGGCCGCCGCGTCGGCCGGTCCCGCCCAGGCGGCGCGGCAGCGTCCGAGGGCGGTCCTGGTCGCGGAGTCGTTCACCGGAGCCGTCACCGACTCGCGCTTCATCGGGTACGGGGCCGCGTGCCTGACGGGCGCGCGCCGCGGGGGCCAGGTGGCGGAGGCCGCGAACCACCCGCTCGGCGGCTGCCACCCGGACCCGGCCGGTCCCGTTCCGCCGGTCGGCGCGGCGCCGCACGGCTACCTCCAGCTCACCGACGCCCACTTCGAGGAGACCGGCGCCGTGCTGTTCGACTCGCCGGTCCAGGCGGAGGACGGCCTGGAGGTGACCTTCGAGCAGTGGCAGTACGGCAACACCACGCGGACCCCGGCGGACGGGATCTCCTTCTTCCTCACCGACGGCGAGAAAGGGCTCACCACGCCCGGCGCCTTCGGCGGAAGCCTCGGCTACGCCCAGAAACTGCCGGACGGCAGCACCGAGGGCCGGCTCATCCCGGGTGTCGAAGGCGGATACCTCGGTATCGGCCTGGACGTGCTGGGCGACTACTTCGGCGATGGAGAGCAGCGCGGGAACGGCTGCGAGCGGCGTTCCCCGGCCGGGACGAGGTTCCAGGCGCCTCCTCCCGGGCCCAACATCGTGACCGCGCGCGGGCCGGGGGACGGCACCGAGGGTTACTGCGTCCTCGACGCCACGACGGCCAACAAGAAGGACACCGGCCCGTGGCCGTCCGCGCTTCCCGGCCGGCTCCACGGCTCCCTGAAGGAGATGCCCGCCCGGGTCAAGCCGAAGCGGGCCGAGGCCCTTCTCGAACCGGTGAAGCGGGTCGTCCGCGTCGTGGTGCCGCCCGGGTCCGACCCGATGGTGACGGTGGACATCGACTTCCGGGACGGCAAGGGCTTCCAGCGGGTGCTGCGGTTCCCGGCTCCCGAGCCCCTGCCCGACACCGTCAAGTTCGGCTTCGCCGCCTCCACGGGCCCGCACACCGACGTGCACCTGATCCGGAGACTCACCCTGCGCTCCGTCCGCTGACCGGCCGTTCGCCGACCGGGCACCGCGAGCGGTTTCCCGGTGCTTCGTTCAGCGGTGCGAGGGAATGCCGCGGGAGCTCCACGGTGATGCGGAGCCCGCCGGCGGGGCGCGGGACGAGGGTGAGCGCTCCGCCGTGTGCGTGGGCGATGGACTTGACGATCGCCAGGCCGAGGCCGACGCCCGCGTGATCGGTGTGGACGCGTTCGGTGCCGCGCTGGAACGGCTCGGTGAGCGTCGACACTCGCTGGGCCGCGAGCTTCTCGCCGGTGTTCTCAACGGTGAGCACCACCGTTTCGGGACGGACGCTGGTCGTGACCCGAGCGGTGCCCCGTTCGGGCAGGTTGTGGACGATCGCGTTCTGCACGAGGTTCGTGGTCAGCTGAAGCAACAGCGCGTGTGAGCCGACGGTGTGAGCGATGTCGCCCGAGGTCTCGATGGTGATGCCGTGCTTCTCCGCCAGGGGGAGGAGCGCTTCGGTGGCCTCCTCCGCCACGAGGGAGAGGTCGACATGCTCTCGGGTGAAGGCACGCTGGTTGGCGCGGCTGAGCACCAGAAGGGCTTCGGTGAGGTCGATGGCCCGGCCGTTGACGGCGTGGAGGCGGTCGATGATCTCGCCGGTGTCACGGGCCGGATCGCCGCGGGCCACGTCCAGCAGCGTCTTCGAGATCGCCAGCGGGGTCCGCAGCTCGTGGGAGGCGTTGGCCGCGAACCGCTGCTGCTCGGCGACGTGCGCCTCGAGCCGCGCGAGCATCGCGTCGAAGGCGTCGGCGAGTTCGCGGAACTCGTCCCTGCGGCCGGGCAGCCGGATCCGGTGGGAGAGCGATCCCTCCGTGGCCAGCCGGGCGGCGCCGGTGATGCGGGTCAGCGGGGCGAGCATGCGGCCGGCGAGGATCCACCCTCCCACCAGGCCGAAGAGCAGCAGGAACGCCAGGACGGCCGCCGCCCGCGGGGCGAAGACGCGCAGCAGGTTCGACCGGATGGGGAAGACGCCCGTATTGGTGGTGCCGGAGGGCACGATGAGCGCGCGGTCGGGGACGTAGCGCAGGAGGAACACCCACACCGCCGCTAGCAGCAGCGCACCCGCGAGCATGAGGAACGCGGCGTAGCTGAGCGTGAGCTGGAGGCGGGCGCTCAGACCCGGGCCCCTATCCATGCCCGCCGCCCTCACCTCCGGCCCCCGGCCCGGTGGAGATGCGGTAGCCGACGCCCGGCACGGTCGCGATGACCCAGGGCTCGCCGAGCCGTTTGCGCAGCGCCGAGACGGTGATGCGGACGGCGTTGGTGAACGGGTCGGCGTTCTCGTCCCATGCGCGCTCCAGCAGTTCCTCGGCGCTGACGACGCCGCCTTCGGCGGCGATGAGCACTTCGAGCACCGCGAACTGCTTCCGGGTCAGCGCGACGTAGCGGCCGTCCCGGAACACCTCCCTGCGGAACGGGTCCAGCCGCAGGCCCGCGATCTCCCGCACCGGGGGCCGGCTGTGGGCCCGCCTGCGGTCGAGGGCCCGCAGCCTGAGCACGAGTTCGCGCAGTTCGAACGGCTTCGTGAGGTAGTCGTCGGCGCCGAGCCCGAACCCGGTGGCCTTGTCGTCGAGGCGGTCGGCCGCGGTGAGCATCATGATCGGCATGCCGCTCCCGGAGGCGACGATGCGCTCGGCGATCTCGTCGCCGGACGGCCCGGGGACGTCGCGGTCCAGGACGGCGATGTCGTAGGCGTTGACGGCGAGCAGCTCCAGCGCGGTGTCGCCGTCCCCCGCGATGTCGGCCGCGATCGCCTCCAGGCGGAGGCCGTCGCGGATCGCCTCCGCCATGTAGGGCTCGTCCTCGACGATCAGCACGCGCATGCGCTCGATGCTACGAACGGGCGCATATCGCCGGCGTATGTAAAACCGCATACGCGACGGCAACATCGCGCCGCGTTGACTGGTCGGCATGCAGGATGCAGGGGTGACCGGCAGTGAGCGAGGCCAGACGATGACGCAGGTGGACACGGCGGAGACCGGCTCGGTCGGCACCGGCGGCCCGGATACCGGCTCCGGCGCCTGGCGCGCGGCCGTCCGCCGCGCGGTCCGCCTCGGCTCCCGGCCCGGCCCGTGGAAGCGCGGCCTGGTCCTCGCGGCGCTGGCCCTGCTGCTGGCCCTGCTCATGCTGCTGCACGCCGAGGTCCCGAACCGTGGCATGCACCTCGGCAGCCTGCTGGAGACCGTCCTCCCGTGGCTCGGCCTGCTCATCCCGGTGCTGCTGGTCGCCGCGCTCTTGCGTCGCTCCGCCACCGCGACGCTCGCGCTGCTGCTGCCGGTCGCGGTGTGGCTGCACCTTTTCGGCGGGCTGCTCGGCGACAGGTCCGGTCCGGGCGGCGACCTCACCGTGGCCAGCCACAACGTCGGCGCCGCCAACCCCGACCCGGCAGGCGCCGCCCGCGGCCTGGCCGCCTCCGGGGCGGACGTCCTGGCTCTGCAGGAGCTGACCACGCAGGCCCTGGGAACGTTCGAGCGGGAACTGGCGAAGGCGTACCCGCACCACACGGTGCAGGGCACGGTCGGGCTGTGGAGCAAGCTGCCCCTGTCGGACACCCAGCCGGTCGACATCAAGATGGACTATGGCCCGCTGGGGGAGACCAAGCCGGCCGACGAAAAGATGACCTACAACCGGGCATTCCGCACCACAGTGGCCACGGACCACGGGCCGCTGGCGGTGTACGTCGCCCACCTCGGGTCCGTACGGGTGAATCCCAGGGCGGGATTCTGGACGACCCATCGGGACAGGGGCGCGCAGGCGCTCGCCGAGGCCGTGGCCTCGGAGAAGAACGAGCGGGTCGTGCTGCTCGGCGACCTGAACGGCACCATGGACGACCGCGCGTTCGACACCCTCACGTCGCGGATGCGCTCGGCCCAGGACGCGGCCGGGGACGGCTTCGGCTTCACCTGGCCGGCGGCGTTCCCGATGGTCCGGATCGACCAGGTCCTGGTCAGGGGCGTGAAGCCGCAGAGGGCGTGGTCGCTGCCGTCGACCGGCAGCGACCACCTGCCGGTGGCTGCCGCGATCAGCTGGTGACGCGGCGGCCGTCGTGCCCGCCCGGCCGCGGGGAAGTCCGACCGGTCAGGCGAGGCTCATGAAGAGCTTTTCCAGCTGGGCGCGGTCCACCGCGGCCTGCTCGGGATCCGCGCCCTCCTGGACGCACTTCTCCAGGCCCGTTGCGATGATCTTGAACCCGGCGCGGTCCAGCGCCCGGGAGACCGCCGCCAGCTGGGCGATCACGTCCTTGCAGTCCCGCTCGTTCTCGATCATCTGGATGACGCCGCCGAGCTGCCCCTGCGCACGGCGCAGGCGCACGAGGACGTCGGCCAGCGAGTCAGCCTCGAATCTCACGTTGACCTCCTAATACCCGCCAGGGTATACGGCGCGGGACGGTTTCGACCGGGCCGGACGGGAGCGGCATACGGGCACCCTGGCGCTCGCCAGATGGCCGCCATGCCACCCGGGCGATGCCTGCTCGCATCCCCTTGCGCTCTCCAGGATACCCCAGGGGGTATTTGCATCCCGCTTCGTCCATCGGCTAACGTGCGAGGAAAAATACCCCCAGGGGTATATGAGCGACAGATCGCGGACAACGGAGAGCGAGGCAGGCCAGTGATCGAGATCGTTCCGATCGACACCCCCACGCTGGGGGACCGCAGCTACTTCGTCACCGACGGCGAGGTCGCGCTCGTGATCGACCCGCAGCGCGACATCGACCGGGTGCTCGCCCTGGCCGAGGCCCGGCGGGTGGCGGTCGTCGACGTCTTCGAGACACACGTCCACAACGACTACGTGACCGGCGGACTGGCGCTGGCCCGGGCGACCGGTGCCGCCTACCACCTCAACGCCGCCGACCCCGTGGCCTTCGAGCACCACGCGGTGGCCGAGGGCGACGTGATCGAGGTCGGCTCCCGGATGCGGGTGCGGGTCCTGGCGACTCCGGGCCACACGTTCACGCACCTGGCCTACGTCCTGGAGGCCGAGGGCCGGCCGCCCGCGGTGTTCAGCGGCGGGTCGCTGCTGTACGGGTCCACCGGACGGCCGGACCTGCTCGGGCCGTCCCACACCCTCGATCTCGCGACCGCCCAGTACGGCTCGGTGCGGCGGCTGGCGCGCGAGCTGCCCGACGACGCCGAGATCTTCCCCACCCACGGGTTCGGCAGCTTCTGCTCGGCCACCCAGTCCGAGTCCGAGGCGTCGACGATCGGGCGGGAGAAGCGCGGCAATCCCGCGCTCACCCTGGACGAGAAGGAGTACGTCGAGGGGCTGCTGGCCGGCCTGGACGCCTGGCCCGCCTACTACGCCCACATGGAGCCGGCCAACACCGCCGGGCCGGAGGCGCCCGATCTGTCGGAGGCGCGCCGCGCGGACGCCGCCGAACTGCGCCGCCGCATCGAGGCCGGGGAGTGGGTCGTCGACCTGCGGACCCGGACGGCGTTCGCGGCCGGTCACATGGCCGGGACGCTCAACTTCGGGCTGGACGGCAGTTTCGCGACCTACCTCGGCTGGCTCGTCCCGTGGGGCACGCCATTGACGCTGCTGGGGGAGACGCCCGAGGACGTGGCGGACGCCCAGCGCGAACTGGTCCGCATCGGGATCGACCGCCCGGCCGCGTCGGCCACCGGCGGCCCCGAGCGCTGGGCGGGCGCGGAGGACCTCGCGTCCTTCCCGAGAGCGTCGTTCGAGGAACTGGCGGCCGTCCGGCACCACCGCCCGGTCGTGGTCCTCGACGTGCGCCGTGCCCTGGAGTGGGACGAGTCGCACATCGACGGCGCCGTGCACATCCCGCTGCAGGACCTGCCGACGCGCCTGGCCGAGGTGCCGGGCGGCGAGGTGTGGGTGCATTGCGCGGGCGGCTACCGCGCCGCCATCGCCGCCTCGCTGCTGGCCGCCGCCGGACGGCGCGTGGTCGCCATCGACGACGAGTACGCCGCCAGCGCCCGCGCCGGCCTGCCGCTCACCGCCGCCGCCTGACGATCAGGCGTCCACAATTCCGGACGCGGTGGCTTTTTCCGGGCGTTAGCTCAGGCGCCTACTGCGCCGCGCGCGCCGCATGAAACCGGACTTTTGACTTGCTGTCAGAGTTCCCGGCGAATGCGCATTTCGGCGCGCGCAGATCGTCCCTTTCGGCGGGGCCGTGCCGCTCACCCGAGCCGCGGGCCCGCCGGCGGCGCTCGTCCGGGTGGGGCCGCGACCCGGGTTCGCGGTCGGTCGCCCCCGGGCGCCGGATTCTCCGGCGCCCGGGGGCGGCAGCGCGTTGACCAGCGCTTCGGTGGGGCGGACGGCGGTTTCCGAGGGTGATGCGACGGTGCGGGGTCCGGTGGGCGAGAAGTTGCCGGTGACCTCTTGACACCGAGCGTGGCGCACGTCACGGTGTACGACATTAACTGACGCATCAGTCAAACAACCCCCGGAACGGGAGGGTCGATGAAGACCACCAGGTTGCTCGCCATCGCCTCGGCGGCGGGCTTGGCCGTCGCGTTGAGCGCCTGCGGCGGCGGCTCCGGCGCCTCCGATTCGTCGCTCACGGTGACCATGTGGGGCGGGGCCGCCCAGAAGGCGCACGTCGACTCCTACTTCACCCCCTGGGCCAAGACCAAGGGCGTCACGATCAAGCAGGACTCTCCCACCGACTACGCCAAGATCAAGGCGCAGGTGGAGGCGGGCAAGGTCACCTCGGGGCCGACCGAGGTGGAGCCGAACTTCGCGAACACGGCCTGCGAGGGCGGGCTGCTGGAGAAGCTGCCGCAGGACATCCTCGACAAGGCCAAGGCGACGGGCGTCGCCGAGAACCAGATCGGCCCGTGCGCCATCCCGATCCTGCAGTACTCCTTCACGATCGCGTACAACTCCAAGACCTTCTCGGGCGCGCACCCGACGACGTGGGCCGAGTTCTTCGACACCCAGCGCTTCCCCGGCAAGCGGGGCTTCTGGAAGTACGCGACCGGCGGCATGTTCGAGGCCGCGCTCCTCGCGGACGGCGTCAAGCCCGACCAGCTCTACCCGCTCGACATCGACCGGGCCTTCAAGAAGCTCGACTCGATCAAGCGCGACATCGTCTTCTTCGACACCGGCGACCAGATGACCCAGATGCTGGCCAGCGGTGAGGCGCCCCTCGTCCAGGCGTGGAGCGGCCGGATCTTCCAGGCCCAGCAGGCGGGGGAGAAGGTCGCGAACGAGTGGAAGGAGAACCTGGTCTCCTACGACCAGATCGTGGTGCCGAAGGGCTACCCGAACAAGGACCTCGCCTTCGAGTGGATGCGCTGGTTCCTCGACAACCCCAAGGCGCAGGCCGCGGACGCCGAGGCGTCGATCTACGGCCCGGCCAGTGCGAAGGCGCTCGACCTGGTGCCGGAGAACGTCCGCAAGGAGCTGCCGGGCTTCCCCGCCAACGCGCAGAGCTCCGCGGGTCTCGTGGACTACGCCTACTGGGCCAAGAACTACGACGGTGTGACCGAGCGACTGAACGCGTGGATCGCCAAGTGACGTCGGCCACCGCTGACTCCTCGGCGGGCAGGGTCCGGGGGCGGCCCCGCCCGCTGCGGCTGCCCCGCTGGACGCGCTTCGACGGCTGGGGCGTCCTGGTCCTGCCGCTGCTGGTCTTCCTCGTCCTGGTGTTCGTGGTGCCGCTCGTCGTCATGCTGTCCCGCAGCCTGACGGACCCGACCGTCGGCCTCCAGAACTACCGCGACGTCTTCGCGAACGCCGTGTACCCGCGCGTCCTCGGCAACACGTTCCTGATCGCGGCGATCGTCACGGTGGTGACGCTCGCGCTCGCCTACCCCTACGCCTACCTCATGACGCTCGTCGGGCCCGGCTGGCGGATGATCATGCTGGGGCTGGTCCTCGTCCCGTTCTGGACGAGCATCCTGGTGCGCAGCTTCGCGCTCGTGCTCTTCCTCCGGGACACCGGCGCCTTCAACTCGACGCTCCAGTCGCTCGACCTCGTCGACCAGCCGATCCCGCTGATCCGCACGCTCACCGGCGTCGTCTTCGGCATGGTGCAGGTCGCGCTGCCCTTCGCGGTGCTGCCGATCTACGCGACCATGCAGGGCATCGACCGGCGGCTGCTCCAGGCGGCGGAGTCGCTCGGCGACCGCCCGGCCGGCGCGTTCTGGCGGATCTTCGTGCCGCTCAGCGCGCCCGGCGTCGCGGCGGCGGTGCTGCTCACGTTCGTCCAGGCGCTCGGGTACTACATCACCCCGGCGCTGCTCGGCGGCCCGAAGAACACAATGATCGGCGAGCTGATCGTGCAGCAGGTCAGCACCGTGCTCCGGTTCGGCTTCGCCGCGGCCCTCGCGACGATGCTCCTGCTCACCACCCTCCTCCTGCTCGTGGTGGCCGGACGGTTCGTCGACCTCCAGAAACACCTGATGCGGCAGCCATGACAAAGATCCTCACCCGTGCCGGACTCGTGACCCTGGCCGCCGTCGTCGGCGTCTACCTCGTCCTGCCGGTCCTCATCGTCGTCCCGATGTCGTTCTCGGACAGCTCGTTCCTGTCCTTCCCGCCCGGCGAGATGTCGCTGCGCTGGTTCCGCAACATCCTGGACGACCCGGTCTGGATCGACTCGGCCCTGGCGAGCCTCAACGTCGCGCTGCTGTCGTCGGTCTGCGCGGTCGTCCTCGGCGTCCTCGCGGCCCTCGCCCTGGTGCGCGGCAGCCTCCCGTTCCGCAACACGATCATGGCGGTGCTGCTGGCGCCGCTGATCGTCCCCTACGTCATCGTCGGCCTGGCGGCCTACATCGCCTTCCTGGAGCTCGGGCTCACGCAGACGACGCTCGGCTTCGTCCTGGTCCACACGTGCCTGGCCGTCCCCTACGTCGTGATCAACGTCGTGGCGGGGCTGGTCTCGGTCGACCGGCGGCTCGAGATGGCCGCGATGAGCCTCGGCGCGGGACCGGTCACGACCTTCTTCAAGGTGACCCTCCCGCTCATCCTCCCGAGCGTCCTCGCCGGCGGGCTGTTCGCCTTCTTCATCAGCTGGGACGAGGTCGTCACCGCGATCTTCCTCTCCGGCCCGGAGATGACGACCCTGCCCGTCCAGATGTGGTCCGGCATCCGGGTCCAGATCGATCCCACCGTCGCGGCCCTCTCGACGCTGGTGCTGATCGTCATCTTCGGCTCCTTCATCGTCCTCGGCCTGACCCGGCTGATCCGGCAGGTCGCCCGCCGCCGCACGGCACGCCCCGCAACGAACACAGGTGCATGACATGACCGCAGCCCTAGAGACGACGCCCGCCCCGGCGTCGACCGGCGCCCCGATCTCCATCGGCGCAGTCAGCAAGGAGTACGGCGACAACACGGTGCTGGAGGCCGTCGACCTCGACGTCCGGGCGGGGGAGTTCCTGACCCTGCTCGGCGCGTCCGGCTCGGGCAAGTCCACCCTGCTGAACATCGTCGCCGGCTTCACCCGGCCCACGTCCGGGACCGTCGAGGTGGACGGCCGGGACATCACCTCCCTGCCGCCGCACAAGCGCGGCTTCGGGATGGTGTTCCAGCACTACGCGCTCTTCCCGCACATGTCGGTCGCCGACAACATCGCCTTCCCCCTCAAGCGGCAGAAGACCGCCAAGGCGGAGATCCGGCGGCGGGTCGCCGAGACCCTCGACCTCGTCGAGCTCGGCCACCTCGGCGCCCGCCGCCCGGCCGAGCTGTCGGGCGGCCAGCAGCAGCGCGTGGCGCTCGCGCGGGCGATCGTCTTCCGCCCCCGCGTGCTGCTCATGGACGAGCCCCTCGGCGCGCTCGACAAGCTGCTCCGCGAGCAGCTCCAGCTGGAGATCCGGCGGCTCCACCGGGAGATGGGCATCACCTTCGTCTTCGTCACGCACGACCAGGACGAGGCGCTGACGATGTCCGACCGGATCGCCCTGCTGCGGAACGGGCGCATCGTCCAGCTCGGCACGCCCGAGCAGCTCTACGCCGAGCCGAACAGCCGCTACAGCGCGGAGTTCGTCGGGGCCTCCAACGTCTTCACCGGCACCGTCCGGGGCGGGAGCTTCGTCGACGAGGACAGCGGCCGCAGCTTCCGGCTCGACGGGGCCGCGGACGAGGGCGGCGCGTCCCTGCTGATCCGGCCGGAACGTCTCGGCATCGCCCTCGCGGGCGACCCCGTCCCTGACACGATGGACCGCGTCGAGGCGATCGTGGAGGACTGCATCTACCTCGGCAGCAGCCGCACCGTCCAGCTGCGCACGGACGCCGGCCGGCGGCTGGTGGCGAGCACCGAGGTCCCCCGGACCCCGGACGGGGTGGCCCCCGGTGCGCGGGTGAACGCGTACTGGGACGTCCGCGACGCCTGTGTCCTCGACTGACCCGGAAGGAGTGAGCAGCATGACGAGCATGACGGGCGGCGAGGCACTCGTCGCCGCGCTGGCCGCGCACGGCGTGGACACGATCTTCGGGATCCCGGGGACGCACAACCTCACGGTCTACGCGGCCATGGCGCGGCACGGGATACGGCACGTCTCGCCGCGCCACGAGCAGGGCGCCGGGTACGCCGCGGACGGGTACGCGCGGTCGTCCGGACGGCCGGGCGTCTGCCTGACCACGACCGGCCCGGCGATCCTCAACGCGGCAGCCGCCGCGGCGCAGGCGTACTCGGACTCGGTGCCGGTTCTCTTCGTGTCGCCCGGGATGCCGCTGCGCCACCCGGGCCGAGGCAACGGCCTCCTCCACGAGGTCAAGGACCAGAGCGCCGCCATGGCGGCCGTCCTCGGCCGGAGCCACCGGGTGACGAGCGTCGAGGAGACCCCGCTCGCCGTGGCCCAGGCGTGGACGGACCTGGTGTCGGGACGCCCCCGCCCGGTCCATCTGGAGATCCCCCTCGACCTGCTCGAAGAGCAGGCGGACGTGACCGTGCCCGGTCCCGTCCCGGCCGCGGCCCGCACTCCGGCGGCGGAGGCGGTCGAGGCCGGAGCGGCGGCGTGCGCCGCCGCGCGGCGGCCGGTGCTCGTCGTCGGCGGGGGAGCGGCGCGCGCCGGCGACGAGGCGCTCTCCCTGGCGGAGGCGGTCGGCGCCCCGGTCGTGTCCACCGCCAACGGCAAGGGCGTCGTCCCGGAGGACCACCCGCTCTTCGTGGGCGCCGGGCTCCAGCACCGGTGCGTCCTGGAGCTCATGGACGACAGCGACCTCGTCATCGCGGTGGGGACGGAGTTCGCCCCGTCCGACTGGTGGATCGGGCTGCCCGATCTGTCCGGCAAGGTGCTGCGCGTCGACGTCGACCCGGCGCAGATCGTGACCAACGTGATCCCGGCGGTGTCCCTGGTCGGGGACGCCGCACTCGCGCTCAGCGCCCTGCTGGAACGGCTCGACGTCCCGGGGCCGGCGGACGCGCCGGAGCGGGCCGCGAGATGGCGCGACCTGCACCGGACGGCCGCACGGGAGGAGGGCGCGCCCTGGCTGCGGATCGTGTCCGCGATCGCTGAGGCGCTGCCCCGAGACGCGATCGTTGCGTCCGACAGCGCGATGGCCTGCTACTACGGCGCGCTGTCGAACCTGCCCCTGCACCGTCCTGGCGCCTTCCTCTACCCGACCGGGGGCGGCACGCTCGGCTTCGGCCTCCCCGCGGGCATCGGCGCCAAGACCGCCCACCCGGACACCGCCGTGCTCGTCCTGCAGGGCGACGGCGGCACGATGTTCACCGTCGCCGAACTGGCCGGGGCGGCCGAGCTCGGGATCGCGCTGCCCGTCGTCGTCGTCGACAACGGCGGCTACGGCGAGATCCGCAACGAGATGGCGGACCGGGACGAGCCGGTGCACGCCGTGGCCCTCGGCCGGCCCGACTTCCCCGCGCTCGCCCGCTCGCTGGGCTGCCGCGGCGTCCGGGTCGAGGACGCCGCCGAGCTGACCGGCGAGATCAAGGCGGCCCTGGACGCGGACCGCCCCACGCTCATCCACGTCCGCGAGGAGAGCCGCGCCGCGAGGGGCATGGCATGACGAAACCCGTCGCCGTCTACACCGACGTGGTCGACACGGACCCGGCACCCGGCGTGGAGCTGCTGGAGCGGGCCGGGTTCGCGGTGCGGTTCGCCCGCACGCCCGCGCCCGCGGACATCGTGGCCGCCGCCGCGGACGCGGACGCGCTCCTGCTCGGCTACGCCGAGGTCGGCCCGTCGCTCCTCGACGCGCTTCCCGGCGTGGGCATGGTCGCCACGCAGTCGGTCGGCTACGACATGGTGGACCTCGACGCCTGCCGCGAACGCGGTGTCTGGGTCGCCAACGTTCCGGGCGCCGCGACCGAGGAGGTCGCGTCCCACGCGCTCGCCATGACGCTCGCCCTGCTGCGCGGGCTGCCCCGGCTGAACCAGGACGTCCGCGCCGGGATGTGGGACGGCACGCGGCACGACCTGCGGCGGCTCTCGGAGACGACCGTCGGCGTCGTCGGCCTCGGGCGGATCGGACGCCGCTACGCCGGCTTCGTCCGCCCGCTCGCCGGCCGCGTCGTCGGGCACGACCCCGTCGCAGCCGAGGTAGACGGCGTTGAGCCGATGGAGCTCGACGCGCTGCTGGCGTGCAGCGACGTCGTCAGCCTGCACCTGCCCCTGACCGATGCCACCCGGAACCTGCTGGACGCTCGGCGGCTCGGCCTGATGCGCTCGGGCGCGGCGCTCGTGAACGTGTCGCGCGCGGGCCTCGTCGACCACCGCGCGCTCCTGCGGTGCCTGGACGAGGGCCGGCTGTCCGGCGCCGCCCTCGACGTGCTGCCGCAGGAGCCGCCCGAGCCAGGCGACCCGCTCGTCCGCCATCCCGGGGTGCTCGTCACACCGCACGCCGCGTACCTGTCGGCGGCCAGCACCCTTGACTACGTGCTCGAACAGGCCCGGAACGTCGTCGAGTGGCACGCCCGCGGCCGGCCCGTCTCCGCCGTCCTCGAAGGGCGGCGGAGAGGGCCGGGCGCGGGGCCGCGACCGGCGCTGGACTGAGCCGCGGCCGTCTGACAACCTGACCATTTACAGCACACGAGGTGAGAACGGATGCCACGACCGAGCGTCGTAGCGGAGCGTCGCGACCAGATCCTGAGGGCGGCCTGCGAGGTCGTCAGCGAGCGGGGTTACAAGGCGCTGCGCGTGACCGACGTGGCCAGGCGCGCCAAGATCAGTACCGGCTCCGTCCACTACTACTTCGAGACGAAGCGCGACCTCGTGCACGCCGCGTTCGAGTACAACTTCACCCGTTCGCTGGAGCGCCGCAAGCAGATCCTGGACCGGCATCCCAACGCCCGGGACCGGCTGCGCGCGTTCGTCGACTCCTACCTCCCGCACGACGAGGAGACCGCGGCCGCCTGGCGCATCTGGGCCGAGACCTGGGTCGAGGCGCTGCACGACCCCGACCTCCGCGAGCTCAACGAGCGGATCTACGGCGAGTGGCGCAGCGTGATCGCCGAGATCATAAGGGCCGGCCAGGCCGAGGGTCTGATCGTCCAGGGGGACCGGGTGCTGCTCGCGAACGCCCTGGTCAGCATGATCGACGGCCTTGCGATCCAGGCCCTCGTCGGGTCCCGGCACATGACGATCGAGCGGATGCAGAGCGTGTGCGACCATCTGCTCGCGACGATGTCGACCGAGCCCGCCCAGGCCGCCGTCGGCTGAGCGCCCCCCGGCCCTCCTCCGGACGCCGCGCGCCCGGGCGCCCCTCCGCCCGGGCGGCCGCGCGGTCCGCCCCCTGAAACCTCTTGACAGCCTGTTGCGCCCTGCCCCACGATCACACAAACATAACTGACGGGTCAGTTAAATTTCATCGGGAGCCCCTCCATGTCCTACGACCTCACCGACGGGATCGAGCTGAGCGACGAACAGCGCGAGTTCGTCACGCTCGCCCGCGACTTCGCCCGCAACGAGATCCGCCCCCGCTCGCGCGCCGTCGACGAGGCGGACACCGAGGCCCCCATGGACCTGTGGGCCAAGGCCGCCGAGATCGGGCTCGCGGCCTACATGCTGCCCGCCGAGTACGGCGGCGGCGGCGTGACCGACCTCGTGACCCAGTGCCTCGTCCAGGAGGAGCTGTGCCACGGCGACATCGGCATCGCCAACTTCCTCACCTCCAGCTCGTTCTTCGCCGACCCGATCCTGTCCCTCGGCAGCGAGGAGCAGAAGCGCAAGTGGATCACCCCGCTCACCGGCGCCACGCCGCCGGTCACCAGCGTCGCCGTCACCGAGCCCGGCGTCGGGTCGGACGCCGCCGCCCTGCAGACGCGCGCGGTCCGCGACGGCGACCACTACGTCCTCAACGGATCGAAGACGTGGATCTCCAACGCCCCCCTGTCGCAGTACTTCGTCGTGTTCGCCACCGTCGACCCCGCCCTCCGCTCCCGCGGGGTGACCGCGTTCGTCGTCGAGCGCGACCGCGAGGGCCTCACGGTCGGCGCGCCCATGCGGAAGTACGGCCAGCGCGGCACCCTGAACGCCGAGGTCTTCCTGGAGGACGTCCGCGTCCCGGTCGAGAACCGGCTCGGCGAGGAGGGCAAGGGCTTCTACGGGCTCATGCACACCTTCGACGCGTCCCGGATCCTCATCGGCGCGGCCGCGACGGGCCTGGCCCGCGCGGTGCTGGAGGACGCCGTCCGGTACGCCCGCGAGCGGGTCCAGTTCGGCAAGCCGATCATCGAGCACCAGGCCGTGGCGTTCCGCCTCGCCGACATGGCCGCGAAGACCGACGTCTCCCACCTCGTCACCATGCGGGCCGCCCGGCTGTACGACGCCGGCGCGCCGGTCACCGCGGCCTCGGCGGTCGCGAAGCTGACCGCCTCGGAGAACGCGACGTGGGTGGCCAACGCCGGGCTGATGACGCACGGCGGCTGGGGCTACTCGCGGGAGTTCATGGTCGAGAAGTGGCTGCGGGACGCCAAGCTGGAGGAGCTCGAAGAGGGCACCTCCGACATCCAGCGCCTCATCATCTCGCGCGCCGTGGCCGGGCGATGAGCGACGCCCTGTCGGTCTTCTCCGACCCGAAGTCGGTCGCCGTCGTCGGCGCCTCCCCCGACCCCGCCAAGTGGGGCCACTGGATCGCCCGCGGGGCCCTCCGCGGCGCCCACCGGCGGGACGTCCACCTCGTCAACGCCAAGGGCGCCACGATCGAGGGCGTCCAATCGGCCCGGTCGCTCGGCGAGCTGCCGTCGGTGCCGGAGCTGGTCGTCCTCACCACCCCGGCGCGGACGATCCCCGCCGTCGTGGACGAGGCGCTCGCCCTGGGCGTCAAGGGGTTCCTCGGGATCACCGCCCACATCGACCTCGCCAACGGCGAGGCCGGGCTGGAGCGCCGGCTCGCCGACCGGATCCGCCGGGCCGGCGCCCGGATCGTCGGGCCGAACTGCCTCGGCCTGTACGACGCGGACGCCGAGCTGGAGCTCGCCTGGGGCACGTTCGTCCCGGGGGGCATCGCGATCGTGTCGCAGTCCGGGCAGCTCGGCCTGGAGATCGCCGGGCTCGCGGCCCACGCGGGCCTCGGCGTCTCCCGGTTCGTCTCGGTCGGCAACCAGGTCGACGTCACCGCGGCCGACCTGCTCGCCGACCTCGTGGCGCACGAGGCGACCCGGACCGTCGTCCTCTACCTGGAGAGCTTCGGCGCGGGACGCGACCTCGTGGACGTCATGGCCCGGCTCCGCGCCGCGGGCAAGCGGGTCATCGTCCTCACGGTGGGCGCCAGCGACGCGAGCCGGGCCGCGGCCCGGTCGCACACCGGCGCGCTGACGGCCTCGACCGACGTCGTCGCGGCGGCCTGCCGGGCGGCCGGAGCCGTCCTCGTGGACACCCCCGCGCAGGCCATCGACCTCGCGCACCTGCTGGCCGGCGGACCGCTCCCCGCCGGGGACCGCGTCGCGATCGTCAGCGACAGCGGCGGCCAGGGCGCCCTCGCCGCGGACGTGATGGCCCGCCACCGGCTCACCGTGCCCCGGCTCTCGGACGCGACGCGGAGCGCCGTCTCCGCCCTGCTGCCCGAGGGCGCCGGGGCCGCCAACCCCATCGACCTCGCCGGAGCGGGCGAGCAGGACCTCGACACCTACGCGCGCATCGTCGACGTGCTCCTGCGCAGCGGCGAGGTGGACGCGGTCGTGCTGTCGGGCTACTTCGGCTGCTACGGCGCCGACACCCCGACGCTCGTCGAGCGGGAGCTGGAGGTGGCCGCGTCGCTCGGGCTGTCGGCCGCCGAGCACGGGCGCCCGGTGATTGCCCACAGCATGAGCCACGACTCGGAGGCGGTGCGGGAGCTGCGCGCCCGCTCCGTCCCCGCGCTGTTCACCATCGACGCGGTGGCGCGGTCGCTCGGGCTCGCGGTCGAACTCGTCCGCTCCGCCCCGCCGGAGGACGCCGCGGGACCCGCCGCCCCCGCCGCGCCGCTCGGCGGCGCGGCCGAGGCGCTTCCGTACCTCGCGGGACGCGACCTCCTCGCCGGCGCGGGCCTGGACTACCCGCGCGCGGCCGCCGTCCGGACCCCGGCGGACGCCGCCGCGGCGGCGCAGGCCATGTCGGGTCCGTTCGTCCTCAAGGCCGGATGGCTGGAGCACAAGACGGAGGTCGGCGGAGTGGTGGTCGGCCTGACCGGCCCGGACGCCGTCGGCGCCGCCCTCACCGACATGGTCGCCCGGCTGGGCGAGGGCGACTACGTCCTTGAGGAGATGGACGCCCGCACCGACGCCGTCGAACTCATCGTCGGCGCCCGCCGGGACGATGCCTTCGGACCCGTCGTCCTCGTCGGGATCGGCGGCGTCCAGGCCGAGGTGTACCGGGACGTCGCGCTCGCGCTCGCGCCCGTCGGCGCCGCCGAGGCCCGCCGCCTCGTGGAGTCGCTCGCCGGGCTGCCGCTGCTCACCGGGTTCCGCGGCCGCCCGGCCGTCGACCTCGACGCGGTCGCCGAGAGCGTCGCGGCCGTGTCCCGCCTCATCGCGGACGACCCGGGCGTCGCCGAATGCGAGGTCAACCCGCTGCGCGCCGGGCCCGGCGGCGCGATCGCCGTCGACGCCCTCGTCCTCGCCGCCGCGCCGGCCCCGACCCCGACCACCGACCAGTGAGGGAAGCCATGATCGAGAAGTCTCCGCTCGCCGAGTTCGCCGGCCAGGTCGCCGTCGTCACCGGCGGCGGTTCGGGCATCGGCCGCGCCGTCGCCGTCCGCTACGCCGCCGGGGGCGGGAACATCGTCGTCATCGGCCGGCGCGCCGAGCCCCTGGCGGAGACCGCCCGCATGGCCGAGAGCCTCGGCGCCGAGGCCGCGGTCGTCACCTGCGACGTGCGCGACGCCGACGCGCTCACGGCCGCGATCGACGGCGTCGCGGCCGAGCACGGACGCATCGACGCGATGGTGAACAACGCGGCGGGCAACTTCGTGTGCCCGGCCGAGGACCTCTCGCCCGGCGGCTGGCGCGCCGTCGTCGACATCGTCCTCAACGGCACCTTCTACGGCACCCGCGCCGCGGGCCGCCACATGCTCGCCGCGGGCCGGGGCGCCATCCTCAACGTCATCGCCAGCTACGCCTGGCACGGGCACCCCGGGACCGTCCACAGCGCGGCGGCGAAGGGCGGCGTCCTCGCGATGACGCGCACCCTCGCCTCCGAGTGGGGCGGACGGGGAGTGCGGGTCAACTGCATCTCCCCGGGCCCCACCGAGACCGAGGGCGCCGGCGCCGCACTCTGGCCGACCGAGGAGGACCGCCGCCGCGTGCTCGACAGCGTCCCCGCGAACCGGTTCACCACCCCGGAGGAGGTGGCCGAGTCGGCGGCGTTCCTGCTCGACCCCCGGCGCGCCGCCTACATCACCGGCGACGTCCTGTCGGTGGACGGCGGCCAGTGGCTCGGCAAGGTCGTCTACTCCGACTCCTCGGCACGGGCATGAGCGCCCGGCGGGCCGGCCGCCCCGAATGGGCGCGGTCGGCGGTGTACATCGGCGGCCGGTGGCGGGAGACGGCGGGCGGCCGGACCACGGAGGTCGAGGACCCGGCGACCGAGGCGCCGATCGGGACCGCCGCCGACGCCGGGGCCGAGGACGCCGATGCCGCGGTGTCCGCCGCGGCGGCGGCCTTCCCGTCCTGGTCGGCCATGCCGCCGCGCGAGCGGCTGGCCGTGCTCGGACGCGTCCACACCGCCCTCGAACGCCGGCGCGACCTGCTCGTGGAGACGACCGTCGCCGAGATCGGCGCGCCGCTCCGCGTGGCCCGGGAGGCGCACATCGACACGGGACTGGACGTCCTGCGCGCCTACCTCGACGCCGCCGCCGACCTCGCCTGGGAGGAACGCGTCGGGAACTCGCTCGTCCTGCGCGAGGGGATCGGCGTCGCCGCCTGCGTCACCCCGTGGAACTACCCCTTCTACCAGGTCCTCGCCAAGATCGGCGGCGCCCTCGTCGCCGGCGCCGCCGTCGTGCTCAAACCGGCCGAGCTGACGCCGCTGTCGGCGTACCTGCTCACCGACGCGATCGACGAGGCCGGCGTCCCGCCGGGGGTCTTCAACCTCGTCCCCGGCCCGGGACGGGTCGTCGGGGAGGCCCTCGCGGGCCACCCGGACGTGGACGCGATCTCCTTCACCGGCTCCACCCAGGTCGGCGCCCGCGTCGCGGCCGTCGCCGCCGCGGGCATCAAGCGCGTCAGCCTCGAACTCGGCGGCAAGTCCGCGAGCGTCATCCTCCCCGGGGCCGACCTTGAGACGGCCGTGCGCGCGTCCGTCGACGCGGCGATGCTCAACTCCGGGCAGACCTGCACGGCCTGGACCCGGCTCCTCGTGCCCCGCGCGGACCTCGACACCGCGCTGCGCCTCGCCGCCGCGCGTGCCGACGCGCTCGTCGTCGGCGACCCGGCCCGTTCCGAGACCGACCTCGGGCCGGTCGCGTCGGCGGCCCAGCGGCGGACCGTCACGGGCTTCATCGAGCGGGCCGAGGCCGCCGGCGCGCGGATCGTCACCGGCGGCGCGGAGCGCCCGGCGGGACTGCCGCGCGGCCACTACGTGCGCCCGACCGTCGTCACCGATGTCGCGCCCGACGCGGAGATCGTCCAGGAGGAGGTGTTCGGGCCCGTCCTGACCGTCCAGCCCTACGACGGCGTCGAGGAGGCGGTCGCGCTCGCCAACGGCACGCCCTACGGGCTGGCCGGCGCCGTGTGGGGGCCGGACCGGGACGCGGCCGTCGCCGTCGCCCGCCGCCTGCGCACCGGCCAGGTCGATGTCAACGGCGGCGCCTTCAACCCGGCGGCGCCCTTCGGCGGCTACGGCCGTTCCGGCAACGGCCGCGAGCTGGGCCGCTGGGGGATCGAGGAGTTCCTGGAGACCAAGGCGCTGCAACTGTGACCGCCCGTGTCCGCCCGGCGTGACGTCCGGCTGACGCTCGCGGGCGGCGTGCTCGTGGCCGTCACCGCGGTGTGGGGCTCGACCTTCCCCATCTCCAAGGACCTGCTCACCCGGCTGCCGGTCCCGGACTTCCTGGCGCTCCGGTTCCTCACGGCCGCGCTGGTCGTCGGGCTCGTGCGCCCGGCGGCGGTCCTGCGCGCGGGCTGGCGCGTCGTCGGCGTGGGCGCCGGGCTCGGGCTCGCCTACTTCACCGGCCAGTACCTGCAGTTCGTCGGGCTCAAGCACACCGCGCCGACCGTGTCGGCCTTCGTCGTGTCCATGTACGTGGTGTTCACGCCGCTCCTGGCCTGCCTGTTCGCACGTAAGCCGCCGTCCGTCCGGACGAGCGCCGCGACGCTTCTCGCCACCGGAGGCGTCGCGGCCATGTCCCTGCGGGGGTTCTCCCTCGGCTGGGGCGAGATGCTCACGCTCTTCGCCGCTCTGCTGTACGCCGTCCACATCCTCGCGCTCGGACGCTGGTCGCAGGCGCGAACCGCCTACGCGCTCGCCGTCGTGCAACTGGGGACCATGGGGTTCGCCTTCCTCGCCGTCGCGTCCGTCGACGGGGTGCAACTGCCGGAGTCCCGGGACGTCCCGGCCTTCCTCTATCTGGCGATCGTCGCCGGCGGCATCGCGCTGCTCGGGCAGACCTGGGCCCAGGCCCACCTCCCGGCGTCGACGGTCTCGATCACCATGGTCCTGGAGCCGGTGTGGGCCGGCGTCATCGGCCTGTCCGTCTTCGGTGAGCGCCTTGACGCGCGGATCGTCCTCGGCGGGATGCTCATCCTGTCCGCGCTCGTCGTGATCAACGCGCGCGGCTTCGACATCGCCAGGCGCCCCAGATGGCGAAGACGCGCGGCCGACCTGGATCGTCCAGCGAATACTCGGGTCGGCGCGGGGTAGCAGCCGCCTGTGGCGGTACCTGATCTTGGCTCTGCCGCACCCGCACTTGGGAGGGACGGACCATGACCGCCACCGGCCGTACCGGCGCCACGTCCATGCCGGCCAGCCTGCAGTTGCCCGGTATCACGCTGGGGGTCGGCCTCGGCGGCTTCGTCGACGGCATCCTGCTGCACCAGCTCCTCCAGTGGCACCACATGCTCAGCAGCACCGACACCGCCCGTATAGGGGTGAAGTACTACGACCCCCACACGGTCTCCGGGCTGGAGATGAACACGCTGTGGGACGGCTTGTTCCATGTGGTGTGCTGGCTGGCAGTGCTCGCCGGGCTGTCCATCTTGTATTCGCGTGTCACCCATCGGCGCCGCCGGGTGTGGACCTCCCAGGTGCTGTGGGGATGGGTGCTGGTCGGCTGGGGCCTGTTCAACGTCGTCGAAGGCGTCGTCGACCACCAGATCCTCGGCATCCACCACGTGCACGGCGGCCCGCTCCAGATCTGGTGGGACGTCGGCTTCCTGCTCCTGGGGGCGGTGCTGGTGGCCGTCGGATGGCTGGTGCAGCGCACCGGCACCCCGTTCGACCCCGAGCCCGATGCCTCCTTCCGGCCGTGGAGCCCGTGATGCACCATCACTCGCCGGCGCACGACGGCGGGGGATGGGGCACCGTGCTCGCGGTGGCCGGCGTGGTCGCCCTCGCGGTCGCCTACGTGCTGCTGGCACACCGCGGACCCGGCAGGAAGGCCGGCTCCCGAGACTGGTGGCGCACGGCGATGTTCCTGACCGGATGCACCCTGTTGGCGGTGGCACTCCTACCGCCGATCGCTCCGTGGGCGCACGAGGACTTCCGCGGTCACATGCTCCAGCACATGATGCTGGGAATGTACGCGCCGCTGGCCCTTGTCCTGGGCGCCCCGATCACCGTGCTCCTGCGTGCGCTGCCCACCGACTGGGCCAGGGACCTGACCGGCGTACTGCGCAGCAGGCCGATGAGGGTCTTGGCCCACCCCGTCGTCGCGCTGACGCTCAGTACCGGCAGTCTGGCGGTGCTGTACTTCACCCCGCTGTACGACGCCACGACCACCCGTCCGGCACTGCACTGGCTGATGCACGCGCACTTCGTGCTCTCGGGATTCCTGTTCGCGTGGGTCATCGCCGGGCCCGATCCCGCGCCTTCACGGCCCCGGGTCAACGCGCGGCTGCTCGTTCTCGGCGTCGCCATCGCCCTGCACGCCGTCATCGCCCAGCTCATGTACGGCGGGTTCCTCATCGACGTGCACGCCCCCATCGCCGAAGTCCGCGGCGGCGCGGAGATCATGTACTACGGCGGAGACATCGCCGAACTCCTGCTCGCCGCCGCCCTCGTCGCCACCTGGCGCCCCGCCCGCCGCGCCGCCGTCCGGCGGCGCAAATGGCGCGTTTCCGGCGGGCCCGCCCCGGCGGCGGCGCGGCTCAGGCCCGAGTGGGGTGCCATTCGAACATCAGGATCGTGGCGTCGTCGTTGAGACGGGGGAAGGGCGGGAGCCGACGATCGGCGTCGACGCCGCCGAGAAGGGTACGACGGGCAGAGCCTGCTGCTAAGGCGTATTTCTTGCTGTCACAGGTCCGGTTCGTCCTGGTCGACCAGCACGGGACCGCCCGCCACTACCGGATCAACCAGGCATGCGTGGCCTGCTTCCCCACCGCCGCCGACCTGGTCATGGGACGCCCCGCGCCGGCCACCCCGGCCTGCCCGCCCGAAGGAGGCACCTGATGCCCGACTCCAGCACCGGCGATCCCGTCGAGGCCATCGTCGCGCGGTACTCCGGCCTGGACCTGGGCTCCGGCGGCGGCCTGGACGTCCTGCTGTCCGCACGCCGTGTCGGCCCTGGCGGAACCGCCTACGGTCTGGACGCCGGCGACGACATGCTCACCCTCGCCCGCGCCAACGCCGCCCGGGCCGGAACCGACAACGCGCCGCGGACAAGCGCCGCGTGCTCGCCGAAGCCTTCCGCGTACTGCGCCCCGGCGGACGATTCGCCGTCAGCGACATCATCACCGAAGCTGGCCTCGACCCCGCCGAACGCACCGCCGCCGAACGGCGCCTCGGCTGCGCCGCCTCCACACTCACCGCCGAGGAGTACCACCGCGAACTCCGAACGGCCGGGTTCACCGCCGTCGGCATCACCACGACCACCGGCACCGGCGGGCTGAACGCGGCCATCGTCCACGCCGTCAAACCCGCCGACTAGCAGGACGCATGCCATGCCATCCCATCAGCATCACGACGACCCCGGCATCACCATCCGAGCCATGCGGCACCGGGACGCCGACCAGGTCCTGGCGATCTACCAGCAAGGCCTGGACACCGGACACGCCAGCTTCGAGACGACCGCCCCCACCTGGCAGGCGTTCGACACCGCCAAACTCGACCAGTACCGGTACGTCGCGACCGATGCCGCCGCGGACCCGGGAAAAACAGTGCTCGGCTGGATCGCCGCCAGCCCCGTCTCCGACCGCTGCTGCTACGCCGGAGTAGTCGAGCACAGCATCTACATCTGCCCCCACGCCCGCGGCCAAGGCATCGGGGCCGCGCTGCTGACCGCATTCATCGCCGCCACCGAAGCCAACGGCATCTGGACCGTCCAGACCGGCATCTTCCCCGAGAACACCCCCAGCCTCCGGCTCCACGCCAAGGCCGGCTTCCGCACCGTCGGCACCCGCCGACGCCTCGGCCGCCTCCACGGCCAATGGCGCGACGTCGTCCTCCTCGAACGCCGCAGCCCCACCGTGCTGTGACCTCGCGGAGCTCGTACCGACCAGCGGGGTCCAGGTCCTGGCCCAGACGATCTGGAACTAGCGCAGGTTGCGGCTACGGGGGTGTGCAGGGGTGCCGTCTGTTGATCACGAGCCTTGGCTGCCGCCTGGTTGTGTCATCTTCGCGTGGGCGGGGGTGGGGGGCGGAGGGCGATGATGGGTGCGCAGGCGCTGTCTGGCGGGGTGGTTGTGCGTCGGTCTTCGGCGAGTTGGACCAGGCGGGCGGCGGTGTCGGCGAACAGCAGTAGTTGGCGGGCGGTGGAGGGGCTGAACGGCTCGGCGTTCGGCCGTGCGAGGACGGCGAGGACTCCGTGGGTGGCCTCGCCGTTGTCCAGCGGCAGGATCAGGATCGGACCGGCCGGTAGGTCGCTGAGCGTCTGATCGGTGACGATCCGCGCCGACAGGGCCCGGCGGGAGCTGAACGCCCGACCGAGCATCGACCGTCCGCGCCGGACCGTCAGCCCGCGTATCCGGTCGCTGCCGACGCCGACCGCGACATCGATCCGCAGGGTGTGGGCCTCTTCGGCGGGCAGGGCGACGAATGCCAGTGGAACGCCTGCCATGGAGCGGGCCCGCTCGGTCACGAGCTTCAGCAGGCTGGGCAGGGTGGTCCCGTTCAGGACCGCCGCCATCAGGTCGAACGAGGCGGCCAGCCGCCGCCGGTCGGCCGCGCCCCGGGACATGCCCGATGGGCCCCAGACGGTCGCCGGTAGTTCGTCGCCGGTCATGTCGTCATCCCGCTCTCTTCTCTGGCCGGGCGGTGGCCGAGCCTCGATGTCGCGGACCTCCGATCTGCACTGGCCGAGGCCCGTTCGGTGCTGTGAGCGCCTGCGCGTGGTCACGCCGCGGTCGACCGGATGTCCGGACTGGCGTCCTGGGCGTCGGTGGCGGAGGAACCGACCAAGAACACGCGGTGCAGTCCGGTGGCCCGCAGCAGGTCGGCCGGCTGGGGGCGGGGGCGGGCGAGGGTCAGGGTGGTGCCGGTCGCTTCGGCCCGGTGGTGTGCGCCGACGAGCATCGCCAGTCCGGACGCGTCGCAGAACGTCACGTCCGACAGGTCGACGGTCACGTAGGCGCCGCTGTCCCGCAGCGCGGCGTACAGGCGTTCACGCAGGAACGGGGTGGAGGTGGCGTCGAGACTGCCGCTGATGGCGATGACGGTGCGGTCGTTGAGCCGTTCAAGGGTCAGGCCGATGTGTTCGGCACTGTGGTCGGCCGTGCGGACGAGGTGGTGTTGCGGCGTCATGGCGCCGGACCTGTCTGGGCTGGAGCGCCCGAGCTTGGAGAAACCAGGGGATGCGCGCTTGGCCGCCCGCATCGAGAAGACCCTCGTCGCGATGAGTCTACGCGCTTGCCTTGCCCCGCGCTGTGTGTGAGGCTTCGCTCGGCCCTGACTTCAGAGGTGAGCCCGGGCTCGCGGACTCCAGCGGAGCGCCCTCGACCCGCGCCCGGCACGAGAACGATGAATGGCGCCGGGATGGGGAATCGCTCTGAAGGCGCCGGCTTCGGGCGGCCTGAACTGCCCGCCGCCGCGAGCCCGCCGGTACCGGAAGACCAGGACGAGCAGGAAGGCGCCGGTGGCGAGGGCGTTCGGACGCAGTGCGTTCTCGATCCGATCCAGTTGCGGCTCGGACCGCGAGCGTCCGTCCGCCTCGCTTCTGGGCGGAATCCACCATCGCTCTCCCGCCCTGGCCGGGCGCGGGTACCAGACGCGCGACGGCGCGGTCGGCCGCGGCCCGCTCGCCCTCACTCACGGGCGTCGAGCCGCAACGGCATCCGGTACATCCGCTCCTTCATGCGGCGGCCGACGGACGCGACCCGCTCAGACCACTGATCCATCGCTGGTATTCGGCGCCCAGGGGGGAGCCCTGAGCAGGGCACGCGTCCGATGGACGGCTCGCGCGCGGAGTGTCCGGGATGTGCCGAGGGGAATGGGTTTGGTGTCCGATCGGGGGGATGAGCATGACCGGGCAGGTGGACGATCGGCCGGGCGCCGTTCTTGATCGTTTGGTGGAGGCGATGAACTCCGGGGTGCTGGCGACCGACGAGCGCGGCCGGATCACGGCGTGGAACCCGCGGGCCCGGGAATTGCTCGGCTACACCCGCGATGAAGTGCTGGGCAGGCCGATGCACCGGCTCTTGCACCGGGACGCGGACGGGCACGTCCCCCCCGAAGAGGACTGCCGCCTCATGCGCGGGCTGCGCACCGGCGTTCCCGATCACGGGAACGGCCACCTGTTCGCCCACCGGGACGGGCGGCTGATGATGTGCTCGTGGTCGTCCGCGCCGATCTACATCGGGGACCCGGGCCGGACCGGGCCCGTGGACGGGGCGGTGGCCGGGCTGGTCATCGTGTTTCAGGACGCCGCCGACCGGGTCGAGGCCGAGCGCGAGCGGCGCGAGCAGATGGCGCGAGTGCAGCGGGCCAATTCCCGGTTGAGGCTGGTCGCCGAGATCACGACGGTGCTGTCGTCCACGCTGAACGAGCAGGAGGCACTGCGGCGGCTGGTCCGGCTCGTGGTTCCCCATCTGGGGGACTGGGCCGAGGTCGATCTGCTGGTTCGCGACGGCCGCGTGGAGCGGGTGGCCGCGACGCACCACGAACTGTCCGCCGCCGACCTCGCCGGGCTTGAGGGGCCGCTTCCGCCCCTCCCGCGCGTGCCGCGGGGACCGCTGGCCCAGGTGCTGCGCGGTGGCGCGGCGGTCGTGGTCGGCGGCGAGGCCGACGTGCGCTCCGACGAACCGCTGGACGCCGCCCAGCGCGAACTCTTCCAGGTCATGGACGCCCAGAGCGCGATCATCGCCCCGCTGGCCGCCCGAGGTGAGACATACGGCGCGCTGACACTGGGCTACTCCCGCCCAGGGCACGGCTACGGTCCGGAAGACAGGCTCGTCGTCGAGGACGTCGCGCGCCGCACCGGCCTGGTCCTGGCCAACGCCCGCCTGTACGCCGGGCAGCGCAACACCACCGAGGCGATGCAGCGCAACCTCCTCACCCCTCTGCCGCAGCCGGGCGAGTTGCGGCTGGAGGCCCGGTACGTGCCCGCGACCCAAGTCAGCTGGATCGGCGGCGACTGGTACGACGCCTTCACGCTGCCCGACGGCGCCCTCGGAGTGGTCATCGGGGACATCGTGGGCCACGACCTGCAGGCGGCGGCCCGCATGGCCCAGGTCCGCAACATGCTCCGGGCCCTGGCCTGGGACAAGACCGCGCCGCCCAGCACCGTGTTGGCCCGCCTGGACGGCGTCATGGCCGCCGTCAGCGACGCCGACCTGGCCACCGGGGTGTTCGGCCGCATCGAAGAGGTCTCCGGCGGGCGGTGGCGGCTGCGCTGGTGCAACGCCGGCCATCCACCGCCGCTCCTGATCACCGGTGACGGCGGCACGCATTTCCTGGACGAGCACGGAATGCTCCTCGGCGACCCCGACCTCACCGGGACTCGTCCCGACGGCGCCCGTATCCTTCCGCCCCTGTCCACACTGCTGCTCTACACCGACGGCCTCATCGAGACCCACGACAGCGACCTGTCCGACCGCCTCACCAGCCTCCGCCGCCACGGTTCCCACCTGGCCCGGCTTCCCCTGCCCGACCTGTGCGACCGGCTCCTGGAGCGCATAGAGCCCAGCGGCGAGGACGACGTCGCGCTCCTCGCCCTCCGCATCCCCGGCTGACGGCCGCGGGCACGCGCACACTCCGCTGGCGGGCCGCAGGGCCAGAAGCCGGGGCCGCGGAACGGTCGGGTGATGGGCCGTCGTGAGAGCGGCGGCTCAGGGGCGGGCGGTGGAAATGTCGCAGGAGGCCGGGATCTCCTCCGGCAGTGCGAAGCCGGCCCCGGCGGCCGCGACCATGTGGCCGACGCGGGGGAGCCGGCCCACTTCGATCTCCCGGCCCAGGACGGCGATGCGCCACCGGAAGCCCGCGCCGGGTCCAAAGGTGTCCGGCCGTGAATCACTGCGACGCGCGTAGACTGCGGTCATCCGGCCAATGACGTCGTCCCGCCCGGCTGACTCGCCATACCGGCTCTTGCAGGGAACGCCGTGCCCCTTCCGGAACCCGCCCGCCGCGACCGTGCTCTGCGACCGTCCCCCATGAGCCCTGCCGGACCTCTGGCGATCATCGCTGTGGCGGTCATCGTCCTCACGGTGTTGTGGAAGACCGCCACGCCGCTGATGGCGGTCATCATGGCCGCGGCCGCTCTGCTCGCCGGAGTGATCCTGCTCGTCCTGATGTACGGGACGACGCCGCGCCGACGCCGTGAAGGCGCCCGTTCGCCGGGACTGTGGCGGCGTCGCCGATGCTGAGACTCCGCCGTATCCGGCGGAGGTGAAGACCGCACAGCCGCCGCGGCGACGTCCGGCAGCGCGGCCCGGCCGCAGCCCGGTAGCGGTCGCGCCGCGTTCCGGATCATCTGACGTGCAACGTGGGTGGTGCCGCTCAGCGAAGACCAACATAAGTACAGTAAACGGCAATTGTAATTTGCCGCCCTCTGTCCGGAAGTCGGCAAATTGTGAGTATCATGTAGATATCTGATAAACGGGGGCATTGTTTCTATGTGGCTCAAGTAGCCGGTCGCCTTGAGAATCACTTCTGCCGCATCTGTTGGGGTAGCGAAGCATCAGGTCGGCCCCGTCCCCGCCGACAACGCACCGGGGGACGCCGTCCGCGCCTCCCGGGAGAGGGGCGCAGACCTATGCGGACCACTGCCGAACGAAGAACGACCATCAGCTTCTCTCCGTCCATGCCTCCTCGGCTGGCGATGCGGCCGCCGGCCCCGACCGCCCAGGCTGATCCGATGCAAGACGGGCGCACGCTGCTGGACGGTGTCTGGTGGCCCCGCTCGGCCGATCCGGCCATGGAGTTGCCCGGGCTGGTCCTGGCACTGCAAGCGCAGGGTCCATCCGACGAGCATCGCCCCATCGTCCACATCATGCTGCGCGCGACCGACTGGGCCGCCCATCCGCGCCGGCTGCGCGTCGACGGCCCAGAGGACACGAGGGAGGTGCTGCTCAGCTGGTTCGGCAACCTTCGCGCCGGACTGCTCACCGCGATCTATGCCGACGGCCGTCGCGTCGACCTGCTCACCGTCCCGGCCTCAACCGACGATGCGGCGGCACGGGCCACGTTGGAAACAGCCGCCCGCCCCTGAGATGCCGACCATCCCCCGCGTTCTGCGTCGGGAGCACCCACCCTGCACGCGAACCGGACGCCCCCCGGCCTGTGAGGCACCAGCGGACGCGCTGGTGCCCGTAGGCGTAAGAGCAGCGTGCCGCCGATCCAGGCCCGCCCAGTTCGGGGAGGAGCGGACGACCCTGAATCAGCCGGTGCGGCCCCCAGCAGCGACCGGCCGCTCCCCAGCCGAACTGGGCGACCTCGTTTCTGGACACAGGGACTCCGCGCCCGATTCATCACTCGCGCCGATGACCGTCGCGTCCATGGGAACTCTCAGAGACAGCGAGGCCTGCCTGCGGGCCTACACGCGGAACACCGTTAGAGGGGTTCGCTGGTCCAGCTCCAGACGCCTCCCTCGCGTCGCGGGCGGACGAGTTGCGCGCCGCTGGAGTCGGCGAGCTGCGCGACGGTCTGGATCAGCCGGCGGTGGAAGTCGTCGGGCGGGCGGGCGCCGGACGAGCCTTCCAGCAGGGTCACACTGACCTTGGCGTCATCGCGCAACTGCGCGGTGAGTCGTCCGGTCCCGTCCAGCCGGAGCATCACGATCGCATCGGCGCGGACCATGTCATGGCCCCCACCGGCCTCGATCCAGACCTGGTGCATCGTTGCGCTCACCGGCCCCATCTCCTCGGCTCAGGCTGTCCTTCAGGCCCTCACCACCCAACATAGGGGGCCCGGCATCATGTCGTCACGGACGCGGTGACGATGGTCACTCCACGCTCTCTCGGCTGCACGGCATGCGAGGCCCGAAGAGACGGATGGACGGCCCTGCGGATCTGCCTGACCTATGGTGGATGACCTGCGCCGACGGCTCACCGCGCGCTCCCAGCCGCCTGGGAACGCGGTCGACCGGGGTACGTGGTGTTCGTGCTGGACGCCTTCTCCCGCCGCATCGTGCGCTGGCAACTGGCCGACCACCTGCGCACCGACCCTCCGCTGGACGCGCTGGAGATGGCGTTGTGGCAACGCGGCCGCAACCGGCCAGTGCAGCCTCCGCACTCACCCGGATCGAGGTCGCCCTCGTGGAGCGCGAGCGCGAAGACGGCGCCCGGCACGTCCTCACCCGGCTGCGCAAGCAGACACGCACCCCCGACGGCGCGCTGACACCGACACGCTGTCCCGCCTCCAGGGCGGGACAGCGTGTGGAATCAGGCCGGGACTAGAGCCGGCAGGGCGAACAGGCCCGACAGGCGGGTCAGCCTCTCCGGCACGACCCGGTAGTACACCCACGTGCCGCGCCGCTCGCCCTCGATGAGCCCGGTCTGGCGCAGCACCTTCAGGTGGTGGGAGATGGTCGGCGCGGTGAGGTCGAACGCGCCGGTCAGGTCGCACACGCACGCCTCGCCCCCGTCCACCGAGGCGATCATGTTCAGCAGACGCAGCCGCACCGGGTCGGACAGCGCCTTGAACACCTTGGCCAGTTCAGTGGCCTCGGCCTCGCTCAATGCGGGACCGCTCAATGGTGCGCAGCAGGCGGGGTCGGTCACGTCCTCAAGCTTCAGCATCTTAGACATGCATCTAATTTGACATCTATCTATCCAGTGATGCAAACTGGCGCCTGCTTAGACGGGCATCGAAACAAGGGGTTGCCATGAATGACGAGGCCGGACGACCGGAGAGCTGCTGCGGTGTCAGCGCGTGCTGCACCGACGCCGAGCAGGCCGCGGACCCTGGTGTCACCGCCGGGGACGGAGAGCTCGACGGACTGCCGGTCGTGGTGATCGGTGCCGGGCCGGTCGGGCTGGCGGCCGCCGCCCATCTGGCCGAACGTGACCAGGAGTTCCTGGTGCTGGAGGCCGGGGGAGAGGTGGGCGCGGCGATGTCGGAGTGGGGGCATGTGCGGTTGTTCTCGCCGTGGCGGTACGACACCGACGCCGCCGCCCGGCGGCTTCTGGAGCCGACCGGATGGCGTCTGCCCGACCCGCAGGCCCTGCCTACGGGTGCCGAACTCGTCCGCGACTACCTGGCGCCGCTCGCTCAGGTTCCCGCGCTGGCCGGACGGATCCGCACCGGCACCCGCGTGGTGGCCGTGACCCGGCAGGGCGTGGACGTGACCCGCACGGTCGGGCGTGCGGAGCGTCCGCTGCTGGTCCGCGCCATTGGTGAAGACGGAGCCGTGGACGACATCGCCGCCCGCGCGGTCATCGACGCGTCCGGCACCTGGGGCCGCGGCAACCCGCTCGGCCACTCGGGCCTGCCCGCACCCGGCGAGGACCGGGCCGCCGCCCGCGTCACGGGCCCGCTGCCGGACGTGCTGGGCCGCGACCGGTCCCGCTTCGCGGGCCGCCGCGCCCTGGTGGTCGGGATGGGCCACTCGGCCGCCAACACCCTCCTCGCCCTGGCCGAACTCGCCGAGAACGAGCCCGGCACCCGCGTCACCTGGGCGGTGCGCGGCGCATCGGTCGCCCGGCTCTACGGCGGCGGCGACGCCGACGGCCTCCCCGCGCGCGGCGCGCTCGGCACCCGCCTGAAGGCGGCCGTGGAGAACGGTGAGATCGACCTGGTCCGCGGCTTCACCATCACCGGCCTCGCCGCCCCGGACGGTGAAGCCGGAGCCGTCCAGGTCAACGGCCAGACGGCGGACGGCCCGCGCGTCCTGGAAGCCGACATCGTCGTCGCCGCGACGGGGTTCCGGCCCGACCTGGACATGCTGCGCGAGGTCCGGGTCGAGCTCGACCCCGCCACCGAGGCGCCGGTCAGGCTCGCGCCGATGATCGACCCCAACTTCCACAGCTGCGGGACCGTCCCGCCGCACGGGGAACGCGACCTCGCCCACCCCGAGCCCGGCTTCTACCTGGCCGGGATGAAGAGCTACGGCCGCGCCCCCACCTTCCTGATGGCCACCGGGTACGAGCAGGTCCGCAGCATCGTCGCCGCGCTCGCCGGCGACCGCGAAGCCGCCGACACCGTCCACCTCGACCTCCCCGAGACCGGCGTGTGCTCCACCAGCCTGGTCACCG